>CAZQOQ010000029.1:0-74908 GCA_964595205.1 uncultured Flavobacteriales bacterium | reverse complement strand
GGGACCTTCGTATTACCGCGGCTGCTGGCACGAAGTTAGCCGTCCCTTATTCTTTTGGTACATTCAGCCCTCTACACGTAGAGGGGTTTATTCCCAAACAAAAGCAGTTTACAATGCAGAGCACCTTCATCCTGCACGCGGCATGGCTGGATCAGCCTTGCGGCCATTGTCCAATATTCCTTACTGCTGCCTCCCGTAGGAGTCTGGTCCGTGTCTCAGTACCAGTGTGGGGGATCATCCTCTCAGACCCCCTAGACATCGTAGCCTTGGTGGGCCGTTACCTCACCAACTAGCTAATGTCACGCATGCTCATCTATAACCTCCGGAGATTTGATCACAAAACGATGCCGCTTCGTGATATTATGCGGTATTAATCTTCCTTTCGGAAGGCTATTCCCCAGTTATAGGTAGATTGCATACGCGTTACGCACCCGTGCGCCACTCGCCACCAGGTATTGCTACCCGTGCTGCCGTTCGACTTGCATGTATTAGGCCTGCCGCTAGCGTTAATCCTGAGCCAGGATCAAACTCTCCATAGTAAAGTTGATTCTTAAAACTCTGTCAGGATTTGCTACTCAAAATATTTGTCAATTAAAATTGACGGTATTCAGGGCTTGTTATTTCCTATTCAATTCTTCAAAGAACGTTATATCTATCCAACTCCGTTGAGTCGTCAATATTTACTTTTTTAAAGGGCTGCAAAGGTAATAAAGGTTTTATCAAACACAATATAACCTGCAAAAAAAAATTATTTATTTCATAATCCCCACTAAATCAATCAGGAAATCTTTACAACTCCCCAACTCCACCGCATTTCCCCCTTTTCGTCGAAATAAATAAGAATAATGAACTTTAATCGGGGTGCAAATGTAACAACAATTCAACAATTACAAAACAAAGTAGGAAAGAAATTATTAACAAAATCCTAAAGATCCAGTAACCAATTCAAACCCTTCTTTCCATACCGAATCCGTACCTCCCTCAAAGCCCCTCCCCTAGGGCGTCGACGTCGATACCGGTATTATTTTCCCGTTAAAAAATTTATATCCGCTCAAAGCAAATTCTGTCAACCATCCCGAAACCTCACCGACACTCATCGATGCTCCCATACCCGGAAATGCTTCCCTGAACATCTCTGTCTCCACCGATCCCAATGCCACACAATTCACCCTCACTCCTTCTTCTCTCATCTCTTCCGACAAACATTCTGTTAGTGTAATCAACGCTCCCTTACTGGAACTGTATGCTGACAGCCCCCTGAATTTCATACTCCCCTGCACTCCTCCCATCGATGAGATATTCACTACATGCGATTTTATTTTTCCATTACCTGATATATTGCCCTTCAACAGCAACGGCATCAATGCCCTCGTCAGCCTTACTACTCCAAATACATTCACTCCATACACGTGTTTCCAATCCTCATCAGTCAGTTCCATGAATGGCTTATTCACCAGCCTCCCCGAATTATTGATCAGCACATCAACTCCCGACACCTTTTCCTTAATTTTTAAAACTGCTGCGAGAACAGATTTTTCTTCTTCCAAATCACACGGAACAACAATAATATTTTTCACTCCCGATGCCGTTTCAGCCAGCTTCTTTAAACCGTTTTCATCCCTGCTCAAAACGAATATCCTGTGCTCTCCACTCTCCGAGAAACGCCGGGCTGTCTCAAAACCTATTCCACGACTCGCACCGGAAATCACTATATTCATATCTGCTTTTTTAAAATCAAAGCAAGTAAAATAATATTTTATAAATAGACACTATTATTTTTACATTTACAGTGGCTATCTATGAAAAAGAACTTATTATCCATCTGCATAATTTTATTTTCTCTTGTGTCTGCCTACGCTCAATTGCCTTTGATCGAGAGAGATCAGAATCCGCCTTCGGAACGATTCATCGACCGGATGTTTTTTGGCGGAACTTTCGGACTGCAATTCGGAACGCAAACTTATATTGAAATCGCACCCGTTGCAGGGTATTACATTACTCCAAAACTTTCGGCAGGTCTCGGAATAAAATACATCTATTATAAGATCAACGATGTGTATTATAACTACTCGTCCAACCTTTACGGCGGAGGACCTTTCATGCGATATATTGTCTTCGATAACCTTTTCTTACATGCCGAATATGAAATCCTGAACATGGAAGTTCCTGAACCACCTTACAACATTTACTATACAAGGCAAAATGTCACCAGTATCTTCCTCGGCGGAGGATACAGACAAATGATTGGCAGCAGAAGCTCTATGGACTTTCTGATTCTCTGGAATATTAATAATTCAACCTATTCCCCTTATGCAAATCCTCTCTTCAGGATCGGTTTCGGATTTGGAATCTAATATTTCAAAAATTCATTCTCCCTGATGTAAGGCACGGCACGATAAATTTCCAGATCCACATTCTTCATCACTTTATTATAATAGTCCTGCTTCGGGAGATAATATATCGTATATCCCTTCGCGTAAAAATAAACGGCTTCTTCTTCCTTCAGGTAAGAGCGCAATGAAAATTTTAATTTACCTGTATCGCCTGACTGCATAAACATCTGGTTATACCACCGACCGGCTACAATCACTGACTTTACACTAATCGTATCGGAAGAAGCAAGCAGGTCATCGACAAATTTAATACCGTTTTCTCTCCTGCATTTGTATGACAACAGCGGTCCCTGTAAAACATCAAAGTTGAGTTTCTCCCCAGCTGCATTAAACTGGTAAGATACTTTCGAAGGAGTGACCGCATCAAACCTTTCCACCGGTGAAATTGTACAGGCGAAAGAAGATAAAATTAACATTGCACATAAAAAAACAAATGCCTTGTTAAACAGGTATTTTCCAAAGATCAGAATGATAAAAGGAATTATCGGAATCAGGTAGCCGCTTTCCATCGGAAGCTTTAGAAAAGCTATTATATAAAGATCTATCGCCACAAGCCAGGAGACTACAAACTTCTCATTCACCGATCTTGGAAATAAAAATTTCTTTGCCGTAATACGGTCGGGAAGAAACAACAAACCGGTTGATATCAATATTCCAAGAAATCCGATTACTCCCCACACTTCGAAAGAGAATTTATACAACACCTTGGGGATCGATGGATATGGCACATTGTAATACGTAAAAAAATCAGTTCCGTATTTTGACAGGAGAGGAACATAAAGAAGGACTCCTGTCAATATCGCCGGCACAATTAATCTCAAAATCCGTTTCGTGTTATTCTTCAATCCATCACTTTCCGCAAGCAGAATTGACAGCGAAACAAGCATGGCGCCTGAAGTTATTCTCGTTCCAATTGCCAATCCGATGAATACACCTGCAGTTATAATTCTGTTCTTCAGCAGAAAATACATCCCGCCAAGGATAAATGAAATGGCGATTACATAATCGATCGTAGTGGTACTGTGAATAAAAAAAACTGGTACCATCGAAAAGGTTAACGATGCAAGAAATGCATACCTGAATCGAAGCGTCCTAAGTATCATCGCAAAAAATAAAACTGCAACCGCACTGAAAATTGCCGAGAGGGAATTCAGTCCGACCGCACCGAAACCGATGAGCTTTGAACAAAGGTATTCATGAACCGGGAACCCCGGCAGCCGGGATGCCTCATACTCTCCGGTTTCATGCCAGTGTTTTGCCGTAATCGCCACAGACCAGGAATCACCATCCAGTCCATAACCGTCAAATAGAAAAGGAAGTCGTGATAATAAAACGATTGCGACTAACAGAATGTATTGCTTGCTATCACTTAAATTTTTCAGACTCACGCAGGTCGCTTTAAACTTTAGGTCTTGCACTAAATAAACCTCAAAGATGAATCAAAGTTATCTTCTAATCAAATAAAAAGATCTTTAAAAATTTTCACTTTTCAATTTGCCCATATACCGTATGATCCGGTTGGATTTGCGAATTACTCTTGGGGATGCCTTGACAGGATTCCAGTTCCGCGGGTCCGGCAATATGGCTGCAATCCGCGAAGCTTCATGGATATTCAATTTTGAAGAAGGTTTATGATAGTAATGCATGGAGGCAGCCTGAACACCGTAAATTCCATTGCCGGTTTCAATGACGTTCAGGTACACTTCCATGATCCTCCTCTTACTCCAGAAAATTTCTATTAAAAATGTAAAGTATACTTCAAAACCTTTCCTGATCCATGAGCGTGAAGGCCAAAGAAAGACATTCTTGGCCGTCTGCTGTGTTATGGTGCTGGCTCCTTTCAACCGTTTGCCTTTGTGCTTTTCGTTGTACTTCTCAGCTTTTTTAATTGCTTCCAGATCAAAGCCGAAGTGCTCTTCGAAATTCTGATCTTCCGCGGCAATCACTGCAAGAGGCATTACCGGGCTGATGTCTTCGAGCGGGGTCCAGTCTTTTGAAAGTTTCACATCTTTACCCTGGAACTTCTGTTCAATACATCTTTGAATCATCAATGGAGTGATCGGAATCGGCACAAAACGAAATAATATGACAGAAAAAATACTTAAGCCTAAAAACCATATTATTATTTTAAAAATAATCCGTCTTATCCTCTTAAACATCTATATCTCATCAATTATTATTTACATCAATATCCACTACTTCTCCGGGAAAAATATCAAACCAGAATATTAATTCATTTTCAACAACTTTTTTTTCGATTTGCTTATTTCCGGCTTTCACATTTTTCGCTGCAGCAGAAAATGAAATTCCCCGAACCACATCCTTACCCTCATTCTTAATCCTGACCGTGCCTCCCGGTAAGATTTCATAGCTGATCTTCTCCGATGAACTCCTGTAATCGAGCAACTCCCTTACTGTTGTAAGCCGGATCTTCTTTTGTGCGCGGTATTGTGAAAGCCTTGATAACACCTGGTTGAATCCCGCATCAGCATTTACAACACCATCCCTGACTGAATAGAATCCCGTTGTTGAATCAACTCTCGCCGGGTAGCAGTGAAGTATAACATCGGAACGATTGTTGACAGCATCATTCAAACGCTGTTCACTGAAGTAATATTGCCACAGCGAGCCGTCAGGCGGATCCATCGTACTCGTGGTCCTCCAGTGAATGATGTCTCCCGTGCGTGTCTTGTTTTTCCAGTATAATGGCGTTGGCATAGCATCGTCCCACCCGGAATAAGGAACAGAAAAAAAAGAATTGAAATTATAGCTCTTGTAAATATCCGAATCCTCAAAAAAAGAATTCCAAAAATATTTTATGCCATACTTTTTCCACAGATCGGCAGAATAATATTCTGACGTACTGTCGGCGCCGTCGCATGCCAGGTCTTCCCTGTTGCTCTTTTTTGAATTATCATAGCCATGATCGATCCAGGAAGACGGGGAAAAATCTCTCCTGGTTGCATCCAGTGCCTCGGACAGCAGGCTTCTGCTGCATGTAAAATGATCCGGCGTATGCAGACAGATTTCAATACCATACTCATATAATTGTTTTAAAAAATCCCTGTATCCTTCGGTCTCCCTGTAATTTGCAACCGGTCCCGGCATAAAACCGGCCTTTTCGCTGTTGTCAACTTTATCGGGATTCGCATAAAAAATACTCTTCGTAACAGGTATACTGTATTTCAAAAAACCTCCTGTGGCATCTTCGAGTCGCTGAATGTTTTCGGCACCAAAATATACCGCTCTCTGGGTACGCATATTTGTATAGTCAGCATGTTCTGTCCAGGTAAACGAAGAAAGAAATCCATACGGATTCGAAAGTTGCTTTACTATTTTGAAATTCCTGCTTACAGGATAAAATGTAAATACCGCATTCACCTGGTCATCCGTTTTATAAATTGACGTGGAGTGGTCAACAAATTTATTCTGACTCTTGTTCAACAACGGGAAATGCAAAAGCGGGTGGTCGGCATTGTAATCAAGATTAAAAAATGCAAACCTGTTAATCACATCCAGCTGAACGGAAGACACTTTTTCCGGATGATACAATGCAAAAGTATTCTTATTATCAGACATCATGAACCCTTCTCTGTCGAGCCAGTATTCCTTTTCAAGATGAGTTGAATCCGTAAGCGTATTTTTTCTATAGACCTGCGTCACGGGCATGGAGTAACCGGTGATGAAAGATTGCCGGATGAGAGTAACAGGCATGGTAAACCTGGATGAAACGCGAAACGTGATGCTTCCTTTCAATCCTGATAATATTAGAATCTCGCTGGTCGAAATCTCGTTTTGAGCGGTAAGTCTAATATAGAGTCCTTCCTCCGTTGCAGAATCTTTCCTGAAAAACAGATATTTGTTCCATGAACGTTTGTTTTCTGAAATTGAACCGTCATTCCATTCTGAAAATAATGCAAGAGAACTTATTATTGTATCACCATTAGTTCCCATGATCAGAAATCTGCCGTTTTCTTTGGCATAATAAAAAGAATAACTTTTATCAGAAGCGACCTTTTGCATTGGCAAACCATTTTCGTCCCGGCTGAAGCCTGCAGGAAGAAATGAAGGGATGATCATTTCTTCGAAGCTGATTTTTAAATCATCGATATCTACCGGAAACCTGGCCTCCTTATTCCACAGATAAACTGCTAATGAATACTTTTCGCCGGTAATACTGGCCGGAAGATTTATCTGTTCATGCACGGCCGTCCATGAATTGATTCCGGATGCCGGAGGAGTTATATTTTTTGAATGATAATAAACGAGAGAATCACCTGTCGAGACGGTAACGACCAATTCAATTTCTTCCACAGGATTTATTATCCTGATGTACTCGCCGATTGAAATCGTTAAATTCCTGTTCAGACATACGGAAGGAAATGAACCCTTATAACCCAACCCATAAGGATTCACAGAATCTGCCCTTGAAAATAACTCTCCCTTAAACGCATCGCCTTTCAATGGTTTGAGGTTATTAATCCAGGGCATGTTTTCCGTGGCGGAATCAAGATCATTACTTATTCCAAGCAATTTAATCTGTGAGAAAGCATTAGAAATTGAAATCGAGAATGCAAATAATAAAACGATAAGCCTCATCGCAGGTGAAATAAGTCACGGGCTTCAAAAGTAGAATAAATACTTAATCCGGAAAAAATATCAATCGGAGTTTTTCAAGCCTTCCTTGTTTTTCTCATCGGCCCGGCTGCTGTAAAATTCTGCTCTTTTTTTATCACCGGTGAGCAGGTATAGTTTTGCAATGCTGTCGTACGAAGAAACAGATTCAGGATAAATGTCGAGGTTAAGTTTTAAAAGCCTGATCGCATCCTCGTAACGCTGCCGTTTGGTAAGGTTGCCGGCAAGCTGTGTCAGGTGCTCTTCGCTGGAAGGATAATTCTTAAGTGCAATATCGGTCTCTGACCGGGTGATAACTTTTGCCAGGTGAGCATATTCTTTCCTGATAAACGAAATCTTCTTCATGAAATAGTCGAAAGGTATCATGCCATCGAGTAAATCGGATTCATAGGCAGACATACACAAATTCAAATACTGGTAAGTATCCCATGGCTTACCGTTTTTCCGGTGATACTCCCTCAGCAATTTGTCGCCCCTGATAAGAAACACCGTATCACCGTCCTGGTTCAGCAGCTCATCGAAATTGATCAGGGATGCCAGCGCAATCTGCGAATAGTTTTGAGATTCATTTTTAAATCCGCGACATGTGGTCTGCCACACCTTCTGCATGAGTTCCACTCCGCCGGCTGTAGGATTAATGGAGTCGATCACGCAACCGACATTTCCTGCGCCGGCGTGGTAAGCATGCAGCACCAGGAGCCTGAACCAAAGATCAGTTTCATTGTATGACACGCCATGGCTGTCGAGAAATTTCCTGATGTAGGGAATGCAGGATTTATTGATCAGTGATGTGGCGGCACGTGCGGCCTTTTCAATATTGGTCCGTTCATCGACTTTCCTGTTAACGTGTAATCCGTATTTAATGGCGACGGACCTCATCAGCTGAAAGGGTCCGTTGGCGCCGACGTAGGACTTTGATTTAGTTTTACCCGGACTTTCGATCAGGAGAATCGCCTGTGCATACCATGGATCGCAATTGTTTTTCTCGAATATGCGGATGGATTTATAAATATCAGGCAGCGTCTTTTTGAACTCATAAAATTCACCCTTTCCGGCTGTGATATACAGGTTCGTTGCGCTATCGAGGCCATAGACCTTGCAGACGCTGTCCTTGAAGCAGACCTTTTCTACTTCCGTCTGATTCATCCAGATGAGGCGGTTGATTTTATCGACCGGTTTCCTGCAATAGGCGATGTTAATCACGCATGTATCGCTCGGCATCAGAATAACATCTTTCCAGAAAATTGTCTGCGGTAAGGTATCCCAGCCCTGGCTATACATGGTTGAGTCGGTGACAAAGCTCATCCTGACAGTATCCCTGTAGCCTATGATTGTTTTTTTTACAAGAGGATATTTTTTCGTTTCCTGAGCAGGGGCTTGGGAAACGAAAATCCACAGTAAAACGAACAGGCTTAAAATTCTCATATTAGGGCTAATACAATAACGATTCGTGCTCAACGAAGTTGAGCAAAAAATTACGAATTCTTACATGAATTTTGTCAGATTCCGCGAAGCTTTTCTTTATGCCTTTTAATCTGTCGCGACAGGGTATCTACGCACAGATCAGTGGCTTCTTCGAAAGTTTTGCATCTTTCTTTTGCGATAAGATCATTTCCGGGAATCTGGATAACGATCTGGACGATTTTATTTTCCATATTACTTGCTTTATCCAGCCTCAGCACCACTTCGCCGCCGATAATATTATCATAAAAGTGAATGAGCTTGTCGACCTTTTCCTGGATAAACTGCAGCAATTTAGTGTCTGCATCAAAATGAACTGATTGAACTCTGATTTTCATCGAAATCCCTCCCTGATAATTTATGCCCTTGGATGGGCTTGTTTATAGACTTGTTTTAATTTTTCAATTGTATTGTGTGTGTAGACCTGAGTTGCGCTCAGGTTAGCATGACCAAGCAGTTCCTTGACGCTGTCAATATCGGCGCCGTTATTAAGCATGTGAGTGGCAAACGTGTGACGCAGAATATGAGGACTCTTTTTATCGAGTGTAGTAACTGTTCCTAACCTTAAAGTGACAACCCGGTACACGAATTTAGGATATAATTTTTTGCCTTTATCTGTCACGAAAAAAGCGGGAGCTTTTTTAATTATCTCTCCTCTTGCAGTTAAATAATCGTCAATTAATTGTTTCAGCTTTTTAGTAAACGGTATTATTCTTTCTTTGTTTCTTTTCCCAAAAACTTTCACCTGGCATTCATAAACGTCTATGCTTGAATCCTGGAGACCTATTAATTCCGAGAGTCGCATGCCTGTAGCATAAAAAAGTTCGAGCATTAACCGGTCGCGTATCGCTTCAAAACCCTCACCGAAATTGTCGCCGCTGAAGAGAAGTTTCATTTTCGATTCATCAACAAAGACCGGCAGACGCTTAGAGGTTTTTGGTGCCTGGATCTTCAACATGGGGTTTGATTTCACCTTACCCTGTCTCAGCAGAAATTTATAAAATGATTTAACGGCCGTGAGTTTACGGTTTACCGATCTCGGGCTTATTTCTTTTTCCATGAGGTCGACGATCCAGGATCTAACCATGGAATGGGTGATCCCGGAAGGATCATCAGTTTCGTAAATACTCTTCTGATAATTTAAAAACTGAGTAAGGTCATTCTCATAAGCGATGACTGTATGAGCAGAAAACCGTTTTTCAAACTTTATATATTGAAGAAAACTTTTAAGTTCCATTTATAAAAAAAAGAAGAGAAAAATGCCTCAGCATTTGTTCTCTTCTCCAAATTTTTAATTCTGTTCCAACATTTTCACCATCTGGTTCAATGCTAGTAAAGATATTATATTATTGAGTCTTTTGAAAAAAAATTACAGGGTATTTGTACGCTGCATCATGTCGCGGTACCTGGCATGAATAATTTCCTGGCGGCGTTCTACAGATGGTTTTTCAAACGACTGGCGGCGGCGAAGTTCACGAACTACGCCTGTACGCTCAAATTTCTTTTTAAATTTCTTTAAAGCCTTGTCGATTGACTCGTTTTCCTTGATAGGGACAATGATCATTTTTTGTTTTTAATTTATTTTTGCAAAAGTAGGTTTTTCTTTGATAAATACAAATCATTTTAAAATTTCCCGCGAAATCACCAGTTTTTGAATCTCACTGGTACCCTCTCCGATTGTACAAAGTTTCGAATCCCTGTAAAATTTTTCGACGGGAAAATCCTTTGTATAGCCATATCCGCCAAAAATCTGAACAGCGTCTGTAGACACCTGTACACACACTTCGGAAGCATAATATTTGGCAAAAGCGCTTTGTTTCGTGCATTTTTCGCCCTTATTTTTTAAATCAGCCGCCGAGAAAATGAGGAGTTCTGAGGCTTCGATTTTCGTTGCCATATCGGCTAATTTAAATGCAATGGCCTGGAACTCAGATATGGGTTTTCCAAACTGTTCTCTCTCTTTTGAGTATTTCAAAGCCGCATCGAAGGCGCCTTTTGCAATGCCCAGTGCCAGGGCCGCAATCGAAATCCTGCCACCATCCAATACCTTCATGGATTGTCTAAATCCCTCACCGATTTTACCGATCACCTGGCTTTTATGAATGCGGCAATCTTCCAGGATCAGCTCTGCGGTCTCGGAAGCACGCATTCCCAATTTATTTTCTTTTTTCCCTCCGCGGAAACCCCTGGTGCCGCGTTCAATGATGAAGGCTGTTATTCCATCTGCATCCAGTAGTTCTCCCGTACGGGCCAGTACCACTGCAACGTCGCCGGAAATTCCATGAGTGATCCAGTTTTTCGAACCGTTTAATACCCAGTAATCCCCATCCTGTTTTGCCACACAACGCATGCGCATGGCGTCGCTGCCCGTATTTGCCTCGGTGAGCCCCCATGCCCCGATCCATTCACCGGTTGCCAGTTTAGGTAAATATTTTTTCTTCTGCTCTTCATTTCCAAATTGCATGATATGACCTGTACAAAGTGAATTATGCGCAGCCATGGAAAGTCCGATCGAACCGCATACACGGGAAACCTCAACGATTGCTGTCACATATTCGAAATAACCAAGACCCGATCCGTGATATTCCTGGGGAACAAGTATTCCCATCAGTCCAAGCTCACCCATCTTCCTGAAAAGATCAACCGGAAAAATTTGTTCTTCGTCCCACTCCATCATTTTGGGACGGATATGCGTTTCTGCAAACTTGCGGATGGTTTCCGCAATCATTTTCTGATTTTCAGTAGTTGAAAAATTAAAGGTTGTATCTGCCTTGTTTTCCACTGATCCCGTCATTGATGCCTGTGAGTTATCCATTTTTACTGAGCCTTAGTCGATGGTTATGTACGGCACAAGTTTAAGGAAGTTTTCCTCAGTTATCAATGGCAATTGTCTAAGTTCTTCAATAGCAGCAAAGGATTTGTGCTGCTTCCTGTAATTACAGATTAACCCTGCTATTTTACCTTTTAAATAAGGGTGCGCTGCCATGACATCGAACGAATCAGTATTCAGATGAATAAACCGAAAAGGAATGGTATCACTCAATAATACCTGTGGAAAGACCGACTGAAACAGCGTATCCGTAATGCCCCAGACTTCCTTTAATTGCTCTATCCGGTAAAACCCTCCCAGCTTGTCCCTGTATTTGACGATGCGTGATGCGAGGACGGGTCCAATGCCTCTCAGGCTTATGAGTGCGGATGAATCTGCTTTGTAAAGATCCACCGGGACAATCCCGGCTTTTTTCTTTTGAAAGTCCTGCGTCTTCGCGTCCAAACTATCAGGTAAAAGAATGTACGGTTCCAGTAATGCATATTCGCTTTCCGAGATGCAATACATCTTTTTAAAATCAGATTTTTTCCTGAACCTGCCACCATGTGAGATATAATTGTTAATGACGCTCACCTGCTTACCGCTCAGTCCGAGGCTTTTCCAGGTCTCAGTTGTTGTATGATTGGGATCGAATTTTACCAACAGAACGGAATCGACAGGAAGTTTTACTTCTTTTGAAATTAAATTTTCAGCAGAGTTTTCATTTATGAATCGCCGGATTGCAGTAACAGTTTTGGGGTCCGGGACGGGCAGTGCTGGTATTTGATTTTTCTGATAATAAAGAATACCGGTTTGAATGATCAGAACGATCATCAGAAAAAAAACGCCATTTCTTTCCCTGGAAGAAAAGTTAAAATATTCCGTCCATCCTGATCTGATCTTTTTCCTCTTCATGATGAAGCGTTAATCGCGCTTCAAAAAAATCACTTCGGATGAGTCTTTGCAACCAATTCAAGCTGGTTTTTTATTTGAGATAATCCTTCCAGGAATGTATGAGGATGAAAATCCAGTTCCTTTACTGCTTTATCGATGATGAAACCGGTAACAGGAGGGCGTCTTGCCGGCTGCTTCAGGGTTTCCGAGCTTACGGGCTGAATGTACGACGGATCCAGATTAAAATAGTCGGCAACAATTTTAACAATATCAAGAATGTTCATTACCTCCCTTCCAGAAACATGATAAATTCCCCGGGCATTTTTCATTGCGGCAGAAACGCATGCATCGGCAAGATCTTCGGCCAGTGTGGGAGACCTAAACTGGTCATTGATGACGGTGATGTTTTTTTTATTTCCGAGAGCATTGATTGCCCACAGAACCACGTTGGAGCGACTATTATCATCAACGACGCCATAGATGATTATCGTTCGAAGGATTGCCCACTTAATCCCGCTTTTCTGAATAAGTTTTTCTGCTTCGAGTTTGGTAAGTGCATAATAACTCAGCGGATCAGTCTCGTCGGTTTCAACGTAGGGTCCGTTCTCTCCATTGAAAACGAAATCGGTCGACAGGTGAATCAGATGCGTGTCGTTTTTTTTACACAGATCGATGAGGTTTTCAGTTGTCTTTACGTTCATGATCCATGCTTCTTCCCTGCGTGTTTCGCAGGCGTCCACATTCGTCATCGCGGCTGTGTTGATGATTGCCTGAGGTTTGTATTTATTAATAATCCGAACGATTTCAGAATGATCGGTCAGATCCAGCGATTCATATATATAACCATCTTTAACTGACATCCTGTTATCGCCGCGGGATGTGCTGATACACCGGATCCCATCCCTGTTTCGCAGGGCATAAATAATTTTCTGACCGAGAAGTCCGTTACTGCCTGTAACCAGGATCGTTTTCATAGATCAATTCAGAATGTCTTTAAATTTCAAAACCTGTTCCTGAGTTCCCAGCACAAAAAGTTTTGCATCCTGGAGCATGATGGTATCAGGGGGAGGATTGATAACATATTCCCCATCGGAAGTTTTAAATCCGATAATATTAGCGCCGGTCTTGTTCCTGATCTCCAGTTCGCGAATGGATTTGTTTTTCATCGATTCCGGAAGGCTGCTGAAGCGGATCTCTTCGAGACGGATATTGATTCTTCCTGTAATGTGATCAATAAATTCAAGCACATCAGGCTTGGTAACCAAAGCAGCCATGTGTGTTCCGCCGATTTTATCCGGCATGATTACGTTATTTGCTCCTGCTCTTTTCAATTTATGTTCGGAGGCATCATCGGAAGCACGGCTGATAATTTTCAGTGATGGATTTTTATCTCTCGCCGTAAGCACTACGAAAACATTCGCTGCATCATTAGGCAGAGCGGTGATCAGGGCTTTGGCTCTTTCCAGCCCAGCATCGGCAAGAACTTCATCGACGGTGGCGTCACCTTCAATAAAAAGCAGATCACCTTCGAGGCGCATAGATTCAATAATTTCTGGATTGCTTTCGATGGCAACAAACTGTTCATTTCCCGAACGCAATTGTTCGCAAGCCTGTTTTCCGTTGCGGCCATATCCACAAACGATTACATGGTTTTTCAGTTTTTGTATTTCCTTGTTCACCTTATAGTGTTTAAAATATAATTGAAATTCTCCTTCGATCACATAACGCGTAATTACAGAGATTGCATATGCAAAAGTACTTATACTCAAAATTATGAGTAATGAAGTGAATATTTTACCAGCGTCACCAAGTTCTTTTACTTCCCTGTATCCGACTGTTGCAACAGTGATCACCGTCATGAAAAAGGCATCGAGAAGCGAATAATTTTCGATGATCATGAAACCGACGATTCCAATGATCATGACCGACAATATTAACCCAATAGCAATGTAGAGTTTTCGGAAATAAATAAAATTGATGTGAAGGATTTTTTTCCCGTTATACCGTTTGAGATCTTCTTCCATCTGTAATCAGTAATCTCCGAAGTTTAAAGGTCCCATACGGAAGTTCTTCTTGCGCGCACATATGTTTTCATCTTAAGCCAGAAAGCAAGAATCAGGTATAGGATGAGCGGCGAACCGATCGTCAGAAAAGAAGCATAAATAAAAAAAAGCCGAATTACCGATGTCCGCATATCAAGAATATTTCCAAGCCAGGTGCAAACGCCGAATGCCTGTCTTTCAAAAAAATCTCTAATGGGTCCTATTAAACTCATGGAAGGAAATTAATCAGCTTGTTTCCGATACTGCAAGTTAAACATTTTTTCTCAGCGCAATGTACGATTTTCAGTTGCATGAAAGCCTGAGTATCAACAGCGGAATTAACAGTGACGCCGGTTTCTTTCCAGCGGGTGATCAGGTGGTTATCCTCCGGAGGGATTTGACCGAGAAATTGAATTGCATTCTGCATTGTTGCATTTTCACCGGTGAATTTACCCCAGGCATATAAAAACGGAATGCAGGTATTGATGAGCAGATTATTGATCGATGACTTCCCCAGACGCTTTTTTCTGAAATCAGACGGACCGATGAAGTGATAATGTGTATCCCAGTATCCGGATGCACAGATATCGAAAAGCGAGATGATTTTATCGAGTGAAGCAATATTCGTAAGCGTGGTGAATAAGGATGGGCATTCCTTCAGGACGACGGCAAACTGTGCAATCCGCAGCGCCGGAAAATTGACAGGCCTGAGACGGAGTAATTTCCAGGATGATAATGAAATGCCCTTCAGCGAGTACATTTTCAGATAGTGAGTATACAATTCGAAAAGACGACGAGGATAATCTTCGGTATAATTATCCTTTAACATGCCTGACTGTCCGAATAAAAGGGCTTCAATATTCTCAAGTTTATCTCTTTCTTTCCTGATGATTTTCAAAGGCAGACTCCTTGCAAGCATTTCGAAGGGCATGGCATTGAGCTGAAAGCCGAAATTGCGTGCGAGATACTGATAAAATGTTTCCTCCCAATCGTCTTTATTTCCCTTGAGAGAAATGAAAATCTGCTGCGCCCTGCTTTCCAGTCGCTCTGTGATCATTTCCCCGAGCGTGGTCTTCCATGTATGTTCGTCGATTTCGTGAAGCCTGTCCTGGCATGGAATCCAGCCCCTTGTGCTGATCAGCCTCAAATAATTATCCCACAGAAAAGCAGGAAATTTATTCCTGAGTTCGATGGCGGGTAAATGTGTTCCATTTGTACGAAGAGTAGCAGAATCATTCTCATAAACTACATGCAGAATGCAATTGTCGTATGCCAGGTCAGTATGATGGTTGTGCCTTTGCCAGTCGGAGGAATGAATGTGAATCTCCACATTCCCGGCCCAGAGTGTGCCATCGATTCTCAGCATGGAATTAAAAAAATCGGGGCCGCTGCCGGTATTATGCTGACCAGGTTTAATCACTTCGACCTTTTGACCGTCGTCTGTGAAAAGATTATTCATTTCGAAGAGACGGTATTGCCAGATATAATGCAGGAATGCTTCAGTCACTTTGCAGATTTTCGTACAAAGTAACAGCGGTTAAAAGCAAAACCGGTTTATTATATGAGGCTTTCTAAGAGAATTTTCATTTCAGCCTGAATCTTCCTTGCCTCTTCGGCAGCCCGCTGTGCAAAATCCTTTCCGGATGATGCATAGATGATTTGCCTGGATGAATTTATGATCAGCCCGCATTCGGAATTCATTCCGGCTTTCGATATCTCCTGAAGATTACCTCCCTGCGCACCGATGCCTGGAACAAGAAAAAAATTATTGGCGGCGATTTTTCTGATATCGCTGAACAGCTCGGGATGCGTTGCGCCCACAACAAACATCATCTTGTCTTCATTCGCCCAGTGGTGTGCGTGTTCAATAACGAGTTGAAACAACTTTTGTTCTCGAAGAGAACCGGGCGTACAGACTTCCGTGAGTTGAAAATCCATGGATCCTGCATTGCTGGTTAATGCAAGTAAAACGACCCACTTGTTTTTAAACCCTAAAAAGGGAAGAACAGAATCCTTACCCATGTATGGTGCAACAGTGATGGCATCAAAATTATAATATTCGAAAAATGTTTTGGCATACATCTCGGCTGTATTACCGATATCTCCGCGTTTGGCATCCGCGATCGTAAAAATATCTTTGGGTATGGCAGCAAGCGTGCGCTCAAGCGATACCAGCCCTTTAGGACCATTTGCTTCATAGAAAGCAAGGTTAGGCTTATAAGCAATGCAATATTCCTGTGTGGCCTGGATGATCTGCCTGTTAAATTCAAACACCGGATCATCGTATTCATGGAGGTGCAGGGGAATTTTGCTTACATCGGTATCGAGGCCGATGCATAAATATGACTGCTTCTTCTTTATTAGTTCGAAAAGTTGTTCACGGGTCATGTCACGAAAATACATTTTGTAATCATAAAATGATTTAATTTGAAAAAAAGTATTTGAGAAAAGTTTTTGTGTTTTTTTGTTTTTCTGTTTTATTGTTCTAACGTTTAAACTTAAAACAATAAAACAGATAAACAGAAAAACAAAACCCATATCGTAAGACCAAACTCTATGTCGCAAAACAATACTGAAAAAAAACTATCGCTCTTCGATTCAACGGCTATAATAACCGGTTCCATGATTGGTTCCGGTATCTTTATCGTCTCGGCAGAAATTGCCCGGCAGGTAGAAACTCCGGGCATGCTGCTCATGGCCTGGGTGGTAACGGGTATCATTACCATTTTTGGCGCGTTAAGTTATGGAGAGCTTGCGGCTGCGATGCCAAAAGCAGGCGGACAGTATGTGTACATCAAGGAAGCATTTGGTCCTCTTTATGGTTTCATGTATGGCTGGACGTTATTCGCCGTGATTCAAACCGGCACCATTGCGGCTGTTGGAGTTGCGTTTGCAAAATTCACCGGAGTATTTTTTCCGGTCATATCGGGTAATAATTACCTGGTTGATGCCGGATTTCTGAAGATAAGCACCCAGCAGGTGCTGGCGGTTTTATTAATCATTTTTCTCAGTCTATATAATTTCCGTAACATTAAAGCAGGAGCCTTCCTTCAAAATATTTTTACCGTATCAAAAGTACTTGCGCTGCTGCTGCTTGTCATCCTGGGATTGTATTTCGGATTTAACGGACATGGAAGCGCCGGAAATTTCACACCTGCCTTTCCTGATATCATTACACTTACAACCATCGGTATTTTCGGAGCGGCGATGACGGGCTCCTTATTTTCTGCAGACGCATGGAATAATATTACATTCACTGCAGGTGAGGTTAAAAACCCGCAAAAAAATTTACCGCTTTCATTACTGATCGGAACCTCTACGGTCATTATTCTTTACCTGCTTGCAAACGTTGCATATCTCTATGTATTACCGATTGAAAAGATTCAGCATGCGGAAAACGACCGTGTGGCAACCCTGCTCATGGAAACGATCTTGGGCAACAGCGGTAAGTTTTTTATGGCAGCAATGATCATGATTTCAACGTTCGGCTGTCTCAACGGCTGTATTTTAACAGCAGCCCGGGTGTACTATGCAATGGCAAAGGATAAAATGTTTCTTGCACCTGCTGCAAAACTCAATAAAAATCATGTACCCGCCAACTCACTTACTATGCAGTGCATCTGGTCATGCCTGTTGTGTTTTACCGGCACATACGGTGATCTCTTAAACTACATCATGTTTGCGGTAATGCTGTTCTATATTCTGACGATCTCCGGACTCTTTGTTCTTAGGGTTAAAAAACCTGAAATGGAAAGACCCTATAAAGCGTTTGGTTACCCGGTTATACCCGCCATTTATATTTTGCTGGCCTCGCTGGTTGCACTAAACATGCTGATCTATCAGACGAAATTCAGCATTTACGGATTGATTATTATACTTACAGGAATACCGATCTATTACTTTTTTAAAAAACAAAAGTCTCCTGTAAATATAGATTAACGTCTAACGAACGATACAATAAAGATCGATTACCTGTTAATCTTCGTCTTTGGCTTGGAGCCAAGTCCGACCGGACTGCCGACGCGGGTCATTGCACAACGGAAGCCAATATCGTCAGTGCTTTGGTATTCATCAAGGAATCTTCTTACGCCTGGGGAGAGAAAATACGCCCTGTCTTTCCAGGAGCCGCCTTTATAAACCCTTGCTTTATCGTTGATGAGTGATGTGATACCGTAATCGTATTTTATATTTTCAGCCTCATCCGCATCCAGGTAATTAATGTTATCTGCCTTGGTGTAATTACGTCTTTCAGCGCTTTCTTCCGGAGTTACTTCACGATAAGGAATGCGACCGAGACTGTCTTTTTCCGTGATCGCTCCTTCTTCGTCTCTCACCTGTGTCTGGAAAACATTTCCACGATATGGATTGAAATCGCTTTTATCTTCCGGAGAAAGAGGACGGTAAACATCCATGACCCATTCGCTAACATTACCAGCCATGCAGTAGAGGCCGAAATCGTTTGGCCAATAAGAATGAACGGGAGCGGGACGGTCGGCATTATCATTAAGGAAGCCTGCAGTACCCATATTATCACCACGTCCGCGCTTGAAGTTGGCCATCATCTGACCCTTATATTTTTCGTCTTTGTTACGTACGATGTGTCCGTTCCATGGATATTGTTTACGATCGGTAACTCTTTCGTAAACGGTATTGCCGATCTGTGCAAGAGCAGCATATTCCCATTCAGCTTCGGTCGGCAGCCTGTATTTAGGCAATAATATTCCGTCTTCCATGCGCACTTTACGGGTGCCGTTTTCACCTGAACTTGGATTGAGATCGATGAGGTCGCTCTTTACAAGTCCTTCGTATTGTCCGGCGAGATATGCTTCAGAATTGAAATTATCTTCATTGATCTGGTTCGGATTCGTACGCATGATTCCTTCCCTGACGAGAATTTGTTCGTTGACCCGGTCAGTTCTCCATGCACAGAAATCATTTGCCTGTAGCCAATTCACGCCAACAACAGGATACTGCTGATAGGCAGGGTGACGGAGATAGAGTTCTACGAGTGGCTCATTATAGGCAAGCCTGTCGCGCCATACAAGCGTATCAGGTAATGCTTTCTTATAAACTTCCGGATAATCTGCAGCGAAGACACGCGATAGCCAATAGAGATATTCGAGGTAATGAATGTTCGCTACTTCTGTTTCGTCGATATAAAAAGAACTTACCGTAACTCGACGGGGAATGTTGTTCCAGTCGTTGGTAATTTCCTGTTCGGTACGACCCATTGTGAAGGTACCTCCTTCGATAAGAACCAGGCCGGGGCCGGTCTCCTGCTCATCATAAGGTACCACCTCAAATCCGCCATTTTTCGGATCGTTGTAGTTCCATCCGGTAACTGCGGATTTTTCTTTTGTACAAGAAGCCATGATAGCAGCTATTGCAATCAGGCTGAGACAATTCCGAAGGATGTTTTTCTTCATTGTATGATTAATGGTTTGGATATTTTTTGAAACGGAAGCCAAATGTATTTATTTTATTTTAAAATCTCAGAAAGATGGACATTTGATGGTTCTGAATCGCTTCTTTTTAGGATGGCAACCCAACTGTAAACCGAGAGACAACTCGTGAGATCCGGCCGAAACATTGTACAATTTGGAAACGGTTACATCATAACTATAACCGAACTTGAAAATGCCCTGCTGAAGTCCGACAAGGAGTATGAATGCATCTCCGCCGCGGTACCAGAGTCCGCCGACAAGAGGCGCTTTTGAAATATAAAATCCGATATTATACTGGTTGAAATCTCTTTGCTTCTGGTAGATGAAATTAGGAGAGATGTACATCGATCCGTCGCGTCTGCCGCCCAAAGGAATAATGGCACCTGCATGGGCGGTAATTTTCATCGGCAGCCTGCTGCCATCCGCTTCCTTGATGTAAAATTCCTGCGGTTCTGTGAGGTGGTTTACGGCGATTCCACCGTAATAATTGCTACTGTATCCTAAGATCCCTGCTGAAAAATCCCAGAAATTCTTATTGGTATTCGGACGAATTTCCTGGGTCTCATATATAAATCCATAACGGGGATCGATCATATCACCGAAGGTAAGTTTATCCCAGTCGACTTTTTTCATGAAATACGAACCCTGCATTCCGAATCGAACGGAAAATTCGCGGGTAACATTCAACTGGTATGAATACATTCCACTAACAGTTGTGGTTGTCAACGTTCCTTCACCGGCTTTGTCGTTCAAAACGATCAATCCGAGACCGCCTCCAAGCGCTTCGACATGCTGATCGTACGATGCAGAATACGTTACGAAGGTACCGGTTAGAGCAGGCCATTGATTCCTGTAATTCAGTGCAACCCGCGGACAGCGTGTTGAACCTGCAAAGGCAGGATTTAAATAAAGCGGATTAGCGTAGAACTGTGTGAACTCAGGATCCTGGGCAAGAACAGTTCCGGATATTCCCAAAAGAACCAATATCAGAAACTTCCTGAGCATTAGAGAGAATTTAGTCTGTTTGTTACGTTCGTGAAGATACAGAGTTACGCCTTTCAGGTCAGTCAAATAAACACAGATTAAATGAATTGTAAGAATCTCTACAATTTTAAACAATTTTTGACTGTTCACCCAAAAAAATATCGCTGAAAGGTAAAAATAATTAACCGATCAGATTGTCATTTTATATTCATTTCTTTCAAACAGAGTACTTTCGGCTTCCAGATTTTTAGAAAAGATAAATTTTTTAATGGTATTTTTGGATTCGGATAAAATATCCTCCATTAAGACTCGTTAACATTTCGCCAATAATTTCAATTCTCCATGCGCATCAACAATAAACACTCCAGAGTGCTTATTTTTCTTTTTCTACTGCCGCTGCTTACAGTTGCTGCTGAAAGGATTTCAAATTATAAAATCGAATGGTTACCGGTTTACGAAAAAAAATTCTCCAAAGATGATTCTTTTCGCTCCCTCAATTTTTCCGGAGCCTCCTTTGATGAACATTTCCTTCCGAGGTTTGTGATTACAGAACCCATTTCCTCATTTGCCTCTGAAATTAATACACAGCTAAGCAATGTCGTTACAGAACCTCTGACGGATGTAAGCCTGATCCGTAACCCCGAGGCTATCGGAACTGAATTTCTGGTTTCCTCCTCGGTAGCTACTAAAAAGAAAAAGCCGTTTGCCTCTATCTCGATTCTTCCGATCAGGAAAAATTCAACTGGCGGCTACGACAGACTTGTTTCCTTCGACATATCCATTCAGCCGGTTTATTCCAATGCCAGGGTTTCTTCCTTTCGTTCTTTCGCTTCGTCGAGTGTTCTGGCAACGGGCGACTGGTATAAGATTGCAATACTGCAGACGGGTGTATACAAAATAGACTACCAGTTTTTAAAGTCGATGGGTATTGAAGTGGATGGTATCGATCCGAGAAACATCCAAATCTATGGCAATGGCGGAGGAATGCTGCCATTCGCAAATAATAAATTCAGGTATGATGATCTCCAGGAGAACGGAATTGTGGTAACCGGGCAGGACGATGCAAAATTCGATAACAGCGACTATATTTTATTCTACGGCAGCAACCAGACGAAATGGAATTATGATGCGGCAACGAAGCAGTTCAATCACCAGATAAATTTATACGCAGACACTACTTATTATTTTCTTACTGTTGGTTCTGCTCCGGGTAAACGAATCGCGCAGCGAAGCAGTGCCACCGGGGCGAATGTTACGGTGAATTCATACGATGATTACGTGTATCATGAAGCGGAACTATACAACTTTCTCAAATCAGGAAGAGAGTGGTACGGTGAATCGATGGATAACCTGAACACCACGTTTTACGCCTCGCCTCTTTCGATTCCGAATTTAATTACGACGGACACGATTCACATGAGATCCAGTCTCGCCGGTCGTTCGGTGGTCGTTCAGGGCGGGCCTTCTTATACATCGTCGATTACAGTTAACGTCAACGGCACAAACCTGGGTGTTGCCAACATACAAAATGTGGGATCAAGTGTACAGGACAATTATTTATATCAAACCGGTTTTAACAAGGACTTTCTTGCTACAAGTAATGTATTAAATCTCCGCTTCACACTTGCAACAAATAATCCGAACGGACAGGGATGGATCAATTATTTCGAATTGAATTTCAGGCGGACGCTAAGTGCAAACGGCATGGGTAGCCAGTTTTCTTTCCGTGATAAAAATTCCGTTGGCGCAGGTAATATCAGCGAATTCGCTTTCAATTCTACCCTGAATAATTATTCGGTGTGGGACGTAACCGATCCTTTAAATATCATTTCACAGGAATTGGTTAACAGTGGTGGTATTACCAGTTTTTCTGTTTCAACGGATCTGTTGCGCGAGTTTGCCGTATTTGACGGACAAAATTATTTTAAACCGACATACACAGGTAAAGTTGAAAATCAAAACCTGCATGCGCTGGCGCAGACGAAGATGATAATCGTAACCAATGCGATTTTCCTTCAACAAGCTTACGAGTTAGCAGAATTGCATCGTACACACGATAACCTGTCAGTGATCGTCGCAACTACGCAACAGATATTCAACGAATTCTCGAGCGGCGCACAGGACGTGTCTGCCATACGCGACTTCGTAAAAATGTTTTACGATCGTGCAGCCGGTGACACGTCACTGCTTCCCAAATACCTGCTTTTGTTTGGCGATGCATCCTACGACAACAAATACCGCCTGTCTGGAAATACGAATTTTGTCACTTCTTATCAGTCGCCCGGATCAATCAATCTTACCCAGACGTACATATCAGACGATTACTTTGGACTGTTGGATGATAACGAAGGTTCCTGGACCGGCGGAGAGATTGTAGATATCAGCATCGGGCGGATTCCGGTAAAGACGACGACGGAAGCGCAATCTTCCGTAAATAAAATCAGGCATTATATAGGTGCAGATGTGACCGGAAATTCGAATCCGACGATGGGCAACTGGAGAAACACAGTTAGTTTCGTTGCTGACGACCAGGATCAAAACACACATTTCAAACAAACAGATACTCTGGCAAACAGGGTAAAGAATAATTACCCGCTGTTTAACATTGACAAATTGTACCTGGATGCCTACAACCAGGAATCGACACCTGGCGGACAGCGATATCCTGATGCACACAAATCGATTATAGATCGTGTGGAGAGAGGTACCCTGCTGATGACTTACATCGGTCACGGAGGAGAGTTGGGCTGGGCGCATGAAAGAGTGCTGGAAGTAAATGACATTAACAGCTGGACGAACATTGACAGGCTTGCGGCTTTTCTGACTGCTACGTGTGAGTTTACACGCGTAGATGATCCATCGAGGAATTCTGCCGGCGAATTGGTATTCCTGAATGCAAACGGCGGCGGAATCTGCCTCTTTACCACTTCAAGACTTGCTTTTTCAAGCTCCAATTTCAACCTGTGCCTGAGATTTTATAATCACATCTTTGAAAAAATTAACGGGCAGTATGAGACATTGGGAGAAATCGTTCAGCGGACAAAAATTGATTCATACACCGATCCGTATGTGCGTAATTTTTTACTGATCGGAGATCCTGCACTCCGCCTTTCCTATCCGGAATATTCAGTGAAGACCAAAACAGTGAATGGCATTGATATTTCTCAGCCTGTAGATACTTTAAAAGCCCTGAGTAAAATCACGATTACAGGTGAAGTGCAGGATAATTCCGGAAATAAGATGACAGGTTTCAACGGAACGATTTACCCAACTGTATACGATAAGCTGGTCACTTATTACACTTTAGGAAACGACAAAGATCTTGATGATGCATCCACAGCTCAGCCATTCCCGCTGCAGAAAAATGTTATTTACGGAGGGAAAGCAAGCGTTGTGAACGGGGATTTCACATTTACGTTCATCGTTCCAAAAGATATTTCCTTTCAGTATGGAAAGGGTAAACTCAGCTACTATGCGCACAACGGACAGGATGATGCTTCAGGATTTGACACCAGCGTGTTTGTTGGTGGCGTGAATAACAATGCAACACCGGATGGAACGGGTCCTGAAGTGCAGATTTACATCAACGATATCAAATTTGTCCGCGGAGGAATGACAGATAAAAATCCGGTATTGTATGTGGTTGTAAAAGACAGCAGCGGTGTAAATACAATTGGTACAGGGATCGGCCATGATATGACAGCAGAGCTGGATTCAAAAACGGAAAAGAAATATGTGCTGAACGATTTTTTTGAAAACGACCTCGACAGTTATCAGTCCGGAAAAGTAAGATACCAGTTCAAGAATCTCGATGCAGGGCCTCATACGGTGACCTTTAAGGTGTGGGATGTCTTCAACAATTCGAGTATGGCGACGACAGATTTCGTAGTGAGTGAAAGCGCGATCCTTGCACTCGATCATGTGTTGAATTATCCGAATCCCTTTACAACGAATACAACATTCATGTTTGAACATAACCGCCCTTACAGTCCACTCGATGTCCAGGTTCAGATATTCACCGTTTCAGGAAAATTAATTAAAACCATTTCTGAAAAAATAACTACGGAAGGATATCGTTCTGATGATTTACACTGGAACGGACTGGATGATTACGGTGATAAAATCGGAAAAGGTGTTTATGTTTACAGGCTGCGCGTAAAAACAACAAATGGAGAATATGCTGACAAATTTGAAAAGCTCGTAATTCTCCGGTGATCCTAACAAAATTTATTAAATCTCGTATATTTGTCGAATTACATTTAACCATAAAATGCGTTTAAAACTTAAAAAGGCACAATTTGCGGCCATCATTTTTCTGTTACCGGCACAAATAGCATTTGCGGGTATATCAACATTCAAGGATTCATTGCTTGGACAGATCAATACTATAACAACTTCAGTTCCTTTCTTACAGATTGCACCTGATTCCAGGGCAGGCGGTATGGGAGATTACGGTGTGGCTACAAGTCCGGATGCCAACTCGATTCACTGGAATACGTCAAAACTGGCATTTATCGAGAAAAAAGGTGGTTTTTCGATTTCCTATACACCCTGGCTGCATGCCCTGGTGAATGATATCAGCCTGGCATATATTTCAGGTTATAAAAAAGTAAAAAACGATCAGGCAATTGCATTTTCATTGCTTTACTTTTCACTCGGCAATATCGATTTTACAAACGAGAGCGGCGATAAATATGCTTCGTTCAATCCCAATGAATGGGCCATAGACCTGGCCTATGCACGAAAACTGGGAGAGGATTTTTCAGGAGGTATCGCTTTGAGATATATTTATTCAAACCTGACAGGCGGGGTAGCAATCAGCAATGGAACGATTAATACACATGCTGGAACTTCTATCGCCGCGGATATCTCCGGCTATTACCGAAAAGAACTTGATATCTCAGACAAAAAATCGTTGCTGGCTTTCGGATTAAACATTTCGAATATCGGATCCAAGATTTCGTATACCGATACCAAATCGAAAGATTTTATCCCGACAAATTTCCGTATCGGTACGAATTTAAAAATTGACCTCGATCAGTATAATTCGCTTTCATTTGGAGTAGATTTTAATAAGCTTCTTGTTCCTACCCCGCCGGTATATGCAAAAGACAGTACCGGTAATTTTGTAATAGATGCTGACGGCAATAAAGTAATAGAGGCTGGCGAAGACCCTACAAACGTATCGGTTGCACAGGCATTGTTCAGCTCTTGGTCCGACGCTCCGGCAGGATTCCAGGAAGAAATTAAAGAGTTTACGTACAGCATTGGAATGGAATACTGGTATGACAAGCAATTCTCTATACGCACAGGTTATTTTCACGAGGCATCGACCAAAGGAAACAGGAAGTTCTTCACCGTCGGTGCAGGTTTAAGGTATAACGTGTTTGGCTTCGATTTCGCTTACCTCATTCCAACGACACAACGAAATCCTCTCGAGAATACCCTTCGTTTCACATTATTATTTGATTTCGATGGAACGAAAAACGCTGACGATAATAACGAAGGCACTGAATAACATTTAAAATAATATTATTTCTGAAAGCGGTGATTTCTCATCCGCTTTTTTTTTATTTGCATCTGATATGAAATGATATGAGGATTGGATTTGGCTTCGATGTACACAGGCTTACAGAAGGAAGAAGGTTCTGGTTAGGCGGAATTGAGATACCACACACAAAAGGTGCAGAGGGTCATTCCGATGCCGATGTGCTTATTCATGCCATTTGTGATGCACTACTTGGTGCGGCCAACCTGGGTGACATTGGAAAGCACTTCCCTGACAATTCACCGGAGTTTAAGGATATAGACAGCAAGATCCTCCTGGGAAGAGTTTGCAGCCTCCTGGCTCAGCATAATTATACGATAGGAAATATCGATACCACGGTTTGCCTTCAGCTTCCAAAGATAGCACCGCATATTAACGCCATGCAAAAGACATTAGCTTCTGTAATGGGTATAAGGGAAGATCAGATATCGATTAAAGCGACAACCAATGAAAAGCTCGGATTTATCGGGCGGGAAGAGGGAATTACCTGTTATGCCGTAGTACTCATCGAATCGCGATGAAAGGTAATTCAGAAGGAATAAGTATAAGTAAAGCCGTAAATGAGCTCATCAAAAGGCGGCGAAATAATATGCTGATACAATATAAAAGGGTTTAAACTGTGGATCCGGTTGAAATCGTAATCGAAACCGGTTTCTATCCGGTACCGGGAATAGCCTTCAATTTCTTTTGCATCATCGATGAGATAATAAATTTCTCCCGCCAGGTAAGGTGAATATTTTTTATTAAGATCAAATTTCGCGGTCAGTTTTGAACGAAGGGTCCATATCGGAATCTTTCCATTCTCCCTTGAATAGTAATCAGAATATTGGGTCTGTATGCGTTCCCTCAGCGTTAATGAAATAATCCCGAATTTCTCTTTATATGACAGATCGATATAGAATCTGTGTCTCTTGCTGTAATAATTTTCCTGGTTGCTTTGAATGAAACGATAGTTAATTCCGGCCTTGAATTTTTTGGTTACCGAATAGGTAAGACCTGCGTCGGTCAACAGCTGATTGATAGCGGTTAAATCGTGCTGTAACCTCAACTGTTCAGAAAGTGTGCCTTCAAGTTTTCGGGTAATCTGTTTCTTCAGTGTAATTCCTGTCCATAAACCAACATCATCAATCTGTGCCGATGCATGGTAAGAAAAAATGCCGGGAATAAAAAAGCACAGAATTAAAAGAAGCCTATTGAATTTATACACGCCTATTTCTTGTCGGATTTTCTTTCTTCGTAATAATAAATTTTGACGACGGCAACGTCCTTTAGAAAATCGATCCTGTTTACCGTAACACGATGGATATTCAGACCCGTCCTGTTCCTGAGATCCTGAAGCAAAGCATCGTAGTTTTCCGGTTTAATCATTTCAATATTTTCATACTGAACATTCTTTACCATCTCATTCCTGACGAGCCAGTTACCATCCAGGGTATAAGTGAATCCTATCAGAATCGCATTAATCACGCCCAATTCGAAATAAGTGGCCTTACTGACGGCGCAGATCAGTCCCATGGCGATGACGATGAAAAGATATGTCATGTCCTTGGTAGTGATTCCTTCAGTACGGTATCTCAGCATCGAGAAGACTGCGAACAAGCCGAAAGCCGCACCCATCGACATGTCTACTTTATTGAGAAGATACGTGATGATAAATATAATTATATTAAAAAGGAAGAAGGTAAAAAGATAGTCTTTCTTCTTGTAAATTTTAAAATAAATAAAACGGACAAGCACCAGCATGGCAATGATGTCTATTAACAGGCGGAGGAAAAATTTATCCGATAATTTATCAAACAATTCGAATTGACTGATTGGATCGTTCATGAGGCTTTCAGAATTTTTTTAAGATATAACAGAGTGGGTTTAAAATTATTTTTCTTGATGTAACTGTTCAGGCTAATGACGCCGAGACAATATTTGCTTATGGATTTTTCTTTGACGTGATATTCACGCATCAAAGAGACGAAAAGACTTTTTTCGCGGGCACTCCCCTGCTTTACTTCTGCGATAACCAGTCCGTCGACGGGGATAGTCTGGCTTTCGTCCAGGAACCTGAGTTTTGTATCGATAGTAAGCCGCTCTTCAGAATGCTTGCTCACAAAAGTCATTCGCCGGTAATTGACCCATAATTTGGCTACGAGGCTCTCCGGATTTACGTTTGAAGTATTCTTTACCAGTTCATATGAAGTATCGCAAATGTCAGGCGTGATCTCCTGTTTTTTAATCCTGTCTTTGATCGTCCTGCCTTTACTGTTCTTGAATTTCACCTCGAAAAAATGAAGGTTGGATTCAACATATCTTCTTGCACGGAACTTGAATCTGTTTACTCTTCCGTTGTGATGACGAAGGTAATGCTCGAAATTTTGGGTATCGAAATATAACGTTTCATAATGATTGTATCGAATTCCCTTTATCTCCAGGGCAAAATAATTGTCCTTCATTTTACTCAATACCGAAGGGAGAATTCTCTCATGAAACATGAACTTTGTATCAATCCTGTTCTGCAGCTTGACGTTGTCCATCTGCTGAAGCGAGATCGGTTCAAATTCACTTAGTATTTCTTCTAACGTTTTCAAATCCTTAATCAATATTCAATAGTATAGCGGTCTTCTTCAATAAGGGCACCGGCCTTATCCACCTTGCGTTCCTGGATTACCATCCCTTTTTTATCATAGACATAAAATTTCTTTTCGATAGTGTTGTTGTTTGCATCGAGGCTCACTTCGGTAACCTTATCGCCGTTTGCATTGTAGCTGATAATCACCTTCTCAATTAATTTTCCTGAAGGATCAAAATGATTCTCTTCGGTTTTGTCTCCCTTGGCATTGTATTTAAAAACTTTCTTCTTTTTCAGCTTTCCATCCTCGCTAAAGTTCTGTTCCTCCGTTTTATCACCGTTTTTATCATATACCGCGGTAAAATGAGTTTTTACTTTCCCTTCTTTATCGTAGTTGATTTCTTCGATGAGGTTGCCATCGTTGTCAAACTTCTGGAAAAGCACGTCGATCGTGGTTTCCTTTCCATTTTCTACGCTTGTATATACCTGTTTAAAGGTCTTTACCTTGTTTTTCTTCATGTCCTTTTTACTCTGGGCATTTATTGGAGAAACAAAAACAAGGGTGAAAAGCACCAGGAATATATTTATGAGTGTCTTTTTTTTCATTGGTTGTTATCGAGTATTATAATGTCTGGCGCCGTCACCGTAGATCCGTTAGAGGTTATCTCAACATCAACAAAAACAGGAACGTCATTCAATGATGGAAAACCTGATGCGGCACCGGTTGAATCCTTTGAGTATGCGAAAAGGCGGTATTTGCCTTTCTGAAGATATTTGAATTCATAGGAACCGTCGTAGGAAGTCTTAAAGTCATCGTCATAAGTACTGCCATCAGCGCCATAAATGATATAGGTATTTTCATCGATTGCCGGGTAAATATCAAGCGGAGCGCTCGACTGGAAAAACGCATCATAGTCATGAACGATCACCTTGCCTTTAATAGTAGACGTGCCCCCCTTACCTTCATCTTTCTTGCACCCGGCGAGCATGGCCAGCATCAGGACAAAAACAGACAAGGATTTTACAGAAGAATTAACTGACATTATATATTTTGATTTTTGCAAAGATGAAAAATATTTTAATGGCTAAGATGTACGTTTAATTAAGAGAAATATTACGAATTCTGCAGACGATAAGTTATGATTGTGAGTACTAATTCTTTCATAAATCCGATACCTGTTTAAAAGGAAGATACTGTTGGATTTTTCGTTTAAAATGAGACTTTTTTGAACTAATTACTTTATTCTCATTACATTTAAGTCCTCAAATTATATTATGAAGAACGTTGAAATTATTTGTCGTCTTACAGAATACAAAGACGAGACAGAACTTGAAGCAGATGACCGGTTGTTACTCAGTGAAGCAAAGGCAAGTATGAAAAATGCATACGCCCCATATTCACATTTTCATGTCGGCGCCGCTGTATTACTCGAAAACGGGAAGATCATACGGGGAAATAACCAGGAAAATGCGTCATACCCGACCGGCTTGTGTGCAGAAAGGGTTGCCATCTTTTCCGCCGGTGCTAATTATCCCGGAGTCAAGATAAAAGCAATTGGAATTGCTGCTTATTCAGATCAGTTTAATGTCGACATGCCGGTTGCGCCCTGCGGATCCTGCCGCCAGGTGATTGCTGAATATGAACATCTTTTTAAAAACAATATCCGGATAATCATGTCGGGAGAAAGCGGACAGGTGCTCGTTTCGGAAAACATCAGCAGCCTGCTGCCATTTCAGTTTAATGGCGACGACTTAAAATCTAAGAGGAAATGAGTGAATACGGTGAAGCATATTTACTTGAGACGCTTAAGAGTCTGAAAGGATTGAAGAGCACTTGCGAAAAAGCCATTGCTCAGGTAAGCGACGATGAAATTCATTTTCAATATGACGAAGATTCAAACTCTGTCGCAATCCTGATGAAGCACATCTCAGGGAATATGGTATCGCGTTTTACAGATTTCCTTACAAGCGATGGTGAAAAAGAATGGCGAAAGAGGGACGATGAGTTTATTGAAGACAGGCAATCGAGGGAGGAATTGTTAAAGGCATGGGACCGGTCGTGGGAACTATTGTTTAATACCCTTGCAGGGCTGAGAGCGGACGACCTGCTCAGAAAAGTATACATTCGAAATGAAGAACATACTGTAATCCGTGCATTACAGCGCCAGCTGGTACATTATGCTTATCATACCGGTCAGATCGTGTACATTTGCAAACAGATCCGAAAGAGTGATTTTAAATCATTAACGATACCTAAATCGAAGTGAAAATTTCCTTATGCATCAAAGGCAATTGAAAAGCTGGTCTTTTATTTTAGTATTGAGTATTATTTTTATCTTTTTATCAGGATATGTAAGAGCCCAGCACAACATCCGTGATTCATCCATTGCATTTCCGATGATTGGCGCCACCTTCGCTTACCAGTTCCCTGGTGGTGACATGGCAGAAAGGTTTGGAAATAATTTCAACGTGGGCGGGGTATTCCTGTGGAAACTCAGGAGCAACTGGATATTCGGAATAGCTGGTGACTTTATTTTCAGTGATGACGTGAAAGAAAATAACATTCTCGACAAATACAGGACACCGGATGGAAACATAATCGATGAAAAGGGCCAGTATGCTACGGTGCTGTTGTATGAACGCGGGTTTAAATTTGAACTCAGATTCGGAAAAATTTTCCCTGTAACAGGGCCGAATAAAAATTCCGGCCTGATGATGAATCTTGGTATCGGATATATGCAGCATAAGATCAGGATCGAGACACCGGGGAGTACGATTCCTTATCTCCTCGATGAATACAGTAAGGGATATGACCGCCTTTGCACGGGACCTTCGCTGACTGAATTCCTCGGCTATCTGAATTTCGGCAACAGGCGGTTAGTAAACTTTTATGCGGGAATTGAATTCACGCAGGGATTTACGAAGAACAGGCGCGAAATAAATTTTGATACCGGGAAGAAAGATGATGAGTCGCGTCTCGATCTACTTTTTGGTATTCGCATAGGCTGGGTGTTTCCTTTATACAAAAGAGCCGCGGATAAATTATATATCAACTGACTGGTGAGAGTACTTTATAGTATTGCGATTTCAATCTACGGCTTTGCAGCTGGCATTGCTGCATTGTTTAACAATCAAAAGGCGGTGCAGTGGACAACAGGCCGAAAGGACTGGAAACAGAAATTGAAAGCCGCACTTTCCGGTAGCAATGGAAAACGCATATGGATTCATTGTGCATCCCTGGGTGAATTTGAACAGGGACGACCGCTGATCGAGAAAATAAAGTCAGAAAATCCTTCCTTTTTTATTGTCCTGAGTTTTTTTTCTCCTTCAGGGTATGAACCACGGAAGAATTTTCAGTCAGCCGATTATGTATGCTACCTTCCAACGGATAACCGCCGTAATGCAGAACAGTTTATCAGCATGATTGCCCCGTTATACGTGGTCTTTGTAAAATACGAATACTGGCTGAATTATTTTGAAGAGCTTAAGAGAAAACAAATACCGTTATATATGGTGTCTGCGATCTTTCGGGAGTCACAGGTTTTCTTCAAATGGTATGGTTCATTTTACAGAAAAATGCTGAATTGCGTGAATCATTTCTTTGTGCAGGATACTGTTTCGGCCAGGATATTGAACGATGCCGGTTTTAATAATGTCAGCGTAAGCGGAGATACCAGATTTGACCGGGTTGCGGCGGTGGCAATGGAAAAGAAGAGGATTGACAGAATTGAAAATTTCAGACAGCAATGCAGAATATTTATCGGAGGCAGCACCTGGCAGGAAGATGAGGAATTGATATTTCCCATGATTGCATCGATGAAATCAAATGAAATAAAACTGATCATTGCACCGCATGAAGTTTCGGAAAAAAGAATCAGTGAAATTGAGAGAAGAGCGCGGGTTTATTTTAAACCGAATGAAGTAATCAGGTTCTCCTCGGTGGCAGATGCTGCATCTGCCAGGGTACTGATCATCGACAATATCGGAATTCTTTCATCCGCCTATGGGTATGGAAATCTTGCATGGATTGGAGGAGGCTTTGGAAAAGGAATTCATAACATACTTGAATCGGCTGCATTCGGAGTTCCGGTAATTTTTGGACCCCGCTATGAAAAATTCAGGGAAGCGTCAGACCTTATAGATTGCGGTGGAGCATTTTCGGTAAAGGATGCGAAGGAAGCCGAGGTTAAGATTACACAATTGTTAACCAATGAATCCATGCGTGAGGAGAGCGCATCCGCCTGCCTCGAATATGTAAATAAAAATACCGGCGCCACGTCGAGAATATCAGCAGCTTTGCAGTCAGTACAAACAATGGCAGAGTTTAAATAGAGACCCTTCGAAATTCAAATCCCTTTTTATAACTTACGGATTAATATGATCAGGTTGGTGCTAGTTTTTTTGCTTCTCACTTTTTTATCTGCCGTGCAGGAGAACAATTTATATTATGCAAGGGATGGCGTAATTTCTTTTCGTTCAGATGCACAACAGGAACTGATCAGGGCGAGTTCTTCGAACATGGTGGGAGTTCTTGATACAAAGAACCGGACATTCGTTTTTAAAGTTGTGATACGAACATTCAGGGGATTCAACAGCGCGCTTCAACTCGAACATTTCAATGAAAAATATCTTGAGTCAGAAAAATATCCGGAGGCGCTGTTTACCGGAAAGATCATCGAAGACATGGATCTTTCCGTCGAAGGGAATTATGATGTGAGGGCCAAAGGCAAATTAAAAATTCATGGTGTTGAAATGGAAAGAATTATCAGAAGCACGGTAACGTCAAAGAACAATCGTCTTTTCATCGAATCACATTTTTCCATATTGTTATCTGACCACGAAATAAAAATACCCCGGGTTGTACATGAAAAAATTGCCAGTGAAATCCAGGTCGAGATTAAGGCAGAATTAATCAGGAATGATAAAATTGAAAACTAGTCTGACGTCTTTCACCAGGCTGCATCTTTTATTTTTCGTTTTCGCATTTGTCAACGATGCCTTTGGACAACATCCACTCTTCAAATCATTTGATATCAGGTCGGAAAACACGAAGCCAAGGATCCAGAAGTTGTTTCTGGATCATAACGGCCTGATCTGGACCGGAACTGACCAGGGAATTTTCACATTCGACGGCATCAGCTTTAATAAAATAAACGGCACTGATACATTAAACCAAAGTGTCAGTTCATTCTTCGAAGACCGGGCATTTAATATCTGGGTTGGATTCGAAAAAGGCAGAATCATACAGATAAAAAATCAGAAGATAAACTTCCTGCAGCTGAAAGATAAATACCTGAATGTATCGGTAAGCGCCATTACGGGTGATGACAGCAACAGGGTTTACTTTGCAACGAAAGGTGAAGGTGTCTTTTGTCTCGTTAACGATCGTTTGATAAATATAAATAACCGGGATGGATTGAGTGATGATTTTTGCTACGATATCATTCCGCTTCCGGATAACAGGGTTTGTGTTGCCACTGATGCCGGACTGAGTTTTATCGGGTTTACGGATGGAGCAGTTAAAATTGAAAAGTATGGAGCATCAGAGGGGCTTCCGGATGACATTGTAAGGGTTCTCGAAATACAGGACGACAACAGCTTCCTGGTTGGAATGCAGGAAAAGGGAATCATTGAATTTGATATCAGTAAAAAACAGTTAAAACCCTTTACGAATCAGATGTGGAATTACGGCCAGGTAAACCACATTCAGAAAGTGGATGATAAAATATACGTGGCCACAGATGAAAAGGGAATAATCATAGTCGATCGTGATGGTTCTGTAAAAAGACTCAGGCTGGAAGGAGAACGCAATATAAAGGCAAACGATCTGCTGATTGACATTGAAAATAACTTATGGATTGCTGAATCCTTTCATTTATTCAGGACGAGCGGCAACAAGATGGAATTGATAAAAACTGTAGCACAGAAACAACTAAGATTTATTCACTGCATTATTTCCGATAAGAGTGGCGGCATCTGGTTTAGTCCTGACCAGCAGCTTGGCCACATAAGATTCTCATCTGATGGCACGATGGAATACAAGGAATATAAGATCACCGATGAAAAATTCGACATCGTTTCGCTTTATTTTGATCCGTACGGATATCTGTGGATAGGGACGATGGGGTCGGGTATTTACAGGTTCAATCCTGAAAACGGAAAGGTCAGGAAAATTACGGTTAAGGGTTTTGTGGAGAATGCAAGCGTACTTTCCATCAACGGAAGAAAGGATGAAGTCTGGGTAGCAGGTTTCAACTCAGTTATAAAATTAGTAATAAGGAAAAACGGGGATTCGGACAATGCAACAATTGAAAAAGTTCCGGAATTTTTTGACAACAAGCTTCTCAACGATTATGTCTATACCATTTTCATTGATTCGCGTCAACGTTTGTGGTTCGGGACTGATGGCAATGGCGTTTTTTATTCAGAAGGAAATGATCTGAAGAATATTCCTGTTCCGAATAATGCCGTTCATAGTTTTACGGAAGACAAAAAAGGGAGAATCTGGTTCTCTACGGCGGATGAAGGACTGCAATATCTGAATGAGGATAATTCCATAACCAGGTTTCAGACGAAGGACGGATTGTCGGATCCCTCTCCCACTTCATTGCTGTGCGACAGGACGGGAAATATAATAATTGTGCACGACAACGGCTTTGACGTTCTTGATCCTGATTCTAAAAACATTGTATATCATTCGGCTGAAGAAAACCTGGCAGACATTAATTGTGACTTGAATTCAATTACACTTGGGCCTGACAGTACAGTGTGGATGGGGACCGAAATCGGAATCCTGCATTATGACCCGCAAGCGGATATGAAAATAGTGAGGCCAAAAATTATTATTCAGTCCGTTTCAGTTTTCCTTGACAAAGTTGATTTCCTTTCACAAAATAAATTCAGTTCAGATGAAAATAATTTCCGTTTTGATTATGACGGCCTGTGGTATATTGATCCGCAGCGGATCAATTATTTTTATATGCTTGAACACTTTTCAACAAAATGGGAGCTCACGAAAGATCATACAGTTTCATTTCCAAAACTTCCTTCGGGAAAATATGTATTCAGGCTCAGGGCTTCGCTAAACGAAAACTTCGATCTTTCTGAAGAAACAAGTTACAGTTTTGAAATATTGCCACCATTATGGCAGCGGTGGTGGTTCAGGATACTTGCAGCATCGACGATTGCACTGGTCGTTTTTTTCATCATCAGGAGACGAGAAGAAGGCCTGAGAAAATTTGAGCGACTGCAAAAAGAAAAGATAGAATTTCAGTTTGAGACCTTGAAGAGCCAGGTGAATCCGCATTTCCTTTTTAACAGCTTCAATACGCTGCTTTCGATCATCGAGAATGCTCCTCAAAATGCGGTTGAATACGTGGAGCGCCTCTCGGAATTTTTCAGAAATATTGTAACCTACCGTGATAAGAACCTGATCAGTATCGGCGAAGAGCTGAGCCTGCTGGAAAACTATATCTTTATTCAGAAAAAAAGATACGGGGAAAATCTGCGAATCAGTATAGCAATAGATGAAAACACAAAAATGAAATACTGCATCGCTCCTCTTACGCTTCAGCTGCTGGCGGAGAATGCGATCAAGCATAATGCTGTTTCAAGGGAAACACCGCTGTTTATCAGAATCAGTGAATCAAACGGAAGAATTATAGTGAGTAATAATATCAATCCAAAAATTACGGCAGAAAAGTCTGCAGGTTTTGGGCTTCAGAATATTAAAAGCAGGTACGAATTGCTCTCAAAAGAACCTGTCGAGATTCTGCAGGAGGAAAATAATTTTGTTGTTTCTTTACCACTAATCAGATTTAAAGCATGAATATCCTGATCGTTGAAGACGAAGAGCCGGCGGCGCAGAGGTTAAAAAAAATACTTTTAGAAATTGAACCCGGCGCTAAAATCCTGGAGGTACTTGAAAGTGTCCGTTCCACGGTAAAATGGCTAAAATCGAATCCTGCGCCTGACCTTATTTTAACGGACATAAACCTGGCAGACGGCCTGAGTTTCGAGATTTTTTCCCAGGTCGAAATTGATGTGCCTGTAATATTCGTAACTGCATTCGATGAATATGCGATCCGGGCCTTTAAAGTGAACAGTGTTGAATACCTGCTTAAGCCCGTAAAGAAGGAAGAGCTTGCTTCTGCAATTGATAAATACAAACGTCTTCATTCAGGGAAAACCGCCATACCGGATTTGAAAATGCTGATTGAGACATTAAAGGAAAAACAGGAACCATTCAAAAAAAGGTTTCTCATTCGTTTCGGAGAGCATATTAAGACAGTGGATATCAGCCAGGTTGCATATTTTTATACGGAAGAGAAAATAAATTTTTTAAAGACAAAGGACGACAGGACGTATCCGGTGGAATACAACCTCGATAAGCTTGAATCCATACTTGATCCGGAGCGTTTTTTCAGGATAAACAGGCAGTTTATTATCAGCATCGATTCGATTGTTGACATGTTTTCTTTTTCAAAGTCCAGGGTGAAGATAAACCTGAATCCTCCCATACAACTGGACACAATCGTGAGCACAGAGCGGTCGCCTCATTTCAAAGAATGGCTTTCCGGGAAGGAATAAATTGCCAGTTCAGGCTTAATTATTCCCTATTCAGCAAATCTCATTTTTCAAAAGGGAAGTACGGCTTTACTTTTGGGTACAAATGCTGAGAAAAAAAATAATATATATGGATTCGGTGCTCGCCGGGATATTATTTGTCATGGTTTTGTTAATGCTCATGTTGTCGTCATGCAAACATGAGCCTGCAGTATTGCCTTTGCTTGCTTCTGACAGTACGGTAACGACAAATAACGGGAATGGTAACGGGAACGGGAATGGCAACGGGAACGGACAATCGACCTGTGATCCGGATTCGGTCTATTTCCAGACACAGGTACTTCCGATATTAGTTTCAAACTGCGCGATGAGCAACTGTCATAATTCGATCGATCATAAGGAAGGAATTATTCTCGACAGTTACACTAACGTAATGGCAACCGGAGGAATCAGACCAGGAAGAGCGGGTAATAGTGAGATTTACGAGGTATTGATTGAGTCTGATCTGGACGATCGGATGCCACTGGCACCGGCTGCTCCGTTATCGAATGCACAAATAGACATCATCTATCGGTGGATAGAACAGGGTGCATTGAACAATAGCTGTTCTAACACCTGTGATACAGTAAATGTGACTTTTTCGGGTACGATCTTTCCATTAATACAAAACTCCTGTATGGGTTGTCATTCAGGATCGAGTCCATCAGGACAAATAGACCTGAGTACACATCAGAATATTTCGCTGATGGCGAACAATGGAAGGCTATTTGGATCCGTTAATCATGATCCCGGGTATGCTGCAATGCCGAGAGGCGGAAATAAATTACCGGAGTGCCAGATTGATCAGATCAGGATATGGATACAAAATGGTTCGTTGAACAATTGACATTTTAATCAAAAAATAAAGAAAATGAAAGTTCCAACAGCTATTTCACCAATAAAACAGAATCAAAGCAGACCTTTATCAAAGATGTTTAAGAAAATAATTTATGTATCAATTGTTATTTTAATCTCAGGACTTGGCTTTGGTTTTTATCTGTATAATAAACCGCACCAGGGGATCGGGAATAAGCAGCCTGCATTTCGTATGAGTGCAGCGGCGCTCATTTCCGATTATGACACGAATGAAGAGACAGCGAATGCCAAATACCTCGGCAAGATAGTAGAGGTAAAAGGAATCATCGCTGAAAAGGCGAAGGATGAAAAAGGCATAATTAATGTTACCCTGCAGGGCCCTGATCTTGCGGGTGTAGGATGCCAATTCGATCCGAAAGCTCAGGAAGAACTTTCTGCCGTAAAAGAAGGACAGGAAGTTGTCATCAAAGGGATTTGCACAGGGGTGTTGATGGATGTGGTGCTGGTAGATTGTGTAGTAGAAAGTAACAAATAATAAATTAATACATCTGAAACTATGAGAAAACTAATTTTGGCAATTGTAATGTTTGCGACTGCGGTTGCAGTTAACGGTCAAACACGATTCTTTACTAAAAACGGAAAAATCTTTTTCAGCGCCTCGTCTCCGCTGGAGAAAATAGAAGCTAACAATGAGAAGGCTACGAGTATCGTAGATGTTTCAACAGGAGCAATTGAATTTGCGGTTCTGATGAAAGCGTTCATTTTCGACAAGGCATTGATGCAGGAACATTTCAATGAGAATTATGTGGAGTCTGATAAATATCCCAAGGCGGTTTTTAAGGGAAGCGTAACAAACATTAAGTCAGTAGACATGACTAAAAATGGAGTGTACCCCGTTAAAGTTAAGGGTAACATGACCATGCATGGTGAAACCAGGGAAGTGCTTGCCGACGGTACACTCACTGTAAAAGACGGAAACATTACAATGGGTAAGTCCAGGTTTAAGATTTTACTCGAAGATTTTAAGATAGAAATCCCTTCACTTGTTAAAGATAAAATTTCGAAGGAAGTTCAGATAGAAGTTGAACTGAATTACGAGCCTTATAAGGCATCCTGATATTTTCAATGTGTGTTCATGTGGTAAGCCCTTTTGACAGAACTTTTTTCTGTCGAGAGGGTTTTTTATTTTACATTTCCCAACAGGTAATCGATTGAAAAGACGTCAGGTGTTGCAGAAAAGAAAAGGAGCAGTACGACAATGATCAGCCTGGGAAAGAAATACTGCAGGTCCCACATGGGTTTTATGTTGCTGAAGATAAAAGATACCATGATAAGGTTTCCGGCAAGCAGGTATAAGGCAATATCTTTATATAATCCAAAGAAGAGCATAAAACCACAGGCCATTTCGATGAGGGAAGAAACGGTAACAGCAGGCTTTAAAAGGAATAGCGGGATTTGAAATTTGCTGAGGGGGTCATTAAAAGTCCGTACAACATTTTCGATTTTAACTTTAAATATTTTATCAAATCCCTGGAAAAAAAATAAACTGCCGGCAACAGTTCTAAGCAAAAGCAAGGCGACCGCCTGGTTAACAATTTCAGAAAACATCTTGCAATTATTTGTTCAAATATACGTATTCAGAAACATTCCGGAAACCGGACAAAAATCAGAAGGCTTCTTTAAGCAGGACGTAGACGCCATGACTGTTTTTACTGAAGCCGAAATCAACCCGGAGATTTAATTTTTCTTTTTCCTGTAAAACCACCCTAAGGCCCGCGCCATATGCATAATGAAATTCATCCAGGCCGAATGTATTCACACGATCGCTTACTTGTCCCATGGAAGCAAAGCCTGCGACGCCAAGGCGCCAGAAGAGATATTGCCTGAGTTCGGCCTGTACGGTAAACAAATTCTGATCCGTATATCTTCCTTTGTAATATCCCCTCATGATTTCAGTGCCTCCAAGCATGGAAAGGTATCGTATTGGTGCGGTACCATCGATGATCTTTGTGAGGGAATGAAAACCAAGTACGCGGTTCCGTCCTGCAGGCATGAATTTCCTGATGTCGATCAGATAACTTGTAAAATCGAAATCGCTGCCCAGGGCTTTTCCGAAATTAGTCATGTTGAATTCAGCAAACACACCGTGGCTTGGAGAATAGGCATTGTTTCGTGTATCCCAGGTTAATAGAAATCCCGCGCCAGAAGAAAGTCCGCCGTCCTTTCCGGCAATACCGTAATCATCAAATGCGCCACCGTGCAGATAAGTGAATTCGCTGATGTTCTGTAATTCGTAGCTGGCGCCCATGAAAAGGTTCTTGTACAACTTTACAATTATCTGGGGATTGATAAACATCTGCCGGAGCGAGTAATCCTCTTCGGCATTGTCCGGTGTATCATTTCCGATTCCCCATGTTTTATCAGGATAGTTGCTGTATGAAGTCTGGAATCGAAAAATCTGTTTTTCACCGGGAAAGAAAATAGTGGAGCCCAACACAATTACCGTTTGTTTTTCAAGTGTGTACAGGCCAATGAGGTTTACATCAGAAGTTCTCAGCTCAGGTTCATCTTTTTTAGCCTTGAAAAAAAAAGCCGTCGCTCCACCGAATCCCCAGTTAGTTTCCGGCGACCGAAGGATAAACGGAAATGCAAGAATCCGGGAAGAGATTCCTCTCGGCAGGGTATCGTCCATAGAAGCCTCAGAGTAATTCCACGAAAGAACTATGAAAATAAATACGGCAGTAATTTTCATAAAAACCGGCACAAGATAAGAGAACGGAATCGATTTATAAGTGAGAAGGATATCGGAGGATTTTTACCTTTATCCGGAAAATAATCAATTCAGATTCGCGTTATTTTACGATGAAATTTACCATTCTAACGATTATCACACTGGCTTGTGCTGCTTTTGCTGAGGCCCAGACGCTACCGGATATTAAGGCTGAGACAGCGGAAAACAAAGTGGTAAATATTCCGAAGGACATAGTTGGAAAGTATACTTTCCTGTGTTTTGCTTCCTCTCAAAAAGCACAACCTGATCTTGAAAGCTGGCTGGAACCGGTGTATCAGAAGTTTATTGCAAAGACAGGCATAATGGACGACATGTTTGATGTGAATGTCTTCTTTATCCCGATATTGACAGGAACCAATATTTCATTTGCCGCCTCTATGAAGAAAAAATTCAGGGAAAACACACAGGAAGATCTTCAGTCGCATGTGCTTTTCTGTACCGAAAACGGGAAAGACATCATCAGTTCGATCAACATGGACGATACAAGCATTCCCTATTTTTTTCTGCTTGATAAAGATGCAAAGATCATCTATAAGACAAATGGAAAATTCACAGACGAAAAGTTTGATGCCATTGACGAACTCATTCAATAGTGGAAATGTTTTCGCTTAGATGTGGGCACTCCTGAGTATAGTCAAATTATCTTAATCACCGCCCCTGCTTCACCCGGTTCTGTTCCTCTTCAGCGCCACTGCGTTTCATGCGACTTCTTTGCATTTGTTTGCCGAACTTATACGCGAGGTGAACACGGAAAAACTGGCTGTCATAAACACGCTTGAATTCCGCATTAACATTTTGGAATTCGGTTTTTGATTTTGTGATCTCAGTATGAAAAATGTCGTTCAGGTTGATTCGCAACTGAATCCTGTCGTGCAGAAACATTTTAGATATGCCGGCAGAAACCGAATACTGCGGATCGACGAGCCATGTTCCCCAGATCATCTGCGAATTATACCAGAACCCCACTTCGGCATTTATTCCGCCAGGCAGACTGATGCTGTTAGTAGAATTGAAGGTATAAGACGTCAGGTACGTTTCCACCAGTCCGACGGAAGAGACTCCCTGGTATTTATTCCTGAATAAATTGAAATCATTTGTCGATTGAAGCCATTCGGTAATTTTAACCGGAAAATTCAGACTGACTCCGAAGTTATCATACGAATCTAGATTCTCAGTTGTAACAAAAGTCGTTTGAGTGGAATCGATCTGCTTTGTGATCTGCGTCATTGCATCTGTTGTATGGCTGTAATTAAAAGAGAGTGTAAACATCTGCAAATAGGTATGAGACAATTCAAATTTGTTGGTAATCTGCGGCTCAAGGAGCGGATTTCCTTCCATATAATTATACGGATCAATAAAATATTTAAATGGATTCAGCTGTTGATAAGCCGGCCGGTCGATGCGCCTGCTGTAGGAGGCATTAGACTGGTGCTTATCATTAAACTTATAACTGAAAAATGCGCTGGGGAAAAATTCCACATAGTTTCTGTCAAAGCTGGAATTGTCAGCATACTGTTTTCCCTTGGAGATGGTCTGCTCGGTTCGCAATCCTGCCTGCAAACCAATCTTTCCGAATTCGGCGGAGCCATTCAGGTAAATTGCATTTATATTTTCCTCGTATTTAAAATGATTTGATCTTCCTGAATCGAAAACCGGTACATCGGAATAATAATTATAATATTTTACATCGTTGTCTGTTGTCACATAACTGGTCTTGGCACCAGTTTCTATTTTAATAGCGTTGTTTACCGGGTGAGTATAATCTACTTTGAAAGCGCGTATATCGATGATGGCGGGCTGTTCATCGGTTGCATACTCGGTATAGGAGAAATCGTTTCCGGTAAAATAATGATCCGTCTTGAAGATAAAATTATTGTGATTATTATACTTAGCGTAATCGGCATCTGCAGTGAGTTCGCGTCCGGTCGTATCGATCTGGAAGCGGTAATTGATATTTCCGGAAAAATTACTCCACTTGCTGTCGCTGTTGTTGTAGGTTACGTATCCCGAATCAGATATTTCACTTAAATTGTAAATGTCGGTGGTACTTGTTGTATGGTCATGATTTGTGAACCGGTTTCCCTTTGCAATAAATCCAAGCGTGTGTTTTTTTGACAGGAAGAAATCGGCACCACCCCGGAAGCTGTTATTTATATATTGTCCTTTGTCGTAAGAGTGCTGAAGGAACGTAGAGGTATAATCACCCTGGTCAAACTTCTTTGAGAGATTGATTTTTTCGAAGTAATAGCCATTCATGTAATCGTAGCCAGCGAAGACATTGAATTTCTGGCTGCCATAATTCAGGCTGAAGCCCGTACCGAAATCAGGATATACGCCCTGGCCGTAGCTTACCTGTGCTCTTCCATTGAAACCGGTGGTTTGTTTCTTCCGCATCTTTATGTTGATGATACCTGAAGTACCTGCTGCGTCATATTTGGCTGAAGGGTTGGTGATGATTTCGATGAGGGAAAGCTGATCAGAATTTGTATTCCTGAGTAATTCATAAAGGTCGCGGGGCGACAAATACGTTGGCTTGCCATCGATCATCACAAGCACGCCCTGTTTTCCGGCCAGTGCAATATTACCATCGTTGTCGACAATCACGCCCGGCGAACGTTTTAATATTTCCAAAGCAGTAGCCCCGGCATTCACAATGCTGTTTTCTACGTTTACAATCGTCCTGTCGATGCGATGCTCGATGAGAGGTTTCATCGCAGTTACAGTTGCTTCATGAAGATTCACAGCTGAAGTCTTAACTGAAAAATTCTTAGAGTTTATCGTTTCACCGTCAGTGCTTACCTCAATTGGTTCCGAATATTGTTTCTCATATCCCAGCTGGGCAATCATAATTTTGTAATTGCCCTTTACAATATTTTCAAACTTATAATCTCCGTTTTCATCCGTGATAGCAGCTTTGACCACGCTGCTGTCGCCTGCATTAATAAGTATCACATTTGCAAAGGGAACAGGGGTATTGTCTTCTGCTTTTATTGATCCATTAATATCGCTGCTTGCGTCAGACATGAATATGATAAACACAGAAAAGAAAAAAAGAGTTATAAGATTTTTCATGTTATCTGTTTTGATGAATCAAACATACCATCCGGTAATGCATAAAACGGTTAAAAAGAAGTTAAAAACAATGTAAAGCCGGAGAATTTAACAATGTTTTAATCATTGGTCGATTAGCGAAATGGCGTTATGAGAATTTCGTACTTAGAAAGTCTCATCTTCAATTACGAAATGAAAATACGCATTGAATGTTTCATGAAAATGAGCTCACAATAATTTTCAACCGAACAATCGTTGATCCGGAGGAAAAAGTACAGACTTTTCCCGGTTATCTTACACATTTGCCGGAGGTGATTTTTGTAAGAACAACGATAGAAACGGTCAAAATTCTCGAAAAAACGAAGAAAATTACCGAGACTTGTTTAAAATCATCGTTTGAAAAAGGCCGGTCTTTATACAAACTATGATATTCTGTTATCAATCTTACATATGTAAGCGAGACTGGTAATCCCATGATTTTTAATTCGGAATTGAGCGTAAGAAATGGCGGATTAAAATCAAATATTATGGGCTATTATCTTCCTCCAAAATCTTACCTGCGTCCCAAGCCGAGCGTTAATGCGACACAGAAGATCATTGCAATTACGACAATCAGTATTACAGTGATCGCTGCAATTGTGATTTTCATAACACTGAATTTTACTGATAACAAAAGCGCACTGGCATCAGCTGAACACGAGAAAACAACAGTGCATGAGTCTGCAGCGATTCCTTTACAGAATCCAACCTCAGCCGACATCGAAAAGCCGCGCGTAGTCGATTTCATATTTCCCGTGCAATTAGCATATTTTAAAATCGTACGGGAAGACATTCGCACGATAGAATTGAAATGGTCGACTACTTTTGAATTTGAAAATGATTTTTTCACAGTGGAAAAATCCACCAACGGAACCACCTTTCAGGAAATCGGATGTGTTCCAAGTGCTAAGAACAATAATTTAAGCAACGATTATATTTTCACTGATAAGATTGATGGAGAGAATGCTGCTTTCTACAGGCTTCGACAGACATCACACAACCAGCGAAGCACTTTCATTGCACTTGAAAAAATACAACTGACTAATACCGATGCCGACATGACATTGTATATTGAAAATGTTGGTCCACAGCCGTTCGACAAATTCTTCAATGTAAATTATTACACGGAAAGAGAAGGCGGTGTGTCGGTAGAAATTTTCGATAAGCAGGGAAGGAAGATATATAAAACCTATACACAGGCGGAGCAGGGATATAACACATGCAGGTTCATTGAAGGTGAAAGACTCACAGATGAATCATATACGGTAAGAATTGCGAATTCGTCGGCCGCTGATGTAAAGCGAATCAGGAAAAAGATCTGACATCAGGAAAAGATATTTTTCGAAAGGCTCCTTATGCGGGTCAGTTTTTAATTATCAATTTACTTACACATAGTCCTTCCCGACTTTTAAGAGTCAGTATGTAAGCTCCATTTAAAAGTGATCCCGCTTCAATAATATTTTCCCGGTTCATCATTTTTTGAGTATGAATTTTTTTACCTAAAAGATCGGTAATGATAATTTCACTCTCACTCAAATCACTTCCTTCCGTGATCACAAACAAGAAGTTTTCAAAAGGGTTCGGATATATTTTTATACTCCGTGTTTCATCCTGATTATTAACAGGGGCGAACAGGCATGCATCATCGTTATCAGGAGCAAATGACGTCCGGACAAGTGCGAGCGTGTTGAATGTAATTCCTGAAAGCTGGTTGAGAATCAAATCCATGTACGGCATTACGATAAAACTATCAACAGGCTGAACACTTTGTTCATGACAGCCGGTATGACCCTGGTTGTCGGTTTTTATAAAAAGCATCTGAGTGCTGTCAGTAAACAGATAATTGGTTGTGAAACCAGGAATAAGATATCCTCCGTCATGCGCCTGTGCGCTTCTGAAACCTTCGTCCTGCAAGCCGTCGCCGAATGTCTGCATCCATAAAATATCGCCGGTTGAATCGGTTTTCAAAAGAAAGATATTGGAGCTGTCGTTACCCATGATGTGACTATGACCAAGGCTTTCCGTATATCCAGACATGATAAAAGACTGATCAGGATCGATATGAATATCGTATGAGGCATCGGTCTTTCGTCCGCCAAAAATTTTCGTCCATTCCACGTCTCCAACACTATTTGTCTTCATTAGTAAAATATCAAACTCACCGCTGCCAAATGAAATGGTAGACCCGGTGATGATAAACCCAGAATCGGGAGTCATTCTTACAGCAGAAAGTTCGTCCCACATGGAATCGCCGTAGAACTTTGCCCACAACAAATTTCCTGAAGAATCTGTTCGAAGGAGTATGCCATCGGAGGTTGCAATACCCGATGGGAATGTGATCTGTCTTCCGGCAATCACAAAACCATTATCCGGCATTTGAATGATGCCCAAACCTTCCTCTTCCTTCGTGGTACCGTACATCCTTGTGAAAATTGTATCGCCGTTTGCACCCGTACGAACAAGAAGAATATCGTTTGCACCGGAAGTGGTGCTCTGGCTTCTGCCGACCGCAGCCAATCCATGATCGGATGTTTCGATTATCTGAACGAGATCGTCGTTACCAAGGCCACCGAACGAATTTGACCATAGCAGATTCCCGGAAGAATCGGTCTTGAACATGAAGGCTGATGATGGAAAACCGTTTTGGATATTGCTCCTTCCCGTACAAGCGATTCCATGATCGATCGTCTCTATGGCAAATTCGGAATTATCGTATGAAACAGTTCCATAGGCATTGCTCCAGAGTATAATTCCCAGGCTGTCAGTTTTTATCAGCAGCGCATCAACATCACCAACGCCAAAGGAGAAAGATGCACCGTTAACGATGTAACCATTATCGAAAGTGCTGAAAATCGTCTGGGCCCGCTCGTGATCGCTGCCGCCGATCAGGTGTTGAAAATTGTTTTGAGCAGATCCGTTTAAATGGACAAATAAATATAAAACAAGAATTACTATTGATTTTGCATTTTTCATATGGAATAAAGATAGGGGTAAATTAAAAAAGAAGAACTTAGGGCTTCAATTTGAATTGAACTCACCTTTGTTCAAAAGAAGCCGTTTTATTCAGGCATATTTTTTTAACTGAAATTTAAAACCGACAACCATGAAAAAAATATTTTCCCCTCTTAAGCACTCGATAGTCCTCTTTTTTTTATCCGGAGTAAGTATTACCAATGCTCAACCCTACGAAGGCGGAAGAGGATTGATCTATTTTTATGCAGGAATATCAACGGTGGATGTAAATACAAAAGCGGTTTTTGAAATTACAGATCCCAACATTCCAGTAACAAATACAACACTTGAACTGGAAAACGATCTGAATTTCTTATCATCCAATTCCTTATTTTATTTTAAAGTATTAGCAGGTGGAAGATTTCAGTTTGTCGGATCATATTTTTCGTTGCACAGAACCGGCGACAGCTACCTGACGAGGGATTTTTCTTTTGGCGATCAAAGCTATACTGTTGGTGCAAGAGTGAAGGGATATTTTAACACCGACTATTATTCGGGGACGCTACGGTTTTCAATCCTCCATAAGGCGAAAGCGACGGCGGGAATTTCGCTTGGAGGCAGATACTTAAGACTTGAGGCAGGATTAGATGCAAATTCAAATGGGGCTTCGTTTGTCCGGGATGGCAGTTATGATGTACCGGTTGTTGTACCCGGCATTCATGGGAGCTTTTACATATTACCCTCTTTATTGGCAAGAGGTTCGGTTGAATACTTTGAAATAGATTTGAATAATACTAAAGCAAAGGTCACGGAATGGCAAATAAGCGCAGAGTATTATCTGCTCAGATATTTAGGAGCCGGAATCGGATACGGTTATTCAGATCTCAGGGGAGAAGGCTTACCCGATAATCCACTTTTCCTGAAAGATGTAAATTATACGGTAAAGGGAATGAACTTTTTTGTTGCGTTCAGGTTTTAATTAGCCAGCTCTCAAATCCTTTTCGATTTTTCATTATTACATTGAATTGTACTCTTTGATCATTTTAAATTCAATTAACAGGTTGTTAGATTATCAGGCTAATCACACAAATCATAGTAATATTTCATTATTCCCTTCTAAATTCTGATATTTGAAGGCTTTTCCATGGGAGGATTAGTGTATTATTGAAGACCATTTAAAAAACCAAATAGATGTCAGTTACCACCACTCGTTTTCCAGAGGTAAAAAATTATATAGCAGGGAAATTTACCGGAAATGTTAAAAAATCGATGGATGTTCTGTCGCCACTCGATGGATCAGTCATTTCTACAGTACCACTTTCCGCAACTAAAGAACTAAACGATGCCGTCAAAGCAGCGCAGGCAGCCTTTGAAGGCTGGTCGAACACACCGATAAAAGAAAGAGTGCAGATCTTCTATCGATATAAAACACTGATGGAAAAAAACCTCCGTGAACTCGCATCGCTTGTTCAGGAAGAAAACGGTAAAACACTTGATGAAGCAACAGCCGAAGTGGAAAAGAGTATTGAATTGACGGAATATGCCTGCAGCATGCCACAGCTTGTTCCGGGAAAAATATTGGAAGTAAGCAGAGGTGTTGAGTGCAGGATCGATCATAAACCGCTTGGAGTGGTGGCGTCTATCGCTCCATTTAATTTTCCGCACATGGTGCCGCACTGGACGATACCAAATGCTATTGTTCTCGGAAACTGTATGATCCTGAAACCATCCGAACAGGTTCCACTTTCCTCAAACAGGATTGCAATGATGCTGAAAGAAGCGGGTCTCCCTGACGGAGTTTTCAATATCGTGAACGGTGACAGGGAAATCGTTGAAGCCATTTGCGATCATCCGGGCATCCAGGCAGTGTCGTTTGTAGGTTCAACGAAGGTTGCCAAGATCGTTTACAAGCGTGCGACATCGAATCTGAAGAGATGTCTTTCACTGGGAGGAGCAAAGAATCACCTGATCGTAATGCCGGATGCTCATCCGGAAATGACGGCGACGAACGTAACCGCATCGATGAGCGGCTGTGCCGGACAGCGATGTATGGCTGCATCGGCTATGGTGGGTGTTGGAAATATCGACCCGATCATCAGCAAGATCGTTGAAGAAGCAAAGAAAATTATTCCGGGGAAAAATCTCGGAGCAGTTATAAGTAAAGAAGCAAGAGAGCGTATCAACCGCTACATCACAGAGGCGGAAAAGGCCGGCGCTAAGGTATTAGTCGATGGCCGCAACTGGAAGGTTGAAGGAAAGGAAAATGGCTTCTATGTCGGGCCGACGGTGATCGATTTCGTTACGCCGGATATGGCCATTGCAAAAGAAGAAGTTTTCGGACCTGTGATTGCAATCATTCGTGCCAAAGACATCAACGAAGCTCTGAACATTGAAAACAGTTCCGATTATGGAAATGCAGCATCGGTGTTTACTCAAAGCGGTGGCATTGCCCGCCTCGTCATGGAAAAAGCAAGTGCGGGGATGATTGGTATAAACATCGGCGTTCCTGTACCAAGAGAACCGTTTTCTTTCGGCGGATGGAACGATTCAAAGTTTGGCGTTGGCGACATCACAGGCGACAGTTCAATCGAATTCTGGACACAGTTGAAGAAGACGTCGATAAAGTGGAATCCGGAGTCGAAGACGAATTGGATGTCGTAGGGATTCGTTAATTAGTTGATTCGTTGATTCGTTAATTAGTTGATTAGTTGATTTGTTGATTAGTTAATTCGTCGATTCGCCATTATTCAAGTTTAAAAGATTGAATCAATTTTTTTTATAATTAATAACCAAAAAATAAATCCGTAAACTGCCTCTTTATATTCTATTAACTAATCAACGAATTAACGAATCCAAAAAAAATGTACGCTACCACACTTTCAGAACGCGAAATCATCTTACAAAACAATCTCGAATACACCATCTTTTCCTGGTCGAAGCAGGCGGGGTTGAATCCTTTGAATATTAAAGGAGCAAAGGGTATAAATATTTACGATCGCAGCGGTAAACGATTCATCGACTTTTCATCGCAGCTGATGAACATGAATATCGGTCACGGGCATCCGAGGGTGAAAGAAGCCGTCGTGAGGCAGATGGAAGAAGTGAGTTTCGTTCATCCGGGAATGATCACCGAAGCGCGTGGTGAACTTGGAAAAAAACTGGCGGAGATAACGCCGGGATCGCTGAAGAAAACTTTTTTCACGAATGCAGGCGCGGAAGCGATTGAGAATGCAATCAAGTTTGCGAGATTATATACCGGCCGTCATAAGGTTGTGACGCTTTACCAGGGTTATCACGGCGCTACCTATGGCGCGATGTCGGCGAGTGGAGATCCGAGAGGAATTGCACACGACGGACAGGCGGCTCCGAATTTTTTACACGTGGAGAATCCATATTTTTATCGTTGTCCGTGGAATAGCGCGACTCCGGAAGAATGTTCTACGAATGCAGCCAATCACATGGAGCGTATCATCAAGTATGAAGGTCCGGGCACGGTTGCGGCGATTTTGATCGAAGGTGAAAGCGGGTCGAGCGGATGCATCAAATACCCGCCGGGATACTGGAAAAAAATCAGGGAGATCGCAGATAAATATGGCATCCTTCTGATCTGCGACGAGGTGATGAGCGGATTCGGCAGAACCGGAAAATGGTTCGGCGTGAATCATCACGATGTAGTTCCGGATATCATGTGCTTTGCAAAAGGACTTACATGCGGTTACATTCCGCTGGGAGGAATGATTATAAAGGAAGAACTCATCAGCAGGTTCAACGACAAGCCACTTCCGCTGGGACTCACCTACTCTGCCCATGCGGTGGCATGCGCGGCTGCGAATGAGGTATTAAAAATTTACGACGACGAAAACCTGATTGAGAATGCCGCAGCAATGGGAAAACACATGGAGATGCGTGTTGAGAAGATGAAAGAGAAACATCCTTCGATTGGCGACTACAGGAATACAGGCTTGCTGGGTTGCATCGAATTGGTGAAGAACAGGAAGACCAAAGAACCGATGGCGCCATGGAATGCGACTGCCGATGAGATGGCCATTATGAATAAGGTAAACGCTAAACTTTTAGAACTCGGACTCTTTACATTCGTCCGGTGGAATTATATTTTCACCGCTCCGCCGCTTTGCATAACTAAAGACGAAATGGACGAAGCGCTTGAGATAGTTTCGAAAGCAATCTCTATCGCAGACGAACACGTATATTGAAGATTGAAGATTGAAGATTGAAGATTGAAGATTGAAGATTGAAGATTGAAGATTGAAGATTGAAAAATAATTGGATATTTGTTATTGGTTATTTTCATTTAACGAATTAACGAATTAACGAATTAACGAATTAACGAATTAACGAATCATCAAATTAACTAATTAGTATTTTTCAATCTTCACGCTTCAATAAAAAAGATGGCTTTACTCAACGAAGACCTCGCCCCCGTTCCTGCGGAGAAAAGAACGTGGAACACCTGGAATTATGCTGCGCTTTGGATAAGCATGAGCCTGTGCATTCCGACGTATATGCTTGCGAGTTCGCTCATCGAGGGAGGAATGAACTGGTGGCAGGCAATCCTTACCATCTTTTTAGGGAATACAATCGTTTTGCTTCCGATGATTTTAAACGGCCATGCCGGCGCGAAATTCGGAATACCTTTTCCGGTACTCGCACGTGCGAGTTTCGGCGTGATGGGAGCAAATATTCCTGCTATCCTTCGGGCCATCGTTGCCTGTGGCTGGTTTGGAATACAGACCTGGATTGGCGGATTCGCACTTTACCAGATGGCGCATGTGTGGTTTCCATCGATTGAAAACCTTCCGCAAATTTTTCCCGATTCTTTTACACTACAGACTGGTCCTGCAATAACTTTTTTTATTTTCTGGCTTTTAAACATGTGGATCGTGAAGATGGGAGTTGAGAGTATCCGGAAGCTGCTTGTCTTTAAGGCATTCTTTCTTCCGTTTGCCGCACTGGCATTATTATTCTGGGCGATCTCGGCAGGAAACGGTTTAGGACCCATTCTTTCGCAGCCTTCAAAATTTCATTCGTCATCCGAATTCTGGAAATTCTTTTTCCCCGGGCTAACAGGAATGGTTGGCTATTGGGCGACACTTTCTCTGAACATTCCCGACTTCACCCGTTATGCCAGGAGTCAGCGTGCGCAGGTGGTGGGACAAATCATCGGCCTTCCTCCTTCCATGACTCTATTCGCTTTCATCGGAGTTGTAGTCACTTCTGCGACGATGATCATTTATGGTCATACGATTTGGGATCCGTTAGTACTTGCCGGTAAATTCGAGAGTAAATTACTCGTAAGTTTTGCGATGATTGCAGTAGCTATTTCGACGCTTGCAACAAACATAGCGGCTAATATCGTGAGTCCTGCAAATGATTTTTCAAACCTCTCGCCTTCTAAAATTGATTTCAAAAAAGGAGGATACATCACGGGCATCATCGGCATTCTGATTTTCCCATGGAAACTCATCGCCGATCCGAATGGATATATCTTCACATGGCTCATCGCCTATTCGAGTCTGCTCGGACCGGTTGGCGGAATCATGATCGTGGACTATTTTTTTATACGTAAACAACAATTGGTCGTTGATGAATTGTATTCCCATGACGGAAGATATAATTACGCTAATGGTTTTAACCGTGCGGCAATCATAGCTCTCATTGTTGGCATTCTGCCAAATATTCCGGGATTTTTAACTACCACACACATTGTTAGTACTAAAAATGTCTGGCCATGGTTATCTGATCTTTACAATTACGCTTGGTTTGTTGGCTTTATCGTTTCGGGAATTGTGTATTACAGATTAATGAAAAAATAATTTCCGGATTTATTAAAACAATGTAGTAAGCAAGCACTATTTCATTCTGCGAAAATCTGCGGTTTCATCTGCGGGATCTGCGGGAAAAACAACATCAAAATATTAATTCCAACGCTTAGCATTTGTGTTCTCATAATTTTCGAGTTTTTCAGGAGTTGGTTGGGGATTTCCGGAAGTAGGTCATTTCACAAATATTGTTCCCAATTTAGTCGGACCTAATAATTATTACTGTTCTGATCCAGATGAACCAGAAGAAGAAGAAATCGCGGATATAAGAGCAGATTTATTAGGAGACATTGTTTCTGATGAAGTAGAATATGATTCAAATGGAGAATTATACAAAAAAGAAGCTGAGGATTTTGCATTTGCTATGCTTTATGAGAATCAAGAATTACTCGATTTAGATTCCGAAGAATATGATAAGTTCGGTGAATTTTATAGTGCAAAATTGGCGGGAAATGCTGTATTATTTGTACAAATGAAAGAATATATCGATGACAATGATGGTGAAAGCGCCTTCGATGTTTTAGAATCAATAGTTCCTGATGATGAATTTGAAGAAAATTTATTAACTTGTTTTGATATTTATATTAATTATGATATGAAGGAAACCGAGTATACTGAACTAGTAAGGGGAGTCCTTGAAGATTTTGCTTATGGTGATTATTATGAAATAGGAGAAGCCGTTTTTATGGCAAGGGCGATGCTGAATTTAATTCTTGATGACGAAGGAAATGTGCAAAGGAAAAAATCTAGCATAATTTCAAAAATAAATTCAGAAATAAAAGTTTTTCCAAATCCAGCACAAAATGAAATTACGATTGAATTGCTTGAAAATAATTCCAATTCTAAAATACAAATATTGGATATTTACAGTAGATTAGTTTATTCGAATTCAATTTATAATTTGAAAAAAATAGTTGATATCTCATCATTAAAAAGTGGAATTTATTTCTGTAATATAATTTCTAAAGATAATATCAGTAAATCAATAAGGTTTATAAAAGAATAGTCAGTGGTTGTTAATAAATACTTTATATTATTTCTTATTGTTTCTGTAAATGTATTTGGACAAAGGCAGTTTCAAATAAATTTTGGGAATGGCTATTCTGTTGATGATGTTTTTAATCTGGAACACTCTCCTACGCAAACAAAAATTTTATTTAGCATAGGAGGGTGTTTCGATCCTCAATTTATTCCATCTTGCGAAAGTGTTGGCTTTTTAACATTGAATAATAACAATTCCATAAGTACATGTTTTCAGTTTCATTCTCCTCAATACGATACGAGTTATTCACTTACTTTTTTTAAATCATTAAATCGTGGAGATGTTTGTGCAATTGGTACTTCTTATAACGGAACAAGTTTGTTAGATCTACCAACGTATTTACTTTTAGATTCTAATTCGAATGTAAAATCAGCGGCCTCATTTCGATTCACGGGAATGGGAAACTTTAATAGAATACGAACTAATTCAACTGAGAGTGCTATTTTTATGTCGGGTCAAATTGATAGTTTGTATCAACCAACATCATTGGCTGCAATTTTAGTAAAATTTGACTCAAGTTTTTCACCAATATGGTCCAAAATATATTCAGGTCAATATTCTGCACGCTTCTTTGATTTTGATATATCATCGACTGGGAATATATATGCCTGCGGCAGCATAGCGGATTCATTTCCATTTACAGGTCATATACTACTTAACAAATTAGATATAGATGGAAATATAATCTGGTCAAAAAAGTATAAAGCAAATAGACTTAGTTCAACTGCACGAAATATAAAACTATTATCTGATGGTATTATCCTCAATGGTACATGTTGGGATTCGGTTTATCAAAGCGCTGGTCCTTATATAATGAAGTTAGATACCCTAGGTAATATATTATGGATAAGGAAATATATTTGTCATGCTGTTAGCGATAACGGATTTATACAAACAACTGATGCAGGATTTTTAATGTCAAGTCGATTTCCATATAATGGTGTACCAGCTGCATGTTTGATAAAAACTGATTCAATTGGAAATTGGCAATGGAGTTACTTTTATGAAAAAGGAGAATATAATATTTATCATGAGGAAGATGGACAAGGTGGGTATTATTCAATTGGAAAATCTTGGCGACCATCATTTCCAGGACCAAATAAACCATATATTCATTACCTTAAGACAGATACTTTGGGTTTAAGTGGATGTTATGAGCTAGATTTACCAGTATTAGTGTCTTCTGATAATAATCTTACAGTGTCTGCCACAAACCTGGTTTCAAATAATTATTTTCCTGATTACTATTCATTCTTTATTCAAAAAGATACTTTTAGTATTTCGCCTTCAATAATTTGTGATGGAATAACAAACATAGAAAATTCATTCGATGTCGTGTTAAGTGTATATCCTAATCCTGCCTTAAATTACCTCAAGTTTATTTTGGAAAGTGAAATTGAAGCAAAAGCCGAAATAACAATTTTTGATGTTACGGGAAAAGAGTTTCTAAATCCAGACCTTAAAATTCTGAGGAATAAATCCGAGACTGAATTAAATATTTCACATTTGCCACAAGGTATTTATTTTATTAAAATTGAAATGAGAAATCAAATTTATCATTCTAGATTTGTTAAACTATAAAATAATATTATTATTATCGATTCGTCTCCGGTAACAAGGTATCCACTCCAGGTCTTCACTTATAAAAACCCCTCACAAAGAGTTCAACCTGTTCGTGTCTGTGACTGAGCGCGTCTTCCACCATTCGTGAAAGACTCGCACCTGCCAGCTCAGTCACTCTCTATTTGGCTCGCCGGTGCGTTTCCTTTCGGCTTCGGCTTTCCTAATTGCTCACAGCCTCGTGTAGCTTCCTATACGACTCCCAGACGCACGCTACATAGCTCGGGCGGGGTTTGACACCCCGCTATTCCTCATACCTCAAGGAGCACTCGCAGACGGATCTCCGCTAAAGCTTCGATCCTTTTGCCGGCGAGCAATATTTGCTTTAGCAAATGGCTTACACCCAGCTGAAGGCTCTGTTACCGGAGTCGATAAAACTTGATAACGAACAATAATAAGTTGATAATTTAAATATATTTTTTAATTATTAGTGAGGTTGTAATATATTTGAGATATTAGGAGCTTTTCTTATAAAAAAAAATTTGAACATAGATAAGTTAGGAGCAAATCCTTTGCAGATGGAGTGAAATGAAATAGCAATATTATAATCCAAACGATTAGCATTGGTCATCTCTCAATTTCCATTCATAAAATATTCTAAAATAAAAACCAGCGTATGTCAGGTTGTAATGCTGAATCGATATTTTGACCTTTGGCTATTTATTATAACTGTTATTACAATGGCTTGTAATGATGGTTCGTACGATTGGGGTTAGAGGGAAATCGTACGCACCACCGGCGCAAGCCATTTTTTTTCATCATCATTCCTTTTCTACATGTTCAGTAAAGAGGCCGGGTTCTGCAAAAATCAGAGCCCCGGGCAGAGGAATTCGTTTCTCAGGCGCCCCCGGGCCATTAATTATGTCCTAATTTCAACGATGAGATTTTACTCAAAAAAATCTGAACGATTGCGATTTAATCCCGCACATATGGCATATATAACCGTAGATCTATTTTGTATTTATCCTATTTAAAAAAAGGATACATTCACGAATACGAATTGCTATTTCTAGAACGAAACCTTTATGTGGGCTCGTGGCTTCCAGCAAGAGAATTAAGAATTTTTATAGCAGAAATAAAAGCAAATCTTTCGCAGCTCGAATCTTAGTTCTGAAACTGCTTTAATTTTCCCACAGATCCCGCTAATATAACCGCAGATTCATTTTGTTTATTTAATTAATCTCTGATTATAATTAAATAATTACATAAATAAATTATTTATTTTTAATACCAATAATTTCCGCTGCAATACTAACCGCAATTTCCTCCGGCGTCTGACTGCTGATATTTATCCCAACAGGCGCATGAATTTTTTTCAATTTATCTTCAGGCAACGAATCTTTTCTCCAGTCTTCAAACATCTTTTCAATCTTTGTCTGGCTTCCTAAAACACCCAGGTATTTGAAATCTTTATTGATTAATGTTCGCAGAGCCAAATCATCGGTTCTGTAACCGAAGGTCATTATTACAACATATATATTTCTTCCTGAAGGGACAATTTCATTCAGCGCATTGTAATCAGGAATAACTTTTTTCTCATGAACAAATTCGTTTTGGCTGAATGTATTTAGTCCTTCACGGTCATCGTATAAATGAATATAAAAATCGATCTGGTACATCAGTCTTGCAAAAGCCAATGAACAGTGTCCTCCGCCAATGATGTATAAATGATTTTTATATCCAAGCCTTTCTTTATAAACCCAGTCGCTCTCCGATTTCATTTCGAAAAAAGATTCCGGTTCATCAATACTTTCCGAAAACGAAAACGTATCATTTGTAATCGAAAGCATGCCGGATTTATGGTTGCTCAAAACAAAAATAATTTCCTGAACGGTTTTTAAATGAGAGGCATTCAATTGAAATAAGACAACCGTTTGTTCGCCCGAACAAATCATTCCGCTTTGATCTCTCTTCGCTGATTTACTGTGTACCTGTTTCCTGATAACCGTCTGTGATTCGGTATATCTTAGTTTGTCCAATGCCAATTCAACAAACTTATGTTCCATTACTCCACCGCCGATCGACCCTGACATATCATCTAAAGCAACGGCCATCTTAAATCCGCGGCGTCCCGGACTGCTGCCCTGGCTGTCGACGACACACATTAAAATTACAGGCTGTGATCTTTTTATCCTTTCGAAGATAAATTCCCAAACTAAAAGTTGATTCATTGATATTCCTAAACTAAGACCGACGGCTGCATACTTTTGAACTCCTAACAGTGCACATGCATTGACAAATATCTGCAATTGAAAGATAAAAATTCAGGGTTTCCGGAATTAATTATTACCTTGAAAAACTTCATTTCAAATTTCTATGAGAATTAAATTCTATTTTTGTCAGACATTAAACATGATCAATGCATTTTGACCTGGTAATAAAGAGCAGCCGTATATTAATTCCTGGTGGCTTCATCGATGGAAAAGTAAATATCTCCGATGGTAAAATTCATTCCATTGTCAACGAAGATACCGAAAGCTCTTTTGAAAAATTTATTGATGCGGGAAATGATGTAGTAATGCCGGGCATCATCGATCCGCATGTTCACATCAACGAGCCGGGCCGGACTGAATGGGAAGGCTTTGATACAGGAACTCGGTCGGCCGCTGCCGGGGGAATTACCACATTGATTGATATGCCGTTGAATTCCACTCCCGTCACTACTTCCCATAAAAATTTAAAATTGAAAATCGAAGCGGCAGGAAAATATGCCCATGTCAACTGCGGTTTTTGGGGAGGAGTGGTTCCCGGCAATTTAAATGAACTCGAAGACCTCTTACAAAATGGAGTCTTTGGACTAAAGGCCTTCCTGACACATTCTGGTATCGACGACTTTCCAGAGACTGCCGTGAAACAGCTGCGCGACGTTTTACTTATTCTGAAAAAATACGATCTCCCGTTGCTGGTTCATTGTGAGCTGAGTGAAGAGCATGATGGAATGCATCAATTAAAAAATAATCCTGGTAGCTATGCTGCATATTTACGTTCCCGTCCCAGGTCGTGGGAAAATAATGCCATCAGGGAAATGATTAATTTATGTCGCGAAACAAAGGGACATGTACACATCGTTCATCTGTCATCCGCCGAAGCTTTGCCCATGATTCAGAAGGCACGTGAAGACGGGCTACCACTTACCGTTGAAACCGCACCGCATTACCTGTTTTTTTCTGCGGAAGAAATTGCCGATAAGAACACACTGCTTAAATGCGCTCCGCCGATTCGCGAAAGAGAAAACAATGAAAAACTCTGGGATGCATTGAAGTCAGGGCTAATCGATTTCATTGCAACAGATCATTCCCCTGCCCCTCCAAATCTTAAAGAAACAGAAAGCGGCAACTTCGAAAAAGCCTGGGGTGGAATTGCCGGACTGCAGTTTTCACTTCCGGTCATCTGGAAAGCTGCATCCGAGAGAAATATTCCGATTGAAAAAATTTATCAATGGTTATGCCTCAATCCTGCCCGTTTTTTAAAACTAGAATACTCGAAAGGAAAAATTAGCGAAGGATTTGATGCCGATATTGTTATCTGGAATCCTGAAAAAGTATTTTCATTAAACAGCGATAAAATTCAACACAGACATAAGCTGACTCCATATGCCGGAAAAAATCTATTAGGAGAAGTTCAGCAAACAATCGTTAATGGAAAAATAGTGTTTGACAGGAATGAGTTTGTAAATTTACATGCGGGGAAGTTGATGAGGGTGGAAGGATGAGGGTTTGGGTTAAAAATCAGTAGTCAGTAGTTGGTTGATTGTTGATTGTTGATTGCTGATTGCTGATTGCTGATTGCTGATTTTTGATTTTTAAAATAAAAAAATTAGAATGCTAGAATACAAATATGAACGAAATTAATTTACCGTCGTTTACGAAATTAACAGATCTTGCAGCCGAGCGGCTTGGAGGCAAGGCCTTGCTTTGCAGCGACGATTTTTTTGCTGAGAAAGAGAATTTACTCAAAGCCGGTAGAGGCATTTTTATTCCGGATAAATATACTGACAGGGGAAAGTGGATGGATGGATGGGAATCCAGGAGAAAACGCATTCCGGGAAATGACTGGTGTGTCATTCGTCTTGCCACATCCGGAATCATTCACGGTCTCGACATCGACACAAACCATTTCCTGGGAAATCATCCTCCGTTTGCTTCTGTTGATGCTGCTAATGCCGGCAACGGAAATACTGACATCGAAAATATACAATGGACTGAAATACTTCCGCGTTCCCCGCTTCAGCCGGGGAGTCAGAACTTTTTCGAAATAAAGAATCAAAATGTTTACACTCATCTTCGTTTAAATATTTTTCCCGATGGCGGAGTGGCTCGTCTGAAAGTGTATGGCGATGTTTTCAGAGAATGGGAAAAGGTAAAGAAAGATGAAAGAATAGATCTCGCCGCAGCGGTAAACGGAGCCAGGTCTATTCTCTGCAACGACATGTTCTTTAGCCACATGGATAACCTGATCATGCCTGGCCGCGGAGTCAACATGGGTGATGGCTGGGAGACAAAAAGAAATCGCACGCCCGGAAATAAAGACTGGGTGATTGTACGGCTTGCACATAAAGGAATCATCAATGAGGCATTGGTAGACACCTGTCATTTCAAAGGAAATTATCCTGACAGTTGCATGATTGAAGGTTGCAACATATCACTTATCGATGAGGTAAAATTGAATACGCAGGATGTTCAATGGTCTGTGATTTTACCCCAGACGAAGTTAAAAGCAGATCACGAACATTTTTTTACCAGGGAATTAATAAACAAAGGACCATTTACTCATGTGCGACTCACGATCTTTCCTGATGGAGGCATAAGCAGGATGAGGCTCTTTGGAAATATATCAGCATAAAATGACACTTGACGAATTCAACAGACGTGGAGCTGAAAAAGCAAAAGAAGACTTGTTTAAATGCTGCGGGTCCACAGCATGGTTAGATGATCTAATGCAACACTTTCCTTTCCCATCAACTGAAGATTTGAAAATATGTTCTGACCGGTCCTGGTTCTCAAGATCGAAAACTGACTGGCTTGAAGCATTCTCGCATCATCCGAAAATCGGTGATAACGAAAACGAAATTAAAAATTTCACCTCCACAAAAGAATGGGCCGGGCAGGAACAAGCGGGCGTTAGGGATGCGGGGCAACCGGTGCTGGATGAACTTCGTGCACTAAATGTTGAGTACCAAAAAAAATTCGGTTACATTTTCATTGTTTGTGCCACAGGAAAATCTGCCGACGAAATGCTGGAAATTCTGAAAAATCGTTTGAACAATGACCCTGAAAAAGAATTGCACATTGCTGCCATTGAACAAAATAAAATTACGCACCTTCGTATAGATAAAATTTTCGCATGAGCCAGATAACCACACATGTTTTAGATACATCTGCCGGCAAGCCTGCCGGTGGTATCAGCGTTTCACTTGAACATCATTCTTCCGGAATTTGGAAACAGTTGGGAAATGGAATTACTGACAACGATGGAAGGATAAAGAACCTTCTTCCACTTGAAAAAAAAATTCCTAAAGGAGTTTATCGCCTTGTCTTTGACACCCGCACATATTTCAAAACAAATGACGTGAAAGGACTTTACCCCGCTGTAACCATAGAGTTTGAAATAACAGACGACTCTCATTATCATGTGCCTTTATTGCTTAATCCGTACGGGTACTCCACTTACAGGGGCAGCTGAACCAGGAATACACGATTTAACTTTCAAATTTATCAGTCCATTGAATTCGAAATGAAAACTACTTTCGTATCTTGACCACCTGTTTTCAAAAACGAGTCCTTATTGTTAACCAACACCAAATTCAGAATGAAATTATCTATTCCCAACGAGGCATATGAAGAAGTATTGAAAGATCTGAAAGCTGCAAATTCATCCTTTCAAAAAATTTATCCCGGAGAACTACCGGACAGGCAGCCCGTGCATACGGTGTATGGCGGCGCCAACAGGTTTAAGTCGGACACGACTGATAAATTAGGAATTGCAGCTTTGAATAGCTTTCTGCAGTATGCACCTGATTTTTCCGTATTGGCGAAAGTGTTGAATCTAAAAGGTTCGGAATCTCTTCCCGACAGTGACCGGGAAATTTCTGCATTAAAAGATCGATTGGATAAGCTCAGCGACGCCGATATAAAGAAAGAAGCATTTTGGCTTCCTTACCTCGTCCACAGGAAGATCATTGCAAAATTAAAAACCGAAGGCGTTGAAGATTTTCGAATCGACTTCGAAGATGGTTTTGGAAACCGTTCGGATGCCGAAGAGGATGAGGCGGCCCTGAATGCCGCGACAGAATTAGCGAAGGGAATGAAAGAAAAGACGATCTCCCCTTTTATTGGTATTCGCATCAAGCCATTTACCGAGGACCTGAAACAAAGAGGAATCCGGACGCTTGATATTTTTCTTTCAACGCTGCTCGCAAAAACCGGAGGCAAATTGCCTGACAACTTCGTGGTAATGCTTCCGAAAGTTACGATCCCGGAGCAAATCGCTGCACTTGCAAGACTCTTTGAAATATTCGAACACGAACATAAGCTGCTGCCGCATTCACTCAAAATGGAAATGATGGTGGAAGCAACGCAGGCAATCATGGATGCAGATGGAAAAAATCCGTTGTTGTCACTGATCAGGGCCGGAAAAGGCAGATGCATTGCCGCACATTTTGGAACGTATGATTATACAGCGTCATGCAACATCACCGCGAAATACCAGACGATGGATCATCCAGTATGTGATTTCGCACATCATATGACGAGAGTGGCGCTCGGCGGAACAGGTATCATGTTGTCCGACGGTGCGACCAACGTAATGCCCGTCGGTCCGCACAGGGGGGAAAACCTCAATGCACAGCAGGAAAAAGAAAACCGTGAAGTTGTTTACAAAGCATGGAAACTTGGATTCGGGCATACCATGCATTCACTCATCAACGGCTTTTACCAGGGATGGGATCTGCATCCTTCACAACTTCCGATGAGGTATGCGGCTGTCTATACATTTTTCCTGGATAGTTATGAAGATGCCACAGTGAGATTAAAAAATTTCGTCGAAAAAGCGGCGCAGGCGACTCTCTCTGGCGATGTATTTGACGATGCCGCTACCGGTCAGGGACTATTGAATTATTTCCTAAAGGCTCTAAACTGCGGGGCAATAACAGAAAAGGAAGTCCTGGAAACAGGACTTACACTCGACGAAATACGCAGCAGATCCTTCTACCGGATACTTCTCGGAAGACGCGGACATAAATAATCTCAGGGATGACGCTATCATTTGAATTTGTCTTCTTTTTTTTCATCGTAATTCTGTTTCTTTCTGCCTTCCTGCTGAATGAAGTCTTCCGGGTTCTCAAAAGAAAAAAAATACTGGAAGCTGATGAAGAGACAGTCGGCGAAATTAAAACTGCGCGTATATTGTTCTTCATCGTCGCAGTCATTTGCCTTCTCGGCTATTTCCTTTATCCACTTATTTCCGGTTCCGGAATGGTAAGTCATCTGATTGAATGGCTGAATCTCGTCGTCAGATGGGCACATGTGGTTTTGGGGATTGCATGGATTGGTGCTTCGTTTTATTTCATCTTCCTGGAGAACAGTTTAAACCGCACAAAGAACCTGAGAGATGAGCTTGCAGGTAATTTATGGGCCATCCATGGCGGCGGTTTTTATTACGTTGAGAAATTCAAAGGCGCACCGGAAATGATTCCGGAAAAACTGCACTGGTTTAAATATGAAGCATATTTTACATGGCTCACAGGCATCATACTTCTCACACTCGTTTATTACCTGAATGCGAAATCATTTATGGTAGATCCGTCAGTCAGCAGTATTACCCCGGCCACCGCAGTATTGATTGGCATTGGCTCGCTTGTTTCAGGCTGGCTGATCTACGACCTGATGTGTCGTTCGTTCCTGCTCGCCAGACCCAAACTCTTCGGCATTACCGGATTAATAATACTAATCGTTATTTCATATGTACTGAGCCGGTTCCTGAGCGGACGAGCGGCATTCATTCACGTTGGCGCGCTGCTTGGAACCATCATGGCCGGAAATGTTTTTTTCACGATCATACCTTCACAAAAAGATCTTGTCTTTGCTGCAAGAAATAACCTGCCCCTTAATCTGACAAGGGCAAAAGTTGCAGGATTGCGATCGCTGCATAACAACTACATCACGCTGCCGGTCATATTTGTGATGATCAGCAATCACTTTCCAGGAACTTTCGCACCGGCATTCAATTGGGCCATCCTGGCGGTACTCACGATTGGCAGTGTAGCCGTGAGGCATTACATCAATCTCTACGAAAAAGAAAAGGCGGATCTCCGGTTTCTGGTAATCGGGGCGATTGCCCTTTTTGCACTTGTCTTTGTAACCGCTCCGGAGAAACCGGAAATAAACACTTCTCCTGTTGCTTTTGCTGAAGTTCAGCCCATCTTCAGCAAAAGGTGCGAGAGCTGCCATTCTTCTCATCCCACTGACGATGTTCAAAAGACAGCTCCGAATGGAATTGCCTTCGACACACCCGAACAGATCGTGAAACAAAAGGAGAGAATTATGTTCAGGGTTGTGCAGACGAAGACAATGCCGCAGGGGAATAAGACCGGAATCACTGATGATGAGCGGGAACTGATCGGAAGGTGGATTACACAGGGAGCAAATCTGAATTAGAAAAGTAATTGAGTTATAATTTCGCCGACGTTGAACCCGGAAAATAAAAATCTGCTTCTTTACATTCTGAAATGTGTCACCGGCAGCGGAATAGTTTTTTTCCTTTCATGGCTATTCAATTATCCTGACATCAGCTGGTGTGTGATTTCTGTGATCCTGGTACTGACACCTGAGAGCAGGGAGGCGATTCCACTTGCGATTACCCGGATAAAAGCAAACCTTGTAGCCGGCGTATCAAGCTTTGTTTTCCTGATGTTCTTTCCGGCAAATGCATTTTCCATTATTGCAGCCATGATAATCACGATTCTGGGCTGTTATAAATTCAAGGTAATGGCAGGAAGTCGCGCCGCAATTGCCGCCGTAATCATCATCATGATGCATGGCATGGAAACAAACCAGACAGATTTCTGGAACATCACACTACAGAGAATCGGCCTTGTGATAGCCGGATGCATCATCGGCCTGTTAGTTACACTGGTTTATCACAGGGATTTCATCCGGAAAAATATTGCTGATAGCAGAATGGATGAAGGGTAGTTTTATGGTGTAAAATATAAGCATCAGGCATTTTCACTCACCACTTTCTTCGCCGAATACAATCCCATCAACACTTTTTCAGGAGTCATCGGCGCGGAGAATGCAGGCCGCGCGGAAGAATTGAAAGCCATGATCGCATTTCGTAAAGCAAAGAAAGCACCGATGCCATACATCAAAGGAGGCTCACCTACGGCCTTGGAGCGCATCACGGCAAGATTATCCTTCTGAGTATGTAAAAAATGCAGATCGATTTTCTTAGGTACTGAATATACATCAGGAACCTTGTAAGTCGAAAGTGCGTTGCTCTTCAATATTCCATTCTTATCATAGATCAGTTCTTCCATGGTCATCCAGCCGATTCCCTGAACAATGCCGCCTTCACATTGTCCGCGGTCGACGATTTCATTCATGCTCGAGCCTGCATCATGAACCACCTTTACAGAATCGAATTCATAAATTCCACGAAGACAATCGACCGTTACGGTGATTATTGCCGTTCCATAAACATGATAGGAAAACGGATGCCCCTTTTCTTTTGTCAGATCAAAATTAATTTCCGGTGTCGAATAATGCGCATGTTCAGAAAGGCTGATACGTTTTACATAAGCAGCCATTACCAGTTTTTTCCAGTCAAGCTCCGATTTTTTTCCATTCACCAAAACCGATTCATCCCTGATTTCGATCGATGCGGGTTCTGACTTAAGTTCCGCTGCAGCTACTGATTTTAACCTGCTAAGGATCGCTTCACAGGCAATCTGGGTGGCTTTACCATTCAGGTCGGCGGTTGCTGATGCTGCAGAAGGAGAGGTATTCGCGATTCTCGAAGTATTAGTCGTATTGATTTTCACCTTGTCGGGTGCGACTGAAAAGACGCCAGCTGCAACCTGAAGTATTTTCGTATTGACCCCCTGCCCCATTTCAACGGCTCCTGTGCTGACGCCTATGCTTCCATCAGTATAAATATGAACGAGCGAACGGGCCTGGTTCATCAACGTTTTTGTAAATGAAATTCCAAAACACACAGGCATAAAAGCCAGCCCCTTTTTTAAAAAGTAATTTTGCTTATTGAAAACATCGATCTCCTTTCGGAGTTGGCCAATGTCATACAAGTCCTCCGCTTTCTCCCAGCATTCTGTTGATTCGCTAACGGCTTTCTGTCCATACGGAAATTCGTTTCCGGTCCTGATCAGATTTTTTTTCTGTATCTCGGAAGCAGGAACCCCCAATTCGTCGGCGGCCCTGGCGATAGCGCTTTCGATCACAAACATTCCCTGGGGTCCGCCGAAACCGCGAAAGGCCGTATTCGGCGGCAGGTTCGTCCTGCAACTGTAAGCAGTTGCAGTTACATTCGGTATATAATAAGAATTAGTGCAATGGAAAAGCGTCCGCTCGAGTACAGCAGGAGAAAGATCTGCGGCGGCACCTGCATCCTGGTAGAATGTTGCCTCATAAGAAATGATCTTCAGGTTTTTGTCGAGACCGATCTTAAAATCTGAAGAATACGGGTGTCGCTTGCCGGTCATTCGCAGATCTTCTTTCCGGTCGAGCGAAAATTTAACCGGCCTCTTGAGGTGATGCGTGGCGAGTGCGCAGAGTGCGGCCCAGGCATTGGCCTGGTCTTCCTTACCGCCGAAACCTCCACCCAAGCGCGTGACATCGACTTCGATCCTGTGCATGGGATAACCAAGCACTCGGGCGCAGCAACGCTGAACTGCTGTCGGGCCCTGTGTAGATGAAATGACCCTGATCGAATTATTTTCCTGCGGAATGCTGTATGCACCCTGAGTTTCTATATACAAATGTTCCTGTCCGTTAGAATCGGCTTTCCCTTCAAAGACATATTCACAGTCCTTCCATGCATTCGCACTGTCTCCAATCCTGAAAGTCCGGGGCGGAACGATCAGTTCATTTTTTTGTTTAGCCTCACGCGGATCGGTGATCACATGCAAAGGCGTGATTTCCACTTTCACTTTTTTCGCGGCTGCCCGCGCCAGCTCCGGGGATTCCGCCACAACGAGCACTACAGGCATTCCGGAAAAATGAACACGTTCTCCTGCAAGTAATTCTTCGTCGGGTACGATACCTCCGATCTGATTTTCACCGGGAATGTCTTTAGCTGTAAAAATGCCGGCGACTCCTTCGGACGATCTTGCTGCGGATAAGTCAATGCCCGTAATTTTTCCATGGGCAACCGGAGAATCATAAACGGCCGCAAACAATGTCCCGGCAATTAAAGGAATATCGTCGAGGTAAATTGATTCGCCTTTTGTATGTGTGGTAGAATCAATGTTCCTCATAATCTATCGGTAATTTTTCGGGGCGAATAGACGGGAAGAGCGTCAGGAAGTGGGCCCTGATTAATTGTTGCAATAAAAATCTCTTGTAATCAGCGGTTCCGCGCGCATCCGATATCGGTGAAATTTCATTTCCGGCAACTACACATGCATCGGTGACTGTTTCTTCAGTCAGGTCTCTGTCAGAGAGAAATTCGGAAGTCTTCTTTAAAAACATAGGAATGGGACCAACGCCTCCCGCCGAAACAGAGGCATTTATTATTTTAGAACCTTCGACAACGATATTAATTGCAGAATTTACACTGGCAATATCAAGGTTTGTTCGCTTACTGACCTTCTCGAAATTAAATTTCGTATTCTTTGGAGGGACCGTAAAAAATATCTCTTTAATAAATTCCTTGCTGGATTTATCAAGCGATTTATAACCTTTATAAAAATCCCTGAGTTTTATTTGCCGGTCACCCCGATCACCCGACAATACAATTTCCGCATCCAGTGCGAGAAAGAAAACGGTGAAATCGCCAATCGGTGAAGCATTCACAAAATTACCGCCGATGGTCGCCATATTGCGGATGGGTGTTGATGAGACGAGTTTTGAATATTTGTGGAAATCAGGAAATAATTCCTGTATCAGTTTTGATTCACGCAAATCGGTAACTGTTGCAGTTGCGTCTAAATAAATCTTACCATCCTGAATATAAATTCTTCTTAATGAACCGGCGGAAAGAAAGCTATTCACGGAATGAACCATTTCCTCGTGCTTTTGCACGTATAGATCCGTACCTCCTCCAACAAACACTGCCGGATTCTTATAGTGACCTGCAATTTCAATTTCCAGTGACAATTCCTTCAAACGCCTGGTTATTCCGGAAAAATATTCAGGAACAATTTTCTCTTTAACTGCAAACTCAATGACGTCGGAGTTATTTCTTTTTCCTGAAAGTTCAGAAATTCTTGCAGCGGCTCTTTCAATAGACTTATAACCCGTGCAGCGGCAAATGTTCCCGTCGATCGATGAAATGACATCGTTGTATTTATGCTGCAGGCAAAAACCTGCAAGAGATACTACAAAGCCCGGAGTACAGAAGCCGCATTGAGTTGCACCTTCGTCAATCATAGCCTGTTGAACCTGGTTTAATCCCGGAAGGTTAATGCCTTCGATGGTGACAATGTGTTTCCCGTGAGCATTACCCAAAGGCATGAGACATGAAGTCGCGGAACGGTAAACAACACTTCCATCGATTAATTCACCGACCAGCACTGTACAAGCTCCACAATCACCTTCCCGGCAACCGATTTTCGTACCTGTTAAATTCCGTTCGTAACGGATAAAATCCAGAACGGTAATCCCCGGTAAAATATCAGTATTGACATCTGATTCGTTAAGAAGAAATCTTATCAAATTATTTTCTATTGCCGTAAAGTTAACAAATAGCTTGAATCAAATATGCAAATCAATAATTCTCCCAGAACAAACTTAAAATTGAAGAGTAATTATCTGTCCAATAAACTTTTTTAGCTGAGGCTGCGTCTATTGGTGTAATAAGATTTTTCACAACAGGATTATTAATAAAGTCAGGGTTTTCAGTAAGTAAGACCCATATGGCATTAGTTGTTGTAAGGCTGTCACTCTCCTGGAAGAAATAATACATAGGCTTATGAATAGATTCTGCGAGACCTGACAAAACAGGTAAAAGGTTTAAATATTTGTTTGTTATGTTGAAGGCAAGAATACCCTCGGGCTTCAAATGACTGAGATATATTTCTCCGGCTTCTTTCGTTAATAGATGGGTAGGAATAGCATCGCCCGAAAAAGCATCAACAGCCAGTATATCAAAATTATTACTGCCTTTTTCCTTCAGTTCATTTTCAAGATTTATTCTTCCATCACCATATTCAACTTCAAGTTTGCCCTTGAAATCGCTGAGATAGGTAAAATACTTTTTAGCGGTTGTATACACCAGGGGATTTATTTCATAAAATTTATACAAATCCCTATCCGTTCCATATATGCATATCGTGCCGGTTCCAAGACCGATCATTCCGACTTTCATTCCCTTATAATCAGCCCTGGATCTTGTTGGAAATTGCGACAAAGCCAGGCCCATTCCGGCTTTAGGCCCGTAATAAGCAGTAGGTAATTTGGTATAAGAAGTATCCATAAATTGCATTCCGTGCATGATATCACCATGGAACAGTAAACGTTGCCAGTTTTGAGTACCCTTATCTGCCTCCATAACTTTCAGTACACCATAGAAATTTCTGTTTGAGTATATCACCTTTTCATAAAAAGCTTTGTACTCCTTCGAAAATGCAAATGAGGTACAGCATAAAAGAAAAAAGCTTGCGACAACAAGAAAGTTCCGCCTTGACTTCTTTTTCTGGAAACTCCTATCACGATATAAGGAAATTGTTATAAGCAGGATGGTTCCGATAAACGTTGTGTATATCTCCCAATAACCTCTGAAAATAAACGGGACAATAAGTGTGATAAAGACGCCTCCAAAAACTCCACCGGCGGAAATCAAAAAATAGTAGAAAGTAAGCCCGCTCTTGTCCGGTTTTATTCTGGCCAATTCACCATGCAAAACCATCGTAAGCAAAAATATTTCGGTACTATATAAAATGATTATAACACTAATAGTCATATCCACATCGTTCACCGCAAAATCATATTGCTTTTTTAAAATGATCATCGTGATAAGAACCAATGCCGGAAGAAATACCTTCCTGTTATACCATTTCGGATTTTCAAATGCTATGATAAATGAAACCAGGTAAAGCGCCAGGGGGATTATCCATAAAAAGGGAACGACGAGGACGTCCTGCGTAAGTTTATTTGTTACGCTTAACAAAGACACTGTTCCCATAAAGGCCAACAAGAGCCATAGAATTTTTGTTAATGCATCCGTTTTTTTTGATTTCTCATTCTCAACTTTGGTCTGGACGGGTTTAATTTTCCTCAATCCTAAAACGATCATGGCGCAAAGAACAATGTAGATTACATATCCGCAGGACCAAATCAAGGTTTGAGTTTTCAATTGAAAAATTGGTTCAACGATGAGGGGGTATGTAAAAAGCCCGACCAGGGATCCCAGGTTGGATAATGCATACAGGCGGTAGGGAGATTTTTTATTATCGAAAAATGAAAACCAATGCTGAAGCAAGGGCCCGGTGGTTGACACCAGTATATAAGGAAATCCTACTGAGAGACTCAGCAGAGCCAGGATTCCGAATGTCGGTGAAGCGCCCGATCCGGAATCAGGCCATATATGCGGAGTAACAGGTATAGAGATGAGAGACAGCAGTAACAGGGCAAGATGTATCCATATCTGATTTTTCAGACTGAAATATCGTGTAACAAGGTGAGCGTATCCATATCCTATCAGGAGTCCGGCCTGGAAAAATAGCATGCAGGCAGACCAGACTGCTGCAGAGCCGCCATACCACGGTAAAATGAATTTTGCCAAAAGCGGCTGTATTTGAAAAAGCAGGAATGCTGAAAGAAAAATGGTGTAAACAAATAATTTCATATTGCTTTTTTTTCCGGTTGATAAATATCACTTCAAGTATAGACATTATCATCCAATATGCAAATTCAATGATAAGGAAATACCATCCTATACATTTGAAAGGTAAATAAAAATATTTGCGGACAGGATTTATATTGAATAAAAAACTATTTTGTACTCAAAAATCAATCATTAACGAAATAATAAACATAACAACCTGAATCAAAACATACATGGATGAATTCATGAAAGCAGCAATTGATGAAGCCCGGGCAGGACTTAACGAAGGCGGAATACCCATAGGCTCCGTCATTGTCCGTGATGGAAAAATTATCGGCAGGGGGCACAATCGGCGTGTGCAGGACGGAGACCCTGTAACCCATGCCGAAATCGATTGCCTGAGAAATGCAGGCCGGGTTGGAAACTATAAAGACACTATACTATATTCAACCCTGATGCCATGTTATCTCTGCGCGGGGGCCGTAGTTCAGTTTGGAATTAAAAAGGTTTATGCAGGCGAAAACGAAACCTTTGCAGGAGCGAAAGAATTTATGGAATCAATGGGTGTTGAAGTCATTAACGTTAATTCTGAAGAATGTAAAGAAATGATGCGTAAATTTATTCTTGAAAACCCGAAGCTTTGGAACGAAGACATCGGGGAACTTTAGATATTGAAGAATGAAGATTGAAGATTGAATAATAATTGGGTATTGGTTATTGGTTATTGGTTATTTGTTATTGGTTACTTTTTGTAATTTCGAATTTCGTATCGCAACTCCTTCCACAAACAACAAAACAACAAAACAATAAAACAACAAAACAACAAAACAATAAAACAATAAAACAATAAAACAACAAAACAATAAAACAATAAAACAACAAAACAACAAAACAATAAAACAATAAAACAACAAAACAATAAAACAATAAAACAACAAAACAACAAAACATTCTCCATGTCAATATTAATCAAAAACGGTAAAGTTGTTACAGCAGCAGAAACTTCCAATGCTGACGTTTTCATAGAGGGTGAAAAGATCAGCGCCATCGGTGAAAATCTGAAAGTCAGCGCAGATGAAATCATAGATGCAAAGGGCATGCTGGTGATGCCCGGCGGAATAGATCCACACGTTCACCTCGACATGCCGTTCATGGGCACATTTTCGAGCGACGATTATACCAGCGGTACATCCGCCGCCCTGTTTGGCGGCACTACCATGCTTATCGATTTCGTTTTACAAACGCAGGGCAAATCGCTTGATCATGCTCTGAAAGAATGGCAGGGACGATCGAATGGAAAAGCCTGCTGCGATTATTCGTTTCATATGGCGGTTACTGACTTCAATGAAGAAACGAAGAAGGAAATCAAGACGATGATAGAAATAGAAGGAATCACATCGTTCAAGACATTCATGGCATACAAAGGAGCATTGATGATAGACGACAGGCAGATGGTGGGCCTGATGAATGAAGTAAAGAAAAACGGCGGTATGGTAACGGTGCATGCTACGAACGGCGACATGATCGATTACCTCATTGCCAAACATCGCGCAGAAGGAAAGATGGCCCCGTTGTATCATTATTTGTCGCAGCCCGAGATCACCGAATCGGAAGCTTCGGGTCGATTTTCTGATATGGCATTTAATACCGGAGTGCCCGCTTACATCGTTCACATGACATGCGAAGGTGCGCACAACCAGGTACGCCGGGCTGCAGCGAGAAATCAGAAAGTCTATGCTGAAACGTGCATTCAATACCTCATCCTTGATGCTTCACTGTATGAGAAAAATTTTGAAGGAGCAAAGTATGTAATGAGTCCTCCCCTACGCGAAAAAAAGGACCAGGCTTCCTTATGGGCCGGGATCAACCAGGGAAGCGTGCTTGTTGTAGCGACAGATCACTGCCCCTTTAAATGGGAACAAAAATTAATGGGTAAAGATGACTTTTCAAAAATTCCGAATGGTCACCCTGCCATTGAGCATCGCATGGAACTCTTGTTTTCCGAAGGAGTAAACAAAGGAAAAATATCTTTGAATAAATTCGTGGAAGTGAGTTCTACCAATGCAGCAAAGATCTTTGGAATGTTCCCGCAAAAAGGATGCATTGCCCCAGGCTCCGACGCAGATATTATTATCTTCGACCCGAATGAAGAACATACACTTTCAGTGAAGACGCATCATATGAACGTTGATTATTCAGCCTACGAAGGATGGAAAGTCAAAGGCAAAACAAAGACAGTAATCATGCGGGGAAAAGTTGCCATTGAAAACAACGTTCTTAAATTGCAGCCGGGATATGGGAAGTTTGTGAAGCGCGGGAAGGTGAATGGTATCATTTAATTCGTTGATTCGTTGATTCGTTGATTCGTTAATTAGTTAATTGCGCACAGATCTAAATAACGAATCAGCAAATTATCAAATCAACTTTATAAATTGAAATTTAAAAAAATTATCAATCAACGAATTAACTAATCAACGAATCAACTAATTAACGAATTAACGAATTAACGAATCAACGAATCAACTAATTAACGAATTAACGAATTAACGAATTTAAAAAAGTATGGCCCGAATGATTAAATCCGGATTGATTCAGATGAGTCTTCCGATGACTGAAGGACAAGGAACTGTCCAGGAAATTAAAGATGCAATGTTGAAGAAGCATCTCCCTTTTATCGATGAGGCGGGAAAGAAAGGAGTACAGATTTTATGTCTCCAGGAAATTTTTAATACACCCTATTTTTGTCCGGGACAGGATAAAAAATGGTATGAGTCGGCCGAAACGGTACCCGGCCCGACTACAGAGCTGATGCAGCAGTATGCAAAAAAATATAATATGGTCATCATCGTTCCGATCTATGAAAAGGAACAGGCCGGCGTTTTATATAACACAGCAGCTGTTATCGATGCTGATGGAACCTATCTGGGAAAGTACAGGAAGAATCACATACCGCATACATCAGGATTCTGGGAAAAATTTTTCTTTAAACCCGGCAATCTCGGATATCCCGTCTTCCAGACGCGTTATGCAAAAGTAGGTGTTTATATTTGTTACGATCGTCATTTTCCTGACGGAGCCCGCATACTGGGATTAAACGGAGCAGAAATAGTTTACAACCCTTCGGCAACGGTTGCCGGTCTTTCACAATATTTATGGAAGCTCGAACAGCCTGCACATGCTGCAGCAAATGGTTATTTCATGGGATGCATCAACCGCGTCGGTGAAGAAAAGCCCTGGAACCTTGGAAAATTTTACGGCTCTTCTTATTTCGTAAATCCCCGCGGACAAATTTTCGCACAGGCATCCGAAGATAAAGACGAATTACTTATTGCAGATTTTGACCTGGATATGATTGAAGAAGTGAGAGCTGTGTGGCAGTTTTTCAGAGACAGAAGACCGGAGACCTACGGGAAGTTAGTGGAATTGTAATAAAGCTATTGGAGCAAAATAGAATAAGAATCTTTGAAGGCCGGTAACACTTAAGAATTATAAGCTACTTCTTCCGATATTTAGAATTTGTTTCAGCTGCAGAAAAACTCTGACGAGTAGCAGATGTATATTTTTTATCTTTTGTTTTCTTCCCGAGTTTATACAAAACTTCAGGATCAAAATCTGCTTCATTATCCCATTCGATTGTGTCAAAACTTACATGAACAGTATGAAACATTGTAAGCTTACGAAGTTCACGGAAGATTCCTTTATCCAGATAAGGTTCCATATCAAATATCCTGGTTTCGCCATTTGAAAAAGTCAGAATAAGCTTATAGTCATCTGTTGAAACAACTTTTTTTACAGCAGGATATGTTGTTGACATACTATTTTAATGGATTAATTTTAAATGGTTTTTCACCATTTTGCCATAACTTCCAATTTGCATTTAGCTCATCTCTATGAATTTCAATCCAGGCATTCACCAATCTTAATTGTCTCGAAGGTAATTTACCTTTCTTTAAATCGCAAGTCTCAATATCAATCACTGCATTAAAGTTTTGATAATAAACATGAATATGCGGAGGTGAATGTTCCTTTGGAGCAAAATACATTCTCACAATTATTCCGAAAAACATTGATATTGTTGGCATGTATAGTTATGAAAAAAATTCAAAATTACTTTAGTTCTTTGAATATGTCACTTAATATAAGCATCTACATACTTAGCGGTCAGGTTTTGTGAATTTAATTTTGGGCATAAAGCGGTAATAATGAAAATTCAATTCACAAAATTTGACTTATCGAAGTATAATCTAACTATTTCTTATTTAAAGAAGTTTATTTTGTACGATAAGTTGAGTTTTACAGCGCTGACGGGTGAAAACCTTATTACCTTAGTAACAATAATCAGCACCGAATACACTTACCTTATTACCTTATTTAAAATAAATTTCA
>CAZQOQ010000028.1:0-24613 GCA_964595205.1 uncultured Flavobacteriales bacterium | reverse complement strand
CGGTCATGCCTGAAACATTTTAAAAGCAGGCCTATTCCAATGATAATAAGTATTTTCCATAACCGCTCTTTACCAGCGGCTGAGCTAACCTGTTCAATTGTTCCTTGTCGATGAATTTCATCCGGTAGGCGATTTCTTCGATACAGCCTATTTTCAGACCCTGTCTTTCTTCTATCACATGCACAAACTGACTGGCCTGCATGAGCGAAGCAAACGTTCCCGTATCGAGCCAGGCTGTACCCTTATCGAGGATTCCGACTTTCAATTTTCCGGCCTTGAGGTATTCCTTATTTACATCGGTGATCTCATATTCGCCTCTCGCGCTCGGCTTCAGATTTTTAGCAATGTTCACAACGGTATTATCGTAGAAGTATAATCCCGGGACCGCATAGTTAGATTTCGGATGTGCGGGTTTCTCTTCAATGCTAATGGCTTTGTTATTCCGGTCGAATTCCACCACGCCATACCGCTCCGGATCGCTCACATGATAAGCGAATACGACCCCACCCTCGGGGTCGACATTGTTTTGCAGCAGTTGCTGCAGTCCGCTTCCGTAAAAAATATTATCGCCCAGAATGAGGGCGACCTTGTCTTTACCGATGAATTTTTCTCCAATAACAAATGCCTGCGCGAGCCCGTTCGGCACTGCCTGTTCGGCATAGTTGAAACTGCATCCCAGATTTTTTCCGTCACCAAGAAGCCTCTGAAAATGCGGCAGGTCGTGCGGCGTAGAAATGATCAGTATCTCATTGATCCCGGCCATGAGCAATACGGATAATGGATAATAGATCATCGGCTTATCATAGATGGGCATTAACTGCTTGCTCATTGCAAGCGTCAGCGGATGAAGTCGTGTGCCGGATCCCCCGGCGAGGATGATTCCTTTCATTTTAATTCGTTGATTCGTTAATTCGTTGATTCGTTGATTCGTTGATTCGTTGATTCGTTGATTAGTTAATTGGCTAATTTGAGAAAAACTCGCTTCAATTTTATAATATAAATATTAAAAAAAAATTATTCTTGCTTCAAATTCTACAAAGCTCAATTAACGAATTAACGAATCAACGAATCAACTAATTAACGAATCATTTTTACGTACCTCCAACTCCTCAAGTTCCACATCTTCGTCTTCGTCAAACATCTGGATAAGAGGCTCTTTGAGGAAAGCACGTGTGATGATTCGTTTTTCGAGCGACAACAATAGTGTTGGAAGAAATATAAGGTTGCTGCACATGGCCAGAAGAAGTGTAACGGATATAAGCATGCCCAGGGCGGATGTGCCTCCAAAACTGGAGGCGGTGAAGATGAAAAATCCCGCGAAGAGGATCACAGCAGTATAGATCATACTGGGGCCCGTCTCAAGAATAACGAGCGAAACAGTTTTCGAAATACTCCCTCCGTGTTTCAACAATTCCTGCCTGTATTTCGTGAGGAAGTACATGGTGCCGTCGCTCGCAATACCAAAGGCAATACTGAAAATCAATATCGTTGATGGCTTCAATGCAATATCGAAATAACCCATCATGGCCGCCGTAAGCAGCAAGGGTGTCATGCTTGGTATCAGGGCAATTACAACCATACGGAAGGACACGAAGAGGAAGAACATCACCGTTCCTATTAAAAGTATGGCGAGTAAAATACTTTCTTTCAGGTTGAGAAGAAGGTAATCGTTATTCTTCAGAAAGATGATCGAATTTCCGGTGAGTTTTACATCGTAGTCGGAAGGAGGGAAAATGCTGTCGATGCGCGGCCGGATCTCAGCGAGCAGTTTTTTCATTTTTATCGAACCGATGTCGGCCACCTGGAAACTGATACGGGTGATCTGCTGCGTGCTGTCGATGATGGAGCGGAACATTCGCTGGTTTCCGCGCGCCGTATTCGCATAACCGGAAAGCCGCCCCAGTTCGTCCGCTCCCGGAATGATATAATATTTCGGATCGTTATCGTTTAGCCCCTGGTACGAAAACTTTATTCCCTCGGCAACGGAAACGGGCTCGCTGAATTCTTTGTAATTGGCCAGGATCTTCTGCACCCTGTTTATCTTATAGAGATTTTTCAATTCGAGTGCTCCCTTGGGTTTACGGGTATCGACGGTGACCTCGAATGGCAGGACGCCACGGAAATTGTTCTCGAAAAATTTAAGATCAGTATAGATGATGTCTTTTTTTGGCAGATCATCTACAACATACCCGACAGAGGTGATTCTCATCATGCCGATCACGCTGATAACAACAATTATAAAAACGATGGCATACACCCGCTTCCTGTATAAATGAACCCATGTGTCGATTTTCTTCAGGAAGAGATTCAGCGATTTGCGTTCCAGGTGCCTGATCTGCTTAGGCGAAGGAGCGGGAAGATAGCTGAATACGAGTGGTATGAATATTAAAGAAATGAGAAACGTTATCATCACGTTCAGGGAGGTGATGATGCCGAATTCTTTCAGCACATCGCTGTGCGTGAATGAGAATACGAGGAAGCCGATGGCAGTGGTTACGTTTGCAAAGAAAGTAGAAACACCGATCCGGTATATCGACCGGGCAAGCGCTTTTATTTTATTGCCGTGGCGGGAAAACTCCTGCTGGTATTTGTTTAACAGTAATATGCAGTTTGGAATTCCGATCACGATGATCAGTGGTGCGATGAGGCTGGTAAGGATCGTAATCTTAAAGCCGAAGAGTTGCAAGGTGCCGAACGACCAGATCACTCCGAAAATAACCACGATCATCGGGAACAGCACGGCATAAAAACTCCTGAAGAATACCAACAGGATGAGTGCAGTGACGAAGAGTGCAAGGAACATAAACATCTTCATCTCCGAGAGGATCTTCTGCGATACTGCTGTGCGAATGTATGGAAGACCGGAGTAATGGAGCGTCAGGTGATTTGCCGCAGAGAATTTTTCACTCATCTCCCTGATCTGACCAACAATTTCAATTCTTCCCTTCGTGTTGATCTTATCCTGGTCAAATGTAATGGCCATAACAGTGGCCATGGTAGAGTCGTTATACAACAGTCCCTGGTAAAAAGGCAAACGGCTGATTCCTTCTTTCAGGCTGTCGGCCAGTGTTTGTGTTTCAGGCCTTGAGGAAATCAGGGGTTTGAAGTCGAGTTTATGAAGGCTGTCGTTCCTTACTACATGAAATGCGCGCGTAACAGAAACAACCTCCTGGATGCCTTCGATCTTTTTCACTTCATTCGTAAGGTCGTACCATCCGGAGAGTAGGTTTGGGCTCCACAAGCTGTCGCTCCTGAAACCGATGACCATCACGGTTCCGTCTTCGCCAAACTTTTCTTTGAATTTGAGATATTGCGAATAGGTGGAATCGGTCAATGGCAGTATTCGAGCTGCTTCATAACTCAGCTGAACCTTGGATGTTAAAAATGCCATCACGGAAGTAAGAGCAATGAGGACAACGAGCGTAACGAAACGGTAACGTAAAATAATTCTGGCTGCTGCTGCAAACATAGAGGCCGAAAGTACGATTTTCTGATTAGAACCCCGGATTATTTGAGTCCTTCATCTTCGCTATGAAGAGGTTAAATATTGATTTATCTGACCTGTGGGCAGACAGTTGGAGCGGAGATTTTTTAAAAAGAAAAAAGCGCGCCTGAACGAAACTGATGGGCTCTTTGATTCTCTGAAAACGTGGTTCCTGTCTCTATATCTGGAACTGATATCCAATTGCCAGCAGCCATTCAAGGCAGAAAAAATGATGATTGGCTCTTGAATCTCCAATTGATAAAACATCGAGGTAGTTTGCATAAACTCCTTTCACGCCGGTTTCGATGATCAGGTGTTTCTTGTATTCATAATGCAATTGCAAGTCGAGCCCGGTTACATAACCGGCAATATGATAATTATTATTCTGGTCGATGCCAAAAAGATAAACCTGGCTTTGTGGTATCGTGATACCCAATCCCGGTTTTAGTGTAAACGAAAGTTCGCGTGAACCGGTTTTGTTTTGCGTGATCAGGTTTTTCCAGACAAAACTAACCATCAGGAAGTTTGCGCCATTGGTATGTTCGAAGCGAAGAAAGTTTCTGGATACAACCGTGTCATTGTCGACGTAGCTCTCAAATATCTTTCCCTTTACATGCGCGACCTGGTTTTGTTCCATGATGTATTTCGCATGATCAAATCCAATTTCTATTCCCATGTTTGGATGTTTAGCAAACATGTATCCGATGCGGTAAATGAATTGAGGAATCGAAAGATCTTTGTTAAAAATTTTGTTGAAGCCGGGACGATCTACGGCCGTTACGTCATAAACCGTAAAATTGAAGTCGTCCGAATTCTTACTCTCAAAATGCAGATCGCTCCTCGAATGCCAGTCCTTATTATATCCCCACGTAAAATAAAACCTGCCCTTTGGTTTTTTCTCTGTAATTTCCTGGCCGGCTACATTTACATTTATAAATAGCAGCGAAACCACTATGCAAATAAATAATTTCATGCTGAATGATAAGGGAGCCAAAGTATAAATTTTTTTTGTTTGCCGCTGTAAATTCTGAATGACCTTTTGATACATTTTTGTTAATAATAAAGGCCGGCTCATCAAAAATCATCTGGTTTGTATATTGATTTTTGCAGAATTCACAGCAACAGGGTTGTAAACAGGATTTATTTGCCGCCATTTGTCATACCACCGGATGCTGTTCTAAAAAAAATAAATTATCTTCCGGTCCTAAATCACCTATAGAATCATTATGTTCAGAAAACTATTTGTTTTTTCCTTCTATTGTTTATTTATTTTATTTTTCCTTGTTTCTTGTCAAAAAGATGTTGAGGATTCAAATGCACTTGTTTCCGAAACATACCGGCTGGCAACTATTTCGACGGATAGTGTCACGGATATCGGCCCTAATTCGGCAACATCGGGCGGCAAGATCACTGACGACGGCGGCACAACGATTACATCAAAAGGAATATGCTGGAGCACCTCACCGAATCCTACGATTGCAAATTCTTCGAAGTCGGCCGGATCGGGTACGGCTTTTTTCAAGAGCAGCATGACTGATCTGGCATTGGGTACCACGTATTATGTCCGGGCCTATGCAACCAATAAAGGCGGCACCGCATACGGTCAGCAGGTAAGTTTTTCAACCGTCTCCACGCTGAGCATTGGAGCACAGTATGCGGGCGGTATCATCTTTTATCTGGACACTTCTCTCATGCATGGGTATGTTTGTGCGGATACCGACCAGGTGGTTACAACCGACTGGGGGTGTGCCGGTATGCTGATTCCCGGTGCTGACGGAACATTGATTGGTGCAGGCGCCCAAAATACACGCGATATCGTCGATACCTGCAGTTCATCCGTAATGTATGCAGCATATATTTGCGATACACTAGTGCTGAATGGTTACGACGACTGGTTTCTTCCATCAAAGGAGGAACTCAAAGCCATGTATACTAACCTGAAAACTGCCGGTGAAGGAAATTTCGCCAGTGGCCCCTACTGGTCTTCTACCGAAATGACTGCCTCTTTTGCCTGGCAGGTTATCTTCACCAATGGCGTTACCCAGGGAAGTAATAAAGGCAACCAGGCGGTTGTGCGCGCGGCGAGGGCCTTCTGATTTTATTTAAATCATTTCAAAACCAGTCTGCGTAATCCGCAGGAAGGTTACACTGGTATTAATCCCGCAGATTCCGCAGATAAATAGATAGCTGTTGTTGCATCTTTTAAAACACATAAATTCATACGATAGTTTTATTTCGAATTGGAAATTGTTCATCGGCAGCATAAAGATTATGAAGTGAATTCAAAAATCAGCTCTTATTAAGTTTGAATTCCATTTTATTTCTTCACTTTTGTATTCTGAAAAATCTATGTCATGTACGATACATTAAAGCCTGTCCTGGAAAAGGAACTTGAGGAAATTAAATCTGCCGGACTATTCAAGAAGGAGAGAATCATCACTACTCCTCAAGGCGCAAACATCCGTGCAAATAATAAAGATGTAATAAATTTCTGCGCGAACAATTACCTTGGACTCTCGTCGCATCCGAAAGTTGTTTCTGCCGCCATCAAGGCAATAGAGGAACACGGTTATGGCATGTCGTCGGTAAGATTCATCTGCGGTACGCAGGACATACACAAGACACTTGAGCAGAAAATCTCACAGTTCCTGGGAACCGAAGATACAATTCTCTATGCTGCCGCTTTCGACGCAAACGGCGGCGTGTTCGAGCCATTATTCAATGAGCAGGATGCCATCATCAGCGATGAATTGAATCATGCATCGATCATCGATGGAATACGTCTGTGCAAGGCCCAGCGCTTTCGATACAAGCATAACGACATGGCGGACCTGGAGAAGATGCTGAACGAAACACAGAATCTTCGTCACAGGATCATCGTGACGGATGGCGTATTCAGCATGGACGGGACAATCGCCCGGCTCGACGTGATCAGTCAGCTTGCAGAAAAATACAAGGCACTCATCATGATTGACGAATGTCATGCGACAGGTTTCATGGGTAAATCGGGACGAGGAACACATGAGCATCACCAGGTGATGGGGAAGATCGACATCATAACGGGAACATTGGGTAAGGCACTTGGAGGGGCGATGGGGGGCTTCACAAGCGGCCGGAAGGAGATCGTCGAAATATTACGACAGCGATCACGGCCATACCTGTTTTCAAATTCACTTGCGCCTTCTATCGTAGGCGCTTCGATTGCTGTAATTGATATGCTCAGTGAAACAACAAACCTGCGAGATAAACTCTGGGAGAATACAAAATATTTCAGGCAGAAAATCACAGCAGCGGGTTTCGACATAAAGCCGGGTGAGCATCCGATCGTTCCTGTAATGTTATACGACGCAAAATTAGCCCAGGATTTCGCCGCTATGCTGCTGGAGGAGGGAATTTATGTGATTGGATTCTTTTATCCCGTTGTCGCAAAGGGTAATGCGAGGATTCGTGTGCAAATATCGGCAGCTCATGAAAGAAAACATCTCGACCAGGCTGTTGCTGCTTTTGAGAAAGTGGGGAAAATGCTGGGAGTGTTGAAGGAAATTTAAGGCTTAGTTCTTAAATAGCCACACCCCTCATCCCCAACCCTTCTCCCGAGGAGAATTGCGTTCTTTAAGTTCAAAGTATTACTGTGGGAGAAGGGAGCAGTCAACCACAAAAAAGCCCATCTACGGACGTGAATGTAATTCAAAGAATGTAATCTTGTTCCGGAGAGGGGTTGGGGTGAGGGGTGATAATTTATAATTAAATAAAAATTTTGCCACACAACATCATCATATACACTGACGGAAGTTCGCGGGGAAATCCAGGTCCTGGAGGTTATGGCATCGTATTAATGTCGGGAAATCACCGTAAGGAAATTTCCGAAGGTTACCGTCTCACAACCAATAACCGAATGGAATTACTGAGTGTAATTGTCGCCCTTGAACAATTGAAACACCCGGAGAGCCATGTCATCATCCATTCCGATTCAAAATATGTTGTTGACTCGGTAGAAAAGAAGTGGGTCTTCGGCTGGGAGAAGAAAAATTTTTCAGGAAAGAAGAATCCGGATTTATGGATGCGGTTTTTGCTTGTCTATCGGAAACACCATGTTCGTTTTTCATGGGTGAAAGGACATGCATCAAACGAAGAAAACAATCGATGCGATGAGTTGGCCGTACAGGCTTCTTTTGGCAGTCATCTGAAGGTTGACAGCTGGTATGAGAAGCATGGGGATTAAAATCAAAAGTCAAAACAAAGATCGTCTTTTCCTTTAAAAAATTCTTTCGGAATAAATCCGGCAAACAGATTTATGTTTTTAAATTTTACAGATGAATTAATTTACCGGTTCCAATTCGCACCTCATTAAAAAAAACCGGATTCCCGCTATAAAAAATGTTTCCATTATACCTGATCTCATATCCAAACTGGTCTTTTGCATTAACATGGCAGTCGCCGGTAGTACTGCTCCGAACATATGTATAGTCTGCATTTAATCCGCTTGCCTCGAGGATGCCGACATCATTGATATAAACATAGCTTTCCAGCGTCGTCCCCCATGCATGAATGTCTGATCGTCCGACGTGGTTGTTCAGGTGTGTCTTTTTGCAATTGAATAAAAACTTAATCGTTCCTGAACCATTGAAGCAATCGAATGTAAATTCGTCAGAACGGATCGTATCGAGACAGCTTACATTTCCCGTACCTGTGTAATGAATCAGCGAGGGCTTATCCATTCCCACTTCCACGGTATATGTGTTTTTAAAACTCCGCACCCAGTTGCATTTGTTTTCATTCCTTATGTAAAGCGTACTGCCGGAAAGTTCGGTGATGATGCCGTCGATCAGGTTTTCGCCAGCCGTTACTTTGATATAAGGTGTGGTATCCGGGTGGATGATGAGATCGACATTGTCCTGCAAATCGATATTCATAAATGTTGTCGCATTCCGAAATTCGGTCGTCTCTTCACCGGCACTCTTGAAACAATCGAGCATGTGTTCCTTTTCGCAGGAAGATAAGATTACAACCGTGGTAATAAGAAGTAAATTTAATTTCATCGTTTTTCCGATTTATGATTTTTAAACCTGTACCCCAGGCCTAATTCTATAAAATCCGCTCTCGCATAATGTGATTTCAGGTTAAGGCAGATGAATGTATTTTTAAAATAATATCGAGTACAGATTCTGTGGTAAACATAACCGTCATTTTTCCATGCCGAATAAAGATAGAATCCCATATTAAACATCAATCCCAGCCTGCCAACCGACAGATGCCAGGCTCCGTAAATTCCAGGGCGAAAATTGTCAATCCCCGATGCAGGCTCTTCATCTACTCGTTCAATTCGATAAGAGAGTGAGTTATCGTAGAAGATATCTGCTCCAATCCCCCAGGCGCTTTTCAGGCTGAACGGTTTAAAATACATCGCCGATACCGTGGCAGCGAAAAAACTTCTCCCTAACGGAGGATAAATTTTTTTATAAAATCCGCCAACGTATGCATGAATCTGTCCCTCGTTGGTAAAGGAGGGCAGTTGTTTCTGTACTATAGGCAGCCTTCCGCCGAACGAATGAAGCACCGCAAGATTTATTGTGGCAATATTTATTCCCAGGTTTGGCATGCTGAAACTGCCGTTTGAGAAGTGAGTGATGCCCGCACCCAAATCAAGTGATGTACGTTTCGAAATTTCATTTTCAAAATGAAGGTCGAAGTGAATGATTCCGTTAATATGGGAGCCGATGGCAGAGTTCTTATGATTTTCTCCTGCATTGAAAATTTTTTCCACGTAACCCAATCCCATGCCGTAACGGAAATGCAGCCCGCTATTCTGGTTTTTTCCCAGGGGAAAATCGATAAACGGATAAACGCAGAATCCCATGCCAAGATGGGAAGGACTTCCTAAATCAAAGCCTGCAAGTGTGATTCCAAAACCTGGATTATGATAGATGCTCTGCCAGTCTTTCTCCCCGGTCGAAAATCGACCGAGTGAAATCTCGAATCCTTTCACATGTTCTTCCTGTATCGGTTCCAGTTGGGGCCGATGTGCGATAATGAATCCATAGTCGAATCGTGCATGCAAACTCCATGTACCGCTTGTCGAATCCTTATCATAGGCGAAAGCCGAAATAAACATTAAACAAAAAAATATGGAGCAGCAATATTTCATTTGCAGGCGGAGACAAGTGATCCCCTCAGGGCATATTAATACCGGTTGAATTCAATCGCTTTGATTCTATCCTGGATTTTATTTCTCAACGATTTCAGCTCAGGCAATTGTGAAAGCATTTCGGTTTTCTGAATATTATCCCCTGTAGTTTCAATTCCCGCTTCGAGGTCACTGATCTTTTTCCCGACTGATGAATCGACATCCTTCATGGCATTGATGAGCGCCGAGTGATAGCCGTCGGAAGAGGGCCTTTTGCTGTATTCATATATATTTTCAATCCCTTCCGAAATGATGGGAGGACTCGATGATGATTTCAGGTAGGTGGTGTAATGCCGGATTACGTAATATCTCTGGTACGAATCACTCAGGCGCATCGCTCTCCGGTAAAATGCATTTTTATCGGCAGTCGAATTGCTGTAGTATTCAGCAAGTCGGCCCACTATGGCATTACCACTGTCTGCTTCCAGTTTAACTGCAGCAACCTTTGCCTTTTCAGGATCCTTATCACTGATGACTTTAAAAGCCCGGGCGACGATTAAATAAGAACTGTCGTTCAGTGCATCAGAAAATAATTTCGAGAATTCAGAGTAGCTGAAATATAGCCCAAGGCAGGTCATCGCTTTCTCCCTGACATCGACTGAAGAATCTTTAGTTGCCATTTCCAAAATCAGTTGTTTGATGTTCCCTGAATCGTTGAGCGCAACTTCCCGGATGTTGTTCAAAGCCAAAACTCGAATATCTTCAGACTTATCCCGAAGCGCCTTTTTGATAATCTCTGCTTCCGGTGTATAGACCTTATAACTTTTACCGATTTTCGAAATGGCTTCATACCTGTCGAGATAAAGCGGCGCATGATCATACTGAAAAATTAATTCTTCATTTGTTTTATTGTCTGTCTTCGTGCAGAGAAGCATCTTATCTGCATCAACATTTACAAGGTCAGGCTTAACAGGTAGGTCGAATTGAAAGGACTGTGTCACATCTTCAACTACTATTTTTTTTCTTTCAACTTTTCCATTGCAATAGATGTCCGTTTCAAGCGGCAGGCGGTAGAGTGGGTTTTTATCCAGGTTCTGTTTTTGAGAAACAGTTATCGTCTCCCGTTTGAGGCTGTCGCTCCATTCGTAATCGATGTTGATTTTCGGATGTCCGCCTTTCAAAAACCACTGATCGAAAAACCAGTTGAGGTCTTCGCCGGTAATTTTTTCGAAAGCCATTCTCAGATCGGCAGCTTCGGCTGTCGAAAATTGATGGGACAAGAGGTATAGCTGCAGGGCAGCAAAGAATGCCTCATCGCCGACATGTTTCCGGAGCATGTGTAAAATTCTTCCTCCCTTATTGTAGGAAATGGCATCGTACATGTCCTCCCTGTCGGCATATTCATAACGGATCAGCGGAGGATCATTTCCGGCGGACCTGTATAAGTAAGAAGCAAGTTCACTCTGGTAATGATGATCGGCGTTGTCTGTTCCGAATTTATATTCACGCCAGAGATACTCTGCATAGTCTGCAAAACCTTCGTTGAGTGTCAGGTTACTCCAGGATTCACAAGTCACCAGGTCGCCAAACCAGTGATGGAAGATCTCATGTGCGATGTAGTCTTCGTAATTACCATCACGATATTCCCTGGGATCCTGCTGCATATTCGTACCGTGGACAACCGCAGTTGTGTTTTCCATGGCGCCGGAAACATAATCATGTACAACCACCTGTGCGAATTTTTCCCAGTAAAATGGTACACCCAGTTTTTCCGAAAAGAAGGTCAGCATCTCCGGTGTGTGACCGAAAATCATCCTGGCATATTTTTCATAAGGAGGGTCTACGTAATAACTGACGTCGATATTTTTCCAGGAATCATGAACCACTGAATAATCTCCCGCAGCAAACATGGTGAGATAAGGTGCTGCGGGAAGACTCTGTTTCCAGTAATCTGTCTTCGTACCATCGCCATTATTAATCGTCGAAATGAGAAGCCCGTTCGATACAGTGATAAAGGCAGTATCAACGGTAATATAAATTTCCTGCGTCATCTTCTGACCCGGATCTTCGATGGTCGGGAACCAAACAGAGTTTGATTCGGTTTCGCCCTGGGTCCAAACCTGGGTAGGAGTGAAGGGATCCAGGCTGTCCGCATCAATGAAATACAATCCTTTGTCATTTGTGATAGCCTCACTTCCTCCGGCCGGTAATCGTTCGGGCTTTGCCGTGTAACTGATGAAAATGGTGAACGATTCATCCCTGGTATACTGCCTGTCGAGACGGATGTTGATCAAAAGAGAATCGTAATGATAAGAAAGAGGAACATGTTTTCCATTTGAGAGGATTGAAACTTCACCGAGTTCCATCCCTCTTGCATTCAGCACTAGGCTGTCGACAGGGTAAAAGTGCGGCCGTAAAATGATTGCTGCCTGCCCGGAAAGTTCTTTCTTTTTCCAGTCGGGCCTGATGGTTAACCTTGTATGAATTAAATCCGCATGTTTGGTATATGTTTTCCGGTAATTTTTTTTTTCGCCGGATTTATCAGGCGTTACATTAACCTCCGGGAGATTTATTGTTACCGGTGGTGTAGTCTTACATCCGACGATGAAAATTAACAGCACTGAAAAAAGGATTTTCCGGATCATACAGGCCAAATATAAGATTTTGAATTTTCAATCATGTTCACGTTGCCAGCCCGAACAGTTATTCACTTCCCCGCAGGGGATCTGTGAGGTTATCAGAAAGGAGTTTTTTCTATAACTATTCGTACATTTGCATGATGTTCAAGGCCAATATACAAGGGCGTACTTTCAGGGTTTCTGATGACGACAATGATTTTTTTATTGATGACAAAACATTGGACATCGACATCCTTGAGTATAAGGAAGGGAAATTCCACATTCTCCTCGAAAATCGTTCCTATTCAGCAGAGGTGATATCTGTGAATAAGGAAACAAAAGTCTGCGAGATCAAGGTAGGAAAATCCGTTATCGCCGTCCAGCTGAAAGATAAATATGACGACCTGCTCACCGAAATCGGAATCGATGCAGTTGCCGGGAAAAAAGTGAACGATATCAAGGCTCCCATGCCGGGGATGGTCCTGCATGTAATGGTCGAAAACGGCCAGACGATTAAAAAGGGAGATTCAATCGTGGTGCTTGAAGCCATGAAAATGGAGAACATTCTGAAGTCGCCTGCCGATGGGATCATCCGGAAAGTGCATGTCAGCATGGGAGATAAGGTCGAGAAAAACCAGATTATGGTAAATCTCGAATAAGAATCACCTAAAGTCTTACAGTTTATTTTTTTTGTTTAACTTTTAGGGCCATTAATAGTATTATAATATAGATCCGGCCAAATTAAAATAATCGTATCCTGTTATTTATTTAATGCAACCCTACAGATTAATAATTTTCTGCTGCTTTTTTTTATTGCCTGCAATGATAGTTGCTCAGGCCGGGGACATTTCTTACAGTAATTCCACTTCCTCATCGTTTGTTACGGAATCGGACCTGCCAATCGTATTTATCAATACACACGGTCAGACAATCTTCGATGAACCGAAAATAGTTGTCGACATGGGAATTATTTATAATGGCCCCGGAGTGCGGAATCACCTGAATGATATTCCCAACGCCTATAACGGAAAGATCGGAATCGAATATCATGGATCACATTCGCAATGGTATCCTAAGAAAAGCTACGGCTTCGAGACGAGAGATAATACCGGAATCAACGACAACGATGTAAGCATCCTGGGTTTGCCTCCGGAGCATGACTGGATTTTGAATGCTGCTTATCCTGATAAATCTCTTTGCAGGGATGTACTTACCTACCAATTGTCGCGGGAAATGGGACACTATGCTTCCCGGACTTTTTTCGTCGATCTGTTCATCAACGGACAATACCAGGGTGTGTATATTTTCATGGAAAAAATCAAGCGCGACAGGGGAAGGATCGATATTGCAAACCTGCATCCGAATGAAATTACTCCACCCGATCTGACAGGAGGTTATGTGATAAAAATCGATAAGCTTACCGGCAACGGCGGGGCAGGTTGGCAGTCAGATTACCCTCCGGTGGATCATTCAAACGGGCAAGTGATATATTTTCAATACGACTATCCTTCTACTGACAGTATCGTTCCGGCACAGGAAGCATACATACAGTCGTATGTCGACAGTTTTGAAAATGCACTCGCCGGACCTGATTTCAGGGATAGTATAAATGGATATTCAAAATATATAGGCAAAGGATCCTGGATCGATTATTTTTTCATCAATGAACTCAGTAAAAACCTGGATGGATATAGGATAAGCACGTACCTGTACAAGGATAAAAACAAGACACTGAAGACCGGGCCCGTCTGGGATTATGATATTGCCTGGGGAAATGCTGACGTATGTGATGCAAGCGATACCACCGGCTGGTGTTACCAGTTTCAGTGTCCGGGCGATGGTTTCCAGGTTCCGTTCTGGTGGCAGCGATTGTTGCAGGATACAAACTACACGAATGAAATGAAATGCCGATGGATTAATTTCCGCCAGAATGTTTTGAGTGAGCAGCACATTCACGGCATCATCGATTCCATTGAGAATGTTTTGAATGAGTCACAGTCATGGAATTTCAACCAGTGGCCGATTCTCAGTACATACGTATGGCCGAATCCGGTTCCTCAGCCGAATACTTATTCCGGACACATGCAGAACCTGAAGAACTGGGTGAGTACGCGTCTCAACTGGCTCGATGCAAACATCCCCGGCAATTGCTCGTGCTCTTTGAATGCTACGGTTCAAAATGTTTCCTGCAATTCATTCTGCGACGGACAGGCCATTGCTTTGGGAAATTCTCCATACGCGAAATCCTACCTGTGGAGCAACGGCCTCGACCCGGATACGCTTTCCGGATTATGCCAGGGAAGTTATTCGCTTACGATGAGTGATGCGATCGGATGTACCAAAACCATAAACATTAATGTGAGCCAGCCTTCTGCTGTTACTTTAAATTCATCTGTTACAGATGCAACCTGTTCGGGTAACGGGTGCAATGGTTCCGCAACAGTAAATGCAGGCGGGGGAACGGCTCCTTATGTTTATACATGGTCGAATGGCATGACGGGAAATAATGTCTCTTCGCTATGCAAAGGAAATTATACCGTGACTGTGAACGATGATAATGGCTGCACAAATTCTTTTCCGGTCGTAATTCAAAATCCTTTTGCGCCTTCTGTTTCGGCTGCTGCTGTATCTCATGTTACCTGTTACGGAGGCTCGGACGGTTCGGCAAGTGTAAACGTAAGCGGAGGAACGCCTCCGTATTCGTATTCATGGTTTCCTTCGGGAAGTACGGCTTCGAATGCGAACGGACTTTCAGCGGGCTTGCATACGGTAACTGTTCATGATGCAGCTGGTTGTTCCGTGCAGCTGGTAATTACCATTTCGCAGCCATCGATGCTCGCAATTCACCCTGTTGTGAACACACCTGATTGCAACGGAATGACCGGAAGTATTTCTGTAAGCACAACGGGAGGAACTTCTCCATTTACATATTTATGGTCGCCCGGCGGCTCGACAGGTTCCCAGCTGAATAACGTTCAGGCAGGAAATTATATGGTTACCGTTACTGACAGCAGGGGATGTACAAAGACCTCATCAGTAAATGTTACACAGCCGGCTCCATTTAACTTTGCTGTTACTGCAGATCAACCGACCTGCTTCGGTGGAAATGACGGTTCGGCAATGGTACTTGCAACAGGAGGGACCGGTTCGCTTTCATACGTATGGTCGACCGGAACATTTGGTTCGACTGCAAACCAGCTTGCGGCAGGAAATTACACGGTAACAGTTACAGACGCATCGAATTGCACGGGTACTTCCACAGTCATAATTTCTGATCCGCCTCCAATAAATCTGAATACATCAATCTCGCCCGCTACATGCAGTGTCAACGATGGTTCAGCTACGGTGAGTGTTTTGAATGGCACTCCGCCTTATCAATACAGCTGGTTTCCTTCGGGTTCAACAAATCCTTCGGCTATTAATCTGCATGCAGGAAACCAGGTTGTGACCGTGACGGATGATAACGGATGTACTGCAAAAGATACGATCACCATCGTGAGTGCAAGCGGCCTGGATATCACGTACAGCGGCCAGGCAGCCGTTTCATGCCATGGCAGCAGCGATGCATTCGTAAACCTGTCTGTAACCGGTGGCGCGTTTCCGTATACCTACCTGTGGACTCCCGGCGGAAGCACGTCGTCTTTCGTGTCGAACCTTTCCGCTGGAATATATACCATCACCATTTCCGATCAGAACGGATGCATAACCGAATACCAGCTGAATGTCACTGAACCGGATTCGATGATCGTTGCGGTGAATGCTGTTGCGGCCCTATGCAACAATACATCGACAGGAAGTCTTACTGCAAACGTGACCGGCGGCACTATGCCTTATTCGTATTTGTGGACACCTGGAAATAAAACGACAAGAACAGCATCCGGATTGTTTACCGGAAACTATACGGTGAGAGTTACGGATGCAAACGGCTGTACTGCAACTGCAACATCATTCGTTGCAAACCCGGCGCCTGTATCTTTGAGCGTGGATGCATTCGATACTCAATGCAATCAGCCGAATGGCTATGCCATCGCAACGGCATCTGGTGGTAATGGAATATTTTCTTATTCCTGGTCGAATGGCGATACGGGAATGACGGGCGAAAATTTTCGTGCAGGAAATTATTCGGTCACCGTAACCGATACAAACGGCTGCAGTCAATCAGCCGCATTTTCGATAGCCGGTTCAATCGGTCCTGTTGCCTCGGTATTAACGATGAATCCTGTTACCTGTAACGGGGGTCACGATGGTTCAGTAACCGTACTCTCCGCGGGAGGCCAGGGATCAGTCACCTATCAATGGTCGCCGGATGTTTCCTCAGGCACGTTTGCCGGCAATCTGAGTTCGGGGTTATACAGCGTAATTGTTACCGATTCCAGCCAGTGTAAAGATTCCATCGGGTTTATCCTGCCTCAGCCTCCTCCGCTGGCCGCCCTCATGATTTCGGAAAACCTGAAATGTTTCGGCACCGCTAACGGAAAATTATTCGCCGACGTCGGAGGCGGAAATCCTCCTTATCAATATCAATGGGCGGATGGTCAGACAACAGATACTGCAACAGGACTGGCGGCAGGAGAACATTCTCTCGTAATCACCGATTCCGAAGGCTGTTCAACTTCTGCATCCGGAATGGTGAGTCAGCCTGATTCGTTGACCATTCATTTTAATGTAACTCATGCTACCTGCCAGGCATGTGTCGACGGAAAAATCCGCGCCGAAATCTCCGGTGGTGTTTTACCTTACTCGTATCTCTGGCTTCCTGTGAATGCGACCATCGATTCGATCACAGATCTTCACTCCGGAATTTATACGTTGTGTGTAACCGACGGAAATAGCTGTGTGAAGTGCGACAGCGTGAAAGTGAAAGGCGGAGTGATCGGTGTGGAAGAGATTAATGCGGCGACCCGTCTCTATGTTTTTCCAAATCCGTTGTCTAATTCAACGGTATTTGCTTTTACATTATCCTCCAGGCAGACGGTCAGCATAAAAGTTTTCGATGCTACAGGCAAGCTGGCCGGGACAATTCTCAAAGATGAGATGGATGCCGGCGAACATTTCATTCGTTTCAATGCCGCCGATTTGTCTCCGGGAATCTATTTTTACCATTTTGTGGTCGAAGATCATTTCCGGGCTGGAACATTAATGATACAGCGATAAATAATGTTCCGTCACCGGGGGCACGGAAGTCTCATCAAAAATCTTTCACATGTATTGATTTATTAATCCGAATCATGTAGGTTTGGTAATAGTTATGAATCAGCTTCTGAAATCATTTTTTGTAATTTTATTTTTACTGTCAGTAGAAACGATATATGCACAGCATATCAGCGGAGTGATTCGCGATGCCGCTACCGGTGAACTTATTACCGGCGCAGTAATTACCCTGAAAGGCACAACCGAAGCGGTAACAACCGACGTTGACGGGAAATTTGATCTGGTCACAGATGCAAACCCTCCCTATGTTTTAATCATTTCATACATCGGATTTGAACCGATGGAGATTAACGTTCCCGTATCCGGATCTTCTGTCGATGTGCGTTTGAGGCCAAAAGAAATAAAACTTAAGGACGTTGAAATCACCGGCAGCAGGATTTCCGAAAAACAAAAGGAGGCGCCGCTCACAGTTGAGTCGATGGACATTATCGCAATAAAAGAATGTCCGCAGAATTCGTTTTACGAAGGATTGGGAACGCTAAAAGGAGTCGATCTCACCAGCGCTTCTCTGGGGTTTACGATCGTAAATACCCGCGGCTTCAACAGCACTTCGCCCGTCCGTTCTCTCCAGCTCATCGATGGAGTGGATAATCAATCACCCGGACTGAATTTCTCCCTCGGGAATTTTCTCGGTTCTCCCGAACTGGATGTCCTTAAAGTAGACATGATTGCCGGTGCAAGCTCTGCATACTACGGGCCCAATGCCTTCAATGGCGTAATCGCAATGACGACGAGAAGTCCGTTCATCAATCCTGGTCTGGAGGTTTCAGTAAAGGTTGGAGAGCGATCGCTTTTCGAAACTGCCGTACGATGGGCCCAGGTTTTCAGGAACAAAAATGACGAAGAGAAGTTTGGCTATAAGATCAACCTCTTTTACATGCGGGCCAATGACTGGGAGGCAAATAATTTATCCGCTGCAAGCAATTCGCGCGATGGTGTTCAGAATCCGGGTGGTTACGATGCCGTTAACAGGTATGGCGATGAAGACATCACAGGTGCCAACAATGCCATGAGTCTTTCTCAGCAGGCTCAATATCCCGGACTGAAGCGATGGTATCGTACAGGTTATCTTGAGAAGGACATCGTGGATTACAATTCAAACAATCTTAAAGCGTCAGCCGCTTTTCATTACAAGCTCAGCAAAAATACAGAGGCCATTTTCGCCTCCAGCTTTGGTACAGGCACAACCGTTTACCAGGGCGACAACCGCTATAGCCTGAAGGACATTCTCTTTTTTCAGAATCGTCTCGAGATAAGACGGGAAAATAAATTTTTTGTACGCGCTTATGCCACCAACGAAGATGCAGGAAAATCATACGATGCAGTGTTTACGGCAATCCTCATGCAGAATGCCGCAAAGAGCGATGATCAATGGAGCAGGGATTACCGCAACTACTGGATCTACGAAGACATCTACACCAGGGCACACAGTCTCCCCGGATTTCCACCGTTGCAGTTTCCTTACGACACCGCACAGGCGAATGCTGTGATGCTGCAATATAACGACACCGTCGTCTCGTGGCACAGAGGAGCATCGGATTATTCTAACTTCGAAGCACTGACCATCGAGAACCAGCCGTTTTATAGTCCGGGCACGGCACGCTTTGATTCCCTGCTTCAGTCTGTGACTTCACGCAAGACGTTTAAGGAAGGGGGCTCCGGCTTTTACGATAAGTCTGCACTCTATCACATCCAGGGAGAATATAAATTCACTCCTTCATTCATGGATATCATTGTCGGATCAAATTTCAGGTTATATAAACCGGATTCTCGCGGGACCATATTCGCAGACACATCGGGAGAAAAAATAACCAACAGCGAATTCGGAGTTTATACGGGTTTCGAAAAAAAATTATCCGGAGAAAAATTGAAATTGAATCTTACCATGCGGCTGGACAAGAATGAAAATTTTGATTATTTATTTTCGCCGGCTTTATCGGCGGTTTATGTTTTACAAAATAATCATGTCTTCAGACTTTCGTTTTCCGCAGCGATCCGAAATCCGACATTGTCGGATCAATACCTGTATTACAATGTGGGCAGGGCCATATTACTCGGAAATATTACAGGGTACGATTCTCTAGCCACGATATCTTCTCTGCCTGATTATTTTAATAGTCCTACGCTGGATAAAAACCTCATCAAATACTTCAATGCAGACCCGGTCAGACCCGAACAGGTAAAAACAATAGAAGCGGGTTATCGTGCAACTGTTTTTGAAAACATTTTCATGGATGTTAATTACTATTTCAGTTTTTATAAGGACTTCATAGGATATAACATCGGTGCAAAGCTGGAATTTCAGGATCCGCCGTTTGCAAACAGGTTGAAATCATTAAATGTCTATCGTATCGCTTCCAATGCTGAGGACCTTGTCGTTACACAGGGAGGTTCAATCGGAATCAATTATTATTTTAAAAAATATTATGCTGTCGTTGCAAATTATTCTTATAACTTCCTCGATCGTCGTGGTTCGGACGATGAGCTGATTCCTGCATTCAATACACCTGTAAATAAATTCAACATTGGTCTCAACGGAAGAGACATCCGGGCTAACTTATTCGGCTGGCAAGTTTCAAATATTGGTTTCAATATAAATTATAAATGGGTGCAGGGCTTCGAATTCGAAGGATCTCCCCAATTTACCGGCATGGTCGATACCTATGGGCTGGTTGATGCGCAGGTTAACTACAGGATGAAGTCTATAAACGCAACTTTTAAATTAGGCGCTTCAAACGTATTGAATAATAAAGTGTACCAGGTTTATGGCGGACCTCAGGTTGGTCGCCTGGCCTATTTTTCTGTTTTAGTGAATATTTCTGAATAATGATTTTCCTTACTTGAATTTAATCTTATAATTCCTAATTTGCAGTAAATTCCAAAAACCATTTATCATGAGAAAACATTTACTCTTCATCTTGTTACTTTCAGGATTTGTTGTTAATGCGCAACAACGATATCTTGAAGAAGTATTCACTAATGTCGACATCACTCCCAATGTAGTATACGGTGCAAATGTTACTGTTATTACCGGGTCACCCGCTTTAGATACATTAAGGATGGACATTTATGAGCCCAATGGTGATACTGCATCACTTCGTCCATTGATTATTTATTTACATACCGGCAGTTTTTTACCGGTTCCGATAAATGGTCAGTGCACAGGCGATAAACTCGACAGTGCTTCAGTGGAAATGTGCATGCGTTTCGCCAAAAAAGGTTATGTTGTTGCTGCAATCAATTACCGTCTTGGCTGGAACCCGCTGGGTGACCAGGATACACGGACCGGTACTTTGCTCAATGCAGTTTATCGTGCCTTGCAGGATTGCAAGTCAGCTGTTCGGTTCATGCGTCAAACTATTGCCGTGGCTTCCAACCCATACAGAATTGATGATACAAGAATTGCACTCGGCGGACAAGGTTCTGGGGGATATGTTGCTTTGGCATATGCCACCATCGATTCATATGCCGATATCACTCTTCCCAAGTTTATAAATTTTTCAACGGGTAATCCGTATATCGACACAACACTTTCCGGCGATTGGGATGGTTATGGCGGCACTGGTTTGAATCAGCCTGCATTGAATAATCCTGGTTATAGTAACCAGGTGAATTTTGTTTTCAATATGGGCGGTGCTCTTGGGGACTCATCCTGGATGGAAGCCGGCGATGTACCAATGGTTTGTTTCCATGTTCCCAATGATCCGTTTGCACCCTATACTTACGGTCCTGTAATTGTTCCAACCACCGGGCAATTTGTGGTAAACGTTAGTGGCAGTTATGATATCGTGCGTATAGCGAATGCTTTTGGAAATAATAATTCTTTTATTTTCCTGGGACTAACCGATCCGTTTACGGTACGTGCAAATGCAGTCAATGATGGCTACGACGGACTCTGCCCGCTTGAACGTCCGGATCCGCCAGGACTTCTTACCGGCGAAGCGGGCCCGTGGGAATGGTGGGATACTACTTGTACGCAAAATGCTGCCAGTCTTGCATCAAACCCCGACATGAGCAAAGCCAAAGGAATGGCATACATCGATACTGTACAGGGTTATGTTTGCCCTAGAATGTTCCGCGGCTTATCATTAAACGTAGGCATCGATCCTGTTGAGACGCTGGAAAAATCTGTTGTGATCTATCCGAATCCATCATCAGGCAATTTCCGGATCGTAGTCGATGCTGCTTTCACCGACCTGAAAAATGCCGAGATCACCGATTTGTCGGGAAGAGTGGTGAGGAACATACAAGGGGATGATCGTTTTATCTATGACATCGACAGGCAGAATCTCTCCGCCGGAATTTACCTCGTCAAACTTCATTTCACAAATGGAGATATCGTAAAACGGATAACGTTGAATTAATAATATACAGGGAAGCCGGTTGTAACCGGCTTCCTTTTTTAAGGACACTTTCGATGAAGAATAACAGAGTTTTAATTTTTTGTTTGTCAGTGATATTATTTTTTGCTGAAGTCACCCTGGCTCAACAATGTAATTCCGGCCGTTACGATACTGAATTTTTTTCTTCAGTTCATATTACTTCGAATGTTGTATATGGGTCAAACATTACTTCCAGTGGCTCAACACAGGTTCTGAAACTTGATGTTTATGAACCCGATGGCGACAGCCTGGCGATGCGGCCCCTGATCGTATGGGTTCATGGAGGAAGCTTCGTAGGAGGAACAAAGAATGATGTTGATATTGTATCACTCTGTAATCATTTTGCCAAACGCGGCTACGTATGTGCATCGATCGAATACAGGCTGGGGTATTCAGTCTTTCCTCCAACCATGAAGGCTGCGACTGAAACAGTATTTCGTGCAGTGCAGGATATGAAAGCAGCCGTTCGTTTTTTCAGAAAAGATGCATCTACAACAAATACTTACCGTATCGATCCTTCAATCATCTTTGGCGGCGGAAGTTCTGCGGGAGCATTTGCAGCCCTTCATCTCGCTTATCTTGATGAACCCGCCGAATTACCTACAGAAGTTGATACAACATCTATTGGTGGCATGGAAGGCGACAGCGGAAATCCAGGATATCCATCAACTATAAATGCAGTCGTTGATCTTTGCGGCGCATTAGGAAATAAAACGTATATAAAGCCTGGAGATATTCCCTTCTGTTCCATGCATGGTGATCACGATGGAACGGTTCCTTATGCAACGGCTACGATTTACCTTCTTGGCGTATTCCCCGTGATGGTAGTAGATGGTAGTTATTCGATTTCTGATTATGCAAATATGATTGGTGTGCAGAATGAAATGTACACTTATTTCGGCGCTGACCATGTTCCTTATGTTTCCAATACTGCCTATATGGACACCACTGTTCGTTTCGTAAGTAATTTTCTCTATAGGTATTTAGGTTGCAACCCTTCCGATCCGACACCATCAGCAAATACTTTTGTTACCGGTATTAATAATGTTCTTGCTGAAAATAATATTTCTGTTTATCCAAATCCATCGACTGGAAAAATATGGATTGATTTCAACGATCAGATTGAAAAAATAATTTCAGTTTCAATAAACGATTTAGATGGAAGAAAGGTCTTTGAAAAAAACGATTTTGAGAATCCTGTGAATGTAGAAGGGCTCTTTCAAGGAGTTTATTTTTTAAATTTACAGACTGAAAAAGAATTAATAGTACAAAAAGTAGTTCTCTATTAAAAACCATTTATCCTTTGGCAAAAAAGAAAACTAAAAAAGAACACGGCGTTTTAAAAATTTTCGAAACGATGGAAGGTGTAATTGCAGCTGTCGCTAAAGGAAAACCGAAACAACCAAAACGAGCTAAAAAGAAAAAAAGATAATTTTCATTTTATGCTGCCTAATTATAATACACCTTTTCATCCTCAAATTATCAAATTATCAAATTATCAAATTAACGAATTAACGAATTATTGATCCCTTCCCTGTTTCGAAAAAGCCAGGGGATTGGAAGTGATCTCGTCATACTCTTCACGATTTCCTAAAATATCGATAGCAGTATAAATTGCCTGGCGGAATGAATCCTCATTTGCCGTTCCCTTCCCGGCAATGTCATATGCCGTACCATGATCCGGAGACGTTCGAACGATAGGCAGCCCGGCCGTGAAATTTACTCCCGAAGAGAAAGTAAGAGTCTTGAAAGGGATAAGTCCCTGGTCGTGGTACATGGCAAGCACAGCGTCGAAATTATTATAGGCTGCCGATCCGAAGAAGCCATCGGCAGAGTAGGGGCCATAAACAAAAACTCCTTCGTCGAAACATTTTTTAATTGCAGGAATTATAATGTCTTTCTCTTCGGAGCCGATCAGTCCTGCATCGCCTGCATGCGGGTTCAAACCTAAAACTGCAATCCTTGGTTTACGTATTTTGAAATCCCTTTTTAAAGACTGATTCATCAGCTTTATTTTACTGATGATTTTTTCTATAGATAATTTTGAAGCAACTTCCTTCATGGGAACATGTCCGGCAACGACAGCCACCCGGAGATCGCTGCTAACGAGAAACATCAGGTGATCGGGCGTGCCGAATGCTTCTGCAAGGAATTCGGTATGTCCATTGAATTTAAACTCATCAGACTGAATGTTGTGCTTGTTGATCGGAGCCGTAACAAGTACATCGGTTTTATGTTCTTTCAGATCACTTAATGCAGCACGCAAAGACAGCAGTGCATGCCTGCCGCCGCTTTCAGTTTCCTTTCCGAATTCAACAGGTATTTCTTCCTCCCAGCAGTTGATCACATTCGTTTTGCGAAGAATGATCTCATTGCTGCTCCTTACTGTCAGGTATTGAAAGTCGTTCATGTTAAGAAGTTTCCTCTGCTGACTCACCATCTTATTGCTCGCATAAATCACGGGCGTACAAACCTGGTGCATCCTGTTATCAAGGAATGTCTTCATGATTACTTCCAGCCCGACACCGTTTATGTCTCCACAGGTAATTCCTACTCTTATTTTTCCTTCTTCCATTCTGGCGTTTGGTGTTTGGCGTTTGGCGTTTGGCGTTAGCCGTGTGCCGTGAGCCGTTGGCCGTTTTAATTGTTTTGTTGTTTTTGTTTTATTGTTTTATTGTTTTATTGTTTTATTGTTTTATTGTTTTATTGTTTTATTGTTTTATTGTTTTATTGTTTTATTGTTTTATTGTTTTATTGTTTTATTGTTTTATTGTTTTATTGTTTTATTGTTTTA
>CAZQOQ010000027.1:0-41552 GCA_964595205.1 uncultured Flavobacteriales bacterium | reverse complement strand
ACCAAACAATAAAACAATAAAATAAAAAACAATAAAACAATAAAACAATAAAACAGTAAAACAATAAAACAGTAAAACAGTAAAACAGTAAAACAATAAAACAGTAAAACGGTAAAACGATAAAACAGTAACACAAACGCCAAACGCCAAACTCCAAACGCCAAACAAAAGAAGTTGGAAAAACTCACAAATAGAAGCAAAGTCGTAGTAAAGAAAGAACTCACATTCATCGAACGGCTATACCTGCCGGCCATCATTAACGGGATGCGGATAACCCTGAAGCATTTTTTTAAAAAGAAGGTGACGATTTCATTTCCTGAGGTTACAAGGACGTATGCTCCAACTTATCGCGGGCTTCATGTATTGAAGAGAGATGAGAATGGAGCTGAACGCTGCACAGCCTGCGGACTCTGTGCGATTGCCTGCCCCGCCGAAGCGATTACGATGACCGCCGCCGAGCGAAAACCGGGTGAAGAGAAATTATACAGGGAGGAAAAATATGCATCCATGTACGAGATAAACATGCTGCGTTGCATCTTCTGCGGGCTGTGTGAAGAGGCTTGTCCCAAAGAGTCTATTTTTCTGACCGACAGGCTCGTTCCTACATCATTCGAAAGGAGTGATTTTATTTATGGGAAGGATAAACTGGTGGAGACGATGGAAAATCCTATCGATGTAACTAAACGCCAGACAAATGAAGTTTTGGAATTCAAGAAGAATAAAAATCTTCAGCATAACAGACTATGAAAATGTTTATCCAATTCTTAAACACGAGATAAAAAATAACCCATGGTTCTTTCACTTTTTTACTTTCTGTCATTCTTATCGATACTCTGTGCCCTCATGGTCGTCGTTTCGAAAAATCCTGTTCATAGCGTATTGTATCTCATATTGACCTTCTTTGCCATTGCAGCTCATTATGTCTTATTGAATGCACAGTTCCTTGCAGCCGTGCATATCATCGTTTACGCAGGCGCAATCATGGTCTTGTTTCTCTATGTGATCATGATGCTCAACCTCAATGCAGAAACGGAACCTCATAAAAGCAAATTACTGAAAATAGCAGCAACGATAGCCGGAGGATTGCTGATGGTGGTATTGGTTGGTACGTTGCGCTCTGCAAACGATACAATGCAAATGAACGGAGGAATACAGGTCGGCATGATCAAGAGCCTTGGAAAAGTACTGTATAACGATTTCATGCTGCCATTCGAAATTTCCTCCATACTCTTCCTTGTGGCGATGATCGGAGCGGTGATGTTAGGTAAAAAAGAAATCAAATAATGGAAACAGCAAATAACATTTTCAAACTCGTTCCGCTTAATTATTATGTGATGCTAAGCACGCTGTTGTTTTGCATCGGCGTACTTGGCGTTCTCTTCCGCAGGAATGCAATCATCATTTTCATGTGCATTGAATTAATGCTGAATGCTGTGAATCTTTTGCTCGTTGCTTTTTCGACCTATCTCTCCGATCCTGCAGGACAGGTTTTTGTGTTTTTTATTATGGCAGTGGCTGCAGCAGAAGTTGCCGTAGGGCTTGCAATTCTTACGATGATTTACCGGAATACGGGGTCTGTTGATATTGATTTTTTGAATAAATTAAAACATTGATTGTAGTTTGAAAATTTGAAAGTGCATCTGCTTCCATTTTCAAATTGGCACATTTTCAAATTCTCAAATTAAAGTCCATGCTCGGCGAATTCTTAAGCGCGAACCCTACATTTGAAAAAAAGACGATAACTTTACTATGAGCGCGTGAATTCGTACTTGTACAGTGCCCCTCACGGTGTAGATGCCTAAACATGGAATACCCCAATGCTTCGCCTCGCAAAAGAGTGAGAATTATTCGAATTTATTACTCGAGTAGAAATCCACGAGTGTACATCTACCTGCCTGGGGGGGACAGTACCAGGACGAATTCACGCGCTCATAGCTGAGTTTCGTTCAATAAATCAAAATTAGTGTTCGCGCTTAAGAAATCGCCCAGCAAGAGTCTACCGTTTTATACCCGCATAAAACTCCTTGTCAACAAGGTAATCATACTTACCGGTGTTCATCCTGAAAATCGTTTCCAGCCTTTCTGTATCGAAGATATCACCCTTGATTATGAGAGTTAATTTATCGTAGTACAATGCCAGATTCTTATCTTTTATATGATTGATTCCCGTTCTCAATGTTTCAACATATCCATCCGGAATTTTTCTAAGGATGTGTCCCACTCTCCATCCGTCTTCTGCATCCTTATCACGAGGCAGACGCGCCATTAAAGCATCCGATAAGGCCATGTGATGAAATATGTAATTATTCGGACCGATACTATAAGCTGTAAAGCCCAAAACTTCGGGTGTTTCAGAATAACTTGTAATACTGTCGCCATGAATGATCAGATTGTCCAAACTCTTCTCAACACTTTTCATAAATGGCGTTTTATTATAATTCACCAAACCAGTTCGTGGAAAATACCAGGCTCTTTCATCAGCAACACCTCCATGGGTTACAATTTTATAAAATACCAATTCGTTATTCCGGTATCCGGGGCCTGATTTTATTGGTGTATAAGGCGAGAAAATGGAGATTCCAATTACGATACAAATAAAAATTATTTTGTTTAAACTACTCAACTTTATCTGAGTAATAATTATTAATGACAGTATGAAAATACTTGTCAAGAAGCGGCCACTCATAAAGTCACCGCCAATTTTGATTATGTAAATGAGGTATAAAATGATGCTGATTGTAAATGACAACAGGTAATACTTTTTGTATTTAACGGAATATATGACTGAACTAATGGTTGCAAATGCAATTACTAAAAGTGTGATAGGGTCTAAGCTAAATGAATTGATTAAATATCTCATGCCCTGTTGCATATATTCCAAAGTACTAATTCCCGAATCCAATTTTGCATAATAGGTATTCGGGAAAAGAAAGCCAAAATATAAAAGTGAAAAGGATTCCCAGATAATTAATGGAGATAGCCCAGCGAGAACTAATAATATATTCTTTTTACCAAGGTATTTTATTTGTGTAAGTAACGGTGCAATAAATAAAATCAAATTGTCAAGGCGATTTACAGCAGCTAACGATGCAATCAAAAATAACAGAAACAGCTTTCTGTTTACTGTGATTTTACTTAAATAGGCTATTACAAAAAGTACTATAAAAAAATTACACAGTGGATTTTCCAGGCCGCTTGTACTGTAATCAATAAATGCTTTCGATGAAATGGCCAATAGGAAAATCAATATCGTCCTTCTAAGGTCATCAGAGAATTTCACAGTTAAAAAATACAATGATAAAAGGGTGATCAGAATGGAGAGAGCTATAGATGTAAAATAGGCTTCACCGGTGAAAAAATAGAAAAACGAAATTAACAATATCCAGAGAGGATTGGTAAACGATTGCACTCTTTCATTGATATTGAATGTAAGGCCATACCCATGAGTGAAGTTATATACAGTTCTGAATCCGATATACGAATCATCACTAACCCATGCATTTTTCAGAATGATGATGCAAGTGATAGTCAATAAAAAGTATATAATCGATTTACTAAAGTCTTTCATAAAGAATTGAAAAAAATCTAATCGTATCGGAATTTTGAAATACTTTAGCTGTAGCTAGAGTTTAAAGAAGTTCATAAAGAAAGAAATAATTTCCGTGGTTTCAAAAAAATTCGATTCATACATGATCTATGCAAATTAAACCGCAGATTTTCGCGGAAAAATATTCTCTTTAAAAAACAAAATGCCAGCAACTTATTGCTGGCATTTTATTCCCGAAAGTGTTCGGGATTAAATTTTCAAAATCGATGTTATGCTTTTAGTTTCTCGCAGCGACCGCTGCCATAACTCACAGCGAGAACTCTTTCCGGGTACGAGATAAAATAAACATTCCCGCTTCCGGTAATGTCCACTTCCAGTTCTTCTTCCACATCAACGATACTCGTTCCGCTTCCTGAAATTTTTATTTTACTCTTCGAAGCTTTTAGATCCTGGCCATTCACGTTTCCGCTACCGCTAATCGTAATGTTTGAAGAGCCTGTCTTTCCTGCCATTTCCAGATGTCCGGATCCGGAGTTGACAATCTTAATCGCCTTTGCATCAAAATTCGCTTTTAGATTTCCTGAACCCGTGAGACGGAATTCCAGGCTATTGCTTTTTAACTGGTTTGCAAAAGATACGTTTCCGGAGCCGGTTAATTCAACCTTGTTGAGTGTTTTTAAAGTCACATAGACAGTTGGATGATTTGGCAACATTTTTTTGTCGGAAGCGGAAATGATCAATTTATCATTAACAACCTCCAAACGAATATTTGTGTATGTATTATCATCGGTCTTTATTATCGCTTCTGTTTTATCGCCCTGTGTGATAATAACATTCGCATAAGTCTTTAAGGCAATGTTTGTGAACCCTGCTTCTGACTGATTCTTTAACAAGCCATTTCCCTGAATTGTACAACTGAAACCTTCGATTGCAATCAGACTGAATATCATCAGCGCTATTGAATAGAGTTTTGTTTTCATTTTTTTTTCTTTTAGAGATAAATTATTTCAGGATTGATTTTTTTAAATATTATTAAGAGGAGGGGTTAATGAATTTTAACTTTTAAATTTAGTGATCCTGTTCATTATTATAAAATATTTAACAATTATTTATGTATTGATATAATTAACTGTTTTAACATTTAAAACCCTATGAAGGTTATTCCTGCGTTAACAGGGTAAAGAGTAGCTCCTTTTTGATCCTTAAACAACGAGGATGCATAATAATCTGCAAACAGGTTGAATTTACCATAGCCGACTGCCACCCTGAAGCCATAACGGAAAGGTGCCAGGTTGAAATCATCGAAGTTCTTCACTTTTACTGCATCCCCGTCAATTTCTATTTTCTGCTTCGTATGCGAACCTATGCGGAGGCCGAATATTCCACCGGCACCGATATGAACTGCCTTTTTGCTGTTGTTGCTCGTGAAAACTTCAAACATCACCGGGGCATTCATGTATATGGCAACCAGTTTAGATTTCAGGTGACCTACATCCGGTGATGTATCTACCTTTGCAATGGTCACCGGGCCATTTTCAAGATAGACGTCGCTCGCAAAGCGGTAATTATTCCACGAAATTCCAAGTCCTGTAAAAAGCCAGACATTACTGTGCCCTAATTCGACCTGCGTCTGAACGATGTTTAATCCTACATAAATTGATTTCTCCAGGCGCAATTCCCAGTTTTCGTAACCCGGTACCATATCGAATGAGCCGTCGCCGTTCACATATGAATTCAATCCCATTTCAAAACCAGCCCATATCGGCTTAACTTTGTGCTTCTTTTCATGAATGAAGTTCTTTTTACCGATCACCCAGAGCTGGTTATCGCCAAAATTTAATTTGGTTGTGTCGGGATTTGAATCCACCGAAACATTCTGATCGTCGGCATTCTTGACGTTTCCGATTCCAGTAATATTATCGTTGCGGAACTTGGGAAGTGTCCGGTAGTAAACATTGCCGCTGCCGCTGATATTACTGTTTAAAACTTCCGTCGCGTCCACCATTATTTTACCCACACCGGAAATGTTGACATTTGCTTTGCCCGACTTCAGTCCCATGGCATCGATCTTTCCCGAACCGGGAATTGACAAATTAACATCGTTCGCGCTTCCGCTCAGCGTTATCTTACCTATTCCTAAAAGCTGTGCTGTTACATTTGTGGCATTTACATCCAGGACTATTTTTCCGTTACCATCCACATTTAGCCTGAGATCTTCTGTGTTAAATGTCGAAATGCCTGTAACAGAACCGTTGCCGGAGATTTTAATTTCCTGGAGGTTTGCGATGGAAATATTTACATCGTTATCCGGGCTTCCATCTATCATTAGTGTGCCGTTTTTTATCGATGTCATTGCATCCTCCGCATCATCGTCGCCGGTGAATCTCACCGAACTTATCGAATCCTGCCTAAGAAAAATTTTCGCATCTCCGTTCAGGTGAATTTTTGTGAACGACTCGGCTGCTCCTGTGCTCAGACAAATTAATGTAGTTGTAAAAAATAAGAGTGTAGTGATGATTTTAGTTTTCATAAAAGCTTTTTATTTGTATGTTCTGTGTATGTGACGCATGAGTGTGATTGTTTGTTACTCGTCACTTATTTTTTTTCTTCTATGTATATGACGCCTATGCATGGATGGATGTTACAGGCGTGGAACTTTTTTTTGAATTTATTTCTTTGTGTATCTGATTATGCGGCCGGTCATTAGTATGTGGGGGATTGACGGATGCAGGGAGTCAGTCTTTTTATAATATCATTAAATATTTTAAATTGAATTGCCAGTAACAAAATGGGCGGGCTGATTTTAGTCCCCGGGTTAATATAAGCGACTAAAGTAGTCCCTGCTCATGAATGGTTGTTTGAAATTTCCAGCTACATCAAAGCCGGATCGCATACTATTTTCCGCTTGTGTGTGATAGCGAAAAATTCTTTCCCACTCCAAAAGCATACGTAACAGAATTATTCTCCGAATCATTAATTTTTTCAAATCTAATGTCTGTTTTTTTAGAGAGTTTTTCCAATTCTTCTGAAGCAAGATCGGCTAATTTCTTAGATTCGTCTTCCGGTTTTTTCAATTTAATTTTTTGAAGTTCCTGCAATTCCTTTATTTCTTCTTCACTGAAAATGTCGGAGATGTTTTTTGAATTCAGTGAGAGTTGTCCTACCGGTACAACCCTGTCCCCAGTATGTAATACAATCATATCATCTGATCTGCTGCTGTCTCCGTCTTCATGAGCCAGTGCCGAATTCTCCGGTATCTGCAAAACCCTGAGTGAATCGTTCGTAACATCAACAGCTACTTGTTTGGAATCGATACGATCTATTTTATTAATCTTATTTCGACCGTAAGGAACCACCCCGTGATTCGATTTTACTTTTTCTTTCGGAGTTTTTGCAACTTCCGGACTAATCAATTCGGCCTGTTCTTTATCAGGAGACTGAATTATTTCTTTCCTGTCGGTTTGATCATTATTCTCTATTCCCTTTTTGTCAGAAACGATAGAAGAGGGGGTATTAAGTTGAGTGATTATAAAATAGGCAATCGCAAGAATGAACAATGCTGCAGCAATGGATGCAAATTGTCTGACGGCCGGACTATAATATAAAATCCTGCCACCCCGTTTTAAGGAATTTTTTTTAGAATAAATAACCTGATGATCAGGAACGAGACGTGTCAGCTTTAAGAGCTCAAGATCTTTTTTGAATGCTGAATTATTGTTTAAGAAATTCTCAACTTCTTTTTCGCCATCCTCAGTCAGGTCTTTTTCCACGTATGCGATCAGCCAGGTCTTGTAATTTTTAAGTGTGATCGGTTTCCTTTTCAGATTTTCTTTATTCGCAAATTTCTCGTTGAGATCCGGTTCAATCTTAACTCCGGCGATCATATTAAATTCTTCCTGTAAGTCGGGGTTTTCCTTTAGAAACCGGAAAAGCTCCCCTTCCCGGACCTTATCCAGTTTCCCATCGAAATAATCGATGAAAACTACTTCATAATTTGAACGGGAGATCATCTGTTTTTCTTTTATATTACTCTTTCAATGGTTCCTATATACTCTTTCAGAAATAAACGGGCGCGGTAGATATACACTTTTACCTGTGACTCATTTAAACCGGTTATGGTCCCGATTTCTTCATAACTATACCCTTCATAGTCGCGCAGGAGAATGACTGCCTTTTGTGTATCCGGTAAAAGATTGATTGCATTGTTTAAAATGCTTTTTAAATCACTGTATTGATCCGAATGAAAGAGGCTTTCTTCATTCACCTCCGTATAATCGCTCACATGCTTTTTCTTCCGGATCCTGTCGATCATCGTATGATAAGCCGTCGTAAACAAATAACTCTTCGATTTTCCGCCATCGATATTTTCAATATTTCTCCACATTTTTTCAAATGCATCCTGAACAACGTCGCGCGCCTCTTCTTCATCCTTCATATTTTTCAGGATGAAACGGTAGACTCCGTCGGCGTAATCATCAACGCATTTATTGTACTCAGTTGTAGTCATTTACTCAATAGAGGCCGGATTCTGATAATGGGACGCATTGTCCGGGTCATTTGTTACAAAGATAATTTTAGTTTTTACTCTTACCTTTGCATTTTATGACCCAACAAGAGCAAATTTCGGTATTCGACATGTTTAAAATTGGTGTCGGGCCTTCCAGTTCACATACCCTGGGGCCGTGGATGGCCGCTCATCAGTTTCTACAATCATTAACGGATCAAAATTTAATCGATAAAATTAATAAAGTCCGGGTGAGGCTATATGGCTCCCTCGCCAAAACAGGCCGGGGACACGGAACCGACATTGCCGTGCAGCTTGGATTATCGGGTTTTGATCCCGTTACTTTTGATGTAAACAGCATAGACAAGACCATTGCCGGAATCAAGGCTGCGAATTCATTGCAGTTAAATGGAAAGAGATACGTGACTTTCAATCCCGACGAGGATATCATCTTCCTATTTACCGAGAGTCTGTCTTTTCATCCCAATGCCCTCACATTCGATGCTTATTTAACGGACTCGGAAAAAATTTCTGAAACATATTATTCCGTCGGCGGCGGATTTGTGGTGAAGGAAGGAGAAGAAAAATCTTCTGCGAAGAATAAGGTCAATTTAATTTTCCCGATCGATACTTCGGAAGAACTTTTGGCCTATTGTGATAAGAATAAGCTGAGCGTCTCCCAGGTCGTCATGGAAAATGAGAAGTGCTGGAGAAGTGAGGATGTGGTGAGAAAAAATGTTCTTCACATCTGGAATGTGATGACCGAATGTATTTACAGGGGATGTCATTCCCGCGGAGAATTACCCGGCGGATTGAAAGTGGTTCGCCGTGCAGCTGATCTTAATAAAAAATTTCTCGAAGGAAGGCGGTATAATAATTACAGGGAATGGATAAAGGAAATCCATGACGGGGGAAATGATTTTAAATATACGCTCGACTGGGTCACCTGTTTTGCATTGGCGGTGAATGAAGAAAATGCTTCTTTCGGCCGGGTTGTAACTGCGCCGACCAATGGCGCAGCAGGAGTCATCCCTGCCGTACTTTTATATTATTCGATATTTTTTAAGAATGTGATGGACGACGACATCATTCGTTTTCTCTTAACCGCATCTGAGATCGGCAGCATCTTCAAAAAAGGCGCAACGATTTCAGCGGCCATGGGCGGCTGCCAGGCTGAGATCGGCGTTTCGTCGGCTATGGCTGCAGGTGCACTCACTGAAAGGATGGGCGGTAGTGCAAGACAGGCATTGATGGCTGCTGAGATTGCCATGGAACATCATCTCGGTTTAACCTGCGACCCGATTCGAGGACTCGTACAGATTCCGTGCATCGAAAGAAATACGATGGGTGCAATCAAAGCAATCACGGCGGCACAACTTGCACTCAACAGCGATCCTGGAAAGGCACGTGTTTCTCTTGACGATGTCGTAAAGACGATGTGGAATACGGCTCTTGATATGAATACCAAATTCAAAGAGACTGCCGAAGGCGGGCTTGCAACGAATGTTCCTGTGAATTTACCAGAATGTTAGTTGCAATTAGATTAATTAAGTCAAAAATCAAAAATCAACAATCAACAATCAACAATCAACAATCAACAATCAAAAAAAGCATTCAATTCTGTAGATGGATATCAGATTATCGTATTCAGGCCTCAGCCTTCCGACTTCTAACAAGTCATTTTTGATTTTTGATATTTGATTTTTGATTTTTGACTTTTACTTTTTGACTTTTACTTTATAAGTACGTAAGTAATATATAACCAAAACAAACCTTTAATAAGAAAAAATAAAAACCCTAACAGCCCGAATTTCTTCAGCCATTGTTTTATAGAGGCTTGTTTATTTTTGATTTGATTTAACAAGGTAAAACGAGAAAAAGGAACAGTAAAAATACCATTCCTTTTTCAATTAGATTGTTATCAGAGAAAACAGGGTAATCATTTAAATCTGTATGTTAAACCTGTTCTGCGTGAGCCATTGATTTTTCATCTACTGTCACACCCAGTCCGGTAGCAATAGCCATTCCCAATTGAATGTCGGCGCGGAAGAAATGACACAGCTGGCGCTGGATGATTTCATCTTTCTTCGGTCCGGAAATTCCGCTCATGGCACCAACGATGTTGCTTACAAGGTTTTTCCGGTCCTGGTCGTTCATCGCTTTACGATACAGATTACCCGGTTGTGTATAGTGATCGTTATCGTTTGCATTGCGATCGTACCAGTCGGCAGTGAGAGAATCCAGTTGCATGGATGGCTCTTTGTAACTTTCATCCACAACGATTTCGTCGAAGCTGTTCGGGCGGTAATTCGGATCGGAGTTTCCGTTATCTCCGAATTGCATGAAACCGTCGCGCTGATAATTGGCAACCATGTATGGGCATTTATTTACCGGCAATTGTTCGTAGTTTACGCCCAAACGGTAACGATGCGCATCAGGATACGACAACAAACGACCCTGTAACATCTTGTCGGGCGAATATCCGATTCCATCGACGACATGAGCAGGAGCGAAGGCAGACTGCTCAACATCGCGGAAGTAATTCGACGGGATTTCATTCAATTCCATTACGCCAACGTCGATCAATGGATAATCTCCATGAGGCCATACTTTTGTTAAATCGAATGGATTCCACTTGAATGACTTTGTCTGTTCATCGGTCATCACCTGTATCTTCATCGCCCATTTCGGAAAATCTTTTTTCTCGATGGCTTCCACGAGGTCACGCTGTGCATGATCAGGATCATGGCCTTTCATTTCTGTCGCTGTATCGTTCGTGAAATTCTTTATTCCCTGTAAGGATTTGAAATGGAATTTTACAAACACGCGTTCGTTGTTTTTATTGATTAATGAAAAGGTGTGACTTCCAAATCCGTGCATGTGACGGTAGGAAAACGGTGTACCACGATCGCTCATCAGGATCATGACCTGGTGCAACGACTCGGGATTGAGTGACCAGAAGTCCCACATCATCGTCGGACTCTTGCAATTGGTTTTAGGGTCGCGTTTTTGGGTGTGGATGAAATGCGAGAATTTTTTAGGGTCCTTGATGAAAAACACGGGAGTGTTATTGCCCACCAGGTCCCAGTTGCCGTCTTCCGTATAGAATTTTATGGCGAAGCCACGCGGATCTCTCTCGGTATCGGCGCTTCCTTTTTCCCCGCCTACGGTAGAGAAACGGATAAACATTTTCGTCTGTTTGCCGACTTTAGAAAAGATTTTTGCTTTGGTATATTTTGTTATGTCGTTCGTTACCGTAAAAGTACCGAATGCGCCTGTGCCCTTGGCGTGCACAACTCTCTCGGGAATTCGTTCCCGGTTAAAATGGGCCATGTCCTCGTGCAGAAAATAATCCTGCAACAAAATAGGACCGCGGGGCCCTGCAGTCATTGAGTTATCAAACTCAGTAAATGGTCTTCCGCTTGCGGTTGTTAATTTTTTCTTTGCCACGATCTTTAGTTTTTGGTTATGTGATGCGAAGTTGCATTTATTTTATCGATCAATCAAATAGATATTTTCTATATTTACATAGATAATATCTATAAGTATGAACTTACAACAGCTTGAATACATCATCGCCGTGGACACCTTCAGGCATTTTGCGAAAGCGGCGGAGAAGAGTTTCGTGACCCAGGCGACGCTAAGCATGATGATACAGAAGCTTGAAAATGAACTGGGAGCAAAAATATTCGACCGGAGCCGCCAGCCCGTCACTCCAACAGAAACCGGAAAGAAGATCATCGAACAGGCGAGAAAGGTAGTGGCAGAAGCGGGGAGGATGAAGGAAATCATCAGCGATGAGAAGGGTGAAGTCTCCGGAGAACTGAAAGTGGGAATCATTCCTACGCTTGCTCCTTATCTGCTTCCGCTATTCCTGAAAAATTTTTCTGTTGCATTTCCTAACGTGAAACTAAACATAAACGAACATACAACCACGACGATCCTTTCCAAATTAAAGGCCGGACAACTGGATGCAGGAATACTTGCAACTCCTCTGAACGACAATTCCATTAAAGAGCAGCCGTTGTTTTTCGAAAAATACTTTTTGTATGTGAACAATAAAGAAAAGGGATTTGACAAACAATATGTATTGCCATCCAACATCGACATCTCGCGATTATGGTTGCTCGAAGAAGGGCACTGCATGCGCTCGCAGATTTTAAATTTTTGTCAGCTGAAAAAGGCACTCGGCAGTGAAGAGAAAATCCACTACGAGGCGGGAAGCATTGAAACTCTTAAGAATATTGTTGAGAAAAATTTCGGAATTACCATTATCCCCGAACTGGCGACTTTTAATCTTACTCCATCACAAAAAAAGCGATTGAGATTTTTTAAACCCCCAACGCCGGCCAGGGAAATAAGCATTGTAACTCACCGGGAATTTATTAAGCTGAGACTGATTGAAGCATTAAAGAAAATGATTCTTGCGATTATTCCCGAGGAGATGAAATCCAGGAAGGATTCTGAAGTTATTGATGTTTAACAAATCCATTGTTACTGTGCTGGGCGAAGTCTTAAGCGCGAACACTAAACTCGAATCGAAGAAAAATACCTTCCTATGAGCGCGTGACTTCGTCCTGGTACTGTGCCCCTCACGGTGTAGATGCCTGAACATGGATTATCCCAACGCTTCGGCTCGCAAGAGAGTGAGAATTATTCAAATATATTACTCGCGTAGAAATCCTCGAGTGTACATTTACCTGCTGAGGGGGACAGTACCAGGACGAAGTCACGCGCTCATAGCTGAGTTTCGTTCATTAGATCCAAATTAGTGTTCGCGCTTAAGACTTCGCCCAGCAACAGACGCGACATAAGTCGCCAAAAACCATGGAGTGTTTTCTGTAGTGAAAAATTGCATGGAGCGGAGGGAAAGAGATGCAGGAACCGGGATAGCAACCCGAAAAACAATTTTCAAATAAGAGAGAAAAAGAAACGCGGTTTACTATTTGATACTATTCCTTTCTTGAAACCGCACATTCGTAATAATTCGATTTTGAATATTACCTTTTAATTATATATTTACGAAATACCTTAATACCTTAATTTGCTAATTATGAGACGCTGGATTCTAAATTCTATTTTTTTGATATTTTCAAATTTAAGTTTTTGCCAAACTTTCCACATTCAATATGGTGGTTTACTAATCGATTTTGATAAAACAATAGACAATGGTTTTATACTTACTGGAGTAGGTGGTTTAGGAGAGTCAAGTGAATCCGTAATTTTAGTACGTACTGATAGTTTAGGAACCATAATTTGGACGAAAAAATTTGATGACATTGATGACGAAAGGGGATATTCAGTAAAACAAACTAATGATAGTGGTTTTATAGTTGCAGGACAGACAAGTATTGATGGCATTCCTTATCCTAAGACTAAAATTATTCTTTTAAAAACAGATGCTAATGGAAATGAGGTTTGGTATAAAAAATATAATTTTTCTTACCGTTCAACAGTCTCAACTTTATTAAATACGATAGATGGGGGATTTATTATCGGTGGCAATTTGAGCGACAGCCTATCAACCATTAACGATAATCTTTTAATAAGAACTGACTCGGCGGGAAATATAATATGGGATATTAGATATGGTGATCATGGTCAAGAACAGATTACTAGTATTGAACAAACTACTGATAGCAATTTTTTAGTTACAACAAGGAGTCAATTATACAATACCTATTTAAGTCTGATAAGTAAAAACGGGAATTTACTTTGGTCAAAAAAGGGAATAGGACTTACTGATATTTCGGCAATTCATCGAACTTTCGATGGTGGATTTATTTTATGTGGCGGCGGTTGTAATGGAATGTTTGTTTGTAAATTGGACGTAAATGGAAATAATACGTGGGCAAAATCATATTTATCTGGTACGGGGGCCTATGCAAATGATATTCAACAAACTTCTGATAGTTGTTATATAACTACTGGAACATCACTCCAAACATCAAGTAATTATTTTGTTAGATTAATAAAATTAAGTCAAAATGGTGATACCATATGGACCAGATCCTATCAAGATTGGACTTACAATCAAGGTGTAAATGTTAAAGAAGTAAATACTGGTTATGTTGTACAAACACAATATTATTTAATTAAAACTGATCAAACGGGATTTAGTGGATGTAGAGAGTTTCTAACTTCTACGACCGTCTCAAATTGTACTTCAAATTTAGTATCAATGAATTTTTCTGTAAGTAATCCCTTTGAAACTGTAAGTTCTACTGTAATACCTGATACCGGTATGGGAATAACTTCACAAACAGATTGTTTAGATATTGATAATGTTTCTATGAAAGAAACTAATGTTTTTTCCCTGTATCCTAATCCATTTCAAAATGCTGTAAAATTTTCCATACCAATTGAAGGGAATAAAATTATAATTGTTTATAATAGTTTAGGTATAAAAAAATTTGAAGGACCAACAAATCAAACAGAAGGGGAGATTGATTTTACATTTCTAAGTAAGGGATTATATTTTATTAAGATCAAAACGAAAGATGGAGATTTTGTAAAGAAAACTATCAAGGAATAAGGATATTCTTTAGGGCTGTTTTGTAAAAATATTCTTTTATTTATTTTAATTAATGTTTTTTTAAATTGACAGATAAATTATTGTAAATTAATCTTAAATGTTTTTCTTCCATTACTTCTTAATCCAAAACTTAAAATATAATTTCCCTTTGGAAGTGCCGAAACGTCAAATTGAGTTAGCGGAAACGATTCATGAATTACAAGTTTTCCGTTGATGTCAAATAAGGTGGCAGACTGAATCAACTTATTTTCTGTGAAATAAATGACGTGGTTTTTACTGTCAAGTCGAAATAGTTTTTCATTGGTTGGATTTTCAATTATGTCAGATGGAAAATTATAATCAAATCCAATACTGTCAACCCAAAATGTAGCTGGAAACCTTGCTCCCGATGAAATAAAGGCAACGACTATAGAATCAGGGACGTCATTGCTGAAATAATTGATCGGCATTTCGAAGGCTCTCCATGTACTCGTGGCAAAAAATTGAATGTAGATTTCTGAGAAACCAACTTTGTCTGATGTCTGAGTAATGGAATTGTATTTCTTTAACAGCACAATTGCATGCGGATAATTATGAAGCGAAGGAGAATTGTCTTCGAATTTATAATGGCCCTTTAAAGAATAGGGCCTGTAAGGAAACGGCGTTCCGCATTTGCTAAAATCGATGTAGCCAGTGCTGTCAGTATAAAAATGGTTGCCGTTAACTACGAAGCCGCTGAAAGCATTTCCATCGTTCTTAACCCTGTCCGAGTCGGTTAATAATTTAACAGCAAGCGGACCGTCGTAGGCAGTAGTATAATCGATCTGAACTGAAAACAATGTTTCATGATATTGTAGTCCGGAAGAAACAAAATGGGCATTGGGAGTAAGAGGTTGCACCGTGTCGCCACTACCTGTCGGCCAGGCATCAGATGTTATCCATTCGTAAATCCTGTCGATTCCTCCGATGTAGACACTGTCGAAGGATGGGTTTTCTATGTTCTGTCCTTTGGAATGTATCATTAAAAATATCAATGAAAGGAGGGTAGTAAGCTTTTTCATTCGATATATAATTGCTCATATCAAATATAAATAATTCGTGGTAACTATAAAAAAATTAACACGGATTACACGGAGAGTCGCAGAGTTTATACGGAGAAAAAATCGTTATTTAGTAAAGAATATCTCTGAAAAAAGCACATTAACAAATTAACTAATCAACAAATTAACTAATTCAACTTAAGGACAGCCATAAAAGCCTGCTGCGGTATCTCCACATTCCCTACCTGGCGCATGCGCTTCTTTCCCTCTTTCTGCTTCTCCAAAAGTTTCCGCTTACGTGAAATATCACCTCCGTAACATTTGGCAGTTACATCTTTGCGTAATGCCTTCACAGTTTCCCGTGCAATGATCTTCGTCCCAATACTGGCCTGGATAATAATTTCAAATTGCTGTCGGGTAATGAGTTCCTTCAGCTTCTCACACATCTTTTTTCCAAACTCATAGGCGTGGCTCCTGTGAACCAATGCTGAAAGCGCATCGACAGGCTCTGAATTCAGACGGATGTCGAGCTTTACGAGATCACTTTCCTGGTACCCGATCGGATGATAGTCAAATGATGCATAACCTTTGGAAATAGATTTCAACTTGTCATAGAAATCAAAAACGATTTCGGAAAGCGGCATCTGGAATGAGAGTTCGACACGATCGGTGGTAAGATAGTGTTGCCCGGTGATTACGCCCCGCTTACCGATACACAACGTCATGATCGCCCCGATGAACTCTGCTTTCGTAATGATCTGTGCTTTGATGTAAGGCTCCTCTATTCGTTCTAGATAATTGGGATCCGGCATCTCGCTTGGATTGTGTATCTCCAGTATTTCACCGTTGGTAAGATATGCAGTATAAGAAACGTTGGGAACCGTAGTGATTACAGTCATGTTGAATTCCCTCTCGAGCCGCTCCTGGATAATCTCCATGTGCAACATTCCCAAAAAACCGCAGCGGAAGCCAAAACCAAGCGCTACGGAAGACTCAGGTTGAAACACCAGTGAAGCATCATTCAGCTGAAGCTTCTCCATCGATTTTCTCAGCTCTTCATACTCATCCGTATCGACGGGATAGAGTCCGGCAAAGACCATCGGTTTCACATCTTCGAACCCTTTGATGGCCTCCAGGCATGGATGTTCAACATGCGTGAGTGTATCTCCGACTTTCACCTCACTCGCATCTTTTATCCCTGAGATGATATATCCTACGTCTCCGGTCTTTACAACCTCACGGGGGTCTTTCAATAATTTCAGAATTCCTACTTCATCGGCAATGTATTCTTTTCCGGTAGAGAGAAATTTCACTTTATCTCCCTTCCTGATCTCTCCGTCAAAAATTCTGAAATAGGCAATGATGCCGCGGAATGAATTAAACACCGAATCAAAGATCAACGCCTTTAATGGAGCCTCAGGATTTCCTTTCGGCGCAGGAATGCGTTCGATGATTGCTGCAAGAATTTCTTCAATTCCCAGTCCTGTTTTCGCCGATGCAGGTATGATTGCATCTCTTTCGCAGGCGACGAGGTCAACGATCTGGTCTTTCACCACTTCAGGGTCAGCGCTTGGAAGATCGATCTTGTTAAGTACCGGGATAATCTCCAGTCCGTGTTCGAGGGCAAGATATAAATTCGAAATCGTCTGTGCCTGTATTCCCTGTGCCGCATCTACGATCAGCAATGCGCCTTCGCAGGCGGCAATGGATCGTGAAACTTCATAGGAAAAATCCACATGCCCGGGCGTATCGATGAGGTTGAGCGTATATTGTTCGCCCTTCCAAAAGTACTGCATCTGAATGGCGTGACTCTTAATCGTAATTCCGCGTTCCCTCTCCAGATCCATATCATCCAAAACCTGGTCCTGCGCCTCTCTGTGGGTAATAGTCTTTGTAAATTCCAGCAAACGGTCGGCAAGGGTACTCTTACCGTGATCGATGTGGGCAATAATGCAGAAATTTCGAATGTTTTTCACTGAATTCTTCTATGGGCTAAACGGGTCGCGAAGGTAGCATTTTTTGGCGATTTATTTTAATTTGATAATTCTATGATTTGATGATTCGATGAATGGCTATTCTCGAATTATCAAATCACTGTTGTCCGGGCAAAATATTTTTCATTTATTATTAGTTCGAAAAGATTAAAAAACAATAATTATGTGATTGTATATTAAAATAAGCCCTATGAAAAAAATATTTAGTTGGATGCAGTGCGAGGGCCTGCCAAAAAAGCGGGAAGCGTCGGCCTTGTGCGGTGGGCAGCTTTTTTTTGGCTTGATTTTCTTTGTTTCTTTCTTTGATCAAGCAAATAAAGAAAGAATCAACGACGAAATGTTGCAGTACCATTAACTAAAGTGAGTTGCAAAATTTTTAACCGGACAACAGTGTTTGTTAATACACTAAATTCCAGTTCCGTTAGATTTGAAAAAAGCCTTCGGTTCTGGATTCACTTTTCTTCCAAAAGAAACCTGGATTTCCTCATAAATGTAATTAAAAAATGAAATGAATCATTTGTGTTTGCAATGGTCATGGTTAGAAAAAATGTCTTGTCTTTTCTAATGTTGTAATTAACGCCTCATCCCATAATTAACAAATGAATAATACAAAGGAAATCAGAGGAATTATTTTGTAAAAGCTGGTATAAGAGTTTACTACTTTAAATAAACTGTATTACTTAATGGAAGTTGATGAGCGATTATCGGTGGATTAACATCCACAACACAAATACAACGGACTAAAGTCCGTCGAAGCATTTCGTTTTTTAATTACATTTATAAGCAAATCCGGCACAGCTGGTTGACAGAAATCGAAGAAAATATTGACCTTCTTAACTTAAAAAACTAACTTAGCAGAACCATTAAAACATCATCATCATTAACATAAAAAACGCAGTTGAAAATGAGGGTTCGGTTTAGTCCGAAAAGTAGGGGTCTGTTTGTCCGGAATATCCATTGTGATTTTGTGACGTTTTGGTTTTTCATTAATTTTTATTAAAATACGAATTCCCATGTTTAAAAGATTTATCTCAATCTTACTTTTTTGTATTCTTATAATTTATTCCAAGGGCCAACAAATTGATTTTTTTAAAACATATGCTATCGGTGGGTTCAGTAGTTATTGTGGTGATATGATTATTACCTCGGACAGCAATTTTGTTTTAACTGGAGAAGATTGGATGTTTCATGGGGATCAAAATGTATTTATTATGAAAACAGACAATCAAGGAAATCCAATATGGCATCATATAGATACCATTTCTTCAGTCGAAGATAGAGGCACTGTAGTTAAAGAAACAAGTAATGGAGATTTTGTTGTTGCTGGAGTTATTGAAGCATCTGTTCCGAAGTCTTTTGTACTCCGATACAATTCCATCGGAACCCAAGTATGGAAAAAAATTATTTCATTACCTAGTCAACAATTTACCATCAATAGCATGGTAGAGGTTAATAACTATTTGTATTTTTTTGGTTATTATGATACATCTACTCCCCTTAAAGGATTTATGTTAAAACTAAACGAGTTTGGCGATAGCATAGGCTGCAATTTAAATCTTCCAACAATACCTGGGTATGAACCAACCGCAACAATGATTTATGATTCAAATCAAATTATCATTGCAGGAGGTGTATATGATACTATTATTTCAGCATATAATTCACAACTTACTGTTATTGATACTAATTGCAACGTAGTTTGGCAACAAACTTATATAAGCAGTTTGAATAATATCGCAATCACATTATATCAAATACCTTCTGGTTATATTTTGACTTCACGAGGTTTAGGGCCTGAGTATATTCATGTGGTTAATACTCAAGGCGTTTTACTATCTGAAAGCCCATTAAACGCGTCTTATCCAAATAGTATATGTTATATTGATTCTAGTTTAATTTTGATACCTGATGGAAATATAAATCTTCTTTGGATAGACAATCAATATCAATTCAAAGATTTTGAAACTATTGCCATGCCCCATAATGGAAATCTTCAAAGGGCATTTTATTTTCAAGGAAAAATTATTATTGCTGGATCCATGTCATGGGGAGGATCTCCCGTTCTGGGACAAGCGTATCTTATTCAATTTTCAGATTCTAATATTATTTTATCTTATGTAAGACTTATCCCTAGGAATAACACTTATGTTTATCCAACTATATGTAAAGCGTCTTCATTTATAACATTCCATGCAGACAATTTCGAAGTAACGAAAGCTATTCTATTTAATATATTAGGGACACAATTGAAATCTGCAATTCCTCAAAGAAAAAATGAAAACGAATTTATTATTAAATTAAACGGTGTAGATGAGCCTGGTTGTTATATTTTGCAAATAGAAAGCTCAAACAAAAAATTTCAGTTTAAGTTTTTAGTGGAGTAGAATTATTCATTTAACTTCTAAATATATTTACAATGAAAAAAATATCTTTTACACTCCTATGTATTTTGTTAGTTATTAAAGTTTATTCTCAACCATATACTAAATCACTTTACGTCGATTTTTTTCCTAATGCAATACTTGGAATCGATGAAAACTCTGATCAGATTTATGAAAGGGAAGATCAATTATTAAATTATGCAAAAGATCATAATTTTAATTCTTTAATATTGTATGGGATGCAAAAATTATTTCCAATTGAGTCAGAAAGGCGATTGTCTACTTTTGGCAGCCCTCCAACAGATTTCAATAATTTAAAACGGTTCATAAAAAAAGCAAAGGACTTTTATGGTATTACTGAAATTGGAACTACCGTCGGAGCTAACTGGAATGATGACTATGAACAACCCAATAATGTAAAAACCATAACTTATGGATTGCAGCCCGAGCCTGGTGGAGTATCCCCAATTTTAAATGGACATAATTTAATAACCCAGACTGCTGTCGCACTACCTTCGGGTTTTGGCTTTGTTGATTTTGATGGAAATCCTGTTACAAATATTTACATTTCAACGAACGGGTATATTGAATTAAATACAAATACAAATTGTCCCACTTGTTTACCTAAATTCTTGCCAGATCCACGTGCAGGACGACCACATAATGTTATAGCTGGTCGCGAAGGTAGCATTTTTCGATGACCTTTTAAATTAGTTAATTAGTTAATTCGTTGATTCGTTAATTGGCAGTTAGGGACTTGAATTTTGTTTGTTGTGTGTTGATTATTGTAAATATGACCTAGATCCAAAATAAGGAATAACCGATAAGCAGTAACCAACTTTCATACTTCAATAATGAGTGTTACTTTCGCCCGCCTATGGCAACTAAGAAATCACCACCTGGAAAGACATCAAGACCCATAGGAATTTTCGATTCCGGCATTGGTGGACTGACGGTGGCACATGCAATTCATAAAGTTTTACCAAATGAAACGCTGATATACTTTGGCGATACGGCTCATCTTCCATATGGAGATAAGTCGCCCGACTCAATAAAGTATTATGCAATCAGGATCACACAGTTTTTACTGGAGCAAAACTGCAAGATGATCGTGATTGCCTGTAACACAGCATCTGCTCTTGCATTCGAAGCCGTTAAGGATTTTGTGAACGGAAGAGTTCCCGTAATCAATGTGATCGATCCGGTGGTGGATTATATCATCAGCAATAAAAACCTGAAGAGGGTGGGTGTGATCGGAACCAAAGGAACGATTAAGAGCGACATCTATCCAAAGAGGTTAAAGGCAAAAAACAAAAACCTCGACGTTTCATCTTTAGCCACACCTTTGCTAGCTCCTATGGTGGAAGAAGGATTTTTCAATAATAAAATCAGCCGTTCAATCATCAGTTCATATTTGTCCAGCCGTAAACTGGCAAAGATCGATTCGCTCATTCTTGCCTGTACTCATTATCCTTTAATCCGTCCCGAAGTTGAAGAGTTCTATAAAAAGAAGATCAGCATCGTGGATACAGCAGGCGTAGTTGCCGATCATGTAAAGCAGGTGCTGAAAGAAAAAAATCTGCTGAGTAAATCGAAAAAAGCGAAACACCATTTTTACGTTTCTGACTTCACTAAATCATTCGAAGAGAGCACGCGGTATTTTTTCAAGAATAAGATTCACCTGGAGAAGGTGGATTTTTGGAAATAATTCCGATTAGCCAATTAGCCAATTAGCCGATTAGCCGATTAGCCGATTAGCCAATTAGCCAATTAGCCAATATGCCGATTAGCCAATTAGCCAATTAGCCAATTAGCCAATTAGCCAATTAGCCAATTAGCCAATTAGCCAATTAGCCAATTAGCCAATTAGCCAATTAGCCAATTAGCCAATTAGCCATAAAAATTGGGCATACAAAGTAATACAATTTGAATTCGCTTCATTGGCTAATTGGCTAATCGGCATATTGGCTAATTAAATTCGCTTCATTGGCTAATCGGCTAATTAGCTAATCGGCTAATTCATTTAAACCACAGGCTATACATCACATACCGATCCGGCAGTTCTTCCAATAGTTTTCTTTGTTCCCCGGAGATGGCTTTAATTTTTTTTGCCGGCGTACCTGCATAGATGAATCCAGTTTCCACAACGGTATTTTCAAGAACCACCGATCCGGCACCGATGATGCTGAACGATTCTATTACTGCATGGTCCATTACGATGGCTCCCATCCCAACCATGACATGATCATGAAGACGGCATCCATGTATGATTGCCCTGTGCCCGATGCTGCAACGGTTTCCGATAACTGTTTTTGCCTTTTGATAAGTGCAGTGAATAATTGCACCATCCTGAATGTTTACCTGGTTTCCGATGCGAATGCTGTTTACATCCCCTCTCACGACTGCATTGAACCAGATGCTGCATTGTTCGCCGATTACCACATCTCCAACGATGGTGGCGTTTTCCGCAATAAAAGAATTTTTCCCGATTTTAGGTTGAATGTCATTAACGGGTAAGATTAAGGCCATGTAAATGGATGTTTGAAGAAAACGATATTAATTTTGTAAATTTAGCCTTTCAAATTTATTAATGACATACAGAAGAATTTTCTTTATTGTTGTAATTGTGCTTTTTGCAATTTCCTGCAAAAAGCCTGATGAATTTCCTGACACCCCTGTCGTCACCTACAAGGATATTTATTCTACGAGGAATGCCCAGGGTTACGATCAGAAGATGATTGTGCTATTAAATTTTACGGATGGTGATGGTGATGTGGGATACAAAGCAGTTGGTGAAAATGGTTCCATCTACGACGATCCGTCGAGCGAATATTACAACAATTACGTTGCAAAATTATTTAAGTACAGTAATGGCGCATGGGCTGAATATCCAACCATTGTTCCGCTTGGCGGCCGCCTGCCATACCTGACGCCTATCGGGAAAAATAAGGCACTCAAGGGAGAGATTTCCTGTGAAGTAGATGTGCCTTTGCATGCAGTCGAAGACACCTTTCGTCTTGATATTTTTATCTATGACAGGGCGCTGCATAAGAGTAATGTCGTCACAACTTCTGAAATCGTACTCTACACTCAGTAAAAGGGAGCAATGCTCCTGATGGCCGGCCTGTTTACTTCACGCAATAGATCATTCAGTTTTATTTTATCCTGGCTGATCATTTCAAACTGTTCTTTTTCCTTGTTATAAAAAGCGAGATATTCTTGTTCTGTTTGTCCCGGAGTTGGAATCAACATGGCCTTCACTCCCAATTGTACCAGGTCCATAATCGTGGAATATCCCGGGCGGCAGATGATTTTCCTGGATGAAAGCAGAATGGTCTTTAGCTTATCATCAGGAAGATGGTTGTACCACGTAATTTCGTTTGAATTTTCTTTGCTGCTGAAATTGCCGGGAAGTCCGCGGATAATGCAGCTTCTTATGTTCTGCCCTTTAATTAACCTGACGCATTTGTTTTCCAGCAGCGTCCGTTGAGGTTCCGGTCCACTTAAAAGAATCACCACATCATAGGATTCTGTTTCAGCATCCGGAGTCGAATCACTGAACCTTGACAGAAGTCCGATAAACCTGGCATTCGCCGGGATTTTCCTTACATGCGACAGTTCGCCGCTGTAATTATACATTCCTCCGGAATCAGGTATGTAACATTCATCATACCTCTTTATAAAAAACCGGATGATCGAGGAAATGGGAGGCTCGAGAACTATCAGGGTTGGCGGACATTTAACTTTCAGCTGATGAGTGATAAAAATCGAATGAATTTTTTTGTTCCAGAGCCCGTAGCAGTTGTCGGAAATTACTTCGTTTATTCCGTATTCTTTTATTATTTTCTTCAGCCAGCGGTGTTCGCTTATTATGGTTTTGAGTAGTGATGGAATTTTATAAAACATGGCCGCGACCATGGATTTATTTTCAGGATAGGTGATGTTGTATCCCGGTTTTTCAATGACATGCAGCTCGGGAAAATAATTTTTGAAAAAATTTAAAGCACTTCCATTGGATGCAAGGATAATTTCATAATCCTGTTTCTGCAGTCGGCGGATAATAGGCACACAACGTGTAGCATGTCCCATTCCCCAGTCCATCGCAGCAACTAAAATCTTCTTACCCTTTAAAACCTTCATGGATATTGGCATTTCAGATAAATGTATTACAAATAGGTGAAAGGTCAAAGGTCAAAAGTCAAATTTATCCGCTGGTGTATTTGATGAGGCGGAGGTTAAAAAAAGGGGTTCCTTAAGCTATGTGACTTAAGCTTCCGTTTATGCTTTGGCGGATAAATTTGACTTTTGACCTTTAACCTTTAACCTAATATGTATTTTCGCACCCAATGGGAAAAGACAAATTAAAACGATTTAGGGAAAACGAGACATTTACCAACCTGATTCAGCCGAAGATTGTATTTCCTCCTGTTGATCATGCTTTAAAAGGTAAATGGAAGAGTGATTTTTTTAAGAATGAAAATCCCATTATTCTCGAATTAGGTTGCGGTAGGGGAGAGTACGCAGTCAATCTTGCCCTGAAGTATCCCGGGAAGAATTTCATTGGAGTCGACTGGAAGGGCGCACGATTATGGAGAGGTGCAAAAACTGCCTTTGAGGATAAAATGTTTAATGTCGGTTTCCTCAGGATACAGATTCAGAACATCTGTGCATTTTTCGGAAAGGATGAAGTGGATGAAATCTGGATTACATTTCCCGATCCGAAATTGTTGAAGTCGGATGAGAACAAGCGTCTTACTTCGAAGCGGTTCTTAAACCTATACCGGCAGTTCATGATCAGGGACGGAATCGTTAATCTGAAATCAGACAGCAGGGCTTTCTATGATTTTACCAGGGAGATCATCGAAGAAGAAAATCTGGAAATTCTGAATTCTTCCGATGATGTTTATGACAATTTCGGAGATGATGAGATCCTGTCGATTCAGACTACCTATGAAAGGTTATGGCTGAAGCAGGGTTCAAGGATTTGTTATCTGCAGTTTAGAATTAATCCATCCGATGAAACAACATAATAATCTTGATTCTTTTTTTGAACAGGTATACGCTGTAGTTAGGCTGATTCCTAAGGGGCGTGTCACTTCCTATGGTGCTATTGCCAGATATTTGGGAACGGCACGTTCATCCAGGATGGTTGGATGGGCAATGAATGGTTCCCATACAGTACGCCCAAAAGTCCCAGCACACCGGGTAGTAAACCGTGTGGGTCTGCTCACAGGCAAGCATCATTTCGGCACAGCCGGTGAGATGAAACGACTACTCGAAAAGGAAGGAATTAAAGTTAAAAAAGATCAGGTAGTGGAGTTCAGGAAAATTTTTTGGGATCCGGGGGTTAATTTGAAAATTTGAAAATGTGCTAATTTGAAAATTACATCAAACCAGGATAGAAGCTCATTTTCAAATTAGCACATTTTCAAATTTTCAAATTAACAAATTGTATCTTTACGTCATGGCAATAACCCGCGAACAGGTCGTTGACGCTCTGAGAAATGTCATCGAACCGGACCTGAAAAAGGATCTTATCACCCTCAATATGGTCGAAAATATTGAGATTGAAGGCAAAGACGTACGATTCGATGTTGTACTAACCACCCCTGCATGTCCTTTAAAGGCAATGATTCAGAAGGCATGTATCAATGCAATCGTCCACTTTGTGGATGAATCGGCGAATGTAACGGTAAAAATGACTTCGAAAACCACCAGCGGAAGAGACGGCGACGAGACATTATTGCCGGGTGTAAAAAACATAATTGCCATTGCATCAGGCAAAGGAGGAGTTGGTAAATCTACTGTGGCGGCAAACCTGGCAATCGCTCTTGCAGCTAAAGGAAGCCGGGTCGGACTCATCGATGCAGACATTTACGGTCCTTCTCAGCATATCATGTTTGGTGTTGAAAATGAACGGCTGTTTGTGAATGAGAGAAACGGCATATCATACATGATCCCTGTGGAGAAATACGGAGTAAAAGTTTTATCGATAGGTATGCTTGTGGACCCCAATAAGGCCATTCCATGGCGTGGTCCGATGGCGTCGAAGGCTTTGCGCCAGTTGTTCAGCGATGCAGAATGGGGCGATTTGGATTATATGCTTATCGATCTTCCTCCGGGTACTGGTGATATTCATTTAACTCTCGTAAGCGCCGTACCTGTGACAGGTGCAGTGATTGTAACTACTCCGCAGCATGTGGCACTTGCTGATGCAAGAAAAGGAATCAACATGTTCCAGCTTGAGAGTATCAATATTCCTGTGCTTGGACTGATCGAAAACATGTCGTATTTCACTCCGGCTGAATTACCACAAAACAAATATTATATTTTTGGAAAAGAAGGCGGGCGAAAACTTTCGGATGAACTAAGCATTCCGTTTCTCGGTGAAATTCCTCTTGTACAGAGTATCCGCGAAGGCGGGGATACAGGACTGCCTGTTGCACTGGATGAGAACACTCCGGCTTCCACAGCATTTAAGGAAGCGACTGACAATCTCATCAGGAATATTGCAATCCGGAATGCTACCAGGCCACCATCAAAGCAAACAGTCGCAGCAGCGTATTGAAAATTTATGATAATGCCAGTTGATAATCCCGAGTTGTATAAAAGGGTGGAAGAAACGTTAAGCCAGCTAAGACCTTTTCTCGAAAAGGATAGTGGCGATGTGGCCATACTGGGGATTACAGACGATATGATTGTACAGCTTCGATTTCTCGGATCATGTAGTTCCTGTAGTATGAGCGAAATGACATTGAAAGCCGGAATCGAACAGGCCATTCTGCGAATGGTTCCCGAGATCAGGGGAGTTGTTGCAATCCCTGCTTAATTTTTTACAAGCTTTTGTATTGCATCACTACTGCAATAAAAACTTACTCACCTTTTCAAAATAGAAGTTTTTATCTGCCGAGAAGTTTTCTGCGTTTGTCGCGCTTCCGGGAACAATATAGGTGCTGGTAGCACAGCGAAGTAATTTCATGTCGGCCGGGTTGATCATTTCATCCTTCATGGAAACGATCAGAAGGACTCCTTTCAGGGTAGTTCTCATTTTATCGCAGGCATACATTGGTTCGTATGTCTTGTCATAGCCAAAAGGTATGATGAGGTCCTTATTTAATTTCTCCTTATATTTTTTCTTCATGTTTTCGAGGCCTGTCCATGGACCATCGGCAATGATCTTTCGTGTTTCCGTGCGGTTGCAGCCGATACCCAGTGATATTCCGGCTCCGATATTCTGGCCGTAGAGATCGAATTTCGTGATCGCTCTTGATTTGCGCAGGTAATCGCATACAGCATTGATATCGTTTAAAAATTGCGGATAAATGTATGTATCGGGATCAATCTGGAAATCGCTGCTGGCGCCATATCCGCGGTAATCGTACATGCACACATTCCATCCTGCCGAGAGGAACTGGCTGCACACCTCGATGTTGTCGGCCATGTTGCCATCTCCGCTTCCGCTGATGATCACCCAGTTCGTAGTCTTTTTTGGTGTGTCAAAAAACCACGCATTCAATGTTGCGCCGTCTTTCGTGTTTATTTTTTCCTCTTTGTAAACCATTCCATACTTTTCTGGTTTCACTTTATATTCTTTCGAAGGATTCAATGCATGGGAATAGTTTCCAAGGAGAATGATTCCGGCGACTGTCAGAAATAAGGATTTTAATTTCATAGCGGTTTTTTGATTTGTGGGATAAAAATAATCACAAAGTTGAAATTAAAACGAACGTTTTGTGATTAAAATTCTCAAATAATTTACAGGTTCATGTTATTAACAGAATCCCCGATCAGAAAATCCCGCCAATGGTAAAGCCTCCTGAAATTATTAATGGAAAGTTGTCGCCCAGGTAAGAATGACTGTATTCATAAGAACCATCAGTATATTCATAATACAGATCTTCTTTAGATTCGTCAATTCTCAATCCATAGCCGATTCCAATATAATAGTCGATCGTCATTGCATTACCCAGTATGTGCTGTGTTCCGAAAATAACATTCACCGCAAGATTCGTGACCTGGACTCTCTTGGAATAACTGGTATAGTAACCCTGGTTGTTGGAGTAAAAAATACGGTCTTCAGAATAGGTGTTAAGTATTAGTTCCGGTTTGATATAGCGGCCTTTTAACGGATGCACATACCTTAGGCCGTTTTGAAGATACTGCGGACTCGTTAGAAATTTCAACCCTGCCTTAAAAAAGACTCCTGATGGATTATTGCCATCTTCATTTACGCCGATACCAATAAGCCCCACTTTAAATTCAATATTTTTGCCTACGCTAATCATGCTCTCATATCCGAAAGCAACATCGTTTGTAGCCGGCGAGAACAGCTCGAATTTGATAGCATGTGTCTTTCCGCGAACCTCAACTTCTTTGCTTACTTCATACGGATCAGGTTTCAAAAAATATTTCGATCCGTTCTCATACGTAATTTCCACGACCTTGTTTTTTTCGATTACGATAACAGGCCCCTCGAGATTCTGAAAATCTTTGTATTTGATTTCATCGAGACCGATCTCGATTACTTTACAGACGATAGTATCATTTTTCGTGCGGAGTGTGTCCTGTCCCAAAGCAAACAGTGAAAACGACAGGAAGAGTGAAACCAGGAAGAATTTAATTCTTTTCATGAAGGCAGGATTTAAAAAGTATAAATTTCTAATTACGAAATTGCAAATCCTTCTTCAAAGATCCTAATGGCTGCTCCGTATTTTATTCTACGGTGACAGACTTGGCCAGATTTCGGGGCTGATCCACATTACAGCCGCGTAAAACGGCAATGTGGTAGGAAAGAAGCTGAAGAGGAACCACAGCAATCAAAGGCATGAGCAAATCGTCGGCATCAGGAATCTCAATGACGTAATCGGCGAGACCTTTTACAATCGTGTCGCCTTCCGTCACGATGGCAATGATCTTTCCCTTTCTCGCCTTAACCTCCTGGATATTGCTTACAACTTTTTCATATGTCTCGTTTTTATTTGCAATAACGACAACGGGCATGGCCTCATCGATCAGGGCAATCGGTCCGTGCTTCATCTCGGCTGCCGGGTAACCTTCGGCATGTATGTAGGAAATTTCCTTCAGCTTCAATGCTCCTTCCAGCGCTACCGGGAAACCATAACCTCGTCCGAGATACAAAACGTTTCTCGCATCCTTGAATTTATTGGCAAGCGATTTAACCTGGTCGTTGGTCTGCAATACTCTCTCAACCTTCGCCGGAATGGCTTCGAGCTCTGCAATGAGCTGGTGAAATCTTGAGTCGGTAATTCTACCCCTGAAACGGGCAATCTGAAGGGCAATTAAAGTCAATACGGTTACCTGTGCAGTAAAAGCTTTGGTGGAAGCAACGCCGATTTCCGGTCCTGCATGTGTGTATGCACCTGCATGGGTCGCACGCGGAATGGACGATCCGACTACGTTGCATACGCCAAAGATGGTAGCACCTTTTGACTTGGCAAGTTCGATCGCCGCCAGCGTATCGGCCGTCTCACCCGACTGTGAAATCGGAATCACAATGTCGTCTTCGTAAATAACCGGATTCCTGTATCTGAATTCCGATGCATATTCTACTTCTACAGGAATGCGTGCGAGATCTTCGAAAAGATATTCGGCCACAAGTCCAGCATGCCACGAAGTTCCACAACCGATAATCACGATACGTTTCGCTTTGGCAAACTTGGTTTCATACTCCGCCACACCACCCAGCCTAAGGAATCCTTTCTTTGCATCGATGCGTCCTCTCATGCTGTCCCAGATCGAACGAGGTTGTTCGTATATTTCTTTCAACATGAAATGCTCGTATCCGCCCTTTTCCAGCTGCTCAAGTTTGATCTCCAGTTCATGAATGTAAGGCGACTTTACCTGGTTGTCGATGGTCTTTACAGTCAGTTGCCCGTCTCGTATAAAAGCAACTTCTCCGTCGTTCAGGTAAATTACATTGTTTGTATATTCAATGATCGGTGTAGCATCTGAAGCAACGAAGAATTCATGATTTTCCTTTCCTACGCCCACAACGATAGGACTTCCCTTTCTAGCACAGATCAGTTCGTTGGGATTATCTTTCGATAAAACAACGATTGCATATGCACCGATAACTTCACCGAGAGCAAGTCTTACTGCCTCGTCGAGAGATACACCTGTATTATCGTGAATGTCTTCGATCAGGTGAATCAAAACTTCCGTATCTGTATCGCTCTGGAATGTGTGTCCGCGCTTGCTTAACTCAGCCTTTATCGATGAATAGTTTTCGATGATGCCGTTATGAATGACAGCAATTTTCTTTGATTGTGAATAATGCGGATGTGCATTTCTGTCGTTTGGCTCGCCATGAGTGGCCCAACGGGTGTGACCCATTCCGACATGCCCGGAAATATCTTTATCTTTTGCAAAATTATTCAGATCGCTGACCTTGCCTGCTTTCTTGTAAACTTTTAAATCGCCGTTCAGGATGGCTATACCGGCACTGTCATATCCGCGATATTCAAGGCGCTGTAATCCTTTTATCAGTATCGGGTACACTTCACGATGCCCGATGTATGCGACAATTCCACACATGGTATTATTTGTTAGTTGATTTTTGTATAGAAGATGGAGAGCTTCATTCTGTTATCAATGTTCTTCCCGCTTTTTATTTTGGCTCTTGTTGCTTCGACTCCGCTACTCGCAATGATGAGATAAAAATCAGCATTGCTGACAGTACCGTCAAGATATCTCTGAAGCTGACGTGCAATGTTAAACGTATAAGTTAGTGTAGAAGAATTCAAATCGCCTCCATAATACGTTGTAGATTCATAATAATCGATCGGGAAAATCATTTCGCCTGCGTCAGATGTCGTAACAAGAAATGTCTTGTTAGGAAGACTGTATGGCTGAGTGACTTCCCCTGTCGGAATTGTAAGCTCCGCCCTGTTTATAGCAATACTACCCGAGTCGAGAAAATGTTTCAGATAGGGAAAGGTAATTTTTGTCTTTAGCCCTGCCATCGATTGAATGAAATTAACCGAATCTATTGCATTTGGATCATTCAGCTGCAAACCGGCTTCGGAACCGCTGAAATCATGGCTGAAATGGTTTACTCTCGCACCCGTGAGTGAAAAATTATAGTTTTTACTTACCTGATCGGTACCATGAAAATAAAGGGTGAGTTTGGAGAAGAAAAAGTCAAAATATGAAATCGCACCCGGGTATGTAACACCCGTAGCCTCCAGGTAGATACCTTTAAAATATGCCAGCCATTCCGCATTGGAAGAAAGTGTCGATTGACCATTCAGGGCAATGATGTCGTTGGCCAATGACTGGCTGAGTAAAATTCTTATATGTGGAGCAATTGTATCAGAATCCACCACTACATCTGTATTCGGCATGGGTGAAAAAGAAATTGAACCCAGCTGTGCAGGATCGTAGGTAAAGGTCCTGTTGGAATAATACTCGCTGTCTGTTGCCATGTCTTCTGTCAGACGATACGCATTGACCGTCTGCGTTCCCGAGGTGTCTCCATAGTATCCCGAATAGTTAAGTATCAGCACCAATGAATCGGCCACCGGCTGAAATCCAAAGGCTGGAGTTCCTTCCAGGTTTACCTGGGTATAGACGGAAGCGATCGACTTGCCGAAGGTGGAACTGTTATCGCTTCCGAGTAATTGTACTGACAGTTCATCGGCACGAAGCGTGTCCTCGACTACCGTGACCGAAGCTACCGTTGCCGTATCGCTGTATACCGTATTGATCTGGTCTTCGTTTGGCAGCAGGTTGAGACCCGATTCAACAGCGTCATTACATCCACTTTGAAAAAGAAGAACGACTGACAGCAGGATGATAAATAAAAAAGATTTCCCCAGCAGAAAGGCAGAGGAAATCTTTATATTTAATAAGGATAAATTTCTATGTGTCTTTTTCAATAGTTAACCGGCAAGGGGAGAACCGAAAAATAATAAAAGATTAATTAGAAAGTACGGGTTCCTGCTCGAGCAGTTCATCATAGAAATCGGAGCAAGCCGCAACGAATCCTGATTCGTCTTCGATAGAATCGAATTGTAATACCGGCTTGTTGGCTTTTTTCAGATATGAATCAATTGAAGCATTCTTCTCGGATGTTCTCTTTACAATGCCATCACACCATTTCATTGCGGCGAGATTTACATTGACCATCGTCGGATCTTTATAAAGTTTAAGGTCGTCGGCATTTACTCCGTCCATTTTCATTTTCTTGGTAAGATTTGCAGACAAGCTTTCTTCAAGATCCTGAAAATAAGAGGAATAAACAATGCGACTGTTTCTAAACATTGGATCGTCTTTATAACCTGTTTTTACAAAGAACGGGATCAGGGATGTCATCCATCCATGACAATGAATCACATCCGGGGCCCATCCTAATTTTTTAACAGTCTCCAATACGCCCCTGCAGAAAAACACCATTCTGTCTTCATTGTCTTTGTGGAACTTTTTCTTGGCATCACGGAAGACCGATTTGCGCTGAAAATATTCTTCATTGTCAATGAAGTAAACCTGCATTCTGGCACTTTGAATGGAAGCTACCTTAATAATTAACGGATGATCTGAATCGTCGATGATCAGATTCATACCAGAAAGGCGGATGACTTCGTGTAATTGGTTTCGGCGCTCGTTGATTAATCCGAAACGCGGCATAAATGTTCTGATCTCTTTCCCTCTTTCCTGAATGCCCTGAGGGAGATAACGGGCAATTTTTGATACTTCTGTCAACTCAAGGAAGGGTGTGATTTCCTGTGATACAAATAAAACTTTCGCTTTCTTCATTCTTGAGGTTGGATTTATAAATTTGGCACGCAAAGATAAGGTTTTTAAGGGAGTTCTTCAAGCGTTTATCGGCGAGAGAAACGAATTGAAATATCTAATATTGCCCGAATCGATAAATTTGAATTATAACCTGTTGATACTTAATGTTGAAGCAAAGGGTTCGGATTACGGTAAAATAAATAGTGTTAAACTTTAACAGATGCTTATTTTTGAGAAAATCAGTGATTTTGAGGACTATTTACGAACTTTTCACACAGAAAATAAGCAAGTTGGCTTTGTGCCGACGATGGGTGCATTGCACCAGGGACACATTTCTCTGGTCGAAAGGGCTAAAAAAGAGAATGATATCGTTGTGGTAAGCATTTTTATTAATCCTACTCAATTTAATAATCCAAACGACCTCTTGAATTATCCCCGGACTCCGGAATCGGACTATCTGATGCTCGAAAAGTCGGGTACCGATGCAGTACTATCTCCTTCCGTGGATGAAATTTATAATTCGGAGGAAGTGAAGAACAGAACGCTGGAGATCGGCAGGTTGGGCGAGGTCATGGAAGGCGTGTACAGGCCTGGTCATTTTAATGGAGTCATACAGGTCGTTTCGCGCCTGTTCGAAATCGTAAAGCCGGGAAGGGCATATTTTGGAGAAAAGGACTTTCAGCAGTTAGCTGTAATTCGTTACATGGTTAAAGCCATGCGGATAGATGTTGAAATTGTTCCTTGTCCGACAGTTAGAGAAAAAAACGGTCTTGCCATGAGTTCGAGAAATCTCAAATTATCGGACAATGGAAAAGATGAAGCAACAGCGATTTCGAAAGCGTTGTCGTTTGCCAGGCAAAACTATAATCGATTTAAACCGCACGAGATCAAACAAAGAACGGTTGAGATGATAGAATCGTCAGGCAATTTAAAAGTCGAATATGTGGAAATTTCCGATGAGGTTACCCTTGAACCCGTCAGTGAATGGAGCGCATCAAAACATGCACGCTGTTTTGCAGCTGTGTTTTGCGAAGGGGTAAGGCTTATCGATAACATGCCACTTTACTGATATTCTCAAGTGAACGAAAAGTAAAGCTTTAAAGAGAAATTTTTTTGTAACGAATAATAAAATGCAGGGCAGCTCATCCAGGCTAACATGAATATTTATCTCGACTATAATTCCACTACTCCGGTCGACGGAAGCGTCCTTGAGAAGATGATGCCTTTTTTCTCAGAGAAGTTTGGAAATGCAGCCAGCAGAACTCATTCATATGGATGGGAAGCTGACGAGGCGGTTAAGAAATCGCGTGAACAGGTAGCTGCTTTTTTGAATGCCGCTGAGAGTGAAATAATTTTTACGTCCGGAGCCACGGAGGCAATCAATCTGGCCCTTAAAGGCATTGCGGAAGCTTATGTCTCGAAAGGAAAACACATAGTGACGGTTGCAACCGAACACAAGGCTGTTCTGGATACCTGCGAACATCTCGGAAAATCAGGTTTGGAGATTACTGTTCTTCCCGTCCTGAGAAACGGATCACTGAATTTAAACCTGTTAAAAGAATCGATCAGAACAGACACGGTTTTAGTTTGTGTGATGCTTGCAAATAATGAGACGGGCATCATTCATCCTCTGAATGCCATAGCCGACATCGTTCACGGGAAAGGGAGCCTGCTTTTTACGGATGCGACGCAGGCCGGAGGAAAGATCAGGATCGATGTGCAGGAACAAAAGGCAGACCTGCTGTGTATTTCGCCGCATAAATTTTATGGTCCTAAAGGAACCGGCGCATTGTATATAAGAAGGAAAAATCCGAGAGTGAGTATTATTTCCCAGATTGATGGCGGGGGCCATGAAAGAAATCTCCGCAGCGGTACACTGAATGTGCCGGGCATCGTCGGACTTGGAGCGGCTTGTATGCTTGCTACGGAAAATTACGAACATGATGCTTCACGCATTACGCGGTTAAGAGCTAAGCTCGAAGAGGAACTCATCGCAACAGGAAAGGTTTCGATAAACGGGGATATAAAACACCGTCTGCCGAATACGGCCAATCTCCTTTTTCACGGATTGAAAGCGGAGGAATTGATACATAAAGCGAGAGGAATTGCCGTTGCAACCGGCAGTGCATGTTCGTCTGCCTTACCTGAACCGTCGCATGTATTAATGGCAATGGGTTTATCAAAAGAGGAAGCATTTTCATCCATCAGGTTTTCGCTGGGAAAGCAAACGACAGAAGAAGAAATTATACTGACGACGGAAGTTTTCAGGAGAATCCTGTTTACAGGCTCGTAAAAACAATTTTAAAAAACCTGTTTTATTAAAAAAGATTTTACGGGATTTCTGAAAATCGATTGTCAAATAACCTAATTGCTTTTCTTTACATAAAATTTAGAAGAAAAATCATGCACGGTCCGTCGGAACATCTGGAAGAACATTTTCAACAGTCAGAAACAATCAGAGACATTGTAATCGGAATGGCGGATGGTCTCACAGTGCCATTTGCATTGGCTGCGGGATTGAGCAGTGCGGTGAATAGCAATTCGATCATTCTTACCGCGGGAGCTGCCGAGATAGTTGCCGGTTCGATTGCCATGGGACTTGGTGGTTATCTCGCCGGTAAAACAGAAATCGAGCATTATGATTCTGAATTGAAAAGAGAATATTCCGAAATCAAGACTCATTACGAGACTGAGCGGAAAGAGGTCAAAGAAATTTTTGCAGGATATGGCTTGTCGACTGAGTCGCAGGAAATGATAATCAATGAAATGGTGAAAGATCCTGACAAGTGGGTCGAGTTCATGATGAAGTTCGAACTCGGTTTGGAAAAGCCTGATATCAACCGGGCAAGGCAAAGCGCAAGAAATATCGGATTGGCATATATCGTGGGAGGAATCGTTCCATTGTCGGCCTATGCATTCACGGATACACCGGAACGAGGACTCTTATACTCTGCAATAATTACGGTTGCATGTTTACTTTTCTTCGGTTATTTCAAGAGTAAAGCTACCGGGCAGGAGCCTGTGAAAGGGGCATTGAGAACAACTATGATAGGAATTCTGGCCGGCGCTGCAGCCTACTGGTGTGCAAAGTTGTTTACATTTAACTGAAATGAATTTTAATATTTCATGATTGCCTCAATTCAAGTTGGAGAAAAAAAATTCCGGGTCGACTTCTCTAAGCCGCTGGATATTTCAATTCCCATCAGGGCCGGTGATAAAAACGTAAATGCGTTTTATATACCCCCGGTTAAATTTGAACCCTTTGAAGCGAATGGTTTTATTGGAGATGTAAATAGGGGAGGTTCATGCAACGTATTTACCATAACCATTAACCCTCATGGGAATGGCACACATACAGAAACCGTTGGCCACATTTCAGCAGAAAAATACCCTATATATAAGTGTCTGACCAGATTCTTTTTTGAGGCTTTGGTAATAACCATTGATCCTGAAGAATCAGGCGACGACAGAATTATTCTGAGGCATCAGCTCGAGCAGATATTGAAAGGGACCAGTCCGGAAGCTTTAATAATTCGCACTTTGCCTAATTCAGTTGAAAAAATAAACGCCCATTATTCAGGGACCAACCCGGTTTACATGGAAGAAAGTGCCGCAAGCTATTTGCGCGAATTAAATGTGAAACACGTGCTGCTGGATGTGCCAAGCATTGACAGAGAGGAAGATAGCGGTAAGCTTCTTGCACATCATTCATTTTGGAATTATCCGGATGCGCCCCGAAAAGATTGCACAATCAGCGAGTTAATCTATGTTGATGATTCAATTGTTGATGGTCATTACCTGCTCAATCTTCAAATTGCAAGTTTTGATAACGATGCCAGTCCGAGTAAACCGGTTCTGTTTTCATTAACCGCTGTAAACCAGGAATAGCATACTCATTCAATTTTTTTGTTTACTAATTAATTTTTAATCACTTAAGTTTTTATTCTATGTCAAAAATTTTAAACGCACGATCATTTTATTATTCGAAGTCGGCTTCAGGTGTTTCATCTGATTGTTTTTTTAAAAAAATTTTCAGAAATACTTTTTCAGAATCTACTTTCTGATAAATTTGCACCCGTCCGAAAAAACTGACAGTATGATGACCCCGTCATTGGATTATCAGTTTTTTAAAGACTTATAACAGGTGGACTAAAAAAAAGCTATGATTTACCCGCACAAATCCCGGTATTTTTCATTTTTTAAAACAGCCTTTTTTATTTCGTTAATATCATTTAACGTCTCCTTCGCTCAGGATGGCGAAGCACTCTTCAAAGCAAATTGTACTTCCTGTCACGCCGTTAAAGAAAAGGTAATCGGTCCTGCACTCAAGGGAGTTTCTCAAAGGCGCCCTGAAGACTGGCTGATCAAATGGATTAAAAATTCGTCGGCTGTAATTAAGAGTGGAGACGAATACGGAGTAAAGCTTTTCAATGATTACAATAAAGTTGCGATGACGTCTTTCAACCTGAAGGACGACGAGATCAAAGCGATTTTAGCATATATAAAGACTGAAGAAAATAAGCCGGATGTGGTGAGTGGTCCGGCCGGAACTGCCGCACCTGGCGCCGCACCTGCCCCAAAGCCTGTCTGGCCGTGGTTACTTTTAGTTGCTGTCGTCTTATTCTTCATCAGCGGATTGTTGCGAAAGGTTCAGCATACGCTGGCGCGTGCCGTCCGTGAAAAGCAGGGTCTTCCGGAATTACCACCGATGACGAACAAGCAGCGTAATCGCGAATGGATTCGTCAGAATAAGAAACTTATAGCAGTCATTTTAATACTTCTTACGATCATCGGAAGCGTCAAAGGATGGTATGCCATGCAGGCGATCGGAATCAGTCAGGGTTATCAGCCCGATCAGCCGATCGCATATTCACATATGTTGCATGCTGGTAAACTTCAGATATCTTGTGTGTATTGTCACAGCGGTGCAGAGAGAGGAAAAGTTGCAGGCATCCCGTCTGCAAATGTGTGTATGAACTGTCATAAGTTTGTTCGAAAGGGTCCTGAGACAGGCACTGAGGAAATTGCGAAGATCTATAAGGCCCTCGATTATGATCCTGACAAAGGCACTTACGGTCCGAATCCGAAGCCCATTCAGTGGGTGAGGGTTCACAATCTTCCTGACTTTGCTTATTTCAATCACAGTCAGCACTACGTTGTCGGAAAAATTGCCTGTCAGACTTGTCATGGACAGGTTCAGGACAGCATGACGGTTGCCATGCAGTACTCGCCGCTCACGATGAACTGGTGTATTACCTGTCATCGCGAGACGAAGGTGAAGATGGCCGGCAATGGTTATTACGATGATCTTCACAAGTCATTAATGAGTAAAGGAGATACACTCCTTACTGTTGAAAGTATTGGAGGATTAGAATGTGCCCGTTGTCATTATTAAAATAATTCTATCGCACATATTGTGCATTAAAAATATCCGGTTTAGAAAAAACCATTAAGATCCTAAGATGGAAAAAAGATACTGGAAAGGTGTAGATGAGTTGCATAACGATGCAGAATTTGTTCGTTTAAAAAACAATGAGTTTTTTGAGCCTGTTCCCATTGATGAAGTCATTAATAAAAAAGCCGACGACACGGGTTTAACACCACGCCGCGACTTTTTGAAATTCCTGGGTTTTAGTGTTGCCGCAGCTTCCCTGGCCGCCTGTGAAACTCCGGTTCGCAAAACCATTCCTTATCTGATTCGTCCGGAGCAAATCACTCCGGGTATTGCGAATTACTATGCATCAACATACGCTGACGGTTATGATTATGCAAGTATTGTCGTAAAGACGCGCGAAGGCCGTCCCATCAAGATCGAAGGAAACACGCTGAGTTCTGTATCGAAAGGGAAAGTGAGCGCACGTGTTCAGGCTTCAGTACTTTCATTATATGACAATGCAAGGTTACGTGCACCTCTCTCGAACGGTGGCGAAACTTCATGGGCTACCATCGATAAGAACATAACGGATAAACTTGCCGAGATCTCTGCAAAAGGTGGAAAGATCAGAATACTTTCAGCCACAGAAATAAGTCCGTCTACATTAAAAGTAATTTCTGATTTCACTGCAAAATATCCCACGACAAAACACATTCAATACGATTCGGTTTCCTGCGCTGCAATGGCACAGGCAAACATGGAAAGCTTCGGAATTAATGCTATCCCTTCGTATATGTTTAATAAAGCGAATACGATTGTCGGCTTCGACTGTGATTTCCTTCTGAACTGGATTTCTCCGGTGGAGTATGCGGCTCAATATGCAGAGACACGCAAACTCAACAACGGACGAAAAGAAATGTCGCGTCATTACCAGTTCGAGACTGCATTGTCGCTTACAGGCAGCAATGCTGATATACGTACGGGGATCAAGCCATCGCAGCAACTGGGTTACGCCATCGCTTTACACAATGCCCTTGCGGTAAAGTCTGGCGCTAAATCAGCCGGATCCACGCAGGTAAAAAATGAAGTCATCGATAAGCTTGCCTCCGAACTCTGGGCGAACCGCGGCAAATCAATTGTCGTTTGCGGTATCAACGACGTGACCATTCAGAAGGTCGTGAATGGAATCAACTCCATGCTTGATAATTATGGTAGCACGATAGACCTTGACAATACCTGCAATCTTCGTAAAGGAAACGATGCAGACGTTGCAATGCTCCTCGATGAAATGAACAAGGGAGAAGTTGCAGCCCTCTTTATATATAATTGTAATCCTGCTTATTCTTTACCAAACGGAAGCGCTTTCGCAGAATCTCTGAAGAGAGTTGAATTATCCGTTTCATTTGCGGATCGTTCTGATGAGACTGCCGTTGGATGCAAGTTCATCTGCCCGGACCATCATCCGCTCGAATCGTGGTCGGATGCGGAGCCGAAGAAGGGAATCTATTCTCTGGGTCAGCCAACGATAGCGCCGCTCTTCAACACGAGACAGTTCCAGGAGAGTTTGCTTTTGTGGTCGGGTAACACTTCTACATATCATGATTACATGGCGGCAAACTGGAGAAGCTGGGCTCCGGAAGCTTCTTTTGAGAAATTGTTGCAGGATGGCGTGTATGAGAAAACACTTGCGGCTGCAACTGCAAAATATTCATTCAATGCCGATCTCTCTTCGGTAAGCGATACAAATTCCGGAAGCAAAGGTTTTGAAGTGGTCATGTATGAGAAGGCCGGAATCGGAAACGGTTCGCAGGCGAATAATCCGTGGCTGCAGGAATTGCCTGACCCGGTTTCTAAGATAACATGGGATAATTACCTTGCCGTTTCACCACGTGATGCACGCGATAAAGGATGGAAGCAGGGAAACATCGTCAGCATAAAAACTCCTTCGGCAACCATTAAGGCGCCGGTTCTTATACAGCCCGGACAAACGCCGGGAACGGTTTCTATCGCCCTCGGTTATGGCCGAACACGTGCAGGAAAAACTGCGAACAGCATAGGAGTAAATTCTTTCCCGCTTGTCGGACTGGTAAATGGAATGCTTACTTATTCCGCATCTGTCGATATTCAGAAGACCGTCGATGATGATTACCAGTTTGCCGCTACACAGTCGCATCACACGATGATGGGACGTGCAATCGTAAAAGAGACTACCCTTAAAGAATATATAAAGGATCCGAATTCAGGAAATGAACCGGAACTGATCGAAGTGAAAGCGGGTAAGGAAGCCACCAGGCAGGCTCCAGAAAAAGTCACATTGTGGGACGAACATGAAATCGGCAATCATCATTGGGGAATGTCGATCGATCTGAATTCCTGCATCGGATGTGGTGCATGTGTGGTTGCCTGCACGGCAGAAAACAATGTTCCTGTTGTAGGTAAGGATGAAGTGATGCGCAGCAGGGAAATGCACTGGATGCGTATCGATCGTTATTACACGAGCGATTTCGATCCGAAGGAAGGCGAGAGCGGCGACATCAAGAAGATGGAAGATCCGAGCGATATGCCGAGGGTCGTCTTCCAGCCGGTTATGTGCCAGCATTGCAATCACGCTCCTTGTGAAACGGTTTGTCCGGTTATCGCAACCAGCCACAGCTCGGAAGGGTTGAATCAGATGATCTATAACCGTTGCGTGGGTACGCGTTATTGCGCAAACAACTGTCCGTACAAAGTTCGCCGGTTCAACTGGTTCCGTTACACCGATAATCCGAAATTCGATTATGCAATGAACAACGATCTCGGCAAGATGGTTTTGAATCCTGATGTGGTTGTTCGTTCCCGCGGTGTGATGGAGAAATGTTCACTCTGCGTTCAAAGATTGCAGGATGGAAAGCTGATTGCGAAGAAAGAAGGAAGGAAGATGAAAGATGGCGAAGTGAATGTTGCCTGTGCACAGACTTGTCCGACGAATGCAATTACGTTTGGCGATTATAATATAAAAGAGAGTACATTGAACCAGATGTGGAAGCCTGAAGAGAGAAGCTACCATTTACTTGGAGAGCTGAATGTTCAGCCGAATGTATTTTATCAGACAAAGGTTAGAAACATAGAAGAATCGAAAGAAGCATAATAAATCAATTGATAGATTTAAAAGCATGAGTGGTAATTACGAAGCGGTTGTCCGGGACCCGTTAATTCTCGGAAAGAAATCATACCACCAGATTACAGAGGATATCTGTCGTCCGGTTGAGGGAAAAGCCAACAAATACTGGTGGATTTCTCTCGTCATTTCTGTTACCGCCATGTTGTGGGGAATGACCTGTCTTGCATACACCATTGGAAACGGCATCGGTTCCTGGGGTGCGAATAAAACTGTGGGATGGGCATGGGACATTACCAATTTCGTCTGGTGGATCGGTATCGGTCATGCCGGCACTTTGATTTCTGC
>CAZQOQ010000026.1:0-86919 GCA_964595205.1 uncultured Flavobacteriales bacterium | reverse complement strand
AGCAACACCTGAAATTTATCCCGCAGATTGCGCAGATTTTATTCGCAGATTTTCGCGGATAATGAAACTGCTTATCCCACGTTGTTTTGGCGTCAGGTATCTGTCTGCTATGTTAGAAAAGGAGAAATAAAATACAATTCTTATATTTGCGTCCTCTGGCAGGGTCTTTGACCCACCGGCCGCTCAAAAAATAATCTTTTATGAAAAAAATAAGCATACTGGTCATAGCTTTATTCAGCTATGTAACAATGAACGCTCAATCCAATATCGGTTTGGAGGTTGGAAACATTGCCCCTGAGATCAAACTCCAGAATCCCGAAGGCAAAGAAATGGCCTTATCATCCCTGCGGGGCCAGGTGGTTCTCATCGATTTCTGGGCATCATGGTGCGGCCCCTGCAGAATGGAAAATCCAAATGTGGTAGCTGCTTATAAGAAATATAAATCTGCCAAATTTGCCAAAGCCAAAGGATTTACAATTTACAGCGTATCATTGGATAAAACCAAAGATGCCTGGGTAAGTGCAATTCAAAAAGACCAGTTAATTTGGCCCTATCACGTCAGCGATTTAAAATGGTGGTATTCTGACGCTGCTAAAACCTATGGCGTTCAGGGCATCCCTACCAACTGGCTGGTGAATGAGAAGGGTGAAATCGTTGCTAAAAACCTTCGCGGTGAAAGCCTCGAAATGGAATTACAAAAGCTAACCAGTAATCAATAAATTATATTTTTGAAAAAAAAGGAAAACAGAAGGATCAATGATTCTTCTGTTTTTTATGTTATTTACCTGTCAGTTTGACCTTAAAAGTCTGGTGGCAATATCCTTGACTCCCCTTGAAAAAACCTTTTTTTTCAAAGAAAAATACAAAAGATAAGATGAAATCGAAACAAGATTGGAATTCTGGCAGCGAAACTAAAAATGAAGCTGCCGGTGAAATGAATGAAGAAGTGATAAATGAACAGCATGAAAATTTGCCTGATGCTGAAACCGAAGAGAAAGATCCGGTTTCAAAACTCGAGGCTGAATTGACCGGTGCGAAAGACAAGTACCTGCGACTTTATTCCGATTTTGAAAATTATAAACGCAGGGTAGCAAAGGACAGAATCGAACAGACAAAAATGGCTTCGGCTGACATTTTCATGTCGCTGCTCCCTATTATCGACGATCTTGAAAGAGCTTTAAAATCGGTCGACGAAACAAAGGATGAAAAATCGGTAATAGAAGGTGTGAAACTCATTCATTCTAAAATTAAAAGCGTAGCCGCATCAAAAGGGTTAAAAGAGATGGATTCCGTTGGCAAACCATTCGATCCGGAATTGCATGATGCAATTGCAAACATCCCGGCCCCCTCTGCTGACCTGAAGGGTAAAGTTGTTGAAGAGACGGAGAAGGGATATTTTTTAAATGACCGTGTTATCAGACACGCAAAAGTCATAGTCGGAAATTGATCTATTATATTATTCAATTTTCAATATTCAATCTTCAATAATAAACGGATGTCCAAGCGAGATTTTTACGAAGTATTAGGAGTCAGCAAAAGCGCACAGGAAGCAGAGATAAAAAAGGCTTACCGGCAATTAGCCCTTAAATATCATCCTGATAAAAACCCCGGTAATAAAGAAGCCGAAGAAAAATTTAAGGAAGCCGCTGAAGCCTATGAAGTGTTAAGCGATTCGGAAAAACGACAACGATACGATCAGTTTGGCCACAGGGGAATGAATGGTGGTGCCGGTGGAATGAATATGGAAGACATATTTTCTCACTTCGGCGATATATTCGGGGAAGGTAGTCCGTTCGAGAGTTTTTTCGGCGGCGGTGGAACCCGCGGAGGACGAAGGGTGAACAGGGGCTCGAATCTCCGGATAAAAGTTAAACTAACACTTGAAGAAATTTCCAAAGGCGTTGAAAAGAAAATCACTCTGAATAAATTTATCGTCTGTTCTACCTGCAGGGGAACCGGCGCGCAAAACAGCAGTTCTTTCAAGACCTGTACGCATTGTCATGGCTCCGGACAGATTCACAAAGTGACGAGTACTTTTATCGGGCAGATGAGGACTACGACCACATGCCCGGTTTGCAGCGGGGAAGGACAGGTCATTACCGATAAATGCAAGACCTGCCACAGCAGCGGTGTTGTTCGCGGCGAAGAAACCATCACGATAAACATTCCTGCCGGTGTCGGTGAAGGAATGCAGCTCACGATGAATGGAAAAGGAAATGCAGCTGAAAGAGGCGGAATTCCCGGGGACCTTTTGATTTTGATCGAAGAGGAAAAACATCCCTACCTCCAACGCGATGGAAATAATCTTTTGTTTGATCTTTACCTGAACTTTATCGATGCGGCTTTAGGATACACAACTGAAATACCCACACTTGATGGAAAGGCAAAAATTAAAATCGATCCGGGAACCCAGGGCGGAAAAGTTCTGCGGCTGAAAGGAAAAGGACTTCCAAGTATTAACAACTACGGTCGCGGCGATATTTTAATAAACATCAACGTGTGGACTCCACAGCAATTGTCGTCAGAGGAAAAAAAGACGCTTGAGAATCTTCGTAACTCTCCCAACTTTAAACCAAATCCAGGCAAAGGCGACAAGAGTTTTTACGAAAGGATGAAGGAGTTTTTTCAGTGATGGTGTTGAAGGATAATTTATATTCGTGAATTTTTTAATCCGATGCTGGATTGCAGGCATCGTCAAAATGTCCGGACCTGCTAACATTAACGGGCTGATATTAAATGATGACAACCACTATAATCATTTCACTCTCTGTTTTAATTCTTTTCGCTTACCTTTTTGATATTTCCACTTCAAGAACAAAAATTCCTTCAGTAATTCTGCTGTTAATTTTAGGATTTTCGGTAAAACTACTGGCAGATAATTTTAACATTCAAATTCCAAACCTGACACCTGTATTGCCGGTCCTGGGAACAGTCGGGCTGATACTGATAGTTCTGGAGGGCGCATTGGAAATTGAAGTAAATAAATCCAAATATCATTTAATTCTAAAGTCAATTTTAGTTTCATTATTGCCGATGCTGGTAATTAGTTTCGGAATAGCCTGGTATCTTCATTATTACAATTCGGTTCCTCTAAAAATTGCTTTGATCAACGCCATTCCACTGGCTGTAATAAGCAGTGCAATTGCCATTCCGAGTGCGAAGAACCTGCCTGCATTAGAAAGAGAATTTATTACTTATGAAAGTAGTTTGTCCGATATTTTCGGTGTTATTTTTTTCAACTTCATAAGTCTGAACGATAACTTTGACGGTACAACGTTTGGTTATTTTTCATTGGACTTGTTTTTAATGTTGGTTGTTTCGTCCATGGCGACACTTCTGCTTGCCGGCTTTCTGAATAAAATTAAACATCATGTAAAATTTGTTCCTCTTATAATTATTGTAGTGCTTATCTATGCGATTTCTAAGGAATTTCATTTACCGTCTTTAATATTTATTCTGATATTTGGTTTGTTTATCGGGAATATTGATGAATTAAGGCATTACAAATTTATTCAGCGTTTTCACCCGATAAGATTCAGTAAGGACGTTCATAAGTTTCGTGAAATCACCACCGAATTGGCATTTTTAATAAGAGCATTGTTTTTTATTTTATTCGGTTTTCTGATTGATGTTTCTGAACTTCTTAATCAAAACACCATTATTTTTGCCATGGTAATTACCGCATGTATTTTCCTGTTAAGGTTTTTGGTTTTAAAATTATTTAGAGTTTCGGTGAATCCATTAGTTTACCTCGCTCCCAGAGGACTAATAACTATTTTGTTATTTTTATCCATTCCTGTTTCACAACAAACCGGATTTATCGGCAAATCGTTAATCATTCAGGTTATTATTCTTACGGCATTAATAATGATGCTTGGACTATTGCAATACAAGAAACCAGAGGTAACGGTTCACTGATACTTATTGCTCTTAAGCGCAATTTTTTATTTCAGCTATAAATTCTTGAAGTAAACATTAATTTTATAAATAGAAATCATGGGAAAATCGAAATTACTTCGAATGGATAATGTTGCCATCGTTGTTCAATCCCTCGATAAGACCATTTCATTCTTCGAAGAAATCGGCCTGCAGTTGGAGGGACGTGCTATGATAGAAGGAGAATGGTCTGGTCGCGTTACAGGTTTGGCAAATCAGTCGGTTGAGATTGCTATGATGAAAACTCCCGACGGTCATAGCCGGATCGAACTCTGTCGTTATCTCAACCCGCCAGTGGTTTCCGATCACAGGAATGCGCCTGTGAATGCATTCGGCTACCTGCGGGTTATGTTTGCAGTTAGCGATATCGACGAGCTACTCAACAGGCTCAGGAACTTTGGCGCGAAAATGGTTGGTGAAGTCGTTCAATATGAGAATTCGTACCGGCTGTGCTATATCCGGGGACCTGAAGGAATTCTCATCGGCCTTGCAGAGCAACTCGTAGAGAAATGATTTAAAAAAGTTAATTTGTCCGATAGGAAAGAAATGGTAAATGATTATTCATTCGAAATGGATGTTTCTAAATTGCCATCGGCGGCCTGCATTCTCAATATCACAGATGAAAAAGGTGCTATATTTAAAAAGCTTTTTATTAAGAATTAGCTTTCACATTTTTACTTTATCAGTATTAAATTAACTGCTTACCATTTTTTCCCCTATGCAGTGTAAGGATCCAATGTAGTTATTCGAATAGAAATTTCTGCCAGGTTATCAAAGATTAAATTATTTTCTATTTTTCAATCTTCAATTTTCAATAATATCCTACATTTGCGCTCTTCCTGATAAATTATGAATATACTGGAGATTAAAGGCGTCACCAAAAACTATGCAGCCCACTGTGCATTGGACAACATTTCAATAAATGTCCCGCAGCAGAGTGTGTTTGGCTTGCTGGGGCCAAACGGCGCAGGTAAGACATCGCTCATTCGCATCATCACACAAATCACCGCACCCGATAAAGGCGAAATATTTTTCAAAGGCCAGCCGCTTTCTTCTGCTCATACATTGAAGATGGGATACCTTCCTGAGGAGAGAGGACTTTATAAAAAGATGGAAGTCGGTGAGCAGGCGCTTTATCTCGCAAGGCTGAAAGGCTTGTCCCGTGCCGATGCCATGAGGAAGTTAAAATACTGGTTCGAGCGTTTCGAAATCCAGGACTGGTGGAAGAAGAAAGTCGAGGAGCTTTCCAAAGGAATGGCGCAGAAAGTACAGTTCATAACTACAGTCATGCACGAACCCGAATTCCTGATCCTCGATGAACCTTTTACCGGTTTCGATCCTATCAATGCAGAGCTGGTAAAGAATGAATTGCTGTCGCTGCGAAGTAAGGGAACAACAATTGTTTTATCCACGCACCGCATGGAAAGTGTTGAAGAATTATGCAGTCACATCGCTCTCATCAATAATGCGCACGTTATTCTTGAAGGAGCCGTGAAAGATATCCGCAAACAATTTCGCAGCAATACCTATGAAGTGTTTTATTTAGGAAACAAGATTAGTTTTACCAATGCATTATGGACAGGATTTGAACTGCTCGATTTACGGGAAGAGCATGAGATGAATGTAGCAAGAGTAAAAATGCTGAATGGAAATACTACCAATACGTTGTTAACTGCCCTGCTTCCCCATGTGGAAATTACCGGATTGCAGGAAGTGATACCGGGCATGAATGATATTTTTATACAACAGGTTAACCAGGCAAAATTACAGGCTGTAGCATCATGAACAAAATACTCCTCGTCATACAACGTGAATACCTGACACGCGTCAGGAAAAAGTCGTTTTTAATTATGACCATTCTTGGTCCGCTGCTGATGGGTGGGGTGCTCGTATCTGTGATGCTGATGGATAAGGTGGATACGGAAGTTAAGACCATTGCCGTCGTCGATGAGACGCACATCTTCCAGGGAAAATTCAAAGACAGTGAAAGATTATTATTCGTTTATCCGGAAGGCCCCATCGATTCGGTGAAGAGGCAGAGTACTGCGAAAGGATACTTCGGTGTTTTGTACATTCCTGCTACCTCCAATCTTAGTGCATTGGAAAAGGCTGTGACGATTTATTCCGCCTCACAACCGGGTTTTGAAGTCATCTCCAAAATTAAATTCACAATTGAAAAGGAAATCAATACGAATAAGTATATCGAAGCAGGCATCGACGAAAAAAAATTGAGTGCGATCAAGACGGAAGTTGATATCCGTACGAAGGACCTGGAAGACAAGGAAACGAGTACGCCGCTCACAACCGGACTTGGTTTCGCCGGCGGGCTCTTAATTTATCTTTTTATTTTTATTTATGGGGCCATGGTTATGAGAGGCGTATTGGAAGAGAAGACCAGTCGCATCGTAGAGGTAATCATTTCTTCAATTAAACCCTTTCAGCTGATGATGGGAAAGATCATCGGCGTTGCTTTGGTCGGGCTCACGCAGTTTCTGTTATGGGTAGTACTTACACTCGTGATTTATACAGGCGTGGCTTCTTTTACCATGAAGGATAAGTCGGATACCGACAAAATTCAAATGATGATGAAAAGCAGGGTAGGGACGAATAATCCTGCGATGGATCAGAACCTGCAATTTGATGATAGTAAATTGAAGGAAACGAACTTAAGTGATATCATGGATTCGATAAACTTCCCGCTTCTGATCGGCATGTTTATTTTTTATTTCCTCGGTGGGTACCTGTTATACAGCGCACTCTTTGCAGCAATAGGTGCAGCAGTGGATTCTGAGACTGATACGCAGCAATTTATGTTTCCGGTAACAATACCGCTCATCATTGCTTACATCGCAGCCATTAATGTAATCCAAAACCCGCAGGGAAATGTGGCCTTCTGGTTTTCGATCATTCCCCTTACTTCGCCCATTGTTATGATGGTGAGGTTGCCTTTTGGTGTTCCAACGATGCACATTTTACTTTCGATCTTATTGTTAATCGCCGGATTTATCTGTACCACCTGGATTGCCGCAAAGATTTACAGGACCGGAATATTGATGTATGGAAAAAAAGTATCGTACCGCGAACTCTGGAAATGGCTGGTGTATAAAAACTAATCTGAATTCATTAATTCGTTTATTGGTTAATTCGTTAGGGAGTTAGCTTCAGGAAGCATTCTTCAAAAATCAAAAATGCGTTTGGCGATACTTGATCTTGGAACAAATACATTTCATTTGCTGATTGCGGATGTAGAGGGAAAAAACTTCACGATTATTTATAAATCAAAAAAATCTGTAAAGCTTGGACAAGGAGGGATAGATGCAGGCAGAATCGCGGACAAGTCTTTTGGCAGGGGGATCATGACACTGATGAAATTTAAGGAGGTGCTGGATAACCATCGTCCGGATGGAGTCTATGCTTTTGCCACATCTGCCGTTCGCAGTTCGGAAAATGGTGAAACATTTGTAAAGCTGGTAAAAGAAAAAACCGGCATAGACGTACAAGTCATTTCCGGAGATCGTGAGGCGGAATATATATACTATGGCGTCAGGCAATGCATCGGTTTGGAAGGACAGCCATCATTGATCATGGACATTGGCGGTGGCAGCACGGAATTCATAATTGGCGATGAGAAAGAGATTTTCTGGAAACACAGTTTTGACATCGGTGCGGCCAGGCTTCTGGAAAAATTCCGGCCATCAAACCCGATCACCACCATTGAGAATCTGTCGATACGGGATTATCTGGACAAGCAGCTTATCCCTCTTGAAAATGCCATCAGGCAGTTCCCTGTCAGGCGACTGATTGGTTCCTCCGGATCATTCGATACTTTTGCCGATATGACGGGACAAAGATTTTACGGAAAAAATATAACACGGAATCTGAATTCATATAAATTTGACATGCAGCAATTCAGGCAGCTAAGCGAAACGATCATTCATTCGACAAAGGCAGAAAGGGTAAAGATGAAAGGCCTGATTCGAATGCGGATTGATATGATTGTGATCGCCGCAGTCTGTACAGAATTTATTTTAAACAAATTTGATATAAAGGAAATGTATTTGTCTAAGTTTGCATTAAAGGAAGGAGTACTCTTTGAAAAAATTAGCCTATAATTTAATTAGCCGATTAGCCAATTAGCCGATTAGCCAATAATTTAATTAGCCGATTAGCCAATTAGCCGATTAGCCAATAATTTAATTAGCCAATTAGCCGATTAGCCAATGAATGGGAAAGGTGTCAAACCAGATGTCACCACCAATTGTGAAGAATCAAGTCCTGCCTCACCACTAATCGTATGACGTGAATGCAGGCGTCACCACCAATCGTAAAGACGCCATGTGGGCGTCTCTCGACCATAAGCATCCCAACTATGAAGATCCTAATAATCGACGACGAAAAAGCCATATGCAACACACTGAAGGAGATCCTTGAGTATGAGAAGTACGTGGTGGAAATTGCAAATGATGGAGAAGAAGGAGTGAAGAAAGTCAAAGCCGGCAACTTTGATCTTGTCTTGTGCGATATTAAAATGCCCAAGATGGATGGGCATGAAGTATTGACCAAGCTTCAGGAGTTTAATCCGGAATTGCCCGTTGTTATGATTTCAGGTCATGGTACAATAGAGAATGCGGTGGATGCAATCAGGAAGGGAGCCTATGATTATATTTCCAAGCCGCCCGATCTGAATCGCCTGCTGGTGACGGTGAGAAATGCACTGGATAAATCATCGCTGATCACAGAAACAAAAACGCTTCGAAGGAAAATTTTCAAGACGCGGGAGATGATCGGAGAGTCTCCTGAAATAAAAAAAATCAAGGAAATGATCGAGCGGGTTGCACCTACGGAAGCGAGAGTGTTGATTACGGGAAGCAATGGAACGGGAAAGGAGCTGGTGGCAAGATGGATTCATGAGAAAAGTCAGCATGCGAATGGACCAATGGTAGAGGTGAATTGTGCTGCAATACCATCGGAACTCATCGAGAGCGAATTATTCGGACACGAGAAAGGTGCTTTTACTTCGGCGATCAAACAGAAAATCGGAAAGTTCGAACTTGCAAGCGGCGGCACATTATTCTTAGACGAAATCGGCGACATGAGTCTTTCGGCTCAATCAAAGGTTCTCAGGGCCTTGCAGGAAAATAAAATTTCAAGAGTGGGTGGGGAGAAGGAGATCGCGGTTAGCCCTCGTGTAATTGCTGCCACCAATAAGGATCTGAAATCCGAAATTGAAAAAGGGAATTTTCGTGAGGATCTATATCATAGGTTAAGTGTCATTCTCATTCATGTTCCTTCATTGAACGAAAGGAAGGATGACATACCCATTCTGGCGGAACATTTTGTAAAAGAAATCTGCACTGATTATGGAATGCCGGTAAAGCAGCTAACTCCCGAGGCGATAAAAGAGTTGCAAAAAATTAACTGGACCGGAAACATCCGCGAATTGAGGAATGTTGCAGAGCGTTTGGTAATACTTTCAGATAAGAAGATTACGGATAAGGATGTAATCCAGTTTGCGAGTAAATAATTTTAATTTGAAAATTTGAAAATGTGCTAATTTGAAAATGACCGCTGCTTACGGGTAACCTCATTTTCAAATTAACAAATTCTCAAATTTTCAAATTCAAAAAAAATCATATTCGTAACGAGTCCCAAAATGCTTATCCCTGCCACCTCGCGTTGTGTCCATTTCATAAGTCTGCTCAGCTGCCAAATTTCCGTCGTCGTCATACTCATACATATTCTTACGAAGTAGCAAGCCGTTTTCATCATAGATCTCCTGGCTGGTCAGCTGGTTTTTGTCGTTGTATTCATAACGGACCTTCTTGCTGTAAAAATCCTTGTTGATCTTTTCGATGATGTTGCCATTCTCGTCATAAGCATTCAGTACACTTGAAATCACCTTGCCCTGTGGATTCGTTTGTATAACAGAAACTTCTTTTCCCTTATCATTAAACTTAATTACCGTTTTGGAAACCAATGCATCCTTTTCGTTAAATTCGGTTTCTTCAATTTCATTATTTACCGGGGTGGTAAACGTTATGCGGGAAATCAGTTTGCCACCGGCATCGACAGTCTTTCTTTCTTTCAGGCTTGCTCCATCATCATAAATTATTTCTTCGCGGCTGATGAATTCGCCCTCTTCATCATAGCGAATGATTGCCGTCACATTATTCTTATCGTTGTATTCGTAATCCGTACGCTCTCCTGAATCAGAGCCATAATATTTAGTCTCGGTCAATAAATGTCCTTTGTCGTCTCTCGTCAAAACCCTTTTCTCGGTAACATCATCAACAGCGTATAGTAATGTATGAGAAAGCAATTTTCCAACGTTATTATATTCATATGAATTCTTCTCTTCAACCTGGCCGTCTTTCATATACTTCACTTCTTCTGTCGTATTACCGGCTTCATCAAATAACAATGTAAGCTCCAGGAATTCCTCATCGGCGCGGCTCGTAAGATCCGAAAAACTGAAGTTCTTGTAATTCTGATTGAATCGCCTGATAGATTTTACTTTCTTAGTCATTCAAGAAATATTTAATTTTTGGCTATTAATTTATTCCCCGCAGATCCTCGCAGATTAAACCGCAGATCTCGCAGGTTTTCATTTTTGACTTCCACCTCTGCTTAAATTTTGGCGGATAAATTTAACTTTTGCTGCACGATCCTACGGAGATTTTTGAATTTTGATTTTTGAATTTTGATTTTTGACCTTTGACCTTTGACCTTTGACCTTTGACCTTAGACCCTAGACCTATTTGATAAACTCTTCCGCTCTCCCAATTGCCTTCACCAATCCATCCGGATTCTTTCCACCGGCAGTCGCATAGAAAGGTTGTCCGCCACCACCACCTTGTATTTCTTTTGCAAGTTCACGGATTATATTCGTCGCATTCAGGTTTTTTTCCTTTACGAGATTCTCTGAGATGATAAGAGAAAGCAGCGCCTTGTCCTCGATCTGCGCACCGGCCAGGAAAAATAAATTGTCGACCTGGTTCTTCAGTTCGAAAGAAAGGTTCTTTATCGCATCGGCAGTGGGGAGTTCGATTCTCTCCGTAATCACATTCATGCCATTCACGCTCCTGATTTTATTGATCAGCGCATTCTTTACAACCTGCGTTTTTTCAGATGTGAATTGATCAATTTTCTTTTGCAGAAAAGCATTCTCGTCCAGCAACTCCTGTACACGCTGAAGAGTGTCTTTCGGATTTTTCAAGAGTTCTTTCAGGGCATTCAATTCCTCGCTTTGTTTTTCCACGAATGCTTCAGCCTTCACAGCAGTGATTGCCTCGATTCTTCTCACACCTGCAGCAACGGCACCTTCAGAAACAATTTTGAAAAGTCCTATTTGTCCTGTTGAAGAAACATGTGTTCCTCCGCAAAGTTCTATTGAGTATTTCGGATCGAAAATAATTACCCTCACAAAATCACCATACTTCTCACCAAACAATGCAGTGGCTCCCATATCCATTGCTTCTTTGACAGGCACATTTCTTCTTTCTTCAAGAAGAATATTTTCCCTGATTTTCTGGTTCACAATTTTTTCGATCTTCCTGATTTCTTCTTCGCTTACTTTGGCAAAGTGAGAAAAATCAAACCTCGTTTCATTCTCATTCACCAGAGATCCTTTTTGATTTACATGGCTACCAAGAACCTGTTTTAATGCTGAATGCATCAGGTGTGTGGCCGAGTGGTTGTTCATGATAAGTTTTCTTCTGTTCTTATCCACTCTGGCCATGAATGCCGCAGACAAATTCGAAGGCAGCTTGTCAGTGTAATGAATGATCAGGTTGTTTTCCTTCTGAGTATCGGTTACAGTTATTTTCTCATTTTCTGATTCAAGTATTCCCGTATCGCCAACCTGTCCGCCACTCTCTGCATAGAAGGGCGTGCGGCTTAATACCAGTTGAAATTGTTCCTTGTTCTTAGCTTTTACTTTCCGGTAACGAAGAATTTCCGTCTCGCCCTCAAGTTCATCATAGCCGATGAATTCCACGCTGTCGCCATTTCGGACGATGACCCAGTCATCAGTATCTACAACAGCTGCGGCGCGTGATCTTTCTTTTTGTTCGGCCAGACTTTTATTAAAGCCGTCCATATCCACTTCTATTCCTTTTTCCCTCGCCATCAGTTGCGTAAGATCGATCGGAAACCCAAACGTATCGTACAATTCGAAAGCAAATTTGCCTTCGATCCTCGCTCCCTTATATTCTTCGAATTTTTTTATTCCGGTTTCAAGTGTTCTCAAAAATGCATGTTCCTCTTCCTGTATGACACGGATAATAAAATCCTGCTGCGACCTGATCTCGGGAAATACATCCCTGAATTGCTCTGCGAGAATCGGAACGAGTTTATGTAAAAACGGTTCTTTGAAATTCAGGAACGTAAACGCATATCTGACTGAACGGCGAAGTATGCGACGTATCACATAGCCTGCTTTATTATTCGAAGGAAGCTGCCCGTCGGCAATGGCCATGGTAATCGCACGAATGTGGTCAGACATCACCCGCATGGCAATGTCAGTCTTCTCATCCGATCCGTATTTTTTCCGTGCGTGAATCGCGATGAATTGAATGAGCGGCTGAAAAACATCCGTATCGTAATTGGATGTCTTGCCCTGCAATGCCATACACAAACGCTCGAAGCCCATTCCGGTATCGACATGTTTGGCCGGCAATGGCTCAAGGCTTCCGTCTGCCTTGCGGTTGAATTCCATGAACACGTTGTTCCAGACTTCGATCACCTGCGGGTGACCGGTATTCACGACTTCGCTTCCTTTTTTCTTTTTGATGTCTTCTTCGCTTCGCAGGTCGATGTGAATTTCCGTGCATGGACCACACGGACCGGTTTCGCCCATCTCCCAGAAATTATCTTTTTTATTGCCACGCAAGATCCTGTCTTCAGGCATTACTTTTTTCCAGTAATCGAAACTTTCCTGGTCGAAAGCGAGTTTTTCTTTTTCATCGCCTTCGAAAACGGTCACGTATAACTTATCTTTCGGAATTCCGTACACATCCGTCAGCAATTCCCAACTCCAGGCGATTGCCTCTTTCTTAAAGTAATCGCCGAACGACCAGTTGCCGAGCATTTCGAACATGGTATGATGATACGTATCGATGCCGACTTCTTCGAGGTCGTTATGTTTTCCGGAAACGCGAAGGCATTTCTGGGTGTTGGCGACTCGCTTGTATTTTGCGGGAGAATTTCCAAGAAAAATATCCTTGAACTGATTCATACCCGCATTTGTAAACATCAGCGTAGGATCGTTTTTGACGACCATTGGAGCTGAAGGAACTATCTGATGATCTTTACTCCTGAAAAACTCAAGAAAAGCATTTCGTATTTCTGATGAAGTCATATTTCTCAAAAATTGCTAATAGCAATTGTCATTGTATATTTGTCCCGGAAAATCGGGAAGCGAATATAATCATGAATAATGAATACTCGTAAAAATGCCTAAGGTAAAATATCATTTCAATACCCATACCCTCAAGTATGACAAGGTGATTGTCGGCTGGAAAAAGCGGCTGCTCCGCATGCTTGGCTGGTTTGCGACCGCTGTCGTTTTCGGCGCATTGATCATGGTCTTTGCTTATAATTTTTTCGATTCACCGAAGGAAAAAAGACTTAAAAGAGCGCTCGATGAATCGTCATACCAGCTTGAACTTTTAAAGGAAAGAACCGATCAGCTTTCGGCCGTTTTGAAGGATATTCAGGAACGTGATAATACGATCTATCGCGTCATATTTGAGGCTGAACCTATTCCGGTTTCGGTACGAGAAGCGGGCTTCGGCGGCGTTGACAAGTACAGGGCTCTCCGGGATTATTATGATCCGGAATTATTGATCGACGTGACTAAAAGAATTGACCGTCTTACGAAGCAGCTCTACGTTCAGTCGAAATCATTCGACGAAGTCTGGGGGCTGGTAAAGAATAAAGCCGAAATGATGGCATCTATTCCGGCCATTCAGCCGGTAGCAAACAAAGACCTGACGCGGGTTGCATCGGGCTATGGCTGGAGAATTCACCCAATTTATAAAACGGAAAAATTACATACCGGCATGGACTTTACCGCTCCGGTGGGCACCGAAATTTATGCGACGGGTAACGGGCAGGTCAGCAAGATCGAATTTGACGGCCGGGGTTATGGTAATAATGTGATCATCAGACATGGTTATGGCTATGAGACTCTTTATGGTCATATGAGCAAAATTGTTGTGCGTCCGGGACAAAAGATCAGTCGCGGCGATTTGCTTGGTTATGTGGGTAATTCAGGCACTTCCACGGGCCCCCATCTTCATTACGAGGTGAGAAAAAATAATAATCCTGTAAACCCGGTGAATTTTTACTATAACGACCTTTCTCCTGAGGAGTATGAAAAAATGCTTGAAATCTCTTCCAGGGCTGGTCAGGCTTTCGACTGAGACTTAACAGTTGTTTTTTTGTTTTTCTGTTTTACTGTTTTACTGTTTTACTGTTTTACTGTTTTACTGTTTTACTGTTTTACTGTTTTACTGTTTTACTGTTTTACTGTTTTTTTGTTTTACTGTTTTACTGTTTTACTGTTTGAGGGGTTAAGTGGTTAAACATCCAAACAGAAAAACAAAAAAACAGAAAAACGAAGGAAACGAAGGAAGCGAAGGAAACGAAGGAAGCGAAGGAAACGAAGGAAACGAAGGAAGCGAAGGAAACGAAGGAAGCGAAGGAAGCGAAGGAAACGAAGGAAACGAAGGAAACGAAGGAAACGAAGAAAACAATCCACACCCAGCGGAGGATAAAATTTCCAGGAACATCAAAAGAAATCGTTTGATGAATTAATAATTCCCTGTATCTTCGTAGAAATCATTGGAATCATGCCTTACAAGGAAAAAGAGATCGAAAAATTATATTTCACCATCGGTGAAGTAGCGCAGATGTTTAATGTGAATACATCACACATTCGTTTCTGGTCGAAAGAATTTGAAGTGATACGTCCTGCGACGAATAAAAAAGGCAATCGTTTGTATACTCAGTCAGATCTCGAGAATTTTAAAAAGATTTATCACCTCGTTAAAGAAAAAGGTTATACGCTGAAAGGTGCTAAGAGTGAATTGAAGGATAATAAATCCAGGATCAGGGTCCAGGATCAGGCGGCAGTGAACTCTCCTCAGCTCGAACTGTCAGATAATCCGGTTGAAATTCCTTTCCCGCAATTCAGTTCCCAGGAAGCTCAGGATGCATTCGTGGACAGAATTGCAATTAAAAATTCTTTGCAAAAAATGAAAACTTCTTTGGTCGAAATTCAAAAGGAACTCAGCACTCTCGAGGAAGCATAAACCCTGCACTACGACTTATTTTCAATTTCTGCTATCTTCAACTTATAAGAGTCTCCTTTTTCCGTATCATTCATTAAATAATAAACGTCGCTGATATTTTTATAATACTTTATTAGATCATTATGTCCCTCGCCCGACTGAAGAATCTTGTTATTTAATGCCTCTTCGAAATATCTTAAGGATGTTTTATAATTCTTTTTTTCACGGTACGCATTTCCCAGGTTTGTATAAGACTGAATCACCTCCGTACTTTTTTTACCAAAAAGTTTCTCCCTGATTTTTTTTGCTTTCAGGTGATTGTCGATGGCATGGTCATAATCTTTCATCCGGTAATAAACGTTTCCGATATTGCCATAACTTGAAGCCACATCCGTATCCCATTTCCCCGACTTTGATAGCCGGATTGAAAGGGCTTTTTGATGATAGGATAACGATTGTGCAAACTGATCTTCTGCCGAGTATATGACACCTAAACTTATATAGGTTCTGGCAATGAATAAATTATTCGTGTCCTTCATTGAAGAATTGCATTCCATTGCCTTTTTCAGATAATCCATGGCATCATCATATTTATCCTGCCGGGTCAGTATTATTCCCGCCTGGTTATAAGCATGAATAACCTTTTCTGTGTTACCACTTTTCTTAAACTCGAGAGCGGCCTTTTCATAATAAAATACAGCACTGTCCGCTAAAGAAGTTTTATATCCGTCCGCAATTTTTTCATATTCGAGTCCCCTGGTGTTTTCCTGGCCGAATGAAAGACAGAATGAAGAAGCAATTGAAAAAAAAGCAAGAAGAAATTTGAAAGTGTTTTTCATGAGAATTTTTGAATATGGAACCGGAGTCAATAATACCTGTTAGCCGAAAGATAGTTTGAAATATAGTCTTCGACACCCTCTTCCAGGGAATAAAATTGTTTCGCATAACCGATGCTTCTCAGCTTATTCATATTAGCCTCGGTGAAGTATTGATATTTATCCCGGATATCAACTGGAGTATCGATGAAATCAATCTGCTCGGGTTTATTCATTGCTTTGAATGTATTCCTCACAAGGTCGAGGAACGTTCTGGCTTTGCCGGTTCCAAGGTTATAGATTCCCGGGTCTTTTCGATGATGCATGAGAAACATGCAGACCTCAACAACATCTTTTACATAAATGAAATCGCGCAGCTGTTCTCCGTCTTTGTAATCAGGATTATGAGATCGAAAGAGTTTCATTCTTCCCGTCTTTTCGATCTGGTTGTAAGCATGAAAAATGACTGATGCCATACGCCCTTTGTGATATTCATTGGGTCCATACACATTGAAAAATTTCAGTCCGGCCCAGAAGTAGGGAGTCTTCTCCTGCCTGATCGCCCACTTGTCGAATTCGTTTTTGGAAATGCCGTAAGGATTTAACGGATGAAGCTTTGGAATAATGGAATGATCGTCGTTATATCCCAAATCGCCATCACCATATGTAGCGGCAGAAGAAGCATAGACCAAAGGCAGACCGAATTCGCAGCAGACATTCCATACGTCTTTCGTATAGTTCAGGTTAAGCTCGTCGAAGATAGCAGTATTAAATTCCGTTGTATCGGTTCGTGCGCCAATATGAAAAACAAACTGAACGAAGCGGTGGTTGTCTTTCAGCCATTCGATGAAATTTTTTCGCTCAACCAATTGAGTATATTTTTTTCCTGAATAGTTTTTTTCTTTTTCAGGATGAGAAAAATCGTCGACGAGGATGAGGTCGTTGAAACCGCCTTCATTGAGCCTTGTGACGAGGCAGCTACCGATGAATCCGGCTGCGCCGGTGATGATGATCATATGGATGACTATTTATACAAAGGAAATAAAAAAGTCGGAACAATTTTTTCTAATTAACTCGTTTCGTTTACATACAAATTTCGAGACTTGCCATTGAATCCGGCGTTCTCAAGAAAGATGCTTATGGCTCGTTTGCCACTGACTCCTAATTCAACCGAATATTTATTTACATAAAGCTCAATATGTTTTTTCCTTACTTCTTCACTCATCTCCTGAGCATGGTACTTCACATAATCATATGCGGATTGCGGACTGGCAAAGGCAAATTCAACGCTTTGTCTCAAAAGCGAATTGATTTTTTTCTTTTTGTCTGTATCAATGCTCCTTTTGATAACGATTCCTCCCAGCGGAATGGGCTGCCCGGTTTGTCTTTCCCATAGTTCGCCGAGGTCGCTAATTTTTAGCAATCCCTTTGCTTCGTACGTAAACCGGTTTTCATGAATGATAACACCTGCGTCAACGTCGTCATTTAAAATTGCCTTCTCTATGTCGGAAAAAACCATCTCTTTAGTTTGAGTGAGATCCGGATAAAACATTTTAAAAAGTAAAAATGCCGTAGTGTGAATGCCCGGAATGGCAACCGTTTTAATTTCTTTTGATGGATTGTTGAATTTTTTCTTTGATATGAATAATGGTCCTACGCCAGTTCCCAATGCAGCACCTGCAGTAAGCAATTCATAAGTCTCTTTAATTTGCGGATAAACACCAAAGCTGATTTTTGTAATATCCAGATCGCAATTCAAAGCTTTACGATTCAGTGTTTCAATGTCTTCAAGTTGAGGAACGAACTTTATTTCACCGGTGTCGATCTTTCCATTTACCAATGCATCAAACATAAAAGTATCGTTTGGACAGGGCGAAAAGCCTAACGAAAAAGTGTTTGGCGTTTGACGTTTGGTGTTTAGCGTTGTGCCTGAATTGTTTGACATTTTGATGTTGGCGTTTTCCATGTCAGAGGATTTGAATCAATTTTTCCAGGGTTACTTTTAAATTATTCAGTGCAAGGGGAATTTCCCATGAATCCCTGTTTCTTTTTTCGATGTAATTGGAGATTGACCGAAGTTGCAATGAAGGAATATTTTCTTTCTCACAAACAAAAAAGAATGCGGCGCCTTCCATGGATTCAACCTGCGGATGATGACGATCGATAATTGTTTTTATACTGGATTCATTTCCATGAACGGTGTTAACAGTTATCGCTGTTACTTTTTTAATATTTAATTGTGATGAGTTGAGAATGTTGAATGAACTTTTAAAAGTATCTTTTCCCGATAGACCAATTTCAGATAATCGGAGGAATTCATTCCCATCTTCGGCACCGAGTTCTGAAAAAACATCTTGCTCTACTAAAACAACTTCACCAATTTTGATAGTCCGGTCGAAGCTACCCGCAATGCCACAGTTAATTGCAAGATCATATCTTTTTTTTGAAAAATGACGGGTAAGTTCATAGGTCGTCGGAGTCATTCCTGCTCCGGTTACGAGGAATTCGACCGAATGCTTTTCTGTATTTATCCCTTTTAAAAGAGAAACTTCCTCATTTGTAGCCACAACGGCTAAAATTTTCATATTGGCAAAGATAAGCTTAACCAGTTAAGATTTTTAACTTTGCAGTCTGAGATAAAAGACCAAATGATCTATATAACTCGAAGAGAAACCTTTAGTGCCGCCCATCGTCTTGCAAGAAAAGACTGGAGCAATGAGAAGAATTCTGAAATCTTTGGAAAATGTGCCAATCCAAACTGGCATGGACATAATTACATCTTGTGGGTAACAGTTAAAGGTGAAGTAAATCCGGATACCGGTTTTGTGACTAACCTGTCCGACATAAGTGTTATTCTAAAAAGTTATATCCTCGACAAAGTCGATCATAAAAATCTGAACGAAGACGTTGATTTCATGAAAGGAAAACTCAGTTCGACCGAAACGCTTGCCATTGAAATCTGGAAACAAATTGAAAAGCCAATCGCTGATCTTGGATGTAAATTGCACTGCGTGAAAATCCAGGAGACGGAGAAAAATTTTGTGGAGTACTTTGGATAGGTCAAAGGCTTAAAGTTAAAAGCTAAAAATCAAAAGTCAAAAATCAGATTTTTCCGCCAGAGCTTTAGCGGAGACAGATATCAAAAAAACATCGATTCAAAATATTTTTTTAATATGTCCAAATCCAAACGCCAAACGCCAAACTCCAAACGAAAGCTGTCTACAGACCAATCGATGCAAACCGACAATGAAATGGACGGATACGAAAAGATCGATCAGTACAATCCAAAACGTATCAAACAACTGTCGTCACATTATAGTTCGATTATTTCCGGAATTGGTGAAGCAGTCGATCGCGAAGGACTTGTAAAAACACCGGAGCGCGCTGCAAAGGCATTACAGTTTCTCATGCACGGTTACGATTTGAATCCCGATGAGATATTAAAGTCCGCTTTGTTCACTGACAAATACCAGCAGATGGTTATTGTGAAAGACATTGAGATTTATTCCATGTGCGAACATCATATGCTGCCATTTTTCGGAAAGGCACATGTGGCTTACATTCCCAATGGCTGCATCGTAGGGCTAAGTAAGATTCCGCGTGTGGTAGATGCTTATGCCCGTCGTCTTCAGGTTCAGGAACGCCTTACGACTGAAATCCGAGATTGCATCCAGCGGACTCTAAAGCCGCTTGGAGTTGCAGTCGTCGTCGAAGCCAAACACCTCTGCATGCTTATGCGTGGAATCCAGAAGCAGAATTCGGTTGCAACAACGTCAGCCTTTACCGGCGAATTTGAGAATGAGAAGACGCGTGCGGAATTCATCAGGCTGATCTCTGCCAAACTTTCATGAAATTGTTTCGGGCAGGATTGTTGTCTATTGCCCCGGAATTAACAAAAAAACAACATTTAAGTAGAGGAAATAAATAATAAATTTGCCTTAAATCAGTTAAAAGAAAACTATGGAAAATAATAATTGGGGTTTTAATCAGATCCAGCAACAACCTGGCGTTACGGAACAACCCGTTGCAAAAACATTTATGGCTGGAGTATTCTCATGGATGGGAATTGCTCTTGCAATATCTGCAGTGACCGCTTATGTATTTGGTACTGACGCAACATACATGAGCTATCTGATCAATACCGAATCAGGCGGCATGTCAGGACTCGGTTATGTGGTCATGTTTGCACCGCTCGGCTTTGTTCTATTGATGGGCCTTGGTTTCAACAGGCTATCTTCTACCGCTTTATCCGCATTGTTTCTTGTGTATTCTGTCATTATGGGAATGAGCCTCAGTTTCATTTTCATGATCTATACAAGTTCAAGTATTTACGGCGTATTCTTTGCCTCCGCAGCTATGTTTGGTATGATGGCATTAGTCGGTTATACCACCAAAACCGATCTCACAAAGATGGGAAGTCTTTTATTCATGGCGCTTATCGGAATCATCCTTGCAGGTCTCGTGAACTTGTTTCTTCGCAGCGACGGATTGAGCTATATCATCAGCTTTGTAGCTGTGATCATATTCACCGGTTTAACTGCCTATGATGTTCAGAAATTAAAAAACATCGGTTCGGGTGTTGAATATGGTTCCGAGGCAACTGCCAAATTATCGGTGCTGGGAGCTCTGACACTTTATCTTGATTTTATTAACTTGTTCCTTGCTTTGTTGAGGTTGTTCGGCAACAGGAAATAATATCTTGAAAGGAAGGATTCAAGGATTTAAGGATGTATGATGTAAGGATTGAAGGAGATAGATATTAAATGTTTTTTTAATAAAAACTTATAGAATGGAAATCGGGGAACTGGTTTCCATTTTTTTTGCCTTGAAAAAAAGAACTGAACCAAGTTTGATAAAAGAAACAAACTTTGTATTTCGGAAACGGGACGAAATTCAAGCGAAAGGACATCGTCATCTCAAAGAGCAATGTCATTACATTAAACACTAGAATTCAAAATAAGTAAAATCATTCAGAAGTGAAAGGCCCTTAAGGGCTTTACTTTTGGTATCACGAAACTACACGAGCATGCTAAGCCCTTTAGGGGCGCACTCTTAAACACAACGATATATTTTTAATCAACCGATTTTAATTTTTGATGACAAGTTATCCGGAAGGTAAATACAGTGTGGTTTCGTTGTTGCAAAAAGCTGTGTGTTTAAAGAGTTCGCCCCCAAAGGGGCTTAGCGTGAGTGTTTAGTCTGGTATTACCAAAAGTACGGCCCTAAAGGGCCTGATATTTCCTTAAATTGACAACGAATAAATCATTAACTTAACTAAATGACATTACTCGAGGAGAAATTGTGGGTCTTAGGTTGAAATCACTTATCATTAACTTATTTACATTGCCCTACGTGACGGGGGTTACGTGCTGTTTGTTTTCTGCCGGTATTATGTCCCTGCGGGACAAATGACTCGCAATATGCAGAGGTGCAATTGATAGAATTTATTTTAAATTTCAAGTTGAATTAATCCGTGATTTTCAATCTCGGATTTCTTTCGTAAACTTGCTTTCAAAGCGACTTGTATGAAGACTTCATATTTATTCCCCGGACAAGGTTCTCAATTCCCCGGCATGGGAAAGGATCTTTACGATAACCATTCGATTGCAAAAGATATGTTCGAGAAAGCGAATGAGATTTTAGGATTCAGGATTACGGATATCATGTTCGGCGGAACGGAAGAAGATTTAAAACAAACGAAGGTAACACAGCCGGCAATTTTTCTTCATTCGGTAATTCTTGCAAAGACCATGGGCGACAGCTTTAAACCCGACATGGTTGCGGGGCATTCACTCGGAGAATTTTCTGCCCTCGTTGCAAATAAGACGCTGACGTTCGAAGATGCATTAAAGCTTGTTAAGGTTCGCGCATTCGCCATGCAGAAAGCCTGCGAAGCCGTACCATCCACGATGGCCGCTATTCTCAATCTCGATGATGCAGTTGTTGAAAATATTTGTGCGGAAGTTTCCGCTACCGGCGAAATCGTTGTAGCGGCAAATTATAATTGTCCGGGCCAGCTGGTCATCTCCGGATCAATTAAAGGCGTAAATGAAGCCTGCGAAAGAATGAAAGCTGCAGGAGCAAAACGTGCTTTGGTTTTGCCTGTTGGCGGCGCATTCCATTCACCGTTAATGAAACCGGCACGGGAAGAACTTGCAGGCGCAATTGCTTCCACGCAGTTTTCACAACCGGTTTGCCCGGTTTACCAGAATGTAAATGCACAGCCTGTTACTGATCCGCAGGAAATAAGAGATAACCTGATCGCGCAACTAACCTCACCCGTACGCTGGACGCAGACCATTCAGAATATGATAGCCGACGGTGCCACCAGCTTTATCGAAGTCGGGCCCGGGAAAGTCCTGCAGGGACTTGTAAAGAAAATCAATAAGGACATGGCTGCAGTTTCTGCGTAATTCTTCATCAAAGCACAGAGATAATTTTAATGAAAGAGCGGACCAAAATATTTTTTGCATGGATGATGCTGGTTGTGCTGCTTTATAACTTCGAATTTTCTTTTTTTGTATTTGAATTATCTGTTGAAGTAAACAGGAGTTTGATGGAGAAGAATCTTGAGCGGGCAGATAATAAGCAACTTCAGCTTTTAAAGATAACCGACGAAAACTCAATCATTCGAAAGGGCTCGCATGAAATTGTGTATGAAGGCAGGATGTATGATGTGAAGAAGGAAATACGAAAATACGGTGTCGTCTATTTTTATTGTATTCACGATGCTGCCGAAGATAATTTTTATGCCGCATTGGAAACGATTGTAAAAATCAATTCTGATTCTTCAAAACAACGCCACAAATCGAATATGTTTGGCATTCAGAATCATTTTGCAAAAAAATATTTTCTTTTTGAGAAATCCGTTACCGGATTTCAACCGGAATTTTTAAATGAATTTGTTTTCGATGATGTTCATTGTCTGCCGGATAAATTTTCCAGCATAATAACTCCTCCTCCCAGGGTTTGATTTTCTGTTTTGAATTTACCAGAGGGCATTCGCAATAAAATTTCGCTTGCCTGATATTGCTATCCTGAAAAATCAGGAGAGTTCATCACTATTCTATTGTTACAATTATAACTACACCAAATGGAAAAGAAAATATTCATTTTATTATTACTAATAAGCTGCTCCAGTCTATCCTTTGCACAGACTGTTCTGAAAGGCAGGGTCATGGATAAAAGCACAGAGAAGCCGATAGAAGGAGCGACTATCTATATTCCTGAGTACAGGAAATCAATGCAAAGTAATGCCAATGGCGAATTTGTTTTCGAAGGACTCGGAAGCGGAATCGTAAAAGTTCAGGTGACGAACATTGGATACAAAACAATTGTAGAGACTAAAAACCTTTCTGAAAATTCAGAATTAAAAATCGCTCTCGAGCCATCATCGACAGAACTTGAAGAAGTCCTAATTACATCCAATTCATCCGAGTTGCCTGATAAAATTCCTTTTCCGGCGAACAGCGTTTCCCAGGAAGAAATCAGGAAATACAGTTCTCCTTCGCTGATGGGGAATTTATCTTACCAGCCGGGCGTCGATAAAATAACTATTGGCAATGGAATCGGCAAGCCGGTCATTCGCGGACTGTCGTTTAACCGGATCATGTTATATGGTCAGGGTACAAGAATCGAAAACCAGCAGTGGGACGATCACCACGATTTAGGATTGAGTGATATCGGAATTGATAATGTTGAAATTGTCAGGGGGCCTGCCGCTCTTATCTATGGCTCCGATGCAATGGGTGGTGCGCTGATTTTTGCAGATGAGAAATTTGCACCGGTTGGTACAACGGTTGGCGACGCTAACCTTGGCTTTTCTTCGAACACGCTTGGCATCAATGCAGATGCAGGAATAAAGGCTGCAAATGAAAATGGAATCTTCTATGGATTCCGTATAGGAGGACAATCCCATACGAGTTATGTTCAGGGTGAAGGCGAAGAGGAAGCGGTAAAGCCTGCGGGTGAGGAGGAAGAATTCGCTGCCAACAGTAAATTTCAAAACCTTTCAGGAAAAGCAAACTTCGGCATCAGTAAAAAATGGGGCGTCAGTAAATTTTCATACAGTTTCCTGAACCAGATGATCGGAATTGTAGAAGATGAATCGGCGGATACGAATGTTACGGCAGGAGAAGAGGAAGAACAAAGAGAGAGAGAATTCGAAGCGCCATACCAGGATGTGACGATGCACGTAATTTCACTGGAGAATACGATCCTGACGGGCACATCAAAAGTCAATGTAAATCTCGCGTATCAGATTAACGACAGGAAGGAATACGAACCACTGCCGGAAAAACAAAAAGAACTCGCCATCGGACTTTTTTTAAATGCTACCACATTCGATGTTAAATGGACAAGCAATGCAGAAAAAAAACTTGGTTTCACACTAGGTTCGCAGGGAACGTTTTTGAAAAATGAAAACAATGGCAAAGAATCTCTTGTTCCGGATGCTGAGGTGAATGATGTTGCAGGTTATGGATTGATCCGTTACGATGAGGAAAAATTAAATTTGCTGGGAGGAGTGCGTTTCGATTCCCGTCACATCGAAGCCGAGAGTTATGAGCAGGAAGGAGTGCTTGAAGAAGATACTTTTATTATTCTTTCATCCGGCGATACGATAATGAAACCGGAGACAGAAATAGATAAGGATTATTCACCGGTTTCGTTTTCTGTTGGTGCAGCATATCATCTGAGTGAACAATTTACGATCAAGTTGAATGCAGCAACGGGATTCAGTGCGCCAAATTATGCTGAACTGGGAACCTTCGGAAAGCACGAAGGCACGTATCGCTTCGAAAGAGGGGATGCGGATTTAAAAATGGAGCAGAATGCTGAAGCGGATCTTGGGTTTATCTGGGAGAATGAATTTATTGCAGTGAACCTTGGGGGATTTTACAACAAGATTAAAGACTATACATATATTCAAAATACCGGAGACACGATGATCAGGATAACTCCTGACGGTACTGATACTTTGCCGCTTTACGATTATGTGCAGGGCGATGCTGCTATATCGGGAGCAGAAATCAGTTTCGATGTGCATCCAAAATCTGTTCAATGGCTGGATGTAAAAATTACGGATGCTTTTATGCGGGGTAAACTCGATGATGGCGGCAACCTGCCTTACATACCGGCAAATAAACTTATTGGTGAGATTAGACTGAGCAGGGAAAAGACCTGGATATTCACCAAGAGTTACGTTTCAATTGTTGTAAGTAATTACGCTCAACAAAAGAATGTTGCTGAATATGAATTATCCTCTGATGGCTATACATTACTGGATCTTCATCTGGGCGGAAATTTTAAGTGGGGAAAACAGAGAGCCTCTCTTGATCTTTTCTGTACGAACCTGATGAATACCGGGTATTACAACCAGTTGTCTCTTGTAAAATATATTGGTGTGAGGGATATGGGAAGAAACATTGGTGTGCAATTGCATGTGCCATTGGGGTTGTAGTTTTTTTTCTCGCAACGCCCGCCACGGAACCGCAACGTGCTGCGACGAATGATTAAGTATTCTGTAATGAATGCTTTTATGTTCGTTGGGGCCGTTGCGAGAAATTTTTTTCAAAATGCATTTCACATTCAATGATTTATTAAATTTGACTAAATTCTTTTATCATGAAAAAAATTGTTTTACTCTTTTGCTTTTTCGGTTTTCAATTAGCCTATTCTCAGAACTGGTCGATAATTAATACGACAGACAAATTTAATTTCCGTTTGGATGGGGATAACATTATTTCTTCGACGGTTTGGGTTGATTCCATTCAAACCAATGGTAATGATTCGATTTATTTTATGAACCGTGTAGTTTGTGATTCGTGTATTGTAATAGTGAATGGGCCAATGTGGGGATCTGATTCATGTTATGGAAGTAAAAATGCTCCGACTTTCTTACAGAGGACAATTCATTTTAAAGACAGCGTTTATAATCTTGTTGATACAGGCAATATAATTATTCTCCCTTTCTCAAATTTGAATGATATATGGTTGTATGATTCTGTTTGGAATGTGAATGCACAGGTTGTAGACGTGAAAGTGGACTCAGTTTTTTCTTCTATAGATTCTGTTAAAGTAATTTTGTTATCGACGGGTGATACGATTGAGATTTCAAAAAACAATGGCATTCTGGTTTTTCCATTTTCATATGGTTCGGGTATTCATTACCGGCTCGTTGGAATTGAAGGCAGAAACGTTGGTGAAATGGTTCCGAAATTTCATGACTTTTTTAATTTCGATATTGGTGACAGGTTTGAATACCACATTGATGGTGGATACCCTGAATGCCATTATTGGGAAATTAAACAATATACCGTTACTTCAAAGAATGTTATTGGCGATACAATACGATATGATATTTCTGTGATAAAGGAACGTATGGAAACTCCACATAGCTGGATGGGAGGATGCGCAGGATATTGGTATGGTAGATATAATGATGTTATAGAATTTATCGATTCTGCAAGTCATTTGACAAATTTATACAATCTTCAATCTTATCACATTGGATATGATTTATGGAATATGTTGCCTTGTGTTTATAGCGATTCTTCATTTGATGGAGTACGAATGAGTTTAGATGGAAATAATATAATTTCTAAATCATTTGGCTTTGTAACACTTTCGTCAGGTAACTATGCATTTTATAGCCAGATAAATCACAACTCCGATACTCTATTAATTTCTCAATTCCCACATCATGCAACATATAAAGTCGGCTTAGGTCAAACAGAACATATGGTTTCAAGTTGTTTTGAAGGTGGAGAATCTGGTTATCTTGCTGCTTATACAAAAGGAAATACAACTGTTGGAGTATTTTCCGATTCTACAGCTATACTTCTCAATGCAAATAATATGAAAGAATATTCTACTGGCGTTTATCCTAATCCAGTAAATGATAAACTATTTATCCATCAGACAAAACATGGAAATCTACAGGTCAATATTTATAATTCTTATGGTGCATTGGTGAAAGAAAAAAACACCTTTTCAATTTCTGATTTTATACAGGTTGATGATTTACCTGAAGGTATTTATTTCGTAAATTCTGTCTCTGATAATTCTTCAGAGACGATGAGGATTTTAATTTTACATTAATTAAAGACTTTAATTATTCTCTGCGTCCTCTGCGGTTAACCTTTGCGCTCTCTGTGGTAAAATAACCGATATGAATTTAAAAACCAGGCCAGGAGAATTGATTCATTTATTTTTAAATTGTGCAGATAGTCTGTTTTTTTTAACCACAGAGAACACAAAGGTTAACCGCAGAGGACACAGAGAAAAAAATAGCTGATAAGTTGTTAAACATTTACGATATTTATCCCATCACTCATTTATACACTTGGCAATCCTAAATTCCATATTCAGCTGGCTGATGAAAAAGCGGATCCACCAGATCGAGCTCTTCATTAAATACCCTATAGAGGTTCAGGACGACCTGTTTACCCGGCTGATCGATACGGCAAAGTATACAGAATGGGGAAACCGGTACGATTTCAAATCCATTCGTAGTGTGAATGATTTCAAATCGAGAGTGCCCATTCAAAATTACGAATCACTCAAGCCAGAGATCGAAAGGCTGATGAATGGAGAGCAGAATATTTTGTGGCCTACCGACATCAAATGGTTTGCTAAATCGTCGGGCACGACTGCCGGAAAGAGTAAATTCATTCCCGTGAGTGTCGAAGCCATGGAAGAATGTCATTTCAAAGGCGGCAAGGACCTCATGTCGATCTATTGCAATAACAACCCCGAGACAAAAATCTTTTCAGGAAAGAGTCTCACGTTAGGCGGAAGTCATCACCTGAATATTAACAACAGCGATTCCATCTACGGCGACATATCCGCTATTCTCATGCAGAATCTCCCCTTCTGGGCACAACTCATCCGTACACCGGAGCTATCGATCGCGCTCATGGATAACTGGGAGGAGAAGATCGAGAAAATGGCGACGGCTACATTGGCTGAGAATGTAACCTGCATCAGTGGTGTTCCTACATGGACGCTGGTGCTTGCCAGGCGAATCCTGGAAATCACAGGAAAGAATAACTTACTGGAAGTCTGGCCAAACCTCGAGTTATTCATTCACGGAGCCGTTAGCTTCACGCCATACAAAGATCAATTTAAGCAGCTCATTCCGGCTCACACTTTCAACTATATCGAGACTTACAATGCATCGGAAGGATTTTTTGGTATTCAGGACCGGCTCAAGGCAAACGATATGTTGCTTATGCTCGACTATGGAGTCTTTTATGAATTTATGCCCCTGGAAGAATATGGAAAGGAAGATCCAAGGACAATCGCCCTGAGTGAAGTTGAGTTGAACAAGAATTATGCTCTCGTAATTTCAACCAATGCCGGACTTTGGAGATATGTTATTGGCGACACGATAAAATTCACAACCCTGAATCCGTTTCGGATACATATCAGCGGTAGAACGAAACTTTTCGTGAATGCTTTCGGAGAGGAGATCATCATAGAAAATTCCGATCAGGCAATCTGCATTGCCTGTGAAAAGACAGGAGCGACGATAAAGGATTATACGATGGCGCCCGTTTACTTTAAGGAAAAAGAAAACGGAGCCCATGAATGGCTCATTGAATTCGAAAATCCTCCATCAAATATCGGTTACTTCAACGACGTCCTGGATACGGCTTTGAAGTCGCTCAACAGTGATTACGAAGCAAAGAGGTATAAGGACATGGCCCTGCGTCCTCCGATCATACGATCCGTTCCACAGGGCACTTTTTATAACTGGCTGAAAAATAAGAACAAGTTGGGTGGCCAGAATAAAATTCCGCGATTAAGTAACGACAGGACATTGATCGAAGAAATCAATGAGTTGTTGATATCAAAATAATAAAGTACCCGAAATCAGTTATTGTATGATTAACATTTTTTATATCTTCATAAAACAGGAGATTTTTTGCAAAGAGAATTTAAAAGGATAATCCGGTTCTAATTTTAAGTGTCGTGAAGAAATTATTAAACCTGTTGAAAATATTTTTACTGATAACCACTATTTTCTTTTTTTCATCTGCAGCCCAGGATGAATATAAATTACTAAAAAGCATTGCTTTTCCTACCGCAACATTTTTCACGACGGATAATCTCGGGAATGCATTTGTAGTGGTTGAGAATCAGTTATTGAAATTTGACGGACGCGGAAGGCCGGATGCAAATTTCAGCGAGAAGAATATGGGAGTGCTGCGGCATGTGGATGCATCGAACCCTATGAAGGTGCTATTATTTTATCCGGATTTTGCACGGATGTTAATACTCGATTCGAGACTGGCGCTACAATCCGATATTAACCTGAGATTGTTGAACGTGAATCAGCCGATGACAGCATGTATTTCAAAGGAGAATGGCTATTGGGTATATGACCGCGAAGACGATCAGATTAAAAAAATAGATGTGAACCTGCAGGTAATACAGCAAAGCGGTAATCTCACTCAGCAGATTGGATACCAGGTGCAGCCGGAAATGATGGTTGAGGAAAACGGGCTGATATATTTGAACAATCCGGCAACCGGCATACTCGTTTTCGACCGCCTTGGTACGTACTTCAAAACCATACCCTATCAAAATCTCGATTATTTTCAGGTAATTGAAAAAGACATACTGTTCATAAATAAAAATAAACTATTCAGGTACGATTCAAAATCTATCTCTGAAAAAGAAATCCTCATACCAATGCAGAATTCCTTACGTTCCGCCCGAATCGAAAATCATCAACTTTATTTATTAACAAATGACTCACTCAAATTTTATTCTTTTTAGTTTTAGCGAATAATTTCTAATAAAACTTAATCATCAATCTCCATGGCATCTAAAATCGTATCTGTTCAGAAATCAAATTCTAAAAAGAATGAGAAAACCGTTCAGGGTAAGTCAGCTATCTTAAAAACAACAACAGAAAAGTCGAGTGAAAAATATGCGCCTACTAAAAAACAACTGGCGCCCCTGCACATTGCTATTGCCGGAAACATCGGTGCCGGAAAAACCACGCTCACCGGTTTGCTTTCCAAGAATATGAAATGGGAGGCCCATTATGAAGACGTTGACGATAATCCGTATCTGAATGATTTTTATGAGGACATGCAACGCTGGTCGTTTAATCTCCAGATCTATTTTCTAAACTCCCGTTTCGAGCAAATCAACAGGATACGCCAGAGCGGAAAGACCATCATCCAGGACAGGACTATTTACGAAGATGCACACATTTTCGCTCCCAATCTTCATTCGATGGGGTTAATGACGACACGTGACTTCAACAATTATCTTTCGCTTTTCAACCTGATGAGTAAGTTCGTCTCGCCTCCGGATCTTCTGATATACCTCCGGGCAAGCGTGCCCACACTGGTAAACCAGATCGCCCGTCGCGGCCGTGACTATGAAAATTCCATACGCATCGATTATCTGAAGAGGCTTAACGAGCGTTATGAGGCATGGATTTCCACATACGAACAAGGCAAACTTTTAATCATTGATATCGACGATTTAAATTTTGCCGATAACCCGGAGGACATGGGGAAGATTATTAACCGCATCAATGCGGAGATCAACGGACTATTTTGATTAGCCAATTAGCCGATTAGCCGATTAGCTAATTAGCCAATTTGCCGATTAGCCGATTAGCCGATTTGATAATTATTTTTAGCCGATACTAAGTAGTAAATTGAAAAATATTTTTCTGATAAGTTTATCGCAATAAAATTAAAAATAGCTGCGTTGGCTAATGGGCTAATCGACTAATTAGCTAATTATTTAAAGCATTTGCATAAACAGCAGAAAGAAAAACACGCCATCACCAATCAGGACCGATGGAAGAAGTCGACGCGAGTTTATACGGAAAACGATACTTGTAAAACCGATCTCGCCTATGGTTGCCAGGGAATACATGATAAAAGGTATGTAATAAAATCCTACAGCTGAGAAAGCGATACCGGAAAGACAGGCAATGCTGTAAAAGGCAAGGGAACCGCAAACCCAGATCAGCAATACTTTTATAATGGAATCGGTTACGGTAAACCAGATAAGGAACAGCTTTATCAGCAGGGCCAATAATGTAAAGTACCAGAAATCAAAAGTGAGCTTAATCAGTAAGCTTGTGATCAGTCCTTTTGGCATTGTTCAAATATAATCTTGATTTTAATAATATTTACAAAAGGACGATTTTCATAAACAGTGTCTTATTTTAACTGGTCACCGCACAAAAGAGTAAGCATTGCATCTTCGACATGACCTTTTTCTAAAAGAGATTTTGCAAGCTCATGAAGCTTATGTTGAAGAATTTTTTTATCGTAGCCGAAATATTTGTATAGCTCCTTCATGAAATCTTTCCTGCTGAATTCAACGACGGCATTTTGATCGGGCAATGTCTGAATGTTTCCGAGTTGTCCCAGATTATTTCCAGTAAGTACCCTGCTATTCCTGATCGATTCGGGAAGTTTATCGATTCCGATACCGTGAGTGGAAAGGGGTTTGGCGACCTTGAACAATGCACTTCCTGAAGCCCGGCAATACAGGTCGCCTCCCATCCTGGCAACAAGATCAATTTTATCGGCATCGATTTTATTTTCTTCGCTTAACACTGAGTCATCGATATGCATGAGAAGGATTTCGCAGATAATCAGGTTTGCAGCGCCACCCTGGTCGCCGGTTTCTTTTATTTCAAGTACCTTGCATTCCATCTGTACGGGCGACTCTTTCACGCGGAAAGGTTTAACCAGCTGAGATGGAACAGGGGTGAAGCCCGCCTTTACAAATTCATTTACGCCCTTCGGATATTCGGTGCTTGCAAGTGAAGTCTGGTGCACCATGTTGTAATTAACGACATTGATCACAACTTCCCTGGTTTCATAAATGTTTTCGAGTGTATGTTTGGTGGTATTATCTCGCACCCTTCGTGCAGGTGAAAAAACGACGACAGGAGGATTGCTGCCAAAGGCATTGAAGAAACTGAAAGGCGCCAGGTTTGGCTGTCCATGCTTATCAACGGTGCTTGCAAATGCAATCGGCCTCGGCGCAATAGCCGCAAGCATATAGCTGTGGAGTACATTTGTTTTTATTTCTTTCGGATCGATAATCACCTGGAATTGTTTGGCATCAGCCTTTTGACTTCTGACTTTTGATCAGGCTCACAAGATACAAAAGTTGTTTACTTCATACACTCAGCTAAACGTAAATGAAATTACTTCAGGATCATAAAATAAAATGCAAAAATCAAAACGAGTCCGAGGATGAAAAATGCGATGAGAATCGTGAGAACATCAAACTGGCTGAAGATTTTTCTTCTCTTGACATTCCGGCTTTTCATTTTCAACTTCAGGTCATGCGTGATCCGGTAGATGCTCATTGCATCATGCATTTCGGAAATTCCTTTTAATGCATCGGAGCAGAACTCGCATTCGGAGAGGTGTATTTCGATTCTGCGTTTTTCTTCCTCCGGCAACAGGTGTCGATGATACTTTAACATTTCATCGCTGTTGAGATGGGAAAATGATTTATCGGACTTATATTGTGTCATTCGATTTTTTTAAGAGAATAATTTTCAGGTTTCGTTTTCCATTCTGAATATAGCTCTTCACCTCATTCATCGTATAGCCCGTCTTTTCGCTTACCTCCTGGTAGCTGAGATTTTGAATATAGAAAAATTCGATGCATATACGCTGTTCGTCCTTCAGGCTGGAGATCGCATCATTCAGGAATGGAAGATATTGAACCAGGAATTCATCCTCAGAGTCCTCCTGGTTATCGGGAATTTTTTCGGAATCAAGTGTGTTAAACTTCTTCTTTGAAAGAAACCGGAAGCAGTAATTTTTGGTGACCGTATGTAACCACGAAGAAAAATTCCTGATCTCGTAATGTAATAAGTCTTTGGGCAGCTTTTCGAAAATATGAAGAGTAGCATCTTTGCTGTCTTCTTCATTTTTCAGGTATTTCATGGAAACCGCAAAAACGAGATGACTATACCGGTCGAATAGCATGCCTATGTATTGATGATCCCCAGAAGCGAGAAAAGCGTTGATGATATCTGCGTCGCTTTTGGTGGATTCTTGTCCTGACTTAATAAATCGCATATCAGTAATTGGCGGTCAGATGCAAAATGGCGGCATTTTCCATACCACTTGCTGGTTGAAAGGACGTAAAAAAAATGTATCTTCGCGTCCTTTCTGAATAAAAATTTGGAAAATGCGGGCGTGGCGAAATTGGCAGACGCACCAGACTTAGGATCTGGCGGAGCGATCCATGGGGGTTCGAGTCCCTTCGCCCGCACTTTTGTTATTGGATTTTAATATAAACGGCAATAAAAAAACTGTCAATAATACCTGACGTTCACATTAAAAATAACTCATTCACATCATGAATATTTCAAAGAGACAAAATGGCGATTTAAATGCCATCATCACCATAGAGGTAAAGCCGGAGGATTATCAGCCGAGGGTCGAAAAGACGATAAAGAGTTATACAAAAACAGCTAATATTCCCGGTTTCAGGCCAGGACATGTTCCCGCTGGAATCATTAAAAAGAGACTCGGTAAGGAAATACTTGTCGAAGAACTGAACCGTATTCTTGGCGAAGAATTAGTCAATTATCTGAAAGAAAATAAGATCGATGTTTTAGGTTCTCCTTTGCCGGTTCAAAAGCAGGAAGAGCTTATTTTCGAAGAAGGAAAAGATTTCAGCTTCGATTACGAGATTGGCATTGCTCCCGAGGTGAATGTAAAATTCCCTTCATCCGCCATTCCTTATTATCTGATAAAGGTCGATGATAAGATGGTCGACGACGATATCAGCGAAATGCGTCGACGTTACGGTAAGTTTTCGAATCCCGAGCAGGCCGAAAAATCCTCCGTACTCTATGGAGATTTTACAGAACTCGACGAAAACGGAGAAGTAAAAGCCGGCGGTAATAAAACCACCACTACTCTAGCCATTGAAATGATTAAAGACGAGGAAGAACAGAATAAATTCATCGGCGCAAAGAAAGATGAGACTGTCAGGTTTAATCCGATGAAGGCTTTGAAGAATGAGACCGAACTTTCAGCCATGCTAAAGCTCGATAAAAAATCGGAAGCGCTGAGTTCAGACTATAATTTCCACATCAGGACAATAAATAAAATCGAAAAGGCAGAAATCAACCAGGAGCTTTTTGACAAGGCACTCGGAGAGGGAGTCGTTAACAGCGAGGATGAATTCCGCATAAAAATTCGCGAAGGCATTGCTTCGTACTTTGAGAGGGAGAGTGACCGTAAACTCCGAAAGGATTTAAAAAATATTTTACTGGAAGAAAATAACATCAGTTTGCCTGATGATTTCCTTAAACGGATGCTAAAGGACAGGCAGGAAAAGAAAATCGACGATCATGAATTTGAGCATGAATATTATCACATGGCGCAGGATTTAAAGTGGGATCTCCTGCAGAATAAAATTTCAGCCGATCAGTCTTTATCCGTTAGCCAGAAGGAACTGTTAGACACCGGACGCATCATGATCTCCCAGCAATATGCTCAGTATGGAATTGCACCGCCTGAACTTTCTGAACTCGATGACCTGGTGCAGAGTTACCTGAAGAAGGACGATCACGAAGAGCGATTAAGCCGTTCACTATTAGGTGAAAAGGTATTCGAATACCTGAAGAAAAATTTAAAGCTGAGCACGACAGAACTCCCTTATGAAGAGTTTCTTGAAAAAGTGAAAGAGAAGACAGCTCACGAAATGGAACATCACCATTAACCAGGTTGATTCATTCGATATATACTTCGTATCGGAAAGTTCAACCGGAAGATCCTGACTTCAACCATTCAACTAATCAACTATTTAACGATTTTTACTGTTTGTTGAAAACTATTTGCCCCAAACATACGTTTACGGGGCTAGCCGTTTAATTTTGATTCGCTGAAATAAAAATCAGGATTAATCGTCAATACGTTTAAACAATTAACTTAAAAAATAACATTTATGAATTACGCAGATGAGTTCCGCAAATATGCTGTGAAGCATCGCGGGATCAGCAGCATGACTGTCGACAGTTTTGTTTCAGCCGTTCGTGCGGACTATATTTCTCCAACGATTATCGAGGAGCGCCAGTTGAATATTGCAACGATGGATGTTTTTTCCCGCCTGATGATGGATCGTATCATCTTCCTCGGTGTGGGCATCAACGATTATGTTTCCAATATCATCCAGGCACAGCTCCTGTTTCTGGAGTCGGTCGATTCCAAGAAGGACATACAGATTTATATGAATAGTCCGGGTGGTTCTGTTTATGCAGGACTTGGTATTTATGACACCATGCAGTTCATCCAGCCGCAGATTGCAACGATCTGCACAGGCATGGCCGCTTCGATGGCCGCCGTGTTGATGTGCGCTGGCGCAAAAGGCAAGCGTGCTGCATTGAAGCATGCCAGGATCATGATTCACCAGCCTATGGGAGGTGCAGAAGGACAGGCTTCGGATATAGAAATCACCGCAAAGGAAATTCAAAAACTCAAGAAGGAATTGTATGAGATTATTGCACTGCACAGCGGGCAGGAATACGATAAAGTCTATAAGGATTCAGACAGGGATTACTGGATGACTGCCGAAGAGGCCAAGGCTTATGGTATGATCGATGAGATCCTGACCCGTAAAAAAGCCTGAGTTTATTGAATATGGAAGAGTGAAAATTGAAGAATAATTGTGTGTTGGTTATTGGTTATTATAAATTCGTTAGAATTTTTCAATAACTATTACTCAATTAATCTTCAATTTTCAATTTTCAATCTTCACTCTTCAATAACTATTGGTTTTTTTCAACTTTTCGGCGTAGCTTGCGTTTAATTTTTTAACCTATTTCCTCTTTTTTTATGAAAGGTCAGAAAGAAATAAAATGTTCGTTTTGTGGTCGCGATAAAAGCGAAACCTATGTATTGATTGCAGGGATTACGGGTCATATATGTGATCAGTGTATTCAGCAGGCTCAGAATATCTTAAATGATGAGATGAGCAATAAGCTGAAAAATACGATTAATTCGCACCTCACTCTTCTGAAACCAATGGAAATCAAGAAGTTTCTTGATCAGTATGTAATTGGCCAGGATGATGCGAAAAAGGTTTTATCGGTGGCCGTATACAATCATTACAAGAGGATTTCCAGCAAGATTAAAAAGCAGGAGGAAGTGGAGATTGAAAAGTCGAACATCATTCTGGTAGGAGAAACTGGAACGGGGAAGACACTCCTTGCACGAACCATTGCCAAGATGCTTAACGTTCCTTTTTGTATAGCAGATGCAACCGTTCTTACGGAAGCAGGTTATGTGGGTGAAGACGTTGAAAGTATTCTTTCCCGTTTACTTCAGTCGGCCGATTATGATGTGAGTGCAGCAGAGAGGGGAATCGTCTACATTGATGAAATAGATAAGATTGCAAGGAAGAGCGATAATCCATCCATCACGCGAGATGTTAGCGGTGAAGGTGTGCAGCAGGCATTATTAAAATTGCTGGAAGGATCTGTTGTGAACGTCCCGCCTCAGGGTGGCAGAAAGCATCCGGAGCAGAAGATGATAGCAATGGATACTCATAATATTCTTTTCATCTGCGGCGGCGCCTTTGACGGTATTGAAAAGAAAATTGCAAAAAGACTCCAGTCGAATGCCATTGGCTACAAGGCAGGTCGTGATTCTGACCAGATCGACAAGACGAATTATTTACAGTATTTGAGTCCGGTCGACTTAAAGGCATTTGGAATCATTCCCGAGCTCATCGGACGATTACCGATTATTACGCATCTGGATCCATTAGATAAAGCCGCGCTACGGGCAATTCTAACCGAGCCGAAGAATGCCATCATTAAGCAATACGAAAAACTTTTCATGCTTGAATCGTTGAACCTTGTGATAGAGAAAAATGTGCTCGACTTCATCGTAGACAAGGCTTTTGAATTCAAGTTGGGGGCACGAGGGCTGCGTTCCATCTGCGAGGCAATTTTACTCGATGCGATGTTTGAAGTGCCATCTGCCAAGCACAGTTCCAAGGACTTTACGATTACATTGTCTTATGCCAAGGAGAAATTTGCCAAGACGAATGTGAATAAGTTGAAAGTAGCCTAGTTTAATTAGCCGATTAGCCGATTATTCAATTAGCCGATTAGCAAATTAGCCGATTAGCCGATTAGCCGATAACCGCTAACAACTTTTTTTGACTTCCAACAAACAATCTCCAACCGCCAACCTCCGGCTACTGTTCAATCACGTACTCAAGAGCTGGATCAATCCCATCTATAAAATCCTGCAGTGAATATTTAATTTCTTTATCAGGTACAATTCCACCCGGTTGAGTTTTATCGTAGTTCCATTCTTTAGAAGAATAATAAACCACGATTTTTGTTTTCGGAAGAATAAATGTTTTCACTTCACCGGTGTGATTGAGTTTACCGCCGGTCTCTTCTCCGATCATGATTGAGTGAGCGATTGATTTCATCTGCCAGGCATTCATCACTGCCGAGGAGTAAGTTCTTCTTCCAATGATGGTATAGATCTTTTTTCCCTGTAATTCCGGAATATTTGAGAGTGTATAAATCAACGGCCGAAATATATTTGAGTTGCCCCCGCCATTGTAACGTAAATCGACTACGATCTTTTCCGGTTTGTTTTCCTGTATGGAATTGTTGATTGCGTCATGAAAACCCTTGAATGATTTTTTTGGATCTTCCATACACCGATTGTATTGAATGAACAGCATTTTGCTATCCGGAATATATTTAAACCAATACATTTCTTTTGCTGATGCGCTTAGGGGAATTTCTTTTTGTTTCAGTCCGGTAAAATCACTCTTTTGCTTTTGGGAAGGGAAATAATTTTTAGTGATTTTCATGGTATCATTTTTCAGAAAAGTGTATTTTATTTCGTCGTCGGATGAAGTGAGGTTCAGGCCATGCATGATCAAAGGATCAGTGAGCATGTTCATTATTTTATTTTTTATTCCGGTTGGTGTACTTACTCCCGTGAGCTCTTTCAATTTTCCGGTGATCGTTTCCACAGGTGTATCATTTATTGAGATGAGTCTTGTTCCAGTCAGGATTGAGTCTTCCGTAAGAGCCTTCAAAACAATAATACCTTCTTCAAACCAATAGAATAAGAGCGGGTAATAATTATTTTGAAGAAAATCGATTTCGGTGTGTTCGTCTTTTAGAGAAGCATTGAGTTTGATAAGTCCGGTTATCAGCTGTTTTACATCGAGAGTATCAGCTGATTTCTTGAGTTCCCCTGCTTTTATTAAAAATTCAGTATTTGAAATTGATGAAAATGGATTGATATGAAGTTTTGAGATTTTAGCTGTATAAACATCAATGTCATCAATTAAATCCGCCTTTTTAATTTCCTGGCTATAAATATTCAGGGTAATGAAGAAAAGGACAGCGCAATTCGTTAAAAATCTGATCATGATGGAAATTCATTTTCTGTCCAATATAGTTTAAACTATTATATATGTATAGAAAGATGGATTCCTTACAGGAAATTCGAAAAAAATGGCCTTATTTCCAGCTTTTTAATGATGTTTTCAGATAGTCGAAACATTAAAAAAAGATTGAAGAAAAGTCATTTAAAAATCAAAAGAAACCCGTGTAAAATTTTTTTCAACAGGATTTGGTAAATAAGATCATTCTTGTACCTTTGCGTTCCCTAAAAATAGGCCAAATCGCAATAAAATACTCACAATAAATAAGGTAAGAATATCTAAGAATGCCTACTATTCAGCAGTTAGTTCGAAAAGGACGCTCAAAATTGATCGATAAAAGCAAGTCACCAGCATTGGTTTCTTGTCCGCAACGCCGCGGTGTCTGTACCCGTGTTTACACTACAACACCAAAAAAGCCGAATTCGGCCATGCGTAAAGTAGCGCGTGTGCGTCTGACTAACAAATATGAAGTAACGGCCTATATTCCGGGTGAGGGTCACAACCTCCAGGAACACTCAATTGTGATGATTCGTGGCGGCAGGGTGAAGGATCTGCCGGGTGTTCGTTATCACATCATCCGGGGAACACTGGATACTGCAGGAGTTGAAGGCAGAAAGCAACAAAGAAGTAAATACGGCACAAAGCGTCCGAAAGACGGTGCAGCCAAAAAATAAAATGTAAAGACGTCATGCATGACGTCTCCAAAAAAAATAATTATCAATAATGCGTAAGTCGAAGCCAAAAAAGAGAATTCTGTTACCAGATCCGAAATTCAACGATACATTGGTTACCCGTTTTGTAAACAACCTGATGTATGGTGGAAAAAAGAGTACTGCTTATGGAATTTTTTATGCAGCCATCAATCGTGTTGAGGAAAAGACCAAAGAAAGCGGACTTGATGTCTGGAAAAAAGCAATGACAAACGTAATGCCTACTGTGGAAGTTAAGAGCCGTCGTGTTGGTGGTGCAACCTTCCAGATTCCAAGTGAAATAAGAGCGGATCGCCGGGTTGCATTAACGATAAAATGGCTGATCAGCTATTCAAGAGGGAGAAATGAAAAATCGATGGCCGAAAAACTTGCCAACGAAATCATCGCCGCCAGCAAAGGTGAAGGTGCTGCAGTGAAGAAGAAAGAGGATACCCACAGGATGGCAGAAGCTAATAAGGCATTCTCGCACTTTAAAGCCTAGCAGACTTTAAGCTCTGGTTTGGTACAGGTGCAGAATTGAAATGAATAATTAAAAAGTAAGTAAAGAAATATAAGTCAATAGTAAAAGGTCCGGAAACAAAATTCAAAAACCAAAGCCTGCGACTAACGACTAAAGACTAATAAAAGGGTAGTTCTTTTTTTTACAGATAACCACTGACTTGCCGCAGAAAAACGTGCAAGAAACAACCGGAAAACTGAATGACCGGGACGATGTTCCGAAAAAATTTAGGTAGTCATTCAAAGTGTCCTGTTATCGCGAAAAAAGACTATCGTTATGATTAACGGAGAAATAATCAAATGAGCAACGAATTAAAACATACTCGCAACATCGGTATCTCTGCACACATTGATGCAGGAAAGACTACTACTACAGAACGCGTCCTCTATTATACAGGGAAAGTTCACAAAATCGGTGAGGTTCACGAAGGTGCCGCTACCATGGACTGGATGGTCCAGGAGCAGGAGCGTGGAATTACTATAACCTCTGCCGCAACAACCACATACTGGAATTACGACAACCAGACCTACAAGGTCAATATCATCGACACGCCGGGTCACGTCGACTTTACCGTAGAGGTAGAGCGTTCGCTTCGTGTACTCGATGGTGCCGTTGCCTTATTCTGTGCCGTTGGTGGTGTGGAGCCGCAGTCGGAGACTGTATGGCGCCAGATGAATAAATACCACGTTCCGCGTATCGGTTTCGTCAACAAGATGGATCGTGCCGGTGCAAATTTCCTTAGCGTTGTTCAGCAGGTAAAGGAACGTCTTCACGGTAACCCTGTTCCGCTTCAGTTGCCAATCGGTTCTGAAGATATGTTCAAGGGCGTAGTTGATCTCATTTTAAATAAGGCCATCATCTGGCATGATGAGACAAAGGGTGCAACATTTGATGTAGTTCCTATTCCTATCGATATGCAGGCCGAAGTAAATCACTGGCGTGCAAATCTCGTTGAATCGGTTGCAGAATTCGAAGATCACCTGATGGAAAAATTCTTCGAAGATCCGAACAGCATTACCGTTGACGAACTTCGCGGAGCTATCCGCAAGGCAACAATTGCCATGAAGATCACTCCGCTGTTATGCGGATCAGCATTTAAAAACAAAGGCGTTCAGGCTATGCTTGATGCCGTCATTCAGTATTTACCTTCTCCGTTGGATGTACCGAGTATCAAGGGTATCAATCCGGAAACCGATGGTGAAGAGGAGCGTAAGGCTGATGCAAAAGATAAGTTTGCCGCACTTGCATTCAAGATCATGACTGATCCATTCGTTGGACGTCTTGCTTTCTTCCGTGTATATTCCGGAAGACTCGAAGCAGGTTCGTACGTGTTGAATGCCCGTACGAATAAGAATGAGCGTATTTCACGTATCATCCGTATGCATGCAAACAAACAGAGTCCGATCGATTTCATCGAAGCGGGTGATATTGGTGCCGCTGTAGGTTTCAAGGAGATCAGAACGGGAGACACACTTTGTGATCCGAAGGCGCCGATCGTTCTCGAATCGATGAGTTTCCCGATACCTGTTATCGGCCTCGCCGTTGAGCCGAAAACACAGGCCGACGTAGATAAACTTGGTATCGCACTCAACAAACTTGCCGAGGAAGATCCGACATTCCGTGTGAATACCGATGAAGAGACAGGCCAGACCGTGATCAGCGGAATGGGTGAGCTTCACCTCGAAATCATTGTCGACCGTCTTCGTCGCGAATTCAAAGTTGAATGTAACCAGGGTGCTCCTCAGGTTGCTTACCGCGAAGCCATCACGGGTTCAACCAAGCACAGGGAAACTTATAAAAAGCAGACTGGTGGTCGCGGTAAATTCGCTGACATACAGTTTGAGATTTCTCCTGTCGATCCTGAGTGGATGGAAAAAGCCCACCTGGAGACTAAGGGTCATAAAGGTTTGCAATTCGTGAATGAAATTACCGGCGGTAATATCCCCCGTGAATTCATTCCTTCCATACAAAAAGGTTTTGAGCAGGCAATGGATACCGGAGTTCTTGCGGGATATCCTGTAGAATATCTCAAGGTTAGATTGTACGACGGCTCGTTCCACGCAGTCGACTCTGATGCATTGTCGTTCGAGATCTGTGCGAAGATCGCTTTCCGTGAAGCTGCACCAAAGGCGAAGCCTGTTTTACTTGAGCCAATCATGAAGATCGAAGTTGTTACTCCGGATCTTTACATGGGGGATGTAATGGGTGATCTGAACAAACGTCGCGGACAACTTGAAGGTATGGATACCCGTGCAGGTGCTCAGGTGATCAAAGCGAAAGTTCCGCTTTCCGAAATGTTTGGTTACGTGACCACACTTCGTACAATCACTTCAGGACGTGCTGCCTCTTCAATGGAATTCTCTCACTATGCCGAGTGTCCGCGTTCTCTTGCCGATGAAGTGATCGCAAAAGTAAAGGGTAAAACAAAAACTGAAAAAGTATAATTAGCCTCATATAAATAAACGTTCTTTCAAATGTCACAGCGAATCCGCATCAAATTAAAATCATACGATCATAACCTGGTTGATAAGTCTGCCGAGAAGATCGTGAAAACTGTAAAGATTACAGGTGCTGTAGTAAACGGACCTATTCCGCTTCCAACAGACAAGAAGATCTTTACGGTTCTTCGTTCACCGCATGTAAACAAGAAGGCAAGAGAGCAATTTCAGCTTTGTGCGTACAAGCGTTTACTTGACATTTATAATTCATCAGCAAAAACTGTTGATGCCCTCATGAAGCTTGAGCTTCCGAGTGGTGTTGAAGTTGAAATTAAAGCATCATAATTTAAAATAAATGGCGGCCTCTTGATCAGGATCGCCGGTAAAAAATAAAATAATGTCTGGAATAATCGGAAAGAAGATAGGAATGACAAGTGTTTTCGGCGCTGATGGAAAATATATTCCATGCACCGTGATACTCGCCGGTCCATGCACCGTTACACAGGTCCGTACCAAGGAAACTGACGGGTATGAGGCAGTTCAGCTTGCATTCGACGAAAAGAAAGAAAAGCAATCTCTAAAATCGGAGATCGGTCATTTTAAGAAAGCGAATACGACACCAAAACGCAAGCTCGTTGAGTTTCGTGAATTTCCGGAGCTCCTGGCTTTGGGAAGTGAAGTAAAAGTGGAGTTGTTCAGCGAAGGTGATTTTGTGGATGTTGTCGGAACGTCGAAGGGAAAAGGATTCCAGGGAGTTGTGCGTAGGCACCACTTTGCCGGAGTAGGAAGCCAGACGCATGGTCAGCACAACCGTCTTCGTGCACCGGGATCTCGCGGGGCTTCTTCTTATCCATCACGTGTATTAAAGGGAATGCGTACGGCAGGCCACATGGGTGCTTCCCGTGCGAAGATTCAGAATCTTGAAGTAGTAAAAGTTATTCCTGAGCAGAATCTCCTTGTGATCAAGGGGGCTGTACCGGGACATATTGGTTCATATGTAATTGTGGAGAAATAAGAATGGAATTAGCAATCGTAAATACATCCGGCAAAGAGACCGGTAAGAAGGTTAAGCTCAATGCTGACATCTTCAGCGTGGAGCCTAACGATCATGCGATCTATCTTGATGTAAAGCAACACCTCGCGAATCGCCGCCAGGGAACGCATAAGTCAAAAGAGCGTGCAGAAATACACAGGACTACAAAGAAGTTAAAGCGCCAGAAGGGTACAGGCGGAGCACGTGCCGGTTCAATGAAGTCGCCATTGTTTATTGGCGGTGGTCGCGTGTTCGGTCCCCGTCCGCGCGATTATTCCTTCAAGTTAAATAAGAAGTTGAAGCATTTAGCATGTCTTTCTGCTCTTACTTATAAGGCTCAGGATAAAAACATCATGGTAGTTGAGAATTTTGAGATGAGTGGCCCAAAGACAAAGGATTATACAGCGATTCTTAAGAATCTGAATATTTCAGATAAGAAGGTACTGATGGTTCTTCCTGCGCATGACAAGAATATCTTCCTCTCGTCGAGGAATGTTGAAAGTAATAAAGTAACTACAGCAACCGAGTTGAATACGTATGATGTGCTTAATGCACAACTGCTTGTTCTTTCTGAAGGTTCTGTTCCTGTTTTAGAAAATAGATTTTTAGCGAAATGAGCATTCTGAAAAAACCAATCATCACTGAGAAAATGTCTAAGCAGGGAGAAAAACTTGGACATTATGGATTCATCGTTGACGACAATGCCAACAAGATCCAGATCAGGCAGGCCATTGAAAAAATGTATAACGTTACCGTTGATCGGGTGAATACCATGCGTATTCCAGGAAAGATCAGGTTGCGTCAGACAAAGAATGGAATTACAAAAGGCACTACAGGTGCATATAAGAAAGCAGTTGTTACCCTGAAGAAGGGCGACACGATTGATTTTTATAGTAATATTTAATTGAAAAAGAGATGGCAGTAAAGAAACTTCGTCCGATCACACCGAGTCAGCGTCATACAATCGTTGATTCATACGATGATATTACAGCTTCAAAACCTGAAGCATCACTTCTTGTAACAAAGAAACGTTCAGGCGGCCGTAATAACGACGGTAAAATGACGATGCGTTATATCGGCGGTGGTCACAAGAAAAAATATCGTCTGGTAGATTTCAAAAGAGAAAAACACGACATCGAGGGGTTGGTCAAGACCATTGAGTACGATCCAAACCGTACAGCCCGTATCGCCCTTGTATATTATAAGGATGGCGAGAAGAGATATATCATTGCTCCGAATGGACTGAAAGTCGGACAAAAGATCATGTCGGGAGAAAAAGCAACTCCGGAAATCGGAAATTGTCTTTACCTGAGAGATATCCCGCTGGGAACGCTGATTCATAACATCGAGATGCGTCCTGGTCAGGGTGGAGAGATTGCCCGCAGTGCCGGATCATATGCACAGCTTGCCGCACGTGATGGAAAATATGCTGTATTGAAAATGCCTTCAGGCGAGACCCGGATGATACTGACTACCTGTCTTGCCACGATCGGTACCGTTTCCAATGCTGATCATATCCAGGAGTCGCTGGGTAAGGCTGGTCGTACACGCTGGATGGGTCGCCGTCCGAGAGTTCGTGGTGTTGCCATGAACCCGGTTGATCACCCGATGGGTGGTGGCGAAGGTCGTGCCTCAGGAGGTCACCCGCGTTCACGCAAAGGATTACTTGCAAAAGGATTCAAGACACGCAAGAATAAGACAACAGATAAATATATAATCGAAAGACGTAAAAAATAATTAGCCGATTGGCCAATTAGCCGATTAGCCAATTAACTAATTAACGAATTAACAATGGCTCGTTCACTAAAAAAAGGTCCCTACATCGCACACCACCTGTTAAAGAAAGTGGAGAAGATCGGGGAGAGTAAGAAGAAGACAGTTATCAAGACATGGTCACGCAGTTCGATGATATCGCCTGATTTCGTGGGACAGACGTTTGCTGTGCATAACGGAAATAAATTCATTCCTGTTTATGTTACAGAAAACATGGTAGGTCATAAACTTGGAGAGTTCGCACCAACACGTACATTCCGCGGTCACAGCGGTAACCGCACAGAAGCATAAAAACTTTAAGTCATGGGAGTAAGAAAAAGATTAGCCGCTGAAAAGCGCAAAGAGATAAAGAGTACAACAGCGATTGCAAAAAATGTTGCCGTTCCTACTTCACCCCGCAAAACGAGGGTTGTGGCAGATTTGATACGCGGTCTTGAAGTGATGCAGGCAATAAATGTGTTGCATTATAATGCGAAGAAGGCACCTGCGGCACGCCTCGAAAAACTTCTTCAATCGGCAATTTCCAACTGGGAATTGAAGAGCGGAGAGAAGATCGATGAGGGCTCTGTGTATGTTAAGACCATTGCAGTTGACAGCGGAAGAATTTTGAAACGTCTTCGCCCGGCACCGCAAGGTCGCGGTCACAGAGTACGCAAGAGATCGAATCACGTTACTATCATTCTCGATTCAATCGCGAACCGCGGAGTGAAGAATGTAAAAGCAGAAACGGAAGCAGAAGAAACAAACACTGAAGCATAAACTCAAAAAAATAAATCTTCGTCGCCTTTGAGCGATTAAAAGAAAAACAAAAAATGGGACAAAAAGCAAACCCGATAGGTAACAGACTTGGAATCATCAGAGGATGGGATTCGAACTGGTATGGTGGAAGAAATTATTCCGACAAACTGGTTGAGGATGAAAAGATCCGGAAATATTTAATGGCGCGTCTTCAGAAAGGCGGCGTGTCGAAGATTGTTATCGAGCGGACCTTGAAACTTATTACGGTTACTGTTCACACTGCACGTCCGGGTATCGTTATCGGTAAGGGCGGACAGGAAGTGGATAAGCTGAAAGAAGAAATTAAAAAATTAACGAAGAAGGATGTCCAGATAAACATATTCGAAATCAAGCGTCCGGAACTGGATGCTCAGCTTGTCGGCGACGGCATTGCGCGCCAGATCGAGGCGAGAATTTCATTCCGCCGTGCTGCGAAGATGGCCATTGCTTCTACCATGCGTATGGCAGCGGAGGGTATCCGTATCAAGGTATCAGGAAGATTGGGCGGAGCGGAAATGGCGCGTACGGAAGGTTACAAAGAAGGAAGAGTTCCATTGCATACGTTCCGTGCGGATATCGACTTCGCGATTTCGGAAGCACAGACTTCATACGGAAAAATCGGGGTGAAAGTGTGGATCTGCAAAGGAGAGGTTTACGGAAAGAGAGATCTTTCTCCGAATATTGGTTCTGCAGCAACAGGTGCAGGTGCTAAAGGAGGATTTTCAGGCGGCGGCCGCGAGAGAGGTGAGAGAAGCGAGAGAGGCGGAGAGAGAGGCGGCGATCGTGGTGGCCGGAGTGGTGGCGGACGCGGACGCAGTGGCGGCGGTCAGGGTCGTGGCGGTCAGGGCGGTGGAAATCGCGGAGGCAAACGATAATCGATTGCAATTACAAACCAGAATAAAAGAATTACAAGAATATGTTACAGCCGAAGAAAACGAAATTCAGAAAACAACACAAGATGGTTCCCAGGGGAAATGCGACGCGCGGGCATGAATTATCTTTTGGTTCATTTGGAATTAAATCACTCGAGATAGCATGGATTCCAAGCAAGCAGATAGAAGCTGCGAGGGTGGCCGTTACCCGTTTCATGAAACGTGAGGGTCAGATATGGGTGAGGATATTTCCTGATAAGCCGATAACGAAAAAACCTGCTGAGGTACGTATGGGTAAAGGAAAAGGTAATCCGGAATACTGGGTGGCTGTTGTGAAACCGGGAACGATCATCTTCGAAGCTGAAGGTGTGTCTGAGGCGGTTGCACGCGAAGCATTGCGCCTGGCTGCTCAGAAATTATCGGTGAATACGAAGTTTATCATGCGCAGAGATTACAGCGCTCAATAATTGATAACGATTTAGATAGCGGAACAAATGAAAAAAGAAGATATCAGAGAATTAACCACAGACGAGCTGAAGCTCAGGCTGGAAGAGGAGAAGAACATGTATGCAAAGCTTACATTGAATCATGCCATTTCCCCGATTGAAAATCCGATGAAGATTCGCATCACCCGTCGTGGAATTGCGATGATTCATACAGAACTTACAAAACGTCAGCGAGCTGAACAAATCAAAAAATAAGGATGACCAATACAATGGAAAATACAACTACAGAAAAACGCGGACTCCGTAAGGAGCGGACAGGCGTTGTTGTCAGCACCAAAATGAACAAGAGCATCGTGGTTGCGGTTGAGCGAAAGGTGAAACACGAAAAGTACGGCAAGTTCATCAAGCTTACTTCGAAGTTCATGGCTCACGACGAGAAAAACGAATGTGGTCCGGGAGACCTGGTGACAATCGCCGAGACGCGTCCGATCAGCAAAAACAAGTGCTGGAGGTTGAAACAGATTATCGAAAAGGCAAAATAATTTCAACGGGGAATATTGATAAACGAATAATATTACTGAGAGATGATACAGCAAGAATCCAGATGTGTAGTAGCCGATAACAGCGGAGCAAAAGAAGTTTTATGCATCCGTGTATTGGGCGGCACACGTAAAAAATATGCAAGTGTTGGCGACAAGATTGTCGTTACCGTTAAACACGCCCTTCCTTCAGGCAATATTAAAAAAGGAACGGTTTCAAAGGCAGTGGTTGTCAGAACCAAGAAAGAAGTAAAGCGCCAGGATGGATCCTATATCCGTTTTGATGACAATGCAGTCGTGCTACTGACGGCACAGGACGAATTGAGAGGTACCCGTATTTTCGGACCGGTTGCCCGTGAACTGCGTGAAAAGCAATTTATGAAAATCGTTTCACTTGCTCCCGAAGTACTCTAAAGAACTTTATAACAATGGAAAGAAAATATAACAAACAGGCAAAGCTGAAGATCCGCAAGGGCGATATCGTAAAGGTAATTGCCGGCGATTCGAAAGGAGCGCAAGGTCGCGTACTTGAGGTGATTCGCGATAAGAGCAAGGTGTTGGTTGAAGGCGTAAACATGGTCAGCAAACATACCAAGCCGAATGCGAAACAGACACAGGGCGGTATCGTGAAGAAAGAAGCAGCCATACATATTTCAAATGTGTTGCTGGTGGATGGTAAGGGAAATGCTACCCGCGTCGGACGCAGGATGGAAGATGAAAAATTAGTTCGTTACTCAAAAAAATCTGAGGAGGTAATAAAATAATGGCATACGTTCCAAGATTAAAAGAGAAGTACACAAAAGAAGTTGTACCGGCTCTTGCAAAAAAATTCAACTACAAAAGTTCGATGCAGGTTCCTCGCTTTCTGAAGATCTGCATTAACCAGGGAGTTGGCGATGCGGTAAGTGATAAAAAGCTTATTGAGGCTGCGATTAATGAAATGACGATGGTAACCGGTCAAAAAGCCGTATCGGTAAAATCGAAGAAAGATATTTCGAATTTCAAATTGCGTGTGAATGTTCCTATCGGTGTGCGGGTTACACTGCGCGATGTGAATATGTACGAATTCCTCGACAGATTGATTTCGGTTTCACTTCCGCGTATCCGCGATTTCCGCGGTATCAATCCAAAAGGATTCGATGGCAATGGAAATTATACACTTGGAATCACCGAGCAGATCATCTTCCCGGAAATCGATATCGATAAGGTAGGAAAAGTAACGGGAATGGACATTACGTTTGTCACTTCCGCAAAGACTGACGAGGAAGCGATGGAGTTGATGAAAGAATTCGGTTTACCATTCAGGACAAATTAAAAAAAAACAGAACAGCAAAATAAAGTAACATGGCAAAAGAATCAATGAAGGCAAGAGAAGTGAAGCGCGCACAAATGTCGGCACGCTACGCTGCAAAGCGTAAAGCGCTTAAAGCCGCAGGAGATTACGAAGCACTTGATAAGCTTCCAAAGAATGCCTCTCCGGTTCGTAAACACAATCGTTGTAAACTTACAGGAAGACCACGTGGTTATATGCGGACGTTTGGAATTTCAAGAAACGTATTCCGTAAAATGGCCCTGGATGGAAAGATCCCGGGAGTAACAAAGGCCAGTTGGTAAATTATAAACAGAAACAAGGACAAGTATAACACAATAACAATGACAGATCCTATTGCAGACTTCATTACCCGTATTCGAAATGCCGTAAAGGCAAATCATCGCATCGTACAGGTGCCTGCTTCGAATCTAAAGAAGGAAATGACAAAGATTTTAAAAGAGAAAGGATATATTCTCGATTATAAATTTGATGACGACGACAAGCAAGGCCTTATCAAGATTGCCTTGAAGTATCACCCTGTAACAAAGGTGCCGGCAATACGCAACCTTACGCGTATCAGCAAGCCAGGTTTAAGAAAATATGCGGGCATCGAAACCATGCCGCGCGTGTTGAACGGGCTCGGCATTGCCATTCTATCCACATCGAAAGGTGTAATGACAGACAAAGAAGCGAAACAGGAAAAAGTCGGCGGCGAAGTGCTTTGCTACGTTTATTAATCTTAAAAATTCAGAAAGACAAATGTCACGTATAGGAAAATTACCAATCACACTACCAGCAAAAGTCGAGGTGAAAGTCAACGGCGATAATGTTAGCGTGAAAGGACCAAAAGGCGAGCTTAACCAAAAGATTGCCGGTGGTATAAAAGTAAATGTTGATGGAACCACGCTCACGGTTGAACGAGTGACTGACACAAAACAAAATCGTGCATTGCACGGACTTTACCGTTCATTGATCAATAACATGGTGATCGGTGTGTCGCAGGGATTTAAGAAAGAGCAGGAATTGGTTGGTGTAGGTTATAAAGCAACCAACCAGGGGCAGCTTCTTGATCTTGTGCTGGGTTATTCTCACCATTTTATTTTTGAATTACCTTCAGAAATAAAGGTGTCGACCAAACAGGAAAAAGGGCAAAACCCGACGATCATTCTCGAGAGCATCGACAAGCAATTGCTTGGTGCGGTTGCAGCAAAGATCCGGTCATTACGTGCTCCGGAACCATATAAAGGAAAAGGTATTAAATTCTCCGGCGAAGTATTGAGAAGAAAGGCCGGAAAATCAGCAGCTAAAAAATAATTGACCCATGTTAAGAAAACAGCTCCGTAGGAAAAGCATCCAGACCCGAATTCGTAAAACGATAAAGGGGACGGCAGAAACACCACGTTTATCAGTGTTTCGCAGCAATAAGCAGATATATGCTCAGATCATCGATGATTTAAACGGCGTTACCCTGGCGGCTGCGTCATCTGCCTCGAAAGATTTCGGTGGGATGAAAGCAAACAAAGTTGATATCGCCAAAGCAGTCGGTAAAGCGATCGCAGAAAAGGCGACACAGAATGGAATCAGCGCGGTTGTCTTTGATCGTGGTGGTTACCTGTACCATGGTCGTGTGAAGGCCCTCGCAGAAGGTGCACGTGAAGCAGGATTAAAATTTTAAAAAAAGAAAATACTCTTACCCGAAAGAAATATGTCAGCAACAAATGTAAAGAGAGTTAAATCAAGCGAGATCGAATTGAAAGACCGACTCGTGACGGTTAACCGTGTAACGAAAGTTACTAAAGGAGGCAGGGCCTTCAGTTTTGCCGCAATTGTGGTAGTAGGCGACGAGACAGGCGTTGTCGGTCACGGACTCGGCAAAGCAAAAGAAGTTACCGACGCAGTTCAGAAAGGAATCGACGACGCGAAGAAGAATCTTGTGAAAGTTCCTGTATTGAAGGGAACCGTACCTCACGAAGCATATGGAAAATACGGTGGAGCGTTGGTGTTTCTTAAGCCTGCAGCGGCAGGAACCGGTGTAATTGCCGGTGGTGCGATGCGTGCGGTTTTGGAGAGCGTCGGGATTCATGATGTACTTGCAAAATCAAAAGGAAGTTCAAATCCGCATAACGTGGTAAAAGCTACAATCGATGCTTTGCTTCGGATGAGAGATCCTGCAACGGTTGCTCAGCATCGTGGTATTAAAATGTCAAAAGTATTCACCGGCAAATAAGCCATTAACGATAAACAGTAATGTCTAAAATTAAAATTAAACTAATCAAGAGTGGTATCGACCGTCCGGAAAACCAGAAGCGAACACTTGCTGCTTTGGGTTTAAACAAGATGCAGCGCACGGTAGAAAAGGAGAAAACGCCACAGATCTTAGGTATGATCAATACCGTTAAACACCTGGTAGAAGTAAAAGAAAGTTAATCGAGAATAATTCAGATCAGATATTTCACTCATGAATTTATCATCACTAAAGCCTGCAGAAGGTTCAGTTAAAAGTACCAAGCGAATCGGTCGCGGAACCGGCTCCGGTAAAGGCGGCACGTCTACACGTGGTCACAAAGGTGCGCAATCGCGTTCCGGTTATTCTTCGAAGCGTGGCTTTGAAGGCGGACAAATGCCTTTGCAGAGACGCCTGCCGAAGTTCGGATTCAAGAATCCATTCCGTGTGGAATATCACGGAATCAATCTCGATACGCTTCAGGCGCTTGCGGATTCTAAAAAAATTACAAGCATCGATTTTAACGTGCTTGTTGAAAATGGTCTCGCTCAGAAAGCTGAGCGTGTGAAAATCCTCGGAAGAGGTGAATTAAAATCAAAGTTGGATGTGAAGGCTCATGCTTTCTCAGCCACCGCAAAAGAAGCAATTGAAGCAAAGGGAGGAAGTACTTCTACCATCTAAGCTATGAAAAACCTCATACAGACAATACGTAATATCTTTAAGATCGAAGATCTCAGAATTCGTATTCTTAATACTCTTCTTTTCCTTCTTATCTACCGCCTGGGTACGCACATCGTGCTTCCCGGTGTAGATCCGGAAAAACTGGCTGCTCTGCAGAACCAGACATCTGGAGGAGTACTTGGATTACTCGATATGTTTTCGGGTGGTGCATTTTCCCATTCATCGATTTTTGCATTGGGTATCATGCCTTACATCTCCGCATCCATCGTGATCCAGTTGTTAAGTATAGCAATACCCTATTTCCAGAAATTGCAGAAGGAAGGAGAAAGCGGAAGAAAGCGTATCAATAACATCACCCGCTGGCTTACGGTGATCATTACCGCATTCCAGGCGCCGGGATACATCGTGAATTTACGTTCACAGGTTCCGGGTGCGATCATCTCGGTTACAAATCCCGAGCTCGTTTCGCCGTTTACGTTCTGGTTCACTTCTATCGTCATACTCGTTGCAGGAACGATATTCGTGATGTGGCTTGGTGAGAGGATTACGGACAAAGGAATTGGAAATGGTATTTCTCTGATCATCATGATCGGGATTATCGCACGTCTCCCGGCCGCTCTCAGGGATGAAGTTCTTTCACGCGCCAATGCAAATGGAGGAATGGTCGTATTGCTCCTCGAACTCGTTGCACTCGGGGCGGTGATTGCGATGGTAATACTTCTTGTTCAGGGTACGCGCAGGATACCGGTAAATTTTGCAAAGAAGATTGTTGGAAATAAGCAATACGGTGGCGTACGTCAGTATATTCCTTTAAAGGTAAATGCTGCAGGTGTTATGCCAATCATTTTTGCGCAGGCAATCATGTTCATTCCCGCCACTATCGCCCAGTTTTTCCCGGACTCGGCTGCTTCCCAGGGCGTGCTTACGACCTTCGGAAATTTCACATCCTTCTGGTACAACTTTGTCTTTGCGACGCTCATCATTCTATTCACCTATTTCTATACTGCGATTGCAGTGAATCCGAATCAGATGGCAGATGACATGAAGCGAAACAACGGATTTATCCCCGGTGTGAAACCGGGCCGCAGTACGGCGGAATTCATTGACGACGTGATGTCGAGGATCACTTTGCCGGGGGCAATATTCCTCGCCTTCATTGCCATCATGCCGACATTTGCATTGCTGTTAAATATCAACAACAACTTCGCTCACTTTTACGGAGGGACATCTCTCCTGATCCTGGTGGGTGTTGTACTGGATACGCTTCAACAGATAGAGAGCCATTTGCTGATGCGTCATTACGATGGACTGATGAAGAGTGGAAGGATCAAAGGAAGGAATACGCAGGTAGCATCTGCGGTCTAAGTTCGGTAATGTCAGAAGAAAGAAAGACATATGCTGTACTATAAGACAAACGAGGAGATTGAGTTAATAAGAGAAAGTTCTTTGCTTGTTGCCAAAACCTTAGCTGAAGTGGCGAAAGTCATCAGGCCCGGTATTACCACGCTGGATCTCGATCGCATTGCTGAAGAGTTTGCGAGAGACAATCATGCGACGCCGGCATTTTTGAATTACAACGGATTTCCAAATTCGGTTTGTATTTCTGTAAATGCGCAGGTGGTTCACGGTATTCCAAACAATACCGAATTACGCGACGGAGATATCTGTTCGGTTGATTTCGGAATTTTGAAGAATGGTTTTTATGGAGATTCTGCCTATACATTCGCTATCGGTGAGATCGACAATGAGACCATGAAACTTCTCAAGATTACCCGCGAATCACTCTATAAGGGAATCGAAAAGGCAGTTGCCGGTAACCGGTTAGGAGATATCAGTCACGCCGTTCAGATGCATGCAGAGGCTAATGGTTTTTCAGTAGTGAGAGAATTGGTTGGTCATGGTATCGGACGGCATCTTCACGAGAAACCAGAAGTTCCAAACTATGGGAAGAGCGGTACGGGAATGGTGCTGAAAGAAGGATTGGTGATTGCCATAGAACCGATGATAAATATGGGAAGTAAGGCAGTGGTTCATGAAAAGGACGGATGGACGGTTCGGACGGCAGACAGAAAACCATCTGCTCACTTCGAACACACGGTGGCAATCAGAAAAGGTGAGGCAGATATATTAAGTTCATTTAAATATATAGAAGAAGTACTAAAAGAAAACATAAATACAAAAGTCAGTTAAACAGACGTGGCGAAACAGGCAAACATTGAACAAGACGGCACTATTACAGAGGCATTATCAAATGCAATGTTCCGTGTTGAACTGGAAAATGGTCATGAGATAATCGCTCATATATCAGGGAAGATGAGGATGAATTATATTAAAATTCTTCCGGGCGATAAGGTAAAGGTGGAAATGTCGCCGTATGATTTAACCAAAGGTAGAATTACCTACAGGTATAAATAATTTAGGTCAAAGGTCAAAAATTAGTAAACAGTAAACAGAAATCAAAGAATCAAACGCCAAACGGCAAACGCCAAACGATAAAGGAAATGAAAGTAAAACCTGCTATAAAAAAGAGATCTGTCGATTGTATCATCGTACGTCGTAAAGGCAGATTGTATGTAATTAACAAGAAAAACCCGCGCTTCAAGCAGCGCCAGGGGTAATAATTAGTTGATTAGCTAATTCGTTAATTAGTTAATTAACGAATCAACTAATTAACGAATCAACTAATTGAAAAAGTAAGAACTAACAATAACAAACAAAAAATAAATGGCTCGTATTTCAGGTGTAGATCTACCTAAACACAAAAGAGGAGTTGTCGGACTTACCTATATTTTCGGTATCGGTAATTCGACTGCTGCACGCATTCTTGATGAAGGCGGAATAGATCATAATATTAAAGTTGAAAACTGGAATGATGAACAACTGAATAAAATCAGGCAAATCATCAATGAACTGAAGGTTGAAGGTGCGCTTCGCTCAGAGGTTCAGTTAAACATCAAACGCCTGGTCGACATTAACTGCTACCGCGGTATACGTCATCGTGTCGGTTTACCAGTGCGTGGTCAGCGTACCAAGACGAATACGCGTACAAGAAAAGGAAAACGTAAAACTGTTGCCAACAAGAAGAAGGCAACCAAAATGTAATTGATCATCATGGCAACTCAACAACAAAGTGCAAAACCGGTAAAAGCCGCGAAGAAAAAAGTGGTAAAGGTCGACCTTTACGGAAAGGCTTTCATCAATGCGACTTTCAATAACATCATCATTTCGCTAACGAATGATTCAGGACAGGTTATCTCCTGGAGCTCTGCAGGCAAGATGGGATTCAAGGGATCAAAGAAAAACACCCCATATGCGGCGCAGCTTGCAGCAGGCGATTGTGCCAAAGCGGCTTTCGACCTCGGTTTAAGAAAGGTGAAAGTATTTGTAAAAGGTCCGGGCGCAGGGAGAGAGTCGGCTATCAGGACACTTCACCAGGCCGGAATTGAAGTGACAGAGATCATGGACTTAACGCCTATTCCACATAACGGCTGTCGTCCGCACGGAAAACGCAGAGTATAAATATTTTTAAAAGAAAGAATTCAAATCAATCATGGCAAGATACATCGGTCCATCAACCAAAATCGCACGTAAGTTCCGTGAACCAATCTTCGGTCCGGATAAATCATTTGACAAGAAAAATTATCCACCAGGACAACACGGTGCAATGAAGAAGCGTGCAAAGCAATCAGAGTACGCTGTTCAGCTTATGGAAAAGCAAAAGGTGAAATACATGTATGGCATCCTTGAGCGTCAGTTTGCCAAGATATTCGACCGTGCTTCCCGCAAGGAAGGCATTACCGGCGAAAACCTTCTTCAGCTCATTGAAGCACGTCTTGACAATGTTGTATTCCGTCTTGGCCTCGCTCCTTCACGCATGGCTTCACGTCAGCTCGTTTCTCACCGTCACATTACGGTGAACGGCAAAGTGGTAAACATCCCGTCTTATACCTGCAAGAGCGGCGATGTGGTGGCAGTACGTGAGCGTTCAAAGGCCCTTGAAGTTATTGCAACAGCTTCAACTCATGGTCCAAAGCATGCCTGGCTTGAGTGGGATCGATCTTCCCTGTCAGGAAAAATCCTGAATCTTCCAACGAGAGATCAGATTCCTGAGGCAATAAAAGAACAGCTCATCGTCGAATTGTACTCTAAATAAGATTGAATAATCAGTGGATGAGAGGGAAATTCTCTTTCATAATTAATAAGTCAAACCTTTAACTATATACGATACAATGGCCATCTTAGCATTTCAGAGACCGGAAAAAGTGATTATGATCAGCTCCGACGACCGTAACGGTGTATTCGAGTTTCGTCCGCTTGAACCAGGTTATGGAATTACAATCGGTAATGCATTGCGCAGGATTCTGCTCTCTTCACTTGAAGGGCATGCGATTACTTCTATCAAAATATCAGGAGTGGATCATGAATTTTCTACCATTAAAGGAGTGGTTGAAGATGTAACAGAAATTATCCTTAACCTTAAACAGGTTCGTTTCAAACAACAAATCCAGGGTACGGATTCAGAAAAAGTAACGGTAAGCGTCAGTGGCAAAACTCAGTTTACTGCCGGCGACATCAGCAAATTTACAACAGCATTCCAGGTTTTAAATCCTGAACTGGTTCTTTGTAACATGGAGCCGAGCGTGAAGCTTACGCTCGACATTCACATCGACAAGGGTCGTGGCTATGTTCCTTCAGAAGAAAATAAAATGAACAGTGCTCCGATCGGTACCATACCAATGGATTCTATTTTCACTCCCGTCAGGAATGTAAAATACTCCGTAGAAAATTACCGCGTTGAGCAGAAAACGGATTATGAAAAACTCATCATGGAGATTTCTTCTGATGGCTCCATTCATCCGAAAGAAGCATTAAAAGAAGCAGCGGAGATCCTTATTCATCACTTCATGCTGTTCTCCGATGAGAAGATCACCCTTGAGACAAAAGAGAAGACTCCTACGGAAGAACTCGACGAGAATACTCTTCACATGCGCCAGCTTTTAAGCACGAAGCTTGTCGACATGGATCTTTCAGTAAGAGCGTTGAATTGCCTAAAAGCGGCAGATGTTGAAACGCTTGGCGACCTTGTTTCTTATAATAAGGCCGACCTCCTGAAGTTCCGTAACTTCGGTAAAAAGTCGCTCACGGAACTGGAAGAACTCGTACGATCCAAGAATCTTTCCTTTGGAATGAATGTGGGAAAATACCTCGAGAGAAAGTAATCCCGCAAAAATTAAAAAATCAGTTTGACAGATATAGAGTAATAATCAAATGAGACACGGTAAAAAAATAAATCATCTTGGAAGACAGCACTCACATCGTGAGGCATTGCTTTCAAACATGTCTTCTTCGCTGATCCTGAATAAGCGAATCAATACGACGGTTGCCAAGGCAAAGGCATTGAGAAAATATGTTGAGCCATTAATTACTAAATCGAAGGTGGACAGCACACATTCACGCAGGGTTGTTTTCAGCTACCTGCATAATAAATTTGCAGTTGCCGAACTTTTCCGTGAAGTTGCTCCGAAGATCGCCGATCGTCCGGGTGGATATACTCGCATCATTAAACTGGAAAATCGTCCGGGTGATAATGCAGAGATGTGCATGATGGAACTGGTCGATTTTAACCTGATTTATGGCGGAGAAGGAAAAGATTCTACAGCCAGGAAAGCCAAAGGCACTCGCCGCAGAGGCAGTAAAAAGGCCTCGGCCGCTGCTCCGGCTGCTGAAGCTGTTGCCGACGCGGAAACTGAAGCGCCGGAAACAGAAGTTAAGAAGAAGCCTGCCGCCAGGAAAAAAAGCAGTGAGGCTGCTCCAAAGAAAACGAAGAGTAAAAAATCAGACGATAAGGAATGATTTCTTTATCGCAAGACCGGAAAGGGGATGAGACGTTTGTCTTTTCCCCTTTTTTATGCCCGGAACATTCACCGTGATTTATTAACACCTGCAGGTTAAATTTACAAAACCCGTATCTTTGAATTATCCAATGAAATACACTGAAAAAAAGCCGGCGGTCCTGTTACTCGAGGATGGAACATATTTCATGGGCCATGCGGCCGGCGCAACCGGAATAACCACCGGCGAGATATGCTTCAATACGGGAATGACGGGCTACCAGGAGATCTTTACCGATCCCTCTTATTTCGGCCAGGTGCTTGTTGCCACCCACGTGCATGTCGGGAATTACGGCATCCATCCACAGGAGGTTGAAAGCGATAAGATCAATATTTCCGGACTTGTTTGCAGGAGTTTCAATATAAATTACAGCCGTAAGACGGCAACCGAGTCCATCGAAAATTATTTCATCAGGCAGAATGTAGTGGCCATTTGTGATGTTGATACAAGGGCTGTGGTGAGGCACATCCGTTCAAAGGGCGCGATGAATTGCATCATCTCTTCCATGACTACCGACATCGAAGAATTGAAAAAACTTTTGCTGAAAGTTCCATCTATGGCCGGACTGGAACTTTCATCCAGGGTGTCAACAAAGTCTCCTTACTTCGCCGGTAACCCGTCGGCAAAGTTGAAAGTTGCCGTTATGGATTTCGGAGTAAAGAAAAATATCATCCGTAACCTCGTTCAGAGAGACTGTTATGTGAATGTGTTTCCTGCATCGGCATCCTTTATGGAAATTAAACAGTGGCATCCGGATGGAATCTTGTTAAGCAACGGTCCCGGCGATCCCTCTGCAATGCCCGGTGTGGTAAATACGATACAGGATGCTCTTAAGGATAACATTCCTCTCTTTGGTATTTGTCTCGGACAACAGTTGCTTGCCCAGGCCTGCGGTATACACACATACAAAATGTTCAACGGACACCGCGGCATAAATCATCCAGTAAAAAATCTGATAACCGGAAGATGTGAAATCACCTCCCAGAACCACGGGTTTTCGGTGAATGAAGAAGAGATCAGGAAATCAAAACTTGTCGACATCACTCATATAAATTTAAACGATGGAACGATAGAAGGTATGCGTGTTAAAGATCGCATTGCTTTCAGTGTTCAATATCATCCGGAGTCCGCGCCAGGTCCGCACGACAGCGGCTACTTGTTTGATGATTTTGCAAATGCAATGAAGAAGGCAGATGTTTCCGTTGGGGCTGGAACTTTTTAGATGACCATTTGATTTTGAATTACCAACGAAGACTATTGTGAGTAGTAAAGTTCAATGACTCCCCTTTGATTTAATTGCTTTTTCCTGAAACAAAAAGTCAGACACCGTATTTAGTCGTTTTTATGGCTTTAGATTGGAGTTTTATTTGTATATTTTCATGAATGTTAAGGAAATATGTAAACTTTTTTATTTTCTTCCGTTTAACTGATGGATTATTTTCTCTTTTTATAAATGCTTCAAACCAATAGGTAATAATCAAACCAATAAATGTGAACCTGAAATATTAAAATTTATCACCATGATTAAAAAATTTACTTCGATCCTTGTATTCACATTCTTGTTTTTTACAAATGTATCCTTCGCTGAACAAAACGTAGCCGACAGGAATGGCAAAGAAGTAATGATGAATTATGAATTAAATAATTCTTCCAATCCATGCATTACTCCCCAGCAATATGAAAGCATAGAAAGACGCTGCAGTCAGAATGTGAGATTGTTGAATAACGGACGGATACAGCGGTTCAGTTCCGTGCCAACCCAGTTTGCCTGGCCTCTTCAACCCGCCGTCGATTTGCACGATTACAGTTATTACTTCATCTCCGCTTATGTGGATCAGAATCCTTCGGCAAGTGCAATCGGTGATTTTAATTGCGGCACAAATACGTATGATGGTCACAAGGGCACTGACATCGCCATTTTCCCATTTCCATTTTATAAAATGGACAACCTTCTCGTCGAAGTGATAGCCGGAGCGCCGGGAACAATCGTTGATAAGTCCGATGGAAATTTCGACAGGAATTGTGCATCAAACAGCTTAACCGCAAATTATGTTGTAATTCAGCAGGCGGACGGATCTTATGCACTTTACTGGCACATGAAGAGTGGCTCGATAACCACAAAAGCCATCGGTCAAACAGTTGTTGCAGGGGAGTATCTGGGTATCGTCGGGAGTTCGGGCAGTTCCTCCGGCCCTCACCTTCATTTCGAAGTGTGGAGTGGATCTTCCAGTTCCACCGTCAACGATCCATTCTACGGCAATTGTAACCTCCTAAACAATAATTCCTGGTGGATCAGCCAGAAACCATATACTGAACCGGCAGTGATCAAGGTATCTGTGAATACTACCGATATCGTTCTTCCAGGATGCCCGAATACGGAAACGCCGAATGAAAGTAATACATTCAATATTCCTTTCCAGGGACAGGGATTGCCTGCAGGATATGCCAAGTTTTATATTTTTATAAGGAATGAAACCACTGGCATGACTGCCAATTGCCGGATTCTTAATCCGAATGGGTCTACGTTCAGCAGCTGGACGTACAACAGTACTTCGGATAACCGGGCAAAGACGTGGGGATGGAGTAAAGTGCTTCCCACAAATCCGGGCACTTATACATTCGAAGCAACTTATAATTCGATAGTTACTTCAACTACGTTTGATATTACCACTGCCACAAATATTGCGTCGGTGAAAAATCAAACCGGCTTAAGTATTTTTCCAAACCCTTCGAATGGAAAAATTAATATCGATTTTGATCCCGACCGTTATCCGGATGAATTGATGAAAAATGCAACCATCGAATTTTATAATGTACTCGGAAAAATTGTCTACCAGGCGGGCGTTTTGAATTCCCGTAACGGAATCCGGCTGGATGTTCACAGCGGAGTATATTATTTCAGGGTCAGGGATGACGAGGGAACCATCTCTACAGGTAAAGTGGTGATTGAATAGAATTATCAGTTGTTCAGGACCAGCCTTTGTGAAAGCCTGAAATCACTGCCGGAGAGTTGTACAAAATAAATTCCGGGTTTTATTCCATCTAAGACTATCTCATATTCTCCTGCGAACTGTATGTTCCGATCATAGCAACTTCGTCCAAAAAGGTCTTTAACCGTAAGCGTTGCTTTTTTATTTTCCGGATAATAAAAATTGATTTTTTTACTGGCCGGGTTCGGATAGACATTTAGTTGCATATTTCCCGGAGGAGATAAAACAGAAACATTGTTTTGAAAGCTCCATTTTGCAAAGAACACTTCGGCATTGAATGCAGTTGCATTCGAATTTGTGAGGAGAATTGATCCGACGTAGAGCGAGTCGGCATAAAACCTGCTGCCAATGTAAAACGATGAATCATAACATGCACTCTGGATCAGTGGTGCGAAACCAGATACCTGTGCAAGAAGGCTGTCTTCCCATTGAAGATTAAACTGGTTGTCGTATCGATAAAGATAGATCTTATTGAATGCCGCAGCTGTGAGAAGCGTGTTACCGCCGGGATCTGTTCCGGAATTGATGTATGGAAAGAAAGAACCCACAAGCGGTCCCGGCTGATCGATAAGTATCTGCCCGTTCAGGTCAGACTTTACCAGTTTAATTGAATCGGCAGAAGAACTTGCTTCCAGAAAGGTCCAGTAAAGCGATTGTCCGTCGGTGCCAAGTCCGTTGTTATGATCGAAAGTAATATATGAACGGGTGATGAGCCATTGAGCCTTGAAGGATGAATCATATTTAACGAGGAAGTTCTGGTATGAAAACGAAGGATCCGATACAAGGCTGTCGAAGGTTGCGAAATTTCCGCAAGTGCCGCTGAGGTAGACATTGCCGGCATTATCGGCGATGATGTGCGTGAACGTTCTGACTTCGGTATTGTCGTTAAATTCGTCCTGCATGGGGACGCCCCAGAGATCCAGTTTGTGGAACGAACAAAAACCATGTGAGGTGGAGCCTGCTAATTCTGCAGCGAGATAGATGTTGTCTGCGGCATCGATGAAGATGTCGGTCGGACTAAAATCATCATTGGCTGGATTGAAAGTGACTGCCCAAAAGTAACTCCCATTCTCAAACGTTTCGATCAGGAAAGCTGAGTGAATAAGAGGGGAACGCAGGGTATCCTGCCCTGCAATCAATTCTCCGGAGAAACTACCGGCAAATACAGCATGATTCTGCGAGTTAATTTCAATATCGCGAATTACTGCTCCTCCCTGGAAATCGATGTTCCAGAGAACAGCATTCGAGGAATTCCTTTTTTCAATCCGGGTATTGAGAATGATTCCTGCAGAATCTTTGTAAGAGGCAAGGTAAATATCTCCGACATGATCGCGTTTGATCGAAGAGACATAATTAAAATTACTGTAGCCGGTTGTATAGGCCCATTCAAATGACTGGGAAAATGATTGTAGTGCGGTAAGTAAAAGAATACAGGTGTAGAATATTTTTTTCATAGGATGCAGATAGAGGCACTAAATTAAGCAATCCGGATCGTATTCAGAAGGATGAATCTGATAATAAGGTTAATGTTTCAGTGTTGCGTTTTTAACACCGTGTGACATTAACTTCCAAAAGTAGCGTTCATTTACAACCTTGTGAAGGCTTTCCATGTGCCTGGCGCCGTGAAGATCGCTGCCGATAAAATCGATCATGTTTTCATCGATCAGCAATTCGGCAGTTTTTTTTGATACCATGCCGTAATATCCGGTGAGCGAATTTACATTAAGCTGAAAGAGTGCGCCGGCATCTTTGATTTTCTTATACTCATCGAGCCTGCCTGACCAGAAATTATACCGTTCCGGATGGGCGAGCAACGGTGTGTATCCGGCAACGTTGATATCGAATATTACATTCAGCAAATGATCCGGTGGATTGATATAAGAAATTTCAAAGAGGAGGAATTTATCGTCGATGGTCAGCAATTTCTCCGTTTTGATCTTCTGCACGAATACTTCGTCGAGATAATATTCAGCAGCCGCATCGATCGTAATGTTTATTCCGGCTTTTTTAACTGCGGACCTGACGTCTTCGAGTCCGGGTAAAATAGTATCAGGACCATTCCTGAAGAAGTCGCTCATCACGTGTGGGGTTGTGATGATTCTCCTGAATCCCAGGGATGCAAACCCCCTGAGCATTTCGAGCGATTCTTCAATGGTTTTCACTCCGTCATCAATTCCGGGAATGAGATGACTATGAATGTCTGTAACAACTCCTGAAAAGTCATTTACCGGTGGATAATCCGGCTCCTTTGGTTTTTTCGTAAAAAGATTTCCGAGAATTGACATGTTAAACCTGTTTAATCATCGTTCGCCTGAACCATTCAAGTGTAATTTGTATTCCTTCATCAGTAGCGACAGCTGGTTGATAGTTTAATAAATTTTTTGCCAGTGTAATATCGGCAAGAGAATCACGAACATCACCGGGACGGCTTTCCCGGTAAACCGCCCTGACGCCGGATTTAACCGAATGGGCAATCAGCCTGAACAGTTCATTAACAGAGATACGTTTACCGCAGGCGATGTTGTAGATTTTATTAACTGATTCCGGATTCGTCGAAAGCATGGAAAGAATATTGGCCTGAACCGCATTGTCGACAAATGTAAAATCGCGTGTCTGCTCGCCATCGCCGTCGATAAACGGAGGTTTGTTCCCGAGTACACTCTGCATGAACAGAGGGATTACAGCAGCATAGGGGCCTTCCGGGCTCTGGTTCGGGCCAAACACATTAAAGTATCTAAGCCCGATGATCTCCATCTTATAAACATCCGCAAAAACCATTGCATATAATTCATTGATACGCTTGGTTACGGCATAAGGCGAAAGCGGTTTGCCTATGAACTCTTCTTTCTTTGGAAGCCCCGGATGATCGCCATATACTGCAGAAGAACTTGCATAGACAAATCTCTTCACAGATGCGTCTCTCGCAGCACAAAGCATATTCAGAAAACCTGTTGCATTCACCGCATGAGTATGTTGGGGATCTTTGATCGATCGCGGCACGGAACCCAGTGCAGCCTGGTGACTGACATAATCGATGCCTTCGCAACATTTCATGCATGTATCTTTGTCGCAAATATCTCCTTCGATAAATTCGAAATTCTTCTGTCCAAGAAAATTTGTGAGGTTATTCCCTGAGCCGGTAGCCAGGTTGTCGAGCACCCTTACCTTACCGGCGTTGTTTTTCAAAAGGTATTGTACAATGTTTGAGCCGATGAAGCCTGCACCACCTGTGACAAGGAAAGACTTTTTACTTATATCAGTGGAATGGTACATAGATGCAAAGATGTACAATTAATACAGACCTTGAAAATTCGGATTAAAAGATTTATACCCTGTGCTTAAAAGTTTCTTTTGATCCTCAGCTACAAAATGGAATTACCTTTTTGTATACTGCTGTTCATAATACTGGAGATAATCACCTGATGTAAGTTCATTCAGCCAATCTGAATTTGCCAGATACCACTTCACGGTTTTCTCGAGACCTTCGGCAAATTGCAAGGAAGGTTTCCAGCCAAGTTCTTTCTGAAGTTTCGACGAGTCGATGGCGTAACGCAAATCATGACCTGCGCGGTCTTTAACATAGGTAATCAACTTTGAAGATGTGCCAGGTTCTCTTTTCAGTTCTATGTCCATGATCGAACAAAGAAGCATGATGAGATCGATATTTTTCCACTCATTATTTCCACCGATGTTAAAAGTTTCACCGACTGGAGCGTTATGAAAAATGACATCGATGGCAGCTGCATGGTCTTCAACAAAGAGCCAGTCCCGTACATTTTCTCCTTTCCCGTAAACGGGAACGGGGAGATTATTCCTAATGTTATTTATCGCCAGTGGAATTAATTTTTCCGGAAACTGGTAAGAGCCGTAATTGTTTGAGCAATTGGAAATGACGACAGGCAATTTGTAAGTATCGAAATAAGCACGCACAAGGTGATCGGATCCGGCTTTAGAGGCAGAGTAAGGGCTGTGCGGATCATACGGACTTTTTTCTGTAAAGCGTCCGACGGGTCCCAGTGAGCCATAAACTTCATCCGTCGATACGTGATAAAAGAGGTTCTTCCCCGGTACGGAATCCTTCCAGAATGTTTTCGCCGTACTCAGCAGGTTGGCTGTGCCCACAACGTTTGTTATGACGAATTCTATCGGGTTGGAGATGCTGCGGTCGACGTGTGATTCCGCTGCAAGGTGTATGACAGAATCGATTTTAAACTCCGAAAAGACCTCATTCAGTTTTTCCACGTCGTTGATGTCGCCTTTAATGAAAACGTAATTTTCATTCTTCTCGACATCTTTTAAATTAGTAAGGTTGCCTGCATAGGTAAGTTTATCGAAATTAATTATCCTGTATGCAGGATATTTCCTGAGGAAATGTCTAACTACGTGAGAGCCGATGAAACCCGCTCCACCGGATACCAGAATGTTTTTTTGAAAGCTATTCATATTTTCTTAAACGCTTATACGGTCTTTTAATTTCATTTCCCACGCCCATGCCGAGCTCATGATGTCTTCCAGGCTAAAGTCGCACTTCCAGCGGAGCTCTGCTTTCGCCTGGCTGGTGTCTGCCCAGACTTTTTCCACATCACCCGGCCGACGGGGACCGATCACATAATTTAATTTTTTGCCTGTTACTTTCTCAAATGCATGAATAGCCTCAAGCACGCTGTTTCCGTTTCCCGACCCCAGGTTATAAATTTCAAAAGCCTTTTTATTCGTCTTGCTGATGAGTCGACCGATGGCCGCCACGTGTGCTCTTGCAACATCAACCACATGAATATAATCACGGATACATGATCCGTCCGGTGTATCGTAATCTCCGCCATGAACGATCATCGAGTTACGTTTGCCAATGGCAGTCTGGGTAATTACAGGTACAAGATTGGTCGGTGCCTGCAGCGGGAACTCGCCGATCAGCGCGCTTTCATGTGCTCCTGCCGGATTGAAATATCGCAGGGCTGTTCCATTGAACCGATGGGCTGTGATGGCATCATGAAGTATTTCCTCGCCGATCTGTTTGGTATTTCCATAAGGAGATTCAGCTTTTTTCAATGGTGTGTTTTCCGTAACCGGCAGTTTGTCTGCCTGGCCGTAAACAGAACATGACGATGAGAAAACGAAATTATCGAGACTGCGTTCCCTGTATATCTCCAGAAGGTTTATCAGGGACAATAAATTATTCCGGTAATACTTCAGGGGATTTTCGACTGATTCGCCGACGGCTTTCCATGCTGCGAAATGGATGGTAGCGTGGATATTATGGTCATTGAAGATTTTTTCAGTGTTCTCCTTATCGCAGAGATCGACCTGGACGAATGGAACCTTCCTGCCGGTAATCTCTGCCAAAGCATCGATTACATCAATCCTCGAATTACTAAGGTCGTCGGCAATGATGGGTGTATATCCGTTTTTAACCAGCTCAACCACCGTATGTGAGCCGATATATCCTGCGCCGCCAGTTACGAGAATGTTCATTATAAGCTCCAGTAATTTAGATTTTTAATTTTTCCTTTCAGTATGCCTTTGATATCAACTACCAATCCGTCTTTACTTAAAGCCGAAGCAAACCATTCTTCGGTAAGCGATTTGAATTCGTTATGGTTGACGGCAATGATTATTGCATCATATTCTTTGCCAAGAGTCTTCACAAGCTCAAAACCATATTCATGTTTTAATTCGTCGCTGTTGGCTTTGGGATCCGAAACTTCCACATGCACTCCGTACGAAGTTAATTCCTTAACCACATCTGCAACCTTAGAATTCCGGATGTCTTCAACATTTTCTTTGAAAGTCGCTCCGAGCACAAGGACCCTGGATTTGGAGACGTCTTTTCCGGAGGCGATTATTTTTTTAACTGTTTGTTTGGCCACATAAAAGCCCATGCTGTCGTTCACGTAACGCCCGCTGTTGATAACCTGGGCATGATAGCCAAGTTCCTGAGCTTTGTAAGTGAGGTAATACGGATCCACGCCGATGCAATGGCCGCCAACGAGACCCGGCTGGAAACGGATGAAGTTCCATTTTGTACCTGCTGCCTCGAGCACGTCGTAGGTATTAATTCCCATCTTGTTGAAGATGATGCTTAGTTCGTTCATCAATGCAATGTTCACATCACGTTGTGTATTCTCGATGATCTTCGCGGCTTCGGCGACTTTTATCGACGGCGCACGATGCACGCCTGCTTTCACGATGATCTGATATGTATTCGCAATTTCTTCAAGGGCTTCCTCATCACTCCCTGAAACCACCTTCAGGATTTTTGTAATTGTATGCTCGGTGTCGCCCGGATTGATCCGTTCCGGAGAATAACCTACTTTGAAATCGGTTTTGAGTTTTAAGCCTGATAATTCTTCGAGAATTGGAACACAGTCTTCTTCGGTACAGCCCGGATAAACGGTGGACTCATACACCACGTAATCTCCTTTCTTTAAGATTTTTCCAATGGCCCTCGTGGCGCTTAAAATGGGTTTTAAATCGGGGAGGTTATGTTCATCGATCGGAGTAGGGACTGTTACGATAAAGAACGATGCCTCGCCGAGTTTTTCAATGGAGGAAGTGAATTCGATGGACTTATCCTTAAACATCTCACTCTTCAGCTCGCCACTCGGATCGATTCCCCTGCGCATCAGGTCGAGACGTTTATCGTTGATATCGAATCCGATTACGTTGATCTTGCCTGCAAATTCGAGTGCTATAGGCAAGCCGACATAACCCAGACCGATGACTGCCAGCTTCTTTTTCTTTTCTGTTAATTCTTTATACATGTAAACTTTCCGGTAATTAATTTTTCTTCAGCTCAGGAAGATTTCGTAATGAATATATTCTTTCGATGATGTCGACTACCTTCAATCCTTCGAGTGCATTGGTTGTGATAACGGTCCTGTCTTTCAGTGTGTCGATAACGTTTTCGATGATGTAATGATGATTGGCCGCAGATCCTTTGTAGTTTCCGTAATCATTTGCCGGATTTACAGGCGGCAATTCGGGCATTGAATAATTGTCGATGTGGCAGTACTCCACTTCATTCATGTATTGTCCGCCGATCTTCACACTTCCTTTTTCACCTATGATGGTTATGCTGCTTTCCAGATTGTTGTCCCATACAGCAGTCGAATAGTTAATCGATCCAATTCCGCCGTTGACGAATTCGAAACTTACGATTCCTGAATCTTCGAAAGCGGTGTTATCGCCATGGTTGAAATCGGCAAACCTCGCCTGGATGTTAGTGATATCCCCGAACAACCAGTACATGATGTCGATGAAATGTGAAAACTGAGTGAACAGTGTTCCGCCGTCGAGATCCGGAGAACCTTTCCAGTTTTTGCCCGTGTAGTACCTTTTGTCCCTGTTCCAGTAACAATTGAGCTGGACGATGAAAATTTTTCCCAGTAGATTTTTTCCGACTACATCCTTGATCCACATCGAGGGGGGAGAGTACCTGTTCTGCATAACGCAGAATACATGTCGGGAGACCTGCAGCGACCGAAAGATGATCTTTTCGCAGTCGGCAACGGTGAGAGCCATGGGTTTTTCAATAACAACGTGTTTCTTCTGATCCAGTGCCCTGAGAGTATGTTCTGCGTGAAGTCCGTTCGGTGTGCATACGGAGACAACATCGAAATCGATTCCTGAATGCAGGAGTTCGTCGATGGAAGAGAAAAAAGGCAGCGTTGAATCGCCGAGTCCGACTTCTGCTTTTGATTTTATATCGCACATGGCCACGAGCTCGGCTTCCGAATTGCGACGGATCATTTCACCGTGGCGTTTGCCGATATGCCCGCTGCCCACGATAGCGAATTTTATTTTTTTACCGGAATGCATCATTTAATCCGCTTTACTTTTTTCCCTTCGATTTTATATTCCTGCTTGCTTTCAGGGCAAACAGCAATTCCATGTGCGTCGAATTTAAGTCGATGACCGTATTCGCTCATCCATCCGATCTGCCGCGAAGGATTTCCGACGACGAGCGCATAAGGAGGGATGTCTTTTGTCACAACCGCACCTGCGCCAACGAAAGCATATTCGCCGATGTTGTGACCGCAAACAACGGTTGCATTTGCCCCAATGGTTGCGCCTTTTCCGACGTTCGTTCGTGTGTATTGATGACGGCGAACGACGGCGCTGCGCGGATTATTTATATTCGTGAATACCATCGACGGACCAAGGAAGACATCATCTTCGCAGGTAACGCCCGTGTAAATGGAAACATTGTTTTGGATCTTTACATTCTTTCCCAATTTAACCTCCGGAGATATAACCACGTTCTGTCCGAGATTGCATCCTTCGCCGATTTCACAGTTCGACATGATGTGACAGAAATGCCAGATCTTGGTTCCATCACCGATTTTTGCGCCGTCGTCGATGACAGCTGTTTCATGAGCGAAGTAGGTATTTTCCATGGCGAAGTTTTTTTGAATCATCCTGTTTTAATGTTTATGAAAACCGATGTGCGGAATTGTAAAGTTCTTCTTTAGACAGGCTTTTAAAATAATCGTATGTTCTTCTCAATCCTTCGGCCCTGCCGATTTTCGGTTCCCAGTTCAATACTCTTCTAGCACATGTAATATCGGGTTGCCTTTGTTTAGGATCGTCCTGTGGTAATGGTTTGGTAATAATTTTCTGGCTGGTGCCGGTGAGCCTGATGATCTCTTCTGCAAATTCAAGGATCGTGATTTCATCAGGATTACCGATGTTGACAGGAAGATGATAATCGCTGAGGAGTAGACGATAGATTCCTTCGACAAGATCATCTACATAGCAGAACGAGCGTGTCTGGCTTCCGTCGCCGAAGACGGTGAGATCTTCCCCACGGAGAGCCTGGCCGATGAATGCAGGCAACACTCTGCCGTCGTTGAGTCTCATGCGCGGGCCGTAAGTATTGAAAATTCTCACGATGCGTGTCTCCAGCCCGTGATAGGTGTGATATGCCATGGTGATGGCTTCCTGGAATCTTTTAGCCTCATCATAAACGCCACGCGGGCCGATCGGGTTTACGTTGCCCCAATAGCTTTCAGGTTGCGGATGAACCAGCGGGTCGCCATAGACTTCGGAAGTGGAAGCGACGAGAATTCTTGCCGACTTTGCTTTTGCGAGGCCGAGCAGATTATGCGTGCCAAGCGAACTTACTTTCAAAGTCTGAATGGGAATCTTCAGGTAATCGATGGGGCTTGCCGGCGAAGCGAAGTGAAGGATATAATCGAGGCCACCGGCAACCGTTACGAATTTAGAAACGTCGTGGTTATAAAATTCAAATTCTTTGAGTTTGAAGAGATGCTCGATATTTTTCAGGTCTCCGGTAATCAGGTTATCCATTCCAATTACGAAATATCCTTCTTTGATAAACCTGTCGCACAGGTGTGATCCAAGAAATCCGGCGGCGCCTGTTATGAGGATGCGTTTCATCAGGATCAGTTTATTTTATTTCTTCCGACACTGTAATATGTAAATCCAAGATCGTTCATCTGGTTCAGGTCATACACATTTCTTCCGTCAAAGATGAGTTTGTTTTTCATCAGCGACGCCATGCGTTCGAATTCAGGAGTGCGGAAGACGGCCCATTCGGTAGCAATCACTAAAAAGTCGGCATCCTTCAGGATATCATATTCGTCTTTACCGTAATATATTTTATCGCCGAGTATACTTTTTACATTGTTAATTGCTTCCGGATCGTATGCATGAACGGACACGCCTTCTTTTAGCAGGGAATCGATTATATACAATGCAGGAGCCTCGCGGATATCGTCGGTATCTGGCTTGAAGGCGAGTCCCCAGATTGCGACTTTTTTTCCTTTCAGGTTATCACCGAAATGACTTTTGATTTTATCGATGATAATGGTCTTTTGTCGCTCATTGACTTTAATTACCGATTGAATTATATTGAAATCGTACTTATATTCTTCCGATGTATGAGCGAGTGCGAGTACGTCTTTCGGAAAACAGCTTCCGCCGTAACCGATGCCTGCAAATAAAAACCGTTTTCCGATTCTCTCGTCGGCGCCGATTCCGATTCGAACCGAGTCGACATTGGCCCCAACCTTTTCACACAGGTTTGCGATTTCATTCATAAAAGTGATCTTCATGGCAAGAAAAGCATTCGCAGCATACTTGGTAAGTTCGGACGAACGTTCGTCCATGAAATATATCGGGTTCCCCTGGCGGACGAACGGGCTGTAAAGTTCGCTCAGGATTTTCTTTGCTTTCTCTGATCTGGTGCCGATCACAACCCGGTCCGGCTTCATGAAATCGTCGACGGCAAATCCTTCTCTTAAAAATTCCGGATTTGAAACGACGTCGAAAGGAACCTTGCAGTTCTTCGAAATTGCGTCTCTCACTTTTTCTGCTGTGCCGACAGGTACGGTGCTTTTGTTGATGACGATGCAGTAATCGGTAATGATTTTTCCGAGATCATCGGCTACCTTCAGGATGAATTTCAGGTCTGCCGAGCCGTCCTGGCCGGGAGGGGTAGGTAGGGCGAGAAAAATGATCCGGGAGTCTTTTATTCCATCTTTTAGATCGGTTGTAAAAGTAAGCCTTCCCTGTTTGATGTTTCTTTCGAAGAGTCCGTCGAGATGAGGCTCGTAGATGGGTATTTCGCCATTCTGCATACGCACAACTTTCTCTTTGTCGATGTCGACACAGACAACATGATTTCCGGTTTCTGCGAAACATGTACCTGTAACGAGTCCGACATAACCTGTTCCAACAACAGTAATTTTCATAGATGAACTTTCATTTTCTTCCCGTTGATATGTTTAAATTATTTCAGCTTTCCGTCGGGACTGCGGAAACTTTTTTGTTTACAAAACCTAAAACATTTTCACAGATATAGTTCAGTGTTTCATCGTTCATCTCGGTATGAATGGGCAGCGAAATTACATTGGCGCACAGCCATTCAGTGACCGGGAAATCGCCGGCTTTGTAACGTGGATCGGTATAAGCTTTTTGCATATGAAGCGGAACCGGGTAGTAGATCATGGCCGGGATGTTTTTCGAGGCAAGATACTCACGAAGTTTATCGCGGTTAGTATTTTTCAGGACGAGCGTGTACTGGTGAAAGACATGATTCGAAAAGGGGACCCGTTCCGGAATGATGAGGTTTGGGTTATTTGCAAATGCTTTGTCATAAAAGGCGGCGACCCTTTGACGGGCGGCTGCGTATTCGTCGAGATGACGAAGTTTAATACGAAGGATGGCGGCCTGGATGCTGTCGAGGCGAGAATTGACGCCGATTTCGTCGTGATAGTACTGGACCGATTGACCGTGGTTGGCGATCATTTTTAATTTTTTTCCGAGCGCATCGTCGTTTGTGAAAATAGCACCTCCGTCGCCATAGCATCCAAGATTTTTGGAAGGGAAGAAAGAAGTGCAACCGATGATACCGAGCGTACCCGCTTTGTGTAAGCTGCCGTCTTTAAGTTTATAGTCAGCGCCGATGGCCTGTGCAACGTCTTCAATGACGAAAAGGTTATGTTTTTTTGCGATGGCATTGATGGTTTCCATGTCTGCACACTGGCCGAAAAGATGCACAGGCACGATCGCTTTTGTTTTTGGCGTGATGGCAGCTTCGATGGCTTTCGGATCGATCAAAAATGAACCGGGAAGTACGTCAACCAAAACAGGTTTAAGTTTTAATAAAGCAATTACTTCAGCAGTGGCAACATAGGTGAAACTGGCAGTAATAACTTCATCGCCAGGCTGCAGTCCGAGTGCCATCATGGCTATCTGCAGGGCATCGGTCCCGTTGGCGCAGGGAATGACGTGTTTAACCTTCAGGTACTTTTCGAGTTCTTCACGAAAAGCAGTTACTTCCGGGCCGTTGATGTATGCAGATGAGCGGATTACATCCAGTACAGCTTTGTCTATTTCGCTCTGGATTTTTTCATACTGACCGAGGAGGTCAACCATCTGAATTTTCTTCATTTTTAGGCTTTTGAGAGTGCGAAAATAGGCATTTAATATTAGAATTTTGGGGTAAAAACGGGGGTTTAATTAGTTAATTGGTTGATTCGTTAATTCGTTAATTCTGGAGGGGGTACGTGCTCTTTTTAGGTTGTTGAATGCGTAACCGGGAATTGACTATTTTTAACGAAATCGAAATCATGAAGCGGGTTTTAGTATTTGTTGTTTTTTTATTTCCGATGATTTTAAATGCACAGGTCATTAAAGATTTACACTGGCCAGGTTGGAATCTTATTGGGGTAGGTGGATGTGTTGTAGACGATCAGAGTTTCATTATCAGAGCAGAAAATGAGGTATATAAAACTGTCTTTTGTAAAATGAATTATAATGGAGATACACTATGGACAAGAATATTTGATGGAGGACTTGTAGGTAATAGCTTTGGATATGCTGTTAATAAGCAAATGGCCAAAACCTATGATAATGGAATAGTGTTCATACATCAGCCGCATTTTCAGCCCTTTTTTAATATAACTAAAATGGACTCGTCAGGTAACTCAGTCTGGACATTTGAATTTGTAAAGGGTGGAGATTTATTAATTCTTAGTCGGGTTTTAGAGACTAGCGACAGCGGAATCGTTGTGCTTTATAAATATGGAATTACACATACATGGTATAATATTCTTGTAAAGCTTAACAAAGACGGACAGATTTTATCTACGCTTCAATTTTATAATGGATCAGCCTGGGATCCTTATTCCTGCTCTGATATTGTAGAGAATATGGATCACACATTTTTTATTAGTGGTGCTAATACGATTGATAAACTGGACAGTTCGTTCCAGTTTGTAAAAGGGATGGACTTTAATATGACTTCAAAGTTTGATCAAATTTTAGGAGTAATTAATGATACGATCATTCTTAAAACAATTCCGAATTCATCGATTATAAAAATAGATACTGGTGGCAATGTTATACATGAAATTTCTTTTAATGGATTAAATCCTTCGACATTGCCTGATGTTAAAATAGTTAATTCCGTAAATGAAATCTGTTTTGCAGGTATTGACGGGAATTCGAACATAATTTTGGCAAGACTAAACAGCCAATTTGATACAATTAAAACCGATATGTTTCTAAATGGTTTGGCTGTGAATATTATCAATCCCAACAGTCATACAGTATTGATTGCAAATAAATATGATAGTATAACTACCAGGATGTATTTGTCGATTATTATTTCTGATACAGCAAATAATTATTGCATTTCGTCTCCGGGGCATTTTTCATGTCAGAAGTCAACTTTAACGACTTCCGCAGCAGGTTCGCGTATGAATATGCCATCTAATAATTTCTTTCAGGCTGATTCACCACTTACATTTACGCAGGGCCTGACTCTGAATGATTTTTGTTCTTTAGCAGGTGTTGAAAATTTTTATAATCCTGGAAAGATAAATTTATATCCAAATCCTGCAGTTAATCAACTCAATATTTCCGGAATAAAACAAAAAGAGCAGGTAATTATTTACAATATAAATGGCGCGAAAGTCTTAATGAAATTATTGGATAAGGATGATGAGATGTTGGATATTTCAGAGTTTTCTCCCGGCGTATATTGTGTTGTGATCGGAGGTAAAGTTTTCAGAAAACTGGTAAAGCTTGGTGAATAGATTAAATTTTCAGCGGAACTCAGCGGATTACTCTGCGTCCTCTGCGGTAAAAAAATTAACCGCAGAGGACGCAGAGTTTAACCGCAGAGTTACGCTGAGGTGAAAATCGATATAAAATTTTTATAAAAACAGTCATTAAAAATGAATCAGTTTATTATTCAAGAATAAACTTTCCTCTCACCACAATATTATTATTCTCTGTTATTGAAAAGATATAAATTCTATTAGCAAGATTTTCTCTTTTGAAAATAAATTGTGTTGAATTTATTTTTGTTTCGTCCACTATGTTTCCGAGTATGTCACATACGATGAGTTTTGTCTGAGTTGCTGGTTTGTAGTTCCTGAAATTAAACGTAGCACTTTCTGTAAACGGATTAGGATAAATATTAAAATCAGAAAACTCTGCAATATTTTGAACGCCGTTTATAATATTCACACCGCTGCAAAGCGAACAGCCATCTGCACCGGTAACACATACAGTGTAATTGCCAAAAGTAAGATTGTTGATCGTGTCATTTGATGCGGGTGATCCATCAATGCTATAGGTATACGGCTGATTTCCGCCTGATGCAATAATAATCAAGGAGCCGTCGCTGCATAATTCGCACGATGGTAAATGTTGAATAGTATTAAATGTTATCGGTGAAACTGCCGGCTGAGTGACTGTGCCGAAAAGAGTACATCCGATTGAGTCTCTTATAAAGTAGTTATTCGAAGGAGTGCAGCTGTGTAATACCGGCCCGGGAATACCGTTCCAGTAAAAATTATATGGCGGAATCCCTCCTGTTGCGGAAAGAGTTATTACACATGAATCATCACAAGCAGACTGATAAACAGAATTTGTTATAATTAATGCAGGTGGGTCTGTCAGCGTAACCGTATTGGTATCCTTGCATCCATGCTGATCAATTATTGTGCATGTATAGGTTCCGGCCGGCAAATTATTCGGTCGTGGATTAAAACTATTCATCAACGGAGGCGACAACCATTGACAGGCAAATGGAGAACCCGTTGAACTTCCTACATTAACCTTTCCGGAACTTGCTCCATTGCATACAGGATTGGATTTATTGAATAGAATACTGCACGTGTCGGTGGATGGATTGAAGCCGATGTAAAATGAATCCGTCTGAGGGCAATTGGAAAAAAAAGGTCTTGTTACTACAGTATGCCAGCCGGGGCATAAACCATCTTTGAAATATCCATTTGTTGTATCGTCCCATAAATAATATGCTGAGTATGGACTATGTAAGGAGTCTGTAGGTATAACAATTCCGTCGCAGGAAAGTGAATCACTCGCCGGTGATGTAATGTAAGAATAGACGCCTTTCGGAAAATTTTTTATCGTGTCCTGTTTAGTTCCATGGCAACCATATGAATTTGTCACTTCAATAGAATATATTCCCGGGCATAAATTGGAAATATAATTTGTAGAATCTCCGGTTGACCATAAATAATGTGGAAAGCCATTGGAGAAAACGCTGATGGATCCCGCACAGGTGTTTTCGCAGGTGTTATGAACAGTTGTTGAAATTGAAAAAATTGGCAGGTATACCTGATTGGATATTTCTGAATGGCAGCCATTGCTGTCAATTGCTATTGCTGTATACCAGCCACTTTGATTAACCATAATTGTATCTCTTGATGAATCTGCAATTAACTGGTTGTTGAAATACCATTTTATTTGAGAAGGAGATGATGGATTTGCAAAAAGTTGATTGCATCCACCAATTATATTTAAACTTGGAGGAGGATTTGTAAAATAATTAAAAACAAGCGTGTCATAAACTTCGGCACAGTTTCCATAATCAACATAGAGATTATAAACGCCATTGGAAATGATATTCAGGTGGCTTGAATTATTGCTAACATGCTGACCATTAAATGTCCAATAATAAGTGAATCCCGGAACGGAGTCTGTAGAGAGTACGGCAGACTGACAAATGGAAGTAGTGTCAATACTTTCAATATGCAACGTAGAATATGGAGGCGATGTAGAATTTATTATAACGGTGTCAGAAATTGTAACACCGTTTGAATCGGTAACTGTGAAAATGTAATTTATCAGTGTATCCGGCCAGGCACGGGTCGTTGAGGATGTATCAGACTCCAGTCCTGTCGAAGGAGTCCATTGAATCTGAAAGGGTGGTGTACCACCAAAATGGCTGGCAGACAATGTAACTGTATCTCCGTTGCATATATTTTCATCATGGGAAACTATTAATGCCATGTGGTTGCAGTCGGTGTAATAATATTCTTTATTATATGACCAGCTGTCTGACATTGATGAATGCCCATAATAAGAAGTTTTATATCTGCATAAACTATCAAACGTTGCACCTGCAAAATATCCCGAATGACAGCCGTTACACGAGGTATAATATTCAGATATTTCATTACAACTATATTCATAATGTTGAGAGTAACTACTCTCAAGACTAAAGAACCATTCCTCGTAATCTATGATTCTGTTTAATGAATCATAATACGTCAAATATCGCGGATACCCTCCTGGAACACTGTCCTGGTATGCTGTATCAACACGAAATACGCCCGGTGTTCCTATGGGATAAGTAACGACTTCCAATGTTGTGAAGATCCATTGGTTAGAAATGAGGCGTCGGAATTCAATTCGAACAAGTGTGTCGTTTGCATTGTAAAAATAATTTTTCTTACTAAAAGGTTGTAAGAGGCTTCCATCCCATGAATAATATATTTCCAGTGAATCAAGGTGGTTTGAATTATACAGATGTGCTTTGCGAGCGGTGTCAGTCCTAAATTCCCAGCCGGTTCCATTAAAGGTGTAATAGTCGGTATTGATTAAACCTGGGAATGCATTATAGGTAAAAACAGTACTGTCAGTATCGACTACGCTGATGAGTCTTTGCAGGGAATCATAATTTAATTCTGTACGAAGACCATTTTTAGTTTTACTTATAACAACTCCATTTTTTATAGAATCAATTTCAATTGAAAAGGGATAAACATCGCCATCTACATGGTATTCTGTATTGATGATAATAAGCGAATCGCACGTTTGTGCATTGATGGATATTGAAAAAAGCAAAAACAAATAGCCAAATATTGTTCTCATCGAAAATTTTTAAAGTCAAATTTTGGAGTATGTAAGATAGTTAAAATCCTGCTTTTATTATTTGAACTCTCACTTCTATGAATCATTTTTTACAATCCAATCATGGATAAAATTTATTCCTGAACGAATTGCAGCCGGCTTCCAGCCTTGGCTGAAGTGAAAAGCCCTAAGCGCACCGGGAGTAAAGAAATTTCACGACTAAAGTAAAAACGAGGACTTGCAATGAAAGGCGGGCCTGATATATATGAGTAGTTAAGCGAAGGGCTTCTGATACCCCTCATCCCTAACCCTTCTCCCGAACATAATTTCTTTCTTTTAATATAATTTGAATGCGGGAGAAGGGAATTATTTTTCCCCTCATCCCTGGCCCTTCTCCCGAAGTTGATTTCATTCTTCTATTGACATTTGATTGCGGGAGAAGGGGGCCATTATTCCCCCTCATCCCTGGCTCTTCTCCCGGACTTGGTTTCATTCTTCTATTGACATTTGATTGCGGGAGAAGGGAACGAATGCAAGCGACTGTGGTGACTAAGTTTCAAGATTCAAATATTATTTTACATTTTCTAAAAGAGATTAATTGCCCCGATCTTTAGATCGGGGAAAACAAATGCAACGATCCGGGCTTTAGCCCCAATTAACGGCCGTTTATTTGGGCTAAAGCCCGGGAAATTTTCGAACATAATCCCCGATCTAAAGATCGGGGCTATATAAAACATCTGCTTTCAAACTGAGTCACTACCCAAGCGACTAAAGACTCTATAAATCTAATTTTTCTGACTATTTTTGCCTTTTCCCGATTATTCAATATTGATGGAAACTATATCTTTGCCCACTGCTGAATCGAATATGGCTCAAACGAAGTTTACGAAGGAACACTATATAAAATGGTATGAAGACATGCTGCTGATGCGCAAGTTTGAAGAACGTGCGGGTCAGCTTTACGGCATGCAGAAGATTAAAGGTTTTTGTCATTTGTACATCGGACAGGAAGCAGTAGTTGCCGGAGCGATGACGGTGTTGAAGCCGGAGGATAACATGATAACGGCATACCGCGATCATGCGCATGCGATAGCGAAAGGCATTTCTTCGAGAGCCGTCATGGCCGAACTCTTTGCAAAGGTTACGGGATGCTCGAAGGGCAAAGGCGGATCGATGCATATGTTCGATGCGGAGAAGAAATTTTTCGGCGGACATGGAATTGTTGGCGGACAGATACCGCTTGGTGCGGGAATCGCTTTCGCAGACAAATATCGTGGAAATAAAAATGTAACGGTTTGCTACATGGGTGATGGTGCGGTTCGGCAGGGTGCCTTTCACGAGGCATTGAACATGTCCATGCTCTGGAAGCTTCCTGTGATCTTTGTTATAGAAAATAATAATTACGCCATGGGTACTTCCGTGGAGAGAACGAGTAATGTCACCGATCTCTATAAACTCGGACTCGCATACGACATACCCTCCGAACCTGTCGATGGTATGGAAGTGGAAGACGTACACGTTGCCATGGAAAAGGCTGTCAATCATGCACGAGGAGGCAATGGACCTTATTTACTGGAGATAAATACCTATCGTTATAAGGGACATTCAATGAGCGACCCGGCCAAGTACAGGACGAAAGACGAAGTGGAATCATACAAAGCAAAGGACCCGATCGAAGATGTTTTGAAGACTATTCGTGAAAGGAAACTTGCGACCGATCAGGAGATAGAAATGATCAATAACAAAGTCCGTGATGTCGTGGAAGATTCAGTGAAGTTTGCAGAAGAATCACCTTATCCTGATCCGTCGGAGTTGTTTATTGATGTTTATGTGCAAAAGGATTATCCGTATATAACTGATTAGAAAAGATCGTAAATCATAAATCGTTGATCGTTGATCGTTAATTTAGATATAATATTATTGATTAACGATTAACGAATTGCGAACTATAAAAATCAACGATCAACGAATTGCGAATTATAAAAATCAACGATCGACGATTATTTACTAAAACTAACAAACACCCACATCATGGCCGAAATCGTACGCATGCCGAAAATGAGCGACACAATGACTGAAGGAGTCGTTGCAAAGTGGCACAAGAAAGTTGGAGATAAAGTAAAATCAGGAGACCTCGTTGCGGAGATCGAAACTGATAAAGCGACGATGGAATTTGAATCGTACCAGGAGGGTGTTCTGCTTTATCGTGGTGTGGATGAAGGTAAGTCTGCGCCGGTTGATGGTATACTTGCCATTCTGGGAAAAGAAGGAGAAGATTTCAAGTCGCTGCTTGAGGCAGAAAAGGTGAAGGAAGCAGCAGCGCCGGCAGCAAATGCTCCGGCCTCAAAAGCAGAGGTTAAAAATACGAAACAACCCGTCGAAGCAAAAACAACGGAGGCCCCCAACGCTAAACTCCAAACTCCAAACGCAATAAACGCAACTGCTCCGCAGGCAAGACAAGAACAAACTACAGCAAATGTACCGTCTGGATTGAAGGCTTCACCTCTTGCTAAGCGTTTGGCAGGTGAGAGAGGAATCGATCTTGGAAAAGTATTAGGCAGCGGAGACCAGGGAAGGATTGTGAAGAGAGACATCGACTGGTTCAAGCCGGGAATGACAGTGAACGGCAGTGGTTTTGGCACTGCGGTAATGGAAGAAGGTCATGATGAAGTTTCCGTTTCACAGATGAGAAAGACGATTGCGAAGCGGTTGAGTGAGAGTATGTACACTTCGCCACATTTTTACCTCACCGTTGAGATGGACATGGACAATGTGATTTCTGCCAGAGAAAGCATCAATGCGGTAACAGGATCGAAGGTTTCGTTCAACGACTTTGTGATCAAGGCGGTGGCTGTTGCTTTGCGCCAGCATCCGAAGGTTAATTCATCGTGGCAGGTAGATACGATTCGTTATAACCATCACATTCATATTGGCGTTGCAGTTGCAGTGGAGGAAGGCCTTCTGGTTCCTGTCGTTCGTTTTGCGGATTCGAAGACCCTGCGTGAAATCAATGCCGAGGTGAAAACCTATGCACAAAAGGCGAAAGAGAAAAAACTTCAGCCAGCCGACTGGGAAGGCAATACGTTTACGATTTCCAACCTGGGCATGATGGGCATTGAGGAATTCACGGCCATCATCAATCCGCCGGATGCCTGCATCCTCGCCATCGGCGCAATCATTCAAAAGCCCGTTGTGAAAAATAACATGGTAGTTCCCGGTAATGTGATGAAAGTGACGATGAGCTGCGATCACCGTGTGGTCGATGGAATGACAGGTGCTGAGTTTTTAAAGACTTTCAAAGGATTGATGGAGAACCCTGTGATTTTGTTGGGAGAAAGTTCGATTTAATTTGAGAATTTGAAAATGTGTTAATTTGAAAATACACAAGTTTTACCATCAATACGAATTTTCAAAGTAGCACATTTTCAAATTCTCAACATGTCTTTATTTCAATTCACATTTACTTTCGCATTAAAAGCGACATTGGAATTGTTGATCCCAATTATATAAATTCCCTTAGAAAGATTTTTTAAATCAGACGTTTGATTTTTCTGAAATGAACCTGTTTTATCGTAAACAACTTTTCCATCGATGGTGGAAACCATTAATCTGCCGGAAAAATTTTCAGAGAAGGATATTTTGAGATTGCCTGCTTCGGAAAATATCTTAAAAGGGGAATCTTTTTTATGGACAGTATTTATTCCGACTGTATTTGGTATGCCAAAGAAAATAACCTCCTCGTCCTGGAGTGTATTACCACGATAAGCAACCAGCGTTGCATGTCCTTCTTCGTCCATTACCATATTTGCCTCGTATATATCCATGGTATTTAAAAGAACATATCCGTTCCAGTCGAGGGAATCGGCATAGATCACATTCCCTGTATAGATGTTTCCGCTTATTTCATTTAAAACCACGTGTGGTACTTTGTTATCGTCAACGAAAAGATCGCCTGCAGAGACCACGAATCCGGGAGCTACATCTAAAGCTCCGGAGAAGGCTGTATCATTGGGCTGTTTTTTCTGGTAGTAGCATCTGACGGGGCAGCCGAAACAATCATCGCCGCTCACAAGAACATGAACGACTCCATCGTCATCAACTTCTATCGAAGAGGAAAGATCTTCGTCGTTAGGCGTATTGATATAATCCAGGCTCCAGAGGCTGTCGCCAGGAGCGTCGTTAAACACATGATGGATGTGGTAACCGTTTCCATTATCGCCTCGAAAGACGATGTGTGCCAGGCCATCATTCTCCACTCCGATCATAGGAGAAGCCCCGCTGCCGAATTGTCCGAGCAGGCTGATTGATATCGTCTGGATTGTCATCGTCCCGCTAAGGTTTGTAGCATATTTTATTTTGAAGTTCCCCGCAGAGACTTCCGATACCCAGGCGAGATGGATGAAACCGGATGAGTCAACAGCTATTGACGGACTAAAATCATCAATGTTATCTGAAGTAACCCGGGTGCAATTCCATGTGCCGCCGGCATTGGAGCAGGCGTAAATTTCACGATCCAGAGTATCAACAGCGTCATAGGCAACATAGGCCTCACCACTAACATTCGAAGCTGCAACAACCGGATTGTTTGCCAGCTGTCCGGTTACGCTGTCTTCCGCTGACCAGTTTGAAAGAAGATCGCGATGCCTGTAAAAAATATTGTTCCCCATGCCCGGATTTTCACGGGAATAGACGACGTGGAGTTCGTTGGATTTATCGATGGCAACACACTGGTGTCCGACCTCATCCCTTGAAGTGTTATGTGTTAATGAATCTAATGTTGCTCCGGTCCATTGTGCAGAGGCATTTATTGCAAAAAGAAGGACCGGGAGTAAGAATAATCGTTTCATATTGTCCGGTATAATTTTTTACAATATAATGATTTAGAAATTTATCTTGTTTAACAGCTGAGATTACGGGAGGCTTGTGCATTAATCTTCAGAGACAATCAACAAAAAAGCCCCTCCGGAAGGAGAGGCTTTCTGATATACGTGAAAATTAATTTTATTCTACGATCAGCCTGTATGAAGAAATGCCTTCTTCTGTCCGGACCCGCAGGTTGTAAATTCCCTTTGCAAAACTGGCTACATTCAGGGTATGTTTCTGAATGTTGGTTGCCGATTCGTTCAGGATGATTTGTCCCTGCATGTTTGTAATGGTGAATAACACCTTTCCGGATGACTGCTTTTTCATTTCAACATATACGTTGTTGCGGGCAGGATTCGGATAAAGGTTTACGTCTCCGGCTTCAGAAATCTGTTCGATGCCGACGAAAATACCCACATCGATCGTGTCACAGTTAGAGCAGCTGTTGGCATCGGTCACACAAACGGAATATGTATTCGTATTATAGACAGTGAGTGTCTGGTTTGTACTGTTATCGCTCCACATGTATGAGTTAAACACTCCTGCATCCAAAACGAGTGAGTCTGCTGCTGTGGTATCGTTTCCAAGGAATACGTTAGGAAGCGGACGAATGGTAGCGGTAACTGCCCTGCGGTTTTGAGTATTGCAGACTTCTCCATTTTGAGCGTAGAACGTAGAGGTGGAGGCGAGATTCGGGATAACGTAGTTATCACCAACGAACAATTCGTTGCCGCCCGACGGAGCATCGAACCAGTGTACGGAATCGCTTGCGGAGGCAATGAGAACAACGATGCCAGGACCACAGCGAAGTGCCCCGATGCCACCCGGTATGGCAGGCTGAACAACCAGAGTATCATGATCGATGATCGTGTCATTGGAATTGTCAAGGTCGTTGCTGTAAGCCGTGTATGCCGTGACGACAATGTTACCGCCTGCATTCAGGTTGATCGTACCCATGTTTAAGACAACATTGGTTCCGGCAGCTAATGTGGTGTGAACGGTATCAGTAAATGATGCGGTAACCGTTCCTGTAATGTTTACGTGCACCGGAATGGTAGTGGCATCGCTGGAACCTAAATTAGTAACCTCAACCAATACGTCTATGGTATCGTTGGCACAGTCGTGGTTTGCCGGCGAGATCATTGAAGTAACGCCGACATCGTTCGGAATTACAACTGTGACGCAAATAGTATCATAGTCGATACATCCCGGAGCATTCGTAACCCGGACTCCGTAACAACCGGATGTGTTTGCACTGATCGTGGAGGTAGTCTGGTTGCCCGGCGACCACAGGTAGGTAGTGAAACCAGCGCCAGCACTTAATACGACAGAATTACCCTGGTTGATGCTTGTATCGTTTCCGAGTGTGACGTTTGGCACAGGCTGAACCGTTAAGGCAACAGAAACGCGAGGTCCTTCGCATGCGGATTTAGCGGCTACATAATACGTAGTTGTGGAAACGACCGATGGAGTGACGTATGATGGACCGGTTGCGAGCAGCGTTCCGCCTGTTGGTGCGCTGTACCAGAGCAAGGTGTCCGATGAACTGGCAAAGAGCGTGTCACTTCCCGGGCCACAGATGCTGGCGGGAGTAACGGAAGGAGATGTAGGAGGAGCAAACAGGTGGAAAGTTCTGGCCAGTGTGTCATTAGCATGGACGTCATCAACTGCAAGTGAAGTATACACTTTGATGTTGTAAGTTCCGCCCGCAGAGGTGTTGATCGTTGTAGCAAAAGTTATCGTGTCGGATGCGCCAGGTGCCAGTGTGGCTGTATGAGTAAAGTTAAGCGTGTTGGTGGCCGAACCGGTTATCTTAGCCGTGCAAACGAAATTCGATTCCGGGTTTCCGCCGGTGTTACTTACAACTGCTATGATCTGAGTTGCAGCGCTGCCGCAGGTGCTGTCGATCGGACTGAGGATTGCAGTGATACCCACGCTGCGGGAGATGGAAGAGTATTCATCAGCGCCGATATCCGGAGTTACAAGTGAACGTGTTTGTCCGTCGATGTCTTCACTCACGTTATTGACATGCGTTCCCTGGTCGTCCATGGCAATAGAAGCTACGTGCAGATCGGAAGCGGAGACGAAGCTTGGGTTCACATTGAGAGAAGCGGAATCGTCCTGGGAGGCAGCGATCCAGTTCGCCAGCGTTGCCCTGTCTACACCGTCGTAATTTCCAATGAAGGAACCTGTTGCATAAAGGTTGTTATGGTCAGACGACTGAATTCCAAAAACGGCTGAATCAGAAATTACGTATGAATAACCGCCGCCGGTATTCGCGAGAATGTTATTCTTCACAACCTTTCCGACACCCGATCCGCGCATCAGGAGGGCAGCAAACGATGGAGTGGTACCGGTCATCAGGATGCTGTTGTGTACCACATCCTGGTAGTCGCCATTCACCATGGATATACCAGCTGAATCGTTCGACTGAATGAAATTATTTGCGATTACACCATGTACGCCCGACTGTGCAGTACAATCGACAAAATACATTCCTGTGCCCGGCACGGCGAGAATTTTATTTTTTTCGATGTGATGGATCCTGAGACTTCTGTCGAGGTATATGGCAGCATAACCGGGATAATTTGAAGTAGTTGTAAATGTATTTCCGATGATGTATGTGGCACCCTGGTTAGTATTCTGAATGCCTTTTGAGTATTGATCGACAAACTGATTATTAAGGATGAAATTATCGTATTCAATGGAGAGGCTGCTTATGCCGTTCATATAAACTCCCAGCGAACCATTCTTGATCAGGTTATTTGTAATCGTATTCATCGAATCGTTTGTAGCGCTTACATTTGATGAATAGATGATCGCGGCCAGCGAATTGATGGTCGGTCCCGTTGCACCGATCAGGCGGCAATTAGTGATGGTATTATGCGTTGCATTATTCGTTAATTCAATGACGTGGCCATTTGCCAGTACACCTGTTCTCTGCAACGTGAGTTTTTTAAATGTAATGAAGTCGGCGCCGTTCAGGCTGATCAGGTGATTATTGATCAGCGTATCCTGTGAAGGATAGGTGAGTATCACCGAAGTGCTGTCGCCGTTTTCTGACTGGAATAAAATCGAATTAATGGTATCGACACCTGCGATTTCCGGAATCACGGCCTGCATGGTATCGGTATGCGCACGGATGTTGAAGATCACCGGGCCGCAAACGCCGTTTGCAACAAGGGCGTTTACCGCATCGTTAAACCTGGCGAAATCCGGAGAGGCGCCTGCAATCGTGTAGGTTCCGGTTAAGGCAGTGCTGACATTAATGACAACTTCCGAAGTGTCGTTGGAATTGTCTGAGTCGCCCGAACCGTTTGGATCTTCTGTCCAGACTTTCAGAGTGTACGGTCCTGTTGTGAAGTTAAAACTTCCAATGTCGGCCGTATCCTGGTCGCCTAATGTAATGTTGCCGGTGTAGTTAAACGTTGATTGGGCTGCACCATTTACCGTCCAGTGAATTTCGGCAGTGCTGATCGTAATACCTCCGAAATTCTGAATGATTACAGATACATTAGACGTTCCCCTGCAAACGGGACTAACCGGATTCAGAACAGCCTGTACTCCGGCATCACCGACGGCTGCCTGGGTTTTTATTCCCGATATCAGGAAGCAAAATAGGACAGAAAAGAGTGTCCGGATCGTAAATAATTTTTTCATGATATTATTTGATTAATTATGATTTATTTGGTTTCAATTTTTGAACTTTTGTAAAGTTAAATAACCATGTTTTGACTGAAGGAGAAGCCCGATAAAACTTTTCAGAGAGGAAATGTTAAAAACGTGCGGTATGTTACATTTCATTTTCTGTGCGAGGCAGTATGGCGCAAACCTCGTACACCATTGCGTTTCGAATACATTACCTGAAACCAAACTTAACTTTTACTGGTTTTTGTTAGCATCAGAACCGGATTCTGAGTCGTCCTTGGGTTTAAATTCATAGTTAATGACGATGTCAGAAACTGGCTGATCGGAATCGGGTAAAAATTCATTCGTTCCGTTTTCCAAAGCCACCTTTTCCAATTCCTCATCGATTTCCCATTGAGCTTTCTGACGCTGTGGACCAAGTTGTCGATAGTAAATCGCACAAAAAAATCCTGCCACCGAACCAAACAGATGGGACTCCCATGAAATACTCTGATCCACAGGAAGGATGCCCCACACCATGCTGCCATACAGAAAAGTAACGAGTAGAGATACTGCCAGTAACCTTGTGTCTCTTCTCAGAATTCCGCTGAGAAAAAGAAAACATACCAGTCCGTAGATTAACCCGCTTGCTCCAATATGATATTCGCTTCGTGCAGCAAGCCAGACCCAGAAACCGGTAAACAACCAGATCATCAGCAATACACTTTTTGCGATTTCGCCATAGAAATAGACTAATCCGCTTCCGACTACGAGTAATGGCAATGTGTTGGAAAGCAGGTGCTCGTAATTTCCATGAATAAATGGAGAGAATAATATGCCCGGAATTCCCGAAATTGCACGCGGTAAGATTCCCAGCCCTGTCAGGCGAAAATGATAAAAGTCAAAAGCTCCTTCAATTATCCATAAGATTAAAACGAACAAAACCGGCCAACGGATTACTTGCCAGATTGCTTGTTTGTTCATCTTTTGAATTTGGTATTGTTGGGAGGTTGGGAGGTTGGGAGGTTGGGAGGTTGGGAGGTGGGGAGGTTGGGAGGTTGGGAGGTTGGGAGGTTGGGAGGTTGGGAGTAGGGAGTAGGGAGTCGGGAGTAGG
>CAZQOQ010000025.1:0-41458 GCA_964595205.1 uncultured Flavobacteriales bacterium | reverse complement strand
GAATGGCTGGCCGATGTTTTGGTAAAACTTCCGGAAACAAAAACTTCTGAGCTTCACAAGCTGCTTCCAAATTTTTGGAAAAAAGGGTAAAGGTATTTAGCAAAGTATTATCTTAGGTACGTGGTTCACCGGAGGGATACGGAATTTCTGTTAGAAACAATTCCTTCGAAGTTGATAAATATAAGCAAACAGGATTTTAACCATAAAAATTCTCCCGGAAAATGGAGTAAGAAAGAAATACTTGGTCACCTGATCGACAGCGCCGCAAACAATCATCAGCGATTTATCAGGGCACAATATGAAAAAGTCCCGGTTATTGTATATGACCAGAATAAGTGGAATGAATTAAATAACTGGCAGGATGCTGACAGCAGGCATTTGATTAACTTCTGGATGATGTACAATCATCATTTGATTAGCGTGATAAAAAATATTCCGGAGGAAAAACTAAAATTAGAATGTAAAACCAGTGGCGATAAAAATGTAACACTGGAATTTTTGGTTATAGACTATGTGGAACATCTGGAACATCATTTGAATCAGATTATTTAATATTTTAATGTCTTCTCACCTTTTTACTCCGTCATATTGCAATCGAATATATAATTAATTTATAACAAATTTTTTTGAAACTATTTTTTGCTTAGTTTGCATCTCTATAAAATAAATTCCACTCTTTAAATCCGAAGTATTTACTTCTGCATATTCAATCGTCTTAGTCGAAATGAATGGCTCTTTCTGGAGTTGACCAATTGAATTGTATACTCTGATCGATTCAATAATTTCTCCGCCGTTTTGAGTTATGTATATAAAAGTATTAGCAGGATTCGGAAAAAGATAAAAAGGTTCAATCAAACTGTTTATATTGTTTATACTTGTTGTGATACTATCACATATAGAACCTAAAACAGAACCAAGAGAATAATTTGGATGATTTGGAATGGTATAGCAGTTATATGCGGGTAATTGGACGCAGTCTCTGCAAAATTGGCAATTTAAGCTATCAGGTTTATTTATAACATGAAATTTACGTGCATCTCCAATAATATATATTTTATTGTCCGGTCCAAGCTGAGATAAATAAAAAGAAGTGCCAGATGTTGTGGTGGAAATAATTCGTTTACTTTGTCCGATATCGGAAGCATACATATCAAACTGATATAAATAAGCGATAGGCCCGCTGCTTGAAATATACAAATACCTTCCACTATTTGAAAATGCTGCTCCCATTAACGAAGCATTGTCATTTATATCAACATGAACACGATTGGAAAACATACCTGTACAACGATCAAAGTCCCAAATTTCCAGATCATCATTTGGATCATAGGAGGCAAATTTATCACCATTCCTTGTGAATACCATTTGTCCTGGATGATAAAACCCATAAATTAAATCTTGGGAAAATGTTTGAATATTATATGGTGTAACCAAAAACTTAAAAACAATTCCTGAGCCACCTTTATTTACAATTACCCACCAATCTCTACCATTAGCATGTTTAGTTGCTGTGAAACCACCTGCGAATGTATCAGTTAATATAACAATGTTTTTTTGAATAACTGCTCCTAATCCAGCATTTAAAGACATATCAATTACTGAATAGTAAGCATGGTAAATATTATAATTAATATTATCGTCTATTGTGTGATGGAATAATATAAATTTATTAGTGTCACCAGGAAATGGAATGACTAGATTGCCTTGAATTAAATATAATCCTGTTGAGTTTCTTGCAGTAGTATATGCACTTGGATTTAATCCACCTCCATTTTGCATTGTATCATCAAGTGAATTGGCAATATAAACGCCATTAGTACAAAAAAGCAGATTGTTATTAGAATCAAAAAACTGTCCATTGGTTTCACAAAAATCCATATGCCATGTAAAAGTATTAGCTGTAGGATTTCCTGAGGAGAAATCCAATTTAATTCCTTGAAACAATGGGTTGCTACAACAATCATAGCCTGATAGCCAAACTTTATTTGAACCAGATATTTGAGAAAATGACTTGAACCCAAACAATATGATAATAATCAAAATAAACTTAAATTTCATTTTTGAACAATAAATAGCCCAGTATCTACCAACTACTCCTTATTGATAATCTTAGCCTTGATCGTTGAGTTTTTTCTTTCTATTAAAAAATAAGAGTAAATGATATTTTCATTTTATGGTAATGATTAGAGTTTGTGATACCTTGACCATGATGTGAAGCAAAATGGTATCACAATGTATAAAAAACAACCATAAATTGAAATAAAATACAATTACTAAAAAACAAGAAAGCCTCTGATATTAGGGGCTTTAGCTTATCGATGTTTATTTTTGTTTTGTTTTACTGTTGACCTACTAGAACAACTCTCAAAATTCTTATCTAATTTATCTTCAGGCCGTTCTTGATTTTTCACTGCGGTTCCGTGGCGTAGCTGTGTAGTAGTTAATGTGTTTTTGATTGTTTGGCCAGTCGTTCGATTTCCTGTTGAAGCTCCTGAATTTTTTCCGTGAGGGTTAGTTCTCGTTCGAGGGAGTTGATGTATTTTGATTTTACTTCATTCAGTTCACTGATTAATTGAAGCTCTCTATTGGGCTGTAATGAGGTGTTATCTGTATTGCTTTCTACCGGATTTAACGGCAGCTGTGCTCCACCAGTCCAATACTCGATAGGAATGTTCAGGCTCCGGGAAATATTGTTTTGATGTAGCTTGGGAATGCGCTCTTCTTTGATGGCGTCGTGATACCATTTCGAACTCATGTCAATCTTTTTGCAAAATGCTGCTATGCTTTTGCCATACCAATCTTTCAAGTCACGAAGGAGGTTTCCCTGGTGAACTTCTGTTGATAACGATGTGTGTTTTCTTTTTGCCAACGACGACATACTGGTTTACACAGTTTTACACATTATTACACAAGAATACACAATTAACATATATAAGTTCATAACTTATTATAAAAGTTCACAACTTTACACGATTTTCCCCTTTATTTGCCTAAAAGTTACAAGGTTTTCAATTAAAACAAAGGGTTTTGGAAAAAAGTCAAATATCATTCGATCAGTTCCTGCAGGAGCATCTTACGTATTGGGATTACAATAATCTGGATACCATCCTGGCAGAAAGCCCCCACCGGGTTACAAAAATTAAGAACGATCCTTCCACCGGAAGAATTACTCACCTGATGCTTTTGGTCCCGAGGATCCAAAAGGTTAATAAGCTAATTGATGCCAAATTCTTAATGACGCAATACGATTTCGGCAAATTGAATATTTCCGAATCAGAAATGGAGCTCATTGAAAAATCTCCGGCAGCATGAAGGCATATATCTGTGGACCTACAAGTGGGGATTTTAAATTGAGCATGTCGTCTTTCCGATTAAATGCTGAACAATTCTGCGACAAAATTTCTGTTGACTGTATTATTCCGTATGATTTGTTTGAAGGATTGAGTGTGAATTCAACCCGGGATGAATTTAATATTGAGATAAAAGAGCTTCTAACATGCCAATACATAGTTATGGTTGGCAATTGGGCGGTATGTGAAAAATGCCTGCTACTAAAAAGAATTGCTCAGTTTTTAGGAATAATTGTTTACCGGGAAGAACAAGTTGCTCTTTTAAAAAAAGCTTAGAGATATGTTTCAGCTAGTCCGCTTTGATGAAAACCCTACTTCGCATATAACAGATGTGATTGTGAAGTATGAATGGGAGGGTGGCGAAGAAAGAAGGATTCAGAAGACTTTTAAAGATGTAGAATTTGCTCGAAAATGGATGAATGAGCAACGAAAAATTTATGGGCATGAGAAATTGAGAAGATTCGTTGCACACAAGAAAATACTAAGCCAAACTTCAAATAGTTGGTCTACGAAAGAAGAAGAAATGGAAAAACTTGCCAGCCTTGATATCTGTTTACGAGAAGTGGAAGCGGTGAAGGATTACCCGCTGTGGAGCCTGGCGAAGCTGATAGAGTCGTTATACTCTCACCTGGTTAAAATATTACCGCTTCAACATAATTTACACTACAAGAGTTCGAAGATCATTTTAAATGACCTCTGGGTGTTTTCACAAGAAGTTATAAAACCACGATGATGTACGAAACAGACAACGAGCCTAAGGGTAATTACTTTATCGCCTGGTATTTATTATTCTCTGCTGCTCTCATAATTGGGTATGCTTTCTATCAAATAATTAAAATAATATTCTGATGCCATTATCATTATCTGAAAAGCAGATCATACTTGCTGAGTGTAAAAAAATGGCTCAGGACATATTTAAAATGGTAGGCGATGACTTTTTCTCAATAACAAATCTTTCGCTGAGAATGGCAATTGATACTGTACAAGTAAAAAAGATGCTGCACGATTTGAAAAAATCGTATTACCTCAGAGAAGTGAAGCGCAATGATGTTACGGTTTTTAAGATTGTATTGAACGATAGCGAACGCATCAAGCTCATGCAGGATTCCATTTCATTCAAAACAAAGGTTTTTAGAATGGAAGTTGCTTATGTAAATGAGCTTATAAAAATAACCCAAAACTCAAATCATGCAGGACAAATCAAAAAAGTATAATGTAAGCTGGATTAATCCATTTACCGGAAGGCGGTGTTTTGTTGCTTATGAAGGATTAAGTCTAGCAAGAGTTGAAGATGTTGCTATAACCAGGGCACAGAAAAATACCAGGGTAATGTCTTATGATGATTTGAGAATTGAATTGTTGGTAATGGATAATTCTAAAATGAGTTTAACAAATATTCCAAAAATAACCCACCCCCCAAGGATCTATAAACACAAATAAAGCGGTTCGGGTTGCCGCAATTGTCTGCGTACCTCTGGCAATTGCAAACTAAGCAGAGTTATTACCTGCTTTTTGAATGGCTACAAAGTGCGATGCTTTACGAGTGATGATCCGTCGCGTAGATGTCCTACGTCAGGAAGAAATAAAATGACGTGACAGCCGGGAGAGACCGGCTTTATAAGAATAACCACAGCAGGGCCGCCTGAAGTTTCCTATGGCGGTTCTGCTTAAAAAAATACAATGATTAAGGAGAATAAACACTTTATTGTTTCATTATACGATTACACGGGCGCATGGGCGAAACCATACGCTGATAATGGTTATGGTGTAATGTTGTGGGACAAGAAGGTTGAAGGATGCATTCTCGAAAGATTTGATTCTCTCCGGTCAAACATTGAAGAGGCTATTGACGCGGGGTATAAATTATATGGATTTCTTGCTGCTCCACCATGTACTGATTTTTCAGTTTCCGGGGCATGTTGGTGGCCCAAAAAAGACATTATTCTCCCTGATGATGTATGGAGCTCGACAGATTATCATATAGCTTATGTTTCAATCATTGATCATTTGATCGATTTGTTTCAGCCAAAATTCTGGGCTATTGAAAACCCAGTTGGAAGAATAGAAAAATTGTGTCAATGGTTAAAAAATTATCCGAATAAATATTCATTTCACCCGTGTGATTTCGGGGATCCATATACCAAGAAAACAATACTATGGGGGAAGTTTAACGACAATCTTATTAAGTCGCCAGTTAAGCCAGAATTTGTTGAATACAAAAAGAAGGACGGAAGTGTGACTCGTTTTGCACCGCAATTCGGACGCACAGGAGGTAAATCTGAAAAGACAAAAACAATTCGCTCTGCGACTCCGAAAGGGTTTGCAAATGCATTTTACCAGGCTAACAATTTACAAGGACAATTAAATCTAATAGCAGCATGAACACAGAACTCAACTTCAAAGAATTTAAAGACCTCGTTAGGGAAATGAGGTCACAACAGGTAAAATATTTTGCGACTCGATCAAAACCGGCGCTGTTTGAATCGAAGAGGCTTGAAAAATTAGTTGATAAAGAATTGGGCGGATTGGTGCCTCGGGATGTAAAAACGGAAGGATAATGTGCTCATGTGTTAGAACTGGCCGTCTTGTAGAATTGGCGGCCGGTTTTTTTCAAAAATTGTAATTTATGAAATACGAAAATTTCGAAAAGGCTAAATCCCTCGTACAAAAGATTGATCAAACAAAAACCTTGATCGATGACTTATCGGCATCAAATGTTTTTGTTTCTGTGCAGAGAAGTTCGATTGGTATAATGACAATCGGCTCCTGGAATTCCTGTGAACACGAAGACAAAGATTTAGCAGCTGAGTTTATAAATAAATTGTCTTTGAAATACCAGGACAAATTGGAAAGATTAAAAACCGAATTAGAACTGTGTTAAACTAAAAACTATGGCAACTAAAAAATTTCACCCATCACGACATCTGGAAATTGTAAAAGACAAAGCAGCAAAAACAGATATTAATGCCTGGAACTGGCGATGTGTAAGCAGCCGCAATGGTAACATCCTTTATTCAGCCTATGGCTATAACAGCCGTAGCAGCGCTTTGAAAATGGCTAAGCGACACAACCAGTGTATGAAGTTGGAAATGGAAATTCGCCCGGTTTAATGCGTTTGTTTTTTATGATTGCCCTTTTACTGATGACATTCTCGGTGAATGGGCAGACGGATAGCGCTAAATCAATTGTTGACAGTATTTTCGTTAAGAAGTTTTTTCATGATGACTTCTATCCTTACATCGTTTATAAGAAATCAGAACCCGCTGTAATGTTGCGGGGAAGAATTGGCAATGATTGGGTAAAAATTTATTGGCGGAGAAGTGATGGCGATATCAAAATTGAATATGATGAAAAAGATAAAGCCGATAACTGATGTTGCTTACGTATTCAAATCACAGGTTTCCTCCGTTAATTAAAGAGGGTATAAAGGTTCACTCCATCCGGGAGGACCGTAAGCAACGCTGGAAAGTTGGAATGGATATCCATCACTGGATGCACAACCCCAGGAACCCACATTTGAATCCTTACTCCTTCTCTCACGGTATTCATCGGGTGGTATCAATTCAGAAGATTGATATTGAACCCATCCTGCAAATGGTGAGGGTAGATGGCCGGTTCCTGACGAATGAGGAGATTGATGTTCTCGCATTTAATGATGGATTAGAAAATAGGAAAGTTTTCTTTAAATGGTTTTCACAAAGCTTTAGTGGTTATATTCTTCACTGGACAAATAAAAAATATTAAGCTATGCTAAATAATGTAACAGATGATCCTCAGGCTCCTTACTCCGTATTTACTCCCAACGGAGCCGAATTTTCTGAAGACAGAAAATATCGATACGCATTATGGAGAATATGGGATAAATCAAAACCTCGCGTAATGTTCATCGGGTTAAATCCTTCGACTGCTAACGAAGAACTACCCGATCCAACAATAAAACGTGTGGTAGCATTTGCAAAAAAATGGGGTTTTGGTGGAGTGTATATGATGAACCTGTATGCAATAGTTAGCAGCGACCCTGGAATATTACAAACGGATCCTGATCCCATGGGAAATAACATTGGATGGTTAGATAAAATATCTCCTAAATGTGAAAGAGTTGTTTTTGCATGGGGAAATTTTAAAGAAGCTAAACAGGTTTGTTTAAGCGTAATTCGGAAATTCCCTGATGCTTATGTTTTGATTAAAAATAAAGACGGCAGTCCTCGCCATCCACTTTATGTTCCGCTAAATATTGAACCAGTAAAATTTACAAAATAACTTTCGCCCTGGACGGGCATCGTAAAATCCACAATAAAAACATGAACTTAAATTTTGGACAAGCAATTCAAGCGCTAAGGGACGGCAAGAGAGTTACCAGAATGTCCTGGGGCGATATCAGGTATTTTGTTTTTCGGCAGGTTCCAGCTGAAATTAATGAGGAAGTAATTCCTAAAATGCAATCGCTTCCACAATCAGTAAAAAACGAATTTGCAAAAAGGGGCGGAAATATTAAGTACAAAAACCAGCTGGCTATCGTTACTCCTGATAATTCAATTCAAGGTTGGAGCCCTAACAATTCTGATGTGCTTGCAAACGATTGGTGTATTCTGGATTTAGAAACTCCTTCTTCCATTTCTACTGATGATGCTAAAGCCGAATACAATGTTGGAGGTAATTAGCAAATTAGATGGATTGCCCGCAATAACTCAGGTAGTTATTGTGTTATGCAAAACAGCATTGATCGCGCTGTTTATGTATGGTATCTACAAATTGATCAATAAGATTTTCGATCTCTAAAAACCCAATTATTTTTCTGATAAATGTCCAAAGGCCGGATTGCGAATATTGATGAAGTAAAAGATTCGATTAACATCGTTGATGTTATTGGAAGGGTGGTGACACTGAAAAAAGCCGGCAATCATTATGTGGGATTGTGCCCGTTTCATGATGAGAAATCGCCGAGCTTTAATGTAATTCCGGCAGCTGGCTTTTATAAATGTTTCGGCTGTGGTAAGGGTGGCGATGCTATTAAGTTCGTGATGGAGCATGAACGCAAGGAATTTATCGAAGCGATTGAATACCTGGCTGAAATGTTTAATGTAACGCTTCATCGCGATGAGAAAAATGCACCGTCGCAGCAATCGATCGATGAACTGGATGAAATGAAACTGGTGATCGATACCTGTCATCAGAAATACTTTTCGCAGTTTCTGAAGCTTTCGGAAAATGACCTGCCCGTAACTTATTTACGGGACCGGAAGATCTCCGAAGAGAGCCGACTTGAGTGGCAGATCGGTTATGCTCCAGACGAATGGCAGTTTTTAACCGAAGGGTTAATTGCGGCCGGCAGATGGAATGTTGCTCAAACGCTTGGACTCGTTACCCGGAAAAATGAAAAGAATTACGATTTGTTCCGGAACCGGATTATGTTTCCGATTCTCGATCACAAAGGCAACGTTATTGGTTTTGGCGGCCGGGATTTGAGTGGGAAGGAAAATGTAGGTAAATACATTAATAGTGCCGATAGTCGCCTGTACAACAAGTCGATGGTGTTGTACGGGCTATATCATGCACAGAAACACATCCGGGAGAAGAAATGCGCCATCCTGGTTGAAGGCTATCTCGATGTGATCAGCATGCACCAGGCAGGATGCGGCAATACGATTGCAACCTGTGGTACTGCGTTAACGGAAGATCAGTGCAAGCTGCTCCGCAAGTATACGGACCATGTAATCCTGATGCGCGACGGTGACAAGGCTGGAAAAAATGCATCGCTCCGGGACATTGATATGCTTCTTAAAAGCAACTTTAAGGTTCAGGTTTTTGTACTCCCGGCCGATCAGGATCCCGATTCCTGGTCGCATTCCATTCCGGAAGAAGAAACCCGGCCGGCTTTTGAGATAATTGCTGCAGGCGTACAGGATGCAGTATTGTGGAAAGCTGCCCATAATCTGGAAAATGTAGGCGAGGATCCGGACGACCAGGCGAATGCCATCGAGGCGGTTGCAAAGATGTTGAGCAACATTGAGAATGAATTTAAGCTGGAAGCATTTGTAAAGAACATTTGCAAAAAGTATAAATTAAAAAAGGCTTCGCTCGATCGTGAGATCCGGGACATTGTACACGAAGCCGAAGGCGTGCAGGTGGTTGAAGAAGGTGGTTATGCTTTGCCGCCGTGGGTGGATAAAAATCACTATTCCAATTATGGATTCGATGAACGCATCGACGGCAATCATACCGGTTATTATTTCGGCACCAGTAACACACTGGTGAAGCTTACAAATTTTGTTTTAAGGCCGCTCTTCCACATCTACAGTAAACTGGATAATAAGCGGATGATTGAGATTACAAACGGCACTTCGACAAAAATTCTGGAAATGCCGAGCAAGTCGCTGATCAGCCTGGATCAGTTTCGTTCGTCGGTTTTCGACGAGGGGTTTTTTGTGTGTGAGGGCGGGTTTACTCAGGCTCATTTATTAAAGATAATCGGCAAGCTGGGACGGCAGTTTCCGATGTGCTATGAACTGAAAACCCTGGGCTGGCAACCGGAAGGATTCTGGGCTTATTCCAACTATGCATTTAACGGCGAGCTGCGCAAGTTTGATGATCTGGGAATTGTAGATATCCACGAACAGAAATTCTTATCGCTAAGCGCGAGCAAGGTTCAGGCCGATGTGCGTTCGGAAGAAGACATTTATGAAAACGACCGGTACCTGAAGTATTCGGAAGCTCCGATAACTTTCTCTGAATGGTGCGAGCTGATGGTGAAGGTCTACGATCAGAATGCGTGGATGGGAATTGCATTCGCCATTATGACAGTGTATCGTGATATCATATTCCAAACCACGAAGGTCCCGCACCTGTATGCTTATGGTGCAGTACAGGCCGGTAAGAGTGAGTTTGGCGAATCGATCAGCAATCTATTCTTCAACCAGATGCCGGCATTTAACCTTAACCAGGGAACCGACTTCGCATTCTTCTCCCGGATGGAGCGCTTCCGGAATTGTCCGAATGCATTGAATGAGTTTGACGAGAATGGAATAAAAGAAGAATGGTTCCGGGCCATAAAAGCAGCTTACGATGGCGAAGGCAGGGAGAAAGGCCGTGGTGGCAAAGAAGGAAAGACCCGGACGCAGAAAATTACCTGTACGCTGGTGATGATGGGCCAGTACCTGAGCACGAAGGATGACAACTCCGTTCTTTCCAGATGCATTCCGCTTGCGTTTAAAGACAACAATAACCGGAGCGAAGAACAGATCAGAAATTTTACGAAACTTAAAGGATTGGAACGACAGGGCATCAGCGGTACCCTGATTGAGCTTTTTCAACTGCGGGAAGAAGTGAAGAAAAACTATGCGGATACATTTAGCAAAATGCAGCGTCGCATTCTGGATGAGTTTCAGTTGGAAGGAAAAACCGTGAAAAGCCGGATCCTGAAAAACATTTGTGCGCCTATGTCGGTGATCGAATTGCTCAGCGATAAAATTACGCTGCCATTCACCAAAGAAGCTTTTTACACTTATGGAAAAAACATGATTGAAAAAGTAAGTGAACTGATAAGCGAGAGCAATGCGCTGGCAGAATTCTGGCGGACTATCGAATTCCTACTCGACCGGTCGGAGATTACAGAGGGCATTGAATTTAAAATTGAAACCCTGAAATCGGTGAATGTTTCCGTAGATCGTGAGAGTACACAGGAAAAACACTTCGACGAGCCGAAAAAAGTACTATTCCTTCGATTGAATACCGTGCATAATTTATATGCAGACATTCTGAAAAGGAAAAATAACAAACCGGCGCCGAACCTGGATACGATCAGGTTGTACATGAAAGATCAGCCATACTGGATCGGGACCAGTCCGGGATCCTTCTTCAAAACGAAGGAAGGAAAGCGAAGCAATACCAGCAGCATCGTACTCGACTATGACAAACTGAAAATTAACCTGGAACGATTCTCCGAAGATCTCATAGACGAACGCAAAGAAGTAACCATTGAGGGCATACTGATGAAAGATGCCGAGCGAGTTGGCAATGTGATGAAGGCAACACTGATCAATTATGTAGTAAGCGGCTTCCCGAGTAAAACCGAAACGACTTATTACACTTTGTACTTCCACAAGATGGATGAAGTAAGCGGACTCGTGGAGAAAGCCGCCATCACCGTAACCGGTTTAATGACAGAGAAGGAAAAGAGAAATAAAGAAGGCGAAATTAAAGTTTACCGGTCGATAGATGTGAGTTCGTTTGTGCTTTCGGAAGGGGTGCCGGAGGGGATTGCGAATAAAGAGAGTCATGATGAGTTGCAGTTTTGAAAAAAAAATTAAAACTAAAATATGAGAAAATTAATCCCAATCGTGATTTGTACAACATTATTCGGATGCTACAATTCGGATATTAATGAACTTCAAAAAAGAAGAAATGATTTACACAACGAGAATGTTGAACTAATGGGTACATTAGGATATCAGCAAGGAGTAGCAAATGGAATGTTGTTTGGAATTGGGAAAATAACCAGTGAAGAATTAGATAGTTTAGAAATTGTTTGCGCTAATACTCGACACAATCTTTTGCAATAATGGATATGCAGCATAGCATTTCAAAAGTTTGTCCGAATTGTATAACCGAATTGAAATTTCAGAAAAAGAAATTAGGTGGGGGTTATGTGAATTGGTTCGTGTGCCCTGATTGCGGATTTAGAGAGCGTCCAGTAAATGAGGGCGTAGCAATTTCAATAACAGGTCAAACAATAGACAGGATTAAATTTAGAAACAACCAACAAAATAAATAGTCATGACCTCACAAGAGAGAGATAAGGAAGTTTTCGAAGATAGAGAACGATTAAAAAAGTGGAATGAAAGCCGACTCAAAAAAGAAGAACAGGCTATTAAAGAATTTAATATTCTTCGCACATTATTTTATACACCCTCTAATCCCGAAGAAAATGAAAACAGGAAGTGAAGAAATTAAACTGATAGTTGGCGGTAAAATGGTTTTCGACTCTATTGGTGAAATTAAAATCATGGCCATTGCAGACGGTTGGGTCATGGCAAGAAGGCCACAAGCAATGCCTTTTGTTATTGAAGAAAATTTTCTTAAAAAGAAAATATTAGAAATAATAAATAATCCTAAATAATAATGAATCAGAAACACCTTGCTAAAACTATTACTCCCATGCCCACTAAGCCAGAGCCGTTGAGCGATGAAGCGCTCGATGCCGAAATCAAAAAAGTATTTGAGCAATTCGCATACAACGAGAGAATGCTATACAAAGATGCTGTAAAAAAAATTCACGAAGTATTCTCTCCAAAACTCACCGCCTTGCAGAAGCGGGTGCAGGAAGAAAATAAACAATATCAATACGCTTTGGCGCAACAAACCATTTTAATTGAATCACTCCAAAAAGAAAACGAAGAATTAAAGCAAACACTCAAATCATTAAACGTACCAATTAAATAATTAATTCACAATCTAAAAACTAAAAAGATGACAACAGAATCAACAAAACTCCCAAGCCGTCATCAGATCGGCGATGTAGTAGAATTATGCTTCTACAATAAACTACAAAACATACCATGCAAAGTAGAGGCGGTTCGATTTACTGAAAGCAAAGTATTTTATGATTTATCTATTAACAACCCTACTTCAAATGAAGTAGCGTCATCGAATGACAGCTTGTTAATACAGAATGTTGATAGTGTTTACGTAAAACAACTTACCCCAACCGCCAAAGATAAAGCATGAAGGGCAAAATACAAATTGGACGCTGGACTATCTCAACAGCAAAGCGAATTAGAAACAAAATATCTTATGCACGTACATACGGATTTGACAAATCTAATCCAGAAACATTTTGGTATGTCGTAGGAGTTTATGACTCAAGAATATTTGGAATTTGCTTTTACAGAAATTCAGAAGATCCATTCAAAAAAAAGACTAAATAGATGGAGACTTCTAAAAAAATACTGTTCGATCACGCTATGGAATTAGAAAGTAAAAACAAATTACTCACCTCCCGCATCGAAGAGCTGACTAAGCGGGTGCAGGAGCAAGACGAACAACTAAAAATTTTTGGGCGAGAATACGAACTATCGCTTAATGAAATTCTTCGATTGGCAGATGAAGCTGTTGCATATCAGAAGCGGGTGCAGGAGTTGGAGAGTAAACTTGAGTCTCAAGCAGACACAGAGGCAGATGGACTTGTGTTCTGTGGCAAATGTGGAAAAATTAAATAACCTCCAAAGACTAAATAAGTTCATGGTGATTGATCATTGAGATATTCTCATGTCCTTTCCGGAAGCTAAATACAGCCATATTTTAGAGCTCCTTAATTATTCAACCAAAAAACGGACGATGAAAAAATTAATTCCAATATTTATTTTGTTACTCTTGAGTGAGCTCTCATTCGGGCAAACGAGGATTACAACACTAGGCACGGCTGACTTTCTAATGAAATCTACCACCGGCGCCCATAGGCGTGCCAGCGCAACTGTTGTAAGGGATGGTTTGAATCATTCAAAATCGATTGAATTTAAAGTTACTCAGACCGATTCGACAAACCTGACGAAAACACTTGTTTATACCGAGCTGAGCGATACGCTTACTTATACGCTGGTACGTGATACCGGATCGGTAGGTATATTTAAATTAACGTGTACGAATGGAACGCCATTTACAGCAGGGAAAACAAAGGTTTCTTTTAGTCAGAACCAGGGAACCGGTAAATGTTATTTTTCTGCGGCGAATACCAGTACGAGTTTGATTACATTGTATAGCTACTTACAGACCAGTGATGCGGTTACGGACGCAGGATTTGGATCCGTAGGGACTTATATAAAAATTGATGTTTTCCCATAGTTTGACATTCCTGGCGCAGCCTGAGAATTGAAGTTCCCTCTTCGTACCAAACCGATAACTACTCGTTATCGGTTTTTTTTTTGCCGGAAGTGTACTCAAATGATGCGAAACCGTACCCGTATTGCCGGTAAACGTGCCAATAGTTCCAACTGCTCCAACAGTTCCAACAAAACGCCATCAACGAATGGAAATTCGTGAATGGCGTTTTTTGCATTTTTTATAAATCAGAAATAGAAAAATAAAAAATAGTGGAAGTTGCCAGCAAAAATGAAAAAACCGCTCCAACTGTTCCAACAGTTCCAACAATTATATATAGTATTTAAAATTAATATATTACTAATTGCTTTATGTGTTGGAACATGTTGGAACAGTTGGAACATGTTGGAGCGTTGGAGCGTTGGAGCAGAGAAACACGGCCAGCCGGGACGATTTTGAAATTTTTTTTGTTCAGCCTGTCCTTTACAAAAGATAGCCTGCGGATTAATTTAGATGTGTTTCATGTGATGGCGGCATACGAGGCGTTTGTGGTTCGCCATGAGCGCCGAGCGTGTCGTTTTCATGGGGAATGGAAAAAATCCACGTAGAAGCGCCATGCATGGCGACTGTACTGTGGAAATTTTTCCTATTAAAATATATTGCAATGCGTTTTTAGATTTATATTTGAATTCTATAGATGTCGCAATTCAAAATGTGCGTTAGCATACCGGTGAGGCCGCATGTGAAGCAATATTTAGAACAGAATATATTTTTAAAGCGTAAGGAGTTTATTCTTACTTCAACCAGTACCATCGGTTCGTACTTAATGAAACTGGTGGAGCCAAAAAAGAAAGCTCGTTTGCCGTTGCGATATAATCCTGCAAATACGATTGAAGTACTGCTTACGGACAATTACAATTTCATTTCGAGGCCATATATATCACCCCAGAAATGCAACCAGTTTAATTTGTTTGTAGAGCGGAAAATTAAGGAGGAGATGTATGTATTTATCAACTGCCTTTGCACCTATGGGGGTAAAGACATCAATGAAGCCATAAAAGAATTCCAAGCGAAGTATGGTTTCTCCGACGATCATTTGAGCCATGACATGTGCAAACAGGCATATTTCAGGTATCGTAATAGTCTGAAAAGCCGCGACAGCAAGGCCGCATAAAATGTTGTATTAAATTTGTCCCCTATAAATAAACCATGAATTTCAAGAGTAATTTTACAAAACCAGAATGCACGAATCCCGGGGGCATATTAAGTTTTTCATTCGTGCCGGTGGAAGATGTTACTGAAATGGTAGTGGACAATTTCAATTTTATATTGAGGTCGATTTCGCTTAGACCAGGAGCCACCTGGCTGAAAGGTTATTCGACATTTGAAAAACTGAAGGTTGAACAGGACGTAGTAGAATCGGATCATGGTCCGATTTATAAGCCTTATGTTTCAGGGTTTCATCCAGGATACAATTATTTACTGGAAAAAATTTTCAACCACATGACAGGCCGGTTTATTGTAGATGTAATTGATAATAACGGCGAACGATACGTACTTGGCACTATTGAAAACGGCGTACATTTTTCGTGGCAATACAGCAGTGGCGATCAGATTCGAAAACTGAATGGCTTCAGTTATCGTTTTTATCAGGACTCACCAGCGTCTCGATTGAGATATAATGAAGGGAATGCCATCCCTGTGCCTGATGTCCTTTAATTAAGAGGTTTCGAGGTTTAGTTTTGACATTGTAAGGAATATAATGTCAATTCGTAAACGATACATAACATTTGGCGATATCGCAACCGGCTTTTGGTTAATGCATCCGTCAATTGCGCGAGGATATTTTCCGGCTGTATTGAAAATGATGAAGGGCGATATTCCCGACGTTCATGACGACGTTAAGGATTTTCTCTGCAATAATTTAGGTTCGATCAATTTCCCCATAGCAAACAGTAATACTACCGTTACCGGTTATTTTATCAGCGAATATGGAGATGCTGCACCACCAGAACAGGCGCCACCAAATTCGGTTGCCATCATTAGCCTTAAGGGCGCAATGACAAAATATGACCAATGGTGTGGACCGGCTGGTACCGAAACTAAAAGAGAGTTACTTCAAAGGTGCTTTTCAAATCCAAATATTTTAGGGGTTGTTTTTGATGTTGATAGTGGTGGCGGACAATCGAATGAAGGCTTTAATAGTGATATAGCAAACGCACCGAAGCCGGTTGTTTTTTCGATTTCAGGTTATTGCTGTAGTGCTGCCTTGTGGGCGGCAAGCTGCGGAATTGAATCTTTTGTTTCCGGAAAATCTTCTGTTGTAGGAAGTATTGGAAGCTATGTTGAGATAGCCGATTTCACGAAAGCATACGAGATGGAAGGAATCAATATTATTCGCACGTATGCACCACAATCAACCCTTAAGAATAAAAGTTATGAAGATATTTTGAAGGGTGACGACGAAGAATTAAAAAAAGAGCTTAAGCAATACACAGATTTTTTTATTGATGCAGTAAAAGCGAATCGTCCGGAAATAAAGGATGACGGTAAAGTCTTTAAAGGGAAAACCTATTTCTCTGAAGATGCGATTGCCATGGGATTAGTTGATAAAGCAGGTGATTTAAAAGATGCAATATTGAGGGTTCACGAACTGAATCCCCCAACACAAAAAACTAACAGTTTTAATAAACAATCAAATAATACGACCATGTTCGGAATGTTCCCAAAAGTAAATGCTTTGAAAGGAAAAAAAGCAGAAGAAATTACTGAAGAAATGATAAGTGCAGCGAACGGCGAGCTTGCTGTGAACGGAATTAATTCCGTTGTAATTGTTACCGGCGCACAACTTGAAGCAGCTCAAAATACTATTGCCCAGTTAACTGCCGAGAAAAACACTCTTCAAACTGCAAACACTGCTTTGACAGCAGAAAACACAACGTTGAAAAACGCTGATGGCGCAGAGCCTATTAATGTTAAGAAGGATAAGGATGAAGTGACTGAAGATCCTGCAAAGGTGAATTCGGAGAAGATTGCAAAACTTCCGCATAACAAAGCGGCTGCTGAATTTTTGGACAGATAATAATCCACTCAAATAATTTAACCATAACCAAAATCAAAATAAAAAAATAAATCATGGCAGATGTTACACTTGATCTCGATCACGTAGTTTCCGAATGGGGATCGTATTACATTAACAATGGTCAGAATATGAAAGATCTGAAGTCGAAAATTTACAAGGCTTCGGAGACAGAAAAATATTTTTCGCTTCAGCTGACTGATGACACAGTATTAAGAAGCGCAAATGTTGAAACTACGGAAGTGTTACAGGCTTACCAGGATGCATTTACTCCTAAAGGGGATTCTACATTCAAACCTGTAACAATCAACCTCTTTGAACAAAAGATTGATTGGAGGAAAAACCCACAAGGCTTTGTTGCCTCATGGCTTGGTTTCCTTGCCGGCGACGGAATTGATCGTGCACAGTGGCCGATAATCCGCTACCTGATCGAGCAGCAAATTTTACCACGTCGCGATCATGACATGGAAGTGGAAGCCATTTTTAAAGGAGCATATGTGGCACCAACACCTGGTACTGCAGGAGACGCAGATGAGTCTATGGATGGTATCCGTACGATCATTCGCGCACACAACGATGACGATTTGACTACACGCATTGCTACAGGAGCATTTGAGGCTGATGCTGAAGATTTCACAACTCAGATCGAAGAATTCGTTCTTGAGATGGCTCCGGAAGTAAGGTCTCGCCTGAAATACGTGTTCATGAATTTGAACGCCGCTATCAAATACAAACAAGGTAAGCGGATGAAGTATAACATGAGCTGGGGACAGACAAGTGATTTGATGAGCATTGAAGACGTTCCGAACATTCAGGTAGTAGGACTTGAATCGATGGGAACATCTGAAATGATCTGGACCAGCTTCCCTGAGAACATGGTTCGTGGAGAGAAACGTTCGAAGAACCGGAATGTATTTAAAGTTGAGACTTACGAGCGTAAGGTTTCAATTTACACGGACTACCACAAAGGAGTTGGTTTCTGGCATCCATTGTACATCATTCACAACGATCGCGACTTGTCGTGATAAGAATTATTAAACCGGAGCAGATCAAATGATCTGCTCCTATTCATAAATCACAAAAAACAAACTAATGGCAGAAGATAATACACCAACGGCTGAAGAGCAGGCCGCGAAGATTGAAAAGCTCGAAAAGAAGATTGAGAATCAACAAAAGCTTATTGCAGACCTGAAGGATAAATTGAAGGAAAAGACAGCTCAGGTAGCAAAATCGAAGCAAATAGTAAAGGATTCGGACGGTGAGAGCTATGAGTTGACTGCTTCTGAATTCACATTCAAAAACGTGAAGCACTCGTTTGCATCATTGTCAGATAACCCGGAAGCGGTTTCTCAATTGGCGAAAAAGGGAGTTGGGTTCCTGAAGAAAATATAATCGCAATCGATTTTTAAACCAAAATAAACTAACAATTCAAAAAAGAATATAAATGAAAAAAAATGTAGGTCCGATAATTCTTTGTCTGCTCGACAGTCTTGATTGGGATTCTTGCGCTAACAATCCAGGCGGAATGTACGATGAATCTTACTTCGGTGAGATTGCTGATGTAGAGACATGGCCGACTGTTGACGATACGCCTGCAGCATTGGGAGACAATGTTGCCACTACCGGAGACATTGAAATGTTGACCGGAAAGAAAATGTATACGTTGTATACAACACAGGACACATCGGAAGTAGTTGATGAGTCCGTTGGAGAAGTAGACGGAAAGAGCTTTGAAACGACTTACGAATTCTTCACTCCGGGCACATACAAAGAGTTGCTGGCCCTTGCGGCGACAATTAACAATGGCAACTTCTTCTTTGTTCCTCGTGAGCGTGGCGGCAGCTTCCGGATCATTGGTGGACCTGGTCATCCTGCTAAAGTTGACACAAGCACTATCAGAACTGCGAAAGATGCTAAGGGTCGTAAAGGTTGGACATGTAAAGTGAAGACTTGGGGATTAACACCGGCTTGGATTTACACAAGCGGAAATATTCCACTTTCATAATCAAATTTAAACATCTGGTAGCGGGTTAATGGCCCGCTACTATTAATAATCTCAAATCATGGCTACACAAACAACAGAAGCTCCAAAAATTTCAAAATCGCTGGAAGGGAAATATGAACTTGTAAGAGTTGGACCTGGTCCGTTTGTATTTGGAGGTATGAAATATGACACCACTACAATGGATGCAAGTACAGCAGCAAAACTTGTAAAAGAAGGCTGTCCGTACATTAAAGAAAAAGGCTCAGCTTCACCAGCTGGAAAAGTTAATCCTTAACCAGGATAACAAACCATAAACTTGAAAGGAACCTCATTTCTGAGGTTCCTTTTTTTATATTTGTACCGCTCGCAATGATGACCTCTAGGCATACGCCCGGAGAGTAGGTGGAAGTCCTATGCATGAGGTCATACTTATTGCGAGCCCACCGGGCTTTATGGTAGTAGACGCAGAATGGGACCATCCAATAAGTGAATCTGACAAGAAGAAAGCGTCAGAACAGGAAGCCATTTTGACGAAGATTTTCAATGAAATTTTTAAAAAATATTCTCCTACCACCTCACTGTCTCATTCAGATTTACAAATTACTACGAATGAATTACTGAATAAGATTTCGGAGCATTATCCGATTGAAGGAATTGACATTGATTTAGTTTTTAAAGTGATGCAAGGAGCTGGATATCATTATACAACCTTTCCAAATAAAATTGAATTCGTCTGGCTGCTCCGGAAGCGAGGCTAATGTCCTTTAAATGGCAATCGTCAGTTGATAATTTCGATGAATGGCAATTGCAAGTGTACAGGACTGGTTTAAAGCGGGAAAACCATATAAGCAAGGAGTAGAATTATTTCACTCGTTAAGCGATAACGAGGCGTTGATAGAGCTTTTTGAATTGGACGACGATGATTACAACAAGGAGCGCTTGGCGAAGGAATTATCGGTTTGGAATGGCCCGGAGCGTCCGGTAAAAATCGAGATCGAATCTGCCGGTACATTTAAGAGTGTTTCGGAAATAAAGAAACAGAAATGGGATTCGATTGTAAATGTTCCGCAGGAAATACGGGACCTCAGAATCCGGGTTGGCCAGCTAAGCGATAAGATCAAATTTAACCGGGCTCGTCTGGAAGAAGCCGCCAGCGATGAAATACGTCATGAATTATCGAAGATAATTGTACCGGCAGCCAAGGAGCGCCAACATCTTATTTACGAAATTGATTATTTTCAAGATCATGGCAAACTGCCCGACAGAGTACCGGAAAAGATTGCTAAGCCAACGGTTGCGTCGGTGGAGCTTTTTAAAGAATATAAAAATTTGGCCTCGCGGATCAGTAAGGCAAAGAAGAAACAGCAACTAGATAAGGCTGCAGAACTGGAAGCACAGCGGTTGAAGATTAAGGAGGTTTTGGACTTATGAGCTTGTTTAGCAGTAAAGATTTGGAAATTGAAAAACAGGAAGACCGGGAAGCTCAATTCATGGTTGAAGACACTCCGGAGTCGATGTTAATTTTCAAAAGCAAAAAGGATATTGACTCCCTGATTTCGTTGGTAACTCAGAGATGTCTTATCCACTATTGCTCCAATGGAATGTTTAGTGCACATGAGATTTTGTTTTCTCTCCTGCAGCTCACCGGTCCGGCCAAGGTATATTTAACAACGTGGACGATGACTGAAACGCCGGCTCGATTGCTTGCGGAAGGACTGGATAGTAAAAAGATATTGGAATTATACTGTGTGCTGGATGTGAGGATGGAGAAGAATCCGAATGTATACCAGCTGATCAGGTTTAATTCAACGAAGATCAGATTGAGTCATTGCCATGCAAAAGTGATAATTATTGAGAATAATGACTGGAATATTTCCATCATCAGTTCGCAGAACATGACGGAGAACCCGAGGATTGAAGCAGGAGTGATATCTACTAATCATTCGATCATGAAATTTCACCGGGACTGGATCCTAAAAGTAATAGAAACTGGAAATGAATTTGAATAGTGAGCAGCTGACAGAGCTGGAAGAGTTTGCCAGCTTATTGATGTCTCCGGAGGAGATTGCGACGATTTTGGAGATTGATCGGGCAGAGCTGAAGAAGGAAATAAAAAGTGAATCGGGACCGGTTTACACAGCATTTATAAAAGGAAAATTGAAAACCGAAGCGGCGTTAAGAAAAGCCACGATAAAATTTGCTCAGCAGGGATCGACACCAGCGTTGGCGTCGTCGATGAAGTTCAGGGATGAATTGAATACTATACTTCTAAAGCGATGAGTATGGGATTAATGAAGTCGAAGCTGACGACGTTTGATATTATTTTACAGAAATACAAGAGCCATCAGCAGGAGGAGCTGGATGCAGATCAGCGGATATTGATCGATCGGTGGAATTATGCTGATAATCTGATCCGGACATACCAGGACTCCAAGACTATCATTAGCATGCTGATGGAGAAATTTCATATCTCCGAGGCGACAGCATACCGGGACGTAAGCAGCGCGAAGCGTTTTTTTGGGTCGATTAACATTGGCGATAAGGATTATTACCGTACACTCTATGCAGAGCAGCTGGAAGAGTGGGCAAAGCAGGCAGCGAGTAAAATGGATTATAAAACTGCCACGGCTGCGATTAAAGAGGCTGCTGAAATTCGCGGTTTGAAGGATGGTGATGAAGCCCGGGATCTTTACCTCGATTTGGAACCGTGTAAATTTGAGTTGTCTGTCACGATTAATATGAATGGTGATGTGAAGAAAACAAAAATAGATCTCGACCGGCTGGAGAGTATCGAAGAAGCAGAATATGAAATGATTTCGGAGAGCATTAATACAGCTGTTTCTGTGAACCGAGATCAGATGGTAAAACTATTGAATGAATAATCCGATGGAAACTTTAGAATCGAAAAATTTATATTTGAATAAGCCGCAACTGCGGCTTATCATGGCTAATGCCTCCGAGTCGATGATCAATTGGCCAAGGGGAATTGGAAAGTCTTTTATAATTGCATGGATCATTCGCCTGGCTGCGCTGAAAATGCCTCGATGTTCCGGAACAATAACTGGTATGACTTACGAGCAGATTCTTTCGCAAACGTTACCGGCAACAATTCAGGGCTTGGAAAAACTGGGATGGAAGAAAGATGTTCATTTTTGGGTGAGGCAGGAACCGCCAAAGAAATATAAGATCCCGAGACCGTATCAGGCTCCCGGGAAATACGATCATTATCTGACCACATACACTGGTGCCGGGTTTCACTTGCTCAGCCAAGATAAAAACGCAGCTCCCGGACGGGGATTAAGTACAGATATCCAAATTACTGATGAGCATCTGCTTATTGATGTGGATCGGTATGGCCAGGAGGTTTTGAGTACAAATCGTGGCAATGAAGAATTCTTTTCGAAAGTGAACATGCACCATGGTATTTACAATTTTACATCTATGCCGTTTGAGGGAAATGCAAATCACATTCTCAAAAAATCGGAATATTATGATGAAGACGGCTATGATTTCACTCTTTTAAAAAATCAGATCATTAAATTGCAATTGGAATTTTTACGAAATAAAAATGTGAAACACCGGCTGGAAATTAGTGATGAGATAATTGACCTGGATAAACAGCTCCGATTCTATAAATGCATCCGGCCCGAAAATAAAGACATTCACAATACTTATTATTCTGAGGCCACTGCATGGGATAATTTGATTAATGTCGGGATCCGATATCTGGAAAAAATGTACAGGGATATGATTCCGCAAATATTTGCCATTGAAATGCTGGGGCAACGACAGAAGAAAATAATTGGCGGCTTCTACCCTACTTTCGATCGGGAAAAGCATGGGTATAAGGGGCATTATAATTACTCCTATCTCGATTCCCTGGGGATGGATTTCGCGCGTATAAAGAATAAGACTTGTAAGCGGGATCTGGACTGTGATCCTGATCAGGAACTACACATATCTGTTGATTGGGGAACTAATATCAACTTCATGGTAGTAGCACAGCATATAGAAGCAAAGAATCAATTTAACTTCATCAACAACCTATACGCTAAGCACCCGGAAATCCTCGATGATGTATTCAATAAGTTCTGTGACTACTATGAGGCACACACAAAGAAGAAGGTTAAATTCTACTTCGATAAGAATGGCAATCAGAAATTAGCCAACAGCAAAATCACATTCGCTGAGCAAGGGGCTGCCATCCTGCGTAAGCGTGGGTGGATTGTAGAAATGAAATCCCTTGGAGGGAACAACCCATTCCACAATGAGAAGTATTTATTGTTAGGTAGACTATTCAAGCAGGCACACCTGGAACCATCACAGCGGGATCCGGAATACCCTACCATTATGTTCAACCTCATCCAATGTAAGGAGACTGTTATATCCATGGAGCAGGCACCAGCTAAGGAGCATGGCCAAGAGATCAAGAAGAATAAGAAGAGCGAAAACAGCTCTATTACACCACAGGAAGAAGCAACTCACGCAAGTGATGCAGTGGACAACATACTATTCCCTAAATACAAGCACCTGCTTAAGGGCAGGCTCAGCATCCCTGCACCAATGACTCGTTAATAACGAGCATGGGCAATGCCCTACCCTATTTTTAATTAAAATTCGCACGTTTTTACTAATGCCTAAAATTTGATCAAAAATCATATATCTCGTGATTTTTCGTCATTGGCAATCGTCGCTTCCTTAGTGCGTGGCACGGTTTATCGCGTCTCGCTGCGAAAATAAATGTGTAGGCCACTGGCCACCCATTTATTTTCGCAGCGATTTCCGCGTTTTTGCTTTTTTAAAATGAGAATTGAAAATATCACTATTTTCGACTTATAATGATTGGTAAAAAAACAGTTTTAATACTCGGCGCCGGAGCAAGTTTACCATACGGCTTTCCACTAGCTGACACTTTAACAACGCTATGTGGTCGTGAAACTCGTGTTAGAACTGTTTTGCAACCAGGTTATTTTGGTATGCGGTATACTGCAAATGAAATGATTAAGGAATTTCAAATTAAACTAATGGGTAGTCAATCAAAATCGATTGATAGGCTACTCGAAAGAGAGGATTTTAGAGACTGGATTTTGATAGGAAAAATGTTAATCAGTAGTGTAATTTTTAAAGCTGAATCAAGTTCATATGGAACCATTTTGAAAAACGACATGGTAAAAGATAATTGGTATAAAGAACTTGTGAATTTGTTATATCTCGATGTTGCCAATGAAACAGACTTCAAAGAAAACAAATTAACTATTGTAACATTTAATTATGACCGGTCCATTGATTATTTTTTGTCCAATACTTATCTACATACATTCAACTTACCTAGAAATCAAAATAATCTAAATAAAATTTTTCAAATTATTCCTGTGATCCATATTTATGGCTCATTAGGTGATTTATACAAAAACGAAAGCAGAATTCCGGAATATGGTAATGGATCATTTGAAAAAAGCACCTTAGAATCTATGGCTAATAATATTAAAATTTGGAGTGAAAATGAAACGAACCCTGCAATTGAAACTGCAAAAGAAGCAATTTTAAGAGCTGAAAATGTTTTTACAATTGGATATGGTTTTCATCCACAAAATAATCTTCGATTGGGTTTAAACAATCTTTCAAATCAAAATAGAATTGCAACTGTGTTTAATGCTACGACTCAAGAAATTAACCGATATAAAAAAACATGCAATTTTTCAGATTATCTTCCTTTACCAGATTCTAGAATTTCGGAACTTTTTCGCCGTGAATTATTTGAATTAATGATAGAATAATTTTTATTTCCCATAAATCCGTTTTTTATTTCATGCAAAGTTGCAGTTAATCGTCCTCAGACAATCGCTGGGGATGCTCCTCCGCGCGATTGACCTCCGGCAATCCAAAAGTTTTCTCGGCATAAGCTAAAGTTATTCCAATTTCCTTTTGGATTTCTTCATCCTGATTACTGCTACCCGTTGGGCATAAATTAAAAAACTAAAATTTATGAAAAAGAAAAATCAAACATCAAAAGTTCAGGCAGCTCCGGCGCCAGTAGTTGAAACTCCAACTCTCACTCCTCACCAGGAGAGACGCGAACAGCTCAAAAAGCTCAGCGCTGAATTAAAACCTCTCGTCGAAGATGGCACCTACAAAACCATCAACACTGCAATCCTCGCTTCTTACAAAAGCGAAACGCACCAAACCTTCAAATCATTCGATGAATGGAAATCCGAAGGTTTCACAGTAAAGAAAGGTGAAAAATCCTTCTGCATCTGGGGCAAACCCATCACTCGCGAAAATGGCGAAGAGTCTTATGAATTCTTCCCGCTCCTCCACTTGTTCTCAAATGCACAGGTGGATGCCTCAGCGAAATAACACGACGGTGTTAAATAAAGAAGCCCCTTCCGGGGCTTCTTTTGTTTTACATTCTAATTTCTTGAGTAGCATTATTTTGATTTTTTTTTATTTTTTTAAAATCGTATAGCTTGAGTATGTCCTCTTGGACATGTTGTTCTAGTTCATCTCTCAACCTTGCAAGCTCCCAATAATATGTTCTTCCGCCCTCTATAAGTTTAGCATCATCATTATATTGAAGTCCAATCTTATTTACCAAATTTAATATTTCTGTTAGTTTATCCCTTGTATCCGAATTCATCCAAATATTTCTTCCATTAGCTAGTGATAAATTTATAGTGGTTTTCAAAAGATGTTGGTGCCCTAATGAAAATATCTGATGATAAGGCCGAGGATTTTTATTCGTCGTATCAAGTACGGAGACCTTTAGTAAACTTATTTGATCCTCAAGGAGCTCATATGTTTCAATCCTTTTTTGAATAACTATTCTAAAGTAATCATTCTTGAAATTTTTACGATTCAAATATAGATTCAAAAAAAATGTTCCCACAATTGAGATCGTCGTCGAAACTACAGCGCTTGCAAGTATTATTTCTGTCGTCATCCTGTAAATATAATAATTCCAGCAATTGAATAAACCCGTTCACATAGCCGGTTTTTGACCAGTAGAATTTTCCGCAAATGTGCTGCTCTCCCCTATGACGATTTCCAGGCGATTACTCGTCCTGTCATCGCCGTTCCGGATACAAAAAGTTTTCTCGGCATAAGCTAAAGTTATTCCAATTTCCTTTTGGTCTTCATCGGTGATCGCAGCATGCATTAGCATAAAATCAAAAACCTAAATGCTATGCAAACAAATTTATTCAATTCAAATCTTGCCGAAATTAAAATTTCCTACACTACAAACGTCAAAGATGCCGACCGGCCAAAAGTAACCAGCTCACGCGACTGCGTTGCTCTCTTCCGCGAAATCTTCCCCCTCGAACAAATCGAACTCCGCGAAGCTTTCTACATCCTGCTGTTGAATCGCGCCAACAAAGTCCTCGGTTTCCTCCGGCTCTCCGAAGGCGGAATATCCGGTACCGTCGCTGATCCCCGACTAATTTTCTCCACCGCTCTAAAAGCAAATGCCTGCAGCGTAATTCTCGCACACAACCACCCTTCCGGTAACACACAACCCAGTGCCGCAGACGTCCAGCTCACAAAAAACATCTCCGAAGGAGGTAAGATTCTCGAAATAACTGTCCTCGACCACATTATCCTCACCAAAGAATCTCACTTCTCCTTCGCCGATGAAGGCCTGCTCTAAAAAAGCAAAAAATACGCTCCGAAAATCGGGAAGTCCTCCGATTTTCGGAGCTTCCTCTTGTCCTTTAATTCGGACTCGCTGATAGCTTATTTAGTAGTATGATCAGCCTCCGGGATGCGTTAAATGTTATGAGAGCTGTCGATATCGACGAAATGCCGGTTCCTTTCAGTTTGAAAGTTGTGGAATACAACGAACAGGCGGGAACCGGCGGTAAATTTTTAGAAGTCGATCGCGCAGTAATTACTCAGTCTGGTAAACGATCGGAACGTCGCCAGGGTAGGAACGCCATGCGTGGCCTTTCGTCTCTCTCAGATCATGAAAAACTGGTAAAAGACCCGAACCACTGGGACAATCTCACGCTTAACATTACCATTCTTCCCTCTGGCAACATCCGCAAAATTCACATTCATCTCATTACCCGAATCAACGGAGAAAGAGTCTATTAACCATGGCTGAAAAAAAAGTTCAAATAAATAAAAAACTCGGCAAAGCTCATCTTCCCCAGTCGCGTACAATTGTTTCTTTCGATTCTGGAAAAACTTCTGCTTCTTCTGGATCTGATGATGGCGCTATACAAATTATTCCGAAGCCACAACCCATCATCAATAATACCGAATATGCTTTCTGGGGAAATAATAACAACCTTCCGAATGAAATAATTGAATTAATCGGAATGTGCGGCGTTGCAGGAGCCGCCATTCAGTATAATATTCTCGCAGCCTACGGAAGTGGAATCGAATTCGGAAAATTCGTTTTCGATGGTGGCAAAAAAATCTTCGAACCGCTCGATATCACAAAATATCCGGAAATTGACGACTTCTTTCAGGCATCAGATATTCAGGACGATTACCTTCTGGAAGCACTTTCAGATCTCACCTGGTTCTATAACTTCTTCCCTTATTTCATACTCAACAAAGGCCGCAATAAAATAAATAAACTCTTCGTGAGCGAAGCGGCTTATACTCGTTACAAATTACGTGATGAAAAGTCTAATAAAATTACAGCCATCGGAGTCTGCAGCGATTGGCTCAATCAAACTGATGATATTATTAAAGTCCCTGTTCTCAGCGATTACGATCCCATTGCCGATCTAAAATCGCGAACTTCCGGATATCGTTTCGCCGTGCCTGGTTACTTCCCTACACCGGGTAAAAGTTACTACCAGAAACCATACTGGGATGCCGTTCGCGCCAACAAATGGATCGAGAATGCCATCGAAGTGCCTAAATACCTGCAGGCCGTTTTCAAAAATTCCATGAACTTGAAGTATCACATCCGGGTTCCTAGTTATTTCTGGACTACCAAATACAAGGATTGGGAAAGCAAGGACGAGAAAACGCAACTCGACCTGATGGAGAAGGAATTCGATTTCCTCGATAAGTTCCTCGCCGGCTCCGACAATGCAAAAAAATCTTTCATCTCTCATTTTGCCGTCGATCAAACTACCAACCGTGAAATTCCCGGTTTCACAATCGAAGTCATCGAAGATTACGACAAGGATGGAAAATATCTTCCGGAATCTTCAGCCGCAAACAGCGAAATACTTTTTGCCATGCGCACTCACCCGGATCTCATTGGTGCCGGCACTCCTGGCGGACCATACTCCAAAGGTGGCGCTTCCGGAAGCAACACACGCGAAACGGATATCATCCAAAAGTCAATGCTCAAAGCCTTCCGCGATCGCGCTCTAAAGCCGATTTATCATACTAAACGATATAACAATTGGCCGGCAGAAGCACAATTCCGTATCGATGACACGGTACTCACTACGCTCGATAATGGTTCTGACGCAATAAAAACAATCTCAAAATGAACTATACGCAATTAGCTCAGGGAGCATATGCAAAATTCAAAGTGAAAGCTATTGGTGAAGATTTCACCGCCGCTGGTCAGGTGCATGCATTTGTCTACAACAGGAAGGGACAAATATTAAAACAATTTGCTAAGAATAATCAAAGCGGATATTCATCACTTGAATTAGTCGATGGTGATGCAGCTGCCATATACATCGAGATTTTTCCCAACGACACTAAAAACTGTAAACCCGAAAAATACTACGTCGATCTTCAAAAATATATTACCGTCGGTGAATCTACACAGCCACTTCACAACCCGTCATTCAGCGACGATAACGTTCTCTTCGAACTCAAAGCATCAGTTGCATCCGATAAATCGCCTAGCTAATGCTGATAAAAGATATTGAAACGCTTCAGGCCATCGTCGACATCACCAAAAGCATCGACTTCGACCAAATCAAGAGCTCCATCCAGGATGCGGAAAATGAATTCATCATCCCGGCAATTGGAAAAGCCCTCTATGATGAACTAAACGAAGCATACGAGCCCGTAAGCCCGACCCTGGATGCAAATCAGGAAAAACTGTTGCCGTACATTCAAAAGCCTCTCGGCTATCTCGCAACCATGCTCTGGCTGCCGGAAGGAATGGTAAAAGTCACCGGCAGCGGTATTCATATTACCTCTACCGAGAATATGAAAACCGCATGGCAGTGGCAAACCGACAAACTCGAATTCAAATACCTGCGTAGTGGTTTCCGCGATATCGATTTAATGCTCGAATATCTCGAAGAGAATAAAGACGACTTCGAATCCTGGACCGACAGTACCGCTTACACCATCACCAGGGAAAATTTCATCTCCAACGCAAAAACCTTCAGCAAATATTTCAACATCGATAATTCCCGTCGCATGTTCATGCGATTAAAACCGATGATGATAAAGGTTGAAGATTTTATCATCAAAGCGAATCTCGGCGACGAATATTTTAATGAAATAAAAGATGAAATTCTCGAAGATGATGTAAGCGATGACAATAAAGTTATTCTCGAGTACATCCAAAAAGCCACTGCCCCGCTAACCATTGCTCGGGCCTTGGATGAGGGCCTGCTCGATGTCGGGCCCGATGGCGTTTTCATAAACATATTCAACGATGGCACCAAATCCAAACAACAGCCAGCAGAGATTCGCATCGCAAAAGCCTCCGAAAGAGCTTTTATTGACGGAAACAATTACCTCCGTCAGATGCGAACCTTCCTCAATAAAAATGCTGATGGAGAAACGTATACAACGTATCGTGATAGCGATGCATATCAGGATCCTGAATCAGAGCCTACCTATAACAACACGGAAACAAAAAAGCATTTTTTAGCCCGGTAATTATGACTCTCAGCGAGAAACAAAGAATATTCACCCGGAACATTGGAAAGCTAATCGCTTTTGCATGGTTCAATGGCTTTGAATTGGCTTTACGCGAAGTTGGAAGAACAATCGAGCAGCAAAAAATATATTTCGATTCCAATCGAAGCAAAACAATGAAAAGCCGGCACATCGAAAACCTCGCCGCTGATTTTGTTCTGTGGAAAAACAGTGTAATGTTATTTGCCCCCGGAATAACGGACGAACAATACCACAAAGATGTAATTACTGCCCGCTCGCTTGGCGATTACTGGGTAAATCTTCATCCTGATAATGTTTGGGGAGCCGATTGGAATCGAAACCACATCGACGATGAAACATTTCGGGATCCGTATCACTTCGAAATGAAACCTTAAGTAAAGCCGCCATGCATGGCGGCTCCCCGCCGATATGAATGAAAAAGTAGCACAAACAATCTTAATCATCGCATCAATTGCACTAATTGCCCTTGGATTCTTTCTATATCCATTCGTGAAACCATGCCATTGTCCTCAAATTGAAAATATCCAAAACCAAACTCATGCGATTACTGATATTATCGACTCTGCTTCTACTGGTACTCTCGACTCGCTCACAAACCAATACCTCAAATCAAAAAGACACCAGTAAGTATTGCCTGCCATATGCCGACTATAAAATCATTCTGGCCGGTGCATACGAGGGCGAATGCACCAAATATGAGTTAAACGCCTGCCAGATCGATCTGAAGAATGAAATAGTAAAAAAAAAGCGAAGAAACACTGCAATAATAGTTCTAGTTGCCATCGAAGCCGCCCGAATTGCTGTTGGTTTAATAAAATAAATAATTGTAATGCATCAGGCAGAAATATCAGGCGAATTCAAAGGTAAATACATTAAGATCCATCGATCTTTCCCATCCTCATGGAGAGAAATGACCGATGTGCATCTCGATAAACTTGCCGAAGTCTTAACCTCCGGAGAAAAGGAAGAGTTTCATGCAAAAATGATTCTCTTCAGGTGGCTGCGAATTCCATATAATATTTTCAGAAACATCGATGCTTACTACATCGAGCAGCTTTCCAAACAACTCGAATTCCTTTTTAAAGAAAACGACCTCAATAAAGTTCACGTCAAAAAATTTACTCATCGAGGAATCGAATTCTATGGACCCAAGGATGGTTTTATAAACATCTCATTCCTGGAATGGGTGGTAGCCGAAAATCATTTTCAAAAATATCAGCAAAGCAAAAAGGAGATAGACCTTAATTGTCTCATTTATTCGCTTTACAGACCCATAGACCGAACAATCAACGAAGATTCGCCCGATTTTAAAGATGATTTCAGGGAAATGATAAATGAGTACACGATCGAAAAAAAGTCTGAAATCTTCTCCGATTTGCCTAAAAAAGAGCGCATGAAGGCGCTAATTACCTACATCGGCAATCGTAACACGGTAATGAACCGGTTCAAACCGGTTTTCGAAGACGTAGAGCGAAAAGGCATTGTCGACCCTTATAAATGGTCCGGAATACTTGTCGACATGACGGGCACCAAGTGGATCACACGAGATCTGGTAGAGCGAGAAAAGGTCTACAACATATTTATTCACTGGCATCAGAACATACTTCGCATGGAAGAATATGAAATGGAAATGGAAAACGCAAAAAAATAATGTATTCACTCTCCGAATTTAAAAAATACTTCGAAAAACTTTCTCGTCAGCACCTCGACATAAGGCATACTGATAGCACAAAGCGTTTTTTCGGCTTGCCTAACAGGGATGTCCTTACCAAGTTGGAAAAGGTAGAGGGAATTATCTGCGTACTGGAAACTCCCGAGTTTCAATACTTCGACAACCAGGCCGATAATTTTATGAAGGATAAAACCGCTGCATTCTCCATCTTAAAAATGGTTACTGTCGATGATTTCGAAGCTCAGGACAATGCTGTCGATTTATGCGAAAGAATTGCTCACGATTTTGTAACAGTCATGAAACGCGATAACCGCGATTATGACGAACAAAAATTCGGATACTTAAACCTGAACACTTTCAGCGCATTCAAAGTTGGCCCTGTCTTCGGCAGCTTCTATGGCGTGCGTACCGAATTCAAATTTGGTGACTCCATAAGCATGTGCGTAGTTGAGAATCATTGGAATTTTAACACTGGAAATTAATGGCAATAGACGTTGTATTAGAACCATCTCTGCATAGCTTTTCAAAAAATGCTATTCCTTTAATTCTGCGAACTAGTTTAAGTTATGGAGCTTATTTTGATATCGTAATTTCTTCAACAACCGATTTCTATAATTCAGGAAATTTTGTAGTTCTTGGTAAACAACGATTGTTTGTCGATGAAGATAAACTAGAGGTTCAAATCGACATGCAATCAATATATGATGCCGGTTTCTCTTATTACGACAAAATCGACCTTTCAAGCCCATTCATCCAGCAACCTTACGGTAAAATTCAACGTGCCAAATTCGAAATACAGGAATACAATTTCGATGGCACCGCTCACGACACATATTCAGCCGAATTTGATTTATACCGCGGTGGCGTTCCCCGTCAATATGAAAAAACAATAGATCCGGTTACATGGGTACTCGACAATTTTAAATGGCTTACTTGGAAACCAAACACAACTGTAATTTCCAAACGTCAGCCGGAGTGGTTAACCTTAAAACTTCCGCCCGATTTTGGCGTCGCTCAATTCGACATCAAATTTGTGGTTACCGATATCGCTGGTAATACCTACATTAAAACGGTCTCCGGCGCTACCGGCGGAGTTTCGGGACTCGACATTTATTTTATTCCCGTTGGATGGAATGATAACGATCTGGATTTACTTCTCGGAGTTAACGTGCCATCATTTTACACTGTTACAGCCTATGAACACGGTACCGCAAACGTAATTGCTGAAACTCGTAAGTACATTTTAGATTATATCAATCGTCCCTTCGAACGGTTTTTTATGTTTACGAATTCCCTGGGCGGAGTAGATACCCTGCGAACCATCGGAGAAGCTGTACCAAAATCTACATTCGAAGATGTTGAAGCAGATGTAAACCGCTCACTGGATTTAGATAATGAGGATGCACCTAATCAAAGCCTCGAAACGACCGAAAAACATACAAAAGTCATCAACACCGGTTTCAAAAATAAAGATGAAATAAACTGGCTGCGTGATTTTCGCCTGGCAATCGATGTGTATGAAGTTGAAACCGAAAATATGTTCATACTTCAGCCCATCAGATTCGTTAAAAAAGAACTCATTCCCAGTAAAGATGATCAGGATCTGCATGCAATCCAGTTTGAGTATAAATCCGCATACGACAATTCAGTTTTTGCACCAATACCTATTCATGACTAATGTTAGCAGTACGAATCGCGCACAAACATTTATTAAAAGTCAAAAAGCAGATCGGTATCACCATCCAGTTGGCAAATCTGCTTTTCACAGAAGAATTCGGTTACGGTGAATTTGTAAATACCATTACTCTGCCGGCAAAAGAAATTAATGCCGTTACCTTTCAATCGTTCCATACAGAGGATGCCAGGGCTGATAATAATGGTATATTATTAAAAGAAAAGGCTGAAATATTCAAAGACACTGTAAAAATTATCGATGGCCGGTTCGAACTTAAGGAAGCCAGCGATTCGGAATATGGCCTGGATGTTTTCGCCGGTATGCAGGGCTTCACATTCCTTAATGACAAGCTTTCAGATTTACTTTGGTTATTAAACTCAGCAACTCGACACACGGGTTTTAACTGCGAAACTCAGGAAGAATTAATTCAGCACGCCAAAGATCAAAATGCGGAAACTTTTCTTCCAAGTAAATATTTCTTTCCTGTTATTAAGAACGATTTCTTTTACGGAGACGCAAATCCGGATTTCAAAATGTACTTAAATCGCTGGGATGTTGCCAACCAGCAATTTTATATAAACCCCTACAACGACGGCACCGGCGCATTTAATAACTACGATTCGCTTTGCCCTCAAATGCGCCTGTATGATTTAATCAATGAAATATTCAACTACTACAGCATAACAGTCGACGGTGAGTTTATTGATCACATCGACCAGGAAGACGTACTGGTTTACAATAATCGCTCCCTCGATCAATCCTTCACCATGCGAGCCGTTAAAGCTAATAACGGCGGACAGAACCTCGGTGCCGGTGGCGGATTCTTCAGCTTCGACGCTGTTGATATTGATACGTTCCAGATTTTCACCATCGCGACTGGTACTTTAAGAATCTTCCGGCCCGGAAAAATCAGAATTAAAATCTGGCTCATATTTACTCCAAACCCTTCTACCAACTACACCGCTAAAATCTTCAAAGATGGCGTTGAGGTTTATTCGCAAAACATAGATGTTTTCAGTTTTCCCTATATCGTAAATTACAGCTTCACGGCCACTGCCGATGATGTTAATTTAAATCTCACATTCTCATTAACTAACGATGATGGCTCTGCTTTGTCGCTTGAACCAAGCTCTCTCATGCATGTTGATGTGGAGAATGCCGATGGCGGATATAATTATTATGATACTTCTATTAATATGGCTAATCATGTGCCCGATATAACCCTCGGCGAATTGATTGCCAAACTCAAAAAAGCAAAAAACCTGCATATTGATTATAACGCCAGCACCGCTACAATCACATTCAATTATATTAAATCCGGCCTTTCGGATCCACCTTCACAGAACTTCACAAAAATTGCCAGTCATAAGTACCTGAAAAAAGTAATTCCACCACCGGTTAAGTCTGTCGCTTTCGAATTTCCTGATGATGACGATCTATCCGGACAGGTATTAAATGAAATCGACCTCACATTATTTGTTGGCAGCTACGACACATTCGAAGATTTACCAGCTCCCGCATTAACCGGTCAGCGTGCATTTATCAGAAACACCAGCATCGTTGTTGAGGTCATTGTCAACCCCGGAACAACCGATCTTATATGGTTCAACAAAAAATGGTACTATCCTAAAATCAATTATAACGAAAACGGCGAGGAAGATGTATTGATCGACACTACACCCGTGTTAATGACGATCGATTTTGACGAAGTCGGCGTAAAATCTCTAAAGCCATATGTGGTTCAGCGCGGAAGTACTCCTGCTTTTAATATAGGGAATAATAACAATTCAAATCTCCGCTTATTATACTGGAAGGGCCTGCAGGAAAATTCAACCGGGGGCCTCTACCCGCTTGCTACTTCCGGATCCATTGACACTACGGGCAATGATCTTGGCGACTTTGAAATCAGGCTCGAGGGCGAAAAAGGTTTCCGGGAAAATTTCTGGGGGAAATGGTACGAAACCTTAAATATTGGAATTGTATGGACCCGTAAATTTTATTTCAACATCATTCATCTTCTCAATTTCAACATCAATAAAACATTCCGCTGCGGAAACCACTCATTCATTCCTAAAAGCGGTACCATCGAAATTGAGAGCAAGAAAACCATGGAAGCTCAACTCGACTATATTGAAGTATTACCATAATGGACGCCGAAAAATTACAGTTTATAGAAGACGAGCTCCAAAATTGGGCACAGTGGATCGATCAGCAACTACGTGAAAAATTCGATAAGCTCGATATAGGTTATACTAATGATCTCATAAATTCTCTTGCCTACCAGGTATTCAATCAATCCGGGTTAAATGATGGAGAATACCAGCTTTCCTACCTCGAATATGGAAGGATGGTCGACATGGGCGCTGGTCGAGGATCATCACACCGCATCGAAGGCAATCGACGTGCATTCAAAGCCGCTTCCGATCAGAAAGTGCGTAAGCCGAAAAAATGGTATGCAAAAACCACCTATGGCGGATTAAACAGGCTAATTAATGCCCTTATAAACGGATATCAGCCGGCTATTATCAATACCCTTAAAGAAAATCTGCAATCATGAAAATATTTCTTTTCGGTAATAGCGGATCTGGCAAAACAACTCTGGCTAAAGGGGTTGCAGCTTTACAACCATTTGAAATTATATCTATCGACGATTTCAGAATTCAGTTTGGCGACTTCACATGGACAGGAGAATGTAAGGCCGTCGACAGGTTTATAAGTAAGATTAGCCTGCTACCATCTAATCAGATTATCGAATGCAGCGGAATGGGAAAAACCGGCGAACGCATTAAATCATTAATGCCTCGCATCGATGACAAAATATTAATCGTTGGTTTACTCTGCGACTATTCCGTTTGCACCGAAAGAAACAGTAATAAAATGTGGCATGAATTAAAAATGCCGCAAACAAAAGTGAAGTTGATTCAGCAGAGAATGAAGGATTATAATATTGAAGTGCTTTTGAAAGAAACTTATGTAACACGTCATAAGCTTCTACTACTAAACACATCTTCAAATTCCGACTTAACAAAAAATGTCCAGTTGATTAATACAAATATCCAATGAGTTTAAAAGAAGACAAGGTAAACCTCATCGTCACCATCAATGGTGATCAGGCGCGAAGAGAGCTGACACAGCTCGATCAGCGGTCGTTCGACTTGCGCGATAAAATGAAGGGGCTGAAAAAAGATACCGAGGAATATGCCAAAGCATCGAAGGAGTTGAGCGAAGTTAAAAATCGAATGGATTCTCTTCGTGGATCCATTGGTATCGGTGCCATGACTACCCGAGAGTTAAATAAAGAACTAAAGGGATTGCAAGCGGTGCGAGCATATCTCACTCCTGGAACTGATGCCTTTAAAGCTAACGCTGATCAGATACTTACTGTTAAAAGAAGGCTCCGTGAACTTAATCAGGAAATAAGTGTTGGAGAAGGTTTCTGGTCGAAAATGAAAACTCAATTTGCTCAATTCGGACTCTTGGCTGCAGGGGCAATTGGAATTCAAACGTTGATAGGTAAGGTTCAAAATCTCTTTACTGCAAACGCTAAACTGTCAGATTCATTGGCAAATGTCCGTAAAACTACCGGGTTAAGCGAAGAAGCGGTCAACCGGCTGAATAAATCTCTTTCTCAGATTGACACACGTACTTCAAGGGAAGAGCTTCTTAAATTAGCATCTGAAGCTGGTAAACTTGGATATGAATCTGTTGAAGACGTCCGAAAATTTGTTGATCAGGCTGATAAAATTAAAGTTGCGCTCGGAGAAGATCTCGGAGATGATGCTGTAATTCAAATTGCAAAGCTCAGCAAGATATTCCACACCGAAATGCTGAATATTGCTTCATCGGTTAATTCTATCGGACAGGCAAGCGCAGCCTCCGAGCAATATCAGGTTGATTTCCTTTCAAGATTAGCGGGTATTGCTCAAACGGCAAAGCTGTCAGCACCGGATCTACTTGGCTTTGGAGCTGCATTGGAAATTAATGGCCAATCTGCTGAAAAATCAGGGACCGCTCTTACAAACTTCTTCATCGATTTTGTTAAAAACACAGAATCTTTTGGCAAATCAGCAGGTTTCGCTCACGGTGAATTAACCAAATTACTAAAAGAAAAGGGAACAAACTCTGCATTTATTGAATTCCTTTCCAAACTCAAAGAGGGTACCGTGTCAAGCCAGGATATGTTGATTAAACTCGAACAACTTGGCATCGATGGTACCAGAGGCGCAAACGTATTTTTAGCCTTAGCGAATAATATTGGTACGGTAGTTCAGCAACAAAAAATTGCAAACTCATCATTCGAAGAAGGAACTTCTGTTATTAAAGAGTTTAATACTCGAAATGAAAATTTCGCAGCCATCATTGAAAAAATACAAAAGAAAATTTCAGCTTGGTTTAGCGGATCTTCAATAATGTCCGGACTCAAAGATTTTGCTGCCGGTTTTTTGGACTTTATAAGCAACATAACACAAGTTGATAAGGCCACAGATGCTTTCAAACGAGCTAAAGATGCCACAGAGTCCTATGAAAAAATTATTCCCGGTTTACTTTCTCGCTACGATGAATTAAAAGAAAAGTCTATGCTCACCAAAGATGAGCAGGACGAATTAAAAATTATTATTGGTAAAATTTCAGAGTTAATTCCAACGGCAATCAGTCAGTTTGATCAATACGGGAACGCAATGGATATTAACGCAACAAAGGCAAGAAGTTATGGCACAGCACTGAGAGAAATGATGGAAATTAAGAACAGAGATGCCTTAATTGAGGCGAGGTCTGCTGTTTCAGATCTTCGTCAAGAGATATCTGGACTTCAACGGGAGTTGACAGTGCGTGATAAAGAAGGAGATCTGGTTAAGTCTGTTTATAAAAATGCACAGGAAGGATTTATTCAGGTTAAAATGACTGGAGATGAGATATTAAAACTCCAACAAAGGCTTTCTGAAAAACAAGGTAAATTATCTGGTTACGAAGCCTTAATTAATGATCTGTCGGGAGTTCAGTTATATGCTGCCAAGGCATCCGAAGCCGTTTCCAATATCAACAATGCTGCTGGTACCGGAAATATTGTCGGAGATAATCCGCCAGCTGAAGATGAAAAAAAGACAAAGCAGGCAATAAAGGATCTGGAAGAACTTCAAAAGAAAATTCAGGCCGTTGATGCCGATTTCCGCAAGCTTGGAATGAATAAGGATGAGCAGGCGTTTCAAAGTATAAAAGACAAATATCAGCCGCTCATTGACCAGGCAAAAGGAATGGAAATGCTTGGCGGTCCGCAGGCTGCTACTTATCAGAAAGAGCGATTGCACCTGGAAGAACAGATGCAACAGGAACTCGAACTTAAGGGAGAAGAATTCAGGCAGCGCGATTTAGCTGAGCTTCAAAAAGCTCAGGACGAGATTTTTGCTGCTACGCAGAACGCCAATGATCAGGAAATAAATCAGGAAGCTGAAAAGTGGGATCGATTAATTACCCTGGCGAATAAATACGGCCTCGATGAAACCGATTTAGTCATCGCCAAAGGTCAAGCCATCGCCAACATCCGGAAAAAACAACAACTGGAAGAAATCAAAGATGCCGATGCGGCCAGAAAAAAGATCGTTGAAATTGAAAAGAAAAAAGTTGAAGATGTACGCAAGGCTCTGGATGTCTTTGGCAGTATCTACACTAATATATTTGAGCTAATTGGCACACAGCAGAGCGAGTATGCACAATTCTCTAAAGGGCTTGCGTTATTTCAACAGGGCATCGATACCGGGGTGGCTGTGTCACATGCTATTGTAAGCGCATCCAGCCTTCCTTTCCCGGGTAATTTGCTGGCAATAGGTTCAGCAATTTCAAGCATACTGGCTTTAATGGCGTCTGCTAAAAAATTCGTTACCACATCTACTCCACCACAATTTGAAGATGGTGGCGCCATCGTCCCTAACGGTCCTTCACATGCGAATGGTGGTCTTCAGATCGTAAATAGAAAAACAAACCAGGTTGTTGCAGAAAGCGAGGCCGGGGAACTTCATGTATTCAGTAAAAAATTCGTGCAGAATAATCCGAATCTCGTTTCGGCTATCATGGATGCATCGAATAATAACAATGGAGTAATTCGCCGGCCGATTTGGCTCGATCAACAGCCGCGTGTTATCAACATGCCGCTGGTACAGCGTGCCAACCGTTTCGAAAAGTTCGAAAATGGCGGAAGAATTATCGAATTTATGCCGAAGCAGGAAGAAGGAGAACTGGGGAAAAATCCAAACATAAAAACCGCTCGCGGAGTTGCCAATAAAGAGATGACACAATTAATTGAAAATCTCGACGATGGCATTAAGAAGTTAAATAAACATTTGGATGATGGAATTCCGGCTTATATGGTTTTTTCTCAATACGATAAAAAGAAAAAAGACTGGGAATTGCTTAAGAAAAAGAGTACGATTTCCAACTAACCTCATGTCCTTTAAATAGGAGAAAAGGCCGTCTATTTTTAACTTATAATGACGGCCATAAGCAACATTACTGTTACAGTGGTTGAAGTATTAAAAAATTCTACAGCCACGCCAGAGCGATTATTTCCGGCAACACTGGAAATAACACTGGTAGATACCCAAGAATCAGAAGATCCCGGCGAATGAAGTTGAAAGGAATACTTGTTTTCTTTTTGCTCGTCCTGAGTACGCATTCTTTCTCCCAAATGGAAAAGCGTACCATCTCCGACGAAACAACCCTGCGGCCACCCTACGCAGGCACCGAAGTATTTCGTGTATCGCGCAACTCCCTTTATTATAAAGTTTCTTTCAACGACATCTTTCGATGGATCGACTCTCTGATTGCATCCAGTTCATCCGGCATCAGCACTTCCGATACGGCGGCAATGCTTAGCCCGTATTTAAGAATTGCAGATACCCTGCACATGACTTACAATTTCCCTTTAGTAAGGGCTGGAAATACTCTTTCAATTGACACCGGTTCTACCGGTTTGGCCACACAATATGATCTTTCAATTTCATCAGCTGCAGGTATTCTTGCATCTGATACAGCATCCATGCTGGCCAACTATCTTATTTATGGAGACACAGCCTCCATGCTTGCGAATTACCTGCATGAAGGCGATACCGTTTCTCTTTCATTTTCGTCGCCGCTGATCCGATCAGGAAATATAATAAGCATACAAAATGCTGCAGCAGATGGCTCAACTAAAGGCGCCAGTTCATTTGATACGGATGACTTCAATTCATCTACTGGAAATATTTCAATTGATTATGTAAATGGTCAAAGAGCCGATGGTTCTGATCCGGGATTTTTAGGCCCGACTGATTTTATCAGCTTCAATTCGCGGGTACCTGGAGTAAGAACAATTACAGTGGCTCCTCCATTAACCGGAGGCGGAGATTTAACAACCGACAGAACAATTGCCGCAGATACAGGCGCAGCAGGAAGAGCAAAAACTAAACTGGCTACTATTTACTATGTCGATTCAATAGCAAATGCATCAACCAGCGGAGCCACACTCACTCCCGGATATGGCATTTCCGGATCCGCTTATGATGGTACAGTCAACAGGTCATGGATCGTTGACACATCAGCAATTGCAACCCCTTACGACATTTCATTAAAGGTAAACGTATCGGATACGGCAACGATGTTGTCTCACTACATTGATCGTGCAGATACTGCGGCAATGCTTAATAACTATTTAAGAGATGGCGAAGATAGAGGCGATACTGCATTTAATGGAAATCGCTCTGTAACATTGGCTAACGCATCACCATTTACAAATACAAATTTCGGAGGCTCAACCGTTACTGCATTTCTTGGAAATGTGTTTTTCCCTTCGCAGGTTCCGACAACTTCATTAACCGGCGGAACAACACTTGAAAAGCGCTCAGCCGGATCAACTAATGTCTTGTTCCGGTGGACCGCCTGCAGGCAGGCGTCCACGCAACCTATTAGTACAATAAATGTTGCCAGCAACAGTAAAACAGGATTTGCACAACCGAGTGCCGGAGGGTGTGTGATATGGACCGGAGGTAATCCGTGGGGTGATACCACCATTGCCATT
>CAZQOQ010000024.1:0-3032 GCA_964595205.1 uncultured Flavobacteriales bacterium | reverse complement strand
CCACTGGTTGGTCTCGCCGCCGATGAAGCCATAGAACTTGTCGAAGCCCTGGCGCGTCGGCCAGCGGTCGAAGGGGCCGGCAACGCTGGCTTCCCACGAGGCGGTCTCGTGCCACTTGCCGAAGGCCGCCGTGCTGTAGCCGTTGAGGCGCAGCGTTTCCGCCAGCGGCGCGGTGGCATTGGGAACCTGGCCGGTGGCGCCCGGGAAGCCGGTTGCCATCTCGGTGATGAAGGCCATGTTCACCGTTTGGTGGTTGCGGCCGGACTTCAGCGCCGCGCGCGTCGGCGAGCACACCGCCGTGGTGTGGAAGTTGTTGTAGCGCAGTCCGTCTTGCGCCAGGCCGTCCAGCGTCGGCGTCTTGATCGGGCCACCGAAGGTGCTGGTCGCGCCGAAGCCGAGGTCGTCGACGAGCACGATCACCACGTTGGGCGCACCCTTGGGCGCCTTGACGTCGAAATGTGGCGGCATCTTCGCCTTGCGCGCGTCGACTTCGGTGTAGGCGGGCCGTTTCGGCTCCGCGATCGGCAGCGACGTGCGATCGAGCTTGAGTTCCGCCTGCTGCGCGGATGCGGTGGCAGTCGAGAAGCCGATGAGCAGGGTGGCAAGGACGTTGCGGCAGATCAATGTCATTTGATGGTTCCTTCTTTTTCGACGTGCTGATTGCAGGTGGCCACCAGTCTAAACCAACAATGTCCCATCGTCGGCCTGAGGTACAGGAATCGCCGTGCCGCTGGCGCCGACGTTTAACCTGTTGGCGCCGGTGGTATCGGTCGGGGTATTCTGCTTGACGGTAGCTGGTTGTCAGGGGAAACACATGCAGGAATTGAAACAGTTCGGTGACCATCTTGCCGCAGCCTTGCTGTCGATGTCGCTGGTTTGCGGCGCAGCGTCGCCGGCAGCGGCGGCTGAGCCCGGCTATGTCGGCGCCTCGGTCTGCGCCGGCTGCCACGCAAAAGAGGCCGGCGCCTGGCGCGGATCGCACCACGACCAGGCGATGCAGGAGTCGACCGCCAAGGCCGTGCTCGGCGATTTCAAGGAGACGAAATTCAGCCATCAGGGCGTCGTGTCCACCTTCTTCAAACGCGGCGATACTTTTTATGTGAATACCGACGGCCCGGACGGCAGGCTGGCCGACTTTCCGATCAAGTATGTATTTGGCGTGACGCCCCTGCAGCAATATCTGGTCGAGTTTCCCGGCGGCCGCCTGCAGGCGCTGTCGATTGCCTGGGACAGTCGGCCGCAGGCGGCGGGCGGGCAGCGCTGGTTCCATCTTTACCCGAAGGAAAAGATCGGCCACAAGGACCCGCTGCACTGGACCGGGATTTACCAGAACTGGAACCTGCAATGCGCCGAATGCCACTCCACCGGCCTGCGCAAGAACTATGACGCCGCGACCAACAGCTACCGCACGCACTGGCGCGAATTGAATGTGTCATGCGAGGCCTGCCACGGCCCCGGCGCGCGCCACATCGATTGGGCCGGGACCGCGAGCAAGCCCTATCCGGACGACGACCGCAAGGGCTTTGCCGACCGCACCGCCAGCCGCTGGCGCGAGGCCTGGAAATTTCCTGAAGCCGGCGCCCGATTTGCACGGCGCGACCATCCGCCCGACCCGGCGGTGAGCAACGCCTGCGCCGCCTGCCATGCGCGCCGCGGCACCATCGGCGACCGCGACCGACCCGGTGCGCCGCTGGCCGACAGCCACCAGCTGGCCCTGCTGACGGCGCCGAACTATCACGCCGACGGCCAGCAGCGCGAGGAGGTCTACACCTGGGGCTCCTTCCTGCAGAGCCGGATGTTCCAGCACGGCGTCACCTGCATGGACTGCCACGAGCCGCACACGGCGAAAGTGCGTGCGGCAGGCAATGCGCTGTGCACGCGCTGCCACGATGCCGCCGCCTTCGACAGTCCCAGGCACCACTTCCACAAGGCGGGCGAGGCGGGTGCGCAGTGTGTTGCATGCCACATGCCGACGACGAATTACATGGTGATCGACGCGCGGCGCGACCACGCCATGCGCGTGCCGCGGCCGGATCTTTCGCAGCGGCTCGGCAGCCCCGATGCCTGCACCCAGTGCCATGCCGGTAAGGCGCCGGAATGGGCGGCGACCGCGCTCGACGGCTGGCTGGGCAAGCAGTGGCGGCAGCGGCCGAGTAGTGGCCCGGCTCTGCATGCCGGAGCGACGCAGGGGGCCAAGGCGGCGCCCGACCTGCTGGCACTGGCGCAAAGCGGCGTCCAGCCGCCGCTGGTGCGCGCGACGGCGGCGCAGATGCTAGCGCCCTCGATGCGGCCGCAGTTGTTGCAGCCCGCCCGCGAACTGCTGCAGGACCCGGACCCCGAGGTGCGCATCGCGGCGCTGGCGATGATCGAGCCGGTGGACCCGCTCAATCGCATCCTCGCCGCCGGCCCGCTGCTGGCCGACCCGGTGCGCGGCGTGCGCATCGAAGCCGCGCGCGTGCTGGCCGGCGTGCCGGAAAACCAGATGCCCGAGTCGCGGCGCGGCGCCTACCGGCGTGCGCTGGACGAGTACATCGCCGCGCAGCGGCAGGAGGCCGACTGGCCGACGGCCAACGCCAACCTTGGCAACCTCTATCTGCGCCTCGGGCGTTTCGATGACGCCGTGGCGGCCGTCCGCCGCGCCTTGAAGCTTGATCCGCGGTTTGCGCTGGCTTGGGTGAACCTGGCCGACGCGTGGCGGGCCCAAGGCAGGGAGCAGGAGGTCGAAGCTACCCTGCGCGAAGGCCTCGCCCGGCTGCCGCGCTCGGCCGACCTGTTGCATGCGCTCGGCCTGGCGCAAGTGCGCAAGGGCGACAGGACTGCGGCGCTGGCCTCGCTCGCCCAGGCCGCCAGGCTGGCTCCCGATCGCGCCCGCTACGCCTATGTCTGGGCTGTCGCCCTGCATTCTGCCGGACGCCGGCAGGAGGCGATCGCCGCCTTGCGCGACGCCGACCGGCGCCACCCCTACGACCTCGACCTGCTCGGCGCCCTGGTGTCCTTCGAGCGCGAGGCCGGCGACGCGCGCGCGGCGCTGG
>CAZQOQ010000023.1:0-91568 GCA_964595205.1 uncultured Flavobacteriales bacterium | reverse complement strand
TCATATATAATCAACAATCAACAATCAACAATCAACAATCAACAATCAACAATCAACAATCAACAATCAACAATCAACAATCAACAATCAACAATCAACAATCAACAATCAACAATCAACAATCAACAATCAACAATCAACTCCAAAATGGCCAATCTCCACACGAACCTCGCAGGCATAAAATCTCCTAATCCATTCTGGCTTGCATCTGCTCCTCCAACCAACAGCGGTTATCAAATCATGAAAGCATTCGACGCCGGCTGGGGTGGCGCTGTGTGGAAGACGCTTGGCGTTCCTGTCGTGAATGTTTCAAGCCGTTATGGAGGTTTGAATTACCGTGACACGCGGATGATGGGCTTCAACAACATCGAACTCATTACCGACCGAAACCTGAGCGATAATCTCCGTGAAATCGAAGAAGTAAAAAAACGATTTCCTGATCATGCCGTCATCGCTTCTCTCATGGTCGAAACAAGAGAGGAATGGCACCAGATCATCCGCGATGCAGAAAATGCCGGCGCCGACGGACTCGAATTGAATTTCGGTTGCCCGCATGGCATGTGTGAACGGGGAATGGGATCTGCCGTCGGACAAGAACCCAAAGTCCTAAAAACGATTGTCGGCTGGGTGAAGGAAGCTGCAAAGACGCCTGTAATTGTAAAACTCACTCCGAATATTTCCGACATCACCCGTCCTGCTGTCGCTGCCAGAGAAGGCGGCGGCGATGCCATTTCACTTATCAATACGATCCAAAGCATTATCGGAGTCGACATTGATAAGTTTGTGCCTTACCCGATCGTCGACGGACAAAGCACCAATGGCGGATATTGCGGACCTGCCGTAAAACCCATCGCCATGAACATGCTGAAGAATTGTGCACAGCATCCGGGTGTAGGCATTCCTATCTCCGGAATCGGCGGCATAGAAAACTGGAAAGACGCCGTAGAGTTTATACTGCTTGGTGCTACTTCAGTCCAGGTATGCACCGCTGTGATGCACTATGGATTTGGAATCATACGTGAAATGGTTGCCGGACTCGAACGTTATATGGACGATAAGGGATTTAAGACGCTCGATGATTTTCGCGGCAAGGCATTGCCAAACATCATGCATTGGGAAGACCTGAATCTGAAATACAAAGTTGTGGCAGACATTCACGAGGAAAAGTGTATCGGTTGCCAATTGTGTTATACTGCCTGCGAAGACGGTGCTCACCAGGCTATCGGACTTTCCAGCGATCCTAACAACCGCATTCCTCATATCATCGAAGAAAATTGTGTGGGCTGTAATTTATGTTCTCTCGTCTGCCCGGTCGAAGGCTGCATAACCATGGAAAGAAAAGACGACGGAAAAAAATCAATCACATGGAAAGAGCGCACCCTGGCCGGCGACATTCCAAAAAAGTTCAATGATGACCTTGCCGGTGGATTGCATCATTGGGTTCCTAAGCCGGAAGAAGCACTTGTAAAAGAAAAACCAAGACATTATAAAGTGGTGCAGGATTAGTGTTTTTCCTGGGTCTTGCACCGTTGTTTATACATAAAAATGAAATCGTATAAATAAAATCAATCGACCCGCCAGTTTGCGTAAAATCATTTATTCATCCGCCAATAAATGATGGTTTTTAAACGATAATTTTTTAGCTTTGTAATAGAGCGTCCAGATGGGGTTTTAGAGCCTTTGATGGTTTGTAACCGCTGCTATTCCGTGAAAAATACCAACAACCTTTCCCGAAGTTTTACAGGCAAAACGTTTAAAATACTTCTATTTTCAATGTTTTTGTTGATTTTTCCATTCGTATCATCACTTCAGGCAGCACCGGTGGCTGATTTTAATGCAAATATATTATCCGGGTGTACCTCCCAATCCATCACCTTCACGAATACATCAACTGGTAATATCACAACATATTCCTGGAATTTTGGCGCTGGCGCCAGTCCGGCCACTGCTTCAACAGCCGGCCCTCACAATGTAACCTATTCGACAGCCGGACAAAAAACGATTTCCCTTACGGTAAATGGCCCGGATGGAATGGCTACGATAACAAAAACCAATTACATTACAATAAATTCCTCCTCTCCGGTTCTATCAGGAAGCATTACCGGTAATTCAAACGTCTGCATCAATTCACAGGGAGTTCAATATTCAATCCCGTTAAATTCAAGTGCAACATCTTATTCATGGACGGTGCCTGCGGGATCGGCGATTGCAAGCGGACAGGGAACCAACAGCATCACTGTAAATTTCGGCGCCACGCTGGGAAATGTTTGTGTGACGGCTTCAAACGGTTGCGGCAACAGCAATCAACTCTGCAAACAGGTCAGCGTTGGAAAAGACAGGATCACATTCATGTGCTACAATCTTCTGAATTATCCTGATGTTGACCAGGGATCTATTACTACAGATACGACATTGCGAAATCCATTTTTCAGGACAACAGTTGCGGCAATTAATCCTGACATCATGGTTATCGGAGAATTAATTTCACTGCAGGGTTACAACGGATTCCTCAGCAATGTGATGAATGCAAATGGCAATGTATACTCTGCCGCAACGTACATAAACAGTTTTGATACAGACAACGGACTTTTCTATAAAACTTCTAAATTCCAGTTTATAAGCAATACACCGATACAGACAGATTTGCGTGATATTAATGAGTTTAAACTACTGCATTTGTTGTCTGGCGATACATTACGAGTTTATGCCGTACACCTGAAGGCAAGCCCAAGTCCGGCTGACGAAGCACAACGCGCAAAGGAAGTTGATTCTTTGAGGAAAGTCACCAACCTGTTACCTGCCGGTTCGAACTTCATCGTTTGCGGCGACTTCAATATTTATAACGACAGCGAAAGCGCCTATCAGAAATTAATCCAGGTGAATGTAAACAATGAAGGTCATTTCATCGATCCGATTCCGCTGTCAGGTTCATGGAACAATCCGGCTTATTCTTTATATCATACCCAATCGCCCCGGACACGCAGTTTCGGAGGAGGAATTACGGGAGGTCTCGATGACCGGTTTGATCTCATCTTATATTCGAAAGCGATAAGCCTTAGTGGAGGAATGACCTATGTCGCCAATTCCACGGTAGCTTATGGTAACGATGGAGCTCATTTTAATGATTCAGTTAATCATCCTCCAAATGCAGTAGTATCCCAGGCAATCGCAGATGCCTTGCATAATGGGTCTGATCACCTTCCTGTAGTTGCAAATTTTGAATTTGAAAACACCGTTTGTGCCATCGTTGACGCCGGCGCTACACAATTGATTGCACCTTCCACTCCGTCCTGCACGAATGCATCTCAGCCTTTGCAGGTTCAGATTAAGAATTACGGCTCAAATACAATTAATTTTTCCAATACAAATCTGCAGGTGGTACTGGAAGTGACAAATCCCTCTTCCTCCTTATCCACATTTACAAAGACACTGACCAGCGGCACACTCGCTGCCAATGCTTTCCTGACAGTGGCTTTCGATAATACTCTCGACATGTCGGTTGCCGGATCCTATACTTTCGAGGCCCATACTGTGATCTCCGGCGATACCACTCCTGTCAACAATAACATGCCATCGAATATTGTAAATGTGGTTCCAAACACAACTGCAACAATTACACCTGCTGGCCCGACAACTTTCTGCAGCGGTGGTTCTGTGGTATTGAATGCTAACACCGGAACCGGGATCACCTACCAGTGGCAGAAGAATGCGGTGAACATTCCCGGCGCAACTGCATCAAACGTCACTGCATCGCAGAGCGGAAATTATACAGTGATTATGCAGAAGACAAATTTAATCACGAATAACTTTTCCGCATCCGCATTTACAAACGTAAACACTTATAACATTCCGGATAACAGTTGTACAGGCGCTTCAAGCACGATTAATGTCACGGGGTTTACCGGTAATATTGCTACTTCGGGAATATCGGTGCTCATGAATATCAATCACCAGTTCGTGGGTGATCTTGCGGTGTTCCTCGAGGCTCCGAACGGCGAACGGCTCGGACTTGCCAACCGTGTAGGCAGCCTGGGCGACAACTATGTCAATACCAATTTTTCAGATGCAGGTGCCGGACAGCTACCCGCGACCGGGGCACCATATACAGGAACTTACAAACCGTGGACGAGCACATTTACCGCATGCATCACTTCAACGAAGACAACCTTTGCTTCGCTGGGAGGCGGTTCGATGAATCCGAACGGGAACTGGCGTTTGATTGTATATGACAGGTCGAATTCAACAACCGGCATGATCGTCAACTGGCAGATCTCTTTTCCGGCTTATACAACGTTCACCACGGTTGTTTGTGATCCCGTTACTTCGCTGCCTGTGACAGTGGCTTCGATCGCACCTCCGGCAATTACATTCAACCCGGCATCACCGGCAGTTTGTTCCGGTGAAGCAGTTACCATTACAGCAAGCGGCGCAAATACCTATGAATGGTCTCCTTCATCCGGTTTAAGCGCTACAACCGGAAATAGTGTTATTGCCAACCCCTCATCGGCCACCACCTATACAGTGATTGGTACAGATGCCAACGGTTGCTCAAACTCATCTACAGTAACAGTCACCCTCAGCGAATCTGTATCGGTTACCCTCGATCCTTTCAATAATGTGTGCCTGAATACGGCTTCTTTTCCACTCACCGGAGGGCAGCCTGCCGGGGGAGTATATTCCGGCACAGGAGTCAGCAGCGGATTTTTTACGCCTTCAGTGGCAGGAACGGGAAATCATCTGATTACATATACCTACAGTAACGGCGGCAGTTGCGCAGGCAGCGCCAGCTCATCCATTTCTGTAAGCCCTCTTCCCGACGCGACCGTTCTGCCACCCGGGCCAATATCAATCTGCCAGGGGAACTCCGTAAACTTATATGCAAATTCCGGCAATACATACCTTTGGTCAAATTCCGCTACCACACAAACGATAAATATAAATTCAGCCGGCAATTATTCTGTTGTTGTAACAAATGCTCAGGGCTGTTCTGCTGCATCTCCGAATGTAAATGTATTCCTGAGCGCAAATGCAATCACCGGAGTGCTTTTTACCGAAACAATGGGAAGCGTCACCGGCACGACATCTGTTTCTTCTCATGAATCTAACAATGGATTCGACAACGATAACCTCACCATGTCCGGAACCGGTGATGTTCGAAATACCACTTTTAACGGACTCCTTAGTAATTCAGAAGGAGCAAATATATTTCTTACAAATACGATCGGGAAAAATTTTATTATTTCCGGTATCAATTCAACGGGATTATCGAATATTGAATTGACATTCGGCGTGCAGAAAAATCTGACAGCTTCCAATGGCAGCGATCTGCTTCTTCAGTACAGCACAGATGGTACGAATTATTCAGCGATATCTTTTCCGCTGCTTGCAACCGGGCCGGGAACAACAGCCTGGCAATACGTTACAGCTTCCGGAACAATTCCTGCCACCGCTAATCTGAGAATTCAGTTTTTGCAAAACGGATCCGTAACTCAATACAGAATTGATGATTTGGAAATGACATACACCATATCATCGCCTTTGATTTCTGCTTCCGGCGCAACCGATTTTTGCCAGGGAAATTTCGTAACGCTCACTTCCATTCTTTCCAGCTCGTATTTATGGAACAATGGTGCCACTTCACAGGCTATCAATGTAAACTCCTCCGGTAATTATTTTTGTTCAATCACCAGCCAAAACGGTTGCCAGGCAACAACGAATACTATTGAAGTAACTTCCAGTCCCGATTTGTTTTCTGTAACAGGTGGCGGCAGCTATTGCTCCGGAGAGAATGGCGTGGCGATCGGTCTAAGCAGTTCTCAGTCCGGTGTGAATTATCAATTGAAGAACGGAATTGCTAACGTCGGCAGTCCGGTGCCAGGCAATGGTCTTTCGCTAAACTTTGGCCTCCAGACCGCTGCCGGCACTTATACAGTAACGGGAACACATACTTCTTCCGGATGTACGTCGGCTATGACAGGTAGCGCAGTAGTAACTATTGATCCGCTTCCAACGGCATTTAACATAACCGGTGGCGGCTCATACTGCCAGGGTGGCAACGGTAAGGCTATCGGACTTTCAAATTCCCAGCTTAATGTTTCTTACGAACTTTTTCTTGATGGAAATTCTACAGGTAATATTAAAAATGGAACCGGGACTTCTTTCTCCTTCGGTAATTTTACTGCAGCAGGAAATTATTCCGTGATCGCCACCAATACATTGACCGGCTGCACAGTCCCGATGAACAATACAATAAACATCTCGATCAATACGCTTCCGGCCCTTCATACAGTCACCGGCGGCGGCGACTACTGCATAAACGGAACCGGTGTTGATGTCGGCCTTGATTTTTCAGATATCAATCATCTGTATCAGCTGAAGCTAAATAACGTAAATACCGGTTCAGCACTCCCCGGAAATAACAACATGCTTTCATTCGGAAACCAGACTGAAGCCGGCGATTATACTGTGATTGCGACCGACAACAGTACAGGATGCACAGCGTCTATGAATGGGTTTGCAACTGTTGACATTCTCCCTGTTCCACAGATCGCGAATATAACCGGAGGCGGAACTTACTGTGCAATTCCAGGGGACGGCATTCCTGTTGGTTTAAGTAATTCGGAGAATGACGTGAGTTACCAGTTATTCCTGAATTCGGGAAATGCGGCAGGGCCGCCTGTATCGGGAAATGGCTTACCTTTTTCTTTCGGCAACCAGACTGCTGAGGGAATTTACAGCGTGATTGCAACGAACACTCTTACCTCATGCAGCACTTCAATGAATGGGAATGTAACCGTTACCAGGAATGAAGCCACTGATTGGTATCATGATTCTGATGGCGATGGCTATGGTGACGCAGCAGATGTTGTATCGGGTTGCAGTCAGCCCGCCGGTTATATTTTCGACAATACTGATTGCAATGACATGAACTCAGGCATTCATCCGGGCGCCATCGAACTTTGCGGAAACGGAATCGATGAAAATTGCAACAATCTTATTGACGAGAACTGTAGCAGCGTAAACCTCCATCTGAAAATTTTCATTGAGGGATTCTACATTGGAAACGGTACGATGAATGCGGTAGCAGATCCCGCCGGACATCCGACGATTTGTGATACGATCGTTGTCGAATTGCACGAAGCAGTTACTCCATATGCGATCGCAGCTTCGCTTTCAGATACCATCGATGTAAACGGAAACGGGCTCTTCGTCTTTCCGGGACTGATGCTGCCGGAAAATTATTACATTGTAGTCCGTCACAGAAACTGCATTGAAACCTGGAGTAAATTTCCTGTTCTTTTTGATAACCCGGAAATCAGCTTCGACTTTACAGCACCCTAAATTTTATTCTGCAGCGGTCAGTCGAATGTAAAAACCTGCGCCGGCGCACTGTTTTTAAGCAGGATTATAGTCTTACGATCGTCGAGATAGATCAGTTTCCTCACTTCGCCGTTGATTGCTTTATCAAATGCCGAGGGAGTTACTGCTTCGAATTTCCCGTCCCCTTTACCTGTCATCATGAGAATTGCCTGTCCATCGTAATTCCCTGTGGACACATCTGCATTAAATGAGTTACCCGCAACGATGATATCCGTTTTCCCATCCCTGTTGAAATCACCGGATAAAAAATCATCGATCGTTGAAAGCTGCGCCCTCTCGGGGAATTTCTCGAAATGAAAATTTAACTTCCCGTCATTTACCAGAACGCCGGAATAAAAATTACTCGTCTTGAAAATCTGCATCCCCTTCTTCTGCTCTTCTGAGAAAATATCATCCATTGTTTTACCCGCATATTGCCTGTAACGAATGAACTTCTTTCGCATAAAAGGCATTTGATCGATAAGCTGATCCCTGTGATACATTGGGTAACATTTTCCATCAATATAATAACCCATTAATGCATCGTAACTATTGTTGTTATCAAAATCCTTTGCATAAACGGTGCATGGTTCCTTCATGCCCGCCTTAATTTTTGAATTCGTGCCGTTGTTCCCAAGTACAAGATCGGCATCGCCGTCGTTATCAACATCGACTGACTCAATGCAGTTCCACCAGCCTGTGAAATCAGACAACTTGTATTTCAATTCGTCACCGGAAAAACTGAAATTTATATTCCCGGAAACATTTTCAAATTTCCCATCCCTGAATTTGTAGATGGCCACCGGCATCCACTCACCGGTAAGTATCAGTTCATTCCTCCCATCCGAATCAATATCGATCCACAAGGCAGAATTTACGATACCTGCCTGCTGCATGCCAGGTGCAATTTCTGAAGTTACATCTTTGAAAATTCCTTTAGTATTCTGCAGAAGCATGCTTTTATCATGTAGCGGAAATTTTCCCGGGTACACGCCGCCACCTACGAATAAATCCTCGTCGCCATCGTTATCGTAGTCGAGCGAAATTACACAGGAACCATTTTGCGTTTCTTCGGGGACAGATTTTACAGCCGGAGAAAATCCGCCTTTGCCATCATTCAGATAAAGTCTGTCCTGGTACAATTTATTTCCGCTGTTAAATTCCGCCCCTCCACTCACAACGTACAGGTCATTGTCCTTGTCACCATCGGCATCGAAAAGCAATACACCACAGTCTTCATAATTCTTATCGCCGGCAAAACAATCATTGGGTTTATTACTGAAAGTACCGTCAGCATTCTGTAACAGCAACTGTCCTGAAAATCCAGAAGCGCCCCCTATGAATATATCCTTTATGCCGTCGCCGTTTACGTCGGCCATGGAATAGAACGGCCCCTTCCTGCTGCATTTATATGGCAACAGCGGCTCTCGCTTGAAATCGATGAAGTCATTTTCCTTCTGGGTAAAACTGAATTTGACTTTCTGGGTGGTCTCCCTGAATATCACCGGAGAAGCGGTTTCATTTTGTGACATCTCAGTCGCATCGTCTTCATTGATCCTGTATACCATGTTGGCGTTCAGGTTGCGGAGGATTATTTTCCTGCCGGATAAAAAAGTTATCTCAGCCTGAGGAACGGACTTCTGATCTCCCAGTCCGAAGTGAAGCACATGCTGCATGGTCGACATAAACCCTCTCTGCGGATCATAATGCTGAACCTGAATCCCGCCGCTTTGACTGGTAATTTTCACCGTGGCGCCATAAATTTCACGGAAGGTATTCTTATTACTATAGAATGTAAAGCGAATGAAACCGGATTTGGAAATTTCATTTAAATTATTCTTCATAACGAAGGCCTCGTCATCAACATTATTCACGATGAGGTCAAGATCACCGTCGTTATCGAGATCGGCATAAGCGGCGCCGTTGGAAAAAGAAGGAGGGGAATCGCTCCACTTTTCAGTATAATTATCGAACTTCAACGACCCGTTATTATGAAAGAAATAATTTTTGATTTTCACCTGGGGAATCAGCTTGAACCAGCTGGCAAGGTTCACTTTTACACCCTTCGCCATCTGATTCTTGATTGAATCGAGAACGAATTCTTTATAATCCCAATCGGTGATGTCCCTGAATAAACCGTTTGTAACATAGATATCTTTAAACCCGTCGTTATCGAAATCCATGATGAGCGGCGCCCAGCTCCAATCTGTCTGTGCCACGCCTGCATGATAGGCAACATCTGTAAACGTACCGTTTCCATTATTCAATTGCAGAACGTTGTGAGGATACTGATAATAATAATTCGACTTCAGCATCAGGTCAAACTTATCGTAATTCAGATTCAATGAAAACAATTGCTTTTGCCTCACAGGATCCTCAACGGCCATATCGGCGACCATCAGTTCTTCGTAGCCATCATTATTTATATCGTTTATATCGGAACCCATCGATGAAAATGAAATGTGTCTGAAATAATCAGTCATCCTGTCGCTGAAAGTCCCGTTTTTATTATTGATGTATAAATAGTCGGGTTTATTGAAATCATTAGCCACGAATACATCCGGCCAGCCGTCGTTGTTGAAATCAAAAACTGAAGCGCTGAGTCCAAAGGCGTGGTTAAAGACTCCGGCCTTTTTGGTAATGTCTTTGAATTTACCGTTGTCATTTCTGTATAACCGGTCACTCACATTCTGATCGGTGGTATCTTCAATCTCGATGATCTTTCCGTCCACAATTCTAACATTGATTAAATTAGCTTCGGTAAAATCAATGGGATGATTTACAAAATATACATCCAGATCCCCGTCGCGGTCGAAATCGAAAAAGTATGCCTGGGTACTATAACTGCTGTTGTCAAGGCCATACTCCTTTGCTTTATCCGTAAATGTTCCGTTACCGTTATTAATGTAAAGAATCTTTTTTCTCGCCGCCGGATCGCCGGGTCCCGATTTACAGATAAAGATATCGAGCAAGCCATCATTATTTATGTCGACCATGTTTACACCTGTCTTAATCCCGGCGCCGCCATTCACGCCGGCTTTTTCAGTGATATCAGCAAACTTAAAATCGCCCAGGTTCATATATAGTTTGTTGCTTCCCATCGTTGATGTGAAGTACAGATCCGTCAGGCCGTCGTTATTCAGATCACCCGCAGAAACACCTGCACCGACATACAGGTATTCATAGGAGTAGTAAAACAAATGACCATCTTCGTTGATATCGTTCCGAAAATGTATTCCGGAAACATCAGATGTTACATGGGTAAACAATTTACTGTCCGGTAAATTCTGTGCATGTATTCCGGCTTTAAAAAATAAAAAAAAATTAAAAACAGTATTGATAAAAATGAACCCTCTCATTGAATCTATCTGTTACGTGCATCAAGACATTTTTCTATCACATTCCTTCCAATCATTCTACCCTGTTCGATACTGATCCGTGCTGTTTCCGGATAATGTATTCCCCCATACACCCTGCTCCATGACGACTCTTCTGCTGCCTTGTAGAATGAATCGAATGAACGGGGAGAAATCCCAAACGGTATTTCAGTGGAGTCGGTGAATGAATAATTGTCTCCAACCAGTGAGGTGAGTACGGTCGCTGCCGCATTTGAAAGGACGGCGTGACCACTGGTGAATTCCGGAAAAGGCGGAGTCTGTATTAATGATTCCCATTTATTGTCGATGTGCTGGTTTATAACCGTCACCGGGCGTATAAGATTTGTCTTGTACTTTTCATCCCAGCAACCGATAATGGCATCAAAAATACTAATAGCGGTAAGTGTATAAACGAGTGATGATTTAATGACAGGAACTTTTTTCTCCTTGCATGCCTGTCCTGCAATCATTATCCAATGCCCGCCCGGAGAAACTTTATGAACAAAATATGTGAGATGACCTTTCTGTACCGAAATATTAGGATTATCATCCCAGTACCATGCGATGGCAGTTTTAGTGCTGTCGAGATTTTTTCCAATTGAATAAACCTCATTTACGTTTTTGTAAAATTCCGAATTCTTCGAATCGCTGTATTCGAGTTTTTTCACCGGCGAAAACTGTGAACACGAGTTCATCGTCATGGGCCGCAGCATGTACCAGTACGGTTCCAGCGCCGCTGCATAGTCATTCGGTGTCGGCTGCCACGTACCCGGTTTATTCAACAAAGTGTATCGGGGCATCCCCTTCGAAACAAGATAATTGTCTTTTCTCGACCAACTGATGACAGAATCAGCCATCGTACGACCGAATTCAATGGATCGATTCACTAATAAAGTATCTGAAAATTTCTTTAATGAATCGATAAATGCAACTCTCCAATCCTCGAGTTTGTATTCGGAACCTACCAGGCTCTGACCTACCCATGAAAAAGAAACTGCGGCCGCCGCAAAATAATCGACCGGTGCTTCCCGATCCGGAACCGGAAGCCCATGCAGATCGGTAAGGCTCCCCGACAACGACTTATAATTCTCATCTCTCAACCGGATGCATTCATAAAATGCAATGTTGGGATACACATAAATCCGGCTCGCTACGGGAGGAGAAAATAAATCATCCATAACCGTATTGATAAGCAATTGATTCAATTCATGAAGCGTTCTTTCCTCATATTGTCCTGACACCCTGAAGGAAAGAAAAAATGTAAAAATTAATGAGAAAAAAATTATTCTTTTCATAAAATGAAATTAACGGATTAATTATTGAGGAGAGCCGTCGTTCTGACCAATGGTAATTGCATATTGACCGATGTTCTTACCACAGGCTAATCCTGCTTCACAATCAAACCTGTAATGGATAGCAGCATACATCCTGGAAAGTGAAGCTTCCAGGGCCATGTTGCCCAATGTACCTGCCTCTGCCGGGAATAAATAACTAAGTACCGTGGAAGCAGCTCCTGAAAATGTGGAATGTCCGGAAGTATATGACGGAAAATTAGGAAGACCTATTGCAGTAGTAATCTCCGGATCCATCTGGGAAGGTCGTGGATAATAATAGTATGTCTTCGTGTCCCAGCAACAAATACCTGCATCTTCAACGGCCATGTTCATGAGTGCCAGCGCACGAGCTACGCGCAACTGGCTCAGCTTATTTTTTACGATGAGGTCACAGGCAATCCGGTTCCAATGCCCCGGCGGAGTATAAGTGCTGAGACCATCACTCCAGTAGTCTGCAATCCGGTATTCATCCCTGGTAAGATTTTTTGAATAGCCCTTGATTTCTTCAAGCGCCGTTTGAAATTCTGCACTTCCTACTGCAGGCGGGGGTAAAGGACGAAGAGAAATTTTAGTTGAATTATCGAATGTCCAGATTTTCACATTACCGAAGAGCGGCAACTGCGGAGGACGCGGAGGTGTCTCCAGGCTCCTCCAAGGAACAACCGCTGTTGTTTCAAGTGAATCCCAGATTGCCTGGCTTCCCTTCGATGCTCCAAATCCGTCGGTCTTCGCGCGTGCAAGAACCCTGGTCGCAACAGCCTTTCCCAGCAGGTCACCTGCAGTGAGATCGCTTTCCACATTTGCCCCGGCCCATAACCTCGAATTCTTATGCTCGGCAAGTTTCGCATCGAGCATGGCAGTTTCGAGCGGGAACATCGCTTTCAGGACTGCACACGACGCTGCTGCTACAACTGCATCTTCGGACGGATACGATGGCAGATCGCCTGAATAGATCAGGGGAACAATGCCCGGATCAACCTTGTGAGGAGCAGGCCGCTGATAAAGAAACTTATAGTGCCACGCCGAAACCAGTCCATCGTACTGGGCAACACTCAGGTATGCATACACCCGGCATGCATAAGGCGGATTTGCGAAAGGAAATAATGGATATTCGGACGGACGCGTTGCGTCGGGAAACGGATAGGTTCCGTCTGCACTGGCTTCCGGCGCAAGGTTATACTTTGCTATCAACTGACGGGCAATCTCATTCCATCGTAAGGCCCCAAAACTCCAGTATGCAACTGCTTCTTCCTGGGTATTCGTAACCGCAGCAAGCATATTTTTCGTATTCTGAAGCTCGCTTAAATAGGTCGATGAACTTATTGCATCTGGTGCATTTACGGGAACCGAATCATAAGATACAATAACCGGAACCCAGCTGCCGCCAGTGGCATCGATGTCTGCCGGACTATATGGATCCCATTGATCCATTTCAATCTCCTTGTTACATCCTGTAACAATGATCAGAAGCATGAAAAAGATTGAACTCTTTATACTCCTTTTGCTGCGTGTAAATTTTTTCTTCATCGTTTAGAAACATTTAAATATGTACTGTACACCTGCACTGTAAGAAGTCGACTGACCTGTATTTCTTCCATCGAGAGTATATCCGAAGGAAGCATTGATGCTAAGGTTGGCGATTTGTTTTAAATTATATTTTCCGGCTACACCGACTTTTGTAAAAGACATGCGGTTGCATGGATACGGTTTATCGTTTGGCCTGATATCGCTTCCGCCCTGGGAATTCTGAACACTGATCCAGCCCTCCGCACGGAAACGCTCCACATCATAACCGAGTCGTGCGCCATAGAGAATCAAATTCGGAACATACATCTCGTCAGTATAATAGATCTGGTCCTGGTACCAGTAGGAATCTGCATCGATTGTGGTATTGCTTCTCCAGAGGTACCCCCAGTTAATTGTCAGGTAAAAATTCTTATCCATCATGTAGTTTACAATTCCATTCGTACCCAGCGTATTCGAATGGAGTCCGATCGAAAACGGAAGTGCATCAGGAATGTAATCACTCACGGGAAAAGAAGCCGTGAGCGACGGCTGAAAAGAAATATAACCGCCGGCGATATGTTTTCTGAAAATCCGCCACTTCAGACCCAGCGACAGATCCTGGAAACCGCTCTGGCCGCTGTTATAGAATTCCGTCGAGGAGGTCCATATGTATGGAAGTGCTCCGGTAAATAATAAATTACCCGTAATGCCGAGACCGTACATTCCGTTTATGGCACTCGAATTAAAAGTACCAATGTAATTTGATTCCCGCTTTTTTTCTCCTTCCCAGTATTCCTTCCAACTGTCGTGTGAATAATCTGCAAGCACACAGATCACACCCTTATCCATGTAGAAACCGTCCGTAGCGGTTTGCGCCTTTGCTTCTGTCAGGCTAATAAACATCATTAACCCGATAAAAAATAATATCCTATTTTTTTTCATGTAATATGATTTTATACTAAACAAAAATTTAAATTGACTACCCCCCCCCGGAATAATTGTGATTCCCTGATTTATACAGGTTAAGAACGAAAATGATACTTTGAAAAGTAACTAATTAAATCAAATGGGAATTTTCAGTGTGGTCTTTGATTTTAGCATGTTTTTGTGTGTTTGTGGTTAATGTTGAATGGTAATGAAAGATAAATTAAAACCTGATATCTTCAAAATATTTTTTAAAACATCGTTTTTAATCTTTTTTTCGCTTTTTTATATGGTAACTATTGGTCGCATTACGAGTATGATAATAATTATCAAAAGTAATTGACGACCTTTGTCGTCATCAAAAAATTAAACCGAAATGAAAAGGTCAAAAATTACCGAGGGAAAGGTTGAAATCAGAGATAAAAAATATCAATATGAATTTTACTCAGACAACAAGAATGTTTTTGTAATCATTCATCATCCCGGGAAAAATGGTGATGTGACCCAGTTTATCAGGAACGATAAAGTGAACCTGAAAACTGATATGGATAATGCCCTTAAAAATAACGGGCTTTTTAAATAATTTTTTTGGGATTTTTTTAAGGGAAATCGGATTCACAATAGCCGAAACATTTTTAATTTTTTCTCTTTCTTATACGGATGAAAAATAAACAACAATTGGGAGAAAAAATGAAAAAGTAGTTTTCATCTCTTTCAGTTTCTTTTCACGGCTATTTCCCGGTTCGATTTTCAGTAAGGAGACTGTTTTTTATTACCTTTGATCTCCTAAAAAATATTTGATGAAAAAATTTCTACTCAATGTAAAAATCGTCCTTTTGTTTTTTACCACTCTGTTTACTGTTTTCGAAATACATGCTCAGGTAACAGAACCCTGCGGAACGATGGAACATCACCGCCTCAAGATGCAGACCGACCCTGCTTACGCTAAGGCTTTCTTACAGAATGAAACCATTCTGCAACAATGGGAGAATTCTCACGCAAATCTCCGCGCCTCCAACAGCGCCGTACCGGATACGATTCCTGTTGTGGTACATGTGATCTGGAAAACATCCGGACAAAATATTTCCGATGCCCAGGTTTTTTCACAGATCGATGTATTGAATGAGGACTACAGCCGAACCAATGCAGATACTGTAAATACTCCTGCGGTCTGGCAATCAATTGCAGGGAAGATGCCATATTATTTTGTGCTTGCAAGGAGAGACCCCAATGGAAACCCGACCAATGGAATCATTCACAAACAGACGACTGTAAATTCATTCAGTACAGACGATGCCGTAAAATTCAATTCCCAGGGCGGTTCCGATGCATGGGATGTAAACAAGTATTTAAACATCTGGGTCTGTAACCTGGTAAGTGGACTGTACGGCTATGCTGAATTTCCAACTGCGAACCCGAGTATTACATTTGGTTTCGTGTGCGACTATGGGTCATTCGGAAGACTCGGATCTGCCCAGCCGCCATTAAATCTGGGGCGCACCACCACCCATGAGATCGGACATTGCTTTAACTTATTTCACATCTGGGGCGATGACAGCAGTGCCTGCACGGGAAGTGACAACATCGGTGATACTCCAAACCAGGCAGGTCCTACAAATTTCACCTGCTATACCTATCCTCATACGGATGCATGTTCACCAAATCCTCCCGGAGTCATGTTCATGAACTACATGGACTACAGCGTGGACAGTTGCCTCAACATGTTCACTCAAAACCAGACTACGCGAATGACAGCTGCAATTAACAGCTTCTACCCTACTATCGTTAATTCAGAAGGCATTCAGCCGGTCATCCTGCAGGCTGTAGATGCAGGCATTCCAAAGATCATCAATCCGGGTTCCTTTAATTGTTCCACCTCCGTAACCCAGGTCGTAAATATTAAAAACTGGGGAACCACAGATCTCACTTCTGCCACCATTTATTACAGGATCGATAACGACCCATGGCAATCTTATGCGTGGAGTGGTACGCTGACTTCCCTTTCATCAGTGGATGTGACTCTTCCTGCGGGAACAACCACGGGTGGAGTTCATACATTTTACGCTTATACCGCTCTGCCAAACAACAGTACGGATTTAAATAATTCCAACGACACACTGTCTGTTGTTTTTACCGTCATGATTGCAGGACAGGCAGTCCCTTACAGTGAAGCTTTCACGGCAGCACTGTTTCCACCCTCAGGATGGCAACAGTACAATGACGATGGAGGAACAGGCTGGGCAAGAGCGAACGCAAGTCATGGCGGTGGAACAGGTTCCATGTGGATGGATAATTATAATTACAATGCAAGAGGACGACTGGACGAACTTGAAACACCGTTCTTCGACCTCACTACCGTTACCGATCCTCAGCTCTCATTTTATCTTGCCTACAGACTTTATACAGATCCCGTATCTAATCCAAACTATTCTGACACACTCGAAGTATTGATTTCAACAGATTGCGGTATTACCTATACTTCATTGTATAAAAAATCGGGAACAGCACTGGCCACAACGAGTCCCGTATGGCTGGCTAATTCATTTGTGCCAACATCAAATCAATGGCGGATGGAAGTGATAGACCTGAATGCTTATGCTGCAGATAATGCAGTTCGTTTCAAATTCAGGAACATCAACGATTATCAGAATAATTTATACGTCGACGATATTAATATCACTACAACCACGTCGATACGGGAAAACACCACACAAAAACTTTTTGGAGTTTATCCTAATCCTACTAACGGAATGATCAATGTCAGCCTGGCAAATACAGAAATTAAGACATTTGAAATTTCAGTAGTTGACCTGCCCGGTAAAACCGTTCTCTCAAAGAAAGTCAACTCGCCAAAATCCGGAATAGAAACAATCGACTTATCCTCACTTCCAAATGGAATTTATATCCTTAAACTGAAATCTGACAAAGGCATAGCCGGCGAGCGGATTGTTTTAGAAAAATAACTCAGGGACGTATAAATTTTAATTTAAGTCCATGTTGAACGAATGTTTTACATGGACTTTTTATTTCCATGAACTTTTGCATGAAATCTAAAATTTTTATAATTATATTTGATATACTTTATCAAAGTGTAATTGAAACATCTCTCCCTGTTATCGATTTTGCTTTTCATCCCTGTAAAAGGGTTTTCACAAAATTTAATTCCCAACCCCGACTTTGAAATTTTCATTTCGTGTCCTGCTACGCAAGGGCAACTCTCACAGGCAATGCATTGGCAATCGCCAACAATTACAACTCCCGACTATTATAATGAATGTTCCTCCGGCAATACAGGTATTCCGCAGAACCGATTCGGATACCAGCATGCAAAGAGCGGCTCAGGATATTCAGGCATGTATATCTTTATCACAACACCGGTCAACTGGAGAGAATATGTTGAAGTAAAATTGAATTCCCCGCTCATTGCACATACATGCTACCATTTTCAGATGTATGTTAGCCTGGCAGATTCTTCATCGTATACCACCGACAATTTCGGAGTCTACTTTTCTGATTCGCTGATTAAAATTTCAAATATCAACATGCTGAATCTCACTCCTCAGATCAGCAATAATCCCGGAAACTACTTCAATACCGCAGGATGGACTCCGGTCTCAGGAATTTATGAAGCCGCAGGAGGAGAAGAATATTTAACGATCGGGAATTTTGTAAACGACGTATCTACAAATAAAGTTTTCATCGACAGCCTCGACTTCAAACGGCACATATATGTGTATGTCGATGATGTTTCACTTACGGCACTTCCCTCCTGTGTCTTACCGGTGGAGCTGATAAATTTTTCAGCCTCAACGGATGGAAATAATGTCAAACTATTTTGGACCACCGCCTCCGAGACGAACAACGATTATTTTGTAATAGAGCGAAGCAGGGACACGGAAGACTTCAGGCAACTGTCTGTGATCAATGGCAACGGCAACAGCACCATCCTCAGGGAGTATGCATATCAGGATTTGCACCCACTTGAAGGGAATTCATATTATCGCTTAAAGCAGATCGACTATGACGGTAATTTTTCCTATTCAAAGGTTATTACTTTATATTTTACGAGGAATGAAGAACCAATCTCCATCGTTCCGAATCCTGCCAGCGATAATGCATGGATTCATTTTTCGAAAAAACACGACGGAGATACTTATCTTGAAATTGTCGATCTGAAAGGTAAAATTGTTTTCTGCAAGTCTGAATCCGAAATTCCAAATCCATATCAACTGAACATCGAAAATATTGAGAAAGGAATTTATTTTTTACAGGTGTATAACAGCGGAAAAAAAATAAAACAAAAGCTGGTTATCTTATAAATCGGCTGGTTCCCGGCGACTTTTTTTTGATTCTATCGTTCCAGGGATTTTCGCTCATTTCTTACAACAGTCATCCAACCTGGAATACGCATCCGGGTCCGCTTTTACATCATCAGCATCATAACCATACCTGGAAATTGTCTGCCGTATTTTCTCTGGATTCGTCTTTTTTGGATTGTACGTAACAGTAATGGTCATGGCCTTGTCGTCGAGCCTGACGAGTTTTATTCCCTTGTCGAAACCCAGATCTCTTTCGATCTTCCCGCCACAACTGCCGCACTCCTTGCAGTGATCACAATAGATGTTTGTTTTTATTACGATAGTTTCAGAATCCTTTAACACAAATGAAAAGAACATAAATGAGAATAATATGGTTACTGAAAAGATTGCAATACGCCTGAAGATTGAATTCATGTTGTCTGATTTTAAGATACCGGTAATATCAATGAATTGAATGGAAATCGAAGCTAAAATACCTCCCTATAAATGAACCTCCCGTGAAAACACCTCCCAAGTGAGCAAAAATGTCAATTTCTACACCATATAATTCTCAATTCATCCTCTCAAAATTCAATTAACCAGCACAGGAAAGATCCGCTTGCCGTCAACTTGTATATAATAAACCCCTCTTTCGAATTCAGATAAGTCAAGTCTCGTCTCGCCATAAACCGAAAGTCTCCGGATACTTCTACCACAGAAATCATGAACAACAACAGTATGGTTCATATAATTCGAAAACAGGATTGTAAAAATCCCGGATGACGGATTCGGATAAATTCTGATCTCATTTTTTTCAACCTCATCGATACTCAAACCGGAATCACTGCCGATTCTCCTGATGGAATTATTATTGAAATCGCAGATGAAAATTTCGCCTGAAGTCCCGGTTACGATTGCCCGGGGATAATTAAAAGCGGCAATGCTATCGGGTCCGTTTGTATAGCCTCCGCTGCCCGTACCCGCCACATTCGAAACAGTGGAAGTGGCAAGATCCGCAGCCCTGATTCTGCTGCTGAATGTATCGCTGATGTAAAGGGTGTTTTGTACCGTATCAAAAAAAACTTCGGTCGGAGTATTGAATATTGCAGTTCCAAAACTTCCATTCTGGTAACCTCCCATGCCCTGGCCGGTCGGACCGCTGCCGGCAAGCGTGGTAACCATACGTGAGGGATCTATTTTCCGGATACGATGATTGTATGCATCGGCCACGTAAATATTGCCCTGTAAATCGATTGTCAGTCCACAGGGTGTATAAAATCTTGCCGATGTATCCTGTCCGTCAGACAATGCGCCGGTCGTAGACAAGCCGAAGATACCACCTCCTGCATACGTAGAAACATTTCCCAGAGAATCGATCCTGCGTATCCGGTGATTCCAACTGTCGCCTACAAAAATATTTCCACCCGGATCGATACAAATGCCCCGCGGATATGCAAAGCGTGCATTTGATGTTCCATCCTGGAAACCGGCAAAACCATTTCCGGCAATGGTCGTGACCATACGATTCGTATCTATTTTACGAATGCAGTGATTTTCAAAATCGCTCACATAAACATTTCCCGAAATATCCACACAGATGTCGCTCGGATTTCTAAACTGGGCAGTATCCCCAAATCCGTCCTTCCATCCGGCAATGCCGCTTCCTGCCCAGGTACTGACCAATCCCGTAACATGATCGATTTTCCGGATACAATTGTTTGCCTCAGCGATGAATATATTTCCATTTCCATCCATGCACATTCCGAATGGCTTGTTATAAGTCGCAGAATCTGCCGGACCATTGTGAAAACCTGGAATGCCCGACAGGCTTCCGGAAAATGTAGAAACATAAACCTGGGCGGTGAGCCTGGTCAAAGAAGTAAAAATGAAAAGTGCTAACAGGAGACGCAGGGGCATTGGATGGGAGTATCAAGAACCAAGAATCAAGAACCAAGAGCTAAAAGCTAAGACCGTGGTATGAAACAGGTGTGAAATAAAAAATCTTTTATCCCATTCGCAAACGAATTTAAGATTTTTTTGCCCGCCTCTTCCTGGGAACTTTTGCGCCGGCTTTACGGGCCTCGCTCAGGCCGATTGCTATGGCTTGCTTACGGTTTTTCACCTTGCCTCCACTCCCCGATTTCAGAGTACCATGCTTGTATTCATGCATTACCTTTTCAACTTTCTTTTTACCCTTTTTAGATGTCTTTGCCATGATTTAAACTATTTAAGTAATCAAAAACATTTTTTTCAACCGATAATATTTCTAAAAACATCTGTGCCAGTCACGCCTGAGCCGCCATAGGAGAAGTTTTTTTGCAGTAACTGCCGGATTTTATATGTGCAAAATTATTTGTCGGGAAATTTTTACATTTAGGCGATATATCTGGTTTTTCTGAATTCATTCATTTCATTCTCTGCATGGGAAAAACCGGCAATGATTGCATGCATTCAGAAAATAATATCAACAAACCTTTCACACAAAATGTCAGAATTCATTCCACCCTACCAGATCGACGACGTTTCGGATATTTCCATTAGCCTGATCGATTCAGATCTGCCGGTAAACAGACGCGTACTTGTAAAAAGTGATATGTCGCTGTTTGATCTACATTGTGTGATCCAGGTGGCAATGGGCTGGAGTCACTCACATTTATTTGAGTTCCGCCGCGGCGATCTGCTTTTTGGTATTGACTATCCTGATGCAGACTTGCCTCCTGAACTGATAAACCCTGTTCACATAAAAATCTGCAGCGTCCTGCAGCGGCCGGGCCAGACGATGGTGTATATTTATGATCTTGGTGATTATTGGAAACATTCAATAAAATTAAACAGGCACGTTTCCAAAAGCGTGGCTACGCATTTACCGTTCTGTCTCGAAGGCAATGGAAATTGCCCGCCCGAAGACTGCGGAGGCATTCACAGTTTCAATGAAATACTTAAAGTATTAAAAGACCCGGCACACGAGGATTATAAAGGTTTCAAAAGAATGTTCGGCAAAAAATACGATCCTTACATTTTTGAAATTGATAAGGTAAACCGGAAATTTAGCAGGATAAAATCTGTGATCAGGGATTATAAAGTTGGCTGTGGGATTTTATTTTATTAATGAGCAATCCCTTTATGCTTCTGTGATTTCTGCGCGACATTCTATGTGATCTTCGGGGAATACAACATTTTGAATTATTTATTTGAATGCGGTCTCACCGTTGCACCCCACGAAAAGTTCATCTAAAACCTAAATTTGCAGGCTATCCTTGCAGACGCTAAAGCGTAAAGTAAAACACCTGGAATCATTGTCAGCAGTGTAGAATCATTGACTGAACAGTAGTTTGAAAAATCCCGGTGTTTTATTACAATCGTAATTTTCACGAACATTTACAGAGGTTGATTCATAAATCGATCACAGGCAAATTCTATCCTGACTAAAACAAAAAAAATAAAATGGTCAAAAAACAGCATCCTTCAGTACTTCTTCTGATCCCGGCATTAATACTTGTAAGCTTTTCATTGTTTTTCACGTCGTGTACGAAAGAAGAAGAAAACCAGATTGAACCATCTGTCACACACGAAATTTCTACTACCGATTTACGGCTCAACAATCAAATATTACCTGAACTGTTCGGATTTTATACCCATCCCGATTACCTCGTAATTGGAAATACCACCAGCGAAAATCAACTCCTCAATTATTTAAAAAACAAAGGTGGAAACATGATGAACTGCTATGCACGCAATTCAATGAATACTTCTTCGGCAAGAAGCAAGTTTGCCGCCTTTTGCCGTAAAGCCGTCAGTTCATACGGAATTAAATTAATTACGTGTGATGTACGGGAAACATCTGAACTTGCCTGGTGGGATGCATTATATACTTCATATCCTGATTTGCGTACCATCGTAGCCCCCCTGACCGAAAAAGAACCGTGGGTAACGGGAGATTATACCGGATGTTTCAAGCTCTTGCGATTGACAAAAGCGATGTGCAACCGTTATGGAGCCAAATTCTATTTCTACGAAGGCTGGATGGGAAAGAATTACTCCAACCCTCAGCGTGCCGTGGATTCGATGGTGTACTACTGTGACGGAATATTTCTATCAAATTATGTAAGTGTATCGGATTATTTATCCACAGCTTCCGGCTATGGCAAATGGGATGCGAGGATAAAAAACAGACTCGATCAGGGAAGCTCATCTTACGGAGGAATTACAAAAGCAGCGAAAAAGTTTAACAAACTCGACTACCCGATCATAGAGTTACAATCACTTCAAACTTCTTACTTATTCAATCTGTATTCGACCAGCGGTTACAACCGTTCGTTTTATGGATCTTCATGGAGTGAAGCCAAATCGCTGTACAACATGTCTAATGCTGATGTATTGAAATACACAGAGCTTAGGGGAAAAAGCTTATTTCAGCACAGGTATGTATTGCAGGCGCAGCCGAATTGATTTTCATCACAAAAAACATCTCACAACTTAGTACCACATTCCGAGCAATATTTGGATGCTGATAGCAAAATAGTATTGCAATGAGGGCAAGAAAGTATGTTTACCTTTTGATGAACTTCAATTGATACACGATTTAAAAAATGAGAAGGAATTTCATTTATATACTCGTGTGAGAGGGGATTCCGCCGCACACGGTACTTTAGTTACCCTCGGTAGAACCGGTTTTTTAATTAATTCCGTTTCCACTTTCCCAGTTGCACCTTTTACCAAATTCCCATATCATATAGGCTTATAGAACATCAAATACCAAACGAGAAATATTTTCCCGGCTTAATACTTCACAAACCTTCCCGAAGTTTTCATTGATTCACCTATCAACGTCACAAAATAGACTCCTGATTTGAAACCTGATAGATCAAGAACCACTTCTTCTTTAAATTCGTTCACTGATTTTATCATTTCGATCGCTCCTAAAATATTTGTAATAATCAGCGTTTTATGTTTTTCGTTTAGCGGAATGTGGATCAGTTTATTTAATGGATTTGGATAAACTGATAGTTGATTATCAGAATAAATAGTTGCTGTCACCGTACTTAAATCGTCATAAGTGCAAATTCCTCCAAGAGTATTTGAAATGTAAATCTTATTATTAAAAATCAAGAGATCATATACAGAAGTTGTCGGCAGATAATTATGGTGTGAGTAAAATGTCCAGGTATTATTGTAAAATGAAAATAAACCGCCTGCATCTGTCCCAAGCCACCGTGTATTCGTTACGCTGTCTGATTCGACGGCATACAATCGGCTAAGATCCATTCCGGTATTACTGAAATTATATTTTGTAAAGACGGTGTCGTTGTATTCTATCAAACCGATTTGAGTTCCCAAACATTTTACGTTGTGTTGATCAATGTGAATATCGTTAACTGCGGATGCTAGAGTCCCAACCGAGTCTAATTTAAATTCTGTCCAATTTGCACCGTCGTATCTTACCAGATACATTCCAATGGAGTATGTGCCGACCCACATCACGCCGTTATGGTCGAATGCTATGCTGCGAGGTTCACCAAGATGCATTCCTGAAGAACCCCCGAATGATGACAAGGTTATCCCATCATATTTATACAATCCATTCATAGTGCCTATCCAGATATTATTCTGAGCGTCCTTGCTTATTTTATGGCACGCTAAACTTGTGGAACCTATGAGGGTAAAATTAGTTCCGTCGAATTTGTATAAACCATTACTTGTCGCTACCCACAATGAATCTTTCGCCACGCATAATCCACGCACATATGAATTTACAATTGGCAAACGGTAATTTGTAATTGAATTTCCGTTGATCTTGCTGATAAATCCTAACGAACCTGACCAAATATTTCCCACTGAATCATTGGTAAGTATAACTGCACGACTTAGTCCTGGATTGTCTGACCATTCGGGCTGGTTAATTGTACTCCATGTGTTTCCATCGTACACAATTAATTCTCCGCTTTGTTGACAAAAATAAATTAAGCCCATATCATCATGGGTAATTTTTTCAATTGTACCATAGAAATAATCCATCGGTGAATTTGTTGTATCATACATTGACCAGTTTTGACCATCGAATTTGTTAATATTCCATTCGCCAAGCCATATATTATTATCGTTATCAGCATGCAAGGCCGAAACTCTGACATGATTAAGTGTGCCGGGAAAATGATGTCTGATGTAATTAGTGCTGTCAAATTCAACCAGACCCGAATCAGTTGCAAACCATACGTGTAAATTATTATCAATCGCTAATCTCCCTGCAGTTATGGAAGCGCTGAAATTTCCATGAAACGTTGTATTGGCAACTCCATCATACCTGTAAAATGTATTTAGCTGTAGTGAGTTTTGATACCAGACTGCTCCCGTTGAATCCATTTCTAATCTAACCGGATTAAAATTATTATTACTCCAGGTTGAGCCATCAAAATATGAAAGATTTGCTGTTTGTGCTATGTAAACACGGTTGTCGTGCGCAGCTATATCAAGAATCTGATTGTACATGGGCAAATGTCCTGTCGATACATTATAGACAGTCCAATTCGAACCATCATATTTTACTACACCGCTAAAATCGGTTCCAATCCATTTATTTCCCGATCCATCTATTGCAATGCACCGTAAAGAATTTGTTGGAAGTCCGCTATTAGTTGCAGTATATTTTATCCAATTATTTGCGATTCGATGGTACAATCCACCATTTGCTACGACCCATAATGATCCATCAAGGTCTATTGCAGTTCCATGAACACCTGTGCCCATGAATTCCCAGTTTTGACTGAAAAGGTTGCTAATATTTAGAATAAAAGCAGATAATAAGAGCAGTATTGTTTTCATATTGATGTAAAGTTACTATAAGTAGTACTTTGTAAATACTAAATACTCTCAATTCGCGAATCACGAATTAAGAGCAGTGAAAGCTTATAAAAATTCTAAACCTAAAAAGCACATAAAAAACCCTAAAGTTTTTAATCTTCAAGGTTTTACAATTATTTGCGGTCCGGACGGGACTTACTATTTGTATCGATTTACCTATGATATTGCGATTACATGGGTTTAGAATTATGAAATTTGGGTTTAGAATTCATTTTGGTAGCCCCAATCTACTTCTTTATGAGCGGCGGATCAAAGTTTTATTTGTTTTCCGGACTTTGTTCACTATATTTGCATGTTCACGGCCCGTGAACATTATAAAATAATGAACGTATACCATCAGTATGGAGGATAAAATAGCACATTTAGCATTAGAAAACCTTAAAAAGCACACAGGCATCAAGGGTCATTTTACAGCCAACACCAAAAAGGGTCTTGACGGTGAAGTGAATATGCTATTCGACAACGGAAAAGAAGTATTTATAGTCGAGGTGAAACGTGAAGTCCGTAATCACCAATTGGAGAAAATAAAACATTGGGCTGAGCATTACAAAAATTTCCTTTTGATTGCCGAAACTATTTTCCCAAAAATAAGGGAAGAACTTCGGAAACATCGGATCGGTTACCTTGACACTGCAGGAAATATTTTTCTGCAAACACCCAAGCATCATATTTGGCTGGAGGGACACAAAACCGAAAAAATCAGAACTGAAAAAGTAAACCGGGCATTTACTGCTACCGGACTGAAAGTCCTATATCATTTACTTATTGATGAAAACTTACTGAACCAGCCGCAGCGAATGATTGCAGAAAAAGCAGCTGTTGCATTGGGCAACATTAACTATATTTTAAATGGTTTGAAAGAACATAAATTCCTGATTGAAAAAAACAGGAACGAGTTTATTCTGATAAATAAAAAACAACTCCTGGAGAAGTGGCTTGCAGGCTATGAGGAAAAATTGAAACCAACTATACACATCGGTAATTTTCGCTTCCTGAAAAATGACGACTATAATAACTGGAAAAATCTGGAACTAAAAAAACAAAAAACATTTTGGGGTGGTGAGCCGGCAGGAGCTATAATCACAAAATATTTACTGCCTGAAATTTTCAATCTATATACCGAAGAAACTCAGGACAATCTGATCAAAAATTACCGCCTTATACCCGAGCCTAATGGTAATATCCGTGTTTATAAGAAATTCTGGAATGTTGAAGAAACATATAACGACACGGTAGTCCATCCACTACTTGCTTATACTGATTTGATAAACACCGGTGACAGAAGATGCATGGAAACAGCACAAAAAATTTACGATGAGTTATTATATAACAGATTTCAATAAAATCCGCCAGGAAAAATCAATCTTGCAGATCCTGGAAGCACTTGAACGTGGTTTTCAGAAATTTGGAATTGATTATTATCTCATAGGAGCACTTGCACGTGAAGTTTGGATGCGTGGTTTGAAAGACATTACTCCTCGGAGAGCGACAAGTGATATAGATTTCGGAGTTCTCCTAAAGGATAGCGATCATTTCGACGAACTGAAAAACTATTTGATCCAAACTGAGAGATTTTCAAGCTCAAGTGAAAATGCTTTTGTGTTAATTGCGCCAAATGGAAGGCAAATTGATATTTTACCATTCGGGGAAATTGAAAAAGAAGGAAAAGTTCCTGTAAAAGGAACCGGAATGACAACTTTGAATTTTGATGGAATGAAAGAAGTATACGCAGAAGGCCTGCCTGAAGTAACTTTTGAGGATAAGATAACTTTCAAAGTCTGTACACTTCCAGGAGTCGTTTTATTAAAATTTATTGCATGGGATGACAGACCTGAAATACGAAGAGATGATTTAACAGACATAGCCGATATTATATTTCACTTCTTTAACATCTATGATGAAATAATCTGGGCTGAACACAATGATTTATTCGGCGATGAAATGTCTCTTGATATAATTTCTGCCAGAGTTTTAGGAAGAGAGATGGGAAAAATCTTAAGAAGGAATAGTGATTTGAAGAAACGTATACTTGGTATACTTTCCTCGAATGGAAACGGAAAAGCAGAGCAGATTTCGGTTATTATTGCCGGGACACTTGGAAAAACTGTGGATGAAATTTCTTTATTGTTAAATGAGATTGTATTTGGAATAAATGAAAATCAATGAAGCGCAAAGCGCATGACGAATTAAATTAAATGTAGTGTCCCATCCCTGCATCACGAATTAATTCCTTCCACTTTTTTTCAATTACAAAATATTTATCTCGTGGGGAGACGCACATAAGGTTAATTAAAATTAAATCAAGATAATCATTTTCATTCCAACCCCTTTTACCAGTTTGTAACTCGTTAAAATATTGCGTGCCGGTTTTTTCAAGTAACTCAAATTCGGACCATTCAACATCCATATAATCTATCTCCATTATCTGATCGGATATCAATGCTGCACAAAAGACTTTTCTAAAATATATTCTTGCCTCCTCAATCGAAATCTTTTTTCCGAATCCTTCTCTTCCGCTCTTCTGACTATCCCGGATAACCTGATGCATATGGTCGCGCATTTGTTTGAACTTAGCATTTTCACCCTCAATAAGTCGTTCAACTTCAGCTCGGAAATCTTCCGCTTTTGCATATTTTATTGCATTGTCAAAGAATCGAAAAACCGGTTGCAAAATTAGTTTCCCATTCTCATGTGCTCTCTCATCCCCATACAGTAAAAAATGTTGCGGCTCCGAATAAAGATAATGGACTGGAAGATCTCGTAAATTGGTAATAGCAAGTTTCCATCTTTCAAAATTTTTGTGCATGCTGTGTGAGAATGCAAGCTCTTCAAAATTTATATGCGTAGCAGTGTACAGTCCTTGCCAACGTGGATCGTCCATTCTATTATACCAAACAGTTGTATCAGTTATGATTCTCATCGCCCTAACCTGTTTCAATTAATCATGGATTCTTTTTTTTGTAATCAATATTAATAAAACCATTTTCCAGCCCGGTGAAATGATTCTCATCAACTATTTTCAAATCATTGTATGCAAGTCGATTATAATTTTTTGGATCTTGTTTTAGAAAAGTGATTCTATTCTCCTTCAACTTAAAATCAATTATATTCCATACGTGCTGACCATTTTCATACCATTCATTTTTTTCATTTACGGTAATGGTATCCGCCTGGCCATGAAAATTTCTGACAGGCGCACTATACACACTTTTCCATTCGTTTGGAAAAACATCTTGAATAGTGATGTCGTCCTGCATTTCTCTAATATATAACTTATCGCTTTCTAAAATTTTCCGTCGAAAAATATCAAACATAGTAGAGAGGAAATCTAAAATCTTTACAAAAAATCTTTCCACCGCATTGTCAATTTCAACTTCTATGGAATTAGAGCTGGAATGTCGAATGAAAAGTGCAATAATATTATGGAAGAACTGACTCCTAAACTAAATGAGTTAATAAAACAGGCTGCTATCGAAAATAAAATCGAAGAAGAATATCAGTTACTAGAATGGTTCACGAATAAATATCCAATTTCAAAAAAGACTTTTCATAAGTATAAGAATCTGGGTTATGTCGATACAAAACAAGTCGGAAGATTTAAATTGTACAACGTAAAGCAATGGGTTGAAAATCTTAACAAGATAAAAAGCGGCAAGCCTGAATTTTTACAAAATAATTTCTAATTTATTTAAGGAAATCATTTTACAATTTCACCTTTGCTATTCAAGAAAATTTTCTTTTCGTTTAAATTGTTTCTTAGCATAATACTTACTAAGCCATCATTCTCTTCTGAAAGTTTATAAATATAATTTTTGCGAAAAGAAGGAAATACTTGTTTCCCTATTAAAGTGAAATCATAATCATATATAAATAATACAGCATTACAATCATTCCGACACCTTAAAGTATCATCAATAGTTAAAAAATAAAAATAGTTATGCTTCGTAAAAAGAGATTCGTGGACATAACCAAAATTATCTGGTACACTGTTAATAATTTCAACACAATCCTTACTATAAAATCTTACTGAAGTCTTTCTTTCCATAACAGAATAAAAATTACCTTCACTAACCAAGCTTAAGCTATCAGATAAATGAAGAAATTGTAACGTATCAATGGTACATGATTTAACAATCTCTTTAAACTTATTATAAATTGTTACTTTAGAAATCAGAAATTCATCAGGAGCATCAGAAATCGCAATAAATTGCGAATTAGGTGATAATGAATAAGAATGTTTGTTTAAATTAATACTATCAATTAAAAATTTAGTTGAGTCATTTTTATTGAAATACAAAATAGTAAATGTAGAACTATGACTACTTACATCCGGCTGAATTACTGTTATTCCCTTATACAAACTTTTTCTACCTTGAATTTCTTGTGAAAACGTTACACCCATTTTAAAAATTAATAACAAAACAATAAATATTTTCATTTTATTTTTTAGTTAATTCAAAATTATAAGTTGTAGTCAGAAATTAGAAATCCCTCTTCGTAAACTCCGTCATCAACCTATTCGCCTTCTCCTGCTGCGTGATCCGAATATACTTCATAAACGTCTGCACCTTCCTATGACCCGTAATCGCCATGATATCAAATATAGGTGTTCCCCGTAAATATTCATTGGTTGCAAACGAGCGACGTCCTGTGTGGGTTGAAACTAACTGCCACTTTTTATAGGTCTCCTTCACCCTCTTGTTCATTCCCTGGGTGTAATAAATCGATTCTTCCTTTTTCAGGGATGGAATCTTAGAACAAATTTCCTTTATGTATGCATTGTATTTTTGTTCTGTAATCGCTGGGAATACACCGTCAAATTTTTTCAGAATTGATGATGCAGTCGGACGTAGCGGAATTTTCAGGAGATCTTCCGTCTTAAGTGTTTTGATTAATATGTAATCTTCCTTGACGTCTTCAATCTTCAACTGGAAAAGATCCGATACCCTTAAACCTGTTAAGCACGAAAAGACAAAAAGGTTTTTTGTTAGATCTAACTTTTTTTCGACTTCTAAATTATAGATCTCTTTGATCTCGTCTTCGGTAAGATAAATTGAAGTTGATTCTTCCTGCGATCGTTTGAAGCTTTCAAACTTCCGGTTGCTATGAATATCTTTCATCAGGGCATACCGCATGATCTTCTTTAATTCCTTCCTGTATTTATCAATGGTATTTTTTGAGTAACCATTATCTGTGCAGAACTTTATGTAATACTCATCCCAGGTGCTATCGACCGATTTGAATGACAAAAAATCTCTTCCATACTTTTTCGCAAAAGGGATTAGCTGATTATTTAAAAAGTATTCATAGCTGCCTAAAGAATCGCGTTTTAAATTTTCCGGGTTTGTTTTAATATACTCTTCAAGGAATGTCTGAAGATTGTATTGCTTCTTTCCGCTTTTGATTATCGCTCTGTCGGGTGAAATTATTTGCAAGAGTTCCCGTCTCAGTTCCATCGGTGCTAAAACCTTTGAAGTAAGACTTGCATTAGCAATTTCCTGTATTGCTTTGGCAAAGACGTTAAAGAGTTTTTGATTTTCAAGATCGTATCCATTGCCCTTGATCTTCTTTCCACTCCATTCGGAGTTCTTGACTTTAATCTCGGTAGAGATCCTCAGTCGTTTCGATTTCCAGGTGGCATATAGCCTACCATGCTTTCCTTGTCGTTGTCTATAAGCCCCCTCAAATAAAATTTCACATTGCTCATTAGAGTCCAAAAATTGTGAATTCAAGGTAAAAATTTGCCACGTGGCTTGCCACATAAAAAACAAAAAACCCTTGTAAGTGTTGACTATCAAGGGTTTAATTTAATAATTGGCGGTCCGGACGGGACTTATATTTTCGCTGTTTTTGGGCTGTTTTCCTACTACCCTATACGAAAAGATGTAGACCCTATACGATTCATACAGGCATTCCATTTTCATCAACAGGAATAATATTCATCTGTCCACCTATATGACCATGACCAGTTGCTTTTCTTATTACATCAACCATGTTAACGGTAATAAAAGAATCTGCTTCCTGTAAGCCAGCAATGAATTCTTCACTTGTACTATATTGCATCTGGTTCATGAAGTGAAGCTTATTACGTGGTATTCTGATATGCTTTAAAAACTCTAACAAATTGGGTGAAACATCCAATGCGATGTTGTATGGTTCAGACAATATTTCTTTCATACCAATAGTAAGTTCTGGATTTAACATTGCCTTTAGCTGTTCAATCGTAGCACCTTTGCAGGAAATTGGTTGCTTCCTTTGCTGTTCTCTTACTTTAGGATTCTTATATGTGTGAACAAGAACATCTGTGTAAAGTAGTCTTGCCTTTGCATAGTTTTCAAACACTGTACAAATAGTGAAGCAATTTGTAAGGTGATTGAAAATCATTGGTTGAAAATGTTCATAGTGCATCTTTTCCTTCACAGGTAAATTCTGGAAAGTGATGTACTTGTCCATATTCAGCTTGATGTATGAAGAATGATACATTTCAACGCTGAACATTATCATATTCGTAGCAGCCCCATAACGTAATTGTTCATCAACATACAATTGTAAAGGGTCTTTCTCTAAAATTTCATTCGGGGTCAATGTTGATTCCATCACTTAGATTAAATATTTTAAATTCAGTATGACTTTTATTGTGGGCTTCCATTTGCTTTAATGTTGAAGCAACATGCTTCATTAAAAAATCAATCCGGTTAAGTTCTTTTGAAAGTACAAATCCAGATTTCATCAACATGTGCAGACTATTTCTTTCGTGATTCACTTCACGGATTGCATCCAATAAATCCTTTGGACAATCTATCATCTTCACATACTGTTCTTTTTCCAGCATCGTACTGATGTTGATTGTTTGTGTAGTAAGACCTTTACAATAAACCATTCCATCTTCTTTTTTATACAGGTTTTCTTCTGTAAAGATTTCACCCATCTTTATTGGTCTTTTTTTCTGCTGTTGATGCAAGTCAAGAAAAGCAGGTTCATTACTAATTTTATGTATCACCACCCCATTACAAAGCAGTATGCCCTTCATCATGTTTTCAAAGCAGGTTGTCACACGGAGTTGGTCAACTATATGTTCTTCCAAGAACGGCAGTAAATCTTCATCCCTGTTCTTGTGATTCCATACATCATGACAGATTTCTTTGAACTTGTCAAAGTTCTTAACCTTGTATGCACCGTTGAACACCTTGCAACCGAAAGATGAAAGGGACGCATGTATAGACAATCTTCTTTCAGGTGTTCTGTATATCCACGCTGGATTTCTGTCTAAGTCAATATCATAAGCAACTGTTTCCATTCTGCAAAGGAACATCTTTGGCAAGGCTTACACCAGTATGTTGATAAGTTTCACTGCTAAAATGCACTTTTGTAAATACCTGTTTACAAATTGACTCGTCAATTTATTACCTTGGGTAAATAAAATTGATTGCAATGCTGACAAAACTAACACAAGAACAAGCAGATTATCTTTGGGGTAATATGTGGCAGAATGCAGATTACTTTGACAAAGGTTTTAAGCAACACGTTCCTGATTTCCTTTCATTGTTTGTATCTAAGATTGTCAATGAAGGACAGGTTGATATTGGAATTGCCACCCGTAATTCAAGAATAACTGCCGGTATGATTATGGAGATTGAAGAAGGTGCTGAATTTGGATTTAAAGGTAAGCTTGCATCCTTTCTTTCATATGACGAACACAACATGAATGACAGCAGACTGGAACTGTACTATACAAAAGATGGAAAGATTACTATCTATCTCTACATAGGTTTCTTCGATGAAAAAGAATATTCACACGTATTGACACCAGACGAAATCAAGATGATACCAGAAGGACTGATTAATCAGATGAAGAAAGCATTACAACAAGAAGAAATACTGATTGTCCAAGCGAACATGCTTGAACACTAATTTATTTATATGTAATCAAAGAAGCCCTGCATCAAACGACACAGGGCTTTTTTGTTTCCTGCTACTTTCCTTACAGCAAAGTGTACGGCTATTCGGCAGGGGTAATTGCAGTTACTACAATTACGGTGACTTCTACGTTTATAGTAACCTTGTTAGAAGTCATTTCTATCACCTGTAATATTACACTGATAGTTTGAAGTATCAGTCCTATTACAAGCCCAATGGTGGTTACTTCCATTGGTCGCCATTTTTTGGCATTGTGATGGCAAAGATAACCATCAACTGCTCTGAATAAACTGGTGCAAAATTATACTGGATGGAGGGTTGCAAGAATTGTCTTTTTTATTATCTTACCCTGTAACCTTAAAGATTGTAATACAATGAACGTAGAAATTAACTTCGAAAGATTATTAGAGTACCTGAACCAGCACAGACCAGTTACATTTGGTATTGCTTATCAGGACAATGATGAGCCGGTATTCAAATTCAACTGGGGTAAGTATGCTGATAACAGCAGCAGGGTTGAATATTTTTCATTGAATGACCTGAAAGATATTTTGTTTTTGAACAACATTCCAGATTTACAAGCAAAGACTTATCAGGCTTTTAATGCACTGCCTAATCCCAAAGATTACAAGAAGCATGACAAGCAGATGGATGACTTGAAGTATGGCACTCTGGCAAAGTATATCGTACAGATGCTATCTTCATCAATGGGTAAGAACTACTTTCCTGAATTGAAGTACCTGAAACAGCATGAACGCTGGTTCGTGTTTGAACAACCAGCCTGAGATGTAATTAAAACTTAATGAAATAAAGAAGCCTTGTGTCATATCAACTGATACAGGGCATTCTTATTTGTTATGCTGCTTTCAATTTAAAATAACCTGCCTTTGTATCATTATGTTCTTTGTTGAATCCTTTAATCAAGTCATACACCATTAAATCAACTTCTAATTTTATTGCATCATCAGTCGTTGAAAAATTCTTGATTGCCTTGATAAGCTTCTGTTCTTCTGCCTTTGCAAACTGATATACATCCCAATCACCTAATGTGGCATTCATGAATCTGATATTCAGGTAACGATTTAATTGTTCAAGTAATGCTTTTGCTTTTTCAGAATAGGCTTTCTTAGCAGCATTTCTTTTTTCAACTTTTCCTTTACCTGAATTGATTTTCCTTCTTACTTGACTTAGTGTAGGTACTTTGTTTTTACTTTTTTTCATTGTCTTATAATTTTAATTGTGAAACTGATTTGTTGATTTTTGGAACTGTTAAAAACTTTTTTTAAAAATATTTTTGTCTTTAGTGAATTAGGGTGGTCTTGGTGCTTCTTTCATATATGCTTTCTTTGTTTTTAAAATCTAAATGCAATCGGGAATGTTTGATGTCCTCCCAGACTTAAATACGGAGCGGCATGTTCAGTTGTTATAAAACACCCTTGTCAACTTATTGACATAAGGGTATGTGGAAGCTCCTATTTCCAAACCCATTCAACTTTGGTGTAGAACCATTATCTTTCGTCCTTATGATACCAGATTCAGCACATGTACTTCATACCCTTTATGGGGGAGCTTTAATGGACAGTTCATTGACAGTTCAACTGGTCGATGCAATCAAATCATTGAAGGAAGCAGAACCACAGTGGTATAAAGAAGATTGGTTTATATCACTTGCCAGTGCTGTAATCGGTGCTATCATTGCATGGTTGATTACTGTCTATACGAACAACAGGCAGGATAAGAAGGACAAAGAAAAAGCAAAGCAGGATTTGATTCAACAGTTGATTGTGATTAGAGCAAACACAGAAAGCATGGAAGTGTATTATAAGGATTGTGCAAACACTTATCTTATGTCCTTTAATACACTAAGGAATACATACAATGAAGGTCAACACTTAGCTGAACAATCATTCAACCTTGCAAAGATGGAATACGGAAAAGCACAGGCAGATTTTCTTAAACAGTGTTCTTTATTTACTGGATTGATTGATGATGATGCAGAGTTAAAAGCATTGATGGAAAAATGTAAGTTGTACGTTCTTAATCCTGAAAGTCCAGCAGCCCGCGTTGGTATTGAAGTGTCATTGATTGATAGGATTGTTAGACCTGTGATTGCTTTAATGGAAAAGAAGATTGATGATGAAAGAAAGTAAGTCTAAATCTTTTTCAGCATCATCGAATATAACTGCAAGTTTACAGGATGCTGTCTTAGTACAACTTTAAAATGTAGTGAAAGTATATCTGCAATTTCCTGTTCTGAATGCCTCTGACTTTCTTCTTCTTCGTTGATAGGACTGTTACCTAACAGATAAACATATTGACCAGTTATTTTATGCAGCTTGTTCAACAGGTCTTCTTTCCTATCCTTTGCCAGTTCAGTCAAGTGAATAAAATTACCAAGTATGATAAAGTCATATTGCTTACCTTCTTCAATCAGTTCATCAAAATAATCAAACGCATCAATCATACTTTCTTTTCTATCAAAGACATCCATGAATTCTTCTTCTGTTAGAACTGGTTCTTCTTTATAGATTAACTTATGCTCTGCTGTGTACTGTTTATATGTACCTGCTTCAACAGACTTTTCACTAAGTGGAATTGATAAATCATTTACAACAGAAAAATTAATTCTACCACCGTTGTCTATTCCTACAATTGATTTAAACTTGATTGTTCTATACAAGTCTATCCAGTAGTGGCAGTGACCACAACCAACATCCAAAATATCAATACCTGAACATAGTGCTTTCTTATCTTCATTAGGAAGTGCACTGATGCAAGAGGTAATAAAGTGTGGCATAATCTATCTTGTTGTAAGCGTTCGAACTTCCTTTACATCCTCTGCCTTTATAACTCTTACCTCTAATAGACTATCACTATAAGTGAAGTAGAATTCTGGTGTATGTCCAATGTAGTATTCAGATGCAAACATTGGAATAGTATCTTTCTCCATAATAATTTCAGTTTTCCTGTGGTACGGAGTCATAGATAGAAATTTATATTTGACATAGCTTGTTAAGAGTGACACAGAAATAAATGATATAATGAAAATTGGGACTATTGCATTATAAAGATTTCTTTTAGGTGTTGGTGTATTATCAGCAGGAATAGCACTTGTATTTGGGTCAGCACTCCCAACTTTCTGTTCAAAGAACTGTTTGAATGCTTCAATGGTTTCCTTAAGTGAATGAAAACTTAAATCAGGGACTTTAATAACATATTCAAATGAAAATATCAATACGATGAATGAAACTATATAAGAAGATATAGTTACGATTGGGTCATCAAAGACGTAAGAGAATATTATAGCAGGGAGCACTGGTAAAAAGATTAAGGTAAACCAGAACTTAACGTAGAACCTCCAGCCTTTCTTCCGTGGGACAATTAGCTTAAAAAATAAAACGATTGCTATTATAAAGATTGCAACCAGTCCTAAGTTTATTAGCTTTCCCATGTCTCCAACAAATTGGGAAAAGTAAAATGAAATTGTTAAGTATGGGATTATATTGAAGTCCCATTCCCAATAGTAGAATACAATCTTACTTGCTTCTAAGACCAAGAACAATGCAGTAAAAAGTGTTGCAAACTTTACAACTTTTTCAAAAATATCATTCATGCTTTTTGCTTTACGTTCTTTTGTTGCTTCAAATCTGAATCCCAAGAAAAGACCAAATTCATATTTTTATTCTCTACTAAGATATGCCCTATCAAAAACAACTTGCGTGTTGCAATCATGCACAGTAATATCTTTCCACTGATGTCATGAATTATTTCTTCATTGATTCTGTCCTTATGTGCATTAACAAGCTTGCCTTCACTTACCTTGAATTTTTTGGCAGAGAGTTTAACAATCATTTTATTAGTTTCAGGGTCAGGATAACCCATCATGCCATATGTTGAATGAAGCAATTCATTTCTTGCTTCAATATTTTTCTTAATCAACTTATACAATTCAGATAAGTATGCTTGTACCTTTTTATCAATCTCCTTTTCTTTTTGGGAAAAGACAAATCCCCTGAATGAATTCAACAACTGATTCGCTGTGCTTTCGTGTATAAGAATATCATACAATGAATCATTCTTTAAACCGTGTTGATTCATTACCTGCAACATCGTTTCTTTCATTACGTGCAGCATATTTTCAAAAGTGAATACGAATTCACCCAAGTATTCATGGAACTGTTGTAGTAGTTTATCCTTTGCCATAGTAAGGTGTTTAATTCAAAAGAAGAAAATGGCGGATTGCTTGGATAGCGTATCCAAATAAAGTTTTGCCAGTTAATGTATCGATGGTCATGTTGATTACGGCTGATGTTATCGTACCAATAATATATCCCTTCCAATCGAACTTTGGATTTTGCTTGTAGATATTTACTGTCAGATTGAAATGATAAGTTAGTTCAGCTTTCTGTTGAACAGATAGATTGGTTTCATTCAATTGCAGAATAATTCTATCTACAACATCCTGTACTACTTCTACTGTTTCAGGTCGCTGTTTGCCAGTGTACGTTCCATCTGCAAGGCTTTGCCATAAATCATCTTCAAGCTCTGCTTTAATTCTTTCCAACCAACCTTCAACTTCATACTGATTAAATGAAGGTGTAATATTACTTCTTGAATGATTTGTTTGTTCTTGCCATTCTCTTTCACCTGGGCAGACTTGTCGAAATATTACTTCAATTCCATGCAATTCCTCCATAACAACAAAGTAGAATTCAGGTCTTGGCTTGTACTTCAATCTCCAACCCACAGTATTATCTGGCTCTGCTTCAAACTGCATATTTTCCAATTCGAAATCGTGAACATTTAATTCATGTTCTTCAATCATCTTGAAAAGTTCGTTACGTTGTCCTTTAGATAGTTCCATAAATTTTGATATAAATTAGTTTCCCAATAATCTCCTGAAAACACTTCCTACCATATTCCACAGAGCTTTACCTTGTTCAGGAGTAACAGCCATAGTAATTATTATTGATGTTATTGTTCCAAGAATATATCCAAACCAATCAAAATCTTTATTGTTTTCATAGAAGTTTATAGTTTGATTAAGATTAAAGTTGATTTGCTGCTGTACGTTCGCTGCTAATTCCAACTTTGAAATTCCCTCTTGAATTTCTTTCACTGCTGATTTAATAAATTTAATATCATTAGGTATCTGCTTGCCATTTACATAGTGTGCAATTGTATTTGTATTGGTATTTAATTTCGTTTCCCAAAGGTCATCCAATGAAGTTTCATGTTTAACAGCAGATAGCCAATTGCTGAAAAGCCCTCCGTGTTGTTGTTGAATTCCTTCGTGTTGTTGACCTTCTGTATATTTACTTCTGCCCGGCTGATAACGAACCTGTGTATAACCACGACCGAAATGGTCAACACCATAATCACATTTGAACAAATAATCTTTTCCCCTAACGTAACTAATTAACCAACCAGTTGGAGTTTTATCACCCTTTTGCATTAGCTCTTTAAATTCAAAATCTTCAATATTAAAACCGGCTTGTTGAATCATTTTAAAGTACCCATTCTTGTGTTCTTTCAATAGACGCATGTCCACAAGATAAAACTTTTTCAGCCCAATTTAACTGCATGGCAGACATCAGATTAATCCTAAACCTCAGGCAGGAACACGGACGGGCAGACCGAAAACAAAAACCAAAGATGTTGATTCCGGACTTAAACCCAATCAACTTTCAGCATTACAATATTAGAATGACAAGACTACCCGTGAACTTCTTTATGGCGGGTACGCTGATGGATTAAAGTCAATTACTCTGTGTTTATCAATACTTTCTTCTTGTTTCCAATATCCATGTAGCAGATAATTTATTGCCAGAAAGAAATTGGACAAGCTAAATAAGTCAACACTGCTGATTTGTTTGAAGTTGCACAAAGATTAGGTGTAGCAGATAGATTAGAAAATAATAAATCATAGATAATCAAACATCATAAAAATTAACACAGGATAAGCCTTCTATTTGAAATAAAAACAGAAAATATGATGTCTTGGGGTAGTGCTACTCCTATAATTGGAATTGCTTCGTGTCTAACGTATAATGAATATAGCAAGAATAGACTGGACCTTTACTATGGTAAAAATGGTAAGTTCACTATCTTTCTTTATCTGGATTTCCAGAATGAAAAAGAATATTCAAAAGTACTAACACCAAAACTTGTTAAGCTGATACCTGAAGGACTTGTAAACCAGATGAAGATTGTATTGAAGAGGAAAGGTACCTTAATTGTCACAGCAAACATGCTGGAATAGTTTATTTCATAAGGACCTTTTCGTTTAATTTCATCTTCTTTTATGCTTGTATAGATAGTTATTCAATTCCGACACAAAATATCTCTTAAGTTTTTTCTTGCCGAGCCTTGATGGAGTTAATCTTCCGGAATTTTCTTCCTCAATCAGTGTGCTTTTCGAAATTTTTAAATACTTACATGCCTGTTCAGCCGAAAGAATACTTTCAAATAATTCCTTTTCAGACAATGCGCTCATTTCAGTTAAGAGCCTTTCTCCTAATTCAAAATTCCGCCTCAGTAGGTCAACAAAGTCATTAAAAGCTTTTATATCAATCATTTTTATTATAGACTTAAAGCATTTTTTTCTTCGCTTATATACGGATTGGAAAACTAAGTTGTTATAGAATACATAGTAGAATTGAAAATTAAATTTCTCTTTTTGAAAATAATTGCGTATATTTGATTATATAATTGAGATAATTTAAAATTTTTCTCTATTTAGTATTAGTGAATTGTTTATTCCCCTTTTAATTTGAACAGTTCTTACCGAGGCAAAAAAATATTTTAGTCCGAAAACGATGAGGCAGGGGAATCCGATTCGTTTTCGGGTTTTGTATTTTCATGCAAAAGACAAATAACATAGTAAGTGTACCTAACAATCTGATTGCGGAGCTTCAAAAAAAGGAAAACCGTAAACGGGTCCGCTCATTTGCATTTTATTGTGCAATCCAACATCGGTTTAATGGTGGATGTGTTGTGAATTATGCTTCAAAAGATAAAATTGAAATACTGAAAGAATGCACGGGTTATGTCCGGTCATCAGTCTTTTCCCATATTAAACAGTTAGTTGAATATGGCTTTGCCAGGTATCAGGGTAAAAGCAAAGAAAATCTAATCATGACCTCCATGAAAGGGATTTACCAAAAAGTATTGGAATTAAATAGTGATTATGTTAAAGGTCTCGGCAAAAACTATTGCCAGAAATTCAACCAGGGTAATACACGGGATATTTTATTAAAGTTATATGCAATTGATATTAAATTAAATAAATTAAAACAAAAAAGGGAAGAAAGCATTAAAGCAAACAAACGAACAAAAAGCACAAGTGAAAGGTATATTAATAGCAATAATCAAAAATCAAAAACTAAGCGTTCGAGTTCAATTTCATTTTATGACTATATGAAATACGTTTGTGGTGAGAATGTAAGTAAAGAAAATACAGCACCCACACAAACCGCAATATGTAAGACGGTTACCCCATCAAGTGTGGATAATGCGCCAACTACCGGAACGGATAATGCAAACGACGATTTGCAACGGTATAAGATTTCACGTTGGGGTCTGAGTAAAAGATGGGGCTGCGCTAAAAGCACAGCGCAAAATCGTATAATCAAATTGAAAAAATTGAATTACGTTACAGATATTGACAATGGCCTGGACTTCATAATTCAAAATCCAACTGAGGATGATTTTCAAAATTTACGATTGAGCAAAAGGCAATTTGGATACAGCCCTTTCAAAAATATCATTATTAAGAAGAAGGTTAACACCATCATCGTTAATAATGATGTAATGAACGTTCTTTAATATTGAAATTTGCATTGTCCAAAATACTGACCCTTCTATATCCGGGTATATATATTCTATTTATATTATTTCTATAGATTAAATTTAGAATATAAGTAAAGGGAAAAGAAGAATGAATGGTTAATACGCTATAGCCGCTATAGCGTAAATCATTGAATGCTCATCATGATATTGTTACAATGCTTAAAGAAAAAGGAATGAGAAAGCCATAGCCAGCTATAGCGTATTGATTAATAATTAAATTAAAATACAATGGTAACAGTAAAAGGAAAATTAAAACAGGTATATGAAATAACTAATCCCACTCCAACAATCATCACACAAAGATTTTTGATTGAGGAAGAGAACGAATCTTGTTCAAAGACCTTTCTTACACTCTTCAACAACGTGGACCTGATTTCAAAATGCAAAGTAGGAGATGTTATAGAAGTGGATTACACTCAACGTGTGAATGAAAAGAATGGAGTCTCATACAGTAATAACTATGTAAACAAAATAAGGAAAGTAATGGCTGAAAATGAAAGGAATAAGTTTGTGACCAATCTTACCCGACAAGATTATTATAACCTTAAAGTCTGCGTGGGGAACGCCATTAAAACCAACTTAACATTGGAGGACTATGCTTGCGCCCACAAACAATTAAATGTTGGAGATAATGTTTTTTATTCAGCCCTTGAAAACCTGGTAAAAAAATATCGCCATTCCGATATGTTGATTAATTCAGAGAAATGTCTGACTAAAGAATTACAGATGATGATTAATTGAAAATAAACTTGCTAAACCTTGGTCCACGTCATCGAACTATGATGTTGGGGATTATGATTCGTGAAATGACAATTATTAGCGTCATGGCTATTCAAATCCAATCATCATCACACTCCCATAAAATTGAATGGTCATAGCAACCCCTGGTGTGGAAATGACACATCGAATGATTATTATCGTTGTAACTCCAACTAAAATTGTGAGAGCTTGAATGACCGGCAACGGTCATCACCCCATTTGAATTGCAGATGAAACAGGAAGGTCGAATTTTGGAGTGAAAAATTTGGTGAAAAAAAATTTCCGATTATATGATGTTAGAAAAACTTTATTCTGGGTAAAAAACGTTGGTTGAAAAAGTTCACTGGGCCCCAAAAATCTTTCCTTTATGTCATTGTGCACACCTACAGCAATGCTAAAGAGGGATTCTAATTTTCGATACGAGGCTTAAATAGGCAATCTATTTAAGCTCCTAAAATAAGACAAAATTATTTTCAAAAAAGCATAAGATAACGAACACAAATTTTGTATTATATAGTAAGAGACAATAACATTCCGAATCACCAATTCGTATATAAGTTATAGAATTGCTAAGCATCAACCGGCAATAATTTTCTAAACACTAACTTAAAAACTATACGCATGGGCCAAAGAAGCCAGTTATTCGTCTATTGTTTAAATCCTGTTAAAGGATTGAAAGACCAATTAAAATCATTAAAAAAGTACAACGGTGGTAAAGCGGAGTACGATAAACTTAAATTGAGAATTTCCGAATTCGAAAACGCATTCGGTACGAAAGAACACACCATTATTGCATACCACCATCAGTGGTTATTTGGCCGTTCTTCATTGCAAGCCGCTGCCAACCTAATCGATTGGAATATCAATACAGAAAAGGATTCGAATCCGTTTAAGTGCCATAATGAAATATCAGGCAATGAATATCTCAACCTGTTGACAAATATTCTTAGTCTGTTCAATAACAATCAGGCGAAATTAATTGGCAGGTACGGATTCGAACACTTCCGGTTATTAAACTTCATCGAACCATCAATGCGATTGGACTGCCGGGCCGGAGACAATAACGATGGAGTAATTATTTTCAATTGCATCGATGATAGTTATTGCTTTCTGAATATTGGAACCGGTGATTCAACTGTCTCGCAACTGACGGAGATGATTCCTTGTTCTGCGGACCAATATGTACGACTCTACTATCCAATTGAAGCGAATGATAGCAAGACAGCTAATGTTCCAAAGTCCAATAAAGAACAAGAAACATACTTCAACAACAATCGCAGAATGAACAGGCTATTTACAAAGCCGTTTGAAAACTACCGGTTAATCACACAGGCAGAACTGAAAAAAATGTTTCCAACAGCGTTCAATACAGTTACAACCTCAAATGATATCATATAAAACCGTTTCATGAAAACCCAAAGAAAATCCAACAAAGAGAGAACGTACCAGCTCTGCGAAGCAGTTGCTGATATCGCCTTCTTAGCGGGCACCAGAAATTACTACAGCGGAAATTCTCGAAAGGACATTGAAGATTTCATTCACTGGGCCGAAGAGTTCGAACAGTTCTGGAAGAATAAGGAATGGGGAGCAGATGATACTGACGATGATTACATCGATGAAATCTCAAAGTTTGCAGAACAGAAAATCAATTCAGCAACGCAAGCCAATCATTCAAATGAATAATCATATCCGAGAATCTGCACATATGCGCAAAGCTTTAATCGGGATAAGAGTTAAACCGTTTACCGAAGGGCCGATATTGGAAATAAACGATTGGAAGATATATGATGCCGGTCGAGTAACGTTACTTCCACCGGAAGACAGACTTCTAAACGAGAATTATCAAATCGAGCGTGGAGAGAATGAAAAAATTCTCGTTAGAATATTTCTTTCTCACGACCGGGCAACCATTGAAAAAACTAAGTACTACTATCTGATTAAAAATACGGACGAAGAGAGCGCCCTGTTTCTTAGTCTTGCATTATTAAAACGTCTTCCCTATCATCTTAACCCAAACCATGAACTCCTTCCATTCGGCTTCTGAGCATGTTCACTATTCCATAAAGTGAACACAATCTTAAGTACAAATCTGCAATACAGACGATTGTGTATTCTGTATTAAAGTAATGAAATTCACTTCTAATGACTGTAAAATAAAACTGAACATTATAAACTAAATCAGAAAAATATGGCAAAAAAAAATCAGAGGACTACTTGTTCCGCTATTGAGTGGCCGCAATTTATTTACCTGCTGGAGCGTTTGAAAAGAAAGCAGGACTTCAGACTACTGATGATAATGGCGATGGGTGGATTTTTAGGATTAAGAGTTTCGGACATTCGTAAACGTAAATGGAGCGAGTTACTGAATAAAGATAAGGTTGAAATTACTGAAGGCAAAACAGGTAAAACCAGATTCATCACGATTAATCCAACCTTCAAAGAGCTTATCGATTTCGCATATAACAATCTGCATGTGCCACCGGATAAATACATAATATGTAATAAGAAGGGAGCGCCTTTGACAATACAGCATATTAATCGAATGCTGCATGCAGTTTTTGATGAGTATAATATAAAGGGCCCTACATCATCACATAGTCTTAGGAAAACTTTTGGAAAGCGCATTTATACTCTCAATCAAAAATCTGAAGCAAGTTTGATAATCCTCAGTAAAATCTTCAATCATTCAACAACAGCAATTACCAGGGCCTACCTCGGAATTACTGAGGAAGAAATTTCTGACATCTATCTTCAAATGTAATTATGAACAATATGAAAGTGTTGGTTATAATCATTCTCTTATTTCAATCATCTGCTCAGAAAATCGATTACAGCTATCCGCCATTGATAGCAGGTTCGTCATGGGGAAACATCTTCCAGCAATTCTATAAGATGGGAGATTACGACTCCATGATAAAGCTTACCTCACAAACCTCATTGAATAAATTCGGAATTGATTCGGTCCGCAAATATTACCAAACAATGAATTTTGGTTATTCATTAAAGCTAAAATCATGGACCATCGAGAATGGGTATTATATACTAAACTACCAGGCACAAATCGAAGCAACGAAAGTCCTTGTCAGAATGCGACTTGAAAAAGGAGATGTGGCCCGGATAGTTCTCCCTGATAATATTATGAACCAACAATTCTTTCTCTACAAATGAAAATCTCTCGACTCGCAGAAAATAAGCTTCGCTCCTTCTTCGGTGACGGCGACTATCTCCAGGAGATGCATTTCGTCAGTACGTATATTCTGCCGGTAATCGGCAAACCAATCTCCCATGGATTAACATTACCTGAAGTAGAATTGTTTTGCAGGAGATGCGAAGAGTTCGAAATCGATATCGTGGGCCTGGAGACATTGTACGAATCTCCCTATGGACTTCACACGCTCATCGTAGAAGAATACTGCGAGCATTATCAGCCTGAATGGTGGCTTCGGGCGCTTGCCGACTTGCAGACAATGAGCGTTTTGGACCATATCATTCCGCACATAGAGATTCCGCCCGAAGTACTTTCAAAATACATATGATGAGAAATGGCCTTCCTGAAAAATTCATGGCCAGGAAAAATCACAAGGATTTATTTTACATCGAACTTTGTATCGATGATGAGATTGATTTTATTCATTTCAATTCGTCTCTTCCCTTGACCATTTACGAAGAGGAGAAAACTTCAAAGCTGATTTCAGATATTACAAACTTTGAGGTTCCTGACAACAGAAGAGAAGAATTGATTTCTGAGTTACTCGCTCACCTGCAAACTTTGTCAGGAATCGAAAAGTATTACTTCTCTGAATTTTTACTCGACAAGAATGGGCATTATATGGAATATTATGATGTCGTGACTTCTTCATTGCTTAGTGACAAGGACTTTGAAGATTATACTGTATTTACTTCCACGACAAACAGTTTTTATTTTGATTTTGTAAAACCATTATTGGAGGCTGAACTGAAGAATAATGCTCCAGACTTATTGGATAAAAATACTTTCGAAAAACTCATTCAAAATAGCGAAGAACTTGCTCGTGAATACGTAAATTTATACCAGAAAAATACTCGGTTTTTTGAGAGTATATTTTCTAAGGAAACCGGTTACGAATGCTACGCTATGGCCGTTGATTTTGAAGTCAAACTTTTTTTTGTTCGGAGGCGAGTATAAAAATGGAATTGTTGCAATTCCAGTATATTTATTTGTAACCGTTGGTTGACATTTTAATATACCTAATAAGCATAAATTTTGGACCACGTTAATATCAAATTAAAGATGAATGTTTCATTGAGTTGCAACAATTTTAGCAATCTTTCACCCAGAGAGGCCGTGATTTCACGGTATAAGTTTCAATTATATGCAGTAAAGGGAAACATTGAATGGAGAACCATCCCAGGTTTCCCGGAATATAAAATCAGCAGTTCCTCAATAGTAAGACATGAAAAATCGTATGGCGGCAAGCCACGGAACCTGGTTCAGACAATCCGTAATAACAGATATTTTTATGTGACGTTAACCGGAATGGATGGAAAGAGAGTCGGTTTTGCTGTAGACCAATTAATGGTCCTGACGTTTTATGAAATACCGAAAGATAAAATAAGAAAAGTAATACACCACGATAGAATCAAGCACAATAATCAATTGAATAACCTTGGTTATACGATATGGTAATTGTTATCACCCATTCGGGAAAAAAGGAGTAAATTTATATCTACACAATGGCTGAACAACCTATACCTAAACACGTCCTTTCCAAGAGCACTTTCTTAAGGGGTTGTCAATGCACTAAATCATTATTCCTTTATAAAAATCAACCCGAACTTAGAGGCGAAATCTCGGACCAGCAGCAAGCTATCTTTTCTCAAGGGACAAATGTCGGAGAATTGGGACATCAACTTTTTCCCGGTGGAGTTGATGCAAGTCTAAAATCGCCATACCTGTATCAGAAATCGGTGGTTTATACAAAAAAGCTTATTGACCAAAGACAAGAAATTATCTATGAAGCGGCATTTCAATACGATAGTGTTCTTGCTGTTATCGATATTTTAGTAAAGGAAAAAGGTAAATGGAAAGCGTATGAAGTTAAGAGCTCAACCGAAGTTAAGGATGTAAACATATTGGACGCTTCCCTGCAATATTATGTTATCACCCAATCCGGAATTACACTCGATGATATTTCCATTGTACATATCGACAACCGATACATTCGCCAGGGACCATTAGAAGTAAATAAGCTATTTACAATACAATCTGTTAAAGCCGAGGTTTTAGAAAAACAGAATTTCGTTAAGGAAAAAATTGATGAATTAAAGTCTGTTGTAAGTTCAAAGGAAATTCCAGCTACAGATATCGGGCCTCACTGTTATGACCCTTACGATTGTGATTTCATCGAGCATTGCTGGTCACATATTCCGGAAGTTTCCGTTTTCAATTTGGTAAGATTGAATTCAAATAAAAAGTTTGAGTTATACCAAGAAGGTATTGTTGAATTCCATCAGATACCCGAAAATTATAAATTATCAGATGGTCAACAAATGCAGGTTAAGCATTATCTATCAAAGGAAATTTACACTGATAAAAAATCAATTCAGGAATTTTTATCTGGAATTACTTATCCGATTTATTTTATGGACTTTGAGACCTTTCAACCGGCTGTTCCTCTATTTGATAACTCCAAACCTTACCAACAAATTCCTTTTCAATACTCATTACATCTAAAATCTAATAGAAGTCAAGATTTAATACATAAGGATTTTCTTGCTGATGCAAATAATAAGGACCCTCGAATTCCATTCATTGAGTCTCTCATTTACTCCACTGCTGGAACTGGTACTGTCATGACTTATAATAAGGCATTTGAAGTAACAAGATTGAAAGAAATATCAAGAGACTTTCCTAAGTATACACAAGAAATAAATGCTCTTATAGATAGAGTAGATGATTTAATGACACCTTTCGCACAACGTATGATATATCATCCGTTATTCAACGGCAGCTACTCTATTAAATCAGTATTACCAGCTTTAATACCAGAACTTAGTTATGATGACCTTGAAATTAGTGATGGCGGAACAGCGAGTGCATCCTTTTTAAATTTATATTCCAATACAAACAAGGAGGAAGTAGAACAAACACGGACCAGCTTGAAAGCATACTGCAAACTGGACACTTTTGCTATGGTTCGGTTATTAGAATATATGGAGAATATTTAATCTCACCTGAATTATTTTATGTTTTATTTTGATTTAACCCTTGTAATAGTTTTCTTTTTCGGGTCTATTGTTGCCAGGTGGTCAAGTTTGATTGATTTGCCCGACCCATCCTTCATGAAGATATTCAATCCGGAATTGTTATTCCCCTTTACAATATTGAATTGAAGCTTTTCTCCTTTTCGATTGACCTTCATTTCTGAAGTAATGTTCAAAGCAATAGACTCATTATTTAAAAATGATTTATATTCATGAATAATTTTTATTTCCAGTTTGCCTTCATAAAGGGAAACCTCTTATTCGACCTCAATACATTTAGGTAGGTGTATCGATAAGCCATGTAGGTTAAATTCCGAATCTTTCCTTAAAAACAGGTCCTTTGAGATATATATTTATTTGATTTATTTTCCTAAATTCAAATTATTAAAGTCTTTTAACATCAATTTAAACAATTGTCCTGCAAGAAATGTTCGGAATTCAGGATTGTCGCTATATTCTTTGAAAACTTCAAAGTTACTATCAATATGGTTAACCATTTTTTCTTTCAATACATCGGAAAAAGTTATTTCAGCGTTTTGCAAGTCCTTTTTGGAAAGTGAGGCATTTATATTGTCTACAGCCGATTTATCTTGCATTACGTCATCCATTAATTCCATTGTCATTTTCTTGACCTTGTCCTCATTTGTAAAAGTTGTTCCAAACCTGTCGTTAAATGCTTTTACAATATTTGAAAGAAATTCCATTTCAGGTTCTGCCAAAACGCCTCTCATGTTTGTAGGTATTGGTTTCAATTCAGCGCCTTGTTGCAATTGAATATTAAAATCACCTTCCTTCTGTAAACGATAACTGTCCATGTCAATGTTGTCCAAAATCCCTTGTGCCAAATCTTCGTCACGCTGTCTGCCTAATTTATTTTGTAAATGATTTAAGAAAAGATAAAGCCGTTCTAAATAAGGATTTATGAAAGGAACTATCTGTGCAAGAAAAACATACAATCGAACATAGGTTTTGCATTTTGTTCTGAAATCTTCCTGTTGTTCCTCTGATAATGAAGTTCTGAATACCTCAGCTGCTGCATCCAAAATACTGTGCAACTGGTCGACGGCAACATTGTTTACAATCTTTTGAGAAAATTCCTGAACCTGTTCGACTGTGTAAACCTGAAATGCATCCAACGTACTTTGCAAGTCAAACAATTTATTCGGGTCTGTTGCTTCTCCTAAAATGGTTGTTTCATAAAACGGGTCAAATGATTTTTTAATTTCATCTGTACTATTTACAAAATCCATAATAAAAGTGTCTTTCTTACCCACTGCTGTTCTGTTTAACCGTGAAAGTGTTTGCACGGCGTTAACACCGCCTAATTTTTTGTCAACATACATAGTATGCAAAAGAGGTTGGTCAAAGCCTGTTTGAAATTTATTTGCTACAATTAAAAATCTGTATTCGTATTTTTTGAATTCATCAGGAATTGCAGAACTTGGAAAGTGGTTCAATGCCATTTCGCTTTGTCCATCAATCTCACCAGAGAAGGCAACAATCGCTTTGAATGGATTGCTTGTTGCTGCTAAATAGTTATCAAATGCCTTTTTATACTTCACTGCATTTCTGCGACTACTTGTAACAATCATTGCCTTTGCCAAACCATTTATTTTTTTCTGACGAATTGCATTGTCCATGAAATTATCAACCATCAAGGCGGTTTTCCTGGCAATGGGGTGCTCATGGCTCTCTACGTAAATTTTTAATTTTTTTTGCGCTTTGTTTTTGTCAAACAACGGGTCGGCTTCAATTTTCTTTAACAGAGCATACGAACTTTGGTAAGTAGTGTAGTTCAGCAACACATCCAAAATAAAATTTTCTTCAATGGCTTGCTTCATTGAATACAAATGGAATGCACGGTATTTATCTTTACCATTGTCGTTATATTTCTCTCCAAACAATTCAAGAGTTTTATTTTTCGGAGTGGCAGTAAAAGCAAAGTAACTGGCATTGGTCAGCATCTTTCTTCCTTTTACAATAACCACCACTAAATCTTCGGAAGTCAATTCGTCATATTCATCCTTGTCAACAAAAATAAATTCATCATCATCCACATGCACTTTCTCAAAGTCTTTTGCAAGTGTTTCATTTAATTTACCAGCAGTGTTTCCACTTTGGCTGCTGTGTGCTTCATCAATAATGATAGCGAATTTATTTCCAGGCAATTCTCCAATTTCATTTACGATGTATGGAAATTTCTGAATAGTAGTGATGATTATTTTCTTACCTTCTTCTAATGCAGTTTTCAATTGCTTGCTTCCTTCCGTGATTGCCTCGACAATTCCTTTCACTTGCTCAAACTGCTTAATATTATTCCGTATTTGAACATCCAAAACTTTTCTATCTGTAACTACAATCACAGTATCAAAAATGTTGTTGTTGTTTGCGCTATCATGCAAGCCAACAAGCTGATGTGCCAACCAACTTATAGAATTACTTTTTCCGGAACCCGCCGAATGTTGAATTAAATATCTTCTTCCTGCTCCGTTTATTTTTGCATCGTTCAATAATTTACTTACTGAATTTAATTGATGATAACGTGGAAATATAAGTTTCTTTAATTTCTCCTTCTTTATTTTGCCATCAGGCATTATTTTCTCCGTTTCTTCTTCTATTAACTGAACATAGTTTTGAAGTATGTTTGTCAAAGAGTCTTTTGTCAAAATTTCTTTCCAGAGATAATCTGTTTTTATTCCATTATCGTTTGGTGGGTTTCCAGCTCCGTTGTTATATCCTTTATTGAATGGTAAAAAGTAAGTGTAATCTCCTTTCAAGTGAGTTGACATCCAAACCTGGTCGGTATCCACTGCAAAATGAACAAGACACCTGCCTAAGCGAAACAATTCTTCTTTCGGGTCACGGTTGATTTTGTATTGTCGTATTGCATCTTTTACATCTTGCTTTGTCAGTTCGTTTTTAAGTTCAAAAGTTATCACTGGCAAACCGTTAATAAAAACAGCCATGTCCAAACTGTTTTCGTTTTGTGTGCTGTAATGAACTTGCCGTGTAACTGAAAATATATTCTTGCTGTAAAGAGCTACATCTTTTTCATTGAGATTGGATAGTGGTTTATCAAAAAATAATTTTATTTTAATGTTGTTGTCGGTAACTCCCTTACGCAACACTTCTATAATACCAATGAGTTTGATTTGATTGTTTAAACGATATAAAACTTTGCTTCTGTAATTACTGCCGTGAATGGCTTGCAGCTTCAAGACTTCTTTCTCCTGTGTTTCCTCTAAAAATTTGAAAAGCAAATCTTCATCTACACAATCTACACGGTTGTAATTATTGAAATGTCTTTCTTCAAATGCATTTACCAAACATAAGTGTTGCGTTATGTGAGATTCCAAACCTTTTTCTGTAGTGTCGGTTTTCATTTATCTGTCAAATTCTTTTCTTAGCCGTTTAGCAATTTCTTCCGTTTCCCTATAATTCCTTCCTGTTGATTGAATAATAATTCCAATGCCTTTATCTTCCCAATACAAAACCATTTCTATTTTTCCATCGCTGTATGTATCCTTAATGAGATTAACTGATTTTGGATTATAGGGCAAAGAATTAATTACAGCAAGAACATATTTTGACTTCACTAACTTTTTTGAAAATGCAAGTAGCTTGTCTTTGCCATGGTCATCTCTAAGAGCAATTGGTTTATCTTTTGGATTTACATCTGTTTCATCTAAGTCAAGTTCTCCTAAGTATTCTACAAACTTCCTGATACCTTCAACTCCAAAATGTTTTTCCTGAGTAACATTTGGAACTGTTACATTTTCAGTTTCCAAATCATCGCTGATGATTTTACGAAAACTAATTTCTGTTACATCCCAAATAGAATGTAAAGTAATGCTGGAACAAAGTTCTTTTCTTACATGTGCGACAGCTAAACCGTTGCAATAAGTTTCAGGTATTTCGTGTTCTGAATTTTGATAATAATATTTACTCAACTCATCTTTTTGTTCGGCTAATATTTCATCACCGAAAGGTCTTTTTACTATACTAAGAATTTTATTTTTTTCTCCTTGGTGAGTTATGGCGTAAACCCATTGATAAAAAGTTTTGTCAGGAGTAACTCGTATTGAACCGATATTACTTGGAAAAACAATATGCTTGAAACCAAATTTTAGATTTGCAAAATCAAATGTGTTTATCAAACCAAGAAATTTTTCTCTCAGGAGATATTCATTCTCCGTTAACGGCATAAATGAAAGTTCATTAAAAATAATATTCATTTCTCACAAAAGTTTTAAAAGTTGATTACTCCATTCATCCATCATGTGTTTTGGATATTCGCTCAATTCACCTTTTGAATCAACTTCTACATTAGTAATAACAGAGTATTGTTCGCTGTCAGTAATATTTTTCTCAAAGTAAAATAAAATGATTTCGTCTTTTAACTCAGGTTTATCTTTTACTCCAACCCGAATTCCATTTACTACATGGTCGCTGTGCGTTTCAATAATTACCTGAACATTATTAATAGCAACCAATGAAATAAGTTTTCCTAATTCTGCTTGTCCTTTAGGATGAATATGTGATTCGGGATTTTCAATAATGATTAACTCCCCAGGTCTTGCAGCTAATAATGCTGTTACCACTGGTAATGAATAGGAAATACCAAAACCAACATTTACAGGTTTATATCTGTTTGTGTTTCCGAAATTCGGTTGTTTGTAAACATACTCAAGCAAAACATTTTCAGAGTTGGGAATTGCAGTCGTTCTGACATTTAACCCAGGAGAAATTTCACCCATCCAGAGATTTATTTGATTGATGAGTGTTTTATTTATCAATTCCTTTCCAGTAACATCGTCAATGGTTTTTGAATCTTTATGTAGTAAGTTTTCAAATTTTATTTCATCATTACCATGCACTTCTATGAAATGCGTTGTGTATTCTCCAAACATTCCAAGATTGTTTAGAGTTACAACATTTGTGTAACTCTTATTGTGAACTGAGGTTGGCTCTAATCGGTTTGCATTCAGATATTGAAAATTACTACCGAATAATGATTGCTTTTGTAATGCCAGAAAAATTGTTGATTCACCGTAAATATTTGTTTGTGGATTTCTCAATTTGAAAACATCAGATTCCATTTCGTAGCTGAATTCCATACTGTTCAATTCGGAGTTATCAAATTGAAAAGCAAAACTCAAATCTTCGTTTTTGCTATACTGATATAAAGCATCTTTTGTTGTTCCTACTTTTATGTATTCACCATTCAATTTTAACTCTCCGTGCATCAAGCGGTCAGATTGACGCAACAGCAAAAGCGACTGAATGAAGGTAGATTTTCCCATGCCGTTCAATCCAAGCAACAAGTTTAATTTCCGCAACGGGAAAAATTTCTTCTTGATGGATTTGAAGTTCTTTATTTCTATTGATTTTATCATTTCGTTACGATATTGTTTTTTGAATTAACTGTTTTACTTTTTTGAAACGATAGTTCACTCTATTTCTGTCACTGGTTGAGCTTGTTACTGCCCAAAAGAATTCGTTATCTATATCATGGAATAGCAACTCTACAAATTCTGAAATGAATTGCCGTTTATTTTTTTTCAGTTCGGTCGCTTCATCTTTTGTGAGCCTTGCAAAACTTACTGAGAAAACATCAAACAACGCTTTGTTAATTGGCTTCTTTCCATCTGATAATTTTTGAAATTTTCTGAACGCATGTTTTTCAAAAATCTTTTCATTCAAAACCATACTTGCACAAAATGCTTCAGTTATCTCTTCCCGCTTCTCTTCTGAGAAATCATAAACTGCCGCCATTGCTCTACTCATGAATGTATCTAAATCAGGAACATAATTTTTGTAATCAAAATGATAGAATGCAAGAAAACGATTTGCGAAATCCCGGTCAAGCATCCGATGGGTTTTTATTGAATGTCCTGTTGCTGATTTGAATTCCTTTAGTTGTGCTAATTCAAATACAAATTTTGACGGTGCGCCCTGAAAAAGTGCATGACGAATTTCCTGTGCTTCTAAAATCAATCCGCCTGTGTTAATTCTTTTGAAGATGTTGAATTTTACATCATTCGGAGTTCCCGGATTAATGATATACACTACTACTTGCGATTCCTTAATTACTCGTTGTAAATCTCTATCTAAATCATCGTATCCTTTTCCGTGCAAGTGGGTGAGAAATTCAAGATTGGTAAGTTTTAAACTCTTGTCAACTACAAAATTTTTGATACTGCTTAAACGCTGTAAACCATCAACAATGAGCCATTTCTTTTTATCGCTTCCGTCAAAGTAAAACGCTGGTAATGGAAAGCGAATCAGTATTGATTCTATTAGGCGGCTTTGTTGTTCATCATTCCATAAATCACCTTGTCGTTGAAAATAGTTTTCAGTATTTAACTCAACTTCTTTGTGACGGATTCTGTCAATCAATGTATCAAGTGATGGTGTTTTTGTATCAATGCTGATTTTTGAAGGGTCAAATGGTTTTTCCATCAGCTTTACCTTCGGGTCAATACGTTCCTGCTCAACACCCTCTTGCTGAGGATTCAGCAAATTCATAGCAATCAAATCAGATATTTCCAATGTGTTTTCTTTTTTCATTTTTTGCAAAGTTACATTTTCATTTCTCCATCACCGCCTCATTTATCATTGACTCTTTATATTCCTTTATCGGTCCTATTTCTCTCGACTTCAGATATGCCGTGTTTTTGCTTTTCATTTTTTTAATGCGTCTGTATTACCGATAAGTTTTATTGCAACCAACCAATCTTTTTGTTCTTCTTCGTTTCGTTCTTCTTTGGTAGCTAAATATTTTAACTTACCGTAAAAGGCGTTATAAAAACTCTTCAATGCTTTGTGATATTGAATGTCGGTATTCTCAACTCTAAAATCAGGATAAGAAAATGTAAAACCAATACTTGAATTGAAGTTGATATCCAAAATAATTTCTTCGCTTAAAATCAATGGTGAAATATCGGTTGGCTCAATTTGATTTGTTTTAAAATTTAATTCTGCCGACTTTAATTGCTCTTTAAATATTGTTGTTTTGTGAACTTTTCCGCTTTGAGAACTTCTCATGTGAGTAATTGAACTCTCCAACTCTCCAATATCCTCCTGTGTAATTGGTTTAACAGTGAGTAGTTTTTGTCTTTGTTTGTTCACAATTCGGCTCACAAATTTTTTATTGAAATCTTCTGAGTCGTAGTACCCAACTTTGTAAGGAGTGTTGTTTGCTTTTATTTTTGAAAGTGGTCTGAATATTTCGTTTACTTCTTCTTCTGAAAAATTCTCTTTGATTGAATCTATATCAACATCAGCCAAGGGGTTTATGAAAATTTCGTTGTGATATTTTGAAACAACATTTGCTTTCAATTCCAGCACTTCTTTTTTTTCGCCTTCTCTTGAAAGAAAATCATTTGCTATTGAAAACTTAAAACTGCCGTAAGCAGAGCTTGTAACCAATGGGTTTATTATCTTTTCAATTTCTTTTATAAATGTTTCTTTAACTTCATTTTCAATTTCCAAAACTCTCATGAATTTTGAAACGGCAAATGCTTTCAACGACTTCAAATACCCTTCAGAAAAATCTTTTATGCTTTCTAAACTTACCGAATGCCCGAATGCCAAATTTGCTGGCTCGATAACATAGTGAACGCTTCTTTGTCTTAGAAGGTTAATATAATTATATTCACGGCTTGCTGCATCTGCTGTCATGTTACCTAAAGAAACAGCAAGTTCCAAAGCATTATTAAGCTGTTCTTTTATGAGTGCATCTTCTATATTCAGCAATCCAAAAAATATAAATTTCTTGGCTTGCTCAATTTGCCCTGCTTTTATATTCAGATATGCAGCACTACGAATAACAACACTGCGTGTTGGTTCTAAATCGGGTCTGTTAAAATAAAATTCTGCTACCTTACCTTCTAATTCTGCGGCTTGAATATATAAGTCAAATGCAGTAGCATAATTTCCTTGTTCCAAAGCTTGCTTGGCTTTGAAGGAATAATCCATTGCCTCTTGATGAATTACTTTAGGTTTCATTTATGGATTTCTTTTATAGTAGTTGGTGCATTAAATAATGTTACAATTACGGAAGACGGTTTGTCTCTTTTACCTCCTCGATTAATTTGTTCGTGTTTATCTTTTATTCTTCCCTTTAAAGTATTTGTTCTTGTTTCTTGCAAGATGCCTGATATTTCTACATAGTGATAGTCGTCTAAGAAATTCAAATCCTCATCGTCGGGTTCTGCTTTCTTGAAGCGATAATCTACACCATCACCGATTTCGGACTGTTCAACATATCCAAAATCCAACAACACCGACATAACAAACCAAGCCATTGCAACACCGCCATGATTTGCAATATCCTTATCTTCCTTCATTGCAGCTTTTGAAAAATTTGAATCCCATGCAAGATTTGCCTTTGCTGCCGTTCCGTCAATGTCAAAACCAATTTCTGCTTTTGAACCTGAATGATACCTGTCAAATGCAGTAGCCGCCCACTGATTGCAAGTAATAATTTGCTCCTGCGTTGGTCCACTTAGTTTTGCTTTTGTTGCGTCAAGATGATATGTTGTCATATTTAGATTGAGATTTTACGGATTTTATTCATCAATTGCTGAATACTTGTTTAGATAAGCAGTTGCATCTTTTAATTCTAATGCTTCATTCTCAGTAAAAATATTTCCTGTTACCGCTTCATAAATTAATGTGTGTTTATATTCCTGCAAAAGACCAGTTTTCCTATTTGACTTTCCAAAGATAAGTGAGTTAGAAAAAATTAAAGCATCAAATAGTTTTATCTTTTTTTCAAGGTAATCCACTATTTTATCTTGAACTTGTCTTGATGGTAGGATTGAGTAAATATTGAAAAACTTGTCTGTGTATAATCGAAGACGACTATCAATGATGCCCGTGGAATTTCGCTTAAACTCTGCTTTATAGATTTCTGTTTTGAACAAGTAATCAAAATATTTTGGGTTGTAATCTTCTTTCAATCTATAAACACAATAAGCTGGACTTGCAATACCATTGTAATCAGAAACTCCAAGAGAGCCGTTCCACGCTAACATGATATTTATAACAAGGTCGTTCTTCTGGACTAATTTATATCCTTCAAGTGTAGCTGCATTGGTTAGGTTATCTTCTTCCTCATCAATTTTATCTTTCTTTGGTGTAACACCAGTGTATTGTGAGACTGAAAGCAAATCTTCAAGACCGTCAGTTGATTTCTCATTAATCTCAACAAACAAGTGTTTGATTTTAATTACTGACCAATCAGAAGGTATTTCACCGATATAATCTACTCCTGAATTCTTATACGAGCTGTATTTTTTCATAATGATAAAGTGGTTTTTAATAACCCTTCGGTCTTAGATTCCAATTCAAGAATTTCATTTGTAATTACATTTAAGGACCGATAAGAATTTGGTTTGTGAAACTGCTTCAAAAAACTAATCGCATATCCTTTTTTGATTGACTTTTCATCAATGCTTGCTTTGTTGTCAAAAGGTGCTATATGTTCTTTAAAATATTTTTTAAGGTCCACATTTAATGGAGTGAATTCAATATCCTTATTAGCAGGGTCAACTTTTTCTTTTCCTTTTTCATCTTTTATCACCTCGCCTTTTTCATTCTTCAAAAAATGCTTGACAGAAAATCTTAAAAAGCCGAAATCTTTATTTTCAATTATCCGTGACAAATCAGTCTGTTTAAAGTCAGTGTGCAGTTGCAATATTTCATCAATTTTATCTTGTGGAATTTCGTATCGCTTTTTCCCAAGAGGTTTAACAAGTTTGGAATAAAAACTTGAAGCATTAATAAGCTGAACCTTTCCTTTTCTTTTAGATTCTTTTCTGTTAGTCAAAAGTAAAATGTAAGTTGGTTGAGATGTGTTGTAAAACATATCTTCGGGTAAAGCAATGATGCACTCAATCAAATCTGATTCAATGATAAAAGTTCTAATGTCACTCTCACCCGACCCTGCATCGCCAGTAAACAATGCTGAACCATTGTGAACGGATGCAATGCGGCTGCCCAGTTCTGTTTCTTTCATTTTACTAATCATGTGAAGTAGGAACATTAACTGGCCATCGTCAGATGGGCTGTTTGCAGGAATTTTAATATCGTTTCCATTGAAATCCTTACATTTCATTTGAAATCGTTTGTCAATTATTGTGTTTTTCGCACCTACGCTTAATTTCTTTTTATCGTCTTTCCAAGATTTGCCGTAAGGTGGATTTGTCAGCATGAAATCAAATCTCAAATCATTTTCAAAACCATAAGAAGTTAATGTGCTTCCATATGCAATTTTGTTAGGGTCTTCCCCCTTTATCAGCATGTCGCTCTTGCAAGTCGCATAAATAAAAGGTGTACTTTCTTGTCCATACAAATGAATTGTGGCTTTGCTTTTTATCGGAGAGTCAGAGTCAAGAATTAGTTTCTTTGCTATAGTGAGCATACCGCCACTACCTACACATGGGTCGTAAACTAAATAAGTGCCTTGTTGTATTTTGTTTTGCACAGGAAGGAAAACAATGTGTGTCATTAAATCAATAATTTCTCTTGGCGTAAAGTGTTCTCCTGCTTCTTCGTTATTTTCTTCGTTAAATCTGCGAACCAAATCTTCATACACATAACCCATCGCAAGTGGCGGCAATTTGTCCGGATGTAATTCAATTTTCGGCGAACAAAACTTTTCAATGAGTGAAAACAAAATATCAGCATCATCCAAAGTTTCTATCTCATTACGAAACTTAAATTGTTTAATGATATCCTGTACATTTTCAGAAAAGCCATTGAGATAATTTTCAAAATTGCTTCTCAGGTTTTTAGGTGCATCTAATAATTTTTTGAGTGTAAAAGGTGAGATATTATAAAATGCCAAACCAGAACCATGTTTAGAATTGGTTAATAAGCTATCAAGGTTCTGTAGTTTGGATTTGTATTCTGAATATGTTTTTAATACCCTATCTTTAGTAGGTTCTAAAAGCAAATCCAATCGTCGTATCACAACCATTGGTAGGATAACATCTTTGTATTTTCCCTTTTGGTAGGTGTTTACCAAAACATCATCCGCAACTGTCCAAAGGAAGTTGATTATTGGCTGAAGAGATTGTGTATTTAATGCCATACTTTTATTTCTTTTTTGATGTTTTCTTTTCCCTTTTAAGAAACTCCAATTTGCTTTCAGCGACCTTAAGCACCTGGCTCGCCAAATTCTCTTCTGAAATATCACTTACTACTTTATCACTTAGCAAGGCAACCATCATTTCATCAGGTTGCACTTTGTAATATTTCGCAAAGGCAATTACTTGTTCTTTGCTTGGTTTTCGTTCGTCACGTTCAAACTTGCTGAGTAATGCAGTATCCAATTCTAAAGCAGCTGCCACCTGTCGCAATAAAAGGTTTTCCTTTTCCCGAAGTTCACGAAGTTTCTGACCTATTGTTTGCACTGGTATTTAATTTGACTTGTCAAATATTGTCAAATGTAAGATAGGAATTCGAGTTAAAAAAGAAAAAAAGAAAGGTTTTTGAGCAAAAAAGACAATATTTCAATGGTAACATGAGAACAATACCCTAATTCCCCAATTAAAAGCTACAAACCCACCCTTAAGCAGAGTGTCCACATTAAAGTTGTCGCAACACCATTTTTATTTGCGAAACTCCGTAAGCAAATACAGCAATAGTTAATTCTGTGATAAATGCTTTAGCAAAATCACCATAGACCTACACACAAACATCTTTTTTATAGATGTTTACTTTGTTTGGAGTTGAAATATAATTGTTATAAAATCGGACCAAAAGAACTATTAAGAAGCTTTTAGACGTTCTTCAATGATGGGGATATACTCTTTGACAACTTCACTAATAATATAGTGACGACCATTTAACTTAGCCATTTTTGCAGTTGTTCCAGAGCCACCGAAACAATCATAGACAATATCTCTTTTTTTTGACCAAGTAACGATGTGGTCTTGTACAAGTGGTTCAGGCATAATTGCAGGATGTAAAAACGCTATTTGGTCCTTTGTAGAATGATTTTTACCTGTGTTATATGACCAAACATTTCCACGTAAACCATATTCAGGAATTACTTTGCCAATACCTGATTTTGGAATTATTCTACCATCCTTCATACGTTGCGTACCATGTATTTTTTGACCGGCACTTTTATTTCTTCTATCCCTAAGTAAGTTTGCACACTTTGGTTTGCCTTTGGAAAGAACAAACATATATTCATGAGTTTGGCAATATCTATTTGAGTTAACATTCCTAAAATTATTTTTCTCATATATAATTGTTTGATGGAGGTTAAAACCAATTTTTTTAAAATATAAAGCTTGTTTAAAGCTTGTACCTGTTTGAGAGCCGTTGATAATTCTATCACCGACCACCCAAACGATAACACCACCCTTTTTCAACACACGGAATAATTCTTTGGCTATTTTTTCAAATGGGAAAATATAAGAATCATTTTTATAATCTCGTAAATCATCGTAAGGGGGGCTTGTTACAACAAGGTCAATGAAGTTATCTTTCATACGTTTCATGGTAATTAAGCAATCTTCATTATATACAGTATCCCTCTTTATTCCAGCCTTTCTATTGGGAATAAATAGCTTTGAATTTCGGGTACGATATTTTGTCTTTGGTCTTATACAATTATAACGCGATTTTGAAAAATTGTTACATTTTGCCTAAATAGCTAAAGACAAAAAGCGTTACTTGACAACGAAAATAACAGTGTATTCAAATGAAGCTAAAAAGGCTCGTGGACCAACCTCTAAAAGAAAGTATGGAGGTGATGGGTAATAAACAATAGAGTGTAAAAAACTATTATTGATAACCTTTCCTAATTACTTTTCATTGCCTGTTTTTGTAATTGCATTGCTTCCACACCCAATTCAAACCATTCCTTTTTGGTAATTACAATGTATGTCTTAAATGATTTTTCGGTATCGTGGGTGGTATAATACATTGCCACAGGAATTGGTACTTTAAACACCCTTATCAGATTACTTGCAAAAGTTCTTCTAAAAGTCCTATGTGTAATACATTCGTAGAACGGTTCTTCTGATTTAATATCATCTCCTCCTTCAGGATGAAGCCTGCTTGTATATTTTATTTCAGAAAATTCCTCTCCGGCAGCTTTACAAACGGCTTTAATTGTATCATTGAACGTTTGTTCTTCCATTTCAATCGGAAATGATTGTTCATACTTGTTGAACAAATCAACAACATAGTTATCAAACAGTGGAATGATAGCAGTGTTCTTCACTTTCTGTGTTTTGTAAAGATGGAATTTATATACCTGTTCCTTTTCATCATATGTAAAATTATGTTTCCGCAATTTTTCCATGTCGCTCCAACGATACCCACAATTACCAACAACAATGGCTAAGTCCCTGACCTTATAGAACATTTCTTCGCTGACTTTATACTTCTTTACAACCGGACAATTGCTATCATACTCTGCTATCTTGATTTTTTCAAGAAGTTGAATAGTCAGGTAATACTTATCAGTTTTTTCTTCTTTACGTCTTAAATATTTTTTCTTCGTTTCAACATTCACTTCAATATCATCCTCCACTTTTGCTTCTGTAATGAACAGCTTCCAGAATTTTTTCATCTTACCAACATACTTTATTCTGTATGGTTCGTTGTTGTTCTTTGGATTAGGCTGTGCCCCAAACCACATCACCCATTCTTTTACTTGTTTATCAGTTAGAGTAAGAATATCGAAGGTCATTTTTTTCTCCTGCTGATACCGGTCTAAGTGATAGATAAAACTGTTGTAATCATTCCGTGTAGATTTTTCTTTGGTGTCTGCTGATGTAGCCCATTCTCTCTGCTTGAATTTGATATACTCTATGAAGTTAGTAGGAATATCTTGGTCTTTCTTGCCAGTCATTACATCAGTTGATGGAAGCTCTGGTAACTCATCCGTATTCTTTCTGACCTTCTGAATGATGAACTTCTTTATTACATGTTGAACGGCTTCCTTGGTTGGAGGTTTTTCACCATCCAACTTTTCAAAGAACTGTTCCACAGCTTTTAGAATTAGTTCCAGTCTTTTATTGACATCTGCATGGTCTGGATAATTCCTGTCAGCTTGCTTTTTTTCATTGTTCCAGAAAGCTTGTGGTAGAGATATACCAGTAGTCAGTTGAAGGGGTTTGTATTTCTTCTTTTGCAAGACAAGCTTGTCGCCTTCGATGGTCGAAGCATCCGGTGTATATCCATCTTTCATGTACTGTTTGATAAGGTCGGATGCTGCACCTTTCTTTGTAGGACGTTGCAATACAACTTCTGTTTTATCAATGAAAGATTGTGCAGGAGAAGAAACACGAAGTAGGAGCATACACATGGTGTCGCTGGTCTTCTGACTGATTATATTGACAGTAGTTTTCATTCAATAGGCATGTTACTTGTTTTTTGAATTGAATACAAGTTACTAACCCTATACGAATTCCAGAAAAACTATACGAATATTCAAAGAAAAAGCCCTGAACTTCAGGGCTTTAATTTTTAAAGGCGGTTCGGACGGGACTCGAACCCGCGACCCCATGCGTGACAGGCATGTATTCTAACCAACTGAACTACCGAACCAGAATTTATTAAGGAGCGCAAAAATAGTATTTTTTTAATATTATGCACAAAGAATTGACGCAATTACATTGCATTTTGTCTGTTATTTTCTGATCGAAAAAAATGGTACTGGATGGTAATACTAAAATTCTCAAAACTAACACATTGTACAATTAAACCTGAAACCCTTTACAGGACACAAAAAAAGCTGCCCCGGTAAATGGCAGCTCCCGAACTAACAATTTCTAAAATCACTTCTTCGGCTCGTTGTTCACCGGCTCACTGCTCTTCTTCGGATGCATGGCCTCGCAATCGCCTATCCCTCCCATCAGCGATACACACTGCCCGTTCTCCAGCTTCTTCGTAATTCCATCCTTCGTCTTCACCGTTCCATCGGGCATTATCACCGTCCCATTCGATAATGTCACATTCGTCTTCTGAGCCGTAGCATTATCTCCCGTACAATGCATTAACGCACCTTCCTTCATCATGTAACACTCATGACCCATTTTCATTCCTGTCTTTGTCTCAGACTTTGTATCCATCTTGTTGTCCTGCGCAAAGCCCGCTGTTGTATAGAATACAACCACTATTAATGTCATTAGCTTTTTCATCTTCTTAATTTTTTTTGGTTAGTTACCGGTAAATTTCGCTACACAAATATACTCCATACTGTATCCTCTTAATGAATTACAGCTGATTCGTTTTATTCTCAAAGACATTAAATAATTATTCCATACTTTTACCCCGTTATGCCTACAGGGAACCGTGTGAAAATCACGGGCTGACGCGCAACTGTAAACCTTATTATGCTGAGGAATTTTCGCCACTGTCCGCTAACCAGCGGATGGGAAGGCTCCAAAAGTTAAGGTAAGCCAGGAGACCAGGCACAACGGAATAACAATGCTTTCGCGAACTGAAGCCTTGTAAACATACCGACCGGTACGTTTTCATCCTTCCTCTTCCGGGCATTTACCGATTTATAAACGTGAAACCGACACTCGCTGCTTTATTGTTTTTCTTCAACCTACCTTTCTCCCATGCTCAGAAAGACACTACGATACACCTGCCCATACTGAACATCACTTCCACCCGGCTCTCATGCAATTCCGGACTGAGACAAATCTCCATCGACTCCTCCCTGAAAACCATCCATGCTCAACATTCTCTTTCGGATTTGCTCACCGAAAACACCGCTATCTTTCTGAAAAATTACGGCCCCGGCGGACTCTCCACTCAAAGCCTCAGAGGAGGCAGCAGCTATCAGACCGCCATCCTGTGGAACGGCTTCTCCCTTGCCAGCCCGCTGCACGGCCTCACCGATCTCTCTCTCGAAAATAACTTCTTCTTCAACGACATCAACATCCAGTTCGGGGGAACATCTGCACTCTGGGGCAGCGGCGCCGTGAGCGGCAACATTCAACTCAATAACAAACCATTTTTCAACTCCGGCCTCACGGTCGATGCCGGTACTTCAGTCGCCAGCTATAACAGCCTTTCGGCCCGGGCCGGCGTCTCCTATGGTAATTCACTCTATTCCGGCACCGTCAAATTCGCCACACGCAAAAGCGAAAACGACTACGACTACATCGACGAAAATACAAATACGAAAAAAAAACAGGCCCATGCCGGCTTCACTCAGTACGGCATCATGAACGATAATTACTTCCGCACAGGAAAAAATTCCATCTTTTCCCTCAAAGCCTGGTATTCCTTTTCCAGCCGCGACATTCCCCCTGCATTGATGCAGGTCAATTCAAATTCGACGCAGAAAGACATCAACACGCGTCTATCAGCCGAATGGAAAACCATTTTCGGAACCAATGAAATTGACATACGCACGGCCTGTTTCATCGAACAGGTCGATTACGATGACGATCTGCTCACTCAACCTTCCCTGAACAGGGCTCGTTCTTCCATCAGCGAGATTACTTTTCACCGAGACATAACTGAAAACCATCACCTGCACCTGGGCATTAATCTGAATTATTCTGAAGCCGACTCCTCCTCCAACCTCGGAGCCATCACTCTTTCCAGGCAGGCAATCTTTGCCCTCTACAAATTCAACACTTCAAATGACAGATTTGAATTATCTCTGAGCGCCCGTCGTGAATTTTCATCGCTGGAAGATCCTTCTCTCATTTATTCTGCCGGATCAGATTACGAGGCTCTTCCTTTCCTCATCCTCCGTGCGGCTTATTCAACGGTTTACCGGAATCCTACCCTCAACGACCTTTATTGGAAGCCGGGTGGTAATGTAAACCTGCGTCCTGAAAATGGTTTCAGCACGGAAGCCGGATTCGCGCTCGATGTAATGAAGATCATGAAGCGGGCGAAAGAAAATTACGGCTCATCCCTCCTCCTGAATTTTACAGGCTATTACAAATCGATCGACGACTGGATCATCTGGTATCCTTCTTCATCGGCACTCTGGACGCCTCAGAATTTATCGCTGGTCAGGAGCCGCGGACTCGAATGTATTGCCGATTACAAATATTCCACCGCCAAATTTTCGTTCGGAATCTCCGGTGAATATTTCTATACGAAAAGCACGAACGAGAAAACTCTCCTTGCAAATGATGCTTCACTTCATTGCCAGCTAATCTACGTGCCGGTTCACAGATATAATTTAAAATTGTTTACTCATTATAAATCAATCAGCCTCCACTACAACCATTCTTATACGGGCATCCGTTATACATCCACTGACAATCTTTCCAGTCTTCCGTCATACAGCATCGATCATATGGAAATCGATAAAACATTTGCACTGAAAAATTCTTCTCTTAGAATTTTCTTACGTGTAAATAATATTTTCAACACAAGCTATCAGTCAGTCGAAAATCTTCCAATGCCTCTCCGTAATTATGAAACAGGCATATCATTTCTCTTCAGGAAAAACAAATCTTAACCATTGAACATGAAAAAAATACTGCTACTCGCCCCGCTCATTGTCCTGTTGTTCTCATGCAAAGAGGAAGACGACAGCGACCCGGTTACGCCATTTGCCGCCGACTCAGGCGGGGTGTACATTTCCAACGAAGGCGTGTATCGACAGGGAAATGCAAGCGTAACATATTACAACCCGTCTGACAACCGGGTGGCTCCGGATGCCTATTACCAGGCAAATCACCAGGCGCTTGGCGACATCTGCCAGAGCATGAGAATGATTAACGGTGAAGTGTTCATCGTCGTAAATAATTCAGGTAAAATAGAAGTCTGCGAACCTTATAAGATGGTACGGCTTCATACGATTTCAGGATTTACCTCACCGAGATACATTTTCCCGGTCAGCAATTCGAAAGCATATGTCACCGACCTGTACTCAAATAAAATTTCAGTTGTCGATTTGAATTCGTATTCGATAACAGGAAGCATCTTACTCAACGGCTGGACGGAACAGATGATACAAAAAAACAACCTCGTTTACGTAACCAATTATTCCTCCGACTACCTTTATATAATTGATGCTAACACAGACCAGTTGAGTGACAGCATCCTCATTAGCAAGGGAGCCAATTCGATCTGCCAGGATATCGATGGTAAGATCTGGGTACTTTGCGGTGATGACTACCTGGATACATATTCAGGCGCGCTTTATCGAATCGATCCATCTACTCACAACATCGAGCTGAATCTGTCCTTTAACGGAATCGAAAATCCTTCAAGGCTTTGCATGAACCGGATGGGAACAAGTTTGTACTTTATAAATACGCACGTTTACCGAATGAATATTTCTGACATGAATTTACCGGCTTCTCCGATAATAACCTCAAACGGAAATCAATTTTACGGTTTGCGACTGGATCCGCACGACATCATCTATGTCTCAGATGCCATTGATTTTATTCAACGTGGAAAAGTTTATTTATATTCAGTAAACGGAACAGAGATAAAAAGTTTTTATGCGGGAATTCTTCCGGGAGATTTTCTCTTTCTCGACTGATAGTCTTGAGTCTCTAGTCTTTAGTCTCTAGTCTTGAGTCTTTAGTCTCTAGTTTAGAGAACCATTATCCTAACCTAAGTTAAAACATATAGACAGTTTTAATTTTCTTCCAAAGCCTAACCACTCAAGACTCAAGACTCAAGACTCAAGACTCAAGACTAAAGACTAAAGACTAAAGACTAAAGACTAAAGACTAAAGACTAAAGACTAAAGACTAAAGACTAGAGACTAAATACTAGAGACTAAATACTAACCAATCCTCTCGCGCTTGAGCAGATAAGGAAGTAACACATTCCTGTATCCCTCGTTGATGTCAGCCTCCACGAAATCGATCCTGAACTGGGCGCAACGCAGTTTCAGTTCATGCTTGAATTCCTGCATGGCCTTTACGTAAACATCCTTGATCTCATTGGAATGCACCTTTACATGTTCGCCGGTCTCCACGTCGATAAAATCGTAAGGACGATTATCAAAACGAAATTCCTCCTCTGTTTTTTTATCGGTAACATGAAAGAGAATGACCTCATGTTTATTGTGTCTGAGGTGTTGCAGTGCGCTGAATAAATCCTCCTGGTCCTCGGAGCTGTCCATCATGTCGCTGAAAATAACCACGAGCGATCGCTTGTGTATCGTCTCTGCAATTTCATGAAGAGCGCTCGCACCCATGGTCTTCGTTCCTGTCTGTATGCCCGGGTTTGCAATACACTTTTCCATTTCAGAGAAAAGACGCTTGTGGTGCTGGAAATTTGACCGGGCAGGAATATTCAGCTCGATCCTGTCGGAAAAAATACTCAGTCCGACGGCATCACGCTGCAGCCGCAGCATGTAGGCAATGGCAGCCGCCGCATGCACGGAAAAGTTTATTTTATTCCGAGGACCCGATTTGCCTTCTTCGGGAAAATGCATGGAAGAAGAATTATCGATGATAAGCTGACACCTAAGGTTCGTCTCTTCTTCGTATCGTTTCACAAAGAGCTTGTCGCTTCGTCCGAAAAGTTTCCAATCGATATGTCGCGTGGATTCGCCTGTGTTATACAGCCTGTGCTCCGCAAACTCAACCGAAAATCCGTGAAAGGGGCTTTTATGCAGCCCGGTAATAAAACCCTCCACGACCTGCCGTGCAAGCAATTCCAGGTGACCAAGCTGTTGGATTTCGTACTGCTCTATGGGCATACATTTATTGAAAAATGAAAATTGAAGATTGAAAATTGAACTTGTTATTCTTCAATTTTCAATCTTCACTCTTCAATAATTATGATAGTTGTGCATTAAGCTTCGTAGAGAGAATCGATTTAGGAACGGCGCCTACCTGCTTATCTACTATTTGTCCGTTTTTGAATATTAAAAGCGTTGGAATGTTTCTGATTCCGTAATTCATTGAAATGTTTGGATTACTATCAACGTCCACTTTACCAACTACTACCTTTCCGTCAAAGTCCTTTGCCAGTTCCTCGACGATTGGTCCTACCATCCTGCAAGGGCCACACCACTCTGCCCAAAAATCAACGAGAACGGGTTTATCTGATTTAAGAACTACCTGATCAAAATTTGAATCTGTGATTTCGATTGCCATATTATTACTTCGTTTTAAGATTTTTCTGAAGTGCGAAGATACTAACAAATATAAAGCCCGCTGGTTAATTTCCGTCAAAAAGTCACTGATCGTGGTGGATAGCTGGTTACCCACCTTTTTCAAAGATAATTTAAGGTGGTTCAGGCTTATAAATCTCCCTGAGAAATGTTAATCAGCCGGAGTCTGCCGCTGAATCTGAGGAAAAATTCCGGAAACGGCTGTTAAAAATATATGCCGGTTTACAGATTTAGAACTACACTGTTATCCGGTTAATGTTAAAAATTCTGACAGGTACGGAAATGACTGTAAACCTGTCACGAATTGAAAGGTCTCAATACTCGATTTCAGCAAGTTTCTGCAGGGAATCGATGAGTTCATTGTGCGGATTTAACCTGTACTTCCTGCTGGGAAGATCTACACAAACCTTCTCGTCGACCGGATCAAAGATCTTTAACTTCAACGTGCATTTGCCATTGGCTGAATTTACATCCTGGTTAATCACACTATTCAGGTTATCGATCCAGTTGTGGTCAATCTTATCGATGGCAATTTTCAGTGTAAGATTGCGCAATAATTTTTCACGCATGTCGCTCAATAACTGAATGTTTATAATCTTGAATTCGAGATTGCCCGGCTGGTTATAGCGGTCCTGGAGTTTTCCGCGTATATATAAAAACTCGCCTACGTTCAGCCAGATTTTAAATTTCAGATAGTCTTCTCCGAACAGAACCATTTCATACGCTTCATCATAATCCTCGATCGTGAAATTGCCAAATGGCTTTCCATTTTTACTGATGCGGTGATTCACCTGCGTAACCATGGCGCCGAGTGCAATTTCCTTTCCTTTGATTTTATCGACAGCTTTGAGATCCCGTATCCTGTGCCTGATAAATTCAGTCATCTCGAGGCGGTACAAGTCGAGAGGGTGACCGGAAACATAAAATCCGATTACGTCCTTTTCGAATTTCAACCGCACCAGGTTATCGAATGGCGGCACAACAGGAATCGGCGGCTCGGGCATCTCTGTTCCGGTACTCTCGCCAAACAACGAATGCTGCGATGAATTTTTTGATTCCTGGTAACTGTTACCGTATCGAATTATTTTTTCCAAAAAGACAGAGCCATCTCTTTCCGGTGCAAAAAACTGTGCGCGGTGCATTCCACTGAACGAATCGAATGCGCCGGCATAGGCGAGATTTTCGAAAGTCTTCTTATTCGCCGAACGCAGATTTATCCGCCGAACGAGATCGAAAATGGTTTTGTAAGGGCCGTTTGCATTTCTTTCTTCGACGATGATATTAACGGCATTTTCTCCAACACCTTTGATGGCTCCTAGTCCGAACCGGATCTGGCCCTGACTGTTCACGCCAAAATTATAGATACTCTCGTTGATATCAGGACCCAGCACCGGCACTCCGATGCGCCTGCATTCCTCCATGAAAAAAGTGACCTTGTCGATGTTGCTGAGGTTATGCGTAAGCACGGAAGCCATGAACTCCGCAGGATAATGAGCCTTTAAATAGGCAGTCTGGAAAGCAACGAATGCATAGCAGGTGGAGTGCGACTTGTTGAATGCATAAGAGGCAAAGGCCTCCCAGTCTGTCCAGATCTTTTCGCAGACCTTTTCATCATGGTTATTCGCTCTGCAACCTTCGATAAACTTCGATTTCATTTTATCGAGGACTTCTTTCTGCTTTTTACCCATGGCCTTGCGCAGGGTATCAGCATCACCTTTGGTGAATCCTGCAAGCTTCTGCGAGAGCAGCATCACCTGTTCCTGGTACACGGTGATGCCATAAGTTTCTTTCAAATATTCCTCCATCACAGGAAGATCATAGCTTACTGCCTGGCGTCCATTCTTACGCGCGATGAAATCGGGAATGTATTCCAGCGGTCCCGGCCTGTAAAGGGCGTTCATTGCGATGAGGTCTTCGAACTTATCCGGTCTTAATTCCTTCAGGTATTTCTGCATGCCGGCCGACTCAAACTGGAATGTGCCGTTTGTTTCGCCTCTCTGGTAAAGTTCAAATGTCTTTTTATCGTCGAGGGGTACATGATCGATGTCGATTTTCACGCCGTGATTCTTTTCGATCAGCCGCAATGCATCCTGGATAATGGTTAGCGTCTTCAATCCGAGAAAATCCATTTTGATTACGCCGGAATCTTCGATGACCTTTCCGTCAAACTGCGTGATTAAAAGATTTGTTTCTTTCGATGTGGCAACAGGAATGATGTCGGTGAGATCCATCGGTGCGATGATGATTCCTGCTGCATGTATACCTGTGTTTCTTACCGAGCCTTCGAGAATGACGGCTTCTTTCAATACCCTGGCCTGAAGATCGTTTCCCTTATATATTTCACGGAGTTTGGAAACGTCTTCCACTTCATCGCTGCTCAGCCAGTTGTCTGACGATGCGTCGATCAGCTTTTTCAATTCAACACCGGGCCGTTCGGGAACGAGTTTGGCGAGAGCATTCGATTCGGCGAGCGGGAGATCCATTACGCGGGCCACATCTTTGATGCTCATCCTGGCGGCCATGGTGCCATAGGTGATGATTTGCGCCACCTGGTTCCTGCCGTATTTTTCGACAACATAGTCGATTACCTTTTGACGACCTGCATCGTCGAAGTCAGTGTCAATATCTGGCATGCTCTTGCGGTCGGGATTTAAGAACCTTTCGAAGAGCAGATTGTATTTGATCGGATCGATGTTGGTGATTCCAATGCAATAAGCTACCACAGATCCGGCTGCAGAGCCACGACCCGGGCCTACGAAAACTCCGAGTTCGCGGCCGGCCCTGATGAAATCGGAAACGATGAGGAAGTACCCGGCAAATCCCATCGTTTTAATCGTGAACAATTCGAAATTAATCCGCTCTTCAATCTCGGGCGTGATTTCTTTATACCTCTCCTTCGCGCCCAGCCTGGTGATATGAACGAGATAATCATCCTGAGAAGTGAATCCCTCCGGGATTTTGAAATGCGGGAGAAGTATGTCTTTCTTTAATTTCAGGGGTTCAATTTTTCCGACGATGTCATTCGTATTGTCGATTGCCTGTGGGATGTCGCTGAACAGCCGGCTCATCTCATCAGTGGTCTTGAAATAAAACTGGTCGTTATAAAAAGCGAACCGCTTACCCTTCATCGACACATCGTCGTCAGCAAATTCTTTCATGGCAGGCGTACTTTGCTTTTCGCCTGTATTTATGCAGAGTAAAATATCGTGCGCATTGTAGTCCTGTTGATCTACATAGTGTGAATCGTTCGAGGCAATGACTTTTACATTGTACCTGATGGCCCACTTCAGGAGTACTTCGTTCACTTTATTCTGATCAGGTATGTCGTGACGCTGCAATTCGATGTAATAATCCTCACCGAATAAATCGAGCCACCACTTGAATTCTTTTTCGCCTTCCGCTTCGCCGGAATGCAGAATGGTCTTCGGCACTGAGGCGCCAAGGCAGCAGGTCGTGGCGATGAGTCCCTTGTGATATTTCAGGACAAGTTCCTTATCGATCCGCGGATACTTTCCATAGAGGCCTTCAGTATATCCCAGCGAACAGAGCTTCACGAGGTTTTTATAACCCTCGGAATTCTTCGCAAGAAACAGCTGGTGGTATCGCTTGTCTTTATCTTCTCTGGAGAATTGTTGTTTATGGCGGCTGTCGACGAGATAAAATTCACAGCCGACGATGGGCTTTATTACCTCTCCATCTTTATTATGCCTGTAAGATTCTGCAACGAATTTGAAGACACCGAACATATTTCCGTGATCGGTAATTGCAATGGCGGGCATCTTGTCATTCACCGCTTTCCTGTATAGGTTTGATATGTCTGCTGCGCCGTCGAGCAGGGAAAACTGTGTGTGTACGTGTAAATGAGAAAATCTGGCCATGGGAGTGTAAATATAATGATTCGACAATGGAGAAACGACGTTCCCTGACAATAATCTTTATTAAAGTTGTTTGAAATTTTCTGTTTATAAAAAGTAAAAAATATTCTGACTGAAAATGAGAGTCATGAAATACCAACACATGACGGGTTGAAAAAAAATAATCATCAATACAGATTTTTTTTATATCTAACTGGGAAAGGTTTTGTGAATCAGTTTCGGCCGGAGAATGATCACCACCAAAGCCGTTAAAACAATGTTCTTTCATTGAGCGAGACTTTAAGCCCGGCAAACTGAAGAGTTACTTACATAGAGGAGCCTGGAAACTGCGGAAGTATGTACTCGGGATTTTTTTAAATTAGCCTCTACGGGTTTGCGGCATTACATCAGGGGATATTTTAGCGATACGCAAATTTTACCCCGGGGCGCACATCGAAAATCGTTGTGCCCTGTTTGTTCCTTTTTCTCAATCCCGTAAATTCAATGGTAAAATAAAAATGGCTAACGCCATGCATGTGACCCCTTCTTTTCCCCACATGCATGGCTATCCACCGGCTGGCGGACAGCAGATCAAATAAACGAAGGACTAAATTCCTGAAAAAAGTTCCAACCGCATATAAGGTGTTTATTATATTATCGCTCCTGCAGCCACGAAATGCCGTCTTCACTTTCCTTTCCTTCCTTTCCATTCCCAGGAACTGAATGGAGCTACCAGACCGACATAAAAAATATAAAGACAATAGACTGGTTGAGCAAGAACAATGAGTGGAGCTTGAAATGTCAATCCGTAAAAACGTCCCGCTGATTTCAGAAAAATTATTTCTGTCAGTGACTTCATTCCAATAACAATCGCTAATACAAAGAAATCGAATCGCAACATTGAATAAATCATCAGAAAAAGTATAAGTCCGTGAGCCAGCCATGAGAGAGAGGCAATAACAATGGTAAACGCCGACAGCGTCGTTGGAATTTTCGAGGCCCATCTTTTTCTCTGATGTAAAAGGTCGGATTTGTCTTCAATGATGCGGGTTTCGACAATCGCCCTCCTGTCTTTCAAAAAAATTATCCTTCCTAAACCCGCACGATGAATTTTCATCATGAGCTGAGTGTCGTCGCCAGTCGAAGTGCGGGAATTTTCATAGCCCTTCAGCACATTAAAAACCGCCCTGTTGAAAGCCAGGTTAGCGCCATTACAAAACATGGGATTATCATCCGCAATCATTGCAGCTCCCATTGCATTCAATCCGCAAAATTCTATTTCCTGCAGCCTCTCGGAATATTTCTTTGCACCGGAAATCTTCACCGGCCCGCAGATGAGCGCGGCATTCGTTGCTGAATATTCATCTACCATGACACTCAGCCATTCGCTTCCCATCTGCGTATCCGCATCGGTAGTCACAATCAGCTCAGAGGTAGAATGGCCTACGGCAAAAGAGATCGCCTCTTTCTTGGAATGTTTCGGACTCCTGAGGAATACCACATGATCCATGGCTTCGCTTTCACACATTTTCATCGCCGCCTCCATCGACGCATCGGTAGAATGATCGTCTACAAGAATCACCTGGTGATTTTGCCTCGGAAAATCCTGCAACTTCAATGACTGAATAAGCCCGGGCAGGTTTGATGCTTCATTCCTGAAAGGAACTATTACAGTTACTTTTATATCGGCGGGCTGAATTTTCTTTTCCGTACGATCGTGAATCGTGTTCCATGAATAGTAGCAATACAAAATAAATATGCAATACAAAAAGGTCACGCAAAGAGTGATAAATCCAGGATTCATTTTCCGTTCTTTTCAAATCTGAAATCAAAAATAAAAAACGCTCCTGCCAATGCAGGCAGAGCGAGATTGACGAGCCACAATGAAAAAGTTGCATTCAGCACCGGCAACACGTCCGGTGTGAGCTTACCGAAAAAATATGCTGACACCGCTCCACGTATTCCCAACTCAGCTATCGTAAAGGTTGGAACCACCGACATCACAAAGAAAGTCATCGCAGTCATCATCAGACAGGGCAATAATTCAAACGCGCTTCCATAAGCTCTCAGGAGAATAAAAAACTGCAGTGAAAAAACAATATACCTGACCAGGGAAAGCAGTAAGACCCTGAAGAGCTCTGCCTTCGTATAGAGAGCAAATACATGAAAAATTTTCTTCCAGTATTCGGAAAGATTAAGCCGGCCGAAAATTTTCTCAAACAAGTCGAGATTAAAAAACAGGAAGGTAAAAAAAACCGTAAATGCAAAAAGCAGGAAGCGGACGATATAAAATATCCATTGGTCGATAACAAGGTACTCCCTGATATAAAACATGCATGCGACAGAACCGGTGATTATTGTGACAAGCAACTGGCTGCTGTTTTCAATGACAGTAATAAAAGTGGCCTGCATACGCTTTCCTTCGCGCAGGTGAAAAACTCTTCCCGCATATTCGCCAATCCTGTTTGGTGTAAAAAAACTAACGGTGAGTCCGGAATATACTGCTTCCAGTGATGTCCTGAGACTTATCTTTTCGATCTTCCCGATCATGAACCTCCACTTCAACGACTCGACGGTCCAGTTTACAATCATCAAAATGAAAACGATTACAAACAACAAAAGGGCATCCGGTTGGGAAAGTGCAATTTTCAACTGGGTTAAATAATCGCCGGACGATTCCTGGTTAAATACTTTTTTAAAAATAAACCACAATGAACAAACGACTAATATCAATTTAATGACGAGCCACCATTTTCCGGATTTATTTCTATTACTTTGTAACATCTATCGTAAGTGCACGAATATACTTATTGCTGATATAAAACTCCTGGTTAAAATTGAAGAGCGCCGAAAAAGTAATTCTGGGAATTGATCCGGGAACAAACATCATGGGATACGGCCTGGTAATTACCGGTGTGAACCGCCTGGAACTGATTTCGCTTGGAGTCGTTAATCTATCGAAAGTCGAGGGTCATGCTTTAAAACTCAAATCGATTTTTGAAAAGACCATCTCACTGATTGAACAATATCATCCTGACGAATTGGCTATTGAAGCCCCGTTCTTCGGAAAGAATATTCAATCCATGCTGAAGCTCGGTCGTGCCCAGGGAGTGGCAATGGCTGCGGCGCTCTCACGGTCAATACCCATCTTTGAATATTCCCCCAAGAAAATCAAACAAAGCATAACGGGTAATGGAAATTCCTCCAAGGAACAGGTTGCGGCCATGCTTCAGACTCTTTTAAACTTTAAGGAAACATCAGATTATCTCGATGCGACTGACGGACTTGCCGCAGCGGTTTGTCATCATTTTCAAAACGGAAAAACAGAAAATACCGGTAAAAATTTTTCAGGATGGGCTTCCTTCGTTGCAGCTAATCCCAAGCGTGTCAGCCATTAGCCAGCGAAGTACGAATTCGTTCAGCGATCTTTTTCATTTCATCATCAGAAACCTTCAGCTTCGGATTCGCAAAGTTCATATCACTTACCCGGTTTAACGGTATCAGGTGGATATGCGCATGCGGCACCTCGAGACCTATCACAGCAACTCCGATTCGTTTGCATGATACTGCTTTCTCAAGTCCGCGAGCCACATACTTCGCAAAATTCCACAGGTATTTATGCTCATCGTCGGCGATGTCGAAAATGTAATCGGTTTCTTTCTTGGGAACTACGAGCGTATGCCCGTGTGCAAGCGGGCTGATGTCCAAAAAGGCAAAACAGTTTTCATCTTCGGCAATCTTATAGCAGGGTATTTCGCCTTTAATGATCCGCGTGAAGATGGAAGCCATTACCTGGTGATCTCAAGGATTTCGAAATGCATTTTCCCGGAAGGAACAGAGATCTCAGCGACCTCACCGACTTTCTTACCCAGCAATCCTTTTCCAATCGGAGAAGTAACAGATATTTTACCCAGTTTTAAGTCTGCTTCGTTTTCTGCTACGAGCAGGTACGTCATGATTGCACCGTTTCCTTTGTTTTTAATCTTGACCTTTGATAATACAAGCGCTTTGGAGGCATCAAGTTTACTCTCGTCCACGAGGCGGGCATTGGCAATGATCTCTTCGAGCTTTGAAATCTTAAGCTCAAGAAGGCCCTGAGCGTCTTTTGCAGCATCATATTCTGCATTCTCAGAAAGATCTCCCTTGTCGCGGGCTTCGGCAATTTGTCCTGAAATACGCGGCCTTTCAACGTTTCGAAGCTGGTTCAGCTCGTCCTGGAGCTTTTTTAGACCCTGAGGTGTGAAATACTGAAATGACATTTTTTTATTTTCTCAATTAAACTAAATTAAAAAAACAAGAGTCCGTTGCCGGAGTCTTGTTATCTAACTGCAAATATAACCTTTTTTTACAATGTAAAACGAATTCCGAAACTATGTACTCCATCCCATGGATTGGTAGCACGGAATGAATAGTCAACTCCAAAGGACTTTCCTGATTTTCCTAGTGGCAAATCGACAGTCACACCAGCTGTAGGACCAGTGTAGACAGTCGTACGCAAAGCATCATCAAAAATGTCTTTTTCGTATGAAAATCCGCCTCTTAGCATAAATGTATTTCGGAATTTATACTCGAGACCGAGAATATACAGATCATTTGTAAAGGAATTAGAAGTAAAATTTCCGGCAAGCGTCAATTTATGGTCGAGGGCAAGGTCAAAATCATAGGCAGCTCCAATGCTTAATAACGAAGGAATTTCAAAACCCGCAGCACGCTGCTCAACGGTAAGCTGGTAATTATTACCTGTTGCCGGGGCAGTGACCCTCGTTGACAAACCGTCGCCACTGAATTTTAAAGGTGTGCCCACATTTTTCAGGGCAATTCCAAACTTTACGTTATTACGATCATCGTTAGTGCCAGTAACGTATTGAATACCAGCATCAATAGCTATACCGCTGGCGTTGACATTTGAAATACTTTCGCTAATGATCTTGAAATTAATACCTCCGTAAATTGAATTAGAGAAGGTTTTAGCATAGGATATTCCCATGTTAATATACTGAGGTGTAAATGTACCCAAACCGCCTTCAGGCTGTTCTGTAGTGGTTACATCAATGTCACCAAAAGAAAGAGACATCAAACTAATCCCAAGGACTCCTGCCTCACCAACTTTCTGACAGATTCCAAAAGCATTGATCGACATCCCTGTACCCTGCATGTAATTCGTATGCGAAAAAAGTACTTCAGTCTTTTTTGTAAAGGCAGTGCCGGCGACATTCAGGAATTGAGCTTCGAGTCCATGTACCGATCCGCTGTTTGCACCACCCCATCCTGAGGAACGCGCCCATGGATTAATTAATAACTCCGTAGCACCTGCCTGCCCGGCCCTGTCAGGATTTCCAGCCTGAACAATACCGACAGGAATGACGAGCGACAAAAGAATGATTCGAATTGTCTTTTTGCTATAAATAAATTTCATAATGAATGTTTTTCTGTGGATGAATTTAAATATCAGAAAGTATCAAGATCTATCGGCCTGATTACACCAAACCATTTGATCGTGCGTTCTCCTACTCCATCGACCTGCACATGGATCAGATAAATTCCACTGGCAATAGGCACTGCAGCAGAATTCTTAAGATCCCAGTCAACGGAACTTTCAAGATTCGTTTCAGGATATGTCGCTCCCTCGGTATTGTTATAACCGACTGATCCGCCTGCATCCCTCTTGAACCTTCTTACAAGTGTTCCGGAAGTTGTGTAAATACTGATCACACATTTTGGAGGAAGGTTCACAATCTTTATCCTGTTGTCAAGCTGACTTGTCTCATAGTTTGAATACGCATAATAAGGATTCGGTACCACGTTGATGAGGCTAAGTGCATCTTTTGCAACTTCAGGCTGATTGATTTTTGGAACTAGATCATAGGTTCCGAAACTGTAATACGGGAAGTTGCTGTTAGGACTGAGGTAGCCGGTAGCATAATGCCTATACGGTTTAGAAACTCTCAAGCGCACCTTTACATCACATGAAAGCAGCGACTGTCCGGGAGTAACGATCGGGCAATTCACCCACATGCAATCCTTCCACGTCTGGATCATCTTTGTTCTTGAAGGACTGGTATTTAACAATGATGGCAATCCCCACAGCTTACGGTAGATCCAGTTACAACTGTCATACGCCGGACCATAATAAGAAGTATCAGGATTAGCCGAAGGAACCTCCGGGCGTTTGTTGGCAAAAACATAAATATAGTGTTTGCCACCTGCAAGAAGTTCCAGCGTATCGTCGATCTGATTCACGAATACATTCGAAGTTGGATTCCATTTCATATCGGCTCCGTTATCGGAAACGAGACGACTGTCTTCTCCGAAAGCAATATTCAGTCTTTCTCCTGTCTCAACATTGATCGCATAACCCGGGAAATAGCTATAACCGGAATCCGTAGTGCTGTATGTTCCATCGATATTCATTGAAGGATGCTTTCTGATCAGGTTCTTACCCTGGCCTCCTTCATTTTCGGCTGCAATATTTCCGAGTTCAAAAACCACACAACGACTCCATTTGCTCTTATCATTCGTGATCACAACGTCAACACTTCCTAAATAGAATAGAGAATCCCTGTCCTGAGGATGAGTTCCGCCATTCAGAAACGGAGCCGGAGCAACGTAGTCTACACCAATGGAATTTCTGCTAACAAGCCTGAAAGGGGCCCATGTCCCGCCCGGGGCAAACTGTCCGATCACAAACTTCTCATAAAACTGAGAACCGTCGATCGAATTTCCATTTGCATCAACCATATCAGGCGAATCATAAATAGTAGGGTCGATATTATTTCCTGAGAGTATCCAGTTAAACTGCGGGAAATTATCAACGTCCGGTATTCCCGTCAACCATTGATTACTTGGATTTGAAAACTCCATTGTTCCTTCGATGGCACCGTTTCCGCCGGATGGATATTCGCCAGGAGCTTTAACCTGGTTTATGCTTACATAAAATCCATAGTCAGGGAAAAGCTGGTCATATGGCTCTTCGAGCGATTTCTGTGAAGTGTCGATTTTTCCATTCACCAGGTTTTTCAATACCCATCTGCCGGTTACAGAAATTGTTGCGGTGGAATCAAAGAAGGAAGTAGTGTCGTTCACCACATCTGACATTACAATGGAATATGGTGCTGCACTACCGAGAATCTGTAAGATCTGCGCATTCTTTGGAAACTGTTTCACTGTCGAGCTTAAATATTGTCCGGGCCTGAGTGCAGTAACCGAGCTGATATTTGTAATCATATTGCTACCACCCTGGATCACCCCCACTATATCTTTTTTCGTAATGGTATCAGTCAGCCAGAGATCAAACTGTGCAGGCGGAACTTTCACAGGATCATAAACCCGAACGTCAACAGGTCCACGACCTCTTTCATACACCGGATACGGAATTTTGATTGCAGGGCTCGACTGATTGAAGAGAATGTCATTGATCTGTTCCTGCTTTAAATCCAGCGTACTCCTGTCTGACCCCCTGTTATAACCATTACCCATTCCCGTAAACCTGGTTATTTCAGGGCCGTCGCCGAACGAAGTTGTAAGTGTAAGTCCATTTGCTTCCGGATCAGGAATGTGAGGAATTGCTGTATACACACTCACCGCCGAACCGTCTGCATTTTTACGGCTTTGAATATATGGCTGACCATAGAGGCCCGGTCCCGGAGGATCAAACGGATCGAGGATGTCAGCAACTGAATCATAAGCATAAGCTACTGCAAGGAAATAATACGTCTTGTGATTGACCAAACCCGGATCACTGCTGGCAAACAGATCTGTCGTTACCCTGAAGGAGTGCTTCAATCCTTTGTCGGCTCCAACAACTTCTTCAGTCGGAACATATGCATTCAGATCTCCATCCAGAACCTTATTTACAATCTGCGACAAACCGTTTTGAATATCCGATTGTCCCTGGGTAACCAGACGTGCTTTATCGGCATTGTGCAGGTCGTTGATAGATACTGACGGATCCTTAACCTGGAATACCTTATAACCTTCGAAAATGAAGATAGCATTTTGGTTGACCGGAATATTGGAATCTTTTTCCCTGTATTCTTCATTGGCATTGTTTGAGTTGGACGGATTTTCCAGTGAAATGATAATCTCCTTGTCAAGTTCCCGGATCTTCATAACCGGTGCATCCGGACCATCAAGAACTTTAAAACATGATTCAAAAAGGTTCTGCGCCTTTACGTCGGCAATCTTGAGGAGCTTTACGGATGCATTAGGTCCGCCGGAAGAAGTTCTTGCCCACACAACACCGGTCGTAATATAATTTACTGATCCCGGCTGAAGAGTAAACTTACCGGCTGACTGTAAAAACCTTCTGTCGCTCGGTTCATTTGGAGTACAGGTGAGGCAAGGTAATGTCTCAGACCAGTCGAAGCCGGGATCCACGCCTCCGGTTCCGATATTATCAGGATCAGAATCGCCGGGGAACATGAAATTACAAAGCGGAGCTCCTGAAGTCTGGTAGCCCGTTCCGCCATAAACTAAAGGCGAATTATCCTTCCACTTGCCATCGAGGTAATTATAATACTGCAGCGCGTTATTCGGATTACCAATGTTTGTATTATCGTTGTTATAATAGACAAATTTTGCCATGATGATCTGTTCACCCGGTTCGTCAACAATTCCATTCCTGTTATTGTCGAGCGAGTCATTCGGATCTGCAACGGGTCCTTCGAAAAAGTCCATTCCCACAGCCGGAGGATTTACTCCATAACCCACGGCTCCGTCGTCATCGGCATCGCCGTTATAACAGTAACCAAGTCCGCGTGCAACATCACATCCGACAAAATCATCGAGATAATTTCCAAGATCCGGATCCACCCATGAACCAAAATATGTTTCATTGAGAACGGTAGTCGCGCGGTTGATGATCTTATAACGATAAAATGTCATGTTGTTAATTTCGTCGTTGGTATTGAAACCAAAAGCCTGAGCCTGGATTTCGACGCCGACGGGTAATAAACTTCCGGTCTCACCGTGGATGTTTCCTACATCGTTAAACACCCACCAGATGGTCTGATCCCCCAGAAGTAAATTTTTATCACATGGATCCAATGTTCCATCTACATTGTACTTCGGATAGTCACCGGTTCTCCAGTCGTAAATACCATCGCCGTTAAGATCGAAGAACGGTGCTAATAATTTTGTCTCATTAAAATTTGGATCACCGGTAGCTGGCCAGTTTTTAATGATATCCGGAACCGGGTAGCTGGCATCGCCTTTTATCTGGAATTCCTCGTGGAAGTTCTTCACCTCGGCAAAAGTGATTTTATAATGCTTGTCATATTTCAAACAATTCTGTGCACTGATGGAAGTGGTGGTTGTGTCAATCGGTCCGGGCCAGAAATCGCTTCCTGACTGACGGTAGGTTTGGGCGGCAACTTTCAGGTTACCAGCTCCGTCTTTTCCACCAATCCAGATGGCACCGGCAAAGAGCGAATGTTTTCCTGAACCGGCAGGCACCTCGTACAAAGCGGTTCCGGTCAGATCCCACCACATGTCGCCATTGATCCATATCGGGCTCCTTACGTTGTTAACATCGAGATCGGCTCTCGATTTGGATGGTTCACAACCGGCTAATATCTGCGGCGTCCGGTCGGGACCTGACCGGCGAAATGTATTTGTATTTTCCTTTGCATGAACGGTTGCCATCAGGCAAAAGAAAAATGTTGCAGATTTTATATATCGTTTCATATCGAATGAAATTATTTGAGTAAAATGAATATTAAGATCAGAAATTAACCTGTACTCCTAAACGAATTCTTCGCGGCAGATCATAATTTGCCGGATCATTCACCTTGATGCCATAGAGATCGACATAGGCCTGCGGACTTGGCTGACGTGCTATCACTGACTGTGCATTCGGAGAAGTGATGTAACCATCGTCGTCCGGGCTGCCAGTTGCTGCATAGACGCTTGTTACGTTGGTTGTATTTAAAACATTAAGTACCTGTAAATATACATTCAGGTCGACGCCTCTTTTTGCTTCTCCATCAGCATCCCGGCCCGTCACAATTCTGAAACTTTTATCAAGTTTTGCATCGATCCTGAATTTCCATGGATAACGTGAACCGTTGATGGATCCGGAGATCACAGAACGGGAATTTTCAGTGGTGGTAAAGTCAGCTTCAGGAGTAATGTTTGCTTTCCTTGTATATGGTGAACCGGAACCAGCATTGAAGACGACGTTCAGGCCGGCATTTGCTAAAAATTGTGAATTGAACCAGACGGGACCATTATAATCTTTGCCATCGGCATAATGGAAATCGATGGCAGCAACCAGGGTATGACGCTGATCAAAATCAAGCGGCTTAATTTCGCGGAGGTTGGTCTGACCTGCCTGAGCGAGAATTCCGGAATTCGATGAAGCGCTTGAACCTGTACCTTCAGCAAACTGGAGCGTATAGCTCAGGTTCATACGGATGTTGCTTGTCTTACGAAGATCATAGCCGAACGTCAATCCTTTCACAGTTCCAAAATCCACATTACCATAGGTGGTATATTTTATCGGGAAGGCATAATCCACATTGATGAACTGAATGTTGTCGCGCATTTCCTTGTAAAAAGCAGCGATGGAAAATTTCGAGCTCCGTGATAATTTTTGCTCGAAGTTAATTTCGTATTCAGTAGTCTTCTCAGGTTTCAGATCGGGGTTACTGAAATTGCCTGTTACGCCCTGTGACCATTGCAAATAACTTGTCGGATCGAAACGCAAAAGGTTGGAGTTCTGAGGACGCTGAGTGAGCACATCATAGTGAGCTGCAAAATATGCTTCATCGGAAATCGGGAATGAGAATGCAATACGAGGCATCACTGTTACCTGTGGCTCATAATCCTTAAATGCATTTGTATTTACCCTTGTGTGCTGGTAATCGTCATAGTTTGTGAGATACGGCTGAATGGTTCCATTCTGAGTCAACGGATCCAGGTCTGTAATCACAGTACCGTTTTTATCATACCAAACGTTTTCATTCCTGTATCCAACTACGGCAGTCGGCGCCTGTGAATTGTTTACGTACACCACATAATCTTCACCTATATTGGATGGTATCACAGTACCGGGTATTGCATTCATCGCATCAGCATCTCCTGCCTTATATGTATCATAAAGGGAATATGCATCTTTCAAAACTTTCTGATTTGCATCGAAACGATCCACACGAACACCCACATTGAAAATGATATCGTTGAATGTAAACCTGTCCTGGATATAACCGGCAAGGTAAACGGGTTTGAATGCGTCTATCTGTCTAAGGAAATTATTGTTCTCGTCTTTAGTGACGAAGAAATCATTCAGGTCTAAATTTCCGGATGTCTGCTTGGATCCTGTATAATCATAACCATAGTAATTAACCAGGGCATTTCCGCTGTTTAACAATTCGTCAGGTGTAAACAGGTTCATGTTGAACACAGAAGGATCGTAGTTATCCGTCTGAACCGTGTCGTTATAATTAATGCCAACGAGGTCTCTGAAATTCTCGAAGAAGCCTTTTGTTGTTTCTCCATCAGTGTTTACCGCAGGCGTGTAAACACCGTGTGAATAGGTAACAACTTTGGTTGGAACATTATTAAACGTTGTATAGAAATAATTAGCGGATGAAGAATCCACATCGTGCAGTTTAGAATTCTGATTTCCAAGCTGGCGCATAAGGGTCCATAATGAACTTGTACTTACATTATAGCCTCTTTCTGTGCGTTGCTCATATTCAAGACCAACGATGATATTATGATTTTTAATGTCAGCGGAACCGGATGCAACAATACGGCCCTGAGCGACATTGGAAATTCCCCAACCGTTTGGAATTCTTCCTGTGGTTGACCATAAACCATATACGTTCAGGTTTGCGCGGTTATCTCCATTGATCAGTGCACCGCCAGCCTGTACATTATTCAGGTTATCCTGGTAACCGAACGTTCCAAGCGGATCTGTCAACTCGTAATATTGAGTGGTGTAGTTTGAAGTATAGGGATTAAGAGTTCCCGGCTCATAGGTATATGCGGTATCTACGTTTCCATTCTGGGAAACTAAAAGAGTGTCTGCGTTTCCACCGGTTGTATCCTGAATGGTAGTGAAGGAAAATGAGGGAACCGAGTAGGTTTTAAATTTTCCTACATGACCATAATCGAAAAAATTCTTTTTGTGAATTTCGCTCTGGTCTATTCTTTCGCTGTTTGTATAATCGACCTGGATGGAATAGAAGGCATTCTTTATTGCAGAGGATGCCGATTCGGTTTCCTGCGAAGTGAAGCGCTGTGTGAGTTTGGCAAACGCTCTGTATTTGGTCACGATCTTTTCAGGGTTGTTCGAGAAATTCATGATCCGGTATGTATCCACGTATTCGTTGTCTCTTACTCTTTCAAATGACCCGCCTAATGTGATCACGAAATTATTTGCCGGACGGATATCAAATTTTCCATTGATCCTGTAAGCCGACACTTCTACGTTTTCACGATACTTCTGCTGATCAAAACTGTCAAGTGTAAAAAATGATGAACGGTGGATGTACCCGTTTCCGGTAGGCGCTGCTACAAGCGGACGCTGGTATACATCATCGAGAATGCTTTGTTTAACACGGTAAATCGGAATTACGGATGGATTAGGATCCTTGTCGTATTGAAATTCACCGGCCACGAAAAAACCGGCCACAGACTGACCAATTTTTTTCCCGTTCTCGTCTTTCTTTGTAAACAACGGTCCGGTGATGTTGGCTGAAGCCAGGTTGTATCCGTATTTATCTAATAATTCGGACGTGGCCAGTTCCACTCCTCCGCCGTATTCATTCGATGGTCCTCGTGTTGTAACACTGATAATACCGCCGGTAGCATCACCGTATTGTGCAGGAATACCCCCGGTGATGACAGTTATCTGTTCGGTACCTCTTTGTGAAACACCGGGAGAACCGGTAACTTTTATTCCATCGATATAATAGGAAGTACCATCAGAACGCGAACCACGTATATTGAGTCCGGCGCCTTCACTTCCCTGGTAAACCCCCACTGACTGAACAGCAGCTGAATTTACATCCCGGGTAGGCAGGGCCTGGATTTCTTCGAATGTAAGTGTCTTTTGCTGTGACGGAGTACCCTTGTCGATAAGCGGAACAATATATTCTTCCACGACGACCTCCTTCATTTCAATTCCTTTGCTCAGCTCAAGATCAACGAAAGAAATTTTATCGACCGAAACAATTACGCCTGACTTCACGATCGGCTGATAACCTACGGCAGTTGCTTTGATATCGTATTTGCCGGGGTTAATCGGTTTAATGGAATAATTACCCTCGAAGTCGGCAATTGCAGCCTGGACCTGTACGCCATTAATTACAGCGGCGATGCTGGCAAATGGAATTTCGCTTCCACCCTTTTCAGTAACCTTTCCGCGGATTTCACCGGTTTGTGCTACAGATAACAGGCTGGAAAAAACTAATACAATGAGTGGCAGGTAAAACTTTCGTCCCATATTAGGTTAGTATTTGTTAATGATAAGTTAAGCGGGTGGTAAATGTATAAATTGAATATTTAAAACCAAAACAAATTTTCAGGCTTCTGCAGGCTGTACCAGATGCGACATTCAGCATACATCAACAGGAAATTTGTTTTTACGGATGCAATTTTGGTGTTCCAAAAAGTCATTGATAATTTGATTGGTTTTACGTTTCAATTTTCCCTTTTCTCCGGCTAAGGTGAACAAGTTGACCGGATTTTATGTCAGAAAAGCGTAAACAGTATTCATCACCATGAAGTTATCACATTCAATCATCCGATAATAGCCGCGGAATTAACAACAGGCGTTATAAAATTCCAATTAATTGATGTCATAAACTGATTTTATTTCCTTATCATTATAGTAGCAGAAAGAAATCCGAACGGCCTTGAACATTTTTTTGCCGAGCGAATTGGTAACCAGTGAAATTGATTCGACAATGACAAAACTAATCTGTGAAAGAGTCGAAAGTTTTGCCGAGTTATTAACAAAACTGGCGATACTGTCGAAATAAATTATTTTTGCGAAATTAACATGAAGAACAAAATATGCGTCTGACAAGTTTAGAAATAAAAGGCTTTAAAAGCTTCGGCGATAAAGTCGCCATACACTTTGACAAAGGTGTTACTTCCATCGTAGGCCCTAACGGCAGCGGTAAATCAAATGTGGTTGATGCCATCCGCTGGGTTTTAGGTGAACAAAAGACCCGCATGTTGCGGTCAGAGAAAATGGAAAATATCATTTTCAATGGAAATAAGAATCGCAAACCTGCTAACCTGGCCGAGGTTTCTTTATCGTTTGAAAACACAAAAAACCTCCTTCCCACCGAATATAATAATGTAACGGTCACAAGGCGTTTATACCGTTCAGGAGAAAGTGAATACCTCTTAAATAATGTTTCCTGCCGCCTCAAGGACATCACAGATCTTTTTCTGGATACAGGGATCGGGCCTGACAGCTATGCCATCATCGAACTGAAGATGGTTGATGAAATCCTGAACGACAAGAATAATGCAATCAAGAATCTTTTAGAAGAAGCTGCAGGTATTTCAAAGTATAAGATCCGCAAAAGACAGACGCTTCAGAAACTTGAAGATACGGCTAAGGATCTGAACCGTGTCGACGACCTGCTATTTGAAATCGAGCGAAACATGAAACAGCTCGAATCACAGGCAAAAAAGACGGAACGGTATTATAAATTAAAGGAACAATACAAAGAGCTCAGCACCGAACTGGCACTCTTCACAATTGCAGGCAGCAAAAAAACATTCGAAGATTTAAACATTCAGGAAGCGAAGCAGCAGGAAGAAAAACTTGCGCTCGACGTCCAGCTCGATTCTTCTGAGGCAGAATTGCAGGAGCTTAAGCTTACGTCACTCGACCGGGAAAAAGAACTCGCTGAAGCTCAAAAGCAGTTCAATGATAAAATTACTCTCATCCGTCAGTATGAAAATGACAAAAAAGTCAGTAATGAAAAACTGACTCATCTCAAAGATAAAGAAGCCACGCTATCGTCGCAGATTGCCCAGGATAAAAGCACACTGATATCAACCCAGGAGCAATTGAAATTAATTGAAGAAGATCGTTTCAACGAAGAAAATTTACTTGTTGAACTTGAGCGACAGCTTTCCGAACTGAAAGTTGTTCTCGAAGAGACGAGGAACAGTCACGATCAGATGAAGAGCGACATTCACAGGCTCACAACTGAAGCCCAGGGCATCCAGCTTTCCATGCATGAGTCGGAAAAAAGTCTCGCCGTTACACAGGCTAAAAAAGAATCTCTTCAGAAAGAAATTGACCGGCTCACTCATGACACAAGCGAAAAAAATGCCCAGCATGCCGAACTTAAAATAATTTCAGAAACAAGTCAGAAACTAAAAGAAGAGAAAGAAACCGAGCAGCACATCCTCGTTCAGAATGAAGAAAACCTTTCGCATGACATCATCCGCCTGGATGAGGAATTAAAAAAATATACAGAGGAAGTGATTGTACAGGGAAGAAACCTGGACGCAAAACAAAACGAGTACAACCTCACCAAGAGTCTCGTCGAAAATCTCGAAGGATATCCTGAATCTCTTCGTTATCTCAGGAAGAATTCACCATCGGCAGGACGCGCTCCACTCTTTTCAGAAATCCTGAACTGCCTTCCTGAATATAAGTCGGCAATCGAAAATTACCTCGATCCATACATGAATTATTTTGTAATCGATAATATCGAAGAAGCCAGCCGGGCGGTAAACCTGCTCAGCGAAGCTTCAAAGGGTCGGGCAAATTTTTTCATACTCAAAAATTTTGAAGATACTCCTCAGCCTTCGTTCGAAAATATTGACGGTTGCATTCATTCTCTTACGATTCTGGATATAGAAGAGAAATACAAGAATTTATGCAACCACCTGCTGAAAAATGTATTTATCGTAACGGAAAACCAGGATCAGACACCCTTTCTGCAAAAAGAGAATACAAATACGGTTTTCATTTCCAAGAATGGAAAGTACTGCAAAACGAAACATTCATTGTCCGGAGGTTCTGTAGGATTGTTCGATGGCAAACGGATCGGACGTGCAAAACACCTCGAAAACCTGAGCTCCGAAATCGGCAAGCTGTCATCTCTTCTCGAACAGACAAAGGAATACAGAGACCAGGTTCAGACTGAACTTCAGACTTCCAAACAGAATAAAGAAAAACTGACTTTTGACAAGAACAGGCTTCAGCAGGAGGTAAACAAACTGACGCATGAATATTCGTCTGTCAAACACAAAGCCGAACACCTTTATTCATCGATCGAAAACAATAAGCGAATTATCGATGGTCTTTATGAGCAATTACATTCTATCGATGATACGTTACAGCAAAATAACCTGAGTTTCCAGGAGCATTTTGTTCAGCTTAAGTCAGATTACGAAGCAATTTCCACACAGTTAAACGGACTTCAGCTGGAATTCAACAGCCTTACGGAGGTCATGAATGCTCGTAATAATGACTTCAACCAGCACAATATTAACTGCATTCAGCAGCAGAATAAAATTTCTACAATCATCCGGGATCACGCATACAAGACAAACCTCATTGAATCCTTAAGCAAGAATATCCTTGCGAATACGGGAGAATTGGAGCAGGTAAATGTCCGTATACGTGAATTGCTGGAATCATCTACCGAATTCGATGACCAGCTCGTTGAATTATATGCGGATAAAGAAGCACTCGATGCAGTAGTAAATTCTGTGGAAGCGGAATATTTTAAAGGCAGGGGTGCGATTGATGAGGTGGAAACAAGAATCCGTAACATCCGTCATCATCGTGAACAAAGTGATCAGCTGGGAGCAGCGATCCGTGAAAAGACGACGGAATTAAAAATACAGCTGAATTCTCTCAAGGAGCGGCTGAGTGTTGAATTTAATATCGACATCAATGATATTATCGACGGAGACCCTTCACCTGATTTAAACGAGGAAGAACTTCGCGAGAAGGTTAACAAACAAAAATCCCAGCTCGATAATTACGGACCGATTAACCCGATGGCTGTTGAGGCGTATAATGAAATCAAGGAAAGACATACGTTCATAATAACACAAAAGGAAGATTTATCAAAGGCGAAAGAATCCCTTCTCAAAACGATTGAAGAAATCGAAGTGACGGCAAAGGAAAATTTCATGACAGCCTTCACGAAAATCCGCGAGAATTTCATCATGGTGTTCCGTTCGTTATTCACTAAAGATGATGATTGCGACCTGGTACTGATGGATCCCTCCAATCCGACCGAAAGCGATGTACAGATCATTGCCAAGCCGAAAGGGAAAAGGCCATTATCTATTTCCCAGCTTTCAGGGGGTGAAAAAACACTTACCGCTACAGCACTATTATTTGGAATCTATTTATTGAAGCCCGCCCCTTTCTGCATATTCGACGAGGTAGATGCACCGCTGGATGATATGAATATTGACAAATTCAACAATATCATTCGAAAATTCTCGGCAGATTCTCAGTTTATCATCATTACTCATAACAAGAGAACGATGGCTTCAACTGATATTATGTATGGAATTACGATGATCGAACAGGGAGTTACCCAGGTTGTTCCTGTTGATCTTACGGAAATGGTTGAAGGTTGATTGTACGTATCAGGCTTGCTGAATGGTGCTTTATTGGCAAATACGATCAACGAATGATGACTGATGAAGGTTATTTCATCCTGTTTATCGCCGCGATCAGCATAGTGGCTTGTTTGTAGTCAACCTTATCACGGATAGCCAGTTCCACGGCATGATTTGCAGCGGCTAATGCCTGTTCCTTTTTTCCCAATACAAATGAAACGCTGGCAAGAACGTAATTACCTTTATAAATATCATATATGCTGATAGACTTTTTCAACCACGATTCAGCAGTAGACATTAATTCTTTATCACCCGCAAAATGATCATATAAATTATTCGAAACATCATTTATCCTCCGAAAATCATCCATTGCATATTTTTCTATAAATGGTTTTGCATTCTTCCTGTAGTTTTCCCAGTCTGATCTTAACTTGTATTTATTTAAATCGGCCCATGCACAGATCTTATCTGAAATTTCTAATTTAGGATTGCTTCTTATTTTTTTCTTGGCCGCCTCAAAACCAACTGTGTCCAATTGCTGGATAAATTGCATCAGGTAAGAATTGTGAACATTCAAAATTTTATTGTTGACGCTGTCAGCCGAATATTTTTCTGACAACTCCTTCTTATTATCTATCAATCTGTTCATGCAAGGCATCGTAGGGTCTTTTATGATGTCATACATGATTCTCCAGTTGTTTTTATTGGTGAATGATGAATCAGGCTGCTTCATTAAATAATCGTTTAGCATGAGTTGAGCATCCATACCGGCAACCTCCTGCATCCGGAAATAATACTGCACCTCTTCAGGGGTGGCGGTTCCGTTTTCATATTTGTTTTTATATGTCCGCATCTGTCGGTTAGGATCAAGTGCTTCCTTTCCTAATTCCAAAAAAGGCAGTTTGTATCTGCGGCCGGCAGCACGATGCATCAGTTCGCCGTTTACGTCATAAAACAACATGGTTGGAAACGTGTGAGACTTTATTGTTTTGTTCAGTTCTCTTCCTTCCTTTTCCATATCTATTTTTATACAGACAAATTTGGCATTAAAAAAGTCTCCAACTTCTTTATCCGTATAAACACTGTCGACCATATATTTACAATAGTGGCACCAGTCAGCATAACCGTGAACATACAGAGGCTTGTTTTCTTTTTTTGATGTGGCCAGCGCCTGTTCAAATGTCAATTTGCGGAAATTGACCCCCTGGTTATCGCCATCGCCGCCTTTAGTTATTTTGGCGAATACAATTAAAAAAATCATCAGGGCACCAATCTTAATTGATGATGGGTATAATTTCATATGTTTTCCTTTAATTATTGAGCGTATAAAAATAGATTCCGCTGATTAAGTGCAAATGAATTCAGAACTATTTGTAATAGCCTAAAAATGAACATGTTTCGCCAAAGATATTAGCAATTTAAATTGAAAAGCCATTTAAAAAGAAATGGGCAGCGGTAATCATACCACTGCCCATTTTACTTTCTTATTTCCCTTTCAGGAAAATTTTACTGGGCGAAATTGAAGTTTGTCCTTGATGACAGCGTGATCGGATTTGCACTCCAGGTCTCTATACTCTGACGATGGATGAATACCACCCAGCAGGAGGTTCCTATCAGTGAATTTGGCA
>CAZQOQ010000022.1:0-85432 GCA_964595205.1 uncultured Flavobacteriales bacterium | reverse complement strand
GAATGACTATTTTATCAGAGATCCTACGCCGGTAAGGAAAGGAAGATGTTATCCTCGAACTGTAAAAAACAAACAATTTAAATCAAAACACAAGATGTATATGAATTATAAACTTGCTGCTTAACTTAATGACATTGCCCTACGGGATGGATATTCGGGGGGACTTTCTTTACTACCGATATTATGTCCCTACGGGACAAGAAGTAAGGACATGGATAATTTAACGACTTAGTGAAGCGCTATTAATTTGACCAGGTGATAAAGATGTGGGTAATCGTGAGATCTAAAGATCGGGGCAATTAATCTCTTTTAGAAAATGTAAAATAATATTTGAATCTTGAAACTGAGTCACTACCGGAATCTGCATCCGATATCACAACACAGACAGATCACGTATTTTTATAACCAAACAAAAACAATAAATTGCCGCAAAGTATCTGAGTCAGAATCAGGTTTAAAAAGCCGTTATGCCCAAGCCGAGAACACAAATGAAGAGGTTCCCCTTTTTCCCTTATCTCTTTTTCCTCTTCGCATCGGTAATTGTATTTCCATATGTCAGGTGGTACGCAGATAATCCTGATACGTTTCAGTATATTTCAATAGCCAAGAAATACCTTTCGGGCGACTGGCAACAGGCAATCAACGGGTATTGGAGCCCTTTGATAAGCTGGCTGCTTACAATTCCGATATTGATTTTCAAAAATGAAATTCTCGCATTTAAAATTTTACAATTTCTTACGGGGTTATTTGTATTGCATCAATGGATCAGGTTAATACACCGCACTCCAATCGCGGGCTTTTCAAAAAGTATTCTGATTCTGATTGCTATTCCTTTCTTAGTGGACTATGCCTTTTTAAATCTGACACCCGACCTGCTATTCGTTGGCCTGCTGTTGATGTTGATCAATACAGTTTCAAATGAAAATATTTTTTCTGACAGAAGACAATCCATTAGAGCAGGAATAGCCGGGGGATTATTATATACAGCCAAGGCGTTCGGTTTTCCTTTTTTCATAGCATTCATTTTTTTGGTTTTTATAATTGAAAATTTCAGAAAGGCACTTCCGGGCGAAAAATGGAAAAATCTTACTTTCCTCTATGGGGTGTTTTTTATGGTATGTTCATTCTGGATTGCTGCTATCAGTTTTCATTACGGAAGGTTTACGATCAGCGAAGCTTCCCGATTTAACAGGAACGCAGAGGCAGCACCACTGCCGGGCAGATCGGAGGAATTACCCATATTAAGCGGAGGGATTTTTATCCCGGTGAATGATGATATGTCTGCATGGGAATCGCCCGGAGAATATTTAAAGAATGATCAAGTTACTCTCTTTTCATCTCCGCAGAAATTTTTTCAAATCGTTTCGAGAAATATTTCATCGATCTATTATTTTGATTTTCGTCACCAGGCAGGAGCGCTGTTTTTTATCTTTCTCCTGATATTTTTATTCAGGAAAGGGTTTAAAAGACTTGTCAGCGAAAAATGGCTTTTGGTGCTACTGGTTTTCATAATACTTTTTTATGTCGGGTATTCCCTGATATTGGTACATGCCAGGTATACATGGATAAATAATTTGCTGATGATAGTATCGGCAATGTATTTAATACAAGTAGTATTTGAATCTTCCTTCTATCGTTATGTCAGGTTTTTTTTCATTTCAGTTTTGATTCTTTTATCAGTGAAGAGGCCGCTCAAAGAAATTTTATTTACAGCCGACGGGAACTATCCGGTATTCTGGATGTTCCAGGCCATAAAGCATCCGTTCGAGACGATGTGGATTTTTTACAGGCCGGACATTAGAATGCAAAAGGCGGTCGATGAAATTCAGAAGCAGAATAAATTCCTGAAAGCGAATTTCGCTTCTTTGAAAACTCCGGGCATGGAAAGAGATGGTTATACAAGTTGTTTACGGCTGGTTAATTCAGTAAATGGAAAATATTACGGCCAGGTAAATGACGATATTAAATTTACTGATTTGAAGAATATCTTGTTGAGCGGGAATATCGATTACCTGGTAACCTGGAGGAATACCGACTTTGGAATTGAAATACCGGAGTACGTTAATTTTGATGCGGGGATAAGAATTTACAGACTGCGGACTGGATCAGATTGATTGAAACAATCTACCTGCCAATTCTGTACATATCCCCCTCGTCTGTGATCACATACAATGCACCGTCCCTGCCTTCGGTAATATCACGGAACCTGTTACCTGTATCTTCCAGCAGCCTTTCCTCTCCGGTTACCCGGTTATTTTCAATTCTGAGCCGCGCAATGTGATTGCTGTTTAATCCGCAAAGAAATAAATTGTATTTCCACTCAGGAATGCTGTTGCCTGAATAGAAAGTAATTCCGCTGGGAGATAAAACAGGGTCCCAGTAATAGACAGGTTGTTCCATACCGTCCTTTTGAGAAATATCGCCGGGAATTTCTGAGCCACTGTATTCTGTTCCGTAAGAAATAACCGGCCAGCCATAATTTTTTCCCGGTGTAATCAGGTTTAATTCATCACCGCCTCGCGGGCCGAATTCGCTTTCCCAGAGATCACCCGTTAACGGATGAAATGCAAGTCCCTGTACATTCCGATGACCATAGGAATATATCTCAGGGCGCGCATCGGGATTGTTTACAAAAGGATTTCCGGGAGCAGGCTTTCCATCGGTTGTAATGCGAATGATTTTTCCAAGCGATGAGTTTAGCCACTGCGCCTGAGGCCGGGTCTCTTTATCTGAGCGTTCGCCGGTACTGAAAATAAGGTTACCCGTTTTATCAACCAGTATCCGGGAACCATAATGCAGAACACTTTCATAAGCCGGGGTTGCGCGGTAAATAACTTTAACGTTCTCAAATAATTTTTCATCAGACGATAATTTTCCTTTGGCTACGGCTGTGAGATTACCGCCGGGATTTTTTTCGGAGAATGTCCAGTATACAATCTGGTTGGTTTCAAATCCCTGATCGAGCGCCACATCCAGTAATCCCCCCTGTCCGTTTGAATTTACTTCGGGTATGCCGGTTATTTTTTCACTGAGTTTTCCTGCAGACGTTGCAATTCTCATCACTCCTTCTTTCTCAGTAATTAGAAATCTTCCGTCAGGTAAATTTATTATTGCCCAGGGTTTCTTCAATGATGAACTCAGCTTCGTGACTCTAAAAGTTGTTTGTGTTTTCATTCCCCCGATTCTCGTCTGTCCCCTGAATGCAGGTTTGAAATGAGAACCAGGCGCACGTTTTTCAACGGGAGGCAGCAGGCTGTCAACTTCCGATACACTTAAATTACCAGAAGGGCTCGTGCCGCAGGCAGTTAAGAACATTGTGAACACTGAAGTAAATGCGAGGATAGATTTGTACATGATATTTTTGGATCAGAAAACAAATATATAAGGAGCGCCGATAAATCTCAGATTATCTGTTTACAAGAAACTTTAATCTTCAAAAAATACGTACCGCTCCATGCCGAGATACTTAAAAATGAAAGCGTAGATATATGCTTTTGTATTTATGCGATCGTCAAATACATCATTTCCCTGATGCCCTGATTTTTCCTGGTAGTATAATACATAAGGATTTTTCCCCGAGCCTTTTGTCTGAAGCTGTGATAAGAATTTAAAGGAATGAAACGGGAGAACCCTGTCGTCATTGTCAGAAGCAACCAGCAGTGTCGCCGGATAATCGACATCCTTTTTTACCTGTTGTACCGGCGAATATTTTGACAGATTTTCAAAGTCGACCGAATCATTAATATTTCCATATTCTTCTTCGTACTTATACCCGATGTTATAAACATGATAGCGGAGCATATCCAGGACGCCGGCAGTTGATACGGCCACCTTGAACAGATCGGGTCGCTGTGTAATGCATGCACCCACGAGAAGCCCGCCATTCGAACCACCCATTGCCGCAATCTTTCCTGCATTCGTATAATTATTTGAGATAAGATATTCCGCAGCATATATAAAATCATCGAACGTATTTTGTTTATTCAGTCTCATGCCCTGTTCATGCCAATTCGGAAAATCTCCTCCGCCACGCAATTTAGGCACTGCGAGTAAGCCGCCGTTGTTAAGGAAAGCCACGTTTGCCACATCGAAAAACGGAGTCGTGCTAATACCGAATCCTCCGTAACCGTAGAGTATCGTTGGCGTTTTTCCATCGAGCTTCATATTTTTCTTGTGAGTGAGAAACATGGGAATGCGGGTGGAATCTTTTGAATAGTAATAAACAATTTCTGTTGTAAGATCCTTAAAACTAAAAGGCACAATCGTTTTTAAAAGTGGCTGCTGTTCGAACGTGTTTAAATTCATTTTAAATACGGACGACGGATTAAAAAAGGAATTGAAATAGTATAATAGCACGCTGTCGCCCGGGGCATAAGACAGACCACTGAAGCGAAATCCTTCCGGTATTGTCCATGTTTTTAATTTCGTCCCCAGAGAATCGGAGATCATTGCATACGACCGCTTATCCCCATTGTACAGGAAAATAAATTTATTATCATTTAGTATTGCAGAAGTTTGTAGTTGTTCCTTGTATTGCGGAATAAATTTCTCCAGTGAATTCAGTTGTAAGGGATCACATTTGTAAACTGTGCCGTTAGCGGCATTCAGGTCGGATGCAACCAGTAACTTATTTCCGATCTCCCCAACAACGTTGAAATAAACCGATTTCCCTTCGCTCTGAATAAACTTTTTGAATTCTTCTCCTTCAATGAGTGGAAGATTGCGATATGAAAGAATTCTGATAATCTTATCCCCCCTCTTTTTTCGTTGATAAAAAATCAGGTAACGTTTTCCGGGTGTAACCTCAAAAGAAAAATCATCCTTAAAATCTTCGGGAGTATAGACGGAAATGTCATCATTCTGTGATGTTCCCAATTTATGATATTGCAAAGCTTTGATATGAATAAGGCCGTTGAATGATTCAGAGATATCTTTAACATCATATTTAATATAAAACACTCCATTATCGGACCAGTATACAGGACTGTATTTCACAAAATTTACAGAATCTTTTAAAAGCGTTCGGCTTTCAATATCCAGAAACCGGATTGTCTTCCAGTCGCCTCCATTTTTTGATAAAATTATCGCAAGCGTCCTTTCATCTTCCGAAAGGGTGATGCCGTCTATTCCTATAACCGCGGATCTGTCAAGTTTGTTTGGGTCGAATAACAGGAAAGGTTCATCCTCCGGCTGTAATTGGCAATATAGAGAAGGCGATTCTGTAAGTTTAAAAATCTGATACGTGAAATAATATTTTCCCTGCTTGCTTATATTCTTCGTATTAATTCGGCTGTAATTTGTAAGATGTTCTGCCAGATTTGATGCGAGTTTCCCTGCATATTTATCACGAATGGGTTCCTGGTTTTTCAACCATTGTTTTGTTTTATCGGAATAGATAGCTTCCATCCAACGGTAGGGATCCTCTACCGGTTTGTGCCAGATTGTATCGATGACGGGATTTTTTTCTGTTGGAGGATAGGTAATCGGTTGTTGACAGTCTGCCGGGAAATAAAATAAAAACGTTATCAGAATCAGTAGTGAAAGTTTCATAATAATTAACTTAATTTGAAACGACAATGTAACAATAACTATAGAATAAATCTCGCCTTCACCCTCTACAATTTCTGATTAATGTTGTAAATTTAAAAATGATGAAAAAATTAATATTAGGATTGTTTATTTTAAACTCCTGTACCCCCGAGCCAATCGATTTAAGTGAACAGGCTAAAAAGGAAATCATAAGTACCGATCGCGAAATGAGCAGCCTTGCACTGGAAAAGGGCTTTCATCATGCGCTCTTAGTATACGCCGATGATGATGCTATCAAACCTAACGAAGGCGAATTGCCTGTTGTCGGTAAACAAAACCTGGAAAAATATTGGATGGGAAAAAAGGATACCAGGCAGATTTCATGGGAGCCATTCAGGGCAGAAGCGTCATTCTCCGGCGATATGGGATATACGGTTGGCTACTGGAAGCTGGTAACAGCAGATTCTTCCTTTTACGGAAACTATTATACATTCTGGAAAAGACAACCGGACGGTAAATGGAAATTTGTTTTTGATGGCGGGAATGGAACGCCGGTTCCAGGAAAATAATCTCTCCGTTGAAGAATAAACGAATCCGGTAATAGCAGCGCAGTTAATCTTTTACAAACAACAGACTCCCTGCCGGATTCTCATTGTGGAAAATCACTACCTCGTACATTCCGCTTTTCAATCCTGAAATATCCACCGGGGCATTATCTTGTATTTTTCCTTCCATCACCATTCTTCCGCTGCAAAACAATGCATATTTAACGTTAGTCTGATAGCCAGAAGAAATGTTAATCTTATCTCCATGACATGGATTCGGAAAAACGGAAAAATTATTTTGTAAGCGCTCCGATTGAGATACACCTGTCACGGCTGAGATGTCAAAATACCCCACATCCGGTGATTCATCGAATACGGCTCTTGTTGCAAGAATATCAAATCCTCCGGTGCCGAATAATAAATGAAAATTCCCGTCGCCATCGAGTGGTGAGAGAACTGTTCGTATGATAAACGTAAAACTGTCCGGTCGACTGACAATGAGCGGCGCCATTCCTGAACCCTGTGAATTATAATAGTAGCCGTAATAATTCGGCGATATGATATTCTGAAAAACGAGCAACGACTGATCGTAATTGAAAAATGAATTGGCCCCATTCCACGCAAGGCCATCATTGGAAACCGAATTTGTGTCGAAGCCAAACATCATTCCCACGTCACCGTAAGGATCTATCGCTGTATAGGTCTCAACGGTAAACCAAATGCTGTCCTCTGCCACATTCATATCATAAGAGAGAGATTTAATATCCGGGGCAAAGGTTACGGTCGCATCTCCTGAAGGATCGTTAGCAAGTAATTTAAACGACTGACTGTAGCCGTTGAAACTACAGATTATAAATGTTGAGAAGAAAATTATTGTTTTCATGCGTCCTGAGTTTTAGTTTAAAATTAAGACGATGAAACACTGTGTGTAGTTGTAAAAAGGTTAAAATATACTTCGCGGAAGCATGAAGAATTAACCCGGAAGTTAAAATTTATTAAGACAAAAATTTCTCATCGACATTGCAAGTTACAGACGGTCCCTGAGGTAGTCGAAGGAGGATTCGATATAGGAAAGAAAGTCAATTCTAATTAAAAATACCTGGCGATACTCATGGCGATGGCTGCTCCAAAAACAAGTATTGCGGTAATATTTACCGCAGCAAATAATCTTGAACGCAGGGCCTGAAGTTCGGCGAGTTGTTCGGGTGTCGGCGGCCCTCCTTTCTCGGCAGCGGCTTTTCCTATGGCGGCGATCCTGGCAACACACGGACGGTTTACAAACAGGCCTATGAGGTAAGCGATGATTCCAAATGTAGATCCGATGCTGATGACGATGCCATGTGGCGTTCCGAACCATCCGGCAGTGAATCCTCCCGATAACCTTTCAATGAGAAGGATGCCGCCGACAACTGTAAGTGTTGCAGCGAGCGTCATAATAGAAGGCATGTTATTAGTCTTGGAAAGTTGCTGCATAAACTTTCCGCCATCGGGGCCGAGTGCTTTTACGGCAGGGACAATAAACATGGCAAGATACATAACGCCGCCGGCCCAGAAAATGGCGCAGACGATGTGGAGGAGGCGAAGGAGAATTAGGTATTCCATATCGAATTATTTTATTTGTCAGGTAGTAAAAATAAAATTTTATCCAATATCAAAGCACAATATTAATACGTCTTTTTTATCAAAAAATAATATTTTCAGAAGGATAGATAATTTTCTTATTTAATTCGAACTCTTCCGGATTAATTGAACAGGACAAACAAATTCAGACGTATGGTAAACCTGAATAACATTTATTTCAGGTGGAGAGTCCCATAGCATAAAAGCAAGATTACTTTTACCTCTTATCCTCCCAAATTAGTTTCTCATTCTTCCTCAGATCGAAAAAATCTTTACATCTACCATCGCCATGACCTGTAATGCCACCATCAGGGTTGCAGATTAAATTTGCATTTTCATCATACAGTTCACTAAACATATCACAACAATAGGATGTTATGAAATAAACAGTTTTGCCATTGTATTCATATTGCCAAATTTTAACCGGTGGGTTTTTCTTTTCAATGCTGGAAAAATGTTTTATTTTATTTTCAATACCTGCCGGAGTACTACTATTTGTTATGTTTTTATTACAAGCAGAAATGATCAAACAGGTAATCAATAAAATCGCTAAGGATAACTTCATTTGTCTTGTTATAATAAATTATTTCGATAAACATTTGTTTTCATAAAGATAAAATAACTTTGGCTTACTCATCTCAATTTTGTTTATTATTGTTTCCGTATTTAATAAGCCAATATGCGAGATTTTTTCGTTGACCCTGATATCGCCAAAGCGAAAACCATTCATACGGATTTCTATACTAATCCGGAAGTTTTTGAATGGTGTAAGCAAAAAATATTTTCACCCTCCTGGCAGTTTATAGGAAGCGATAATCTTGTAAAACAGGCTGAAGATGTCTTTCCTTTCACGCTTCTTGAAAATTACATCGATGAACCGTTGGTTTTGACGAAGGCTAAATCAGGACAGTTGCACCTCATCTCGAATGTCTGTACGCATCGTGGAAATATCGTTGCCGAGAAAAAATGTAATGTTCCCCGGCTCAGGTGCAGGTATCATGGCAGGATATTTTCTCTCGATGGCAAATTTATTTCCATGCCTGAATTTAAGGAAGTGGAAAATTTCCCAACCGAAGCTGACGATCTTGCCCGGCTTCCTCTTTTTCGATGGAGCCAGTGGCTGTTCACTTCGTTAAAACAAAATCAAAAACCAGAAGTATTCTTCGGCGACATGATAAAACGGGTAAGCTGGATGCCACTCGACAAATTTGTTTTTCGCCCGGATCTTTCCAGGGAATTTTTGGTAAATGCTAACTGGGCGCTCTATTGTGAAAATTACCTCGAGGGTTTTCATATTCCTTTTGTACATGCGGGACTAAATGCATTGATCGATTTCGAGAAGTACACAACGGAATTGTTTTTTCCTTATTCAAGTCTGCAGATTGGAATTTCGCGTAACGCAGAAGAGTGTTTTCATCTTCCGGAATCGTCGCCGGAATTTGGAAAGAATGTAGCCGCCTATTACTTCTGGATTTTCCCAAACATGATGTTTAATTTTTATCCATGGGGATTGTCGGTGAACCTGGTGAGTCCTGTAGCGATTGATAAGTGCAAGGTAAATTTTCTAAGTTATGTCTGGGATGAATCCAGACTTGAAAAGGGAGCGGGTTCTGATCTCGGAGTAGTTGAAAAGGAAGACGAAGAGATTGTGGAAAACATACAAAGAGGAATTCGTTCGGCTTTTTACAAGCAGGGAAGATATTCTGTTACACGTGAGCGAGGGACGCATCATTTTCACAGGATCATATCCGAAATATTAAAATGATCTCATTTTATTTTTTTAATCAAATTAATCAGGAGTATGCCAAATGAAAAAAGCAATGAAGGGTTAAAACGAATAGTTGGCGTCCCTGAATTAGCCGCATCGGTAGTAAATTTTTCCATCGGAGGATCTATATATGCAATACCTGCAATCATTGGCATTCAGCTTGGCATTTCATCACTAATCGGTTACCTCTTGTGTGGCCTGATGTTCGTTGCGATTATTCTTTGTTATATTGAAATTGGCAAGCAGGTAAAAGCTACGGGCGGATCTTATGCATACGTAGAAGCCGCATTTGGACCATTTGCGGGTTTTGTGGTGAACTGGCTGTTCTTTTTAGGCTGGGCAATTATTTCTGATGCAGCAGTAATTAATATTGTAGCAGATTCGCTTGCAACAAAATTCCCTGCATTTGCTGATCCGGCCGTTCGTGCATTTTTCTTTTTAATAATGATCCTCCTGATGATTTTCTTAAATGTATTCGATAATAAAAAAAGTGTTCAGGTAGTAAAATATACCACCGTCATCAAGATGATTCCTTTAGTGGTTCTCATAATTACAGGATTTTTCTACATCGACTTTTCAAATTTTCATATGTCAGGTTTCCCGACTTTGGATGATTTCAATCAATCTGCAATCATATTATTCTTTGCGTTTGCAGGATTTGAGACGTCACTTAACGTAAGCGGAGAAATAAAAAATCCTGAACGCACATTACCGCGCGCGCTTTTATATGGAGGAATCATTGTGTTTATCATATACGTTCTTGTGCAGATAATTGCGATCGGAATTCTGGGCTCAAGGCTCGACGAATTTAAATCAGCCCCACTTGCTGCAATTGCCGAAATCATCGCCGGCATTCCGGGTATTACGATAATTATTTTTTCTGTTGTCGTCTCCGGACTGGCATCAATTAACGGAGATATTTTTTCTTCTTCACGTTTATTATTTGCAGGAGCACGCGATGGACTTTTTCCAGGCTTTCTTGGAAAGATTCATCCGAAAAATCATACTCCTTACCCGGCAGTAATTACTTTCGGCTTGCTGATATTTATATTTTCAGTCACTGGCGGATTCAAACAACTTGCCATACTCGCCAGTGCAGCTTTACTCCTTATTTATTTGGCAGTGGTACTTGCATCGGTTAAGCTTAAAATCCAGGAAAGCAAATCAGGCAAAATCAAATCTGTTTTAAACTTCGGTTTACTTGTGCCCGGAGCAGCCATTGCCGCAATCGTATATGTGCTTTCAAGTTTAAGCAGCAGGGAATTTATATCTATTGGGATATTTATTGGTGTGGTTTGTATTATTTACTTCTTCATAATTAATGTTCGTAGAAAACGTGTCGGAGCCGAAATTCTCTAACAGGAGAAGAGCATCTGCCTGATTGCAATAATTATAGTTCACGAAAAGTTTAACCAGCAAGGTCAAATACATTTTGCAGATAAAATATTTCCTGGTTGAATTTACCTGTAAGTCCGTCAAACTGGGCGATCAGATGATAATATGATTTTTCGAGTAGTATTAATAATAATTTTTTGAGTGATATTTTAATTATTTAAAGAATCGTTTTAAAAAATAAAATTTTGCATCTAATGGTTTTGAGCGAATCATATTTTCATATGACCCGGAATTTTTATTTCTAAAGAGCGCCGACATTAAATCCCTGACTGCATTAAATTTTTAATATATTTATCTGTTCACATAAAGAATTAAAAAAATATTCTTAAACATTTTATACCATTAGCCATGAAAATAATTCAAATAACTACCGTGTTTTTCTTTATTTCCTTTCTTTTAAACGCACAGTCCTGGACACAGAAAAATAAATTCGGCGGCATTGTCCGTGCAAATGCAGCTTCATTTGTGATCAATGGATATGCGTACACCGGTTCCGGTTATAACTATTCAGATTTCTGGAAGTATGATCCTGTTGCAGATGCATGGACCCAGGTTGCAAATATGGGAATATCCCGTGATGGATCATTTGCATTTGCTATCGCCGACAAGGGTTATGTTGGAGGTGGAGCCGCCGGACATATTTATAATAATTTTTACTGTTACGATCCAGGAACAAATTCGTGGACACAGAAGGCAAACCTTCCTTACCCGGCCGTAAATGCAATTGGTTTTGCATTGGGAGGTTTAGGATACTTCGGAACGGGATACGACGATTCAAATAATATGCATGACCAGATTTTCGAATATAATCCCGTTTCAAATTTATGGACATTCAAGACAACATTCCCCGGAGGCAACCGTCAATTGTCAAGTGTTTTCGTTATGGATACCCTTGCTTATATCGTTGGAGGAACAGGACTTTCAGATAATGGACGCCACGACTTTTGGGCATATAATCCTGTATTAAATACCTGGGCGCTTAAAGATTCCGTCCCTGGCAACGGAAGAAAAAAGCCTGCTGTGTTTTCACTGAACAGTATAGGATATGTTTGTGGAGGAGCATATGGTTCAGGATTCGGCACAGCATCACTTTTTGATTTCTATTCATATAATCCACTCAGTAATGTTTGGACAGCGTTACCCGGTTTCCCCGGATTATTTACACGTTTAACAAGTGGTTTTTCAATAAACAATATTGGCTATGTGTGCACAGGATTCGATGGAGCAACTTATACAGATGATTTGTGGGCATATGACCCAAGCACAAACGGAATAAATGAAAGTGATCAAAAACAATATTACTCTACCCTGGTAATTCATAATTCCATGGATATGGAAAAAGTGAACCAGGCCTTTAACAATGTGAAAGGCCATGTGATGGTTTACGATCAAAACGGACAGGTTATAAGCGATAGCTTTTTAAATGAGAAAAAAAATCTGACTTCCGGAATTTATTGGTTTGTTTCTAAAGAGAAAAGACTGAAGGTTTTGATCGTTGAATAAAACTCGAATCACTCACCAGCCCTCTCAAAAGCAACCAATATTTGCCTTGAAATAGAAGGGAAATTTTCTTTCATAATCTCATTCACATCATTCGTATTAGTACCAAAATGCGAAACGGCCACATCGCCATAAACCTGTTTGCCTGTTTTGTCAAAAATTGAGTAATGCACCATCAGATCCCTCCGGTAAATTTTTAAAGCCAGGTTGATGCAGTCTTCGGAATGTGTTTTAATATCCATTTCATTCAGGATAATAATGTAATCCGCATCATATTTTTCCGCATAATCGGGAATGAGCATTTCATCCTGAACAGTTGCATTGATGTATTTGGTTTCAGGTTTGATTTTATTGCCTGATTTTTTTTTCGGAAGCGTATCCCTGACAGCAAACTTTTTCGGATCTTTTAATGTGTATACGCTGTCAGTCGAGAACATAAGCGAATGATACAATGCCTCCGTGTCGCGGTTGTCGCCACGTACGAAATCGTTATTTACCCGCTTCATGTCATAAACTTCAGCAAAATTTTTATTCAGTTCTTTTAGCAAACCCATTCGCAGAGTTTCGCGCATCTGCTGAGGATTCATTTCTGACCCCTGTGAAATATCAGGATCTGCATCCGATAAATGCATGGCCGGCATGTAAGGAATAATTAAAACGGAAGCATGTTTGATTCCGGCATCAGAAGAATCTGTTGTTGCCGGTTGATTCTGGCCGTGGGAACGACCGGCAATAAAAGTCAGCAAAGACAAAAATACAAATGTGATCTTCATCAGTTGAGGATATGTTTCCAGATGTCGTTACCGATGGTGAATACCATTAAAGTAAGAAGAATAATCATTCCTGCCACCTGTGCACGTTCCATAAACTTGTCGGAGAATTTTTTCCTGGTCACGCTTTCAATAAGGAGGAATAACACGTGTCCGCCATCGAGCGCCGGTATCGGCAGAATGTTCATGAACGCAAGTATCATGGATAACAAGCCTGTAATGTTCCAGAACCGGTGCCAGTCCCAGATGCCACCATAGATCGTGGCGATTCCAATCGGCCCCTGCAGCGAGTCGCTGGCTTTCTCTTTGCCGATAAAAATCTGTTTGAGCCCTTTCAGGTTCATCGTTATCGCCTCGAATGCATCAGAAGTGCCAAAGCTAACGGCAGATCCAAATGAATATGGCGTCAATGTATAATCGCCGAAATCAGGATAGTTGATCAGCCCGATTTGCCCGGAATCGTTCACGACTGGCTGCACCATGAGTGTATCTTTCCCTCTCAACAACTGAATCGTTACAGGTTTACTTTTATTTTCACCGACAATCTTCCTGAACTTTTCAATCGAGAAAATACGTTCACCATTGATTTGAATGATGTGATCATTTTTCTTCAGTCCCGCCGACTGAGCCGGATACCCGGCAAACACACTGTCGATCTTCAGATTCGCACGATATGGCCCAACGAAATTTCCCCTGCCCGCTTTAATCGTCGAGCGATAAAAATCCTGGGGGATGAAAATATTCACTTCTTTTCCATTGCGGTTTACCGTGATGTCTGAGCCAAACAAAACGCGCGACGATAACACGTCTTCAAAACGCTCGACGGGTTTACCGTTAATCGCAACGATGTGATCGTTATTTTGTAACCCGGCTTCTTTACCAAGATCGAAGGCATAGATCCCGTCGGTAACGTTTGCATTCGAAAGGTATTCCTTCTCGAAATGCAGAAGGGTCATAGTATAAATGGCAATACCGAGTATGACATTCATCACCACGCCTGCAACCATCACAACAAGTCTCTGCCATGCCGGCTTGGAACGGAATTCCCAGGGTTGAGCCGGTTGTTTCATCGCTTCTTTGTCCATGCTCTCGTCGATCATTCCCGATATCTTCACATAACCACCAAGCGGAAGCCAGCCCACGCCGTATTCGGTATCGCCTTTTTTAAAGCTGAAGAATTTAAATCCCCAGGCATCGAAGAAGAGATAAAATTTTTCGACGCGTATGCCGAAAGCCCGTGCAGCAAGGTAATGCCCAAGCTCATGCAGTGTCACTAAAATCGAAAGACCCAGGATAAGCTGGGCGGCCATAATTAATCCGGACATTTATATCGTTGTTTAATTTGGCGTTTAGCGTTTGGCGTTTTTTACGCTTTAGCTTCGGCCGGAATATTAATAGTAATTATTTTATTTGGTTCTGGATTGAACTTTCAAATTAACACATTCTCAAATTTCATTTTGACTTTTGACCTTTAGCCCAATCATAGCCTTTCCATTGCTATCTTTCTTGTTTCAGAATCGGTTTGTACGTAATCTTCATAAGTAGGATTTCTTACGAAAGAAATTTTTTGCATGCAATCATGGATGATGTCGCTCATTTCAAGGAAACCGACCTGGTCTTTCAGAAAAGCGGCTACTGCAACTTCATTTGCGGCGTTGACAATGCAGGGCATATTTCCGCCGCTCTTCATTGCTTCAGTTGCGAGTGCAAGATTACGAAAAGTTCCCGAATCAGGTTTTTCAAAAGTCAGCGTAGGGTATTTCGTAAAATCGAAACGGGGAAAGGTCGACTTCAATCGTTGCGGATAGGCGAGTGCATATTGAATCGGGAGTTTCATATCCGGCAAACCCATCTGCGCCTTCATCGAGCCGTCTTCAAACTGAACGATGCTGTGAATGATGCTTTGCGGATGAACGATTACGTCGATCTGGCCCGGTTTCAGACCGAATATCCATCTCGCTTCTATCATCTCGAGTCCTTTATTCATCAGCGTTGCCGAATCAATTGTAATCTTCGCCCCCATTTCCCAGTTAGGATGCTTAAGCGCCTGTTCTTTCTTTACCGTACGAAGGAAGTTCCTGTCTTTACCACGAAACGGCCCGCCGGATGCTGTCAGGTAGATTTTCTCGACTGGATTGTTCTGTTCTCCAACGAGGCACTGAAAGATTGCCGAATGTTCGGAGTCGATGGGGAATATGTTTACGTTATTCTTCAACGCCTGCTCCGTGACGAGCTTGCCGGCAACGACGAGAGTTTCTTTATTTGCCAATGCAATGTCTTTACCTGCGCGAATGGCATTGAGTGTCGGTTTCAATCCTGCATAACCGACAAGGGCTGTGAGTACCATGTCGATGGTGTCCATCTGAACGATTTCAGCAAGAGCATCTGCACCACCATATACCTTGACCGGTAATTTATTCAGCGCATGCTTAACGTGGTCGAGTTTTTTCTCGTCTCCGATTACGATTGCATTGGGTAAAAATTCTTCTGCCTGTTTAATCAGGAGATCGACATTATTGAATGACGACAATACTTCTACTTCAAAAAAATCTCTTTGCTGGCGGATCACCTCGAGCGATTGCGTACCGATGGAGCCGGTTGAACCGAGAATTGCTATTTTTTTTCTTTCCGACATGGATTTTGCAAAGTTAACAAACTATAGGGATTTGAAGAACCTTTGCTGGATCCATTGGAATGAACCCGGAACGAGGAGTGTTTTTTGATATAAGCAACAATTCTATAAAATTGGTTTTCCATTCTTTGTGCACTCTGCGCTTAACCTTTGCGTCCTCTGTGGTAAAAAAAGATACTGTCAAAAACCTCTTACTTCGGTTAATTGCATATGACCATGTAAATATTTTACCACAGAGGACGCAAAGGTTAAACACAGAGATCGAAGAGAAAGTATTATACGTGAATAAACGTTTCGCAATTCTAAAATTTTACTAGTAGAAAAACATTAACAAATTATTTAGAATAACGATCAGGAATTACCGTGATTCAATATATTTTGTCAATTCATCAGCCAGCACACGGTCATTTGATAACCGCGGGACTTTATTTTGCCCGCCTAGTTTTCCGAGGGAGCGCATATAGCTTATGAAAGCATTTCTTTGAAGCATGCGGATTTTCAATGGCTGCAAAACATGACCCTTAATCAAATCGCTGTAGTAAATATTTTGTCGCTGCAAACTCTCATCGATAGCAAGTCTGAATCGTTCCAGATCATCTGGCGGCTTATGAAATTCGATGAACCATTCGTGATAAGGCAAACCGTTTGCAGGGGAAACCTGCGGTGCAACCGTAAACTCCACTACTTCCGCATGCTGTTCTTCTGCGGCTTTCATGAGAGCCTTCTCAACTTCCTCTGCAATCACATGTTCTCCAAATGCAGAAATAAAATGCTTGATTCTGCCGGTGACGAGGATCTTATATGGATTTAGCGAGACGAATTTAATTGTATCGCCGAGGCTATAACCCCACAATCCTGCACAGGAATTAAGGATCACCGCATAATTCACACCCGGTTCCACATCCTTCAAAGAAATCCGAGTCGGATTAGCATTGTAATACTCATTCGCAGGAATAAACTCATAAAAGATGCCGCCATTCACCATTAATAAGAGAGAAGGATCGTTTTGTTTGTCCTGGTATGCGATAAACCCTTCGCTTGCCGGATACAATTCAATGCTATCGACTTTTTTACCGATACTTTCTTCGAGTTTTTTCCGGTAAGGTTCATAATTAACACCTCCATAGATAAACAGGTTGAATGAAGGGAAGAGGTCCTTCACCTTTTTTCCGGTACGCGCATTAAGCTTATCGAAATACATCTGCACCCAGGGAGGAATTCCGCTGATGAGCGTCATGTTTTGATTGAAGGTTTCATTTACTATGGCATCGACTTTTGTTTCCCAGTCTTCGATACAATTTGTTGAATAGGTTGGCAGCTGGTTGCGCCGAAGATAAGAGGGAACATGATGATTCACGATGCCCGACAATCTCCCGACAGGAATTCCGCTGATGGTCTCCAGCGCCGGACTCCCGGAAATAAAAATGAGCTTCCCATTGAGGAACGATGCATTTCCAGTTTCGTGGATGTAACTCAACATGGCATTCCTCGTGGAATTTATATGATTAGGCATCGATGCAGCCGTGATCGGAATGTATTTAATACCCGATGTTGTGCCGGATGTCTTTGAAAGATATAGTGGTCTGCCCGGCCAAAGAATGTTCTCTTCGCCATTCAGTATTTTTTCGATGTAAGATTTAAATCCTTCGTAATCGCGAATGGGAATCTGCTGTCGAAATTCTTCATACGATTTCACGGATGTGATCCAGTGATCTTTACCATATAATGTATTCTTCCCTCCCACCAGCAACTGCTGAAAAATCCGCTGCTGCATAAGTATGGCATTCCTGCTCCAGAAGCGGGTTTGACGAGCGGCATATGCGGCCAGAGGTTTACTTAAAATCGAGAGGAAGGACATTTAATTAGAGAAGAGTCAAGAATGAAGAACCAAGAACCAAGAGCCAAGAGCCAAGAGCCAAGAGCCAAGAACCAAGAACCAAGAGCCAAGAGCCAAGAACCAAGTATCGAGAACCAAGAATCAAGAGCCAAGAACCAAGTATCGAGAACCAAGAACCAAGAGCCAAGAACCAAGTATCTAGAACCAAGAACCAAGAGCCAAGAACCAAGTATCAAGATTCAGGATATGTAATTGTTTTTTGCTGTTTCTAATTTTGTATTTTACTAAAGTAATAGTTTATCTTTAATCTTTAATCTTTAATCTTGGTTCTTGGTTCTTGGTTCTTGGTTCTCGATACTTGGTTCTTGGCTCTTGGTTCTTGGTTCTTGTCTCTTGGTTCTAAAATGAAATAAACTGCTGCGGGTTCACTGCACTTCCATTGAACCAGAGTTCAAAATGCAGATGAGGTCCTTCTGTAAACTCTCCGGAATTTCCGATGATGGCAACTACTTCTCCGGCCTTGACATAGTCTCCGGCTTTTTTCAATAATGCTGAATTATGTTTGTAAATCGAAAAGAGGTTGTTCGAATGTTGAATACCGATTACATAACCGGTCTCTGAAGTGAAATTTGAAAAAATCACCGTGCCATCAAGTGTAGATTTAATGGGTTCATTCACATCACCTACTATATCGATGCCGAAATGTTTTTTTACCGGATCAAACCGGTTGGTAACTGTTCCTTTCACAGGCGGGAAGAAAAGAAAACTGCTAATGCTGTTTCGCATCGATCCGTCAGATAGGGTGTACTGATCCTGCGTCTCGATCAATTGTCGCAGTTCGGCATCTTCCGGCGATTTGTATAGTTTGTGAATGGTGTCGTATTTATTTGTTTTTCCGGAATCTTTTATTGCCGGAGGCTCTTCAATGTTGCCATTCACAATATTCCTGATATTGTTGAGATACAGATCTCGTGCACGGAGCTGCATCTCCATCGAATCGGATTTCTGAACGAGATTGAAAACTCTTCGCTGTGTCTGCAGGTCTGCGTATCCGGGAATATATTCCCGTAAACCGGTAAAAGCGATCAGGAAGGTGGTAATAGTAATCAGCAGGATGATTACCAGGCCTGTCGTTACAAATACATTCAACGGACGTAAATTGAAAGATGCTTTCTCCTCCAGTGTCTCATCATTCATGATGACAAGACGGTATTTGCTCTTTAACTTTTTAAATAATCTCTTCTTTTTCTCGCCGGCCATTTCAACTATTTCGTATTCAAACGTATCAATTTAAAACGTATCACACAAAACGGTTGACGCTTAACATGTACCGGGATGTTGACTTCGTTTTGAATATGACCGCAATTGTTACTGCCTAAGGGAGTTATTCTAAATTTTTAATGCATAACCAAAATGGCAGTCCTGCGTTCAAACGGTAAGTCCAAACGAAGCCGAAGTGCTTTCGTTTTTTTATCTTTATGCGCAGATTTATGGCAAAATATTTTAACCGATTTGCAGTTATAACAAATTCATGATTTCAGGCGATTTTAGGCGCTTTAACACCCCTCTTTTTCTGCTGGCTTTATTGTCGAGCTGGACGTGGATGTCGTGCTCGAATACGAAAGACACATTTTTGAACAGAACGGGCCATAATTTATCTGCTCATTATAACGCATATTACAATGCAGGATTGAAAATGGAAGAGGCGCTGGATAAACTGGCCCTCGCTCATGAAGATCATTACGACCGGATCCTCTCGGTTTTTCAATATGCCGATGCCGCTAAAGCAAAATCCGTTTATCCCCAACTCGAGGATGTGATGAAACGGACCTCAACGGTAATCGCAAGGCATACGATGTTTGACAAACGCGGACTGGAAAAGCCCGAATCTGAAAAATGGATTGACGATAACTGGGTGCTTTATGGAAAAGCGCAATTTTTCAAACACGATTACTTCGAAGCGATAGAAACATTCAACTATGTTGAATCTACCTATAAAAAAGAACCGGGGCGGCATGTTGCATCCATGTGGCTCGCTAAAACCTATCTCGAACTTACCGAGTTGAGAGAAGCGGAAAGCAAACTCGATTACCTGCGTAATCAGTCAGACTTCCCTAAAAAGAGCATGTGGGAATTGCAGGCAGTTAATGCCGATTTTTATCTCCAGACAAAAAACTACGATAAAGCAATTCAATATCTGACACGAGCAGCTTCATTGGTGAAGGACAGGGAAAAGAAAATCAGGTATAATTACATTCTCGCTCAACTGCATCAGCAGAAGAAAGAATATAAACAAGCCTTCGATCTTTATACGAAAGTGATAAAGATGAATCCGAAATACGAGATGGCCTTCAATGCAAAGCTGAGTCGTGCACGCTGTTATGATGTTTCCCTCGGCAGCAGCGAGTCAGTATATAAAGAACTGCTGAAAATGGAAAGAGATCCTAAGAACAAGGAGTTTCTTGATCAAATCTATTATGCACTGGCCGGACTCGCGAAGAATGAAGGTAAAGATGAAGAAGAAATTGAACTCCTCAACAGGTCGATTCGCAGCAGCACGAACAATGTAAATCAAAAGGCATTGTCTTATCTCGAGCTTGCAAAGATCAATTACAGTAAGCCTGATTACAAAACTGCACAGGCATATTACGACAGTACAATTACCAATCTGGGAAAGGACTATCCCGATTACCAGGAAATACTTTCGAAGAGAAACAGTCTCACGAAACTGGTCAAATACATGAAGACGATAGAGACTGAAGACAGTCTGCAGCTTCTATCGAAATTGTCGCCGCAGGAGCAAAAGGCCGCCGTCGACAGTTATCTTCAGAAGGAGGCTCAGCAAAAGATGGAAGCCCAGGCGGCCGAACAGAAAAAACAGATTTTTAATCCTTCAGATACGAAGAGGGTAAACGAACTGAATACGGCTACAGGATCAAACTGGTATTTCTACAATCAGCAGGCGATTAGTTTTGGTTTGACGGAGTTTTCAAAAAAATTCGGCACCCGTAAACTGGAAGACAACTGGAGGAGAAGCAAGAAACAAGACGAGTTTCCTGGTGCAGAGGATGTACAGTTCAGGGATACCACGATAAATGTCGGAAGAGACACGGCAGGATTTTCAGATGCGAATAAGAGGAGGGAAATGATGATTAACAGCATTCCGATCAGCGATGAAGCGACTGAAAAATCGAATGCAAAGATCATCGAGGCATATTATAATATCGGGATGATCTATCGCGAGCAGTTGAACGACCTCAAAGCATCGGCGGCAACGTTTGAAGAATTACTCAGGCGATTTCCGACTTGTAAATACCAGTTGCAATGCTACTATCAGTTGTACCGCACATATGCATCCCTGGGCAATATTCCTAAGTCAGAGTATTATAAGAATATCATCCTGAACGAACATGGCGATACGGAATACGCAGAGATCATACGAAATCCGAATTATGCATCCGAGAATGCGAAGAAGAAGAGTGATCTCGAGATTTTTTACGAAGAAACGTACCGTAAGTATCTGAACGGAGAGTATGCAACGGTGATCAGGAGAAAATCGGAATCGGATGTGCAGTTTCCTCAGAATATTCTCGTGCCGAAATTCGACATGTTAAAAACACTTTCGATCGGAAGAACGCAGCCGCTGCCGGTTTTTGAGGCATCATTGAAAGACATAATCAGGAATTATCAAAACGATTCCGTCAGAGATGTTGCGCAGGACATTCTGGATTATATACACAATAAGAAAGATGCGGAGGAAGTTGTTGAATTTGTCCCGGTTCAGGAAAACGACACAACGGCCGCCAACAGGAAGATCTATACTTATTTGCCGGATACACTTCATGATGTAATCCTCATTTTTCAAAACATCGGCGGCCCGCTGAGTCCTGACAAACTGAAAAACAAGATTTCTGATTTCAACAGCAATAATTTCGCATCGAAGAATATTACGATGCAGGATCTTTTATTTGATCACCGGGATAAAATATTTATTTTAAAAACTTTCAATAACAAGCAGGATGCGCTTTCCTATTACTCGCTTCTGTATGATCATGATGACGTCTTCGGAAATGTTAGTCCCGATGCCTACAAACTCTATGTGATTTCCGTAAACAACCTCTCAACACTGTTGTCTGAGAAAAAGACGCAGGATTATGAAGATTTTTACAGGAATTTTTACAGGTAAGAGACGAAGCTAAAAGGTACATTGCTTAGTTTCCAATTTAAATAATCATAAATATTTTTTGAAATTTTAAAATTAAATAATTCGTTAATTCATAAACAGATTATAATCTTTTTCTGTTTTTTTAATTGTTAAATTTATATTTTATACAATCATTTACGACTGCTAATTTAATTTGCCGCCTTGGATTTTGTTTTATATTTGTCGACCTTAAAACAAAAGGCAACAGAATTCAGTACAATAATTTTAATTCAAGCAATCATGTTCAATAAAAACTCAAACGAAAACTCCATGGCTTCAGGCAGGCAGGAATCTTCAGGATCTTCGATTAATCTTATCGGCACAGGAACTACGATAGAAGGCGATATCCGTTCGAACGGTGATTTGAGAATAGATGGAACGGTGCACGGAAATGTTTTTTCAAAAGCAAAGGTCGTTGTGGGAGGTACCGGTCTGGTTGAGGGTGATATCAGTTGTCAGAATGCGGACATCTCCGGATCCGTAAAAGGAAAGAGCACCATTAATGAATTGCTCTTTTTGAAAGCGACTTCAAAAATGAACGGTGACATTGTAACCGGAAAACTCATTGTGGAAGTCGGGGCATCGTTTACGGGTTCATGCAACATGGGGCCTATGATAAAAGACATTAAGAATGTCGACAAGCCAGCAGAACTCGCCAAAGAAAAATCAGCCTGACGACAGGAATGCATATATGAAATATGCAACCATGGGTACCCAGATGCTGGTCATCATCGGGCTCGGTGTTTTTGGTGGATATTCTCTTGATAAATGGCTTGGATGGAAAGTACCCGTATTTACCTTATTGTTAAGTTTATTTTCAGTTGCCGCAGCAATTTACCTTAGTATTAAAGATTTGCTGAAAAAGAAATAATTGCCGAAACGCGACCGAAGAATGAAAAAATATCTAAGCTCTTTTCTTCCTTTCATTGCATTGCTCGCAGTAATTATTTTTTTCAGTTCGTCAAAATTAGGAGTGGAAGGCGCCTGGCTTACCTGGATGATTTACATCTACTTTACGGTTATCACCATTTTGTTTCACTATGGAATTGTACAAACTACTCAATCGCGTCCACAGGTATTCATCCGATATTACATGGGTGCAACGACTATTAAGTTATTACTTCACCTTGCTATTATCGTTTTTTATTCGATGTCAAATCGTGAAATGGCAACACGTTTTATTATAACGTTTATGATTATGTACCTTCTTTTTACTGCGTTTGAGGTAATGGCAGTGTGGAGGAATATTCGAAGATAAATGTTAGGAGTTTGCTGGCTAACTGAAGTGCTTCAGCGGAGAATTTGATTTCTAACTAATGACCTTTAACCTGATTCTTCGCAAAATGATTTTTCTCGGATTTTGTTAAGTTTATATTTCTGAATCGGTATTTTAAAATACTTTTTTTAACCCTGGAATCTAAATACTTCAAACTCCCCCGGGGCTCGGATCGATAAATATCACGAACCCATTTCGTCGAATCGAAATTTAATATTTGCGAGCAGTTCGAGTTTTCAATTCTCAGAAAATTAAAACTGAATTCATGGTATTTATTTTTTCACCACTAACTATTTTTGAGCCTTATATTCCTTCATTTTTTATTTTTCATATTCCTTCATTTTTTATTTTTCCTAATTAATAATCCGGTTTTTATGAGACCAGATAAACTGATCGCCTCCTCCTTCACCTGGTCTCACGAGAGTTTTACCTCTCACCGGATGTGGATTTGATCGGCTATCCTTTACAATATTTCTCCGGAGAAATTACTGAAAGGGAGCACAATCAATATTTATTAACCAAAGATATAATGCAGCCATATCAAATTGCAATCTCAAAAAAGAGGGAACTTATATGCTGAGAGTCTTTTCAGGGTTGTTTTTGCTCATTCCCTTACAAATAGTATCTTTGCGCTCTCTAAAAAAAATTCAGGGCTTAAAAACATGTTGCAAAACATTGACAGACAGACAATTAGAATGGTTGGCATTGGATTCCTGGCAGCTGCCATTTTTTGCTTTTCATCACCCTCTTTTGCCGATGAACATGGCGTTGAAAAAGAAAAATTTAATGCCGGGGATTTGATTATCGAGCACGTAGCCGACAACCACGACTGGCATATTCTGGGTGAAGGCGATGGTGCTGTTTCGATGCCCCTTCCGGTAATTGTATATAATAAAGAACGTGGACTCGATTGTTTCATGAGTTCGAATTTTCATCATGGCCACAATGCTTATCATGGCTATAAAATCGAGCATGGCAGCATCGTGGCAGTAAACGAAATGGAAGAAATGCCTGCCGAGCTGGCCACCGTAAACGAAGCACTCACGGCTTCCACATACGACCTGTCGATTACAAAAAACGTTGCAGCTCTTTTGTTCAGCCTCATATTAATGACATGGATCTTCCTCTCGGTAGCTAAATCCTATAAACGTCGTGCCGGCGAAGTACCTAAAGGACTGCAGGCATTCGTGGAACCTCTCATCGTTTTTGTGAGAGATGATATTGCTAAAGGAAGCATCGGCCCGGGTTATCAGAAATACCTCCCTTATCTTCTTACCGTTTTCTTCTTCATCCTGATCAATAACCTGCTTGGATTAATTCCAATTCTTCCGGGAGGTGCAAACGTTACCGGAAACCTGGCCGTAACAGGAACATTGGCCGTTATCACATTCCTGGTAACAACATTCTCTGCCAACAGGCATTACTGGCGTCACGTCTTTGCCATGCCGGGCGTACCTATTCCCGTATTGATCATTTTGACTCCCATCGAAATTCTTGGAGTGTTTCTTCGTCCGTTCGTATTGATGATTCGATTGTTTGCCAACATCACCGCTGGTCATATCATCGCACTATCGTTCTTTTCACTGATCTTTATTTTCGGTGAGATGAGTGTTGGAGTCGGACTGGGAGTTTCTGTTGTATCTGTTGCATTCGTCGTGTTCATGACGATGCTTGAATTGCTGGTTGCATTCCTTCAGGCTTACGTGTTCACCTTACTCTCTGCAATATATTTCGGTGCCGCATTGGAGGAGCATGATCATCCTCATGATGAAAATACTCACGAGGAACATCCTCATTTCAATCCGGAGCGTCATATAACAGATGCAGCATTAGTTTAAATTCAGTTTAACCCTTATAAATTCAATTCTATGTTAAGTTCAATTCTTCTTGAGGCAGGTAATCTGGGAATAGGTTATGGTATTGCTGCTTTGGGTGCAGGTTTTGCGGCTCTTGGCGCCGGTGTCGGCATCGGCCGCATTGGTGGTTCAGCTCTTGAGTCCATCGCCCGTCAGCCAGAAGCGCTAAACGATATCCGCGCCAACATGATTCTTACTGCCGCTCTTGTTGAGGGCGCCGCATTCTTCGCAATGGTTGTCGGCCTCCTCGTGGTTTTCAAGAGTTAATGATTTCGAAACGGTTCAGCGGTTGGTTGAATCGTTTCGATTATTTTCTTTGGTCAAAAGTCAAAAAGACTTTCAACCTAAGGGAAACAAAAAAACAATAAAACAGAAAAACAATAAAACGCCAAACCCCAAACCCCAAACAGTTGGCGTAATAAGTAGGCAAAACGAAACAATAAAACGCCAAACCCCAAACGCCAAACAGACAGCGTAACGAATAAGCAAAACGAAACAACAAATGGAACTGATAAAGCCCGGTATCGGATTAATTTTCTGGATGTCACTATCATTTTTGGTAGTCATGTTCATCCTTGGAAAATTTGCATGGCCAATGATTTTGAAATCATTGAAAGACCGTGAGGAGTCTATCGCAAATGCACTTAATGCAGCGAGAAAAGCGAAGGAGGAAATGGCGGCATTAACAGCCGACAATGAGAAGCTCATCCAGAAGGCGCGTGCAGAACGTGATCAGTTGCTGAAAGAGGCACGCGACACGCGTGATTCGATCGTTGCCGAAGCAAGAAACAAAGCTCAGGCCGAAGCCAACAAGATCATGGCCCAGACGAGAGAGACCATTAACAACGAGAAGATGGCAGCTATCACCGAATTAAAAAACCAGGTGGCGGCTATGTCGATCGAGATCGCAGAAAAAATTCTTCGACACGAACTCAGTAACGACGAGAAACAGAAAAACCTCATGGAAAATCTCATCAAAGATATTTCGATGAATTAATACCCGCTTAAAAAGTAGAAGAAATGATTGAAACAAAAGTTGCAAAGCGGTATGCCAAGTCACTGATCGATCTCGCCAATGAAAAAGGCGTCCTGGATGCAGTGAATAACGACATGAAGTTGTTTTCTTCAACCTGTGCCGGTAACCATGATCTGGCTTTGCTGCTCTCCAATCCGATCATCAACGGTGATAAAAAACTGAAGATACTTCAGCAGATATTCGGACAAAAGATGAATTCACTGACGATGACATTTTTCGACATCGCAATAAAAAAAGGTCGCGAGAAATACCTCATCCAGATAGCAAAGGACTTCATCGATCAGTATAAATTACTCAAGAAGATCATCACAGCAGAAATCATCTCCGCTGTAGGACTCGACGATAACCTGAGAAAGAAAATTTACGATATGGTGCGTAAGGGTTCAAATTCAGAAGTCGAGCTGATAGAGAAAGTCGACAATAAACTGATCGGTGGATTCGTATTGCGTGTTGGCGATCGCCAGTATGATGCAAGCATATCTTCAGAAATCAGGAAACTCGCCCAGGCGTTTTCGGCGAATCCGTATATAAAGCGTAATTAATTTTAAAATCAAAAATCAAAAATACATTATGTTTAATGCAACTGTAAACATAACAGTAAAACATAAAAACATAAAAACATAAAAACGCCAAACGCCAAACACCAAACGCTAAACAAAAGGCGCACGAGCACAGTAAATAAGAAACAATAAAAAGCATAAAGAGATGGCAGAAGTAAGACCCGATGAAGTATCAGCTATATTAAGACAACAGCTGGCAGGTTTTAAAACCGAAAAAGAACTCGAAGAAGTTGGAACCGTATTGCAGGTGGGCGATGGTATTGCCCGTATCTACGGTCTCACTAAGGTGCAGTCCGGCGAGTTGATCGAATTCGAAAACGGATTACAGGGAATCGTTCTAAACCTCGAAGAAGATAATGTCGGAGCCGTGTTGCTCGGCGTTTCATCTGAAATCAAAGAAGGAGACGTTGTGAAGCGTACCGGGAAGATCGGTTCGATAAAGGTCGGAGAAGGAATGCTGGGCCGTGTCGTTGACACACTTGGTTCGCCGATCGACGGCAAAGGGCCAATCACAGGAGAGGTTTTTGAAATGCCTCTCGAGAGAAAAGCCCCGGGTGTAATCTATCGTCAGCCGGTAAACGAACCGTTACAGACAGGAATCAAAGCGATCGATGCCATGATTCCAATTGGTCGCGGTCAGCGTGAATTGATCATCGGCGACCGCCAGACCGGCAAGACTGCCGTTGCCATCGATACGATCATCAATCAGAAAGAATTTTACGAGCAGGGGAAACCCGTGTATTGTATTTACGTGGCTATCGGGCAGAAAGGCTCTACCGTCGCGCAAATTGTAAAGACTCTTACAGAAGCCGGCGCAATGCCATATACGGTTGTCGTTGCCGCTTCGGCGTCTATGCCTGCTCCGATGCAGTTCTTCGCGCCAATGGCCGGGGCAGCGATCGGAGAATATTTCCGCGACACAGGTCGTCCGGCGCTGATCGTTTATGATGATCTCTCCAAGCAGGCAGTTGCTTATCGTGAGGTGTCGCTCCTGCTTCGTCGCCCGCCGGGACGTGAAGCATATCCCGGAGACGTATTCTATCTTCACTCCCGTTTGCTCGAGCGTGCCGCTAAGATCATCAACTCAGATGAGATTGCCCGTACGATGAATGATCTCCCTGAATCGTTGAAGAATAAAGTTAAAGGCGGTGGTTCATTAACCGCTCTGCCAATCATCGAAACCCAGGCGGGTGACGTGTCTGCATACATTCCTACAAATGTTATTTCCATCACCGACGGACAGATATTCCTCGAGGCCAACCTGTTTAACTCGGGTGTTCGCCCGGCGATTAACGTGGGTATTTCCGTTTCCCGTGTGGGTGGAAATGCACAGATCAAATCGATGAAAAAAATTGCCGGTACCCTGAAACTCGACCAGGCACAGTACAGGGAACTCGAAGCGTTTTCCAAATTCGGTTCCGATCTGGATGCTTCAACTAAAGCCACGCTGGAAAAGGGTGCAAGAAATGTTGAGATTCTTAAGCAGCTTCAGTATTCTCCGCTGACAGTTGAAAAGCAAATTGCAATTATATACTGCGGCACGAAGGGTTTATTGAAAGACGTACCCGTGAAGAGAGTAAAAGAATTCGAAACGGAATACCTGGCCCTCCTCGACGCTCAGCATCGTCCGACACTTGATTCGCTTCGCAAAGGAGTGATCGACGACAGCGTAACGTCTGTTCTCGAAAAAACAGCAATGGAGTTAACGCCCAAATACAGCGGCAAAGCATAATTAAGACGGATAATACGGCAATACAATGGCAAATTTAAAAGAGGTTCGTAACCGCATCTCATCTGTAATCTCAACCCAGCAGATCACTAAAGCCATGAAGATGGTAAGTGCTGCTAAATTGAGAAGGGCACAGGATGCAATCATCATGATGCGTCCTTATGCATCCAAGCTTCGCGAGATCATGGAGAATATTTCAGGGACTCTTGAGGGAAATGCTGGCGGACAATTTGCCACTGTTCGTCCGGCCAACAAAGTATTGATTGTTGCGATAAGTTCAAACCGCGGATTGTGCGGAGCCTTTAATACCAATGTAAATCGTACCGTCAGCCGCATGATCCGTGAAAAATACCCGGTGCAGGCGAAGAATGGTAATCTGAAAGTTCTCGCAATCGGGAAAAAGTCGAGCGACTTCTTCAGCAAGATGAAGAATAATTTCGCCGGCCAGCATAACGATGTCTATAACCATTTGAATTTTGAAGCCGTTTCAGGAATTGCCGAAGAGATCATGAAACAATTTGCTCAGGGAGAATACGACGTTGTTGAGATGGTCTATAATCAATTCAAGAATGCCGCTGTTCAGATTATCGTAACCGAACAATTACTTCCTATTGCGCCTCCGCAAACGAAGAGCAAAGCGGTTAACGATTATATTTTCGAACCTGAAAAAGAAGAACTCGTTCTTCAGCTTATACCTAAAGCAATAAAGGTACAGCTTTACAAAGCCGTGCTCGATTCACATGCATCAGAACATGGCGCACGAATGACGTCGATGAGCAAAGCGACTGATAATGCGGGAGAGATCCTGAAGGAACTGAAATTGTCATACAACAAAGCCCGGCAGGCTGCCATCACCGGAGAGATCCTGGAAATCGTTGCCGGAGCGGAAGCGTTGAACGGATAATTCCCCCGGCTTTACCGACTTTTCTGCAATCGATAGAAAAATTTTTAACGCCATTTTTCCGAAATCAAACGGAAGAAATTAGGACCTGATCGACGTTTGGTTTTTCATTCCGCTCCGTTGAAAAGTTATTTATCCATCCCGTTTATCATTCTTGTTTAAATCCAATTTTTGTATCTGCCGTGAGGTGGTATTTCTTCAATTCAACTGAACAATCAAATGAATCTTAGTGTACACGAAATACTAACCGTTTCAACGATACTCTTTGCAGTTATTGATATCGTCGGTTCCATTCCTGCATTGTTGCAGATCAAGACCAAGGTCGGATTAATAAAGGCTGAGCAGGCCACCATCGTCTCATTTCTGATCATGATCGGTTTTCTCTTCCTCGGCGAAACCATCCTTAAATTCCTTGGGGTAGATGTTAAATCTTTTGCCATAGCCGGGTCGCTTGTCATCTTTTTCCTGGCCATGGAGATGATATTAGGGATCAGACTCTATAAGGACGATATCCCTGAAACGGCTTCCATCGTTCCGATCGCATTCCCGTTGATTGCGGGTACCGGAACAATGACAACGCTGCTTTCCCTGCGGGCGGCATATGACTCAATGACGATAATTATCGGAATTTTCATTAATCTGGCCGTTGTTTACATCGTTCTTCGTAACCTCTACAGGCTGGAGCGTTTCCTCGGAGTAGCCGGAATCAGTATATTGAGGAAGGTTTTCGGAATAATATTACTTGCCATTTCTGTTAAATTGTTCCGAACCAACATCGGCGTTTGAGAGCTAAAATGGCGGAAAACTGACGTATATTTAGAAAAAAAAATACTACATTTGAAAATAGAATTCTAATCCCTCGCCCCTATATGAAAAAAGTACTACTTCCACTAATTGTATTCACTTTGTTTATGCTGTGCCGGCTTCAAGTATCGGCAGATGTATTTAACTTGTGTACTATAACATCAACCAGCGATTCTACAGGAACATTCTATGATAGCGGAGGCCCATCCGGTGAATATCAAAGCAGTGAAGATTGCACACTATTGATTGCACCATCCTGCGCAACTACTATCACGCTAACATTTCTGAGTTTTAATACTGAGGCAAACTACGACTATTTCCATGTATGGCAAGTAAATACTAATACGGAATTATTAGTTGCCGATGGAACAACTATTCCGGCTTCAGTTACCACAACAGGCCCCATGCGTATTATTTGGCATTCTGACGGATCTATAACAAGAAGTGGTTTTGAATGCTCATGGACATCAGTAATTGCACAGAGTTTTACCCCGGTTGCTGCATTTACGATGAATGACAACAATCCTCCGCTATCGGCCGACGTGTTGTTTACGAACACAAGTCCAACGGGAACTACTGACTGGCTATGGGACTTTGGCGATGGCGATACTGCAAGAAGTGAAAACCCTACACATGCATACTCTACACCCGGAAATTACACTGTAACATTCATTGCATTTCAGTGCAGCGAATCGGATACCATCACTCAGAATCTTACAGTTCAGGGGGCACCCCAGATCGACGTGAATCCCGATACCGGATTCACCGCCAATGTTCCCTGCGGGGATTCGGCCACATTTAATATGGCAGTAAGCAATATCGCCGGAGGCCAGCTCCTGTTCAATACCACAGGCAGCAATGTAGGTAAGGTGAAAATACTTGCGATGACGTACGGGACGAGACAGTTTGTGGAATATCAGAACACAATCAATTCCATTCACGTTTATTTTAATAACGATACGATTACAAAAACAACCACCAGCGATCCTTCCACACTATATGGCCAGCTGATTGGTAAAAATGTGTTGCTCATCCCTGAGCAATCAAGCGGAACGGCTTCGACCTGGATTAACCTTGCACCGGTTATACAGCAATATCTGAACAACGGAGGTTCTGTGGTGTTCTGCGGTTCTTCCGGATCATTCGCGGATAATTTATTTGTCACCGATATTTTTACCGGCGGATTTGCAGAAGATGAAACAGGAAATTCCCTCTCCATACTCAACAACACGGATCCGCTCACTACCGGCCTCACATCTAATACTATGATCGGACCAAGCGCTACTTATTCTATGAATTTTACAAATTCTGATAAAGTGACACTGGTCGATTTTCATGGGAATGATGTGGTTACTTACAGGTATTACGGCGCAGGGAAAGCGATCTATGTAGGATTTGATTTCAATGATCCGAGTCCGGAAGCTCAGCGAATCCTTGCAAATGCAATCGAGTGGGGTGGAAAAAATTCTTTACCTCCCTGGATTCACCTCAGTACAACCGGCGATACCGTCGATGGTGGTAATTCTACAAACGTCGGAGTGACATTTGTTGCCAGCGGTTTTCCTGCCGGAACCTATTATGCAAACATCGGAATCGGAAGCAACGACCCGCTTAACCCGCTGGTGATCGTTCCTTGTACGTTATCCGTAAGTGGCGATCCGATCATAGCTTTATCAGAAAACTGTATGGATCTCGGCCAGGTCATGCAACATACCACCGCAACAGATACCTTCCGGATAATCAACAGCGGATGTGATACTCTTAAGATTAACAACATCACACACAACTCCGGACAGTATACAATAAATGCGGCATTTTCTTACCTTCTTCCCGGAGCGGCCGGAAATGTTATCGTGAATTTCAGCAGCTCAACCGTTGGCACATTCAGGGATACGGTTCATATTCTAAATAATGCCACCGATACTTCCGTTTGCCTGACTGCAACTACATTCCCTGCACCGATTGTTACACCGTCTGCCAGTTCGCTCAATAATAATATACGGGCATGCGGCGCCACGGGTACAGCAACATTTGACATCAGTAATACCGGAGGTACCGATCTTTATTTTCATTTGGGAAGCTTACCATCATGGGTAACCGCAAACCCGACTTCCGATACGCTGGCGCCTGCCGCTTCCACAACGATTACCCTTACGTTTGGTTCAGGGACATTTGCAAGCGGAGCACAGAATGCCAATGTCAGCATCATCTCTAATGATCCTCTTTCACCAACCAAGAATGTGTCTTTCGTAATGTATGTTGATTCGAATCCATGTGTGGACTATTCGTACATTTCAAGTACATGCACCGGTCTCACGAATTTCACAACAACAACCATCAATACTCCAACATCGTATCATTGGGATTTCGGCGACGGAGACACATCCGACGTTCGTGATCCGGATCATTTCTACGCTCACAATGGTACCTACAATGCGGTTTTGATTGCATGCAACTCGAGAGGATGCGATACTGTGCAGCAAACGATCAATGCTATCATCACCGGCCCGAAAGCAACCTCTTGTTACCCGACTACCCAGCAGTATTGCTGTGGAATCGGAATTACCCGTTTCATTGTTACCGATCCGTTTGGTTTCAGATTTAATAAAACGTCCCCTGATGCTGTTGACGGTTACCAGGATTACACCTGTACCGACAATGCAACTCTGATCACAAATTTCCCATATAGCATTAATGTAACTACCGGCTTCACGTATGTAGAAACGGTGAAAGCCTGGCTGGACATGAACAATGACGGTGTTCTTGATCCTGCTACGGAACAGTTATATGTGGATTCGGCAGTGCTTACTAATCATGCCGGAACTTTTTACATACCAGACAGGCCGGATAATGTTTACAACGAACCGCTTCGTTTCCGCATCGCTTCCGATTACAGCGGAAATCCAACTCCTGAACCATGCCTGGATCTTTTATTCGGACAGGTCGAAGACTATTCTGTGTTCCTGCAATTTTATGACGAGGTTAATGAAGTCGATCTTCAGACAGGATTCAGTGTTTATCCGAATCCGTTCAGTCAGTATTCGAACATTGATTTCAATCTGAAGAAGACAGGAGTAATTTCTATGGAAGTGTTTAACATCGTCGGCGAAAAAGTTAATGGAATTCTCAGCGAACAAACTCTCCCTGCAGGTAAACATTCCTACCAGTTCGGCGATCAACCGTCGGGCGTGTATTTCGTTAAACTTACAGTCGATGGAAGATCGAGCGTCAGGAAAATTATAAAGATGTGATGGCATTGTTTCCCGGAACTTTCAGGCATGCCTTTCCGGTAAACAAAGTCAGATGTGATTATAAGTTAAAAATTTTTAAAAGGGATTCGGAAACGGATCCCTTTTTTGCTGCATGCAGGATGCGTATTTCATTCTAGTGAAATGTTAAATTTCCCCTGCATTATCGATGCATGCGCAGGGAAATAGAATCCCGCATTAATTACTTTTCAGCTCTGATTTATGAGATCTTCTTTTATTTCTGGTATGCCGCTGATAATTCTGTGAATGAATGCTGATGTTGCCATCGATTTCAAGAATGGCAAGATCTACTTCTTTGAGTGAAAGTACACCATGTTCCCTTGCGGCGAGTTCAAGCTCTTCGATGGTGATTCTTTCGTTTTGCAGGTTCTTTTTCAGGATTTCACCATGATGAATTAATAATACCGGATCACCCTGCAGCCATTTGCTGATTCTGGGGTCTTTGTAAAGAACGATTTTCAGCACGTAGTTGGTAATAAAGAGTGCCGCTGCAGCGACGATTCCTCCCCATAAAGTTGAATTGTCGCCCACCATTGCATTTTGAACGGAGTTGCTTATGAGCAGGATAAATACAAGGTCGATGATGGTAAGCTGTGAAAACTCCTTCTTGCCAAACAACCGGATTGCGGCAAGGATAAAAATATATACGACAACGCTTCGCAGGATTATTTCTGAAAAAGATTCCATTTTGTTTTTGTTTACAGATCAAAGCTAATTAATCTTATCTGTTATCTTTATGCGATGAAATTCGAAAAACACATATTTATTTGCACAAATCAACGGGCTCCGGGCGAGAAGAAGTCCTGCGGAGAATCCTGTGGAACGGAACTCATAAAGGAATTTAAAAAGCAGATCAAAGACCAGAAATTATCCGGGCGATTTCGTGCACAGAAAGCCGGTTGCCTGGACGCCTGTGAATATGGCCCTTCCATGGTCGTTTATCCGGATGGCATTTTCTATGGAGGCGTATTACCTTCCGATGTTAAAGAAATATTCGAAGAACATATTTTGAATAACCGTCCGGTGAAAAGACTCCTGATTGATTTTGAATAAACCCCTTAGTTTTTATTTATGGATACCATTCCGGAAAAATACCGTCACGACCTGGCAATCATTCGTGATACGGCAAAACAGATTGTACGGGATCTTAACATTGACGATTTTGAATTTGTTTTCAGCGGGAATGAATATCTTGCCTTTGAAGAACTAAGGGAACAGTTGAAGCCGCTGATTGAAAAAATTTATAAGTCCGACAGTCACGCCTTTCGCCTGCTTTTGTATCGTATCGATATTCATGAAAATGACTTTGCACGCGCGCTAACCGGGAATGAAAACACTTCATTTGAAGATGCCATTTCCGAAATGATCATCCGGAGGGAATTTCAAAAAGTGCTTACAAGGAAATATTTTTCGGATAAATGATTAAGAGAGGCCGGAAATGGATAACCTGAAGCGGAAACCCAAGGCCACCGGGGTATTCTCCAATGAAATCTTTTACAAACCCGGCCGTTCGAAACTTAAAGTCAAATAATCAACGCTCCTCTCCTTATTCAAATAACAATTCCTATTTTTGCCCAATGAAAACAGGCATTATTGTCTTTCCGGGATCCAATTGCGATGAGGATATATATTATGTTGTTACTAAAATTCTCAGGCAGACGGCCGTTAAGTTATGGCACAAGGATCACGATCTGCAGGGCTGTGATCTGATTATCCTTCCCGGTGGATTTTCTTATGGCGATTATCTTCGTTCTGGAGCGATTGCCCGTTTTTCTCCAATCATGAAGGAAGTGATGGCTTTTGCAGCCAACGGAGGAATTGTTTTCGGCATATGTAATGGCTTTCAGATTTTATGCGAGGCTGGACTGCTGCCGGGCGCGCTCCTGCATAATGTACATCACCAGTTCGTATGTAAGAATGTCTATATCCGTGCGGAGAATAACGACACGATATTAACAACATCGATAGCGAAAGGAAAAGCATTGAAGATACCCATAGCACATGGCGAAGGGAACTTCTTCGCTGATGATAAAACGATGAAACGCCTCAGCGAAAATGGCCAGATTTTATTTCGTTATTGTGATGAAGAAGGAAACGTTCATCCGAATATAAATCCCAACGGCACGAAGGACAATATTGCGGGCATTTGCAACGAGACCAAAAATGTCTTTGGTATGATGCCTCACCCCGAACGAGCCGCAGATCCTGTGTTAGGGAATACCGACGGACTTGCCATTCTGGAGTCTCTTTACGGCATGGTTAAAGCTTAGACTCGGTACTATCGGGAATGCCAGAAAAACAAATCAGGCATTCTTGTAAAAAATTTTCCAGGAAATTATTATCCGGATCAATCAATTACGATTCTCTGCACGCTCGAATTTTCTTTCATCTCTACCTTCAACATATAAATACCACGTGCGAATGACGATAAATCCAGAACAGTCTTTCCGGATGTTACATTGAACTGACGAATCGTTTTCCCGGTAATATCCATCAATGAGACAAAAGGATTTACAGGAGCCGAAGGAAGATCGATCGTAACTTTTCCATGTGAAGGATTGGGATAAATTGAAAAATTATTTTTAGAGATATCTTTAATATCATCCGTAATATCGATGTGCACACAGTCGGTTGCAGTACAACCGTTAAAATCAGTGACGATCACACAATAGTCATCCGGTGTATTTACATTGATCGTTTGTGAGGTTGCGCCGTTCGACCAGGAATAAAGCGAAAATCCCGGGCCCGCATCAAGCGGATAAGAAGCAGCGATGATCATAGTATCGTTCCCCAGCGAAACAGAAGGGGGAGTATAAATATAGGCTGTAACAGCAACCCTGTTACTCGGACAAATTCCATCATTAGCCTGCACATAATAGGTCGTTGTTGCATTCAGAAACGGAGTATTGTATGTTGAGCCGGCACCAATTTGATTTCCTCCGGTCGGAGCATCGTACCAAATCATCGGATCCACCGACGCAGCAGAAAGCGTCGTTGTTCCCGGTCCGCAATTGAAATCATCGGCAGGGACGGGATCCGGAGCCAGGTTAGCAATGGTGGCAAGCACCGCTACGCGGTTGCTCAGACAGCCGTTGTCTGCCTGGGCATAATAAGTTGTAGAACTATTTATTACCGGAGTTGTAAACGATGGGCCACTTCCAACCTGGTTGCCGCCGCTGGCTGCATCAAACCAAATCACCTGGTCAACAGAATTCGCTGTGAGCGTCACAGTGCCGGGACCGCAATTGTAATGAGGAGTCGGCACAGGATCTGCTGCAACGGTGTTTACAATCGCATGTGCAATAACCCTGTTGCTCGGACAATTTCCATTCGAGGCCTGCGCATAATAATTTGTTGAAGACGATAATACCGGTGTTGTAAAAGAAGAACCTGTGAAGAGCGGACTTCCTCCTGAGGCGGCCGCATACCAGGAAACAGGGTCGGAAGCACTCGCCCCGAGCGTCAGCGTGCCGGATCCGCAGATGCTGTCGCTCATCGTAACAGGATCGGCCGATATCGGATTGATCGTGGCAGTAACCGGTATCCGGGCACTCGGGCATGTGGTTCCGGTTTGTACATAATAGGTAGTCGTGGAAGAAAGGCTTGGTGTCGTGTAGCTGGTGCCTGTGTTAACGAGAGATCCACCGGAAGCAGCAGTGTACCAGTAAATCGTATTTGCTGCCGTAGCCGATAACTGTACCGTGCCACTTCCACATCGCTGATTTGCAGTTGGCACGGGCGCCGGTGTGGCAACATCGATGGTAAAAGTTTTCGTAATAGAATTTCTGGCCGGATAGACGTCGTTGTTATTGCTGGTAAAACAGGTAAATGTGTATGTCCCGGGAGTGGAAGTATTTATGGTTGCAGAGAAAGTAACCGTATCGGACGATGCGCTGAAGGTCTGATTTAAGGTCTGATTTATAGTTCCGCTAATCTGGCATGTACACGGAATATCAGCCACCGGCTCGTTGCCAAAATTTCTGAGTTTGAGTTTTACCTGCATGTTGGAACTCCCGCACGTTGTCGTTGCAGGATTTACAATTGCCAGCACAGTGGTATAGGTAAGATTTTCGGTGACATCTCCATTCGCATCAGTCTTTACCACATAACTTTCTTCATTCCAGAATCCGAAGCTTCCTGTGTGACCAGCAATTATGTATCCTCCGTCTGATGTTTGTTGACCGCTGTATCCATGATCATGATTGTCTCCGCCATATGCCCGTGACCACAAAGAGTCTCCGTTTGCATTGGTTCTCATCATCCACATATTCGGGAGAAGCAACCCGGTACTTGATGTTGTACCACATGCAACAAATCCGCCGTCGGCCGTTGTATCTACGGTGTGGAAATCATCAGGGAATGAACCGCCATAGGACTTTGACCAGATCGCATTTCCAGCTGTGTCTGTCTTTACAAGACTTCCGTCATCACCGGTTGAAAGCGTATTTGTATTTCCCGCAATAATAAACCCGTCAGTTAACAATGCAATACAATCGATGTTTTCTGTCTGAATGGAGCCAAACCTCTTCGACCAGATTAAGTTTCCGGTGGTATCGGTCCTTACAAGGTAATAATCCAGTCCATTGGCCCCGTTGTTACTTTGTCCGCCCAGAATGAAACCTCCATCCGGCAATCGTCTTACAACATTAGCATCATCATAATTGGCAGCACCAAAACGACGGGTCCGCAGTGTGTCTCCCGTACTCGTTGTGCGAATAAAAAATGCATCATAGTATTGAGCAGGAGGAGAAGTGGTATATCCCACAATCACATAACCATCATCAGGTAATTGCTGAATGTCCTGAGCCCGTTCCTTACCGGATCCGCCGTAAAATTTTACCCATTGTTGCTGACCGGTTGAATTTAATTTCAGATAGATCACATCGTCCGAAGTTCCCGTAACGCTTGTCGTGTAACCGCATAGCGCAAATCCGCCATCCGATGTGTTTATCACCTTATAAAACAAATCTTTTCTGCTCAACGGCCCATTGTATCGGAATGTCCACATCGTGTCTCCGTTTGTGTTGAGCCTCACTACAAATGCGTCTGTGTCATTTACCGTGGAATCGGATGTATAACCCGCAAGTACATATCCACCGGCGGGCACTTCTCTTACACAACGAAAGACATCCGTACTGATTCCGCTAAATAATTTTTCCCAGGTTTGTGACTTTGCGTTAACATAAGACACAAAGAGCAATAGAATAGCAAGGAAGATTTTTTTCATTGATTGACAGTAATTAATTTCTGTGAGTATAAAACCATCCTGCCCGTTTGCAGGATCGTCCTATTAATATGGTTCGATTTTACTGAACCATTAATGCCCTTGTTACATTTCCTTCGTTAGAGAAAATGCGGAGATAGTAAATGCCCTTTGCAAGATCCGAAAGATCATAATATTTTACAAAGAGACCATAATTTTTATGGAAATCTGTGAGAATAATTCTTCCTTCCACATCAGTCAGCTGCAATTCAAATTCAAGAGAAGGATTATTCATCGTCACATTGAATATACCTGTTGAAGGATTCGGATATATGGAAAGACTTCTGTCGAGCGCCGATTCTGTATTTACACTATTGATCACAGTCACCACAATCGAATCCGAGCCCTGGCAATTATGTACGTCAGTAACGATCACAGAATAAGTGCCTCCTGAATTTACATTGATTGTTTGTGTAGTAGCTGTTGTACTCCAGAGATAGGATGCAAAACCCGCTCCCGGATCAAGTGTAACGGTCTGGCCGGAGTTAATTGATATCACCGGAGGACCAAGATCAACGACCGGAGGAGTATAGATGGCTGCAGTTACCGGAACCCGGTTGCTAAGGCACAGACCTTTCGATGCCTGAACGTAAACCGTAGTTGTTGTTGTAAAATTAGCTGTATACGTTGAACCGGTTCCGATTGTATTGCCTCCTACGGACTGGGAATACCAAGTAAGGAAATCCGGTGAAGAAGCACTCAGGGTCAATTGTGCAGATCCGCAACTCTGTTGACCGGTAATTAGAGGATCAGCTGGAACCGGGTTGATGGTTGCCACTGCTGCAATAGGGTTGCTGAGACAACCTGCAATCCCCGCAACAGCATAAAATGTTGTTGTGGATGTAAGCGACGGCGTAGTGAATGACGTTCCGGTACCGACAATTGATCCGCCCGGTGAATCATACCATGTTATCGGATCAGGAGAGAATGCAACGAGGGTTACGGTACCAGTCCCGCACCGTTCGTCGTTAACTGTCGTTGGATCGGCAGAGTTGGATTGGATCACGGCATTCACAGCGACACGCGTACTCGGACAAACTCCGCCCGCCTGTACATAATACGTAGTGGTAGTTGAAATTGACGGAGTGGTATAGGTTGTTCCATAGTGCAGCGGCGATCCGCCTGATGCAGCACTGTACCAGAAAATGGAGTCTGTAGCTGTTGCAGAAAGCGTGACAGTCCCCGGTCCGCAATGCGAACCTGACGTTGGAACCGGTGGAGTGGTAATATTCACCGTGGCTGTAACGCCGGTTCTCGGACTGTTGCATCCATTGGCGGAAGCCTGTGCATAGTATGTAGTAGTTGATGAAAGAGAAGGAGTGGTGAAAATTAAACCTGTTCCAACCTGCGAACCACCCGATGAAGAGGACCACCAGGTGACCGGGTTTATTGATTGGGCCGAAATTACAAGTGTACCCGAACCACAGCGGCTTGCGCCGGTTCCTACAGGTGGGTCAACAGATATGATGTTTGCAACCACGGCCATTCTTGCACTCGGACACACGTTTCCCGCCTGGGCATAATATGTTACCGGCTGAGAAAGAACAGGAGTTGTGAATGTGGAAGTATTGGAAGCCAATGGTGATCCGCCGGTCGATGCGGCAAACCAGGAAATCGGATCCGACGAAGATGCCGAAAGAGTAACCGATGCAGGTCCGCATGCAGTAGCACCTGTTACTGAGTTGATCACCGATCCGCTGATGATGGCATCCACAGCCACCCGCGTACTCGGACATGTATTGCCTGCAGATGCATAATATGTTCTTGTGCTGGTTAAGTAAGGTGTTGTAAAAGGACTTCCGGAACCGACCAGTGTTCCATTCGTTGCTGCGCTGTACCAGTTGATCGGGCTTGGAGAACTTGCCGTTAGTGTAACCGTTCCGGGTCCGCAGTGAGTGACGTCAGACGCTGTCGGTGGCGAAGGGATGGAATTAATTACCGCATCTACCGGTATCCTGTTTGGACACGAAGCTACTTCGAGGTAGTATGTTGTTGTGGAAGATAAATTTGGTGTTGTGTATGTATTGGTTGCGCTCAGCAATGTACCTCCCGAAGGTGCGCTGTGCCAGCTCACCGGTGAGGGTGAATTTGCCGCCAGGGTTACCGATCCGTTGCCGCAACGTGCAACATCAAAAGCCGTTGCCGATCCGGAGTTGATGATTGCCTGCACAGGTACACGATTACTGCTGCAGTTATCGCCCGGTACAAAGACATACCAATCGTAGAAATAATAATATGTTCCAGAATTGGAAGAATTGGTTCCATAAATCTCCAGCACCTGGGAAACATCGTAAGGAAATACTGCACCACTGCTGTTGCGGAAGAGGTTTGTACTTCCACTGCCAAGTCCGAGTTGTAAGTCGTTCGCCTGGGGCACATCAAAATTCAGGTATACTCTTATTCCTCCGGGAGCACTTGGCAGATTTACAGTTTTAGACTGAAGGACAGTCCCGCCGGAATTTCTGAGTTCGATCGTTCTGTTTCCTGCGCTCGTAGGATAAACCAACACGGAAACAAGTTTGAAGTATCTGCGGGAATCGAATTTCAGGTATCCGCTGGAAGAAGTCGAACCGCTTCCCACTGTATTATCCTCAAGCCCCGTCATATATCCTTTTCCTTTTTCAGACTGGACATAATAAGTCTGAGTATTATTCAATGTCGGAGTAGTGAATGAATTTCCGGTACCGATCAGGTTGCCGTTTACGGCCGCATCATACCAGAACATGGAATCGGCAGGAGATGCTGGTGTGGAAGTGAGCATTAATGAAGCATTGGTACATTCAACAGCCGATGTAGTTGCAGGATCGGATGTAGGCGGTATAACATTTACATTAATCGAATTTGTATCGTTGGTATATGAGATATCGCTGTTCCTGTGCTGAATGTATGCCTTGACGGTATAAGCGCCATCAACATTGAAATCGTACGTCGGTGTAAAATGCAAGACCGCTGAATTTGTCGGGGCGATGGCGCCGGGAAATGTGTCCACCAGCGTGGTTATGGATGATCCGTTGTTGATCTCCAGGGTAACAACTATTGCCTGTTCATTTACCCCGCCGTAATTCGTCATGAGAACTGAAAAGTCTACTCCGTTGCTCCTGCACAAAGAAGAGTTTGGGGCGATGATATCATCGATAGCAAGGTCCTTGGTGATACCTGCGTTCGGAGGAAGTTTTACAAGTGCCCAGTTCTTAAAGCCCGCACTGTTTTTAAAATATCCGAATTCCGCAAATCCATAATCGGAAGTTTCAATTGCCCGATATGCGTGATCATGGTATTGAGTACCATAGGAAGTCTTCTGCCAGTCGAGATCTCCTGTGCTTGTTGTCTTGATCAGATAATAATTGGGATTGATAAGCCCGAAGCTCCTGGTAATACCTGCAATGATAAAACCTCCGTCGGATGTATTTTCAATGGTTTTGCCGCCGTCTTTTTTAGATCCGCCATAAACTTTTTCCCATTGCTTGTTTCCGCTGCCATCGGTTTTAATTAACCAGATATCCGTATCGCCTAATCCATTCGGAATCGTGTCGGCATCACCTACCATCAGGTAGCCGCCATCAGGTGTCTGAATTGCATAATGACACTCCTGCAAATGTTGTTCGGCATAGGTTTTTTCCCATTGCACGTTTCCTGATGAATCTGTTTTTACCAGGTAATAATCTCCATCAAGATTACCATAGCTGTATGTTTGTCCGGAAAGAATATACCCCCCATCACTCGTCGTCACGATTGAATTCCCGATCTCATACGACTGTCCACCGATATTTTTTTGCCATACAACCGCACCGGCGGAATTAAATCTCACGAGATAGATATCGTATGTCCCATGTGTTCCCGCTCCTGTATTCACACCTACCGCAGTAAAACCACCTCCAGGAGCCGGAATGACTCCTTCAAACCATTGGATGCCCGCATCACCTAAAACCGTTGTCCAGATTGTATTTCCGTTGAGATCTGTTCTTACCAGAATCGCATCGTCCGTACCGTTTCGGTTGGTTACTCCGCAAATAATAAAACCGTTTGGAAGAGGCTTAACCATATTGGCAAAATCAAACTGCGTACTTCCGATTGATTTCGTCCACATTTCATTTCCGTATGCATCCGTCCTGACGAGCCAGATATCCATCTGTCCGTTACTGAATGTGGATGTGCCTCCGGTAAGGATGAAACCGCTGTCAGGCATTTGTTCCATCCATCGGCCATCTTCATTATCAACTCCGCCATATTCTTTGCTGAAAGCGATCTGGGCCTGGGTCTTAACTCCACAGTAAAGAGATGTTAAAACAAGTAGAATTATTAATTTTCTCATAATAGTCTTTGGTTAAGCAAAAATAATTGATTACAAGGGGAATCCATCTTAATTATGTCAAGAAAACAGAAGTTTGGGTGAACGTATTCTTTTATTCCTTGAATTAAATCGAATACTCCGCCACTCTTTTTGTGGCCCGGTTAATTTCCTGCAAGAACAGCATTAAATCATGTATTTTCGGTGAGTTTTTACCCTTTGAATGTACTGATTTTAAAGACTTTTAGGAATAAATCCCCCACAAATAAAAACAGGAAAAATTCCTTTTTCGGAAAAATTCCTGCCTTTATCATAAAGAAGTGTGCCTCGTTAATGCACTTCTGTTTTCTTGTATTCTTCAGCTAACTTCCGCTGGATGTCAGTAGGGACATAAGCATATTCTGAAAAACGGCCTGAATAACTGCCTCTTCCCTGGGTAATTGAACGTAAAGATGTGGAGTATTTATCAAGCTCGGACAAAGGTGTCTTGGCCTTTATTACCTGGTAAGATCCATTGGAATCCATTCCGAGAATGATAGACCGCCGCGTCTGCAGATCTGTAACCACGTCTCCCATTAATTCTTCCGGGACACGGATTTCCACCTCATAGATCGGTTCCAGAATTTTAGGGTCCGCCAGATGAAATGCCTCCTTGAAAGCCATCATGCCTGCAATTTTAAAAGAGATGTCGTTGGAATCCACTGGATGCATCTTGCCGTCATAAACGATCACCCGCACATCGCGTACATAGCTTCCGGTCAATGGGCCTTCCTGCATTTTCTCCATGATCCCTTTTTGTATGGAAGGTATGAATCGCTGATCGATGACTCCTCCAACGATGCAGTTATAAAACACGAGTTTCCCTCCCCATGGCAGATCAAGTATTTCTTTTTCGCGGATGCTGTGTCCCTCTGGTTCAGCCATGCCGTCATGATATGGCTCGATCTTTAAATATACTTCACCGAATTGACCGGCACCACCGCTTTGTTTTTTATGCCTGTATGAAGCCATCGAAGATTTCTGTATGGTTTCACGATAGGGGATTCTCGGTTTAAGGAATTCAATTTCCATGTGATAAACCTTCTCAATCCTCCATTTCGTAACAGAAAGATGCAATTCTCCCTGAGCCGATAGAATTACCTGGCGTAGTTCGCGTGAATATTCTATCATGAGCGTCGGATCTTCCTGGTGAATTTCGCTCAACACGGAACCGAGTTTCTCGTCGTCTGCTTTATTCTTGGCAACGATTGCAACCCGGATACGAGGCTCCGGAAAATGAATCGGTTCGATCTTTATGTTTTTGCCGGGAGCGCAAAGCGTCTGGTTGGTAAGTGAATCTTTAAGCTTCAATGTTGCGCCGATATCTCCCGCAGTGAACCTGGTAACCGGATTCCGGTTTTTGCCATCCATGATGAACAACTGGTTCAGCCGCTCGGTTTGTCCGGTAGTGGTATTGATTAAATCGGACCCGGTTGTTATTTCTCCTGACATGACCTTGAAATAGGACAGCTTCCCGAGATGTGGTTCGATCAGAGTTTTGAAAATAAAAATCGATGCAGGACCCTTCGGATCGCAGGCGAGTTCCGTGCCGTCTTCCAGTTTCTCGGCGAAAAGTTCGGTGGCAGAAGGAACCACATTGTCGATGAAACTCATTAATCGTCCGCTTCCCATATTTTTCTTTGCTGACAGGCAAAATACCGGATACACGTCGTGATGAAGCATGCCAAGTTTTATTCCGCTGCGAAGTTCATTTTCCTCAAGAGAACCTTTCTCGAAATACAGCTCCATCAGTTTTTCGTCATTCTCTGCTGCTTTCTCCACAAGTTCATTATGTAATTTTTCAGCGCGTTCTTTTTCTTCCGCAGGTATCGGCAGCTTTTGCGGTTTCCCTCCCTGTGCCGGAAACTTATACATCACCATATTCAACAGATCGATGATGGAATCAAAACCCTCGCCCTGCTGCACAGGATATTGCATCAATGTAATTGCCTTTCCAAAACGCTTCCTTGCGGATTCGATGGTGGCGTCAAAATCTGCTTTGGAGTGATCGATGTGGTTGACCGCAAACAAAATCGGCTTCTGAAATTTCTCAACGTAATTCCAGATCAGCTCTGTTCCCACCTCCACGCCATTCTCGGCATTCAGCAACATTACTGCTGTATCCGCCACCCGCAATGCCGAGATCACCTCGCCGATGAAGTCGTCCAGCCCCGGGGTGTCGATAATGTTTATCTTGTAATCTTTCCATTCTGTATGCATGGATGTCGCATAAACAGAACTTCCACGATCGTGTTCGATTTCGTGGAAGTCTGAGACGGTATTTTTTTCTTCAACAGTACCTCTTCTGTTTATTAATCCTGCTTCGAAGAGCATGGACTCGGCAAGAGTAGTCTTGCCTGATTTCGTGGCTCCGGCCAGCACGATGTTTTTAATGTGTTTATCATCGTAGACTTTCATAGATATATTTTTTTATGTGTTTGAATTAATTCGAAGCAACAAAACGGGGATTTTATTTTTTATTATAAACATCAGTTTAAAACTTTTCATTTTGATTTTTTACGAATAGCTTCAGAAAATTACAGATTAAAATAAGAGTTTTTAGAGCTAAAATCCAAATGAAAAGGGCATTATTTTAAAAGCTGCTTAAAAATATTTTTTGGGTCTGATGAACAGCGTAATTAGCTTTAAGCCCTATCTTTGATCAAGTATAAAATGAAACGGAAAAAGAAAAAAAATACAGTGTTTGATGCTGCAAAAACGCTTCATCGTAAACTGGCTTTGCAGCATGGGTATTATGACGGCCGATTTAAGGAAAAGGTAGTAAAGGACAGGAAAAAGGAGGAAAGCAGACGCAAAGCGAGAAGGAAAGTCAGTAATAAAGATCTGGAAGAATAATTTCATGACGGTTAAATCACGCCCCGCTGCAATCGTGCGGTTTAAGGCAACAATTCTGAAGTTTGCGAAGAAGGGCGAAAAGACAGGCTGGACGTATATAGAAATTCCACCGGACCTGGCAGAAAGAATTTATCCGGGGAACAGAAAATCATTCCGTGTGAAAGGAATGCTGGATGATGAAAAGATCAATTGCGTCGCGCTATTGCCAATGGGACAGGGCAGTTTTATCATGCCATTGAATTCCGCTCTCAGGAAAAAAATACGGAAACAGGCAGGTGCAGTTATATTCGTGGAATTGCAGGCCGATAAAAAGGAGCCGCAGCTAAACAAAGATTTAATGATCTGCCTGGATGACGAGCCATCGGCCCTGTCTTTTTTTCGAAGCCTCACAAAATCGCATCAGCACTATTTTTCCAGGTGGATTGACTCAGCAAAGACATCAGAAACAAAAGCCAAAAGAATTGCACGGACAATAAGCGCACTAGCCCGAAGAATGGATTATGGTCAGATGCTGAGAGAGAAAGCCTGAACATATTTATTAAAAGAATAAATTCACCTCATCAATCTTATCAATTTAACCAACAAAAACTAATTCCAATGATTATTGTAAGAGACGTTTTCAGTTTAAAATTCGGGAAAGCAAAAGATGCTAAAGCCCTTATGCAGGAAAGTAAAAAACTCATGAGTGAGGACAGGCTGAAAAAATCGAGGATACTTGTCGATCTTATCGGTCATGCATACACAATGGTTCTCGAAGGAAGCTATAACAACCTGGCAGATTACGAGAAAGAAATGGCTTCAATTTTCGGTAAGCCGGAATGGCAATCATGGTATCAGAAAATGATTCCATTGGTGGATCGCTCGTACAGGGAGATTTTTACTGTGGTAGAATAAATTTACGGGAAAGATTGATAATTAGCCGGGGCTGATTGGCATTCTCATTCATCACGGCACAGTATTATTTGCGCTGTGTAACTACTAACGGTAAAATCCGTAAGGCATGACTGATGAAATGGGTATTTACAATAATTCTGTTACTGGTTAAGACCATTGCCGCCCAGATTCCAAACGGGAGTTTTGAAGAATGGACAAATGGCAATCCCGAATCCTGGCAAACTACCAATATTCCCATTGTTCCTCCGTCCATTCTTCTGGACAGCGACAGTTATTCGGGAAGTTTATCGGTGAAGGGCATTGTAGTAAGCGATGTGAATAATCATCCCTTTCAGCCTTACCTCGGGATTTACGGAGCGGGAGCGCAGGGGTTTCCTGTTACAATGACATATGATCATTTTACCGGATGGTTCAAGTCATTCCTTCTTCCGGGCGACCGCTTCCGGGCCTACATCCGGCTGTTTAATTCGAACCAGGAGACAATTGCAGAAGGTGCATTGAACATCGACAGTTCGGTTTCTATGTGGACTGAATTCGACGTTACAATTAATTATTTTAATACAGAAGCGCCCGTAAGCTGTGCTATTTTTTTCACAATCACCGATTCGTCTGCGATTAGTTCCGGGCAAATTGGATCATACTTCAAAGTTGATGGATTGTCTTTGGCATCTACAGTAGGAATTTCAACATATGCGATAGAAAATAATATTTCTGTTTTCGTAAAACACAGTGATGATGCAATTGTCATTAAAAACTTCCGGAATGAAAAGGGATTTCATTATTCGGTAAATGACATCAGCGGTAAAAATATTTTAAGAGATCAGTGTGATTGTGGTGAAGTTCAGATATCCACGGCCAGTTTTCCTGCGGGAATTTTCCTGCTGGATATATCTTCTGAGGACGGTCGACTTGTAAAAAAAATATTCATTGACTAGTTTCTATTTTGCAGCTGGTGGGAAATTATCCTTAGTTAGAAGGATTAAGCCTTAAATTAACGACCATTGTCCATTTAGTTCAAACGAAAACTAATGTCAATTGATGTTATGTTTTTTACCGCAGAGAGCGCAGAGTTTCGCATAGAAATGGTATGGGGTTCTCAAGATTATGGAGAGTACCCATTTTCAAATTAGCGATAGTGTTTTTTTAGATTTTCAACGACCTCAGCAACGGCCGGACAAATCATGCTGTTGAGATAGGTGATAGGAATCTTATCGATGATTTTCCTCTGTTGAGTGTGCGGATATTCGCGACAAGCTGCCGGTCGTGCATCATAGACGGAACAGTAGTGGTCTTCTCCCAGGAACGGGCATGGAAGTTTATTAAAGACCCAGTCGCCGTCTTCATCCGTTCGCAGGTATTTTTCGGCAAATTCTGATTGCCGGATTTTTTTCTCTGCAGCGAGCGTAAGAATGTCTTTATGTTTGAGCAAGGGTCCGGTAGTCTTGCAGCAATTAGCACATTTCAGGCAATCGATATGTTCGAAGGCTTTGTGATGAAAATCATTTGTAACTCGGTCCAGATCCTTCGGACGATTTTTTTTTAATTTATCAAAAAAAATTTTGTTCTCCTTTTTCTTACCCCTGGCAATTTGTAAAAGCTTTTCGTATTCCGGAGGGAGCGACATGATTTTTAATTAGCCGATTCGTTAATTAGCCGATTCGTTAATTAGCCAATTAGCCAATGAAGCATTTGACTTGTTCAAATATATGATCTTCTCTGTATACTTTATTATCAATAAACGGGAATATTATATCCATCAACTCGCATCAATTAACGAATCACCGAAACCCCATTGGCTAATTGGCTAATTAACGAATCGGCTAATCAATTTATCGTTTCACTTTTTTTCGGAACGGCCTTCTACTCTTAAAAGATTTTTTAGCAGAATCCGGTTTCCATTCCGGAGAATTTCCCATGCCATCAGGAAGCGGAAGCTTTGGCACTTCCATCTCAATCAGCTTTTCTATCTGGGCAAAACGATTCTGGTCTTTGTCGCTGATAAATGTAATAGCCTCGCCGGTCGATTCGGCTCTTGCTGTTCTTCCAACCCTGTGCACATAGTCGGCTGCATCCGAAGGAACATCATAATTGATCACGAGGCCGATATTTTCAATATCGATTCCTCGCGACAGAATATCGGTTGCAACGAGAATTTTTGTTGAGCGGTTCCGGAATGACAGCAGCACGTTTTCTCTTTCTTCCTGCGACAGATCGCTGTGAATTGCCTTCACGGGAAGATTCTTGCGCCTGAGTTCCTTTTCGAGATCTTTTACCGCAATCTTGGTGGAGGCAAAAATCAGGACGCTGGATAATTTTTTTTCGGCAAGTATGCGTTTCAGCAACTCGGGTTTCTGAAAATTATTTACCAGGTAAGCCTGTTGTAATATTCCTGCAGCAGGTTTGCTGATGGCAATGTTTACCTCTACCGGATGGTGTAATATCTTTTTTGCAAGCTCACGCATGCGCGGAGGCATGGTAGCACTGAACAGGAGATTCTGACGCTTCGGCGGAACGAAACGGATGATCCGCAGGATGTCATCGTAAAATCCCATGTCAAGCATCTTATCGGCCTCATCGAGAATAAGAAAATCGAGCTGGTTGAATTTTACATAGCCCATGTTGAGGTGGCTTAACAGTCGTCCCGGAGTGGCGATAACCACGGAGGCGCCCTCTGTAAGGGCTTTTCGTTCACGTTCGAACGTGATTCCATCGCTCCCTCCATACACTGCAATGGAACTCGCATGTGTGAAATAAGAGAACCCCTGGAAGGCCTGGTCAATTTGTAGAGCAAGTTCGCGTGTGGGCGAAAGTATCAATGCGCTCGTGTGTGGAATATTGTTTCTTGAAATCTTATCCAGAACAGGCAGGAGATAGGCTGCGGTTTTTCCCGTTCCGGTTTGAGCGCAGGCAATTACATCTGATCCTTTTAAAATATGCGGGATAACCTGTTCCTGGATAGGCGTCGGATCCCTGAAACCCATCGTATCCAATCCATCGAGCAGGAGATCCGTTAAATGAAAGTCTTGAAATGACAAATTTTTTGTGTTTTGGCAAAGATACTGAAGAATTAGCCGATTAGCCAATTAGCCGATTGGAATTAGTTTCCCGATCGCTATCGGGATAGCTGATTCGTTAATTGAAAAGTACTTTCATGAAATAACTATTCCATTTTATTAATCTTAAAATAAACACAGAAGATCATATATTTGAACAAGTCAAATGCTTCATTGGCTAATCGGCTAATCGGCCAATCAGCAAATCGGCTAATCAATTTATTGGCTAATTAATCATGAACGAAATGTCTTCCAATAAAAAACTTTTCCTTCTCGATGCCATGGCGCTTATCTATCGCGCATATTTTGCATTCAGCAATAATCATCGCATCAATTCAAAGGGTCAAAATACATCTGCCATCTTTGGATTTACCAATACGCTCCTTGATGTTTTCAAGCGCGAGAAGCCCACACATATAGCCGTCGTTTTTGACACCCAGGCGCCGACCGCAAGGCATGAAGAATTTGTCGAGTACAAAGCAAATCGCCAGGAAATTCCTGAGGATCTTGCAATGGCCATTCCCTATGTCGTAAAAATCTGTGAAGGCTTCAACATACCTGTGATCTCAATGGATGGGTATGAAGCTGACGACATCATCGGGACTCTTGCAAAAGAGGCAGAGAAAAACGGCTTCGATACGTATATGATGACTCCGGATAAGGACTTTGGCCAGCTCGTGGATGAGCATACATTTATCTATAAGCCGGCCCGCGCCGGCGGCACTGCTGAAATCATGGGGACAAAGGAAGTCTGCGCCCGCTGGGAAATTGAAAATGTAAACCAGGTCATCGATATTTTAGGATTGATGGGCGATAAGGTGGATAACATTCCCGGCATCCCGGGAGTGGGAGAGAAGACGGCCATTCAGCTGATCAAACAATTTGGCTCCATCGAAGAACTTTTGAAAAATACCGTGCAGCTGAAAGGAAAACTGAAAGAAAAAGTTGAGGCGAATAAAGATCTCGCCATTCAGTCGAAACGACTTGCAACGATTTTAATCGACGTCCCGGTTACAATTAAACCCGACGACCTGAAAATTTCCGAACCGAATAAGGATGCTTTGAAAGAAATTTTCTCCGAACTGGAATTCCGGCGACTGGCTGACCAGCTGAACATATCCATTGTTCCCCAGGAGTCGGTACATGTAATTAAACAACCTCTGGCTTCGAAGCCGGCGCAAACATCACTCTTTGAAAATACCGAAATCGAAACCGTCTCAGTTCTTGAAGCAGAATCAGCCGAAAAACCACAAACGGAATTCAGGACCATCAGGACCACTTCTCATAACTATGAGGTTGTTGATACCATCGAAAAGATGTCGAGCCTTGCTGCACTGCTTGGAAAAGAAAAGGTTATTTGTTTCGACACCGAAACAACGTCGATCAATGCAAACGATGCCGAACTCGTCGGCATGTCGTTCAGCATTAAGGATCATGAAGGATACTACGTTCCCGTGCCTGCTGAGAGGGAAGATGCATCGAAGGTCGTAAACATATTTAAAAGTGTTTTGGAAAACCCATCCATCGAAAAAGTCGCGCAGAATTTAAAATACGACATGACGGTGATGCACTGGTATGGTGTCGAAATAAGAGGTAAGGTTTTCGATACCATGATTGCTCACTTTCTTCTCCAGCCTGAAATGCGTCATAACATGGATGTGATGGCCGAGACATATCTCAACTATTCACCCGTTCCAATCGACGAACTCATTGGAAAGAAGGGAAAAGATCAGAAAAGCATGCGCGATGTACCGGTACCGGAGGTTGCAGAATACGCTGCCGAAGATGCGGATATCACACTTCAGCTGAAAAACATTTTCGAGAAGGATCTCAATAAAAGCCCGTTCAGAAAATTATTCGATGAAATTGAAATGCCTCTCGTAGGGGTGCTCACAGCGATGGAGACCGAAGGCATCACTCTCGACGACACCGTTTTGAAAGAGCTCTCGCTCGTGCTTGCACAGGATATTCAGAAAATTGAAAAGGAAATTCAGTCCATGGCCGGAGGCGTGTTCAACGTTTCCTCTCCAAAGCAGGTCGGCGAGGTGCTCTTCGAAAGGCTGAAGATCACCGAGAAGCCGGTCAGGACAAAAACCGGTCAGTATTCTACAAGCGAAGACATCCTGAGTAAACTCGAGAATAAACATCCCATTGTAAGGAGCATCCTGGATTACCGTGAACTGGTCAAGCTGAAGAACACCTATGTAGATGTGCTTCCTTCCATGATCAATCCTCATACAGGAAGGATACACACGAGTTTCAGCCAGGTCGTCGCCGTTACCGGGCGCCTTAGTTCTGATAATCCTAATCTACAGAACATCCCTATCCGCACCGAAAGAGGAAGAGAAATCAGGAAGGCATTCGTGCCGAGGAGCAGAGACTATTCGCTCCTTTCGGCTGACTATTCCCAGATCGAGTTAAGAATCATTGCAGAGCTTAGCGGAGATCCCGCCATGCTGGAAGCTTTCAGGAGCGGAGAAGACATTCATGCGGCTACGGCAGCGAAAGTTTATGGCGTCGCGCTGAAAGACGTAACTTCGGATATGCGTCGCAATGCCAAGATGGTAAACTTTGGAATCATCTATGGAATTTCGCCGTTTGGGCTCGCAGACAGGTTGAATATTTCCAGAACGGAAGCAAAGTCGATCATCGATAATTATTTTCAGCAGTATCCCTACATCAAAGATTACATGGACCACAGCATTCAAAGTGCGAGGGAAAAGGGATATGTTGAAACAATCATGGGACGAAGAAGGTACCTTCGCGACATCAACTCTGCCAATGCAACAGTTCGCGGTTTCGCAGAACGTAATGCAATCAATGCACCTATCCAGGGAAGCGCTGCCGACATGATCAAGATCGCCATGATCAATATTCATAACGACATAAGATCATCATCGCTTAAGTCGCGCATGCTTTTACAGGTTCACGATGAATTGGTGTTCGATGTTCATAATGATGAAAAGGAAGCCCTGGAAAAAATTGTTTCTCACCGGATGAAAACCGCTCTTCCACTGAAAGTTCCGGTTGAAATCGGCATGGGAACAGGAAAGAACTGGCTGGAGGCGCATTAGTCTCCAACACGTGCTCTCCTGCATATCAGCACAGGCGGATTAAAAAATGTTGTTTCCTGAATCCGGGATTAAAAAATTTTTTTCCTGACCGGTGAATTTTATCCTAAAATCTTACCCGAAATTTTATCCCCAGAAGTGCAACCGGCCGCATATAAAACTGGTCGTAGGTATAATCAGGAATGGGTTGATTCAGATATTGAAATTTCGAAGACTGGTAGGTGGCATAGCGGGAATGATCGGTATGAGAAGCGATGTTTGCAACGAGCCCCCCGCCAAAATAAAATTCAAATGCAATTGTCTTGCTCGCCTCATAAACTTTTCCCCATATAAATTCTATTCCAATTTTATGCCGCTCACTGTCTCTTAAAAACTGTTCGGTATATGCAACCACAGTGTCTTTATAAATAATCGTATCAGGTTGAATAATTTTATCAATAGGATCAAACTTAATTTCTCCGTTATTGATCAGGTAATCATTAAAATAAAGATATTTATAGGACACTCCGTAAGCGATATAATCACGCCACCTGGTATTTTCTTCCGCCCGCTTGTGAATTTTATAATAAAATCGTCCGGCATATCCATGTTCTGAAAACAACATGGCATTTTCCCAGTCCTTCACCTGCTCCTGGAAAAAATCATTCACGTATACAAGACCCCAATTGAATTCGATACTCTTCCGGAAATTTAACCAGTACTCATAACTCACGCTTATTTCATTAACGGTGCAGCGTGTAAGATTTATTGCAATTGCATGTTTACCATAAACGGCAGATTCCTGCCCGTAAACGATTTTAACCGGGAGAAAAAGCAGTATGACAAAGGAAAGATATGGTACGTAAAATCGTTTTTTCATATCGACGTGCAAATCTTCAAAAAAAAAAGCAGTTTTTTAAGTCATGCAATTATTTTTATCAAATAATATCAATAAAAAAAGCCTTGCTGTGAGACAAGGCTTTTAAGATATATTCTTAATTTCTATGACACTACGAGTTTATGTACGTAATGTTTGTTGTTCACGCTGAGATCGACAAGATAAATTCCTGAACGAAGCACCGGTAATTTACGTTGATGCATGCCGGCACCGATGTTGTCATCGAGTATAATAGCCACTGTGCGGCCCAGGATGTCCTTTACCTCGAGGCGAACCTTGCTTGCTTTGCTGAGCGAGAAATCGATAGTGGATGTTCCCTGAGTTGGATTCGGATATACAGAGAAGTCGGCCTGTAATTCTTCAGCTTCATTAATGCCAACATAATTTCCGGTGATGTTGATGTCGTCAATGTACACATTGTTGCCGCGATCGCTGGTATTCTCAAACCTGAATCTAACGTTTGGTTTGAGTTTAACTGCATTAACATTGACCGTCTCCTGCCGCCATTGGCTCGGAGAACTTGGAGTAAAATTACCAGTGGTAATTCCCGAGGTCGACAAGGTAGCTCCTGATTTACTATAGCTGGTTGCAGACCATGATCTGCCACAGTTGAGGGAATAATACAGCTTCAATTCGTCATTTGACGTTGAACTGCGCTGTGCATTCGCAACTTTAAAAGACATAGTAACAGGCGCATTTACATTTGAAAAATCCATTGAAGGGGTAATCCATGAGTCAATTGCACCTGCAGTATTTGTATAGTTGTTCATCCTGATGCATGCCATTCCGGTACTTGCTGCATTAGTTGCGCGTACCCATGTAATTCCGCCACCCGGATTGTCGATCCAGCCATCTTCTCCGGGGAATGAGGTCGAATCCTCGAAACTCTCAACGAATGGAATGGAATCGGCCGGGGCCGCTGTAATGCGAACGACAGCTGTTTTAGTGATCGTGTCAGAACCAGACGCATTGCTAACGATCAGAGTTGCATCGTAAACTCCGCTGGCACTATAAAGTACATTTGGACTTTGTAAATTAGATGTGGAAGGACTTCCGCCCGGGAATGACCAGTTCCATGTGGCAACAGTGCCTTTCCAGCTTTGGTCAGTAAAGTGGATTGAATCAGTTGCGCAAGATGCAATATAATCACATTTGAAGTCAGCTTCAGGCACACACAAAGAAGCCGGTGCTCCGTCATAGGTACCGGTGAGCTGGAGATTTGCCGGTGACCAGAGATTATTCCTGCTTCCTACCGGTGAATTTAATGCGGCATGCATTCTGGTTTTCTGACCTTCGGTAAACATGAATGAACAATAAGAATAATCCATGTAATTCTGATAATTTTCTACAATAGCTGCATTGCAATTATTGGCAGAATTGGGGTTCGGACAAAATGTCCAGCCTTCGGTAAGAGGTGTATCCGATACCTGATCATCCCCGCACGTAACACCGGGAGAATTATTATCGCCCCAAGGATGCCAAAGATTTAAACAGTGGCCCGCTTCGTGGCTAAGTGTTGCTGTTGAATTATCCACATAAGTGTACCAGCACATGATTCCATCTGTCAATAGGGAACCGTTTGTCGGATAATTTGCATAAGCTGCGGCTGTTGGGTTTTCAAGACTGTTGGCTACCCAGATATTCAAATATTTATCACGCGGCCAGATCATCCAAGCAGGATCTGTTTTAGATGAATTGTTTGCATAATACGTTTTAAGCGTTTGAATATGCTCAATACCATTTGTGCAATTTCCCTGCGGATCGATGGTTGCCAGTCGAAATTCAATATCACAATCGGCTGCAATGCCCTGAAATGAGGGAATGATATTCACCGTGTCTGCATTTCGTTTGCGATAATCTTCATTCATCTGTCGAACAGCATCGATGATGATATCATCAGAAACGTTTTCAGGACCGTAATTGTGAAGGATATGGAACACAACCGGGATGATGTAAGGTGAAGGATTCGCAGATCTTTGAACAGACTTATTCTGAATATACTGCTCAGTAAATCTTTCGAGAGTTTCACGGTCTTGCGCCAGTTGAGGATCCGTTTTTACGGCCTCATTGTAATACTCGGACGTAAAACAGTGCGGTCGTTCCTGAGCATTAGCATAAAAATTCATTAACCCTGTAATTACAAGGACAAGTAATAGTTTTTTCATTTGATTTATTGATAAATTTTAGGATAAACGAGGATTTTTGAAGGAATCAAATTTAAATAATAATTCCTGAAAGATATGTTAATATATCCTTATGTGACAATAGTTTGACTGATTCAGCCAATGGCCTGTTTAAGGTCTTCAATCAGGTCTTTTTTATCCTCAATTCCAATGCTTAAACGAAGAAGCGAATTTACAACCCCCGATTTTTCTCTCAATTCTTCAGGTATTGAAGCATGGGTCATTGTCGCAGGATGGCCGATCAGCGATTCTACCCCACCCAGCGATTCTGCCAGGGAAAATACTTTCATAGAAGAAGCCATCCGGAAGGCATCGTCTTTTGAATTTCCTTTCAAAGTAAAAGAGATCATACCTCCAAAATCACTCATTTGTTTTGCGGCAATCTGATGATTTGGATGATCTGCAAATCCCGGCCAGTAAATCTTATCGATTTTTGGATGTGAACGAAGAAATTCTGCTACTGCTCTGCCGTTCGAACAATGTCTTTCCATCCGAACATGCAGGGTTTTTACACCGCGAAGAACAAGGAAACTATCCATAGGCCCCGGAACAGCCCCACAGGAATTAGCTATAAATGCCAGCTCTTCATTGATCTTGTCGTTATTTGTGCATACAGCACCCATTACCACATCCGAATGCCCGCTGATATATTTAGTGACAGAGTGGATGACGATATCAGCGCCCAGGTTCAGCGGGTTCTGAAGATAGGGCGATGCAAACGTATTATCGACTACGCTGATAATATTTTTCTTCTTTGCAATCTTTGAAAGATTCTCAATGTCGATGATCCTCATCAGTGGATTGGTAGGAGTTTCGATCCATAACATCCGGGTATTTTCATTGATCATTTTTTCCACGGCAGAAGAATCCGTCATGTCTACAAAATGAAATTTGATGCCGAAGTGTTCGTAGATTTTTGTGAACATCCTGTAGGATCCGCCATAAATATCATCCGTTGCAATCACCTCGTTGCCGGGACGTAAAAGTTTTATGATTGCATCTTCGGCACCCTGCCCGCTGGAAAAACATAATCCATGCTTTGCATTTTCAAGTGAGGCAAGACATTTTTCGAGTGCAACGCGTGTCGGATTTTTACCTCTTGCATATGCATAACCCTTATGTTTTCCCGGGCTTTCCTGGACGTAGGTCGACGTCTGGTAAATGGGAGTCATGATGGCTCCGGTGGCCGGGTCGGGTTCCTGGCCGGCATGGATGGCGCGGGTTCCAAAGCCATGAATTTCTTTCTGAGAATGAGAATCTGATTTTGTTGTTTTTGGTTCCAGGGTCGTAGAGTTTGTGCCTGACATAACAGAAGAAGTTTAAACGGGCGCAAGGTACGAAATTGCGTTTAACGTTGCATGTTCTTACCGGAAGACAATGAACCTTAAAGCGATCACCGGGGGCTAGACATCGTAGCCTGTACGTTTATAGAAATTCATTTCATCGATGTATTCCCATACCTTTTCGGGCATCATATACCTTACATCCTTTTTGTTTTTAATTGCTTCCCTGATGAAACTGGAAGAAATTTCCATCACCGGGGCAGGGAATAATTTAACTTTTGGATGATTCAGCAACACGCCGCCTTCATTGTCTTTTCTCGGATAAACGTACAATTGGACCTGTTCGAGAATCTGTTCGTGGTTTTTCCACTTATGAAAAGTTGTGAGGTTGTCGCTTCCCAACAACAATACAAACTGGTGTTCGGGAAATTTTTCGAACAGATGGGCAAGGGTGTTAATGGTATAACTTGGTCTGGAAAGTTTAAACTCAATATCCGAAGCCCTGATTTTTCTGTAATCGCCGATGGCAATCTTTACGAGACTCATCCGGTGATAATCCTGCAAGAGTGTATTTTTCATCTTGAGAGGATTATGTGGGGAAACGACAAACCATACCTGGTCGAGGTCGGTGAATTCGGAAAAATAACCGGCGATTATCATGTGACCGCAATGAACAGGATTAAACGAGCCAAAGAATAAACCGATTTTCATTGTTGCGCCTTTTTGTGTTTTTCAGACAAAAAATCGTTCACGAGGAGATGTGCTTCTTTGAGAGCAAACTGCAGATTATCGTTTACGATTACTTTGTCGAAGCGGAATGAATATGTCAGTTCGTGTTCCGATTTTTCAGTGCGGATCCTGAATGATTCAGGAGTTTCGGAATTACGTGCAATGAGTCTTTTGTGCAGCTCTTCGATGGATGGCGGACACACAAATACCGCCAGGAGTTTTTCGCCGAATATGCTTTTGATTTTTAATCCGCCTTCGACATCTACGTCAAACAACGGAACTTTCCCGTTACTCCAGATTTTTTCTATTTCAGAACGGAGTGTGCCATAGTACCCTCCGGCATATACCTGTTCCCACTCAATAAATTCATTCGCCTCGATTCGTTGCCTGAACTCTTCGACTGTAATGAAATGATAATCGATGCCATCCGTTTCGTTGTCGCGCTTTTTCCTCGTTGTCGCCGAAACGGAGAAAGCGAGACGCGGATCAGATTTCAGCAGGTGATGAACAATCGTGGTTTTCCCACTGCCGCTTGGACCGCAAAACAACAGGAGCTTTTTATCTTTCATCATAGAATATTCTGAACCTGCTCTTTTATCTTTTCCAGCTCATCTTTCATGATCACCACCTGTTTCTGCATTTCAGCATCGTTGGCTTTGGAGCCGATGGTATTTATTTCCCTGCCGATTTCCTGTGCGATGAACGACAATTTTTTTCCCGGAGAAGGATCTTCTTTCATAGTCTGAAGGAAATAATCGCAATGACTTTTCAGCCTGACCTTTTCCTCCGAAATGTCGAATTTTTCTATGTAAAAAATCAATTCCTGTTCGAGGCGGTTACGATCGATGTTATTGACCTGGATAAATTCTTCAAGATTAGAACGCAGGCGGTTTCTGACGATTTCGATTCGTCCGTCTTCGAATTTCGCAAGTTCGTTCATGCCGCTCATGATCATGTCGATCCTCAGCTTCAAATCCGTTTCCATCACGGAACCTTCCGCCTGCCGGAAATTCTGAAATGCATTCATGGATTGACGGAGCGCTCCTAAAGCGGCTTTCCATTCGTCCTCCGACAAGACAAGTTTTTCATTCATCATCACATCCGGCATCATCAGGATGAGTTGAAGAAAATTGGGCGTGGTTGTGTTTAATTCCGTATCCAGTTTTTTAAATTCGTCGTAATAACTTTTGACAAGGGCTCTGTTGATGGTAGTTTTTTTATTCGTTTCCTGCGTTTCGATGTTAAACGTAACTTCAGTTTTTCCTCTCTCAATAAACCTGGAGAGTTCCGTACGCAGCTCCATTTCTTTTTCCCTGTACACCGGAGGGAGACGCAGCATCAGGTCAAAAAATTTGCTGTTGACGGATTTTATTTCTACGGAAATTGTTTTTTGCTGGAAATCGACGGCGGCTGTGCCGTAACCTGTCATTGAACGGATCATCGAACGGGATTAAAAAGTGGAACAAAAATAGGGTAAGATTTGGGTTAAACAAGTAGTAAGTATCAAGTATCAAGAACCAAGAACCAAGAACCGAGAACCAAGAACCAAGAACCAAGAACCAAGAACCGAGAACCAAGAACCAAGAACCAAGAACCGAGAACCAGGTATAAACATCAGATCAAGGGTGAATATATGCTGAGATGTTTTTTTATTTATTTGAACTTTTGGAAACGATTGCAAATTTAAGTGCTAATTTCGTTGCGGCTCGTTGCGGTTCCGTAGCGATCGTGGCGAGAAAAAATATTTTTTCAACATCGAACCACACTCTATTCGTAATTTTCTAATTCTTTTTCAACGATTCCTTCGCAGCTGCCACATTTTTCGGCGAATTACCTATGAAGATATAGGAGCCGTTAATTAAAACAGGACGCTTGAGAAAAGTGTATTCATCTAGAATATATTTCCGGTACTCTTTTTCGGTTAACTTCTTTGTATTTAATCCAAGACTCCTGTACTTCAGGGCAATCCTGCTGAAGAGAGCCTCATAACTTCCGGCGAGTTTTGCCATTTCATCGATTTGAGAAGCAGTAATTTTTTCCGTCTTAATATCCTGCATTTTAACATCATCGCCAGGCTTCCATTCTTTGAGAATTCGCTGACAGGTTGAACATGTGGAGAGGTGATAAATTTTTTTCATCTGATTTTATTCCGGTTTTTGGGTAAAGGATTTTTTAATATGTAATAATAACCAATAACTATTAACCATCCCTGACACTTTCAAAATTGTAACGATTTCCTTATGTTTGATTCCAAATAAAAAGTCGTGGAAAAATTATTTGAAATCAAGCTGCCTCAATTCGAGGGCCCGTTCGATCTTCTGCTCTTTTTCATCGAAAGAGATGAGATCGATATACATAACATTCCGATATCCGATATTACAAACGACTTCCTTGCTTACATCCACCGTTTCAACGAGTTGAATATAGAGCTTGCCAGCGAATTCATTCTGGTAGCGGCTACCCTTATGCGTATCAAAGCCAAGATGCTTTTACCCCGACCAGAACTTGACGAGCAGGGCAATGAAGTGGATCCGAGAAAAGATCTTGTCGAAAGGCTTTTACTCTATAAGCAATATAAAGAATCCTGTGAGGAGCTTCGTGTAAGTGAGGACGAACGCAGCATGAAAGTGCCTCGCGGAAATATTCAAAAGGAACTTGCCACAATTGCTTTGCAGAATGCGCAGACAGAAGAACTGATGAACCTCACTCTTTTTCAGTTGCTGAACAGCTTCAATAAAGTTTTAAAAAGATTCGAAACCGAAAAGCAAAAGGTATTTCACAAGATTGTTCAGTACCCGTATACCATTCCCCAGGAGAAGGATAAAATCAGAAATCTTCTTGTCGGAAAAGAGAGAACGGCATTCGACGAAATCATCCTTTCCTGCGAAAATAAAGTCCACGCAATTTTTGTTTTTTTAGGAATACTCGAACTGCTCCAGGAGCAGCTGATTAAAATCACCTTAGGCGAAGGATACAACAACTTCTGGCTGAGTGTGGGCTAATACTTCCGATGCAAATTGACAGCAGGCAAATTCTGAAAACATTCCGTCCCACACGGATCATTTGGCCCATTGTGATCGGACTCGGCGCCGCAACCTTTTTACTCGTAAGAAATTTTAATCGCCAGGCTTTTGAAAACATCGACTGGACATGGTCGAGTTTTTTCTGGATTACCATGGCTTTATTGATGATGGTCGTGCGCGACGGAGCATACATGATACGTATTCGCGCGCTCACTGACCAGGAATTATCGTGGAGGCAATCGTTCAACGTAATCATGCTCTGGGAATTTGCCTCTGCGCTTGCGCCTGGAATGCTGGGTGGAGGATTTGTATTCGCAATCTTCATTCTCAACCGCGAACGCATCAACATGGGCAGAAGCATCACAGCCATCATGCTTTCTTCTTTCCAGGATGGAGTGTTTCTCGCCATCATGGCGCCGCTGGTTTATTTTACCATCGGGAAAGACCAATTGTTTTCCACCATCGACATGAATAACATGAACCCTGTAAAATTTGGTGATGGTTTTTTTTATTCTTTCTGGGCGGTATATTTCATCATTCTTGCGTATAAAGTTTTCGTAGCATATGCACTTTTTATCAATCCTCGTTTCATCAAAGGGTTGCTCGTAAGGATGTTTTCATTGCCCATCCTTCGCCGCTGGAAGAGAAATGCTCTTGAAACCGGTAGTCAACTCATCATTGCATCAAACGGTTTAAAAAACAAAGACAGAAAATTCTGGGTCAATTCCTTTGCAGGCACTTTTCTTTCGTGGACCGCCCGCTATTGCATTGTTAATTGCCTCATCCTTGCATTTCACGATGGGGCCATCGACAACTTCCTTGTGTTTGCACGACAAATCGTCATGGGCATCATTATTCTTTTCAGTCCGACACCCGGCGGCAGCGGCCTTGCGGAATTTATGTTCTCCGATTTCCTGGGAGAATTCATTCCTCACGGACTCGCTCCCACACTCGGACTGTTATGGAGGCTGGTGAGTTATTATCCATATCTTTTTATTGGGGCGATTATACTCCCGAGATGGATCAGGGGGCATTATCGTAAGAACGATCCAATTGTAAATGATATGAAGTTGTAATTTTTGAAATTTAGATTTTTATAATTCTTAACTTAATAAAATTGCCGGCGGAGAAGATTTTATTTTTGAATGATAACTTTTCTTGAAAATTTCTCGCCAATCCTGACAAAATAAATTCCATTATTAAATTTTGAAATATCAATCGTATTAAAACTGCCTTTCAATTCTGTTTGATAAAGTAACCTTAGTCTGGAATCATATAAGCGAAAGTTTTTGTTGAGGTTATTAGAACTTATAATATTTAATTTATCCCTGCATGGATTCGGATAAATGTTGAATGAAATCACAGGATCATTTTGTTTAATATTATTTGTAAGGCTATCGCATGCTGAACCACTAATTTCCCCCAAATTAAAGTTAGGAATGTTGGGTAAATCCCAATAGGTTCTTTTACCTCCAAGATTAAAACTGAATTTTGAAAAATTACAACCCAAGCCGTAAACATTTGGGTTATTGATCACGCTAAGATTTTCATTGTATTGGGTACGGCAGTTATTTGGATATGGCCAGCCGCAGAGATCCAGGCAGCTGAAATAGATTTTGTCATCAGGGCCTCTCTTAAGCAATCCTCCGCTTGCCGGATCAGGTGAGGAATAAATAACCTGCTTGGTTGCCCCCGGGTTTGGTGCCGTCAGATCCACCTGGAATATTTTTAATGTATCATCTGTTAAAATTTTAGTGCTTGAAACATACAGTAAATTTCCATCAGGAGAAAACTCACAACCAAACAGTTGTGGTGCAATAATAGTACTAATGAATATAGGATTATAAATTTGTCCACTGCACCTGTCAAAATCATAGACCTCAACAACATCGGAAAAACCGGCAAGAGCTATTTTATCCCCATTCTTAGAAACTGCCATGCTTCCAACATCACCGCCGTTTGTCCTACCGATATTATGTTCAAATGGGCCTTCAATAGTATCTGGCAAAACAAGAAAGACATTGAATCGGTTTGAATTATACCAATTTCTAACTATTATCCACCAATCCCTGCCATTTGCATGTTTAATTGCTAAAACGCCCATCTGTAATGCGGTATCAGCAAGTGGAAGTATTTGATTTTTAATAAGTACTTTGCCTATACCACCAAAATATGGATCAATAAGAGAATAATACAGCCTGCCACTAGATAATGATGAATTATTTTGGAAAAGATAAAAAATACTGTCACTTCCTGGTTTATTAATAAAAGTCAGGCCATTATTTACATCGCCAGCCAGTGAATCTCCATTGATCATTATCTGATGATTTGAGTTTCGAACAACACTGGTTTTATCATACCCTGAAATCCAAAGCGGCCAATAAAAACTATGAGCATACATTAACAATCCGTTAATGCTATCTCCTATTGAGGTAATGGCACGCGGATTATCCATAAATGATGTGAAGGTGATTGGACTATTGGGATCAGAGAAGTTAATCCCAGCACTATCACCAAAACACCAATATCTCCCCCAGTCGTGTCCTTCTGTTAAATTATTTATCAATAATAAAAATACTGCTAAAAAGAATTTTGAAGATCTCATAAAAATCCTGTATCGCTATATTTATTAATTCCGATGCAACAATTAAAGATAGGTTACAAATAGTTAAATCCCTATTCCCCAAACACCTGCTCCAGCACCTTATGCGATTTAATATTCCCGAATCCTTCCACATGAAGGGAGTAGTATTCGAGAATATAATTGATCAGCGTTCTCCTCTCCAAAGCGGAGATGTTTAATGAAAAAGAAAATTCCGCATTGATCAGTGAAGCAAAAAAACCGCTTAAGGGTGCCGGAATGAAATGCGGATGTTCCGGAAAAGAAGATTGGAAGAGCCCTTCCCTCAAATTGAAAATATTTTTTTCAGATGTATAGTTCATCGTCGGAGCGAATCCCAGGAAGCGGCTGAGTTTGATCAGGAAGATCAGGTGAAAATCAATTCCCGAAGGTTGCGGGCCGTCAAGCCAGGAAACAGAATTGTAGATAAATTCAAAGAGCGCTGGATTGGGCTCAACTTCGCGTATCGATTTATATAATACTTCGTCAAGAAACAGCACCATCGAACTCTTGAAAACATCGAATGGAATATTTACAAAGGCTGGATTGGGTCGTATGTCCGAAATCCTGTTTAGTCCTGGACGTTCTTTGAAATAGAATACAAGATCCACAAGCGTGAGCGGCTGAAAAATATTCGAATGTATACGCGCGTGTTTTTTACGAACGCTGTTGATGATGAACGACTGCAAACCAAATGTCTCCGTATAAATCTGCGCGACGAGACTCGCTTCTCCATAGTCGGAAGATGTAAGTATGATGCCGCGGGATTTTTGGAGCATGGTTATGGGGGGGGGAGATGGGAGGTTGGGAGGTTGGGAGGGTGGAAGGTTGGGGGGGGGTAGTATGTTTAAGGATTGAAGTTTGAGCAGTATTATAAAACCGATTATCAGATTAAGTCCCAACCTCCCAACCTCCCAACCTCCCAACCTCCCAACTTCCCAACCTCCCAACTTCCCAACCTCCCAACCCAAAATCAATTCGCAAAAACCATCTTCGTCGTACAAGTCTGCGTACCATCTTCATTAGTCACGTAAACGATATAGACACCAGTCTGTGCTCTCACTCCTGAAAAATTATTTCCATTCCATATCGCTTCGCCTCCGTTTGCTTTTGTATGATAAACGATATTCCCTGCAACGTCGGTTATCTTCACATCTGCATTGGCAACGAGTCCGCGAATGGCAATCGGTCCGCGGTATTCATGACGGATTGGATTTGGAAAAACATAATAATCGCTGCATGTTTCACCGCCTTCTGTGGCATCGCTGCGATAGGAGATAATTCCCTTATCCGTTCCGAAGAAGACTTCTCCGGTTAAATCGTCGATGGCAATGCTCGTAATCGAATTCGATGGTAACGGTGAGTTGTCTTTGTTGAAATTCAGAATCTGTTTTGTGCCGTCGGGCGACATCAGAAACACTCCGCCGCTGTAAGTGCCAAACCATTTCCTGTTCGCGCCGTCGATGGCAATCGCACTTACGATTTCTGTTTCGAGGAGGTATTGATTGTAACCATCCTGTTGAATGATGATCTTCTGCGCGTCATAATTTCCACCGGTGAAGACGTTTCCGGGATTGTAAACGACTCCCACTCCTTTATCGGTTCCCAGCCAGATTGCTCCGTCTTTATCTTTCGCAATCGATCTCACAAAAATATGAGGCAGTCCGCCGGAGCCTGCATTGTCGGTGAGTCGTTTTACTTTATTACCGCTGTTCTGGCTGTTAATGTTTCCTTCTTTGAAAACGACAACACCTTCGCCGGTACTTGCACCCTGTCTGGCAATAAACCACTTTTGCCCGTAATCATCAACCACCAGACTGTATAAACCAAAACCCGCGATGACGACATCGGGAATAACAAAGTCCTGCCATGTGCGATCGGGTTTCATCACCGATATTCCATACGTGCTTCCGCCGGCAACGGCCCAGAGATTTCCATCGTCATCGAATGTTACTCCTCCAACAATGATGTAACCCGGCAGGTTATTGATTGAATGCAGCCCGCTGTTGTTTTCAACGAACCTTTCTGTGCCTCCGGTTTTTCTGAATTCAAGAAGCCCGCTGCCCCACGATCCCACAAACGCATGATCGGGATCAAACGGATCTATAGCCACACAAATTACAGCCGAAGAATTAGAACCCGGAGCACAGAGTTGACCATAGATTGCATCGTTTGTGCAGTCAAATGTGCTCCATGAGTTTTCGGCGAATCGCGACACGCCATCTCTCACTGTCGGACTCGGCGAGTCGCCAAGCAGTGCGCCTGATGCCACCCAGAGTTTTCCATTTGAACCGTCGAGCGCCCAGGTGGCCTCTGACCGTGGCCCGTTCGGACTAATCATCGTAATGGAATTATCCCAATATTGCCTGATAAGCCCGTGATTGAAATCAGCAACCCAGAATATTCCTCCCGCATCCAGATAGCCCCGCTGAATGTTAGCATATCCGTACATGAAAATATCAACAACTCTTAACTGGGTACCGGCTTCATCAAAGGCTGCAATTTTATAATTACTCCTGTATATGATTTTGTTGTCATACGAATCAATATGCGCGCCCTCTGTTGCATCAGTTATGAACGGAGTCCATTGATTGAGATTATAAACAAGTACGGAATCCATGTCCTGCGCAGGGTTTGTCTTAACAACATAAAATTTTCCGTTTACCGAAGTTGCAGAAGTATAATTTGCGTTTGGCTCGGCAATGTTTGTCTCTTTTGTCCAGGCCGTAAAATTAAAAATGTTCGGATCGTTATAGTTTGCCCTGAAGATTCCGCTGTCGGATGTTGCAAGCATATAAGTGCCATCGTAAGCCACACCGGTTACGTTTACGTTTGCCCCCTGGTTGCCGATATAATAAGTGTCTTTGATTTCTTTTCTCGATATATCTACCACTACGATGCCGAATTCACAGCCGAGATAGGCGAATCCATTCACAAAAGAGATGGAGTTAATACGTTTTCCTCCGATAATATTTTTTTGCTTTATATCCGGAAGATTAACGACATTTTTATCGGGATAGATTATATCGATGTTGGAATTCTCATAAGCGACAAGCAGAACGCCAGTTAAAGGATCGTATTCAATGGTGGAGATTTCCAGGTCAGAGAGTTCTTTCAGCCGGGAAAGTGTATTCAGCTCGCCGTCGTTTTTCGAATATGTAAAGAGGCCGAATTTACTTGCACAATAAACGAGTCCGTTTTTGTCTTCTGTTACATCGATAGCTTTGGTAAATGGCGTATGTTCGCGCCAGCCACCCAGACTAACCGTGGTATTCTGTGCAAATATATTTGAAGTCGCTAAAGTTAAAATCGAATAAACAGAGGAGAGACGAAGTAATTTTTTCATATTTGATTGGAAATATGTTCGAAAACGGCAATAAATATTATTTATTGTGTTATTTGCATTGGTGTCTGCCAGTAAAATTAGTAAAGTTTGTTGACTAGAACAGGATAGGTATGGATAAAATATTTTTAACGATTGACGGAATTTTCAGGAAAGCCGAATCAAGTCTCGGCAGGCTGACCGTATCGATATTCCTGGGCCTCAGTTTGCTCTTTATTGCCGAGCTGATATATTCAGTTCGGTTCGAAACCTTTTATCATGGAAATGGATTTACGCGGCTTTCGCTGCATCCTTTTGAAATGGAAGGAGAAAATGATTTACGCTTCCGGATACTTTCTCCGTTGTTGGGATACATCCTATATCTGAGAGGGCCGTCTTTTAAATTTCTCATGCTTTTTGTGCTGGCGGTTTTCTTCGGACTCATTTATTTTTTCAGCAGGAAAAAATCATTCAGTCCAACCGAAGCTCTTGGAATTACCATGTTGCTTGTCTTCAGCACGCTGGCGTTTTATCAGCTGTATTTTCCTGCCTATACCGATCCCACTTCGTTTCTTCTCATTCTGTTGTTTATGAATTTTTACAGGAACATCAAGACAGCAACGCTTTTATTAATGCTTTTACTGTTTAATCATGAGAATACGATCTTCCTCTTCCCTTTTTTCTTTTTACTGATGATGAATGGAGATATGAAATCCGGGAATTTTACTAAAACCATTCTTGCTTTTCTTATTGCCGGAATTCCATATATCATTTACCGGAAGATCATTTCGTCACATGCGGAGGTGAATTTTACGTTCTCCTATTATTTCGATGCCGGAAATATGAAATGGACGCGCGAACATGTGCTGCCTCATTTGCTGCAGGGAATATTCCAGGCGTTTCGACTTGCATGGATTCTTCCAATCATCGCAATCGGCGTTGATATTTATGAGAAAAGATACAAAGAGATACTTTTGATGTGCACGGTTTTCTTTTTTGTGCTGTTGCAGCTTGTGATAGCGTGGGACATTTCGCGGCTTGTCGGATTTTCTTTTCCGGTGATTCTCATAGCTGCCTCGCGGCTTCATGCATTTCTTGGGACAAAAAAATTTCTGCTCATCGTTTATTCCATTTTCATTCTGAATTTTTTTGTGCCTGCGTATTGCATCGGAGCGCTGGATCCGATACCATATTAAATTTTACCACAGAGACACGGAGACCACAGAGAATCACGGAGTATATTTGATTTTTTCTCCGTGTATCTCTGTGTAATCCGTGCCTCCGTGTTAATTTTATCAATAAGTACTATCCCCGAACTAAAACAACCGTCAATTCCTCATTCCCCAAATGATACCAATACCTGAAGAAAAAAGTAAAAAATCTAATCACGGTTTTCTGAAAAATCCCGGGAGCCTTGCCATCGCCCCTGAAGCCGAAAAGATTGATAAAGTTCAGCAGCAGCATCAGGCTGTCGCCCCCTTTAAACCGCGCATCTTCAATTTTCAATCCGCTCCTGTCTGCAAGTTTTTGTAAGGCCGATAAACGGAAATGATTGATATGAACCGGCACCTGCCACCAGCCCCAGTTTTTTCCAAATAATTTTCTGCATAATGAATCAGAATTCGGAACGCTGATAACGATTTTACCGGCTGTCGTTAGTCTTTCACGCAGTAAAGCAATAACCGAATCCGGCGCCAGTAAATGCTCGAAGACATGAGACAGGATGATCACATCAAACTTCTCATTGCTCAGGCCGAGATAATTTTCGATGCTCGAATCAGAAACATCAAGCCCTTTTGATTTGCAGAAACTGACTGCCTCATCTCCTATTTCAATTCCTTTCACCGAATAATCATTTCTCAACTCATCAAGTAAGTAGCCGTACATGCAGCCCGCCTCAAGCAGTTTTGAATTTTTACCCGGCGATATTTTCCTGATATATTCTGCCATCGACCGTGAACGAAACCGTTTTTCATTCGATGCCAGCAGGTGAACTTTGTAGAGATATGTCGAAGAATAAATTTCGTCCAGTAACTTTGCAGAAGGGACGGGAACCGTAATTATATTTTTACATTCTGCACATTCGACCACACTCCAGGACTGTACCGAATAAATGGATGTAAGCCCTTCGTAAATAATTTTTCCGTTGTTACCACCACAACAGGCGCAATTTATGGGAGTGCTTGTATGGTTGGTTATTTTCATATACCTCTTTGTACAATTCCCAGCGAGGTTTGTCCGTCGTCTTTGAGAAAACGGATTTCGTCAGACTTCATATCTGCCGGACGCACAAGCCCGGAAAGGATTTCCCTGCAAAGCGCCTCTGTTTCAAAAACCGTAATCTGCTTCATGCATTGGTTGTCCCCTTTGCATGGCGGGGTAAGGAAATCATGCACACACGGACTGCAATAAACGTTTTTATAAATACCGAATGCATTTGCATTTTGTCCGTACTGTGACGGTGATGCGGGGCCGAATAAAGATACCGTTGGCTTCCCGAGTGCGAATGAAACATGCATGGGGCCCGTGTCGTTGCTTATGACAAGTTCGCAACCTTCAATCAGCGCGAATAATTCGTACAGGGTAAATTTTCCTGCAGTATTGAATACGTTGCGCTTGGTGTATTCGTCCAGCCCTGCGTGAATTCGGTTTACCCATTGATATTCGTTGGCTGAGCCGATCAGAAAAAACATTTTTTCGGGAAAAGCTGAACGGAGCTTTTGTATGAGTCCGATGAAATTATTATGCGGCCAGCGTCTTTCTATCCGGAGATCCGAAGCGTTTGGATTGATGATGATGTATCCTTTCGAGTGATTGCCGGCGATCTCAACCAGTTTTCTCCGACACGACATTCGGTCGGATTCGAGTATGATGAACGGATAAAGATTTTCAATGATTTCTTTGCACCCCGCAAGTCGCGCCATTTGAAGATACGACTGCGCAATCGCTGTTCTCGCATTGAAGAACATCATATGAGTATAAACACCCATGCGGATGTTTCTTTCTACCCTGTAAAACCCAAACCTGTTTTTTGCACAACTCATAGTTGCCAGAGCGGTGCTGTAAAACGAATATGTTTCAAGGTCGATATACAGGTCTGGTCTTTTTTGCCAGAAAGTCTTCAGCACAGAAAAGGTCGAACTCAGTATGCTGCCGATGTCCGTATCTTCAATGTCAAGTATCTTATCGATCGCCCCGATCGATTCCAATAATTTCCGGTTCACCGCAGATGTTAGGAATGTAATTTCTGCATCCGGAAAATTTTTTCTCAGCGTCTGAAGCAATGGCGTGGCCTGTATGATGCTTCCCATTCCCAGAAATTTACAGACGACGATACGTGTGGGTTTATTTTTCAGAGAGTGATCTATTCGCATTATCGGTCCGAGAATGCGCGCAAGAACATTCAGCAGAATGACTATGCTTCTGCCGACCCACTCATCGATTATAACTTTCGTTTTCGTTCTCATCAATCGCCCTTGAGTATTTCTGCTTTACTGATATCTACGTCGTTGCTTGCGGTGTATAAGCTCAGCCATGAATTGTTTTTGCTATACCAGTTGTATTGAGTGCTTATGCGGATGAGATAATCATGAAAAAGAGTATCGCCCTTCAAATTTAAATTGAACGACCCGTTTCTGCCCGACTCGTCACCATAATTAAGGGCGAGGTCCGTCTCCTTCCCTGAAATCACACGCGCATGCAGTAAAATATAGTTTCCATATTCTCTATTCAGGACCGGAGTGAAAGTGTATGTGGATTCTGTGTTTGCCTTTAGAATATTTTGTCCCGATAAAATGCTTTGCTCTCCGGAAGCCGCAATGTTTTTTATGTTCGAATCGTAAGTCCCCCAGACGTAAGGTATCCATTTGATGAAGCAGGATTCTGCCGAATCAGCAATTGTGTCTGCTGAAATGAATGCTGCTTCATTTGCACTTACAGCAAAATTCTTTCTCACCCAGATGCGGCGGTTATTAATAATGTAAGCAGGTTTGTAATTTCTGTAAATATATTCGGTAATCCGGTAATGCCTCATTGTATTTGGAATTCCATCGAGACCGTCCCAGAACCCTTTAGGTTGATTTGAAAAAACGACCACAGGAATGTCGTAATTTTTCAGATCAGCCAGAAAACGCTTTTGTAAATATTCATTATGTGCTGTGTGTGGGATCTGATCAAAGTAATTCGGAACTATTTTCCCTGTATAATAATAGAGCATCGGAGAATTGCTGAAATCAAGGAACGTGCTTTTTCTGGAAAAATTCCTGTTCATCCATTCAGAGAATGCAAGATATTTCGGCCCTGCATCGGCAACCTCAACGAATCGGGCTATTTTTTCTCTCGAAAAATAAAATGAAGAGAGTTGTTTCACATTTGCATTTAACAGTCCGTAGTTATTGTTCTTTTTCAGGTCCGGCGTGGTGAAGGAATAATTTGCAATAAGCAACGTAGTGACGATGAAATAATGGAAAAAACGCGAAAAGTGGTTTCTGTTGAAAAATATCACCAGTACAGCCGAGCTGATAATAAAAAACGCAAATGAAATCAATGCGGCATCCCACTGTTCTGCCAGTGTATGACGTACAATCCCACGTTGCAGGTTGCTGAAATAGAATAATCCGAAAAAAACAACAGATATACATATCAATACTGCATGTGGATTTTTGAGCGCGCCCCTGTAAAGATTGTATACGGTATGAATGAGAATCATGAGAATTGCAGCAGGCAATATGAAATAGAGAGAATAATATTTCAGATCATGTACTATTGCAAGGTCCTTGTTTCCGTATGATTGAAAAGAAGACATGTATGCAAGCGCATCTTTAAGAGAAACAATTATGTGTGAACCCGAATGGACAAGTCCAAGGATAATCAGTATAACTAAAAACAAAGAGGCGAGCCCCAGCCCTTTAAAGAGGTTATTCTTTTCAACCCTGAATGAGGGAGCGAAGAAAATGAGAATTGCAAATCCTGCCGCCGCCGCAACCAACACAGATGAACCGAGATCAATGCGCCACAGGATCATGAATAAAACCGAGAGAAAAAAGAAAGCATATCGTTTCACACTTTGTTTTTCGTAAATCATCACGAAACTCAATGCAGCAAGCGGGACGATATTAAAATATGACGGAAGTAAATATTCTGTATACGGAAATGCAATTGCTATCCACGTTGATAAAAAACCATCACCGGTAATTTTATAGATGAAGAAATAAATGATGATAACGTAAAACACGCTTATTAAAAAACGGTAAACAAAGACTCCCATCGGATCGACGCCATTGAGGACCGAATAAAGAATCCCCATTCCAAAATCGGAGAGCGCGTGGGCGTTAAAAGAATCCAGGAATGGAATCCTGCCGAATCTGTTCCACTGCTGGATAGGCAAAACATGATTCGCATCTTCAAACCAATCGATCTCCCGTGAAACAACCGGCGTATAATACGCCAGGCATGTTAATCCGATCAGAATAACTGGAAGCATATATTTAAAAATGATCTCCCGCAGTGGCCTGTGCGGATGTCGGCCGGCAAAATTTCTGTAACGATAAAAAGAACCGGATGAAATAATTACAAGCCCGGCAATGAATGTAACCAGCGGCGACACGTACATTCCGTGTTGATTCATGATCATGAAGAACTCCATCGAAACAAAAGCAAGTAACGGCATAAATAAAAACGGCTGGCTCATCATGAGGACCCGGTAATTCAAATTAAATTTGTCGGTGAAAAGAATATATACCGGTATTCCGGTAATTACCACAGTAACAGGAAGGGATAAGAAACTTTTTCCCCAGGCAAAGGTCATAAGCTGCCAGCCAAGAAAATAAACGGAAACCGTAATTAATATCGTCCACACAAAAATAACAGCGAAGTCGTTGTCTTCCCTTTTTTTGACCTGGTGAAAAATAAAGCCCGCTCCGAGAACGATCAGCATGGAGAAGATGAAATGAATGGAAGCCGTCATTTCGGCGCCTGAGAGTTGGAAAACCAGAAGACAGAAGCCGGCCAGCGAAATGCCGTTGATCAGCGACAGTTCTTTCGCCAGGAAATAATCCTTCATCGTGATAACGATTCTCGTAAAAACGATTACAAGAAATGCCGAAAAACCGATGGCCCGGTAAAACAGGTTGACTCGTTTTCCGATATCGATTCCTTCGTAAGTGGCAATCGATATCGGCCTGCCGGTGAAACTATGCAGCAAAAAAGACGATGGTTCGAAAACCTGCAGTACGATATAAAAGGAAAAAAATAACGGTATGAAAATGAATTCCCTGTAAGAAAGCTTTGCCGGGAATAATTTTTCAATAAAAGAGTTGTTCATTTTTTCTCAGAAGTGGCTGCTAAAAGTAGTAAAATCAATTTGGTAATTCGTTGATTCGTTAATTCGTTGATTCGTTAATTGGATTCACTCAATGTCAAGAATATAAATAAGATTATTACCCGGGAAGCGGCTTAATTAACGAATCAACGAATTAACGAATCAACGAATTCCCTAAATGTGCTACCTTTGGCGGATCAAAACAAATATATGGACGAATCGATCCTTGTCATAGGCGCCAAAGGTCAGATAGGCTCTGAACTTGTTGACGAACTCAGGAGAATTTATGGTGATAGCAGGGTCATTGCCACCGACATCAAACTTCCTTCTGAGGAATTTATTAAGTCGGGCCCTTTTTATCAGCTGGACGTATTGGATTTTCCAAAGCTAACCGATATCATCAAAAAAAATAATGTAAAGCAGGTGTATCTGCTTGCGGCATTACTTTCGGCCGTTGCCGAACAAAAGGTTAAAGCCGCATGGAAGCTAAACATGGAAGGTCTGATCGGCTTGCTTGAAATTTCGAAGGATGAAAAAATAAAACTCTTCTGGCCCAGTTCCATTGCGGTGTTTGGTCCGAGCACTCCCCGGGAAAATACCCCGCAGGTCACCGTTATGGAGCCAACAACAGTATATGGTATTTCCAAGCTGGCCGGAGAACGGTGGTGTGATTATTATCACAGGAAATTTGGTGTGGATGTGAGATCAATACGTTATCCGGGTCTGATCGGCTATAAAGCCGATGCCGGCGGAGGCACAACAGATTATGCCGTCGAAATATTCCACGAAGCCATCCGCAATCATAAATACGAATGTTTCCTGTCTGCTGACACTTACCTCCCGATGATGTACATGCATGATGCATTGCGGGCGACCATCACCCTCATGAATGCCGAATCTTCTTCGGTAAAAATTCGTTCAAGCTACAATGTTGCAGCAATGAGTTTTACCCCGCAGCAACTGGCTGACGAGATAAAAAAGCATATTCCTGATTTTCAGATTACATACAGGCCCGACATCCGGCAGCAATATGCCGATTCCTGGCCGAAGAGCATCGACGACAGCAGGGCACGCAGGGACTGGGGCTGGAAACCCGAATTCGATCTTGCGGCAATGACGGAAGACATGTTACAGCATATTCAAACTACAGCAAACCTATAATTATTGAAAATTGAAGATTGAAAATTGAAGAACGACTCTTTGAAAAGTTTTCTTTATTTTTCAATTTTTAATTTTCAATCTTCATTAAATATGGTTCAGCAGGAAATATTTTTATACAATTCTCTTACACGTAAAAAGGAAAAATTCATTCCACTCGTTCCCGGGTATGTTGGAATGTACCAGTGCGGCCCTACAGTATATGGTCCCCCGCACCTGGGTCATTCACGGCCGGCAATCGTATTTGACGTACTCTTTCGTTATCTCATGTATATCGGTTACAGGGTTCGTTATGTGAGGAATGTAACCGACGTCGGTCATCTCGAAAATGATGCTGATGAAGGCGAAGATAAGATTGCAAAGAAGGCACGCATCGAAAAACTGGAACCGATGGAGGTTGCGCAGCTTTATACGAATAGTTACCACGAAGCCATTGGAAAATTAAATACGCTTAATCCGAGCATCGAGCCGCTTGCCTCCGGTCATATCATCGAGCAGATTGCGATGATTGAAAAGATTGAGAAGAATGGCTTTGCCTATGTATCGAATGGTTCTGTTTATTTCGACGTCGTTAAGTATAATGCATCAAATCATTACGGCAAACTCAGCGGGCGCGTGCTGGAGGAACTGATTGCAGGCGCCGGCAATGAAAGACGCGAGCTCGAGGGACAGGAAGAAAAAAAGAATGCAGTTGATTTTGCGCTCTGGAAAAAAGCAGCACCGGAGCATATCATGCACTGGCCGTCACCATGGAGTGAAGGATTCCCGGGGTGGCATATCGAATGTTCTGCGATGAGCGGGAAGTATCTTGGAGAAACCTTCGACATACATTGCGGGGGAATGGATCTGCTCTTTCCACATCATGAATGTGAAATAGCACAAAGTGTCGGCGCAACCGGAAAAGATCCTGTTCGCTACTGGGTCCATAATAATATGATTACCATCAACGGACAGAAGATGGGAAAGTCGCTCGGTAATTTCATCAACCTCGACGAGTTGTTTAACGGCACACACAAATTACTCGAACAGGCATACAGTCCCATGACCATACGCTTCTTCATCATGCAGGCACATTACCGCAGCACGCTCGATTTCAGCAACGAAGGCCTGAAGGCTGCCGAAAAGGGGCTGAAGAAATTATTAAATGCCGGCGAACTCCTCGAAAAGCTGAAAACATCGTCAAGTACAACGAGCGACATAAAAGCAATTCGCCAGGGATGCTTTGACGCCATGAATGACGATATGAATACGGCCATCGTAATTGCAAATCTTTTCGAAGCAGTTCGTGTAATCAATTCCGTAAATGCAGGTACAGAAACGATAACGGAAAAAGATCTGGCTGATCTGAAAAAGTTGTACCATGATTTCACGTTTGAGATCCTCGCTTTGAAGAATGAAGATACAGCAGATGCCGGCGAAATAGATGGATTAATGGCATTGATTATAAAACTCCGTAATGAAGCGAAACAAAGAAAGGATTTTTCAGTATCCGATAAAATCCGCGATGAGCTGAATGCAATTGGAATAAAGATAAAAGACGAGAAAGACGGTACAACCTGGACCAAGGATTAACAGCATAGTTTAAAATGCTTTGTGAACTCTGTGTTTAACCTTTGTGTTCTCTGTGGTTAAAAAAGAACTATGAATAATCTCTATCTACTTGTTCATGGTAATTGCAACGTTTCCATTTTACCACAGAGAACACAAAGGTTAAGCACAGAGTGCGCAGAGACTAAAATAATAGAATGAGAGTGAAATATTTTTTTTTCTGTTTGGTAATTGTAGTTTTTGTTTCCTGTGGAGGAGAAGACAAGAAAAGTCAACAGAATCAACAACAGGTGCAGCAACAACTTCCCCAATTGCCGGATTTCAATGCCGACTCGGCATATGCATTCGTAAAAGCGCAATGTGATTTTGGTCCGCGAGTTCCGAATACAAAGGCCCACATCGCATGTGGTGACTACCTGATCGCGAAGATGAAAGAGTGGTGCGATACCGTTATTGTGCAGGCCGGAACCGTTATGGCTTATGATAATACACGATTAAATTTCAGGAATGTAATCTCATCCTTCAATCCGAAATTAGGGAACAGGATTTTACTTTTCGCACACTGGGATACGCGCCCGTGGAGTGACCAGGACACGAGTAAACCAAAGGAGCCTTCACTTGGTGCCGACGACGGTGCAAGCGGAGTGGGTGTGCTGATGGAAGTTGCACGACAGTTAAAGATTAACAAGCCATCGGTTGGTGTCGACATCATATTTTTTGATGCGGAAGACTGGGGTAAGGAAGGCGGCGGTCCAGGCTCCGAAGATACATATGCACTCGGCACGCAGTATTGGGTAAATAAGCCGCACGTTTCCAATTATACAGCCGACTATGGAATTCTTCTCGACATGGTTGGAGCCGCAGGGGCAAGATTCCGCAAAGAAGGATTATCAAGAACAGAAGCAGGTTTCGTTGTGGAGAATGTCTGGAAGATTGCCAGTCGCCTGGGGTACAGCGGATATTTTCTATATGAAGATGGCGGATGGGTTACCGATGATCATGTGTATGTAAACAAGAAAAACATTCCTTCCATCGACATCATTCATTCTGCACCCGGAACACCAAGTGGTTTTGCTCCACACTGGCACACACATAAGGACAACATGGATGTTATTGACAGAAGTACTTTGAAGGCAGTGGGTCAAACGTTGATGGGGGTTGTGTATTGGCCAGTTGTAAATTAGCCGATTAGCAAATTAGCGGATTAGCCAATTCGACTTTTTCAAAAAGGGCTACCTCTTTAAAATAGTTTTATATGGCAGCATATGATATTATCAATAATGAAAAGGAACAGCACTTCGAGTATCATGAAGGAAATTCTCTTGCATACTTAGAATATAGATTTTATAAAAACAGCATTGCTTTCATGCATACGGAAGTTCCTGAAAGTATCGAAGGAAAAGGTGTGGCGGCAGCTTTGGCAGAATATGCTTTCAAATATGCAAAAGAACACAACAAGCCGGTGATGGTTTATTGTCCTTATGTTTCTGTTTATTTAAAAAGACATCCGGAGTTGAGAGTTCAATTGGATAAAGAGTTTCATCATGAATGAATTCGATAATGTGATGATGTGATAATGTGATAATGTGAGCTACCACATGATGTGGTCATTATCACATTATCACATCATCACATTACTTCTCAGGGGTACTAGTCCGTATTTCAGTAATCAACTTGTTCGCCTCCTCAAATAAATCCTGCCATTCGGAAGAATTATTCTCCAGGTTGATGATCTCTTCTTCTGCAACAAATTTTCCTTCTCTCGTCAGGAAATAAAATTTTACTTTACCCTTTCCGGGCATCGGAGTCGTTTCTGTCTTTAACGCCTTACTTAAATATTTCTCTGACTTTTCTACAAACGCCTTCGATGCATGTTTAATATTATCATGACCCGCACCACCAATGACTGCACCGCCTGAACTGAGATATAAGCTTGCATCGCCCGAAGCAAATGAAATCAGCGTGGCAATTCCTTCACCGAAATCCCAATCCATGATCACTCCATAAACTTTCGAATTAACATCATTATTTCCGATTTGATCGGCAGTAGTTGCCAATGCCATCTCCCGCATTTTGACGTACAACTCACCATCGTCTTTTACACCGGGCGAATCCACCGATTGCTGCTCCGGATTTTCGTCGCTTCCCGATTTATTGCTGCAGGAAGAAGTAAAAAATAAAAATCCGGCTAATAATAATACCGCAGCTCTTGCATAAACAATTTTCATGACTGAAAGTATTTCTGAAATTTTATTTCTGATCATATTAAAATTCTGCATTACCCGGCGTTCTTGGAAACGGAATCACATCGCGGATATTTGTCATGCCCGTGATGAAAAGTATTAGCCTCTCAAATCCCAGTCCGAATCCCGCATGCACACAGCTTCCATAACGACGCGTATCGAGGTACCACCACATCTCTTTTTCAGGTATATGCATCTCACGCATTCTTCCCAACAGCTTTTCATAATTATCTTCACGCTGCGAACCACCGATGATTTCCCCGATCCAGGGAAATAAAATATCCATCGCTCTCACCGTTTTGCCGTCATCATTCTGTTTCATGTAGAATGCTTTGATGACTTTCGGATAATCTGTGAGAATCACAGGCTTCTTAAAGTGCTCAACTAAAAAATTCTCGTGTTCTTTCTGAAGATCCGTTCCCCAGCTCACCGGGAATTCGAATTTCTTCCCGGCCGACATAAGTACATCAACTGCCTGTGTGTAGGTGAGCCGTTCGAATGGCTGAGAAACGACGGAACGCAACCTGTTCAGCAGTTCCTTATCATACATGCTGTTGAGGAATTCAAGATCATCGGCGCAGTTGTCGAGCGCATATTGGATGAGGAACTTCAGGAAATCTTCTGCCAGATCCATGTTGTCCTTAATGTCGTAAAATGCCATCTCCGGTTCGATCATCCAGAATTCAGCAAGATGGCGTGGAGTGTTCGAATTCTCTGCACGGAAAGTCGGACCAAAGGTGTACACATTGCCTAAAGCCATTGCCGCCAGTTCTCCTTCGAGTTGTCCGCTCACGGTAAGGTTCGTCGACTTTCCGAAAAAATCTTCTTTATAATCGATGTCGCCGGTATCTGTCTTTGGGAGATTTCTCAGATCCAGCGTCGTAACACGAAACATCTCTCCGGCGCCTTCTGCATCAGATCCGGTAATCACCGGCGAATGCAGATAGAAAAATCCGCGGTCGTTGAAATATTTATGAATGGCAAATGACATGTGATGCCTGATCCTGAAGACGGCACCAAACGTATTTGTTCGCGGACGCAAATGAGCGATCTCGCGAAGGAATTCCATCGAGTGACCTTTCTTCTGCAATGGAAATGTCTCGTCCGCTTCCCCGACCACTTCAATGTGTTCGGCTTGTATTTCCACAGCCTGACCCTGTCCCTGCGACTTTACCAGTTTCCCTTTAGCGATAATGCAGGCGCCGGTATTTACTTTTTTTAAAAGTTCCTCGTCGAACTTTGAAATTTCGGCAACCACTTGTATGGAATGAATAACCGACCCGTCGTTCACAGCTATGAATGCTATTTGTTTGTTGCCCCTTTTCGTGCGTACCCAGCCTTTTACTTCTACAGTCTTGTCATAAGCTGTTGAGTTGAGGAGTTCTGTTATTCGAATATGTTTCATGACGATAATTAGCCGATTAGCCAATTAGCCGATTAGCCAATTGCTTCATGCTTATTTTTAACTTAATTTAGAATATTCAAGGTTTAACTTCGTTGCAAAAAAACGAAAATAAACCACCCGATTGACAAATTAGCCGATTAGCCAATTAGCCTATTAGCCAATTGAATCATGCTTATTTTTGCGTTTGTTTATAATATTAATCTATAATTCCGATGCAAAAATAAAATTTCTGCATGTAGCGCATAATTGGCTAATTGGCTAATCGGCTAATTGGCTAATTGATTTATTATCTTTGTAATTCTATGGAAATACGGCCCGGAAAACTTTTAAAGGATATCAACAAACCGGAAGATTTAAGACAACTTAAAGAGTCTGATCTTCAGGAGATCAGCCGCGAATTGCGCGACTTTATCATTGATATTGTTTCCGTTAACGGCGGACATTTCGGCGCCTCGCTTGGCGTAGTCGAACTTACCGTTGCGCTTCATTATGTTTTCAATACTCCCTACGACCAGCTTGTCTGGGATGTGGGCCACCAGGCATACGGTCATAAAATTCTTACCGGTCGACGCGATATTTTTTACACCAATCGCATTTACAGAGGACTCAGCGGTTTCCCCAAGCGAAGCGAAAGTGAATACGATACATTCGGAGTCGGGCATTCTTCCACTTCCATTTCCGCAGCTTTGGGTATGGCCGTTGCCTCGCGGCTGAAGGGAGAGAATGAACGCAAGCACATTGCGGTGATCGGCGATGGAGCGATGACAGCCGGACTGGCCTTCGAAGGATTGAATCACGCCGGCGTCGAGAATTCGAATTTGCTCGTCGTGCTCAACGACAATTGCATGAGCATCGATCCGAATGTTGGCGCGCTTAAAGAATATTTAACGGACATTACAACTTCTCATACATATAATAAGGTCAAGGATGAATTGTGGAAACTCCTTGGGAAGATCAGCAAGTTTGGCCCGAATGCCCAGGAGATAGCTTCCAAGATTGAGAATGCCGTAAAGACTACTTTCTTAAATCAGAGTAATCTTTTCGAATCACTTCGCTTCCGTTATTTCGGTCCGGTCGATGGCCACGATGTAAACAGGCTTGTCAAGATCATGAATGATCTGAAAGAAATTCCGGGCCCGAAGATTCTTCATTGCCTGACTGTAAAAGGCAAAGGCTACGACCTGGCCGAGAAAGATCAGACTCGCTGGCATGCGCCGGGATTGTTTGATAAGATCAGCGGGGAAATTTTCAAGCCGGAAAATAATGCACCGCAGCCGCCGAAATACCAGGACGTTTTTGGGAAGAGTATCGTCGAGCTTGCTAAATTAAATCCGAAGATTGTTGGAATCACGCCAGCAATGCCGTCAGGCTGTTCGCTCAATATAATGATGAAGGAAATTCCGGAACGGGCTTTTGATGTGGGCATTGCCGAACAGCATGCCGTCACTTTTTCTGCCGGACTCGCTACACAGGGAATGATTCCTTTCTGCAACATCTATTCAACGTTTCTTCAGCGTGGTTACGACCAGGTGATACATGATGTGGCCTTACAAAATTTGCACGTGGTTTTTTGTCTCGATCGCGGCGGACTTGCAGGGGCAGACGGGGCAACGCATCATGGAGCGTATGACATTGCATATCTCCGTTGCATACCGAATATGATTGTTTCGGCTCCGATGAATGAACATGAATTGAGAAACCTGATGTACACGGCACAGCTTCCGGAAACTAATGCACCATTTTCAATTCGCTATCCGCGTGGAAACGGTGTGCTCGTCGACTGGCAGGTTCCGTTCCAGAAAATTAAAATCGGTAAAGGCAGAATTGTAAAAGAAGGCGAAGAAGTTGCCATATTGACGATCGGTCACCCGGGAAATTTTGCAGTGAAGGCCTGTGCAGAATTGCAAAAAGACGGATTCGATCCGGCACACTACGACATGCGTTTTGTAAAGCCGCTCGACGAAGAGTTGCTGCACGAAATTTTCTCGAAATTTAAAAAGATCATAACGGTAGAAGACGGCTGCCTGATGGGAGGTTTTGGTTCTGCTATCGGCGAATTCATGATCGATCATAATTATACGGCATCAATTAAACGCCTGGGAATTCCTGATCGCTTTATCGATCACGGCGAACAAAAAGAGCTCATCGCGGAATGTCATTTTGATGCAGAGGCAATTAAAAATGCAGTGCGACATTTCATCGGGGAATCGGTTTTAGTCTAATTTTCTTTAAGATACGAAGCTAAAGAGGAGACGCACCGGCGAGCCAATTAAAGAGTACTTGAACCGGCATGCGTGAGGACTTCACGAATGGTGAAGTTCGTATTCATGTGCAGACACGAACAGGACGAATTCCATTACTGGGGAATGGAGAATGAGTAATGGAGTGGATACCTTGTTACCGGAAGCAAAAACTAGTAAAAGTACTATAGATTTTTAAAATATTAATATATACAATTGCCTAAAAAAATTAAGTATTTAAAAGAGCCTTAGTCATGGATTTTAGCGCTAATTGACAAATACAAATATATGTTATATGCATTCTAATCTGATAAATTATTTTCTCCTTTATTCTTCTTCTGGGAATTATCTGTTTGCATTACACTTTTCGAAAATCTACAAAACTTTATTATCTATTCCAACTTGTGAAGCAATCGAGCTATGTGCTTTTCAATTTGAATATCAAATAATATTACCAAGGCTTTCTAGGAGTCTAGTTTTGATATTTGATAGTTCATAGATGGTAAGTGGTTGTAAAAAACTTCCTCGGGTTAGAAGCTTCAACTATTGTAATGTAGTTTATATAAAATTAAATACAGTATATTTTAATTTGTATATTTATATAAACTAAAAACCTAATTGTTATGAAAAGTATTTGGACATTACTACTTCTGCTGATTTGTATTTCATCAAATAGTCAAGTTACACTTGATAATGTTGTAACTCCAAGCATTGGCATTGGAGAAGATTTTTACACTGTACAAATAAGTGAAAATGAAACGAAGTATTTATTTGAAGATACACTAATGAACACATTTAGTTTATATAATATGGACTTTACTCCATTTATGCTGAACATTTCTGTACCTGAACCATTTGCAAGAGAATTTCAAGTAATTTATGTAACGAAAACATTATTTGACTGTGATTCTACTAATATTGAATATGTGTATCAAGCAGCAATCAATGGTTTTAAGTCATTTTATATTATGCGAACAGATGGAACACAAATTTTTAAATTAGATAGTGCGAGTGGACCATTTTGTGCCGGAAGCTGTCTAGGATTTTCGGACTTCATTCAACCTATTAAGAATACTTCAGCAGGCGCAAAATTATTTTTGCAAAGACCATTTAGCGCTTATAATGGTAAAATATTTATCTATTCTTTGTGTGGTACTCTTCCACTAAATATTCTGGATTTCACATTGCAAAGAACATCGTTCGTAACTGTTTTTCCAAATCCAACTTCAAAATCTTTAACTTTTAGAATTATCTTCCCTGATAACCTTAACAATTACGAATTAGTAATTAAAGATATTCTTGGAAGAGAAGTCGAAAATCTAAATATTAATGTAGGAAAAAGTGAATATACTATAGAGATGAGCCAATATGACAATGGCACTTACTTCTATTCATTTTGCAACCAAAACAAAACTTATCAAACTGGTAAATTTTTATTAATTAAATAAAAACATAAACATATGAAAAATCGAAACATATTTATACTACTTACATTTGTAATTGTTCTTCCAATTTTGGGATATACCCAAATTACAAAACTTGATAATACTGCAAACACCAACTCTCAATTTGTTGGCTGGAATAGCATTGGAACTTCAAAGACCTTGGACATCATGAACAATTCTAGTACCCCTTTTGATATAGATTTTTATATTAATAGTAATAAGTTTCTTCAAGTGTTGACAGGTGGGTGGAAATTCCGGTGAAACTGACCCCCATATTTCGGACCAAACTGACCCCACCTTTTCGGAGTAAACTGACCCCAGGTTTTCGGACCAAACTGACCCCACCTTTTTGTTGATGATGATGGTGTTTTGATGCAATAGTTTTTTGGTTAACGATGGCTAAACTGCCACTCGAAATATCCAAAGAATTTATGGCAAATAAACCAATCATCATGAGTAAGATACGACAAATTTTAAAACTGTATTCAAAAGGAATAGGCAAGAAAAAAATTGCTGAACGGCTGAGCGTGTCAAAGAACACGGTGAAGCATTACATCGAATTCTATGTCAAACTAAAGATTCCGTTTTCTGAAATTGAGAGTAAAACGGATCTTGAATTGAATAACTTGTTTCATCCGCCTCAGGGGAAAGAAGTTTGTGATAAACTACAAAGGCTCTATGAATTTTTTCCTGATGTTGATAAACAACTTCGCAGGCGAGGAATGACTCTGTCGATTCAATTCCAAGTATATCAGAATAAATATCCGGAGGGATATCAGCTCACACAATTCTACCATTATTACCGTCTGTGGAGCAGTAAGGTAAAACCTTCGATGCCGATTCAGCATAAGTCTGGTGATAAAATGTATATAGACTTTACCGGAGAGAAACTTCCTTATGTGGATGAAGACACGGGCGAGATTAAACAGGCAGAAGTCTTTGTTGCCATCCTGGGCTGGAGTCAGTATACATACATGGAAGCGATGCCCAGCCAGCGCCTGGAGGATTTTATTGCAGCCAGCGAAAATGCCATGCATTATTTTAAAGGTGTACCCCTTGGGATTGTCCCGGATAATTTAAAGAGTGCCGTAATTAAAGCAAGCAAATACGAGCCGCAGGTCAATGAAAACTTTTTAGCCTTTGCAGCGCATTACGGCACAACGATTCTACCCTCACGTGCACGAGCGCCGAAGGACAAAGCTCATGTGGAGAATATGGTAAAGATCGGTTATCAGAGAATCTATACTTCCATTCCTGAAAATTGGATCGGAACACTCTATCAATTAAATGGATTAATAGGCAAATCACTGGTGATACATAACGATACGCTTTTATCAGGAAAAGAATGTTCACGTACCGATCAATGGATACTCGAACTTCCTACACTGCATCCGCTACCAGCAGATCGCTATGAGATGCGTCAAATCAAACAAGTGACGGTCATGAAAAACGGTCATGTGTTTTTAACGGAAGACAAGCATTACTACAGTGTACCTTTTGAATTGATAGGCAAGAAACTTACGATGCAATATTCCAGATCGCAGGTCGATCTGTATCAAAACTATCAGCTAATTGCCTCTCACAAGCGCATACGAAGCCGGCACAGTTATACAACCGATCCTTCGCACATGCCACCGCAACACCGCTATGTAACAGAATGGAGTCCGGAGTTTTTTATAAACAAAGCAAAAGCGATTGATCCGATCGTAGAACTTTTTATTAAAGAAGTTCTCATGCGTAAACAACATCCGGAACAGGCTTATAAATCCTGCCAGGGAATTTTATCTTTTGAAAAACGGTTGGGCTCGAAACGACTTATCAAAGCCTGCAAACGTGCGCATGAGTTTGGTTATTACAACTACAGAATCATTGAAGATATCCTGAAGAAAAATCTGGATCAGTTTGATGAAGACCCAGTTCAAAATGAAATGCCTGCACATGATAATATACGTGGAGCAGATTATTACCAATAATTAATCTCTAACAATTAAATCCTAAAAATCATGAATGAAACATTAGAAAAATTAAAACAAATGAAATTAACCGGAATGGCAAGAGCCTTCCAGTTGACCATGGAGTCGGGTAAAAATGAAAAGTTTACTCCTGATGAAATGATTGCTCATCTGGTAGAATCAGAATGGGATGAAAGGTACAACCGGCACCTGCAACGATCCACCTTGCGTGCTAAGTTCCGATACAAAGCGTCGTTGGAACAGGTTAATTACGACGACGGTCGCCTGGATAAAAACCAGGTCATTCGACTGGCAGAGTGTGACTTTATTAATAAAAAGGAAAACATCATAATTACCGGAAGCACAGGTATTGGAAAAAGTTTTCTTGCA
>CAZQOQ010000021.1:0-60397 GCA_964595205.1 uncultured Flavobacteriales bacterium | reverse complement strand
AATTGATACAGTTCCTCAATCCATTAGTATGTTTGTTGACAATGCAGGTATTTGTGATAGTAGTGGCAGGTTACTTTTTTATACTAATGGTGTCTCTGTTTGCAATTCATTGTATTTACCAATGTCAAATGGAGACAGCCTGGCTTCATTTGCAATTAACCAAGGTTGGAGAAATTTTGGAATACCTTTAACCCAAGGCTCTCTAGCTCTTCCTGATCCAGGAAATAATAAAATGTACTATTTATTTCAGACATCATACGATGATAGTAATTTAAAATCTGATACCATTTTTCTGAATAAAATTGATATGGGTCAGGATGGAGGATTAGGAATGGTGGTTATAAAAAATCAACCATTATATATTCATTCGATTGTCCCTGGTCAATTAACTGCGGTTAAGCATGCTAATGGTAGAGATTGGTGGTTAATTAGTCACAATGCATCAAGTAATGAATATGTTGTATTTTTCCTTTCAACCAATGGGTTAAGTTCTCCTACATTTCAATCAATAGGGTCTACATTTAACCAACCAATATGGGCGACTTTTTCGCCAAATGGTGAGAAATATGCCTGTGCTTTTGATGATGGAAGAAGAATTGATTTACTTGACTTTGACCGATGTTCAGGAACATTTTCCAACTACGTTCAACTGAACAATCCTGATACCAATTTTGTGGCAGGATGCAGTTTTTCTCCTAATTCACACGTATTATATATGTCTGCTGTTGAGAATTTATATCAGTTTGATTTAACAGCCTCTAATATAGATTCGTCCAGAATTCTGATAAGTACATGGGATGGATTTACTGATCCTTATATGACAGCATTTTGTTTCCAGCAATTGGCATCTGATGGAAAAATATACATTACAGGATGGGGCAGTGTACAGCATCTTAATGTTATTAATTTTCCAGACAGTATTGGTGTTGCATGCGACGTGCAACAACATTCAATTCTATTACCCGGAAGAAATAATGGTACGATGCCCAATTATCCTTTTTATGATTTAGGCTCCGTTGTAGGTTCTGTTTGTGACTCGCTCCCTTCTGGAATCGACCTTGTAAATGAGTCGGAAAAAATATTTTATGTGTTTCCAAATCCTTTTCACGATAAATTGCAATTGATATTTGACCCTTCATTTTCTTATTCTTTTTCAGATTTAAATTTATCAATAAAAAATATTTTAGGACAAAGTATTAGTAGTTACAAAATCAATAACTTAAATTCATTTGGAATTATGATTGATCTTTCCACACTTTCTCCAGGAGTATATGTTGTCGAACTGCAAACTGAGAACAGGAAATATTCTAAGAAAATAGTTAAAGAATGATTGAAGAGAAGGTAAGTAATAAGATTATTGCTTAAATAATTTTTCTATTGGAGCGCATATTAGTGATTTGTTATTTCTAGCAAACACCGCTTGTAAAGGTCAGATTGGTCATTCCTTAAAATGCAATCTCTGTCAGCAAGGTCGATGAGTGAGTTTGAAACCACTGTTGCGCAACTATATAAGAACCGCTGGGATATCGGAAACTTCTTCAAAGACTTGAAACCCCATCTGAAAATCAAATCTATTGTAGGAACAACGGTCGATTCAGTGCTGATACAGATTTGGACAGCACTAATTACTATCGCCTTAATGAAAGGATTTAAGGCCATTGCAAAACATAAATGGTATCTATCGAATCTGATTAATTTCCTCTGATTAAATTTATTCCTGAAAATTGAATTGCAATATTGGCTTAATCATCCGTTCGTCCCTGAAAAACCACAGGACGAATCCCTCCAATAGTTATAAATGAACAGCAGTTACTCTATCTATTTACAATTGATAACTTCTATCCTTCAATTGTTCGTATTCATCAATGTTTATATATTTGGCGTCTTTTGTATTAGTATCTCCAGTTGCAGAAAAAACAAATAAATTGCCATGTTATATCAAATGAAAAACAAAATTAGCTAGTTTTCCAAGGTGTGAATAAAATAGCCCTACTCTGGCGGTTTTTGGTGTTTATTCTTATAAATGAACTTATCCTTACTTATGGATTATTTCTAATAGTATGTGATACTAATTCGTAATAAATCTCAAAATGAAATTGTGTAATAATTTGAAAAACAGCTAATTAAGTCAATAATTAAAAATTCCTAGTAGGTCAACGAAGTCTTCCTAAATCAAAAATCGTTAATCGTTGATCGTAAATTAAAATTATTTACGATCAACGATTTTTGATTTTAGTTCCTCTTTGAAATTATACTCTTTACATTCGCTTTTCAAGATTGCATATATCCAGCCATTCGGTAAATATGGAGCCAAATAAGAAACTTACACGAAAAGAAAAATTCGTTAACCAAGGTGGCGGACAACAAAAAAATAAATCAGTATCAAAAGGCAATCTTTCCGCATCGTTGAATTTGAATCTTGGATTGATGGCGGCCATTCTTGCTTTTGTACTCTATATTAATACACTTGGAAACGGTTTTGTTTACGACGATATAAACGTAATTACGAGAAATCATTTCGTAAAAGAAGGAATGTCCTCCATTCCCGATTTATTAAAAACCTCCTACCGGTTCGGATATTTTGTAGGCGAAGATGAACTCTACCGCCCATTGCCGATGATCCTGTTTGCCACTCTCTGGCAGATGTTTCCTGAAAATCCGCTTCCCGGTCATTTCATCAACATCTTACTCTATGCTTTAACAGGATTTTTTCTCTTCAAAATGCTTCAGAAATTATTATTAAAATTTCCGGTAATAATTCCTTTTGCCGCTACCCTTATATTCATCGCCCACCCGATACACACGGAAGTGGTGGCAAATATCAAGAGCGTCGACGAGCTCATGTCGTTTCTCTTCGTCATTTTTACTTTTCTGTTTCTTTTGCGATATATTAAAAATGGCAAGACGAAAAACGGATTGAAGGCAGCGGGTTTTTTTTTCCTGGCTTTACTTTCAAAGGAAAGCGCCGTAATGATGTTTGTCATCATTCCCCTGTCTTTTTATTTTTTCCGGGATAACTTCAAATCTCAGCTTTCAAAGGTGATGTTATTCCTTTCAGTTCCATTGGTCATTTATTTTCTCATGAGATTAAATGCGCTCGGTACGCTGACAGGCAACAGGCATTTTATTTTCATCGATAACATTATGGCAGGTGCACCGTTGTCGACACGGCTTGCTACGGCTTTCAGCATACTGATGTATTATATCCGCCTGATATTTTTTCCACATCCGCTGTCGAGCGATTATTCCTTCCGGCAGTTTGACCTGATCGGTTTTGATGATCCACTTGCAGTAATTTCAATCGCATTTCATGTTGCTTTACTTGCCTATGCAATTTATGGCGCGCGGAAGAAAAATATATTCGCTTACGGCATTTTATTTTATCTCATTACGATCGCTCTGTCCTCAAATATCCTTGTTGTGATCGGAACTGCCTTTGCCGAAAGATTTTTATATGTTCCGCTTCTTGGAATTACATTGATAGCCGCCGCTTTACTCTCCAAATTATTCACCACCGCGCCGGAAGATTCGGGAAAAAACATAAGAGTCGCAGAGTTTCTCAGGTATAACCGGAATATTTTCATTGTCGTCGGTTTGCTTTTACTCCCAATGTCATACAAAACAATTGCCCGCAATGCCGACTGGGAGAGTGATTACATTTTATTCTCTGCCGATGCAGTCAATTCTCCGCTCAGCGCACGGACACATTTTTCGTATGCCGATAACATCATGCTTGAAAAAGTGATGAAGGCCGCCGACGAAAAGGAACGATCTGTCTGGGTAGACAAGGCACTGAGCGAATACAACAAGGCTATAGAAATTTATCCCGATTATGCCGATGCCCACGGACAACGTGGCTTTGCTCATTTCCTGAAGGGGGATAAAATAAAAGCATACGAGGATTATAAAAAAGCAATTGAATTGAAATCGTACCTGGAGACTACCTATAATAACATGGGTTATTTGTTTTCTGAAAGCGGAGAACACGAAAAGGCGCTTGAATTATATCAGAAGTCGACCGAACTGAATCCGCGTTTTTTCGAGGCCTGGCGAAATCTGGGAAGTACTTACTACGCTTTAAAAAAATTCGATAAAGCCATCGAAGCATTTTTAAAGGCTCAGCAATTATCTCCCAACGACGCAAAAATCAATTATTTTTTGGGATTAACTTACCAGCAAATTGGTGACCAGGCTTCTGCTCAGCGTTACATCGACAAGGCAAGGATGATAGATCCGGGGATGTTTAAATAGTTTATTAAAAGTCTTTTCGCTCCACCAGGATCCACCGGACCCAATTATTGTTTTCTTTCCTGTAAAAGGCAATCTCTTCGAAGCCACAGGGATCACCGCAGGTTGAAGAAAAGTAAAAGAAGAATAACGTATTTTCTCTCAGGTAAACGGGCTTTGAAAATTTGAAAATGTTTGGCCGCTGATAGCTTTTTACCATATTCATCCGGTCCTCTTCGGTATTATTCGGGTTATTATATTTCTCGAGGTATTCGGAATAGGTTTTTTTAATGTATGCGACAGCATCCTCCGACTTAAAGATTTTTGAATTGGGGAAGAGATCTTCTTTCCATGTCGGGAAACAACAATCTTCCAGGTGATGAAGAATGTATTTTTTTTCTTTCGTGGTCAGGTTTATATAATTCTGGTTAACGGTCTTGCTCCTGTCGTATATACTCTGAACTCTTATTTTGTCTTTAATTTTTTTCAGATCATCTTTATTTATTTTCTCTGCATAGATGATTTGGCCCTCAGGCTGATTTTCCCTGATCAGCTTTTCAATAAATTTAATTTCCTGCTCGTCACTTTGTGCAACCGAAAGCCGGACGATGGCAAAAAACAATATACAAACCCGCAGGAATTTCATTAAACATAAAGTTGTAAGATATACTACTGGAAAAGATTAAAAATGTTGATCTGAAAAACTGCTTTACTTTACAATTTTAAAGTTAAACATTGGCGATTTAAATGTTCCCCAGAGTCTTAGCCACAGAGGAAGAATCATTTCTGTGCCGCGACTGGAGCTTATGTCGCCCAGATCGACCGGTGATTTCCATCCAAAAGACTTTAATATTTCTTTCACTTTTTCCTTGGCTGCAGCATCATTTCCGCAGATGAAGACGTCGTGTTCGCCCGCTACTTTAGTCGCATCCACCATCAGGTAACAATTCATCGTGTTAAGTGTCTTGACTACTTTAACATCCGGAAATGTTTTCTGGATTTCCTCTCCAAGAGAATTTGTATTTGACAATTCGGGAATCAACGCAGGCGGCATCCCTTTGGAAGCATCCAGCGGGTTTGCAAGGTCGATTAATATTTTTTCTTTCATATTTTCCGCTCCAGCCAGTTTCAATGCCTGTATGGAGGCGCCGCCTGACGTGCAGTTGAAGATAATTTCACCGAATGCCGCAGCTTCTTTGAATGTGCCATTCGAAGAATTCTTACCGGCTTTTTCAACCCACTTCAACGCCTTTTCATTTGTAGCCGATCTCGATCCCATCATTACCTGGTGACCGGTTTCAACAAGTTTCGAACCGATGGCTTCTCCAACCATCCCCGTTCCCAATACTGCTATTTTCATTGGATATAATTTTCTGTGATCATTTTAAATTTCAGATAAAAGTAAATACAAATTTTGTTACCGGATGGAAAATTACTTCGTGGATGCTCAAAAAAAAAGCTTGTCATTTGACAAGCTTTTTAAATCCATAAAGGTTTAGATTACGAAGTTCTACGAACGTTAACAGCATTGAGGCCTTTTTTGCCTTGCTGAACTTCAAATTGAACACTGTCATTCTCCTGGATCTGATCTTGCAGACCACTTGAATGTACGAATACTTCTTCTCCGCTATTATCGTCTTTGATAAAACCGAAGCCTTTTGATTCATTAAAGAATTTTACTTTTCCTGTTTTCATTAATTTGTAAATTGATAGGTATTAAAACACTGATTATGCTTTTTTTAGCCGAACCCGGTAAATTAAGCGGAGCAAAGGTAACCTAATATTCCGTATATCAGGAATTATTTAGAAAAAGGTTTTAAAATGAGTATTGAATAATGAATGATTGTATATTAATACAAACTCAGTGGTAATCTGTTTGAAGAATAAAGCTCAATTATATGGAAATCAGGTATTAATAGAGAAAATCACACTGAAATTTTAGTGAAAATTAAACAGGTATTCCATCATTTACCCGAGAACGACAATTAAAAAAAAACTCATTTCAGCCAAAAAGGTAGGAAAATACTTCTTCAACCTTAGAAACTGCCACGATCTTTATAGCCTTAAAACGACTTTTATCAAGACCCTTTTGATTGTATTTGCTGATCAGGATTTGCTCAAACCCCATTTTCTCTGATTCAACGATTCTCTGTTCGATTCGTGTAACCGGCCTGATTTCCCCGCTGAGTCCCACTTCTCCGGAAAAAGAAATCTTCGGGGAAATCGGAATGTCTTCTCCCGATGAGAGAATGGCGCAGATCACCGCCAGGTCGATAGCCGGATCTTCGACCTTAATTCCACCCGCAAGGTTGAGGAAAACATCCTTCGCCCCAAGCCGGAATCCGCAACGTTTTTCCAGGACAGCAAGCAGCATGCTCAGTCTCCTGAGGTCGAAGCCCGTCGACGACCGTTGAGGGGTGCCGTATACCGCCGTACTCACCAGTGCCTGGGTTTCGATCAGCAGCGGCCTGATCCCTTCCATCGTAGCAGCAATCGCTATTCCACTCAACCTCTCTTCGCGTTGCGCAATCAATACTTCAGAGGGATTACTCACTTCCCTCAGGCCTGCTCCCTGCATTTCATAAATTCCAAGTTCCGCAGTAGAACCAAAACGGTTTTTCACAGCACGTAGAATTCTATATACATGATGCCTGTCGCCCTCGAACTGTAATACAGTATCGACCATGTGTTCTAATATCTTGGGACCGGCAATCATTCCGTCTTTGGTAATATGGCCGATCAGGAAAACCGGAACCGACGATTCCTTTGCAAAGCGCAGCAGATCGCCCGTGCATTCACGTATCTGTGAAACACTTCCCGGCGATGAATCGATCTTGCTGCTGATGATCGTCTGTATCGAATCGATAATCACGATATCAGGATCTACCTCGGATATCTGCCTGAAAATATTATCAAGGGAAGTATCGGTCAGAATAAAAAAACGTTCGTTCGTAAGTTTCAGTCTCTCTGCACGCATTTTAATCTGATGTTCGCTCTCCTCACCGCTTACATACAATACTTTTTTATTTTTAATCGAAAGTGAAATCTGCAGCAGTAATGTCGATTTGCCTATACCAGGCTCTCCGCCCATCAGCACTAACGATCCCGGCACTAGCCCGCCGCCAAGCACACGGTTAAATTCGTTGTCGGGCATCTCCATCCGCTGTTCATCCCGCACAGGCACTTCCGAAAGAAGCAATGATTTCTGACTTCTCTGTCGTTTATCGGTGGTTTTTTTCCATAATGAATTGCTGTCGTCTTTCGTAACGATTTCTTCAACATATGTATTCCATTCGCCGCAGGAAGGGCAACGTCCGATCCATTTGGGAGAAGATACTCCGCAATTCTGGCAAAAAAATGTAGTCTTGACTTTGGGGACGATCGTACTCACGGCAACGAAAATAATAAGTAAATGTCAACGCCGGGTCGGAGTGGAAAACTTCTTCTGATAAATATACAGCAGATGTTAGGTGAATAATTAAACGCTCAAAATAATTCAATAAGAAAAATGAGCTGAGAAAACGCTGCTTCAGCGTTTAAATTCCAATTCGGTAAGCCATGAAGAACCATCCTGATCGTTTGCAATGATTAATACATCATCATCCAGTTGAATGATTTGCCATGTGCCATTTATTTCCCTCACCCGGGCAGGAGGAACAAATACAGGAGTCACTCCATCGAGTTTAAATTCTGCCTTTGACAATCCTGTTGAAACAGAATAGGTGGAAGAACTTGTCTGACCGTTATTTACGATCGTAACCTTTGTATCGTTAAACGACCATGTTTCGAAATGCTCTACAGCGGTCTTCGTCAGATCAGGATTTACAATTGAATCATAACGCGGAATTGGAATTAATGTCCAGGTTCCTGCCAGTTCTTTTTTAATTTCTTTTTCTGATTTCAGATATTCTTCCTTTTGGCAGGATAAAAAGCATACAACGCTTATCAGAAAAATAACAGAAATGGATAAGAGGGGTTTCATGATCTGTTGATTTACCCGTAAAGATAAAAGATTTCTTTTATGATTTGTTAAACGCCCGGATTTTATCTTCAATCAACGTTGTTGAAAAACCAGGCAGAAAATCAATGGTCTTTACTATACCATTTTTGCGTTTAACGATATCGTAACCGACTATATCCTCGGGTTTATAATCACCGCCTTTAACGAGTATATCGGGCTGAACGACTGAAATTAGTTGGTAAGGGGTAGGATCGTTGAAGATCACAACGGCATCAACGAACAGAAAAGAAGCCAGTATCATGGCCCGTTGGTCCTGCCCGTTAATCGGGCGTGATGGGCCCTTTAGCCCGGAAGCGGAAGTGTCGGAATTTAATCCAACGAGGAGGATGTCGCCTTCATCGGCAGCTTTAGCAAGGTAGTCGACATGTCCCAAATGTATGAGATCGAAACACCCGTTTGTAAAAACAATTCTGCGCGATAACAATCTCCACCGGCTAAGCTGCAGCAATAGTTCCTCCTGGCTGAGAATCTTACTGCGGATAATATCAATTGTTCGTGACCTTTGCATTTCTACGTTTCAAAAATAAATATAAAAAAGCAAAGGCTCCAAGAATTATAACCACCAGCGTCTGTGATGTGTGCATTAATGTAGCAAAGGTAAGACTTGGAATTTTCCCGACACCGTAAAGCATGAGTCCTTCCGAAACCAGCATGTGGTAAGTGCCCAGTCCGCCCTGCACCGGGGCACTCATTCCCATTCCTCCGGCCACCAATACAAATAATCCCGCCTGCCAGTCGAGTCCCGAGGTTTCCTGCAATGCAAAGAAGCAGGTATAAGACATCATAAAATACATCAACCAGATCAGTATGGTATGAAACAGAAACCCCAGTGGGTTTTTCAATTTCCTTATGGTGTCGATACCGTTAAACACACTTCGCAATATGCCTGTAAATTTCTGTGAGAAAGTTCCTGCAGATTTTTTTCTCTTCAGGAAAAAGTAGAGAATGATGATCCCGATCAGCACTATCATGATTCCTAAAAATAACGGCGAGTGAATGGCTCCTGAAAGTTTACTCTTTATCGGGTTGTATACGTTTTCGATAAGCAAGTTTCCAAGACGGTTGAATTCGACAATGGCCACCATTACAATGAGCAGCAGAAGACACAATACATCGATGATGCGTTCAATGATGACTGTGCCAAGCAATGAATCGAACGGTACTTTTTCGGCACGGCTGAGTGATCCGCAACGGGTGACTTCACCCAGTCGGGGAACTGCGAGGTTAGCCAGGTAACCGATCATCAGTGCTGCCGAAGTATTTGCAACCGATGGCTTATACCCAAGCGGTTCTATCAGCATGTTCCAGCGAATTGCCCTGCTTACAAAGGCGATGAGAGAAGCAAGAATGGATACAAATAACCAGAAAAAATTTGCCTGCAGCATGTGATCTATAGTTTCCTTCAGACTCACCCCGCGAAAGGCAAGCCATAGTAAAGCTATTCCCACAGAAAGGATCAGGAGATACTTTAAAAATGAGAGCACTGTTTTATTCATCAAATAATCGCCTGCTTTCAATTTAAAAAAATGACCTCTATGCCAGGGCCGGTATCGATTTTATTCTGCCAGATGAAAAATCGTTCAATCCTTGTAACGTATTTTAGTAAGGGTGATGTTTCGTTTAACAGAATTATTAATCCTTAAGCTCAGTAACTCCTCCGGAGATGATGAACTTCATTGCATCCGTACCTGAAGTGCTGAGTGGCCGGATATTTTCACGGGGAAGGATGATCAATTCGCCTGCGAAACTGTAGGAAAACGGAAGATAAACTGCAACCATCTCTTTACCCAGATCGATTTCTGAAAGATCCTCTTTGGTAATAAACCCGATCCGGTTAATCTGGGATTCTTTCTCAAGTCTGACAAGCACGGGCTTATTAAATCTTCTTTTCTCGCCAACGAACGCTTCTACCAGGTCTTTCACGGAAGAATAAATCAGCTTGACGAGCGGAGCACGGTCAATCATCCGTTCGATATAAGAAAATAAAGGGTTCCGTATGTACTTCGCACTTATGAAGCCAACCAGCGAAATTCCGGCAAATATTGTGAGCAAACCCAATCCTGGAATTTCAAGCGAATGTATTCCCGGTATTTTTATCGGTATCTGAAAAGGCAGCAGGCCGTCTATCCAGAGTATACTTTTAAAGATAACCCATAGTGTTATTGTAATTGGGACTACAAACAATAATCCCTGCAGGAAGTAATTCAAAATCTTTTTCATGGAAGTGTGTTAGGAGGACAAAGATGGCAATGAAAGTACGAATTACGAACTATAAATTACACCCAAATTCCGGATTCGTTTTTCTATTTTAACGGTGGCAACTTCACTTCATCGGGTACAATGAAGCATGTGGGGAAAAGGCCTTCGATTGACTTTAAAAATTTCTGTGCTTCAAACCGGTTCCGGTAATCTCCGACTCTGACTTTAAAATTTGGTTGCTGATAACTCAGGTAAGCAGGTACATCTGGAAACCTGTTGGTAAAATCGAGCCTGACTTCTGAGGCTTTTTGACGGACGCCTCCAAAATATATCTGGATCCTGTAACCCTGCATAGTCTGGTTAAGGATATTTTCTTCTTTCTGTTTATTGATCAATTCATCCAGTCGCGCGTCCCTCGTGATTATAAGCGCTGAATCAGGATCGGAAGTGGTAATTTCCTGTGCATTCGACAGGGAAGTAAAAGAGAAAGAGAACAGTAATAAACAAGCGAAACAGTTAATGCCTGTATTCAAAATATAATTTTTCCCGGCAGAGGATTGCCTGCTATTCAGATTCATCGTCAGTTTTACAGATGTAAAATTATGCCAGCGTTCGTTTTACCGCAACCTGCTCATAACCTTCAATGATATCGTTAACCTTAATGTCGTTAAAATTGGCTATGCTTAATCCGCATTCGTAACCTGCAGATACTTCTTTGACGTCATCCTTGAACCTTTTGAGTGATGCAAGTTCACCGGAATAAACGACGATTCCATCACGAACCACGCGCACTTTGGTGTTCCTGGAAATCTTGCCATCGAGCACCATGCATCCTGCAACTGTTCCGACTTTCGGTATCTTGAATATATCGCGGATCTCAATATTGCCGACGATCTTCTCCTGGTATTCCGGCGCAAGCATTCCTTCCATGGCCTGCTTCAATTCATTGATGGCATTATAAATAATTGAGTAGAGCCTGATTTCGATTTGTTCGTTTTCCGCAAGCTTGCGTGCGTTCACCGACGGCCTCACCTGGAATCCTATGATGATTGCATTCGAAGCTGAGGCAAGTAAAACATCACTTTCCGTGATTTGTCCTACCGATTTATGAATGATGTTTATCTGAATTTCCGCGGTTGAAAGTTTAAGCAATGAATCTGCAAGGGCCTCAATGGAGCCATCCACGTCACCTTTCACGATTACGTTCAACTCCTTAAAGTTGCCAATTGCAAGCCGGCGTCCGATTTCATCGAGCGTAATGTGTTTATGCGTACGGATTCCCTGCTCACGCTGCAATTGCAGACGCTTGTTGGCAATCTCCCGCGCCTCTCTTTCGTCTTCCATTACATTGAAAAGATCACCTGCCTGTGGCGCCCCCGTCATTCCCAGCACCTGTGCAGGCGCGGAAGGCCCGGCTTCTTTCGATCGGAAACCACGTTCGTTATATAATGCTTTCACGCGGCCGCTGAAACAGCCAGCCAGGAGTATGTCTCCTACTTTCAATGTACCACCCTGTACCAAAACGGTCATCACATATCCGCGTCCTTTGTCGAGCATCGATTCGATTACCGTTCCGTTTGCACGACGGTTAGGATTAGCTTTCAGATCCAGCAACTCAGCCTCGAGTAAAACTTTTTCGAGTAATGCCTCGACATTCACACCCTTCTTCGCGCTGATCTCCTGGCACTGGTATTTGCCGCCCCAGTCTTCGACTAAAATGTTCATCTTGGAAAGTTGTTCCTTAATTCGCTCCGGATTCGAATCCGGTTTGTCGATCTTGTTGATGGCAAAAACCATTGGTACTCCCGCCGCCTGGGCGTGGTTGATCGCTTCAATTGTCTGTGGCATTACGCTGTCGTCTGCCGCAATCACGATGATGGCAACGTCGGTTACTTTCGCTCCGCGTGCACGCATGGCCGTAAATGCCTCGTGGCCCGGTGTATCAAGGAAGGTGATTTTCTTGCCGTTCTCCAGCGTCACCTCATAGGCGCCGATGTGTTGCGTGATTCCGCCAGCCTCGCCTGCGATCACATTGGCTTTTCGGATATAGTCGAGGAGCGATGTTTTTCCATGATCAACGTGTCCCATGACTGTTACAATCGGAGATCGTGGCACCATATCTTCAGCCTTGTCTTCTTCAGTTCCGATGGTTTCCTGAACGTCTGCAGAAACGAATTCAACTTTATATCCGAATTCTTCCGCTACCACTGAGAGCGTCTCGGCATCGAGGCGCTGATTGATGGAAACGAAAATTCCGAGCGACATGCATGCGGAGATGATATCTGTGACTGACACATTAAGCATCCTCGCAAGGTCATTGGCAGTTACGAATTCCGTTACCTGGATTATTTTGTTATCGGCCTGTTCTGCCGCTGCTGCTGCCGTTTCTTCCGCCCGCTCGTCTCTTCTTGCCCTGCGCAGCTTGGATGATTTGGATTTTCCTCCCGCTCCGCTTAACCTCGCCAGCGTTGCTTTAATCTGATCCTGTACTTCCTTTTCTGTAAGTTCCGTTTTTGCCGGCGGGCGATGACCGCCACCGCCACGATGATGATGCGGGGTACGTGGTCTATCGAAAGCTCCAGGTGGTTTGGTTTTATCCTGTGGAACAGGCTGACCTCCTCCTTTTCTTTCTGTGCGCTTGCGTTTTTTCTTTTTATCATCTACTGCTCCCGAAGAAGATGCAACCGGCTTACGTTTCGGAGGTTCCGTCGGAAGATCGATCTTGCCCATAATTGTCGGGCCGGAAAGCTTAGTAATCTTTATACGATGGATTTCATCTTTCTCTTTTACATCTTCCGGCTCAGCAGTAGAGGCCGGTGCAGGTGATGGCGCCTCATTGGTAATTTCAATTTCCGGTTGGGGTTCAGCCTGTTTTTTATCTTCAGAAACAACAGGCGTTTCTTCGATGAGGTCTTTTTTCTTTTTACTTACTTTCTTAACAACTTTTTCTTCCTCTTCTTTTTCTGTTTTAGCCTTTGCCTTTGACTTGGTCTTTGCTTTTTCAACCGGTTTTTCTTCTTCAGCCTTGGAACCACGCTTGCGTTTCACTGGTTCTTCGGAAATATCAATCATCCCAACGACTTTAGGTCCTTCGACCTTATCGGCCTTTGCTTTGATGATTACGGGTTCTTTTTCCTTCTCGGCTTTAGCAGCTTTTTCTTCTTTTGCCTTCGCTTCCTTTTCCTTTACTTCTTTAGCGGCTTTGGCTTTTGTTTCTTTTTCCTTTTCAGCTTTGGCAACGTTATCTTTTAAAGTATGAGCGGCGCTCATATTTTTAATGAGAATCTCTTTTGATTCGTCATCCTTCCTCGTTCCTGTTTTCGGTCTTTCTTCGGCTTCAAGAACCAATGAAGTATCTTTCTTGATCTTGCTTTGAGAAAGTTGCTGGGCTTCTTCCCTGGCCGATTTGTCGCTTTGGAATTCTTTTAAGAGGAGGGTATAGGCATCCCCGGGCAGCTTGGTATTCGGATTACTTTCGATCTTGAAGCCTTTTGCGGACAAAAAGTCCACAATATGGTCCATGCTAAGGTTGAATTCCTTTGCTGCTTTATTTAATCGTATTGTTTTTTCTACTTCTGCCATATTTACTTTTATACCGTTCCGCCTTCAGCGTATGCAAGGTAACAATAAATTGATCTTGTCGATTTACCAGTATTATTATTCGAATTCAGATCTTAATATTCTAACAACTTCCCTGATCGTTTCTTCTTCGAGGTCTGTTCTGCGTACCAGGTCTTCCACCGGAAGATCCAATACACTCTTAGCCGTATCACAACCAATTCCTTTCAGCTCGTCGATGATCCATGGTTCTATTTCATCTGCAAATTCATCGAGATCAACATCCTCCTGGTCGTCGTCCGTATCGCGGTAAACGTCGATTTCATATCCTGAAAGTTTACCTGCCAGTTTGATATTATGACCGCCTTTTCCTATTGCCAGCGATACCTGGTCAGGCTTCAGGAAAACGGAGGCACGTTTTTTCTCGTCGTCAAGTTTTATCGTTGTGATCTTGGCAGGAGCAAGAGCACGTGATATAAACAATGGGACGTTGTTCGTATAGTTGATAACGTCGATGTTTTCATTCCTTAATTCACGAACGATGCCATGTATCCGTGAACCTTTCATTCCCACGCAGGCGCCTACCGGATCGATGCGGTCGTCGTAACTCTCAACGGCCACTTTTGCACGCTCTCCCGGCTCTCTTACAATTTTCTTTATCGTGATCAACCCGTCAAATACTTCGGGCACTTCGAGTTCGAATAATTTCTCAAGGAAAAGCGGGGAGGTACGCGAAAGGATAATCTTCGGTGTGCCATTGATCATTTCAACACGCAAAACGACTGCACGCACTGCATCACCCTTCTTGAAAAAGTCGGAAGGAATCTGTTCGCTCTTAGGAAGAATAAGTTCGTTGCTGTCGTCATCCATCACCAGTGTTTCTTTTTTCCAGGTCTGATAAACCTCGCCTGTAATTATTTCCCCCACACGGTCCTTATATTTTTTGAAAATACCTTCACGCTCCAGTTCCTGTACACGTGCCATCAGGTTCTGACGGGCAGCCAATACAGCCCGGCGTCCGAAGTCCGAGAATTTGACATTTTCAGACACCTCTTCACCGACTTCGAAATCGGGTTCGATTTTAACCGCCTCTGAATATTCAACCTGTGTATTTGGATCTTCAACCTGTCCGTCTTCAACGATCAGCCTGTTTCTGAAAGCTTCGAGATCACCTTTGTCTGTATTAATGACGATGTCAAAATTATCAGCCGTGCCGTATTTCTTGCGAAGCATATTTTTAAATACATCTTCCAGTATGCTCATCATGCTGGCACGATCGATGTTTTTTAACTCCTTGAATTCCGAAAAGGCTTCTACTAATTCTGTGTGTTCGTCTTTGATTTCTGCTTTTTTCATTTTTGTCAGATTATTTTATCGAAAGAGAAAATAACTCTTGTTTCTTTTATTTCACTGAATGGGATAATATGATTCTTTTTTTGCACTTCTTTTTTCTTTCCGCTTCCGGCTTTAAATTCTTCCAAAAGTTCGAGATTTTTTTCGTCTGCCATAACCAATATGCCGGTATGTTTTAAACCATCAAATGTTACCACGCTCACTGTCTGACCGATTCTCTTTTTAAACTGCGGAAGTATTTTTAACGGCTCTTCCATGCCCGGTGAACCGACTTCAAGTTCATAGCGATCGAACAGGTCCGTTTCGTCCAGCTTTTCATGAAGAAAACGATTTATGGCAACACAATCGTCGATCCTGACACCCTTAGGATGATCGATGGTGACAACGATTTTTCCAGGGACAACTTTTACTTCCACGAGGAAATTCTCCGATGTTGCAATCTTTTCCTCAACTAGTCGAACGATGTCTTCTCTGATATTCATCTTTTTTCAATAAAAAAGGGGACTTTGGTCCCCTCTTTATCTTTCTAAACTATGGCGCAAATATAACTTAATATACAGTGATAACAAATATGTTTTAAATGTTTTTTAAAAACGGATATCAGGTTTTTAAAAGTAGGTAATATTGTATTCTAATCTTATCGAATGGATGTTTTCCGCCTAAATAATGAAAAAAAAAGGATCGTCGTCGTTGGCGGTGGTTTTGGCGGAATCGAAATTGCAAAACACCTCGATACACGAAAATTTGAAGTCCTTTTGGTGGACAAGCACAATTATTTCACTTTTCAGCCATTGCTTTACCAGGTTGCCACCGGCGGTTTGGAGCCAGATTCGATTGCATATCCGCTGCGAAAAATTATTGCCGCGAAAAATGGTGTTGTTTTTCGAATGGCGGAGGTAAAGGATATTAATTCAACCGATCGTTTGGTGGATACTAACATCGGACTTTTACCATACGACATTTTAATACTGGCCAGTGGCTCCGTCACCAATTTTTTCGGAATGAAAGAATTGGAAAATCATTCGCTCTACCTGAAAAGTGTTACGGATGCATTGAATCTCAGGAGTTTTATTCTGCAGAATTTTGAAGCTGCTTTATTGACGAAAAACCAGGATGAACAAAAGAGGCTGATGAATTTTGTTGTAGTTGGGGGAGGACCAACGGGTGTGGAGGTTTCAGGTTCCCTTGCAGAACTTAAACGACATGTGTTGCCAAACGACTATCCTGAACTTGATTTATCGATGATGGAAATAACCATCGTCGAATCCGCAGCAAACATACTTGATGTCATGTCCGATTTTTCGAAAAGAAATTCGAAGAAACAGCTGGAAGAACTTGGAGTTAAGATCAAGCTTAATTCGCAGCTGATTTCGTACGACGGAAAGGAAGCAAAATTAAAAGACGGGACCATCTTTCAAACACGGGCATTAATCTGGACAGCCGGCGTTAAGGGAAATATTCCGGTCGGGTTTTCTCCGGATATAGTTGTAAGAGGAAATCGCCTGGCAGTCGACGACTTCAACAAGGTTAAAGGTTTGGAAAATGTATATGCAATCGGCGATGTAGCTTCGATGGAGAGTGGTGTTCATCCGATGCTGGCGCCGGTAGCCATGCAGCAGGGAAAAAATCTTGCAAAGAATTTAAACCGTAAAGATAATTCAGAGTGGAAAAAATTTAAATATTTCGATAAAGGCACGATGGCCACCATCGGACGAAGCAGAGCTGTTGCCGATCTGAAATTTATACACCTCAAAGGAATTTTCGCCTGGATGGCCTGGCTGTTTATTCACCTCATGCTATTAGTCGGATTCAGAAACAGGCTGATTGTTTTTTTGAACTGGCTTTGGAATTATTTTAGTTATGATAAGGCGATTCGTTTGATTATTCGCCCGTATAAGAAATTCGTGAATTAGTTGATCGGCCAACTAGCCAATTAGCAAAAAAATATTTTAGGATTTTATATTTTGTAATTTAATAAATAGAAAACTTGAAGTCGCAATTTGCGACTTCAAGTTTATTTTGTCTCGAAAAGTATTATAGTTGATCAATTCCAGTGTATCAACGCATGAGCTACTTCAATAGCAATCGTCAAATTATTTAACGCAATACTGAATTATCTCAATAAATTATCTATCTTTTTTGAGGTTGAAAAATCAAATTCCGTTTTTAAGCTTGCATTTACTATTTAAATGTTTTTAGAAATGAAAAGAGATAAACGGAAAGGAAGAAGAGTTGTTCTTCATCAAATTGAAAATAAAATATATCTAATAAGGAATACGAGAGTAATGATCGATTCAGATCTTGCTGAAGTATATGGTGTAACTACTAAACGGTTGAATGAACAGGTGAAACGAAATATGGAAAGGTTTCCTGCTGATTTTATGTTCACTTTAACTGGTAAAGAGTTCGATAACTTGAAGTCGCAAATTGCGACTTCAAGTTGGGGTGGTCGCCGGAAGTTACCTTATGTGTTTACAGAATTCGGAGCATTGATGCTTGCTACTGTCTTAAACAGTCCGGTTGCCATTTGAGGCAGCATTCAGGTTGTAAGAGCTTTTACATACTTAAAACAATTGCTTGAAAGCAATAAAAAGGTTGCATTAAAATTAAAGGAACTTGAAGGTAAAGTGGATAAAAATACCATCGATATCAAAACTCTTTTTAATGCACTGCGTCAGCTTATGAATCCTCCTCAAAAAATTAGAAGAAGAATCGGATTTAAAGAATAATAAACTTCGATCACCTGATTATGCCTCCGTTAGGAATTGGCCTGGTCGGCGAAACAAATGCCAGTTCACCTTTTTCGTTTTCTGCCATCAAAATCATTCCCTGCGATTCAATGCCTTTTATTTTTCTCGGTTCCAGATTGAGTAAAATAGAAACCTGTTGACCGATAATTTTTTCAGGATCGTATGAAGCTGCGATGCCGCTCACAACCGTTCGCTGATCGATACCTGTATCAATAGTTAATTTCAAAAGTTTATCTGTTTTCGGTACACGCTCTGCGGCAATTATAGTCCCTACACGAATATCCATCTTCTGAAAATCATCAAATGTTGTCGTTGCCTTAGCCTCTGCAATTGCAGGCGCCGGAGCATTTGCTTCTTTGCTGTCCATCAGTCTCTTTATTTGGTTTTCAATTATTTCATCTTCTATTTTCTCGAATAGTAATCCTGCTTTGCCTAACTGGTGTCCTTCTTTTAAAATCCTGTGCCGGTGAAATTCTTCCCACTTGCCTGGTTTTAAATTCATCATCGCCAGAAGTTTTTTTGAAGTCTCAGGCAGAAATGGCTCCATGATGTATGCAAGTGCTGCGCATATTTCAAGAGAGACATAGAGGATCGTTTTTACTCTCTCGGGATCCGTCGGATAAAGCTTCCATGGCTCCTGGTCAGCTAAGTATTTATTCCCTGTACGGGCCAGATTCATCAATTCAAAAAGTGCTTCACGCAAACGGTAACCTAACACCAGGTCTCTGATTCGAACCGGAGCCTCATTGATTTCGTTAATGCATGAATCGTCTTCTTTAGTTAGTTTACCCGGTGCCGGAACTTTTCCTGCATAATATTTATCGGCAAGTACGAGAGCGCGGTTAACGAAATTTCCAAGAATCGCTACCAGCTCATTGTTATTCCTCGCCTGGAAATCTTTCCAGGTAAAATCATTGTCTTTGTTCTCCGGCGCTGTCGAGCAAAGTACATATCTCAATACATCCTGTTTGCCCGGGAAATCTTGCAGGTACTCATGCAGCCACACGGCCCAGTTGCGGGAAGTGGAAATTTTGTCTCCCTCAAGATTCAGGAATTCATTGGCAGGTACATTTTCCGGCAAAACAAAATCGCCATACGCTTTCAACATCGCCGGAAAAATCAGGCAGTGAAAAACGATGTTGTCTTTACCGATGAAATGTATCAGCCTCGAATCGCCCGTCCAGTATTTTTTCCATCCTTCCGGTTTTCCGCTTTCAATAAATAAAGCCTTCGTCGCCGAAATATATCCGATCGGCGCATCAAACCACACATATAATACTTTTCCTTTCGCATCAGGTAATGGAACCGGCACCCCCCAGTCGAGATCGCGCGTAACCGCCCTCGGCTGCAAACCTTGGTCGAGCCACGATTTGCATTGCCCAAAAACATTATTCTTCCAGTCGTCTTTATGACTGATTATCCATTTCTCCAGCCATTCTTTTTGAAATTTGTCGAGAGGAAGATACCAGTGTTTGGTTTTCTTCTTCACCGGTGGTTTGCCGCTCAATTGCGAATGAGGATTGATCAGGTCGGAGGGCGACAGACTCTTGCCGCATTTTTCACACTGATCGCCATAAGCATTCGGATTGCCGCAATTCGGACACGTGCCTGTTATGTAACGATCGGCAAGAAAAATTCCTGCTTCCTCATCATAGTATTGTTCGCTTTCTTCTTCAGTAAAAACTTTCTTATCGTTCAGAACCGTAAAAAAATCAGAGGCAGTTTCATAATGAACCTTTTCTGATGTACGATGATAGATATCGAAAGAAATACCAAAATCGGCAAAACTTTTCCTGATAATAGAATGATATTTATCTACGACCTGCTGCGGTGTAATTCCCTCTTTTCTCGCACGCAAGGTAATCGGAACGCCATGTTCGTCGGAGCCGCAAATAAATAATACATCCTCTCCAAGCATCCTCTGAAAACGCACATAGATATCGGCAGGAAGATATGCTCCGGCCAGGTGACCGATATGAACGGGCCCGTTGGCATAGGGGAGAGCGGCAGTAACGAGTAATGGTTTCATATATTATGGAAGTATTGCAATTAGTTGATTCGTTAATTAGTTCATTCGTTAATTATAATAACCATTAAACAATAACCAACAACGAAGAGGTTTAAAAAATAAACTTCATTAGTTAAACACTAAACCGCAAACTTTAATTTAATTTCGCTGCCAAAGATAATAATATGATTCGACCGGAGTATCTGAAAACCGGGGACACCGTTGTAATTGTCTCAACTGCAAGAAAAGTCAGCAAGGCTGAGGTAAAACCTGCGATTGATTTGTTTACTTCATGGGGATTAAATGTTCAGCCTGCGAAAAATCTGTACAAATTTTATAACCAGTTTTCAGGAACCGATGAGGAAAGAGCCGGCGATCTGCAGCGCGCACTCAACAGCAAAGCAAAGGCAATTCTCTTTGCAAGAGGCGGTTACGGCACTGTACGAATTGTCGACGCCATTGACTGGAAACGGTTTAATAAAAATCCTAAGTGGCTGATCGGCTTTAGTGATCTGACTGTTTTGCATTCACATGTTCACCGCAATTGTAACCTGCAGTCTTTTCATGGTCCGATGGCATTGAATTTACCAAACCTCAGCCCCACATGCCTGAACGTTTACAAAGAAACTCTCTTCGGCAGCCCGCTGAAATACTCATTATCCAAACAACCGCCTCATCTCGAAAAGCTGAGCCGCAAAGGAAAAGCCAGGGGAAGGCTTGTAGGAGGTAACCTGTCTGTGCTTTATTCTATCCTTGGCAGCCTGAGCGATATTGATACCGAAGGTAAAATCCTTTTCATCGAAGACCTCGATGAATATTTATATCACATCGACCGAATGATGATGAATCTGAAGAGGAATGGAAAATTGAAGGGACTTGCCGGACTCATCGTCGGAGGAATGACGGAGATGAAGGATAATCCGATTCCATTTGGCAAGACGGCAGAAGAAATCATCAGGGAGGCAGTCGACGAATATAGTTTCCCTGTCTTTTTCGGTTTCCCATCCGGACATATTCCAAACAATTATCCTTTAATTCTTGGATCAGAAGTCACTCTCAATGTAAGCGAAAAACTGGAGCTCGTTTTTCATAATGGTTAGTACAAAGGAACTCGGAACAATCGGGGAGAGTATTGCCTGCGATACACTCCGCAACAAAGGCTATAAAATCCTTCGGAGAAATTACATTTTCAATAAAGCGGAAGTTGACATCATTGCCGAAATGGATGGTAAGCTTATTTTTGTTGAAGTAAAGACACGCATTTCATCATATCTCACAGATCCGTCATTGCTCGTTTCATTGGGAAAACAAAAGCAAATCATACGTGCTGCAGATCAGTATGTAAAAGATTTTTATCCTGACAGGGAATGGAGGTTTGATATCATGGTTGTGATCACAAACAGCGAATACACTTCGATTGAGCATATTGTGGATGCGTTTTATCCGATGGTGTGAAAGAGCCAAGAGCCAAGAACCAAGAGCCAAGAACCAAGAGCCAAGATTCAAGAACCAAGAACCAAGAGCCAAGAACCAAGAACTAAGAACCAAGAACCAAGATTCAAGAACCAAGATTCAAGAACCAAGAACCAAGAGTAAAGAACCAAGATTCAAGAGTCAATATCCATTCTAGATTGGAAAAGCGCTTTAAATTTACACAACACCATCTTGGTTCTTGGTTCTTGGCTCTTGGTTCTTGATTCTTGATACTTAATTCCTTCCTCCGCTCAATTTTCTTAGCTTTGCCTCATGAAACGTTCAAGAAGTTCAGCAGGCAGGCCTGCAGGTGGCAGAAAAGGAAAACCGGCCGGAAGATCATCAGGTCCTAAGAAAAGTTTTTCTAAAAGTCCGCGTGGTGTTGGAAGCCGGGGAGGAGCGGGAAAGCCATTCCGTCCTGGTAAGCGTGATGAAGAAAGACCCGAAAGAAGAAGAACGGGGGATTATTCAAAGCCATTTCGTGCAGGAAGAAGTGATTCGGATAGTCCGGGAAATAGATCATATGGAGAAAAAGCAGGCGACCGTTTTGACCGATTTAAGCCGAAGGGTGATCGTCCCGAAAGAAGATCATTCGATCGTACAGATAAACCGGAAAGAAAAAGTTTCGATAGTCCTCGTCGCAGCAGTTCCCGTGCGGGTGGTTTTAAATCGAGAGACGAGCGACCAGTGAGAAAAGCCTTTGATAAGCCGGATGACAGATCAACAGGCGGCGGAACATATTTAAGACGAAAAGATAATCGAACAGAAAATCCTCTAAGAGAAGATGGTGGTTCAGACACCAAAAAATTTGAAAGAACTGCGAGGGATTATTCTGAATCATCCGACAGAAAAGAAAGAACTCCGTTTCGTGAGAAACGTCCGTTCGAACATTCGGCAGATTCCGGCGACAGGAAAAAGAGAAAGAGAATCGGCGATGGAGAAAAATCGTTTGTAAGGAAAGAAGAGAGAGGTTCCGGCAATAAATTCAAATCAGAACGTTCTACACAGAAAAGCGATTCGCCTCGTGCCTATGGAGAAAACAGGTACAATAAAACAGAAAGACCGGAAAAGCGAAAAAGTTTTTCGAGACCTGTTTCCGGCGATCGTCCCGAGAGACCATGGAACCGGAAAGAGAAGCATGAATTTTACGGTGATCGTAAAAAGTCGCCGCCAATGCCAAAGACTCATGAAGACGGGTCAACTCGTTTGAATAAGTTTATTGCGAATGCAGGAATTTGTTCGCGAAGAGAGGCCGATGAAATGATTGAAGCCGGAGTGATTTCCGTGAATGGTAAAGTCATTACCGAAATGGGTTTCAAAGTGATGCCGGGTGATGAAGTAAAATATAACAATGAATTGCTGCGGACGGAGCGCATGGTTTACATTCTCCTGAACAAGCCCAAAGATTTTATTACGACAACAAACGATCCGGAAGACCGGAAGACGGTGATGTCGCTCATCGCCAAAGCATGCAGGGAACGTGTGTACCCGGTTGGCCGCCTCGACAGGAATACGACGGGACTCTTGTTATTCACGAACGATGGTGATCTTGCGAAGAAACTCACACATCCGTCGTTCGAAGTTCAGAAAGTTTACCAGGTTGAACTCGATCGCTCACTAAAGACTTCCGACATGGAAGAGATTTCGAAGGGCATTGAACTCGAGGACGGATTTATCAAAGCCGATGAAATTGTGTATGCCGGAAACGAGAAAAATGTAATCGGCATTGAATTGCATTCGGGTAAAAACAGGATCGTTAGAAGAATTTTTGAGCATTTGGAATACGAAGTAAAAAAACTGGATCGTGTTGTTTTCGCCGGACTTACAAAAAAAGATTTACCTCGCGGAAGGTGGAGATTTCTTACCGATATGGAAATTGCTAATCTGAAAATGGCAACGGGGAAGAGGAGGTTTAGGGAGAAGGTATAAAGCGTTTGCCGTTTGGCGTCCACCTATGCTTAAACTTCGGCGGATAAATTTGCCCTTCGCCAGGCAACAGTCAAATTAAATCAGGTACTTAACTTTAGTGATACAGTTTGCCGCGGAATGATCAAAGGATGCATACTATTTAATGGTTAAATAATATATTTGATATTTGAAAACCTTTTTCTTATCGGTTTGTGATTAAAATTAAATATTAATGCATCTGAATCTTATGAATAAACAGATCCTGACGCTATTATTTGTTTTCTTATCCTTTCAATCGTTCGCTGAATTGCGAGGCCAAGCAAGGCTCGATTCACTATTGGCAGTTTTACCCGCGCAAAAGGAAGACAGCAATAAAGTGTCTACCCTTTCCTTTATTGGAATGTCATACCGAAAATTCGACAGCGACAAAGCTATCAGTTATGGCCAGGAATCTGTAGCACTTGCACGAAAGCTGAAAGAAAAGGATATACTTGCAACAGCTATTTATAACCTTGGAAATACTTATTTACGGTTTGAAAAATATAAAGAGGCAATGGCTTTGTTTTTTGAAGCATTGGAAATTACCAGGGAGTCAGGTGATAAGGAAGGAACTGCCGCTTTATTGGTCAATATCAGTAATGCTTATATGGTGCAGTCCGACTATCCTCATGCCCTTGAGTATTTACTGGAGGCAATAAAACTGTTTGAAGAGAATGGCAATAAATTCGGTGAGGGAAGTTCATTGTTGAATATCGGAAATATATATAGTGAACTTTCCGATCAGAAAAACGCTTTGTCTTATTTTAAAAGAGCATTAACGGTTTATGAAGCCATAGGAAACAAATTATATATTGCATTAGCAATTGGAAATATTGGCAGCGTCTATTCAGATCTTGGGCAATATGAGCAGGCAATGACTTTCCTGGAAAAATCACTGGTACTTTACAAAGAAATAGGTGATCCGGAAGGGGTTGAACGGAATTTGTCGAACATTGGGGATATCTATCTAAAAAAAGGGGATTACAAAAATGCCTTATCGAATGCCAGTGAAGCTTTTCGTATTGCCGATGAATTGGGCTCCGCTGAAAACAAAGGATACGACTGTCTGTCATTAAGTAAAATTTACCTTGCCATTTATAACGACAGTAAGAACAACGCAACTGAAAGCGTGGCCGGAGTTACAAAAGAAAAAGCTTTGTCGCTGGCAAAGCAATATGTTGATACCGCTGTTATTTTATTAAAGGAAGTTGGCGTTTTGAATACCCTTTCCGGCGCTATGGAACAACTTAGCAAGATAGATTCCATTCAGGGCGATTTTAAGTCAGCATTCGTCAATTATAAATATTTCAAATTATTGAATGATTCGATTTTTAATATTGAAAAGGATAAGAAAATCACCAAGACGGCCATGCAGTACGACTTCGATAAAAAGGAAGCAGCTGCAAAAGCCGAAAACGAAAAGAAAAGTATTCGTCAGCGCAACATTCGGAATTCAATAACTGCGGGGCTTGCCGGTGCCTTGCTGTTTTTAATAGTGGTCTTAAGGCAGAGGAACAGGATTGCAAAAGAAAAACAACACAGTGAGGAACTGTTGTTGAATATTTTGCCTGAAGAAGTTGCTGAAGAATTGAAACAAAAGGGCAGTGCTGATGCAAAACAGTTTGAAGAAGTAACGGTAATGTTCACCGATTTCAAAGGGTTTACGCAGATTTCTGAAAAACTTTCACCAACAGAACTGGTCAATGAAATTCATACTTGCTTTAAGGCTTTTGATCAGATCATTGGAAAGCACAACATTGAAAAAATAAAAACAATTGGCGACAGTTACATGTGTGCGGGCGGGTTGCCCATAGCCAATAAAACGCATGCTGCAGATGTTGTAAATGCAGCTTTAGAAATACAACTTTTTATGCAGGAGCATTTGATGCAGCGCAAAAAAGAAAATAAGGAAATCTTTGAAATCAGGATAGGGATACATACAGGAACTGTCGTAGCTGGTATCGTAGGAATTAAAAAATTCGCTTATGACATATGGGGTGATACCGTAAACATTGCATCGCGTATGGAATCATCAGGCGAATCCGGTAAGGTAAACATCAGCGGCAGCACTTATGAATTGGTCAAAGATAAATTCACTTGTACCCATCGCGGAAAAATAGAGGCGAAGAATAAAGGGCAGATTGATATGTACTTTGTAGACCGAAGCTTTTAAAGCGCCAGGTAATGATGGTTTCTATACTACGAACGGTCAGGTTTCTTTGTTAGGCGATTTCTAGCGCGAACACTGCATTTAGTTAAAAGACGAAAGCTTTGCCTTGAGCGCGTGACTTCGTCCTGGTACTGTCCGCCTCACGATGTAAATGCCTTCGCTCATGGCAAAGTTTTGTTCAATAAATCATAATTTGTGTTCGCGCTTAAAACTTCGCCCAGCAAGAGTCAAATACTATTAAAAAGCATTGCTAAGGCGCACGAATTAGACCATATTGAGAAGGTAGCTATGCTTTTTTAATAATACAAGTTATGAAGGTTAATTAGAGAAACATTTACTGGACTTTTTCCGCCCGCATAGTCAACGGCACTACTATAGAAATAATGTTCTGGTTTTTCAACAAGACCTGCTTCAACAGGATTATTATGAATATATTTAATCTTACTTAAAGTGAATTTTGGACTATAAACTTCTTCAGGATGATTATTTTGTTGCCATAGTTGAAATTTTTTATTTCTAGAATGTTTACTTGCTGCGTATTTGAATTTTTCTAATACATTATTTGAATAATCGGTGTTTTCTTCTTTAAGGTATTCTATAATAATGCCTGAGGTATATTTTTTAAAATCCCGAACAATGTTGCTGAGATTATTTTTTAGTGAAGAGGCGATCATATGCATATGCGTACTCATTATTACATAAGCAAAAATTTCAAGACCTTTTTTTTCGATACAATAATTTAAACTATTACAAAGTACTACTTTAAAGCGGTCTTCTTTGAATATATCAACCCAATCTACAACTGTAAAAGTTAGAAAATAAGCTCCGTCCTGTTTATCTATTTTGCAACCTTGCGTCATGCTGCAAGGTGATTTTAAATAATTTTATGAGCAATTTGTTTATTATGTTGATTTTATTGCGGACAATTAAATGAAATATTATTGATTGTAAAGTTGGTTAACTCAATTCAAGGAAGCTAGTTCACAGATGTGACGTGGACGAAGTTGCATTTATAAAAAACTTATGATGGCCGAAGGCATTTACATCGTGAGGCGTACAGTACCAGGACGAAGTCACGCGCTCATAGCAAAGCTTTCGACTTTTAAGTAAATGCAGTGTTCGCGCTTAAGACTTCGCCTAGCGTAAGTGAAAAATTTTGCGTTTGCTTTTGCAAAATTCGCTATGCCGATAGCTATCAGGAGTCTAAATTACCGCAGGATGTCGTGACCGAGGTTGTTCTTCGAAATCTCAATCTTCAATTGCTCAATGCGCATGTGTTCCTGCATAAGCTCCGTATGATCCTTGCCGCTGATTTGCGCTTCTAGTATTTTCTTGCTGTTTTCTTCCAGCATTTTCAATACTTTCTTTTGTTTTAAATAGAGAATGGCGCGTTCCACATCTTCCTGGAGATTGTCGCCTTCTTCCATCACAAATATTCGGTGCATCTGTTCCCAGTTTTCACTCAGGAAATATTTTTTGCTCAAAAGGTCGACCGACAATGCACTGATTTCAGGATTCTGTGAGTTATGAAAAAGCTGCAGATCGATGTCTTCGTTCTTGTCGAAGTATGAAGCATACGTCTCGAGTATGTCGTGGTACAGTTTATTGTTGAAGACGATGTCGTCGTGAGTGATCTCGCTCACAATGTATTTCGAAACTTTTACCTTCGAAATAATTTCTTTCTTTCCCGTAGTCTGATCCGGTGCATCTACGATCTCCGGAAACTGCAGATCAATGTTGCCGTAGTTGAGTAGAAGTTTTACTATATATTTTTCCTGTTCGTCGTCTTCCGGCTGAACCATCGCCTGGTGCTGTCCGGGGATAATTTCTGTAAGCAGTTCCTCGTCGTCTTTCGGTGTGACAGGTTTATTCAGCTGCTTCCTGTGGACCTTATTCATTTCAGCAAGCAATATCTGCTCACTCACATTCATCCTCGCACTACTTTGCTTGATGTAAACAGAACGCGTAATTGTATCCGGAATTTTTGCAATCGTCTCCACGATGTCGTGAATCAAACCTGCTTTCCTCACCGGATCATTTGCAACCTCCTCCATCAAAAGGTCTGTCTTGAAAACGACGAAGTCACGCGCATTCTGCTGAATGAAATCGATCAGCGCGCTGCTTCCGTGTTTACGGCGATACGAATCCGGATCATCGCCATCAGGGAAGAGTACAATTTTTACATTCAGTCCTTCTTCGAGGATGAGATCAATCCCCCTGAGCGAGGCCTTGATACCTGCCGCATCTCCGTCATAAAGTATGGTTACATTTTTCGTGTATCTGCCAATCAACCTGATTTGTTCAACCGTCAACGATGTTCCTGAAGATGCCACCACATTTTCTACTCCACTCTGATGGAGAGAAATCACGTCAGTATAACCTTCTACGAGATAACAATTGTCGCGCTGAACAATCGATTTCTTTGCGAAGAAAATTCCGTACAGCGACTTGCTCTTAGAATATATCTCCGATTCGGGTGAGTTAACATACTTGGCAGTCTTGTCGTCCTTCTTTAATATCCTGCCTCCGAAAGCGATGATCCTTCCACTTAGATTATGAATAGGAAACATTACACGCCCACGGAAACGATCGAGTAACTTGTTCTCCTGTTTTTCAGATTGTGTTTCTTCGGCCTGCTGTTTGGAAAAACTCAGACCGGTCTTAAGCAGGTACTCCGCCTGGTAACCATTTTCCAGGGCTGTATCAGAAAACGCAGACCAGCTGTTTAAAGAATAACCAAGCTGAAAAGTTTTTATCGTCTCTTCAGTAAATCCACGTTCCTTGAAATAACTGAGTCCGATCGATTTCCCTTCTTCCGTTTCGAAAAGATTATCCGTGAAGTTTTTTTGTGCAAAGGCATTTAAGATAAAGAGACTCTCCCGCTGATCGCGCATGACGATTTCTTTCGGATCGGGAGCCGTTTCTTCTATTTCTATATTATATTTTGTTGCGAGATACTTTAGCGCTTCGGGATACGAGTAATGCTCGTGCTCCATCACGAAGTTCACGGCATTACCGCCTTTGCCGCAGCCAAAGCATTTGTAAATATTTCTTGTAGGGCTTACATTAAACGACGGAGTTTTTTCATTATGAAAAGGGCAGAGGCCGATATAATTTACTCCGCGTTTTTTAAGCTGAACGAAATCACCAACGACTTCTTCAATACGAACGGTCTCGAAAATCCTGTCGATGGTTTCTTTGTTAATCATTTGAAGCTAGCTTCTTGAAACGCGTCATCTTTTGTTCCTTTGGTAATGTGGAAATCAGAAACGCAGTAATTCGGTTATAATATTGTTCTCCGCCGACTTTTGCGATATTTTGTTTGCCGGCATTCCGAACCAAAAATAATTCTTTTTTTTCCGTTACAGAAGCGTCAAATACCTGCAGAGTCTCGGAAGTGTAGTTTTTTTCGTCATTACCGCCTATGATGAACAATGAAGGGATCTGCAGATGTTTTATAATCTCCGTAAGATCAAGTTCTTTCAGAGGGAATTGTAGCAACGACTCGGTTTTACGTTCTAAAACAGGAAGCCAAAATTTTCTCATCATTCCCCATCTTTTCATGGAATACCGTTCAAGATAATTCTTAAAAGATTTGAAAGGACTTTGTAAAATAATAGCATTACACCTGTTATCATAAATGGCGACCTGCAGCGCCACTGCCGCTCCGATTCCGGCTCCCATCAATACCAGGTTGCGCGTTTTTTCTTTCGTAAGCACAGAATCGATCATTAATACTGCATCGTCGACTGTGGGTAGACCGGGAGTAAACTCCAATCCGCCGCTGTTGCCATGCGCACGCATATCGAAGACTGCCACATTAAATCCCCTGTCGTGAAACTGCCTTATATGATCGATGTATAAAATTTTACTCTCATTAATATCGTGGAAGATCAGGATCGTGTTTGATGGAGTATCTTCTGCACTAACATACCATCCGTTTAGCCTGTAACCTTCGGTCGTAATTACACTCAGGTTAGAATATTTGAGTGAAACATCAGAAGGTGTGAGGAGTATGGTATCGGATATATTTTCATTGTTCATTGCCTGGTATGAAATGTAGGCAGAATCCACCCTCAGTGGATAAACGATGTCAGGAGAAATCAGTGAAGGAGAAAGCAAGATGAACGCACCAAAAAGTACTAATAAGGATGATATAAAATAGAATGTTCGTCCCAGCATGTTAATGGCTTCTTTCAATGGTGAAACTGACTAATTGTTTCAGCGAATTTTTAAATTGAGATTCAGGATAATCCCCGAGCATGGCAAAAGCTTTCGCCTGATATTTATTCATGCATTCATTCGCATAATCCAGTCCGCCGTTGTCTTTTACGAAACTGATCACCTCTTTCACTTTTTTGTCATCTGTATTCTGGTTTCTTACGATATTTATGATTCTTCTTTTTACATCTGACGGTGATTTCGAAAGCGCATAGATCAACGGCAGCGTCATTTTACTTTCTTTGATATCTATGCCGGTAGGCTTGCCGATGATTCCTGACGGGCCATAATCGAACAAATCATCTTTGATCTGGAATGCAATGCCGATGAGCTCGCCGAACTGGTGCAGGTTCCTGATGATTTCTTCTGATGCGCCTGCGGAAGCTGCACCGGAAGCACAGCATGAGGCGATCAATGACGCCGTTTTCTGACGAATGATTTCAAAATATACTTCTTCGCTGATGTCGAGCCTGCGTGCCTTTTCAATCTGCATCAGTTCGCCCTCGCTCATCACGCTAACTGCTTCAGAAACGATCTGCAGAAGATCGTGATCCTTGTGCTTCACAGAAAGTAGCAGGCCTTTGCTCAGAAGATAATCTCCGACCAGGACTGCAATCTTATTCTTCCATAGCGCATTGAGCGAAAAAAAACCACGACGCTCATTCGAATCATCCACCACGTCGTCGTGCACAAGCGTAGCGGTGTGTAATAATTCAATAAGCGTAGCAGCTCTATACGTCCGTTCGCTGATTTCTCCGCAGAGTCCCGCAGATAAAAATACAAACATGGGCCTCATTTGCTTGCCCTTTCTCTTCACGATGTAATGCGTGATGCGGTCCAGCAAAGGCACCTGGCTCTTCATCGAGGAACGGAATTTTTTCTCGAAATCGTCCATCACCGATTCAATCGGTTTCTTTATTTCATCAAGAGTGAGTGGCATTCCGTGCGAAAGTAAACAATTAGTTAATTAGCCGATAGGTAATTAGCCGATTAGCCGATTAGCCAATTACCGCTCTCATAAGATTAACTGAAAAACATTAAAACAAAAAAATAAACCTACGCTGAAGCTTCGGTTTACAGGCAAGGGTATGCTGAAGCTTTGGTTTACAGTCTAACGCCAAACCCCAAACGGCAAATTCGGCTTGGTACAAACGTTCATTACTTCTTATAACGCACCACAGCATGTTCGTTTTTATTCGCAAGTTGCCCGCAGGCAGCATCAATGTCTTTTCCCCGGCTGCGGCGGACGTTGACGATTATACCTTTACTATCCAGGTGGTTTTTGAAAATCTCGAATTTACCAGCGGTTGTATTTATAAAATCCGCTCCCTGAATAGGGTTGTATTCTATCAGGTTTACTTTCGCTTTGACTCTTCTGCAGAAAATTTCAAGCTCTATTGCATCCTGGAGTTCATCGTTGAAATTATTGAAGACAATATATTCCAGAGTGACACGGGTACCCGTTTTTTCGGTAAAATAATTTAATGCTTCTGCCAGCGCATCGAGGGAATTCGTTTCGTTGATCGACATGATTTTGTTTCGCTTGTCGTCGTTGGCGGCGTGTAATGAAAGTGCAAGGTTAAAACGGACCTCATCGTCGCCCAGCTTTTTAATCATCTTCGCAATCCCGGCCGTGCTTACCGTAATTCTTTGCGGCGACATGTTCAGTCCCTCTGGCGATGTGATCTTGTCAATACTTTCCAAAACTGCTGCATAATTCAACAAGGGTTCTCCCATTCCCATGTAAACGATATTACTCAGCGGAATCCGGTATTTTTCTTCAGCCTGCTCGCGAAGGATTGCCACCTGGTCGTAAATTTCCCCGGCCTCAAGATTTCTGATGCGCTCGAGCTTTCCGGTAGCACAAAATTTACACGAGAGGCTGCATCCGACCTGTGAAGAAACGCATGCCGTCATACGTGTTTCTGTAGGTATAAGCACTCCTTCTACGATGTTTCCATCGTATAACCTGAAAGCATTCTTAATGGTCCGGTCATGACTCACCTGGCTGGTGTCTATTTCAACACCGTGAATGGTAAAATGCCCGATGAGTTTTTCTCGGAGAGGCTTCGACAAATTACTCATTACTTCAAAATTACGGGCGCTCTTTTGCCACAGCCATTCGAAGACCTGCCTGGCCCTGAACCCTGGTTCGTTGTTTTCGATAAACCATTTTTTAAGTTCATCTTCCGAAAGTTCCCGTATGTTTGGTTTGATAATCATCGCGGAAGCAAAGATACACATTGGCTATCGAGTTAAAGCTTTTGTAATTTCGGAACCGCATTTCTTATTCTTTAATTCGCAGCGGTAATTTCCGCTCACAAAGTGTCAAAATCATTTTTATGAGATTCATCTCCGGCGATATTGTATTTCCTGTTAATCGGAAGCCTGTTACCAATGGCATCCTGGTCATCGACTCAGGCGGCAAAATCCTGGACCTTCTCGACCCATTAACAGATGATATTTCCACCTCCATTCCGGTCGAATTCTTTCCCGGTGCAATTTGTCCGGGTTTCGTAAACACTCATTGTCACCTCGAATTATCACATCTGAAGGGAAAATTCTCTCCCGGTAATGGCCTCCCGCATTTTATCGGCGAGATGATCGAAAAAAGAAATGCCGATCCAGAGGAAATTGCCGGGGCCATCATCAATGCCGATCAGGAAATGTATAATCAGGGCATTGTTGCTACAGGCGACATTTCAAATACCACTGCAACCATTAAGCAAAAGTCCAAAAGTAAAATCCACTACCATACGTTTATAGAAATCTTCGATATAGTGCCTGAACGTGCGACGGATGTTTTTAATAACGGAGTTAAGATGGCTGATGAATTTTCGGGAGCAGGGTTGAATTCTTCAATTTCACCGCATGCCCCATATACGGTCTCCGTTCAGCTGATGAAACTGATTGCCGGTCATGTTTCGGATTTGATTACCATACACAACCAGGAAACTCTTAGCGAGAATGAAATGTTTCAAGATGGAAAAGGAATATTGCTGGAGAAACTCAGACAGATTTCAAAATCATTTAACAGATGGGAAGAACCGGGAATGACTTCGTTATCCTCTTGGATAGACTTATTTAAAACCGGAATTTCACTTCAGCTTGTACATAATACATACACCGGTGTGGATGATGTGATAAGGGCAAATCAAAAATTAAAAAAATTATACTGGTGCCTGTGTGTGAATGCAAACCTTTTTATTGAAAATATCCTGCCTCCTGTTCAGCTGTTATCCGATCAGGGTTGTAAAATCACCATTGGAACAGACAGCTATGCGAGCAATACGTCTTTGTCGATATTAAATGAATTAAAAACGATCGGAAAAAATTTTCCTGATCTTTCACTGGAAACCATGTTGAAATGGGCTACCCATAATGGGGCGGAGTTCCTTAACGTCGATGATAAATATGGCAGCTTCGAAAAAGGTAAAACTCCCGGAATTAACCACATCAGTAACCTGGATATAAAGTCCCCCAAATTATCATATGAAAGTAAAATCCATCGTATCTGTTAACGTTTAAAAACCCGGAATTTGAATTAAATTGCTGGAATTCATGAAGTTGATTCCGGGTTCCCGGACTGTAAGAAAACTTGACAGAAGTTATTAATATTTTTTATTTTTCAGCCTGATAATATTGATTTTATGGTAACGTTATACGTTTCATTTGAGTATAAAAAACCCCCTTTGCACAAGCAGAAGTAAGGATTTACCCAAATTATTTCACTTTGGTGTATATGATTTTGTAAATTCTCAATGAAACACAGTTACCTCGTATCCAATATGAAGTTTAAGTCCAACATACTGGCCATGCTATTGTTTTTTTTAGCAGGAGTCGCTGATTTAAAAGCAGACTCTCCTGAAGGTGCGCCACTATCAGACAGTGCTTCGACAAGTAATTTACAGCAGTTTAACACTCCCTTCTTAGTCCTGTCTCAGTCTGCGATTCCTGTAAATGAAAATGAAGTTAGGGCAGGACTTTTATTTGATGCCGTAAACGGGAAGGTAGTCTGGCAGAAAAATATCGACAAGGCATATCCTATTGCATCGCTCACAAAGATGATGGTTGCATTATTGACCGTGGAAGATGTACGCGCAGGTAAGTTCACCTGGAGCGACCGTGTAAAATGGACCCGCGAAACAATTGTCGGGCGGAAGAAGAATCGCAGGAAAGTGTGCACAGCCGTAAATTATTCACTCCAGGATGTGTTTAAGGCTGCAATGATTGCCTCTAATAATGAATGTGCCGAGCAGATGGCGAGATTTATCGGTTGCGGCGACCTGCAGTCAAGCATCGACAGGATGAATTTAAGAGCAAAAGAGCTGAACATGATGAATACCTATTTCGGCAATCCCACAGGTTTACCGGCTCCGCACTCGATGTTCGATAATTCATCTACTCCTTCAGACCTGTTGCTTCTCACTATGGAGATGCTTAAGTATAATGAGGTACTTGAAATTGCATCGATGGGATATGCACAAATTGAAAATGGTAAATTCAGTAATGTTATCAGTAATCATAACCGCCTGACGATCGAATATTCAGGTGAGGTAGACGGACTCAAGACAGGCTATACCAGGAGAGCGGGTTTCTGTCTTGTCGCGACAACTGCTAAATGCGATCATCGCCTCGTGAGCATTGTTCTTGGTTGTCGTGGGCCGCAGATCAGGAATGAAGTCGTGAAGAATATGATTAACGATTATTATTCCAGCCTGGGCCTTGACAGGCTCGGTCCATACATGGATTCTCCACTTGCTGCACCCGCAGATAATTTAGCACAGGGTAATACAAAGGGAAATTATATAACAGTGATGGAGCAAGTTAAAAAGGTTCATACTGTTAAAAGAGGCGAGAATCTTTCGCTGATCGCTTCGCGTTATAAATGTACCACGAGCCAGTTGAGAAGCTGGAATAAAAGTAAGGTGAAGGGGAATCATTTAATGAGCGGACAAAAACTTTTGGTGTATACAAAAGAGCCGCGAAGTATCTTCATACAGAATCCTGTGAATGGCGACGAAACCAATGATGATGTTCCTTTGATTACAGAAGCAGAGAAGAAAGACATCGAAGTTGCGACCGAAAAGGAAGTAGTGAAGCCTGAATTGATTGTTGAAAAAGCGCCTGTTCAGGTTCATCAAAATTATTTATACCACATCGTAGCTCCCGGTGATACCCTTTTTAATATTGCAAGCAGGTATAAAGGAGCAACAGTAGAACAGATCAAATCGCTGAATCATATTCATGATTCACGCAGCCTAAAGCCGGGCACCAAGCTTAAAGTAAAAGTGCAGGGCTGATTTCCCGTACACGGAAACATTTTTTACCTTAATTTTACCGGAAATTAATTATCACTACAGATGAAAAAAATCATCCTGGCAATTTTGCTTGCTGGAAAATGTTTTGTTTCCGGTGCACAGACAGATCCATTGATCACTCCATATGCAGTACCATTGGATTCAATTTCAAATCTGATTACGTATGAAAGAGTGGTGGAAGTAAAAGGCGTATCAGATGATGAACTTTATAAGAGAATCAACGAATGGTTCCATACGTTTTATAAGAATCCTACAGAAGCAATCAGGGAAAATGATTCGATTAAATATGTAATTGTTGGCAAGCCCCGTTTCAGGCTGACTAATCCTCCGGCAAAAGACGGATTGAAAACGGAAGGAGGAATTGTTCAATACACGATTACTGTATCATGCCGTGATGGTAGATATAAGTATGAGATAACCGCTTTCAACATGAAGCAGGCCTCGTATTTTCCATGCGAGAAATGGCTTGACACAAAGGCTAAATCCTATTTGCCTGTTTACAATGATTACCTGCAGCAATTAGATAAGTATACATTGGACCTTGTTCGTTCACTGGCAGAAGCTGCATCCCATCCTAAACCTGTGAAGGATAAGGACAAATGGTGATTCATATTGTGAATTAAACGAAGCGGAGGATTTCATTTCAGGAAAAATAATTTTTTTCAATGACTGAAGCGATAATCAGATCTTCCTGAACGGTGATTTTAATATTGTATCTTTCCCCTTCCACGAGGTTGATTTTATTTCCATCGTTTTCAAAAACCCCTGCATCATCTGTGAAATTATCGGCCCCCTTTTTTTCCGCTTGTTCGTACGCTTTTTTTAACATCCATGAATCAAAGCATTGTGGCGTCTGAATAATCCTGAATTTTTCACGGTCAACAACTGTATTGCCCTCGGCGGTTATTTCCCGAATAGTTTCGGGAATCTGAATTGAAGGGATTGCATTTGACTTTTTTTCTGCTTCATCAAAACAACGTTTGATCAAAACAGCTGAACATAATGGACGTACTCCATCATGTATGGCCACAATGCATGGATTGGTTAATGCTGCTAAACCGTTTTTAACTGAATGAAATCTCTTTGGGCCTCCTGCTATGACCTGATGTGGAATTGTAAAAGAATGTTTTATCTGAAGCGACTTCCAGGTTTCGATTTCTCCTTCAGGTAGCACGACTACAATAAATATATCTTTTTGAAAATCATGAAATCGTTTTATAGTGTGCATCAGGATTGGTTTCCCGTTCAATTCCATAAATTGTTTCGGAATGCCTGCATTCATTCTAAGTCCCTGTCCGCCTGCTACAATGATTACTGATTTATTCATGGGGTTTGGGCAATAGATTGTTTTCCGGTGAGCAATAAATTTAAATACCCGTTATAGTGTATGATAAAATATGCCTGAATAATAAGAAATAAAAATAAGAGAATCATAACCAGTAAGCTGAGTAGTAATGCATTTAAATTTCCTGTTTTCAAATCAGGCATTGCGGTTTGAATAACTGAAATGGTCGGGAAATTATTAAAATTCATCGTCTGTAATGAAAGACTATATAATTTATTTGCGTTCAGAATTTCATTCGAGGAAGCTTCAAACTCTCCAACGATTTCACTTAGTTTATGCTGCTGCATCAATAAATAATAGAGGATTGCATTGCTTATATGTCCGCTGTTAATCGTTCGATTGATATCTTTTATCAGGCTGTCGATCAACATGCTCTTTTGCCTGCTCTCCTGTTCCAGTTGTGATAAGTACGCCTGGGAAAGTTTTACGGAATTTTGAAGATTCTTAATGAAATAATCCTGGTTTAATTTTTCAATGTATGCAACAATTTCGTTCGCCATATCGGCAGCCTGCACACGATTCCTGTCCCTGACTGTAACTATGATTGCATTGTAGGGGTTTTTTTTAACATCAATTTTAGAACGGATACATTCAATGGCAGATTGTAAATGAAATTCTTTTGTGCTGTCAATTTTGTAATGTTCATACAATTTAAATTTATTTATCAGATGAATATGTGTTTGTGTTGAATTTGCCATTTGAAAAATCCTGTTCAGGTTATCTCCGTATGGTAAATTTTCCTGCGAAGTATTATTTATAACATCGCGGTCGTTAACGAAAAAAGATGCAGTCGAAGAGTGTTCAAAAAGAAGGAATTTTATAATGTAAAATGAAAAAAGACCCGATACTACTACGATTATTATATACTTCCATTTTTTTTTCCGAATGTGTCGTATTAATACTTGTGTTTCATTACCTGGATGTGAAAGATCATTAGATGATTCAGGTTGGCTCATAGATTAAATTATTTTATCAGGTAATGATAATGATTTTTCATATTATATAAAATAATTTTTTGTAAACTGCAGAATTAAATTATTGTATGTCGAAGCTGAGTAATAATAAGTATGCATTTAATTTAGTGCTGTTGGCACTGTTTGTTTTTATTTTTCTTCCATTGGTTAAAACCGGGTTTACTATTGACAGTGATCTGGCTCCGAAATTTTTTATTACGTGTTTATTTTTATTCATGTATTCGGCCTATTTATTCTTTTTCGGTGGCGAACGCATTGAAATTAATGGCGGAACCGGGAAAATATTCCTAATGATTCTGCTTATGCTGGCCTGGATGTTTATTGAATTATTTCCAGCATTAAACAGGGGTGAAGCCCTTTTGGAATTTTTACGAATTGCTGTATTATACAGTTTCTTTTTTATTTCATTTATAGTTTTTCACCGATCGTCGCATCCATTAGAGATCTTATGTCGCGCTGCTGCATTTGCTGTATTAATTTTTATTGCAACAGGTGTTTTTCAATTGTTTGCACCCAACGTAAACTTAACTGACGGTGGTTTATTTTCCAGGTTAAATGCAATGACCTCGAGCCTTGCCAATAAAAATTTCTTTTCAGAGGTCCTTGTGCTTATGTTGCCGTTTCTGATTGTTGGAGTTATTACTAATAATTTCAAGTGGAAAGTATTTATTATTGTAATGTTAATCTTAGATTTAACGACTGTTTTCTTCTTACAGACAGTTGCTGCATGGATTGCAATTTTCTTTTCTGTCATTTTTTATATCATACTCTCAAAAAAATATGGTGCAAAGGTTTTGCATATTGGAATACAGGGAAAACAAAAATCTATTGTTACCATAACCCTGATACTGCTTCTTATCGTTGTGGGATTTTGTAGCACTCAAACGGAAAATTATCAAGTACTTAGTATGAAAGTGAAGAGGAGTGTAGAATATTTAACAACTCCATCTTTATTGTCAACTACAAGGGCTGAAAATAACAATAGTGTTTTTGAGCGACTGGTAATTTGGAGAAACAGTATTCATATGATCCAGGATCATCCATTGATGGGCGTTGGTTTAAATAACTGGAAAATATTTAACCCTCTTTATGGCATCGGAGGCACTGATTATACAAATACCGGATATGTAAATTACGAGCACCCGCATAATGATTACCTGTTAATATGGGCTGAGCAGGGACCTATTGGAATCATTTTCTATATTTTGCTGTTTGTACTTGTATTCCTGGAAGGATTTCGGATTATAAAAAGACAGGATAAGAATTCACAGATTTTAGTAATCGTTTTACTGTCCGGGATTTTCAGTTTTATGATTTTGTCGCTGTTCGCGTATCCACGATCAAGGTTTTATTCGATGATTTTGCTAATGATATTTTATGCGCTTGTAGTTTCCTGGGATAAAGAAAAATCGACACGAACTATTCCTGTAAAACTAATTATGATCTTAATATTTATTTGTTCAGCTTTCGGTGCAATAGCTTCTTCATATAGAATTATTGGAGAAAGGCATACAAAGAAACTGCAGATATTTCAGCTTCGTCAGAATTTTTCGAGGATGATTGGTGAAGCAGATAAAGCATATTCCTGGTACTATCCAATGGATCTGACTTCAACTCCTTTAAGCTGGTATAAGGGCATGGCGTATTTCGACAGTGGTTTAAAGAAGGACGCAATCAGAGAATACGAAAATGCTTTAAAAATTAATCCCAATCATTTAAGACTTCTGAATGATATTGCTACTACCTATGAACAAAGTAATATGCGGGATCAGGCCATTTTTTATTACAGAAAGGCTTTGAAAATATCTCCGTTTTTCATTGAAGCTAATCTTAATATCAGCGCAGCTTACTATAATTCCAATAACATTGATTCTGCTTTTTATTTTATCGACCGAATCTACAATGCTTCAGCAAATATGGACGGGATTATCAATTACAAAGAATTTTTGGATGCTATTTTATATTCCAGGTCATTGGAGCTGCTCAAAGCAGAAAAAGATTCTGTTGTATTCCAAAAAGCATTATCGCTCATCGGCGATAAGGATTCGTTGAAACATATTTATAAGATGTCCAAAGATGAAAATCAACCGTTCGCCAAATTTTTACTTTCTTATTCAGGAGCTAAATGATAATTACTTAATTTGGCATTCTGAATAGACTTTAAACTGATTTTTATGAAATTAAAATTACTCGTTGTTATTCTTTTAATATTTCAAAACAACCAGGGTTTCGGACAATGGTCTTGTCAAGAATGGCTTACTCCAAATACAGGAGCAAGAGGCCAGACCCTGACAACAACAATTTCCGGTACACAATTTTTTGGTGGATTCGGTTCTGCACCTTGCAGTCCGTCGGATGTTTATTTATTTCAATCATCATCCGCTACTACTATTCACGCTTCAACTTTGAGCATTCAAAACGACTCAGTGAGAGTTTCCTGGAATATACCTGGAAATGCTTCTATCGGGGCTTATGATCTATACCTTGATTTATATGGTTACTCTCCTTTTGGTTCATGTTTAAATGGTCCGACAAACTGTGTTAGGCCACAGGCTTTTGGTGTAGGGACAAGTATTATTTCTGGTGTTGTTTATAATGATGACAATCAGGATAGCGTCTTTAATACTATCGATAGAGGGTTACCAAATCAAAGAGTGTTATTATTGCCTGATAATGTTATTACATTGACCAACAGCAATGGAGAGTATTCATTTTTTGTTGATACGGGAGTGCATACAATTGTAGTATTAAATGACCTCTACTTTTATCCGGTGAATAGCGATTCAATAATTTTAAATGTCGGATCTTCAAATATTGACAGTCTTGACTTTGCATTACATTCTACAGGGCTTATTCGTGATCCACATCTCGGTTTCTGGGGCCGTGCAAGATGTAATACTACTCAAAGTTACAGTTTGAGTTATTTTAGTTATTCAGTGTATCCGGTTAATGCGATAATTAAGATATATCATTCGCCGAATACACCTTTTGTAAACTCAAGTATTCCTCCTGATTCAATTGTTGGGGATACTATATATTTTTCAGCATCTAATGTCAATTATGGAAGCGGTAGTTTAAGTATGCAATTCCAAATACCTGCAACCGGAAATGTGTTATTATTTACGGGTATCATAGAGTTTTATGATATGGGCGGAGTACCGATATCACAAGGGACTATTGATCTTAATCAGATCGTCCAATGTTCATTTGATCCAAATGATAAAACAGTGAATCCTGCCGGTGTCGATGTTCCGCATTATACTTTGATGAATGAAGAACTGTTTTATACTATTCATTTCCAAAACACGGGTAACGATACAGCCTACGAAGTACATATCATCGATTCGCTGGATGCAAATCTGGATATGTCAACACTGCAAATCATATCGAGCAGTCACCCATTGATTATTGAAGAAAATTCAAATGGCGTTGTGGACTTTATTTTCCATAATATTATGTTGCCTGATAGCTTCGTCGACGAACCCGCAAGTAATGGATATTTATCTTATACTATAAGACATTTAGATCCATTGCCAGACTATACTGTGGTAACAAATACTGCCTATATTTATTTTGATCAGAATATTCCTGTTAAAACGGATCCGACATTAAATACATTTGTATTCAACTTGCCCGTTGGTATTACAGATCCGGCACGGCAAATTGAAATAGCAGTTTATCCAAATCCGTTTAGCGAATCTGTAACCATCACAAACAAGGATGGTAAACCATTCTCGCATATCCTTACAATTACAGATATTGAGGGAAGGGAATTAATTAGGGAAAGCATAACTTCAAATAATTCTGTTGTTGATTTGCATAATTTATCATCGGGTGTTTATATTTATAAACTTTTAAGTAATACCGATAACTTGTTATATATTGGCAGGCTGATTAAGCAATAAGCACTTTAATAGCCGGTATTTCATTTCAGAAAGACCGGCTATTGAAGTTGCGTAATAGGAAGAATGATTAAACAGAATTTTTCACTAAAGGGAAAGCTTCTCGATTTTTGGAAAAAGAAAATTTACCCGGCTGAAATTATTGTCAGCAACGGCATAATTCAATCCATACAGGAAATTCCGGAAGCTGATGTTGCTGAACCTGGTATCATCATGCCTGGTTTTAACGATTCTCATATCCATATCGAAAGTTCGATGTTGATTCCATCAGAGTTTGCAAGACTGGCTGTAATTCATGGAACCATTGCCACTGTGAGTGATCCTCATGAGATCGCAAACGTCTGTGGAATGGAGGGCGTTCGTTACATGATTGAAAACGGAAAGAAGGTTCCGTTTAAATTTCACTTCGGTGCGCCGAGTTGTGTGCCCGCAACCATTTTTGAGACCGCAGGGGATGAATTGAATGCAGAGCAGGTGGAAGAACTACTACGCCTCGACGATATTTATTATCTCAGCGAGATGATGAATTTCCCTGGCGTTTTGCATAAGGATCCGGAGGTGATGAAGAAAATTGCTTCGGCGAAAAAATTAAATAAGCCTGTCGATGGTCATGCTCCCGGGTTGAGAGGGGAGCAGGCCGGAGAATACATTGCCGCAGGCATCAGCACCGATCATGAATGTTTTACAGCCGAAGAGGCACTTGACAAGCTGAAATTTGGAATGAAAATTATCATCCGTGAAGGCAGCGCAGCGAAAAATTTCGAAGCTCTTATCGGCCTGCTCAACGACCATACCGACATGATCATGTTTTGCAGCGACGACAAGCATCCTGACAGCCTCGTGATGAATCATATCAATGCATTGTGTGCCCGGGCAGTCGCTAAGGGAATTAACATCTTTAAGGTCATCCAGGCTGCGTGTATAAATCCTAACTATCACTATAAGCTCCGATCAGGCATGCTGAGAGCCGGCGATGCCGCCGATTTTATCGTTGTAGAAGACCTGGAGAGTTTTAACGTAAAGAAAACATTCATTGATGGTTTGTTGGTAGCCGAAAATGGCAGGACGCTTATCGATAGTGTTCCCTCGCAGATCATCAACAGGTTTACGTGTAATGAAAAATCTGCAGATGATTTCAAAATGCAGGTAACCGATTCAAATAGAAAAATGCCTGTCATTGAAGCGCTCGACGGGCAGCTGATTACAAACAGGTGCGATTTGCAGTTGAAATCCGAAAACGGTTTACTGGTCTCAGATGTTGAAAGAGATATTTTGAAGATTGTTGTCGTTAACCGTTATAAAGAAGCACCTGTAGCAAAAGCATTTATCAGGAACTTTGGCCTGAAAAAAGGGGCACTGGCTTCCACGGTAGCGCACGACAGTCATAACATCGTTGCTGTGGGAGTAGACGATGAGAGCATCTGCAGAGCGGTGAATCTCGTCATCAAAGAAAAGGGCGGAGTGAGCTGCGTGATTGGCGACGAGGAAATGGTTGTAGGTTTACCGGTTGGCGGACTGATGAGCGCCGGAGATGGTTTCAGTGTTGCAGATGCTTATACGGAAATCGATAAGATGACAAAGAGAGCCGGATCGAAATTGTCGGCGCCGTTCATGACTCTTTCTTTCATGGCTTTGCTTGTGATCCCACACCTTAAACTGAGTGATCTGGGATTATTCGACGGAGACAGGTTTCAATTCGTGAATGAATGATCATGGCCGGATCCTTCTCTCATAGCGATCCATGAAGGCTTTGAAATTTTTATTCTTCATCAGAATTTTTTCGAAGATGAGCACACCGGTAATTCCACACGCTATTCCTGCAATCACATCGAGGATGTAGTGGTGTGTGAGGTAGACGGCAGAAAACCAGATGCCGGCCATGAATATTGCAAAGATGATTTTGAAGGGGAGCGACTTTTGCTTGAAAGCATAGATCAATCCGATGAGCGGATATGAGGCATGCAGCGAAGGCATGGCAGCAAAAACGTTGCTGCCTTTCGAATACATTCCTTCGAATAAATGTATTCCAAAAAAATGATCAAAACGCAGGAGTCCGGCAGCATAACTCTTAGTCTGTGTATTTAAAGCAGGGCCGTGAATTTCGTAATACCAGGGCGGGGCGGCCGGGTGAAGATAATAGATGATAAATCCTATGATGTTCACAATAAAGAAAGCCATAAAGAAACGAAGGAAGAGGTTTTTATTTACGGCATAAAGATAGAAAGCGAAGATAAGCGGAAGGGGTACCCAGCTTAAATAAAAAATACCGGATATAATATCGATGAATGTATTGGTGTGATTCAGGTAGTATTCGTTTGGTGTGATGATTTGATTTCCATCATGGAAGCCGAACAGGGATTTTTCAAGTATATACAATGGTTCGATGTCGACGGTATTATAGGCCCAGTTAGGCCAGGCTTTCATCGAATCAAAAATTATCCAGTATACAATCATGATTGCAAGCCCTGTGATCAACCTTCGTGTGAATGAAGAAATAATATAACAGACGTTAACGAGGGTTACGAGAAAGACCTGATCGGAACGGATTCCGGTGGTGAAACAGGCAAACAAGAGGTAAAGGGTTGAAAGCAACGGAACAACCACGAATGAAGATATTCTAGAGGAGTTCTGCCTGATTTCCATATATAGAACTGATAGAGTTCGTTAAAATGTAATTCTGAAAATTCCTTAAGGATGGAACCGTTCAACAACCATCTGCTGTGTGGATGGATCCTTACCCGTTAATTCAACATAATCGATAGTGGGAAACCAGAATGTGCCTCCGCTCGTCGATATGAAAATTTTCTTAAGCTCGGCGAGTTTTCCGTTGATGTTGATAAAAGCCGAAAAATGCTTCCCGCTGGCTGTAGGTAAAAGGAATATATTTCTCTTTTTATATGCTACGAATTGAATTACGAAAGAATTTTTTTGCCCGTTATAATTTCTTGCCGTTACCCCATAAGCATACTTGCGCTGAATAGGCGTGAGGTCGTCAGTCGTGCTGTCTGATGCATACCTGATCCAGTATATTTTGACCGGCTCCGATTCATTGATTTTTCCGTCTGAATTTTTATTTACTTCATAAACGATTGCATTCGTATTCTTGCTTCTTTGAATGTAAAACAACGAGTTCTCATTCACAGGAGGCACCGGGTAGACTTTTGATGGACTCGCATCCGATGTTGCTGTAACTTCGGGCGACAAAGTAAGGAACAGGGCAAGAAGGTAATTGAACAGTAACATGGTTTTATACTTACGATCTGGTATCGTCTGTTTTATTTAAATATTTATAACAGGCTTTAAGCCTTTGTACAGCTGTATAATTTGCAAGAATCGCAATGATGGCGAGCGGAACGGTAAAGACGGCAATCGATTCGAAGGGACTGTATCCGAAAATTTTCAATTCCCATTTTTGATTTCCCCCGGTATAAAAACCGACAATGCCGCAGGCTAGCGCAGACAATCCTATCGTGATTACGCGCTCGGGGCGCTGCATCAGTCCTTCTTTGCAGGGAATGCCAAGGCCCTCTGCGCGTGCGCGCGTATAACTGACCATTATTGAACCGACAAGTGCGATGAATGCCGACAATGAACTGATGAAATAATGATGCGCCACAAGATAATAACAAATACCGAGGAACATGATGAGCTCGCTGTACCGGTCCAGGACAGAATCATACAGCGCGCCGAATTTAGAAGTCATTTTTCCGATACGGGCTACCTGTCCGTCCATCATATCGAACGACCCCGCGAAAAGGATCATAGCCCCGCCCCATCCGATATATGACAGATCGGAACGGTCACCCTTTTCAGCTCCTATAATAAAAACAATAGCTGCAACGATATTGAGTATCAAACCAATTGTGGTAATAGCATTTGGTGTGAGGCCTAAAGCAATAAAAAACCTTACGAGTGGGCTAAGAATTTTCTGCAATAATTTCTGTATCCGTTCCCGCATATTTTAAAAGTATTAAAAATCAAACTTGGCTCTCACCCTGATACCGAACCCGCTGACATGCGGGTTATCCAGGTAATTTATTCTCTTAATAAAATCAACTCTCACTATTTTAAACATATTTGCGACTCCGACACTGGCCTCAATATAAGGTTTTGCTTTTAATGAAAACGATGTTGGATTTCCAAATTCGTCCTCAGGGAATTTAAACAATTCGGGGTGTAAATCAGGATTATTGTTATCTGTTATATTTCCGTATAAAACCTTAAGCGTCGCCACCTCGCGCCACTTTAAAATTTTCAGGACCGGAATCTTGTTAAAGAAAAATCCATTGAAATAATGATGAATATCAATGGCCAGGTACTGGTCGCTGATAAATTCAAGGAAGTTCATCAGGTTATAAGAATACAACTGGTAAGAAAACGTCTGGTTTGCCCGGTGTATCTGCAATAAAGGGTAAGGCACCCTACCATATACCTTTCCCGCTTCGACTGATAAATTCGTATATCCGAACGGTGCAACATTGATTTGTTTGAAAACCCTCAGGGCGACAGTCTGATACGTGTAGTCGCTTTTAAAAATATCTTTCTGAGAGGCCGACATTCGCAACTCCATGATAGGGTAGTTGTTGAACATGGGTATCCTGTAATTTCTGCCCTGGTAAAACTGCTCATGAGGCGCATAACGGAGTGTCAGCATCAAAGGAGCCGTTATGATATACGGAATATTATGTGTCGCATCATTATAATCCACCGTGTTGAAATGCAGGGAACCCGCTGGCGCCTGCTTGAGCCACTGGAACCCTATGTCGAAAGAAAAATGACTTGGGAATTCGGAGAGATAACCGACGTTGAAAATATTATTATACAATAGCTTGTCGTTCGGTCCCCGCTTAAATGACAAAAGTATATTGTCTTCCTGCACGAACTGCAATTCCTGTCCCGGAATCTTGGTCTCATCCTGGTAAGAAATTCTCAGGTTCTTCTGCGGGAAATCTTCGACATTTTTTTTTCCCATTGCTTTGGTTACGCCAACAAAATATTTCCATTGCTTGTCGCCGAAACCATAGACTGTATATGCTTCATACCGGATTCTCGGACTAAATTTCAGACTGGTCCGGCCTCCAAAGCGGACACGTGAGCCTTCAATCGGATTATAACTGTAAAAAGTACTCACGGGACCGATTTCCACCTTTCCGACATCTTCGTATCCTGCAAAGATCAGCACCATGATATTCGCAGCACGCTTGAATGCCGGTATGTGTTGTATGCTGTCGATCATTGAATACGTTCCCTTTTCCGAATTCGTCAGTTTACTATGACGTTTTTCTTCCCAAAAACTATCCGGTAGATTTTCCACTGAATCGGTTAATTCCGGACTCTCGCCTTTGTAAAATTCTTCAGTCTTTGGCTGGTCCAAAACGAAATCTTTGTACGATACAGCGCGCTGTCCATATACTCCGAGACCGTTTTTCCCTAGTCCAAAGTCGATCGAAATATTATCCTGGTTTATCAGCCATTCCCCCGGAGCCACTTCCTGGTACTCCTGAGTGAGAGTCAATTCCTTTACAAAGTTCAGGTTAATGTCCGGACTCACGGTTAATTCACTCTTGCAGACTGCATACTTATCGTTGAACGTAATGTACAGTTCTCCCTGGAAGGTAAAATCAGATTTGCTTCGTGGATAGAAGGTCATGTGATAGCATTTCTGCTCGCCAAGCATAACCGTATCCTTGATGTAATACCTGTAAAACAAGGGGCCGTTGTCGGAAATCGGACTGATAAACTGATTGGTGAGTATCGGTACGGTGTTGTTGTAAATATTCACATCCTGGTACAGATAAGAGATGAATGATTCAACTCCTTCGTTGTTGAGAAAGTCATCGAAGTCCACCTTCTTTATACCTTTGATAATTTCTTTTTGGGCCTTCGGATCTTTCCTGTAATAATAATCCGACAACTGTTCCTTCAGATACATGGGAAGAATTACCTTTCCGGGCATCTGGTTGGAGTCGAGATTATCGAAGATGAACTGAAATTGTTTCAGATATTTTTTATTCTTGAATTTTTCACTGATGTTACTCAAAGCAAACTGGACCTTCTCATATTTTTCGTATTGATAGGAATTGAAATTGTCTTTCCTGTTTTCTTTTTTATGATCGATAACGAGCCTGATCAGATCAACGGCGGGATTATTTTTATTCTTATATCTCTTCTTCTCGCCTTTGATGTTAACCTCTTTCAGTTGCTTGACTTCGGCAGTCATTTTGATGCTGAGGATTTGCGACTCTCCGTATTTAATATCTCTTAGTTCGGTCTTATAGCCGAGAATGCTGAATCGCAGACGGGTTACAGGAACATCGGCTTCGATGAAATACTGCCCGTTGAAATCGGTCGTCTTCCCAACCGATGTGCCTTCAAAAAAAACATTTACGAACGGGATTGCCTCGCCGGTCTTTGCGTCAGTAACCGCTCCCCGGATAGTTGTTGTCTGGGCAATTGTTTTTCCGTGCCCGGCAAGAATCACCAACAGGGTAATGAAAGAACAGAGAATTATTTTCATGCCAGGCTTATGCATAGAAAACAAAACGCTTTGAGAAATAATATGAATAAGTAAATCCAATAATAAGTGCCATCAGGGCTTTCGATATAAGGTATGGAGACTTTATAAGCTCAGTAAACAAATATGTCCCGGTTGTGTTTAGAATAATACTGCCGGTAACAACGAGCAAATAACGTAAACCCTGTGTAAACGGATGTGCTTCGAGTGAACTAAACACCCAAAACCTGTTTATGGTGAAAGCGGTGATTGCACCTGCTAATGCGCCTAAAGCAACAGCCTGCGGGTAATGAAGCTGATAGAATTCTTTAAGAAGTATGGTGATGAGGAAATCTACTGAAGTGGCGATAACGGCAGTAAGCTGGAAACGCAGGAATTTTTTTATTTCCGGTCCGGCTAAATATTTTTTACTGATTCGTTTAATCATTACTTGAGAAAAATAAATGCTCTTAAAATAATTGTGCTGTAAACTCCCGCAAGAATATCATCCGACATTATTCCCCAGCCCATTTGCATTTTTTCCATTTTTTTTATTCCGAATGGTTTTAGAATATCAAATATCCTGAACAGCAACAGCCCGATCGAATAATTCAATATGGTCGGTGGCACGAACAATAATGTGATCAACATGCCGGCCACCTCATCTATAACAATGTATCCGGGATCTTTATCTTTTTCAGTGATTAATTTACCCGAACTATAAATACCGGCGGCGATGATAAAAATTATCACGGGCGTTTGCCAGACAGGAAGTTGGGGAAACGATTGACTGAGTAGAAACCATATTATTGCTGTAACAACAGCGGCCCATGTTCCCGGTGCAAGAGGCAGGTATCCAATCCCGGCCGCAGTTGCAATAAACCTGTTAAGCCGGACGCTCATCAACCCTCAATGAATTGCTGATAGTAGTCAAGTCCCAGGTGTGTGATTAAATCTTCTCCCTTGAGATGCCTGAGTGTATTTTCAAGTTTCATCAATTGTTTGAAAATATCATGCTGAGGAGGAAGTCCCGGTGTGGTTTGAGGTGATTTAAAATAGAATGACAACCATTCCTGTATTCCTGTCATGTCCGCCCTGTGAGCGAGGTCGAGGAATAATGCAAGATCCAGTACGATGGGTGCAGCGAGAATGGAATCGCGGCAAAGGAAATTTATCTTTATCTGCATGGTATAACCCATCCAGCCTGTGATATCAATATTATCCCAGCTTTCTTTATTATCACCATGCGGCGGGTAATAATTTATTCTCACCTTATGATAAAGGTCTGCATACAATTCCGGGTGCTTATCAGGCTCAAGGATGTTTTCGAGGACGCTAAGCTTCGAAACTTCTTTCGTTTTAAAATTATCCGGATCATCCAATACCTCTCCGTCCCGGTTTCCTAAAATGTTTGAAGAGAACCATCCTCGTATTCCAAGCATTCTTGCCTTTAGTCCGGGCGCCACAATCGTCTTCATCAGCGTTTGTCCGGTTTTGAAATCTTTTCCTGCAATCGGAACCTCCATTTCAAGTGCGAGTTCTTCGAGTGCAGGTATATCGCAGGTAAGATTAGGAGCGCCATTGGCAAACGGAACTCCGGATTTCAATGCAGCATAAGCATAAATCATCGAAGGAGATATTGAGGGGTCGTTAGCCTCCAATCCTTTTTCGAAATTCTTCAATGAACTGTGAACCTTTCCGGGCTCAATATATATTTCAGTCGATGCACACCAGATCATAACGAGCCTGTCGCAGTGATTTTTCTTTTTAAACTCCGCTATATCATGCATCAATGCTTCTGCCTGCTGTTTCTTGGAGGTGATTTCTTTTATATGAGTACCGTGAAGTCTTTTTACGTAAACAGGATCGAAGACAGCCTTCATGGGTTTGATTGCAGAAAGTTCTTTTTCCAATGGACGAAGATGCCTGTACTCGTCTAAAACACCTGAATTCAATGCAGCCTCCATGACATTGTCAGGGAAGATATCCCACCCGCCAAAAACCAGATCATCGAGACCAGCCAGGTCAACGAATTCGTTGACTTTCGGATTTCTGAATTCGGTTCTCTTTCCTAAACGTATGGTGCCTAACTGTGTATAAGAACCGATTGGTTTTTCAAGTCCTTTCCGGATCGCAATAACGCCGGCAATGAAGGTGGTGGAAACGGCACCCATTCCAACTGTTAATACTCCTAATTTTCCTTTTGCTGGTCTGATATCTATGCTCATGATGAATAATTTTAGTGGATTTTAAGTTCAGAACGATGAACTCTTTCGGGAGACGAATCTGGCAGATTTATATTTCAAACATTAATAAGAGAGTTTACTCCATTACCAAAGTGCGCAAAGTTATTTCTTTTAGAGCGGAATCAAAAAGAGAACTTAAGAAAGTATAGAATTTCAAGCTCCTGGTAAAAATTCATTAATATCTGTAAATCAATTCGATAGGAGGATGCTATTGCCGGGAGGCAGGAATCAGTAGCCTGGGACAGTAAAATAACCTGGTGTGGGTTTTCTATTAATGGAATTTACACTGACCATATTATTTTAATTAGTGAAAAAGTCAGCATTTCAATAAACTTAAAATACATAGCCCATGGTAAGTCCGCCGGTTATTATTATTGGAATCTTTTGTCCAAGAAAGATGTGGGAGTATGCGTAGGTCAGGTCGTTTTCAGAAGTTGTTTTTTGGATGCCAAATCCGATACCTCCAAAATAGTCGAGGACAATTTTTTTACTGATGGAATATTGTCTTCCAAAGATTATATCGATAACGTAGTGTGTATGATATACATATACATGATCTTCGCTTTGTTTATAACGACAAAAAATGAAACCGGGTTTGAAGTAATTTCCTTTGAGAGGGTTGATGTATTTTAGGCCTTTTGAATAACTGTTAGAAAGCCGAACGAATTTTACGCCGGCAGTAATGAAGAATCCTTCGGAGTGTTCTAAGAAAGTGGAAATATTTGTCCCGATGATTGAACCTTTGATTTCCAGGTTTGTTCCGAGCTTAAGTTTCATTTCATAGCCGAAAGTAAAGTGATTGAAGAGCGGAGCAAAGAGATCGACCTTGATGGCATGCGAACGTTCATGAATGATCATGTCGGCGGGGACTTCATACCGGTTGTAAACGATATTTAATTTAGAGCCATTTTCATAAATGATCTGCTTGACATTGTTTTTGTGAATCTCCTGGATCGGGCTGTCCTTCATGTTATTGTACTTAAACCGGATTTTATCGCCGGTTATTTCAACCACCTTGGCACGGATCGAATCGTTTGAAGTTCTTACGATGACGTCTTGGGAAAATATTTTAGCCTGGGGCAAAAAAAGCAGGCAGAGGAAAAATATTATGTAGAGGGAAGGATTTGAAGGTTGGAAAAATTCATTCAGGAAAGCCGATCGACAGGATCGTTTGAGAGGCCTTTGGTCCGACATCATTATTTCCTGTTTGGCTTATAAAAATGAAAAAATGGAAAATTACATTTCTGTAAGGAAATATGGTTCATATCAGAATGAATGGATTGAGGCCGGAATAATAATATTTAGTGTTTGAAAATTGGGCTTTGAGGATATTAAAGAGGGTTAATGGATGAATATGCTATATTAAACAAAATTCTGCGTTTTCAAAAGCAAAGACTTGCCTGATTTTATTTAATTTCGCCTTCCATTTTTGGGCCTTGTAGTTCAACGGATAGAATAGGAGTTTCCTAAACTCTAGATGGCAGTTCGATTCTGCCCGAGGCTACGTATGTAGTGTAAGAGTAAGTTATAGTGTAAGTGTAAATCTTACACTTACACTATAACTTACTCTTACACTCACTTACCCTTACACCTTTTAAACACTAATATTTTTTCCCCATTATAATGGTTGTAAAATGACTTTTCCTAATTGAACTTTGAATTAAAAAATGTTCGATTTCCAAAAACTTACGGTCTATCAAAAAGCAGTTGATTTTTTTGCTTCTATTTCGAAATCTATAATAAGAAAGAAAATAGCAGACAGATTTGCTAATGATCAACTAAGACGGGCCTCAATGAGTATATCATTAAATATCGCAGAAGGTTCGAGCAGATTTTCGAATGCCGACCGACGCCATTTTTATACAATAGCTCGGGGATCAATATATGAATGTGTTGCAATAATTGATCTATTGCATAGGGATGAGTTGATTGATGATATTTCGAAAATTGACTTTAGTGCAAATGCATTGGAAATATCTAAAATGCTTTACACACTAGAAAGGCAACTGAAAGAGTAAATGGATTGGGTAAGGAGTATTGCAAATCCGGTTCATCTGGCGAGTTTCTTAAACTCTGGATGGGTTTCGATTCTGCCCGAGGCTACAAAATACAGCGCGAGTCTGAAGTCTGAGTCTGGTGGGTGAAATCTTAAATTGATGCTCGGCGGTAGTTATAAGCGAGTAATACTCCTCAATAAAGATTCTATAATTCAGCTGTCAACAGTAGATGAATATCTATTTCTCAAAAACAACGGACTTGTCCAACTATTGGCGGATAAATATCCGTCGAAGCAAAATTATTTTTTTGATTATTTTATAATTAGTTGTTTTCCATTTTGACAAATTTTATCATCCGATACAACTTCCCAATAATACATCCCATTATTTAGATTATTCTCAACGAAGTTCACAATATCCGATGTACCGAATAGTTTTTTTGAAAACAATTTTTGCCCTAACACATTATAAAAGTTAAAAATACTTTCGTTTTCCTGAAAATATTTCAGGTTAAAATATCCACTTGAGGGATTTGGATAGATGGAATATTCATTTTTGATTACCGGATTTTCTGGTGGAATAACAACCGGAGTGGGAATAAAACATGTGTCCCAAGTGGTCATTAAACCCACAGCGTTAAAGTACATCGATCCGCCACCATGACCCGAAATATACCACATGAGAAAACCAGGACCGATAAAATTCCCAATGCCGCCAACTACAAAAAGCGTGTCCAAATCAAGAGCTCCATATTTATTGATTATCGCTCCTGAATACACTGTAATATTGTAATGACCACATAATCCACCACCACTATCAATTTGCAACAATGCACCACTATTCAAATTAATATCTCCATCAAAGTAGACGGTATCTTTTATCAGAATAGTATCAGCATTTGAATAGCTGGGGACAATTCCTGATAACCAAACTGAGCTGTCGTTCCAGTTTCCATTATCAATGGTAATCCAAGTTGTTGATCTTGCTGATCGGTAAAACAACAACAACAAAAATAATAAGATACATCTCCTGAATTTCATTATTAGTTATCTACCAAGTAAGCATTTCACGAATGCTAAAATACGAATTTCGGGCTTAGGCAGAAATCTTGCAGCTTTTTTAATTCCTCTGCTTATTGGCAGGACATGCATTCGTCAAACAACTGCATTAATGGCCGATTAGTCTATATTTCTGGTTCTCTCAAGACCGAATTTGAAAGAAGTTGCAATTTATGGAAAGTAAATGATTTCTGTCATTGAATAGAAGGTTGGGTAAACAACGAATAATAGGTAATTATCCAAACCCCGCAATATCCAAATTAAACGCCTCAATTCCTCAAATAACTGGTTCGTTAACTGATCAGCCGAGGCTACTAATATACTTTTCAATAATTTAATGGAACATTAGTCCCTTTCTTTAACTTTATAGGAATAATTATTCTATACTCATTTTAATCATCGACTTCTCACCCTCTTCATTTTGAATAGATATTATATAAATTCCTGCAGGGCAAATACCAAGATTGATTTCTTTTATATTATCTCCCTTTATCACCCGAAGGTTCTCACTTAGCAATTCACTTCCAAGAATGTTCAATATCCTCAAAATGTAAATGCCAGAATTACTGGTTACAAACTTAATCGTTGCTTTTCCTGAATTTGGATTTGGATACACCGATAGATAGCTAAATGATTCTGATGAAATCCCTGATTTATTTTCTCCATCACCAATGTCAATTCGGCAACCTGATGTCTTGGATATATTTTTATTTCTTTTTCCGCTGGAACCTTTGCAGTTGATCGCCTTAACTTTGACAGATCCTCCATTCCAGTTGGAAGCAGTTTTTACAGTTATCGAATTGATTCCTTGTCCGGAAAGAATAGAAATATTTCCGGTAACAGTCCATAAATATCCAGTGGCTGTCGAAACCAAAGGTGTAGAATAAGTTGTTGTTATGTCAGGACAAAGTGCAGCAGGACCGGATACACTACCAGGCGTATGTGGCTTTTTATTTACTAGTGATATATTCTTGCATGTTGCTGCAGATATTCCACAAGCGGTATTCTTCTTTACGCAAATAAAACCACCCTTAAATTTCGAACTAAAACTAATAGTAATGCATTGCCCATTCATCGGACCAACGGATGTTACTCCAGTTGGCAATGTCCAGATATAAGATAATGCAAATGGATCTGCATCGACACAATATTCTACTCCTGTCTGTTTTCTACAGGCACCATTTGCTCCATTAATTAATTGTGGAGCATCGAAGTTACAAGCTTCAGAAACGATGACAGAAGATGAGACGACGCAATCGTTAGCATCAGTCACACTGACATCGTAAGTACCCGCCTCTAGACCAATTGCAGGATTCGTTGTTTGCCCGTCGGGTAGCCAGAAGTAAGTATAGCCAGGTGTACCTCCGCTAACAGTTGCTGTTGCAGTACCATCTAAACCCGTCGAAGGAGTGGATGAAGTATTCAAGAATAGTTTTGTCGGTTCGGAAATTGTAACAAAAGTGGTTGCCGTGCAACCTTTTCCATCCGTAATCCCGAAAACATATTCTCCTGCAGTGTATCCGCAAAATTCATCCGTCCCGAAATAAGGGACTTGTCCTCCTGTAGCCGAAACCGTAACGCATGTTGTGCCACCATAACAAGCAATGTTGCCAGGTGTTGCTGTGACGCTTGGAGTTTCATCCGTATGAATCACAAGACCTGTTTCGGTATTACATTCGTCGATGGTGCAAGGGTTATGATCGTCAACACCAATAAGCACATGAGAGACTCCGGTAATAGGGTCGCAAGCGTCTATCGTACAGGCATTATGATCTTCAATATCGATGGCTGTATGAGATGTTCCAGTAACTGAATCGCAGGCATCGGCAGTACATACATCCTGATCATCAATATTTATTAGTGTATGAGTAACACCTAATACAGGATCACAAGCATCAATGGTACATGCATTGTGATCATCTTCTATGGGAAGCAGAACATGGGTTGGGCCCAGAACCGTATCACAACCATCTATTGTACATACATTGTTATCATTTGTATTTGTAGAAACGAAAACATCAAAATTGCAGATGACAGTTGAACATGTATTGCTAGCCATTACTTCTACATGTGTTGTTCCGGAATTGAATTCGGATCCAGAACCTGTACCGCATCCGCTTCCTGTAGTTGCTCCCAAAAATATATATGAATAGATTGGAGTCGGAACACCAGTCGAAGTAACAATATAGGATACACTCGTGTGACAAGTTCCTTGAGGTGCTGAGATATTTAGATTACCCGGACATGAAGTCAAAACAGGACAAGGATCTTCTATTGTTAATGTAAAAGTTGTTGTTCCACAAGGTCCAATAGTCACTGTGACCAAATAACTTCCTACAGGATTTGCATTGTTCACCTGTATTTTTCCCGTAGTCGCGTTTACCGAAAGCGTCCCTAAGAATCCTGGCGAAGCAGTGACCGTAATTGTTGAAGCTCCGGAAGGAACCGCATTTGGAGTTACTGAGATATTGCCATTGGTTTCCACCAAGGTGTCTGGATACGAGATAACTGATCCATTAATACCTGTCCCTTGGATTGCGAAATCATAATCGCTTTCATCACAATCATTATTACTGATGTGTACAGATGCAGTTTTAATACCAATTGAAGTCGGATGAAAGGTAATTACTAACATTGTAGAAGCACCAGCATTTACGCTTGCACTAGGAAGTGTGGTGATCTGAAAGTCTGAAGCATTCGGACCCGAAATAGTAACGCCGGAAATAGTTAACGGAATGGTACCAGAATTTTTAATTAGAAAATTTTTAATAATTAAATCACAAAGGCCAGAATTTCCATAGTCAGTGTTATTTGATAGAGATACATTATCACTTCCATCTAAAATATTTATTGAGTTACCAAATACTTCAACATCATTAAATATTCCCAGAAGAATAGAATTAGTATTTTGTGTATAATTACCTGTAATGAGATCAGCTCTCCCGTCAGAATTAAAGTCACCAGCCGTTAATGATCTTGGGTTCGTTCCTACAGCTATATTGTTTGTTCCTGTAAAATTTCCCATTCCATTACCTAATCGAATTGAAACGGTATTAGCAGTATTGCTTGAAGTGGCTAAATCCAGATTCCCATCTCCATTAAAATCATTAATTACCAATGAATAAGGATTTGAGCTTACAGTAATAAAAGTAGATCCACTGAAATTACCAATTCCATTACCCAAAAGAATTGAAACCGTATTTGATCCATTGTTTGAGGTAGCAATATCTAAAAACCCATCGTTATTGACATCCCCCGTTCTAATTGAAATTGGATGATTACCAACTGTAATTGTGGTTGCGGAAAAATTTCCTAATCCATCACCAATTAAAATATCAACTTTACTAGCTTGAAAAAATAATACTGCTAAATCTAAATGTGTATCATTATTAAAATCACCAATTGCTAAATCGGTAGAGGAAGAATTTACATAAACATAATTTGGTGCTTGAAAGTTTCCTAATCCATTTCCAAATAATATGGCAATTTTATTTTCGTTGTTATCCGTTACAGCAACATCTTGAAATAAATCACTATTGAAATCACCAATGACTAATGCAGATGGTTTAGATCCTACTGAAAAATCTGTTCGATTATTAAAGTTTCCTAATCCATCACCAATTAATAATGAAATTGAATTTGCATTAAAATTCGCAGTAACAATATCTTGTTTGCCGTCACCATTGATATCACTGATAGCTAAATCATATGGTTGTAATCCGACAGGAAAATTATTGCTTAAATTAAAGTTGCCAACTCCATCTCCCATGCGAATAGTGACATTATTAGAATTATAATTTGACATTACTATATCTTGTTTCCCATCATTATTAAAATCTCCAACTTCGACTGAATATGGGTTTGCACCAGTACTTAAACTTGAGGATAGTGAAAAATTACCGGAACTACAAATAGCATCCTTTACAATTAGGTTAAATGATTTTATTGTACACCCACCAACTGAGACAGAAATAGTATAAGAGCCAGCAGGAGATGCATTTGTAATATGTAGAATACCTGTAATTGGATCAGCAAATAAAATTCCTTTAAAATTACCGGAGACTGATGTATTAAGAACAGTGGGACCGATGGGTGCTGTACTAGGGAGAATTGAAATATTTTGATATAAATTCATTACGGTATCTGGATAATTACCTAATACTGGTAATATGCCTGTACCATGAATATTAAAATTATAATCAGATTCATCGCAGTCTGTACTTTTTATATGAACGGTAGCGAATTTATCACCTTGTAGTGATGGATGAAATGTAATAGTAAAACTTGTTGAATCATCCTTATTAATTAACATAGAAGGAGCATTTGTAATTGAAAAATCTTGGGCATTTATTCCATCAATTGAAATAGATGTAATATCAATTGGCCCCGGGCCAGCATTATGTATTCTATACGTTTTGCTTATGGGATTACAAATTGAAGTGGAATTAAAATTTGTATTGTCGTTTGTAGAGACATTTGTATTTCCATTTGGAATATTAATTCCATTTCCAGTTAAGTTAATTTCAGATTCAAATCCGAGAAAAAAAGCAACATCATTATTTATAGTAATGGAAATATCTGCAATTGAATCTTCATTAAAATCACCTACAGTAAAATATCCTGAACCTGTTGCAGCAATAAAACCAGTTCCAAAAAAATTTCCAAGACCGTCTCCAAAGCGAATTGAAAATGATCCAAAATATCCTACGGCAAAATCCTGATTATTATCTCCATTGAAATCGGCTACCACAACTGTTTGAGGAGGGCCACTTACAGGAACCTCAGTGGTTCCATAAAAATTACCAGTCCCATCCCCCAAGCGAATTGAAACAAGCCGATTCACATTAAAATTGGCTGTTGCAAAGTCTAATATATTATCGTGATTAAAATCTCCAACTGCAATAGATCGAGGCGTAGATCCTACAGGTACACTTGAAGTAACATTAAAGTTACCAGTACCATTTCCCATTAATATTGAAACTGAACTAGACCCGCTGTTTGCAGTGGCAATATCTAAATTCGAGTCATTATTAAAATCACCGACTTGCAATAAAAAAGGACGTAAGCCAACTCCAATAGTTATATTGCCAGTGAAATTACCTAAACCATCACCTATCCTAATCGAAACATTGTTCGCTCCATAATTTGCAGTTGCAATATCACTAATCCCGTCATTGTTAAAATCTCCAATTTCTACATCGCGAGGATTTAACCCAACCGGAATAGTTGATGCTATATTAAAATTGCCAGTTCCATTCCCTAACAAGACCGAAACTGAAGAAGAACTATAATTGGAAGTAACAAAATCATCATTCCCATCCGAATTAAAATCTCCAACTGCTGCTGAAATAGGACTCGCACCAACTGCTGATGTTGTATAGTGACCACTAAAACTTCCATGTCCATTACCGAACATGATAGAAGCCGAATTAGTACCAACATTAGCAGATAAAATATCTTGGTTGTTATCATTATTAAAATCGCCAATAGATAAATCGTAAGGGTTTAAGCCTGTTGCTATACTCGTGTCATTAGGAATAAAATTTCCTGAACTGCAATTGTTTTTGTTAACAGAAAGAATAAATGAACTTGAAGCACATGTACCTATTGAAACCGTTATAGTAAAAACTCCAACAGGATATGCATTAGTAATTTTAATAATTCCAGTAACTGTATTAATTGATAAAATACCTTGAAAATTATTTGGAGCTTTAATTGATAAAAACTGTGAACCGCTTGGCGCTTCACTTGGAATTATGTTTATATTTCCATCTGCTGTAATTGAAGTGTCGGAATAGTTACCAAGAGAACAATCGCCTAGGACTTCTTGAGAAATTACAATAAAAAACAATAATTGAAATAAGATTTTCATCGAATGTAATATATGAATTGAAGATAAAAGATTTAAAGCCAAAATAAGAAAAATTAGCAAGGATTAAGTAATTATAGGTTAAATTCAAGCTTGGGTGTTTCAAAAATTTCGTTATTTGCAATAAACTTAAGAAACATGAGAAATTTAAAATTGTACCTAATTTCTACAATTACATTCTTTTATATAACTTCATATGCACAGCAGCAATTTCCTAATAATGGGTTCGAAGATTGGGCAATAGATGCTATTTCTGGATTCTTATCTCCGACAAGTTGGACAGTTTGGAGAGGCTTTTCCGATTCCGCAAGTGTAGTTCAAGCATCAGGTTATAGTGGGAACTACTGTAGTCATTTATCAGTTATTTATGATTCAATAAACAATAGTTATAAAAGTTGCGGGCTTTACATTACTTTACCAATAAATCAAATACCTGATAGTGTCGCAGGGTATTTCAAGTTTGTAAATGCAAGTGGTAACTCGTCTCTAAATTATGATTATACTTTTTATCAATCACCAGGTCAACCCATAAATATGGGTTTGGGATCAATTCCAAATAATTCAAATTGGAATAGGTTTGCTTATCGTTTATCGACAAGTGGAACACCAACTAGCATGACTGTAAATTTCGGTCTGAATTCAGTTACTTCTACTAACCAATACGCAGAGATTGATGATTTGCAATTTATTTATAGTACTACTGAATTGAATCAAATTGACAACATCATTACAAGTTTTACTTTGTTCCCATCTATTTCTAATGGAAACATCAACTTAAATATTAGTTGCACTAAAATGAGTTCATTGTCTTTTAGCATCTATGATTATTCAGGTAAAATTGTATCGTCATTGAAGGAACAGACGATATCTTTTGGCAATCATTTAATTCCATTAAGGTTTGATTTGCCAAATGGTTTGTACATTTTAAAATTAAATTCAGCACAAGGCTCAAAAATTTTAAAATTTGTAATCGAAAATTAATGCATTTCAATGAAAAAAAGTAGGCGTTTTATGATATTGTGAAATAATTACCCGGGTTTTGATTGCATTTTTCCGGAAAACGAGGTCAGTCTTTTTTCTTGCAACAGTTTTAAAAAAAAGAAACACCATATGTGCGGTTGGAATTCTTTTTTGGAATTTGGTCCTTCGTGTATTTGATCTGCTGTCCGCCAACCGGTGGATAGCCATGCATGTGGGGAAAAGAAGGGGTCACATGCATGGCGTCAGCCATTTTTATTTTCCATTGAATTTACCGGATTGAAAAA
>CAZQOQ010000020.1:0-2373 GCA_964595205.1 uncultured Flavobacteriales bacterium | reverse complement strand
AACCCTTAATTTTTTATTTGTATGACCATACAAGAACAAATCAAACAATATATTGCCAGCCAGCCTGAACCAAAACGCAGCGACATGCAAGAGTTGCACAGGTTTATACGCCAGTTATTACCGGGAAGTAAATTATGGTTTCTTGATGGTAAAAACAGCGACAATAAAACTGTTTCTAACCCCAACATCGGATATGGATTTCAGACAATAAAATATGCTGATGGAAAAACGAGGGAGTTTTATCAAATTGGTCTCAGTGCAAATACAGCCGGGATCTCTGTCTATATCCTTGGTATCAAGGATAAGACATACTTAGCCAAAACGTTTGGAAAAAAACTAGGCAAGGCAAGCGTGACAGGGTATTGTATCAATTTCAAAACGCTGAAAGATATACACATTGATATACTCGAAGCGGCAATACGATACGGAGTTGAACAGAAGCAGTGACAACAGATTTGGTAATCTTCGGGAAATAAAAAAGGAGATAAAAAAAATTGGCAAAAAACAAATTACTAAGAATGGACAATGTCAGCATCGTTGTCGAATCCCTCGATGATGCCATCTCTTTTTTTACAGAGATAGGTCTGAAACTCGAAGGGCGAATGACAATCGAAGGAGAATGGGCCGGCCGTGTTACGGGACTGGGCTCTCAGTGCGTAGAGATTGCTATGATGGTTACCCCCGACGGCCACAGCCGGATCGAGCTTTCACGATTTCTCACTCCGCCTGTTATTTCAGATCATCGCACTGCTCCTGTGAACGCTCTCGGCTATCTGCGTGTCATGTTCGCCGTTGAAGACATTGACGAGATGGTATCCAGGCTCATCAAGCATGGCGCTCAGCTTGTTGGCGAAGTAGTTCAGTACGAGAACTCGTATCGGCTCTGCTATATTCGCGGAATCGAAGGACTTCTCATCGGACTTGCAGAACAACTCGATAATAAATGAGTAATAGATGTATTTAAAAAAAGTTGCCGACATCAAAATATTTTATGGCTTGAGAATGAAAAACATCATGATTGCCTTTGTACTATCACTCTTTCTCTTTACTTCTGGGAATAGCCAGGTTAAAAATAAAAAAGGAAACCAAACATTCACGAGCGGCTATTCCGATGTGAACGGGATCTCGATGTATTATGAGATGCATGGAAATTCCGGAGAATATCTGGTGCTGATCCATGGGGGAGGTTCTACGATTGGAACAACCTTCGGTACGATTTTACCAATGCTCGCTAAAGATTTTAAAGTCATCGCAGTAGAACTGCAGGGACACGGACATACATCCGACAGGAATGCACCCGAAAGTTTTGAACAGGATGCCGATGATGTCGCTGCATTGATGAAGAACCTTAAAATTCCCAGAGCATCGATCTTCGGATTCAGCAACGGCGGAAATACGGCAATGCAGATCGCCATCCGTTATCCGGACATCGTGAACAAACTGATCCTTGCTTCGACATTCTATAAACGGGAAGGTTTTCCTCCGGGATTCTATGATGGAATGAAAAATGCCACGCTCAACGATATGCCGCAGTCATTGAAGAAAGCCTTCCTCGACATCACCCCGGACAGCGGCAAACTATTGACGATGTTCAATAAAGACAGGGAGCGGATGGTTCAATTCAAGGACTGGAGCGATGAAGTAGTCGGCTCTATTACAGCACCGACACTTATTATTGCCGGGGATCATGATGTTGTATCCTCTCAGCATACGATCGCGTTGTCATCCGTCATAAAAAATTCTAGATTGATGATCATTCCCGCAATGCATGGAGAATATATCGGTGTGGCGGAGATTCCAAATCCGAACAATAAAATGCCTGAGATGACGGTGGGAATAATTAAAGAGTTTTTAAAAAAATAATTATTTTGTGTTCACGTGTTTAAAATACTCTGCCGCATCGCTTCGAAGAAGAAAATAAGAGATCACAGCAAAAAGCACCGCATGCATTGCCACCTGAGCGAGATCGTGATAGAAACTGAGAACCACATGATACGCCATCCACGCGATCAACAGCCAGCGGCTCCACTCTGCGCCGCGGAGCATAAAGATTCCGCCGAGAATTGCGAGAAGACGGATGAAGAGAATCCACCCTTGATCATACGCAAACGGATCATGGATATTTAATTCAGGTGCGTGGTATGCAATCCCAACAGTACCGACAACGATGAAGAGCCAGGAGATGATGGTAATTGTGAATGGTCGGTTTGTCATAGTGTATACAATTTGAATCAATGGAAAAATAATCAAGTTGCATCCAACTATCAATCTTGCCTTTTCTTGTCACTTACTGTATTATGCAACATTATTAATTAAGAGAAAACAATCCGATTAATGGAAATAATATCTAAATTTCGTCACCCTGAACTTGTC
>CAZQOQ010000019.1:0-38823 GCA_964595205.1 uncultured Flavobacteriales bacterium | reverse complement strand
AATTGATACAGTTCCTCAATCCATTAGTATGTTTGTTGACAATGCAGGTATTTGTGATAGTAGTGGCAGGTTACTTTTTTATACTAATGGTGTCTCTGTTTGCAATTCATTGTATTTACCAATGTCAAATGGAGACAGCCTCGCTTCATTTGCAATTAACCAAGGTTGGAGAAATTTTGGAATACCTTTAACCCAAGGCTCTCTAGCTCTTCCTGATCCAGGAAATAAAAAAATGTACTATTTATTTCAGACATCATACGATGATAGTAATTTAAAATCTGATACCATTTTTCTGAATAAAATTGATATGGGTCAGGATGGAGGATTAGGAATGGTAGTTATGAAAAATCAACCTTTATATATTCATTCGATTGTCCCAGGTCAATTAACTGCGGTTAAACATGCTAATGGTAGAGATTGGTGGTTAATTAGCCACAATGCATCAAGTAATGAATATGTTGTATTTTTCCTTTCAACCTATGGGTTAAGTACTCCTACATTTCAATCAATAGGGTCATCATTTAACCAGCCGATTTGGGCAACTTTTTCACCGAATGGTGAGAAATATGCTTGTGCTTTTGATAATGGAAGAAGAATTGATTTACTTGACTTTGACCGATGTTCCGGAACATTTTCCAACTACGTTCAACTGAACAATCCTGATACCAATTTTGTGGCAGGATGCAGTTTTTCTCCTAATTCACAAGTATTATATATGTCTGCTGTTGAGAATTTATATCAGTTTGATTTAACAGCCTCTAATATAGATTCGTCCAGAATTCTGATAAGTACATGGGATGGGTTTACTGATCCTTATATGACAGCATTTTGTTTCCAGCAATTGGCACCGGATGGGAAAATATACATTACAGGATGGGGCAGTGTACAGCATCTTAATGTCATTAATTTTCCAGACAGTATTGGTGTTACATGCGACGTGCAACAACATTCAATTCAATTACCCGGAAGAAATAATGGTACGATGCCCAATTATCCTTTTTATGATTTAGGTGCAGTTAGCGGTTCTATATGCGATAGCCTTCCTTCAGGAATCATCTCTGCTCATTCGATTGAGAGAAATTTTTCCTTTTTCCCAAATCCTTGTTATGATAAATTACATTTTATAATCGAATCATTATTTTCTAATTTCGAGATAAATATGAGAAATAGTTTAGGTCAACAAATCGAAAATTATAGAATTATTGATTTCAATTTTAATGGTCTCACATTAGATTTAAGTAATTTCCCGTCGGGTGTGTACTTTATTGAAATCTCTAGTGGCGATAGAAAATTTACCGATAAGATTGTAAAGGAGTAGCAAATGAGAAGGACGTTCTAAAATTTTATATGTACTGATAAAAGGACTTGAGAAAAAATAAGTTTGAGTTTAGATTTTGTCTAGTTTGAGTTTCAGTTTGAGAGCGAAGTTCGCGAGTTCATAAAAACGAGAACGGAGCTTGAGCACTCTCGTCGCACCCAAACTCCGCACTCAAACTGTATTCCTTACACCGAAGTTTCCGAATATCTAACTCTGAAAAAAGTCTGAGTTTGAGTTCGAGTCCGGAAAATTTCGGACTCAAACTTCAGACTCGGACTGATAAAGTACCCGGGGCGGGAATCGAACCCGCAAGACCTTACGATCATCGGTTTTTGAGACCGACGCGTCTACCAATTCCGCCACCCGGGCAATTGGACTGCGAAAGTAATAAAATTACATCACTCAATTAAAGACTTATTTTACTGATTGCCCATTAATTGATACTTTTACTTATTCACATTAAATAACCTGCTATTTCAAAAATATTATGAGAAAATGGTTTGCTCTCCTGTTTATACTGCACATTTCAACAGTTTTTTCTGCTCCGTACAATGGCCATATTTTCCCATTCAAACAACCCGACGGAACCTCCGTCGACGTAAAATTATTTGGCTCCGAATACTACATGCGCGCCGAAGGACTCGACAGTTATACACTTATTCGCGAACCGGAATCGGGATGGATTTGTTACGCAAGACTTACCGATGACCAAATGTCGTTGGAAAGCACCGGCATCATCTATCGTGGAACGAAGGACAATCCAGCCTCACTTCGAAATAACCTTAACCTTCCTCCCCATCTTGAAATCAAAACAGAAGCCAGGCAGAAAATAATTAATGACAACCAGAAGCTGCTTAAGGGTGAAGTCTCTGTGGAAAGCATCAAAAAGGAAAACAGAGCAACGATAACTGATGGCACGCCGATTCACCCGGTATCAGGCAATATCCTTGGTCTTTGTGTGGTAGTGGATTTCCCTGATGAGCCCGGATCGCTTCCAATGAGTGAGTTTGAGGATTTCTGCAACGATATCAATTATTCCAACTTCGGAAACAATGGCTCCCTCCGCACTTTTTATTCAGACATTTCTGGCGGACTCGTCGATTACCAGAACGTCGTTTATGGATATTACCATGCTCCCCATACATTCGCTTATTATGATTCGCTTCCTTTTTCCGTCGGAGCCAAACAGGTTTTGAATCTCGCTCTTAACTGGATTCAGTCCCAGGGCTTCGACTTCTCAACGCTATCCCTGAATCCGGATAACAGTATCATGGCCATCAACCTCATGTATACAGGCAACCCTCCTTCATGGTCGCAGGGCATGTGGTATCACCAGGGAAATTTTACGGGCTTTTCCGCAAATGGCGTTCACACCAATAGTTATAATTGTTCCCCAGCCAATTCACCGCTGGCAATCGGAGTCGTCGCCCATGAGAACGGACACATGATTGGCGGCTGGCCCGACACATATAAATATGACAATACCACAGGCCCTGATGGAATCGGCACCTTCGATCTCATGTGTTCGTATGGTGATGCTTATAACCCGGTTCCGCCAAATCCGTTTTTCAGGAGCAATGCCGGCTGGGGCCAGGTTGTGGATGTGACTAATTTCAACGGTCTGAATTATGATACGGTAAGCAGTCTCACCTGCTACAGATATAATAACCTGAACGATACAAATGAATTTTTCCTCCTGGAAAACAGGATGGCGACCGGAAGGAGTTTTATTATTCCCGACGAGGGTCTAACGATCTGGCACATCGACAGGAACGGCGATAACCAGACATTCCATCACGAGGTCTTCCTCGAACATGCGAATAATAATTTAATTGATGAGTCTATGGCCTGTTTCAGCGCACCGCTCTATACTGATTTTAATCTCTCTACTATCCCCAATTCCAACTGGTACAATGGTGATCCAAGCGGGTTGAAAGTATGGGAGGTTGGCTTTCCGGATTCCATTCTTTCCTACAGGCTGGGCAGTGGTTTTCCCGGACCGGCCTTGAATATACAGTACCAGAATATTTCGAACGACAACAATGGAAATGGTTTTATTGAAGCCGGGGAAACTGCAGATGTAAATGTGAATTCCCTGAACACAGGGTTATTCAATTCTTCTGCGAATACAATGATTTCGTGTACCGCAGTGGGTATCAATGCAGGATTAGTGACTGTAAATACCGCGCCGGTTAACCTTAACGTAATAAATTCATTGCAAACCATTCCGGTAACTTTCAGTATTACGATTGCACCGACTGCTCCAATCGGAACCGTTTTCAGTCTTCGATTCGAACTCACCGATTCATCGGATACTGCTGTAGTGACCAAAACAATAATCGTTGGCGAACAGGTTATCATGGATAATTCCAATTCGACCACCTGCAATGCGGTCTTTTACGATTCTGGTTTCCTGAACAACTACAGCGATGACCAGGATTTTGAAAAGACGATATTCCCTGTATCTGCAGGAAATGTTATCAGTGTAAAATTTACGTATTTCGGGTTGGAAGATGAAGCAACATGTGACTATGATTATCTGAAAATCTATAATGGCCCGACAACGGCGTCGCCGCTGATTGGAAAATATTGCGGCTTGAATTCTCCAGATTCTGTCGTGTCGACGCATCTTAGCGGAGCGTTAACTTTCCAGTTTCATTCTGATGGAGGAGTAACAGGCCCAGGGTGGGAAGCGGAAATTAATTGCATAGCGGTTTTAGGAATTGAAGAAATGAGTAGAAATTCTATTTCTGTTTTTCCGAACCCTTCAGACGGAATCTTTCATTTGACAGGAAATTCAATTGAAGAGTATTGTGTATATAATGTATACGGACAGTTGATTGAGAGATCTGGGGATATTAAAAGCAATGTCGTTGAAATTGATTTATCCGGTCAGTCGGCGGGAATTTATTTTTTAAAATTTATTTCGTTTGGAAGAGAGTTTAGCCGGAGAATTGTTTTGAATTAAATTTTTAACACAGAGGCACGGATTACACGGAGGGCCACAGAGAATTAATTTATTTTTCTCCGTGTCTCTCCGTGTAATCCGTGCCTCGTGTTAAATATTTCAATACATACTCAGCGGCATGTCTTTATTATAAGTAACCGCATATGAAAAATTCAGCGTCTTGTATTCTTTAGGGTTAACTGTCAGATCCCATTTCAGTAAACCCGTTTGAACGTTGTATTCGGAATGGCCGTTGTCTTTCATTTCGATTTTGATGTCTTTATTCTGTGTGACAGGAATCTGATCTTCGACGATCAGGTTTAACGGCTTCGATTTATTATTTTTCATTTTCAATTCATAGGTGATGGTCTTAGTGATTTCACTGCCAAGGAGCTTGTTGCTTTCTTTAACCGGTTTCTTCGTGCGAGTGACCGTGATGCCATTGTCGCGGCCGAAAGCAAGATCGAGCGTATCATTTATGACGGCAGGATTTAAAACCGTTTCGCCTACATAAGTTCCTTCATAAAACACGTTGGCCTTTCCCGGAAGTAAATTCAGATCTTCCCAGCCGGTGATTTTCGCAAGAAGGAATGCCTCACTTTCAACCTTTGGAACCAGGTAATGATAATATGTTGCAGGGAGGTTTCCGGTTTTGATAGATACCATGTGATTGGTTCCATCGGAAGGAATGCTGTAAGGAAGACTGATTTCAAACATTACATTAGTCATGGTTTCGACAATCTGGGAATAGTTGGCGGCGGATTGGGCCGGACTTAATTTCTTTAATTCTTCTCTGGCCATTTCCATTTCGTCTTTTGAGTTGACGGCATTGTCCGCCGAAGCCGGTCTGGCACCGAGATATTTGTCGCGAAGATTTCCTGAATAATAATTAATGTACCATGGAGGCAATACAGGCTTGATGTTACTTCGGTTTGGATTTGCAGTACTGAGTTTCAGTTTTACATCATCCCAGTCTTCCTTTGTACTCTGGAAAACATTGGCTTTATATGTGAGTTGAACGGGAGCAGCGGCGGTTGATGAGCGCAGATCGTAGGTCGGTATCCATCCTGCCTGCGAAACCATGTAATTTACATCCACATTGGCGGTTGTTACCTGGTCTGTACTGACCGTGACGATGATTTCATGAATGGGGTCGTAGGATGTTTTTGGGTCTTCGCTGTTTTTATATTTTTTCAGATCCGTTAGCCGCGCAGTTATCCGCGCATTCGTTGTTGAATTTTTTTGTTCCTCTCTTTTAATTCTTCCTAATTGAGAATTGATATCATTTAACTTCAGTCTGAAAAATTCCATCGCTTGTTTCAAAACAGGCAGGGAATCACTCTTGCCTTCGCCATTCGACAATTTATTTTTCATGATCATGTCTTTTTCCATTTGAAGGGCATTTTTCTTATCGGTGAGTTCGTCGCGCGTAAAGCCGAGTTCAATCAATGAATCTTCAAGCAATTTTATTTCCCTTAAAATTTCTTTAGGAAGAGAGCTTTCGGCTGGTTTTGGCGGCTCAGGATATTTGATGTTATGTCTGACTTCTAATACGATGAAGTCGCCTTTCCCGCCTGCCTGAACACTGGTTGGATTAATGAAGGGAGAGATTCCCGAAAAAATTAAATCGGTCACGCCGGGATTCAGACTAACCGATGACGACCGAAAGACCTGTGCGCCTTGTGTGAAGACGGTCACGTTCTTAACTGAAGACTTAACTTTTTTCTCATTGTTTGCATGGGCGGCGAATGCAAGAAAAAGTACTGCCGGAAGAATTAGATTTTTCATTGGAGTATGGAATTATAGGGTTTGAAAACTAAGCAGCCGGTAAAATCCGGCTGTTTGATGGCCCGATAACAATTTCCGGACCATTCCATAAACGTGGAAGAAAATAACCTGAAATGTTGTAAGAGTTTAAATAAAAAATACGGCTATGCGTTTGATGCAGGTTTAATTGGTTCGGTTATTAAATCCGATGGAATAAATGAAAAAAATATATTATCACCTCGTGAAGACTTATAAATAGTCTGCCGTATACATTTCAATGAATCCATCTTTTTTCTCAACAACAGCTTTTCCTTTTTCGAAACGAAAACTCTTTAATGCGTGGTTTAAATAGTTAAGAGCTTCTTCATGCCTGCCTAGATTTATTTTACCCGCCCCCATCGCAAGATATCCTTCGCCTATTCCTTTCGGATAACCAAGTTTTTCTGAAAGCTCCAGTGCGTTTTGACCGTAACTGATGCTCAATTCAGGATCATTATTTCTGCAATCAAATGCGATCTTGTTCAGCACATCGGCTTTTAATGTGTCTTCTTTTAAAATGACAGAAAGCCGAATCAGGGAGTCCAGTTCGCCTGAAAAACATCTATTTATTTTTAATAATAGAATCATTATTCCACATTGTTTTCATCTCATTTTTTATCGTTTCGGTTATTTAGAAGCGGCAGGTGAAGGCGGAAGCAATACCGCATCAATCACATGAATGATTCCGTTGGACGTTGGAATACTTGCTACAATATTAGCGTCATTAACTTTTACCTTTCCATCGCTTACATGCATGGTGACATTGTCTCCGTTCACCTGGCCGATAACTTGTCCGTCAGTGAAATTTTCAGCCTTGTATACAGCAACGCTCACATGATATTGCAGGATATTCTGAAGGTCGGCTTTTTTTTCAGGTTTGAGCAAATCATCAACGGTGCCTTTTGGTAATTTATCAAATGCCTCGTTTGTCGGAGCGAATACGGTAAACGGTCCTGCGTTCGATAAAGCATTCACCAGGTCGGCAGCTTTTATGGCCGCAACGAGGGTTGAATGATCTGCAGAACCTGAAGCTACCTGCACAATATTTTTCTGAGACACGTCGTCTACAACAGTGGATTGACCTCCGCCGCCTGTTACAGCTTCATTCTCATTGCCTGTGGAAGCAGACTCTTCGGACTTTTTATCATTGGAGCTGCATGAAATAAACAAATTGCATGTCAATGCAATTAAGATGAAAGTTGAAATTCTGTTTTTCATAGTGTAAGAGATTTTTTTTCAAATTTAAATTTGAATTAGTTTACCGGGCTGTCGTAAATCATGTTATGATATGATATTTATCCTTTTAGGTATCTGTGAAAATTTATAATAAAATATCAAAAAGCATTCTTACAGATCTTTTTTCCTGAATTTTTTTACCGCTGCAAATGCCGGCCACACTGCCCAAATCAATAATATCGAAATGGAATATAACATTCCTGCACTGGTACCGAAGAAAAGATCGAAGACGGCTCCTGTATAGCCCATGAGTGCAGAGGCATCTGTTTTTAATAAAACCAGTATCCTCGCAAGATCAATCGGATTCAGCGACGAGAGGATGATCATGGGTTTCTCGAGCGGATAATCACTAAACTGGAACATGAGGAAAAGCAAGATACCGTCATAAATCAATGAGAAGAGAAGCCATAACATAATTGACAGACCGATGCCCTTTGCTTTATCTCTGGTATAAACTGATGCGAGAACGGCCAGTGATACAAAAATTGCAGTGAGCATCGATCCGCTAAGCACAATGAAATATGACACCGATGTTCCGGCCATGAAAATGACCGGCAGGCCTGCGCCGATAATAAAAGCAATCAGCAGCGACAGAAACAATCCGGCGTATATGCTTAGAAGTAAACGCGAACGGTGGATCGGTTGTGCCAGAAGCAGTTCAATGAATTCCGCAGAATTATACATGTAGATTGTGCTGAAAATAATGCTCACGAGAGGAACAAGAATCAGGATGATATTCAGCAGGCTCAGTATGCCTTTGGAAACATTGTCTTCCAGACTGAAGAGGCTCAGGGAAAGGGCGAGCAGGCAAAGTGTGTATCCGATCACTACCTTGCTGCGCAGGATGTCGATGATGACATATTTTACAACCTTAAACATATTCAACTCCTGTCGTTTTCATTACCGAAGCGATGGCGCGTGAAAGCTTTTCTTCTCCGGTATCGAGCCGAAGCTGATCGATGCTCTTGTGAAACAACAACCGGCCTTCGTTGAGATAGACCACCTCCGTAACAAGGTCATCGAGATCACTGAGGATGTGTGACGTGATGAGAATCAATTTACCGTTGTCTTTTTCCAGGTGAATTTTTTCTTTCAGGATTTCGGAAGAAATCGGATCGAGGCCTGCGGTTGGCTCATCGAGAATCAGGACCTGTGGATTAAAGATGAATGCAAGTGCGGCGCTGACTTTTTGCCTCGTGCCTCCTGATAAAGTGCGCATCCGCTTATCTTTGATTTTATTCAGCGAAAATTCGTTGATGAGATCGTTATCGGTCTTGCTTCGGTCAATTTTCCGGAAGTCACACATCATGTCGATAATTTGAGAAATCGTCATGTTATCAGGATACCGGCCGATCTGTGGCATGTATCCGATATGCTTACGGAAACTCCATTTGTTGATGATGTTTGTTTCGTCGAAAATAATTTTTCCGGAAGTAGGCAGCACCAGTCCGAGGATCAGCTTAATGAATGTTGTCTTGCCTGAGCCATTCGGTCCTATGAGTGAGACGGTCTCGCCCTTATTACACGTAAGTGAAACACCGTCGAGAACCTTCAGTTTACCGAAATATTTTGTTATGTTTTCTGCGATGATCATTAACCGTCAGGATGATATTGTAAAGCCTGATGAAATCGTTTTTACTATTATGGTTCTTATATTTTAATTTTATACTGCACGTTATTCCCGGCATTCAAAAAGTATAATAACCCATGGAAGTACAAGTTTACGAATTGTTACCTGAATTGCTTCATGGAAGGATGATTATCTTTAAAGTTTTCCGGAGTAATGCTTGGTATTGCTTTTTCGGTTCTGTCGAGGAGATTTACCATAAAGCTTCTCAAAAATACCATGGCAGTCGGCATTCGTTCCACAATCATCGAATATAAATTTACCGGGCGATGAGGCACATCACCGTATCCGTCGCGATTGAGATCATAACCATCGTATTTATCCCAGTAGTTTGAATCAAAATAATTCAGGGAAACCGATCCGTTTGTCGTTACATCGAAGGTATTCGCAATGAAATTATTTTCCACGATGCTATCGTTGTCGCAGCTGGCCTGTATTTTTAGACCGTAACCGTTGCTGAGAAAATTGTTATGGTCTATTTTAATCCTGCTGCTTCCCTCCATGTAAATTCCAATCGTGTTACTTGTAAAATTATTCTTCTCCACATGGCTGTCGGATATGTCTTTCATGAGCAGTCCGTATGATGCGCTTCCCCAGTTATTGATGAATGTATTATCGATCATCGTAACATTGTGTGTATACATCACAGCAACACCGGCTCCATTTTGACTGAATGTATTATTTCGGTATGTGTTGTTGTGTGAAAACATGAAGTGCAATCCGTAACGGATATTATTTTCGCTGATGTTTCCCACAATAAGGGAGTTCGTTACAAATTCAAAGTAGATGCCATCCCTCTGGCCGGAAATCCGGTTGTTTTGTATTTTCATTTGATTCGACTTCCAGCAATGGATGCCATTGCCGCTTTGTATTTCGGTATTACCGTTGGAGTGGACAAAATTGTTTTCGACGATGCTGTTTGCGCATTCCTGGAAGTAAATTCCGAAAAACATATTTTCCAATGTGTTGTTTCTTATGACCACATTTTTAGAAAGATAAATTTTTATTCCTGCAATGTCGTTCATGCTGGAGCGACCGCCGTTTCTAAGCAGGAGTCCTTCGATGACTACGTCAGACGACATGACTGAAAAAATTTCATACTTTGTTTCTCCGTCGATAACCGGTTTGTCTTTACCGGTTATTACGAGTGGTTTTTTAATTACGATATTCTTTTCGGCATATATGCCGGGGTAAATGATTATTGTATCGAATGGATGAGCCATGCTGATGGCATCGATAATACTGTTGTGATCCGTATTTTTTCTTACGTCAATGCATTTTCCCGTGCAGAGAAGCGGAATAGAAAACAAAATTAAAAAAGGCAGGGAGGTTACCTGCCAGGCTTTATGTCGTCCCATTTTAGCTTTTCTCCGTTGAATTGTTTGTTAGCTTCATCTCTTTCGGATTCGGAAGCAAAAACTGCAATGTTACCGCCCATCGGGCTTTTAATCATTTCACTCTTCAGCAGATATGCCTTATCGGGCGTAATCCATTTGCCTTTGTTCAGGAAGTCGGCAAAATAGATGCGATCAATTTCATTAGACCACACGCCTCCATTACGGATAAATTCGACCAGGCAGTGGACGTCATCAAATTTAAAATATTTTCCTTTTTTACTGAAGCACTGTGCAGGGAACCTGTCATCCATGATAGTCATTTTACAGAAATCACAATTATCTTTTCCATAATTGATAATTTTTGGATCGTTGTTGCATGATGCGACAATGGCGATGAGAATAAACAGCAGAAGATTTTTCATTTTATATTTTCTGTTTTTTGTCAGCCCTGTAACCGAGAAACCAGGTGACTAGTAAAATTATACCAATTGCAATAAACAGCCAACCGCCTGTATCAGGGATTGAATATGCACCGAAGTTTAATAATTTCTTATAACCAATCAGCGGCGGCTGATAAGCCATTCCCGGAACTTTTATCGGCGCATCCGGGTTGAGTTCGTGTCCGTAATCGTATTCCCAGCGATAAAAATCAGCCATGGAAACTATACAGATGATCAGGAAAAGAAAAAACCATAAGTTGAAATATTTTTTCCGGTTAAGTAATAAGACAACCAGGCCAAGGGCAGCAAAGCCTTTGACAATGTAAGGAAGTACAGTGAATTCAAGGAAGTCTTCGGTATGAAGGTGACGCATGCCAATATAATGATTCAGGCCATTGATCACATCAACATTCCCGGCGAGCTTGTCTACCCATATTTTCAATACCAGTCCTTCAGGATATTGGGGCGCTGTTAATTCTATTTTCCAGATCGGGAAAAATAAAACAGCAAGCATCATCAATGAAGATAAGATGGTTGCCACCTTCATGAAGGCAGTCATTTTATCTTTATGGTTTTTATTTGTACTCATTTTATTTTATTTAAAGGGTCTGAAAAAAATCGGGAATAGCTTTTTGATGCTACTCCCGATCTAAAAAACAAGCCTTATTTTTATTGAGCGGCAGCAGCTTCAGCTACTGCTTTTCCAGTACTGAAAGATATTGGCAATTTACTGTTTGCAGGAGAAACCCTGATATATCCCTGCATCTCCTGGTGAAGTGCGCTGCAGAAGTCAGTGCAATAGATCGGAAATACTCCGGTACGATCAGGAACCCACTTCAGGGTCTGTGTTTCGCCTGGCATGATCAGGATCTCTGCATTCTGTGCATGTTTAACTGCAAAGCCATGCGGAACATCCCAATCCTGTTCGAGATTTGTAATGTGGAAATACACTTCATCACCCAGTCTTACACCTTCAATATTATCAGGAACAAAATGTGAACGGATGGAAGTCATATTAATATGGACTTTATTTCCTTCTCTCTTCACAGTTGCTTCCTTTTCTCCTTTAGTTGCATATGGGTGATTGTTTTCTTCTATTTTATAGATGCGACGCGAGTTCGGAACAATCAGATCAGCCGGACATGCCTGTGCATAGTGAGGCTCGCCTACTGTAGGGAAATCGAGAATGAGCTGCATCTTATCGCCACTGATATCATAGAGCTGAGCGCTCTGTGCAAGTTCGGGGCCGGTTGGAAGGTACCGGTCTTTGGTAATTTTATTATAGGCAATCAGGTATTTACCAAAGGGTTTTTTGCTGTCGCCACCAGGAACGCAGAGATGTCCGATGGAATAATAAGTAGGCACGCGGTCAATGACAGTTAAATCTTTGATGTTCCACTTCACAACTTCCGAGGAAACGAAGAATGAAGTGTAAGCATTACCTTTTCCGTCGAACTCTGTATGCAGAGGACCGAGACCGGGTTTTTTCACTTCGCCATAAAGAGCGGCTTCATATTTTAAAACAGGAAGGCCATCGAAATTTTCGTCGAACTGTTTGTCGGCAATTGCTTTTTGAATTTTTGTAAATGAAAATACCGGGATCAATGCGGCTAGTTTTCCGCTGCCGACGATGTATTCACCTGTAGGATCTACATCGCACCCGTGTGGGGATTTAGGACACGGAATAAAATACACCATGTCGCTAAGCGTATGTGGATCCAGCACCACCACTTCCGTTTCAACATTCGACGTGACGGTATGAGTACTTTCATTGAGAACGTTGTGTCTGTATTTAACCGAACGTTTTTCACCTTTGCCGGCCTTCACATATTCTTCTGCTTTTTTCCAGTTTACCGCCATGATAAAGTCTTTGTCGCCCTGCGAAGCGTTAACTTCAAGGAGTGTGTTAGCCTGCTCCCTGTTATAACAGGAGAAGAAGAACCATCCGTGTGACGGTCCTTTACCTGCATGGCTCAGGTCAAAATTAATTCCGGGTAATAATATCTGGAATGCAATTTTCATACTTCCTTCTTTGGGATCTACGCTGATGAAGCTGACGGTTCCTTTGAAGTTTTGCTTATATGTATTGATCGGCACATCTGTATTATCACCGATAGGAACACTGAATCTCGTACCGGCAATGACATATTCTGTGTTTTCGGTGATGAAAGGAGAAGAGTGATTACCTGCGCTGTTTGGTATTTCTATGATTTCAGCAGTACGAAAAGATTTCAAGTCGACACGCGCGATGCGGGGTGAATTGTTGCCGTTGCAAAATATCCACCTGCCGTCTACTTCACCGTTTGTCTGAGAAAGTTCGGTGTGATGCAGGTCGTCCCAAGGAACAAAGCCTGTTGAGGTTTCCAGCATTGGTTTGGATTCTTCACTGTAACCATAGCCGTTTTCCGGAAACACAGAAAAGACCGGAACAATTTTTAACAGGCGTCCGGATGGTAACCCGTAAACCCCGAGCTGTCCGTTGAACCCTCCGGAAACAAAATTATAAAACTCGTCATACTTACCGGGAGCGACATACGCTTTTTCTGCGGCATTTCCTGAAACAGCGGTAGCTGCATCTTTTGGTTTGCAATTGGTCAGCAATATTCCAGCTGTGACAAGTAATGCAAACGATAACAATTTATGGGTTTTCATATTGTGGTTATTTAAAGTGTCTTTCTATTTCACGCCGTCGTTCTTTCTCATGAATTCATAGACGTTGCGTGCATCATCGTCGCTAAGGCTTTGATTTGGCATTCGCACGAGACAGGTTTCGAGAAGAGCCTGGGCCTCGGGATCTTTGTTAAGCATTTCGTCTGTATTAGTGGAGAAGTTCATGATCCACTCGGGAGTTCTTCTTTTTGTCACTTCCTTCCATCCTGGCCCGACCAGTTTTTCGCCTGTAAGCTTGTGACAGGAAGAGCATTTCAAATCATAGATGCCATTTCCGAGAGCGGCCATTTTCGGGTCGAGATTTGGATCTACTTTTACATCAGTGAATTTTCCAACACCTTTGGCGTCCAGGGCGCTGCTTGAAGCATCGTCCTTTAATAATTCATTGGTTGCAGGAGCGGATGTATCGGTGCTCTTCGGTTTCTCCGGCGAGCATGCAAAGAAATAAATCGTAATTGCTGATAATATTAATATTTTTTTCATGCTTATATTTTTTTAGCTATTGGTTTTGTTTCGACCAAAACTAATATTTTTTATTAATAATCGTTTAATAAATCATTAATTTCTGTTTTTATTTAAGGATATTAACAGGCTATTTTCCAGTTCAATTGCTTTCGGAAAAAGGATGTTGTTTTCCAGGTGCACATGACGATGAAGATCTTCCTCAAACATCTTCAATTCATCGATGCAGACCCTGTGAGTCATGCAGGCATTTTCATCCGGAGTGTAATTGTTACTTAATTTTTTAATTTCAGCGAGCAGATTTCCGGCAGAATCATGTTCCGATTCCATCACTTTGATTGGAGTACTGACGGATGCAGGTATATCCCCTGTATTTTTATTGGATGCTTCCAGTGTTTTGATTCTTGGGAACAGAATATATTCTTCCTTCATCATGTGGTTTGCCAATTCGTTTGAAACGATTTCGAATAATTCTCTTATTCTCGAAAGATGCGGAAATTTATCCCCGTGTTTTGAAATTACCTTGTCAAGGTGCTGTTTGATAACAGGAATGCTGTCATTTACATACCTGTGATGTTTGTCAACAATATAATTTACAAGTTCAGAAAGAGAGACTGTTGTAAAGTCGTTTTCGACCGTTGTTTCTTTGCTGAAAATTTCCTCTAGCCTTTTAAACAGCGCGGCATGTTTTAACGGCTCATCTCTTAAAACATCAGACACTAATTGTTTTCCCCTGCAACAATAATCCAGGTTATACGATTCGAAGATTCCTGCTGCCTCAGGTTTTGAACTGACAATTTGTGCCAGAGACAGATTTTCAATATTCATTTAATGTGTTTTAATAATTACAGGCGCAAAGTTCTGTTACCGGGCTCTCTCAAAAAAAGATTAAACACATAAATTTTCCTGATTTAAATCATATCTTAAGGATATTCATTTCATTTGTTTGTAATAATAACAACCTATAGATTAAGGCAATTGACTTTAATTTCCTTTATTTTATGCAATTCGGATTTGATAACCGAATGGCATCTTAAAATGTTCTGAGTTTATTCACTTATGTACGGGCAGACAGAATTTACGGGATTGACAGATGAGCAGGTGATATCACGACGCCTGAGGCATGGCTCTAATTCTGTATTAAAGGGATCGCCGCACCAATTCTGGACCGTACTCAGAGGTATCATCACTGAACCGCTCTTCATCATTCTCGTATTTGCGGCAATAATCTATTTCATCATAGGAGAAGTAAGTGAGGGGATGATTATGCTTGCAGCATTGATTTTCGTCTCCGGAATTTCTTTCTACCAGGAGGGCAGAAGCAGGAATGCCGTCAATGCACTGAAAAAACTCGCATCGCCACGAGCTAAAGTTTTACGAAACGATTCTATTCTTGAAATTTATTCTGAAGAAATTGTTGTTGACGACATCATCATTGTAGAAGACGGTAACGTGATTCCTGCTGATGCAATAATTTTAAAGTTGAATGATTTCTCTGTAAATGAAAGCATCTTGACAGGCGAATCGCTCCCGGTGTTGAAGGACCTTGCCGCTCCTTCAAACCAAATCTTCCAGGGTACTCTTGTTTTAAGTGGATCGTGTATGGCACGAGTCATAAATGTCGGCGCAGCGACTCAGCTGGGAAAGATCGGACGATCTCTCGAAGAAATAGAGACTTCCAAAACTCCATTGCAGCTGCAGATAAGAAAATTTGTGCGATCGATGGTAATTGCCGGCTCCATTGCATTTTTTATAGTATGGGCAATTAACTATTATAAATCAAAGGACATCCTGAATGGATTATTGCAGGGATTAACACTTATAATGTCTGTTCTTCCTGAAGAAATCCCCGTTGCCTTCAGTACGTTTATGGCCCTCGGTGCGTATCATCTGTACAAAAGCAGGGTAATTGCAAAGAGTCCGTATACGGTTGAAACTCTCGGTGCAGCTACGGTTATCTGCGTCGATAAAACGGGCACGATCACCAAAAATGAAATGAAAATTTCTGCCATTTATGATTTCGAAAAAAATATTGTATACGATTATACGGCCGGAAATTTAAATTTTAATATCGTACTCGAACATGCAATGTGGTCGTCCGAAACGGAGCCATTCGATTGCATGGAAAAGGCGATACATGAAGCATATGGTAAAACTGCATCTCCCGACAGGCGATCAGAATTTTCACTTACTCACGAATACCCGTTAGCCGGATTACCGCCATTCATGACTCATGTATTCAGCAATAAAAATTCTGAGCATATAATTGCATGCAAGGGCGGGGTGGAAAGTGTGTTGAGACAATGCAGGCTTTCTGTTGATCAAATTACATTGGTAAAGAACAAGGCTGTAGGACTGGCATCAAGAGGATACCGTGTTTTAGGTGTCGGCAAATCGATGTGTCCGCTCAGGGATCTTCCGCAAACGCAATTTGAATTCGAATTTGAATTCCTGGGCCTTATTGCTTTTTATGATCCACCAAAGAATAATATTCCTGAAACATTAAAGAAGTTTTATGATGCGGGAATAAATGTCAAAATGATCACCGGAGATTATTCTGAAACAGCCCTGGCCATTGCAAAGCAAATAGGAATGAAAAACAGCGTCGACCTGCTTACGGGTAAGGACGTAATTGATATGGACGAAGAGACGCTATTGGAAAAAGTTGAGCAGGTGAATGTATTTGCGCGTATGTTTCCGGATGCAAAACTAAGGGTGATCGAGGCGCTGAAGAAAAATAATGAGGTAGTGGCCATGACGGGCGATGGCGTTAACGATGGCCCCGCCTTGAAATCTGCTCACATCGGCATTGCAATGGGATTGAGAGGCAGCGAGGTCGCGAAATCAGCCGCCTCATTAATATTGATGGATGATGATTTATCCGGAATGACTGATGCGGTTGCCCTGGGAAGACGCATCTATGAAAATTTGAAAAAGGCGATCCAATATATTATTTCAATTCACATTCCGATTATATTAATTGTAACTCTGCCGTTGTTATTTCTATGGAAATTCACCGATATTTTTTCACCGATTCACGTAATCTTTCTTGAATTAATCATGGGACCTACCTGCTCGGTGATTTTCGAGAACGAGCCTATCGAAGCTGATTCGATGAAAAGGAAACCGAGAAAAATGACAACCACATTCTTTTCATGGGGGGAATTATCCCTGAGCATCGTCCAGGGATTGGTAATCACCGCCGCATGTCTTGGAATCGGATATTATTTCATTCAGAAAAATGCAGGCGAAGAAGTGGTTCGGACCATGATTTATTCAACACTGATATTCAGCAATCTTTTTCTCACCCTCGTTAACCGGTCGTTTTATTATTCGATTTTCACAACGATCAGGTATAAGAACAGGTTGATACCATTGATTCTTTCAATCAGCCTTGTTGTACTTTTACTCTCAATTTATTCTGTTCCTGTTCAGAGACTGTTTCATTTCACCGGGCTTTCGGCTGTTCAATTAATAACATCCTTCCTGGTTGCTTTTACCGGCGTGATCTGGATGGAGTTCTATAAATTAAGAGTGAGAAGGAAATAAGATATTATGTCGTGTACGGAAAAAGCGGGCCGTGCTTGCGGAACTTTATCACCCGCATTTGCTTTGTCCACAGCTCCTGCATTTCAGGCATCCTTCCTCGTAGATGAGTCCTTCGGGATCTCCGCATTCTGAACATAGTTTATCGACGGCGCTCGTTCCATCAGGGATGAATCTCTTCAACGCGCGTTCAACGCCGGATTTCCATGAATTTATATTTTCGTTAAAAAGATGAAGATTGCCGATCAGGTGAACGACCTGGGGTAATGGCATTCCATGACGCAAGACTCCACTTATCAGTTTTGCATAATTCCAGAATTCTTTATCGAAAGAGCGGGAGAGACCTTCGATGGTTGTGCGATAACCTTCCCTGTCCATGTACTGAAAATCATACCTCGACTTTCCATTTTTATTTTTGATGATCCATCCTTTCTCCACCCAGTCAGGAATGCTGAAAGCATCCTGTGCTTTCCCGGTGAAGATCTCGTACGGCTGGTTGTTGAGAAGGCCGACATAGGCAATCCATTTTTCGTCGCCGTTTAGAAAACGAACGACTGATGCATCCAGAATCTTCGGACGTTCCGGCGCGACGGATTCAATGATTGCACCTGCTGCAGAAACTTTTTTCCTGTCGTTTCCGGAAACGAGCACTCCTGTCCGGGAGCCATCACGATATACGGTTATACCTTTCAACCCGTTTTTCCACGCATCGAAATAAATCTTTCCGACGAGTTCTTCAGAAACGTCTTTATCCAGGTTGATGGTAGAACTAATAGAGTGTGTGGTATATTTCTGAATGACGGATTGTAGGTGAATGCGATTCTTCCAGTCAATCTCTGATGCAGTGGAACCGTAATATGGACTCTTGCTGATGTCCGTTTTCCCGGTTATTTCCATCCATGTTTTAAGTTTCGGATGGTATACATTGAATTCCTGCCAGGAATCTCCCGATGGATCTACGAAATCAGTCCGGGTGTTTTTATCGTTGGTATTCACTTTACGTCTCCGCTTGTACGAAAGCATGAACACGGGTTCGATGCCTGATGATGTACGGGCGAGGAGGCTGAGCGTTCCTGTTGGCGCGACGGTGCTGATGGAAATATTTCTGCGGCCGAACAACATCATGCGATTGTAAGTCTTTGGCATTTCAGACTTCATCATCTGTATGAAGCCGGATTTATTTTCTATATCCGTATTGAAATCGCAGAATGGACCGCGTTCGATTGCCAGGTCGATACTCGATTCGAATTCCGCTTCACACTTTGTCTTCATAATTTTTGTGACGGTGGAAATGCTTTCGAGAGAATCGAATTTAAGATTCAGAGCTGCAAGGGTGTCAGCCAAAGCAGTAAAGCCGAGGCCGGTTCTTCTCCCTTTCCTGCCTGTTTCATAGAGTAATTTCCAGGTACGGAGTTCGGTGTCCTTAATATAATCAGGCTCTGTGTCTGATTCAATTTTTTGCAGAATTCTTTCGATGGCTTCGAGTTCGAGATCGACGAGATCGTCCATCAGACGCTGTGCTTCGTAAGTGACTTCATAAAATTTTGAAAAATCGAAACTTGCATTCTCCGTGAACGGGTTTGTTACAAAACTGAAGAGGTTCAGTGCGATAAGCCGGCAGCTGTCGCCTCCCTGCATGGCGATTTCCGAGCATGGATTTGTCGAGATATTTTTATAGCCGGGATAGATGGAAGAAGTGGAATATGCATGCTGGCGGTTCCAGAAAATAATTCCCGGTTCAGCAGTGTGATGTGCACACCTGATGATGGTATTCCAGAGATCTCTGGCACGGACATTCCTTTCGAATACAGGATCAGGGGAATCGACCGGAAAGCGCAGCTTATAGTTTTTATCTTCAGCCACGCATTTCATAAATTCATCTGAGATACGAACGGAAATATTCGCGCCGGTGATTTTGCTGAGATCCTGTTTAACGGTAATAAAATTCTCAATATCCGGATGAGCGATATCCATGGTGATCATCAATGCGCCGCGGCGGCCGTTTTGTGCAACTTCGCGGGTGGTATTTGAAAATCGTTCCATGAAAGATACCGCACCGGTGGTGGTACCGGCGGCATTGGACACGTGCATACTCTTCGGCCGGAGAGTTGAAATGTCCAGCCCGACGCCGCATCTTCTCTTAAATAGCTGGGCAAGCTGCTGGTCGGCGAAAAATATTCCTCCATAGGAATCATAAATTTCAGGCAGTACAATGCAATTTGAAAGCGAAGCGAGCACATCTTTATTACCCAGCGATGCCATTACGCTTCCCTGGGGAATGATGTATTTAAACCCTGAAAAGTACTCGTATATTTTTTTCTCATCGAGAGCGGATCTTTTTTTTCCGTAAGAAGAGAGGTTTTTAAAATTTTCTGTTGAGAGTCCTTTCTTCAGGTATTCCGTTTCTTTCCTTGCAAATTCACGGGCGAGACGCGCATGCATGTCGTCCGGAGTTTTTTCGAGATAATTGCCGTCCTTGTCTTTTATTGCATATTTCTGCAAAAAAGTAGTAGCGGCTAATTCATCACCATCAAAATATTCTGTTGATGCGGTGAGAGCCTCATTATAATTGAATCTGAGCACGTGAGATTTCTGTTTTTCTGTTTTAAGCATTTCTGTTACCAGGTTTTATTTTCGATGCAACAATATTTAAACTTCACAAATATGAAAATGAAGTTTGTCAGCGCGGACCCGTATTTTTCAACAAAATATTTTAGTAAAAATTACTTACCTCTTTTGGAAACGATTAACACATTAAGGTAATAAAAATTTCCGGATCATATTAAAAAGTATTTTAAAAGCCGGTGGAAATAAATCTTTACGTACACATTGAGGAAACAACACCGCTTTTATATGATTAAAATCATAACACACGCTAACCTGAATCACTTATGATTTGTGCAGATAATTAAAAATTGCGGGTCAGTTGTATTCATCGATTCATTTACTGACGAGGCAATTCGGGAGCTTATTGAATACCTGAGGTACATCGATCGGACTGCAATTACATACAGGCAAAAATCAAAAAATTATTTATGAGAGAGACTAAAGCAAGGAAAAGATCATGGGCTGAACCTTATAAGATCAAGATGATTGAGCTGCTGCGCATGACAACACCCGGTGAGCGGGCGATTATGATCAGGAAGGCGGGTTATAATACATTTCTGCTGCGTTCACAGGACGTATATATTGACCTGTTGACTGACAGCGGCACATCGGCGATGAGCGACCGCCAATGGGCTGGCATCATGAGAGGCGATGAGGCATATGCCGGAAGCGATAATTTTTACAACCTGGAAAAGGTGATCCATCGTTACTATGGGTATCAGTATATCATTCCGACTCACCAGGGAAGAGGAGCGGAGAATATCATTTCAAAAGTCATGATCAAACCCGGCGACATAATTCCGGGAAATATGTATTTCACCACAACGCGTTTGCACCAGGAACTTGCCGGCGGAACGTTTGTTGATGTGATTATCGATGAGGCTCATGATCCGGAAAATCTTTTTCCATTCAAGGGGAATATCGATATCCAAAAACTGGAAGACGTGATCAGGAAGCACGGCGCGGAAAAAATTCCTTATGTGTCGATTGCTACTTCTGTGAACATGGCAGGCGGGCAACCGATCTCCATGCAGAACCTGAAAGAAGTAAGAAAACTTACGAAGAAGCATGGTATAAAGATTATTCACGACATGACACGCGTGGCAGAGAATGCATGGTTCATAAAGATCAGGGAAAAAGGATATGAGAATAAATCAGTCGCCGAAATTACGAGAGAGATTTGTTCTTACACAGATGGCGCCACCATGAGTGCGAAGAAAGATGCTTTGGTAAACATTGGCGGATTTCTTGCTTTAAACGATCGGAAGGATTATGAACAGGCTCGGAACCTGGTTGTCGTTTATGAAGGGTTACACACCTATGGCGGGCTTGCCGGCCGCGACATGGAAGCGATGGCGATCGGGATTACGGAATCGGTGCAGGACGATCATATCCGTGCACGCATCGGGCAGGTCGAATATCTCGGAAACAAACTGATTGATGCAGGCGTGCCTATTGTTAAACCGATTGGCGGGCACGGTATTTTTCTCGATGCTAAAAAAATACTGCCGCACATTAAACAGGATTTTTTCCCTGCTCAGACTCTTGCAGCAGAAATCTACGTTGATTCCGGCGTACGGACGATGGAGCGAGGAATCGTGTCAGCCGGGCGGGACGCCGTAACCGGGAAAAATTATTATCCCAAACTCGAGTTGGTAAGACTCACCATTCCTCGGAGGGTTTACACGCAGGCTCATATGGACGTAGTCGCCGAATCAGTGGAGGAAGTATATAACAGGAGAAAAAAAATAAAAGGTTTGAAGATCGTATATGAACCGACATACCTGAGATTCTTCCAGGCAAGGTTTAAGAAAATAGAATAAGCTCATGAAATCAAAAGTAATTATAGAGCCCTTCAGGATTAAGTCCGTTGAGCCCATTCCGTTTTTCAATGACGAGGACAGGGAAAAGTTTCTACGCGAAGCTTTTTATAATCCTTTTCTCCTGAAGAGTGATCATGTGCTGATAGATCTTCTCACGGACAGCGGTACGGCGGCCATGAGTACAAACCAGTGGGCAGCAATGATGAAAGGCGATGAATCGTATGCCGGAGCACGGAGCTGGGAAAATTTTGAAAAGGCTGTCCGCGATTTAACAGGCATGCCATATATTTTACCTGTACACCAGGGAAGAGCGGCCGAGAGAATTTTGTATAAAATTCTCAGTGCAGGAAAAAAATATTATATCAGCAACACGCATTTCGATACTACCCGGGCGAATATCGAATATTACGGATGCACTGCCATCGATGTGCCTTCCAAAGAGTCGGGGAATTACGCTTCCGTTTTTCCTTTTAAAGGCAATCTCGATACAGATGAATTGAAGACCCTCATCGATAAACTCGGTGCGGATAATATTGCAGGCGTAATTCTCACCGTAACAAATAACAGTGGAGGGGGGCAGCCTGTGAGCATGGAGAATACAAGGGAAGTTAGCCGCATCTGCCGGCTGAATAAAATCAAACTGATCCTTGATTGTTCTCGCATAGCGGAAAACAGTTTTCTCATCAAAGAATCCGAGAAGGCTTACAAAGAAGTTTCATGCAGGGAAATTGCCCGCGAGATGTTCTCGCTTTCCGATATCAGCGTGATGAGTGCCAAGAAGGACGCGCTTGTAAACATGGGTGGTTTCATGACCCTTCGTGATGAGGCGCTGAACGAAGAGTGTACTCAGCAGCTGATAATCACGGAAGGATTTACAACCTATGGCGGACTTACCGGCCGCGACCTGGAGGCGATCGCAGTGGGACTTGAAGAGGCGTTCGACGAACATTATCTGCAATACAGGATACGAAGCACTCAGTATCTTGGCGACAATCTTTACAGGCAGGGTGTGCCTTTGCTTTATCCGATAGGCGGGCATGCTGTATATATAGATGCCAAAAAATTATATTCTCATATCCCGGTCGGGCAGTATCCGGGCCAGGCGCTTGTGTGTGAATTGTATCTTACCGGAGGCATAAGGAGTGTTGAAATCGGTTCAGTGATGTTTGGAAAATACGATGAGAATAAAAAATTAATTCCTGCACCGAGAGAGCTGGTAAGACTTGCTATTCCACGCCGCGTTTACACTCAGAGCCACATCGACTATGTAATCGAAGTCTTTGATGAAATTCTGGCAAAGAAGGATGAAGTAAAGGGTCTTAAGATCATCAGGGAGACGAAATTCCTCAGGCACTTCACGGCGCACTTTGAAAAAATTAATTGAGCTGCAGGAGATTTATGATAATATTCTCAACTCGCAAAATGATGCGGGGGTTTTAAAAGTTAAGGCTGAGAATTCACACAAGAAATTATTTCTCAAAATTCATTTTCGGTAAGAAAACCAGGAATAATTACGTCCGAAAGGTGATTTTAATCATAAGATTTTTTTTAAAGCATCGTTAACTTTGGTAATAAATAAAAGAATTCGCCATGAAAAGTATAAAAAAATATTTTTTTATTGCCGCGTTATTTTCGCTCGCAATAACATCCTGTAAAGACGATGATGAAGAAGTTGTGACTCCACCGGCCAATCCTGCCTTAAATATTTATTTGAAATTCGAAGTAGATTCGGTTGCATTAACTTTTAACCAGATCAATTATACAAATGCCGCATCTGATAATTACAGCGTAACCACTCTTTTGTTTTACCTGTCTAAATTCAATCTTATAAAGTCTGACGGGCAGAAAATATCATTGAGCGACTATATGTATGTTGATGCATCTGTGCCGCCTGTCATCAGTATTCCAATCTCATCGTTAAGCCAGGGAGATTACACAGGCTTAAGTTTTAACATCGGTCTTGATTCTGCTCAGAATGTTCCCGGTGGATTGCCTCCAACACTTGAAAACCTGGCAATGGAATGGCCTGTCGCCATGGGTGGCGGGTATCATTTCATGAAGCTCGAGGGGAATTTTCTTGATTCATCCGGCACTCCCGGATACGCCATGCACCTGGGAAATAATATGAGCCTGTGTCCGGTAAACATCAGCTACAATTTCAATGTTTCCAATACCTCTGTTAACATGACACTCGTTATGAATATCAATGAGTGGTTCAGGGATCCGTATATCTATGATTTTAATGTGGACGGGAATTATTCAATGGGCAATATGATGGCAATGTCAAAACTGAGTGCAAACGGGTATAATGTATTTTCAATGCGTTAAGCCATGAAAAAGGCAATATTTCTTTCCATCGTTTCAATTTCATTTTTCTTCTTTTTTAACGCATGTAAAAAGGACAAGGAAGAACAGCCGACTGATACCTTCACAATAACACCTTACAGCATTGCATTACCCGATGGCTTTCCTCCTGTAACGTCTAACGCATCAAATCTTACAGTGGAAGGAATCAAATTGGGCCGGATGCTTTATTACGATTCAATTCTATCAACAAATGGATTGAGGTGTGCCTCCTGTCACAGGCAGGGACGGGCATTCTCATCACCTGCATTTGTTCATGCCAATGGAGACGTAACCAGTGTGCCGGCTCATATCAATCTTGCCTGGAAGAAAGATTTTCTGTGGGAAGGTGCAGTGAAATCCATCGAAGAAGTCTGCATCGAAGATTTTGAGCCCGAATTTTTTAATACAGACATGGACCAGCTTGTGATTAAACTGAAGAGCCACGACCAGTATCCCGGTTTATTCAGGGATGCGTATAACATCACTGATATTTCCACGCTCACGCATCAGCAATTGAAGCTGACTATCGTTGATGCAATCGCACAGTTTGTTAATACTTTCGTCTCTTCGGATTCGAGGTATGACAGGTATTTGAGAAATGAAGAGCAACTTACGCCTGATGAAATAAGGGGATATATCATCTTTAATACTGAAGAAGGCGATTGCTTCCATTGTCACGGATCATTATTATTGACTGACAGCAAACATCACAACAACGGTCTCGATGAATTTCCATCCGGACAAGACATGGGATACTTTAATTTTACTCATGATTCGACCGACATAGGAAAATTCCTCGCTCCTACGCTAAGGAATATTGAATATTCTGCGCCTTATATGCATGATGGCAGGTACCAGACTCTCGAAGAAGTTGTTGAGTTTTATAATTCCGGCGTCAACCAGCATTCGCCGAATATAGATCCGATCATGACGAAGCCTTTTAAACTCTACGGACTTCATCTTTCGGCCTATGACAAGCAATGTCTGGTAGCTTTTTTAAAGACATTTTCGGACACGGCTTTCATTAATAATCCTGCATATTCGAGCCCTTTCTGATACCATTTCCATTTTAATTTGAAAGGGATGATATATCTTTTTTTCAGGAGGGGATTGCCAGTATTTTAAATTGAAAGAATGAAATTGCAAATTCCGGGGCATGACCCCGATTTGTTTAATCCCGTTGAAATTAATTATTTTCACCATCTGATGAATAAAGAACAAAGGGTCCGTTTACTCCAGCAATTATTTGATCATGTGGCTGAGAGTATAATTGTTACTGATGCAGAAGGCCGGATTACCCTGATGAATCCTGCCGCCATTAAGGCTTTTGGTTATACTCCTGAGGAGCTTTCCGATAAGACCATTGAATATTTAATTCCTGAGCGATTCAGACGCGGCCATGTTCACAACAGGATGTCATATCTTAATAATCCTCATACCCGTTCGATGGGAATAGGACTGGATTTATATGCATTAAAAAAAGATCAGACAGAATTTCCAGTGGAAATCAGTCTGAGCCCGTTCCAGACAGAAGGAAAAGAATATGTCATGGCTTTTATCATCGACATAACAAAGCGTAAGACCATTGAACAGGAGGTTATCAATCACCAGAAAAAACTGGAATCGCTTACCCTCGAACTGAAAGCCAGTAATGAACGCCTGGAAGCCAAGGTTCAGGACCGCACTAAAATTCTTCGCGAAGCACTTACGGAAATCGAAAAATCCCGTTCGGAACTCAGCGACGCACTTGAGAAAGAAAAGGAACTGAATGAGCTGAAGTCGCGTTTCCTTTCCATGGCTTCTCATGAATTCAGAACTCCGCTTACTACCATACTTTCTTCAGCATCACTGATTGCCGAATATCCCGGCGCAGACCAGCAGGATAAAAGAACAAAGCATGTGGACAGGATTAAGTCGGCCGTTAACAACCTGAACAACATTCTCGGCGACTTCCTGTCGCTTAGTAAAATTGAAGAGGGTAAAGTAAATGCTGATTTCAAAAAGTTCAATCTGCCAGCACTTGTGGATGAAATGGAAAAGGAGATCAGGGGAATTTCCAAACCCGGACAGGAAATTATTCTGCATCATGAAGGAGAAGAGGAAGTATACCTCGATCCAAAGCTGATCAGGAATATATTAATCAATCTTGTTTCGAATGCAATTAAATTTTCTGATGAGAATAAAAAGATCTGTTTAAATACATCGGTGGATAAGACATTTATAAGAATCATAGTGAAGGATGAGGGCATGGGTATCAGTAAAGATGACAGGGAGCATCTTTTCCAGAGGTTTTTCAGGGGAGAAAATGCAAGTAATATCCAGGGGACAGGGTTGGGACTGAATATCGTCTCCAAATATGTAGAGTTAATGAACGGATTTATTGAAGTTGACAGCGAATTGGAAAAAGGAACTACATTTACCATAAGTTTTCCATTAAAAAAGCACAAAACATGAAACAAGTTTTACTCATTGAAGACAATAAGGAAGTAAGGGAGAATACTGCAGAGATCCTTGAACTGGCAGGTTACAAAGTATCGACAGCTTCTGATGGCAAAAAAGGTGTTGAAGAGGTTAACAGGAACAGGCCCGACATCATCATCTGCGACATCATGATGCCTGTACTTGACGGTTATGGTGTGCTTCACCTGTTAAGCAAGAATGACGAAACAGCCAATATTCCGTTCATATTTCTTACGGCAAAAACAGAACGGGGAGAGGTGAGGAAAGGAATGGAAATGGGCGCTGATGATTACATCACCAAGCCATTTGATAAAATCGAACTTCTGAATGCAATAGAAAGCCGACTGAAGAAAGCAGAATCTATCAAGAAGGAATACCGGAAGGACATAGAAGGACTTACAAATTTCATAGGCGATATTGCCGGAAAAGATGCTGTTAAGAAATTCATCGAAGGTAAGAAGACAAGTATATATAAGAAAAAAGAAAATATATACAGGGAAGGGGATTTACCAAGGGGAATGTATTTTATTAATAAGGGTAAAGTGAAAATCTTCAAGATCCACGATGTGGGTAAAGAACTGATTACTAGTCTCCTCAATGAGGGTGATTTTTTCGGTTACACGGCTCTTCTTTCGGAAAATGATTATCCTGAAACAGCCCAGGCACTGGAGGATTCGGAGATTACGTTCATTGCTTCCGACGATTTTTTCAAGCTCATTTACAATAACCGTGAGGTCGCAAAGAAATTTTTACATATTCTGACCAGGAATGTGAGCGAGCAACAGGATAAATTGCTCGAGCTTGCTTATAGTTCGGTAAGGAAAAGAGTTGCTGAAGCTTTATTGCAACTTCAAAAAAAGTATGAAGGAAAAACACCATTCAGCATTTCTTTCTCCAGGGAAGACCTTGCGAATATTGTCGGGACGTCTACAGAATCGCTGATTCGGACGATCAGCGATTTTAAGGAAGAGAAACTGGTCGAAATCGTTGAGGGTAAGATTTTCCTGGTGAATGATAAGAAGCTGAGGGAAATTAAAAATTAGTCTCTAGTCTCTAGTCTCTAGTCTCTAGTCTTTAGTATTTAGTCTCTAGTCTCAGGTATTTAGTTTTTAGTATTTGTATGTTACCAAATACCCTTAATTCAACTCTCCTAAAATCTAACATCAAAAAAAAGTCTAAAGTCTAAAGACTAAAGACTAAAGACTAGAGACTAAAGACTAATAAACATCATGGTCATCCGGATTCTCATCTTCAGAATTCAAATGCTCCTCAAGGCTTTTGCCTTCCTCGTTTTGTTGTTCCAGCGTCCAGTTATCTGTGGCAGTGGTTTCAAGCCAGATCTTTCCTGATTTACGGAAAACCTGGATGTACAAACCAAATTCTTTTTCGAAATAATTCTCAAGTTCGGCAACAGTCATTTTATTCGTAAGATTCAAGCTGCCTCCTTTGTTCAGATTCTGAAGTTCACCCAGCTTCATGTCATAAATGATCATTTTATTCCGGGCATTTCCAATACCGGAGACAGGAGCCTGACGAAAAAATTCAATTTTCAAAAAGGGGAAAATATTATTGAATTGTTTTTGTACTCCGGTAATGGTTTGTTGATTATTTATTACCAATTCAGGCATAGCATTCGTTATTAACATTTATTTATTGGAAATTAAACTCAAATAAACGCAGGTTTCAACGTATTTGTAATGACATAAATCATTGTGTAAAGTGATTTGCAGACTGATTCGGGCATTAGACTTTTATTGATCGGACACTTTATTCAGGGAGACCTGACTTCCTTATAAAAATTCTGAGCGACTTTATTTATTGAATGAGCTTGTCTGTGTTTTCAATTCAGGAAGCCATTCAGTACCGTCAAAAATGAAGGGTTTATGGAAATATTGAACTGAGTTCGGTCACCTGTATAAATGATTTATATCATACAGTCAAAACGGAAGCGGTCCGGAGAAAAACGTTGTTATTTAATCATAAACTAATCGCCTGAGAGCCATTTCCTGAACTCCGACGAGCGGTCGGTACTTGCGATGGTTTCGTATTCAGAAGGGGGATTTAAAAAAAGTTTTACACGTGATTTAGAAACGACAATCATCTTTTCGATGGAATCGATGCCGATAATGAATTGGCGGTTTATCCGGAAAAACTGTTTAGGATTGAGAATATCCTCAAGTTCTTCAAGCGTTTCATCGACGGCAAATTTATTTTTCTGTTTTGTACAAACATAGGTAATCTTGTTTTCTGTAAAAAAATAAGCAGCATCACGGATGTTTATGGTCTTTAATAATCCGCCAAAACGTGTCACCAGTCTCTCTTTATATTCTTTCTTTACGTCTGCAAGATATTTCGCAAGCGAAGGATAGTCGATTTCGAATGAAGTTTTTCTTGAATGTACATCGCGGAATTTTTTAAGAGCGAATTTCAGGTCTTCAGGTTTTATGGGTTTTAACAGGTAATCGACGCTGTTCAGCTTAAATGCATTCAGGGCAAATTCATCAAAGGCTGTCGTGAAGATAACCGGAGTCTTAACTTCCGTTTGCCTGAAAATTTCGAACGAAGAGCCGTCGGCAAGGTTTATATCCAGCATGATCAGGTCGGCATCGTGTTTGTTTCCCAGGAAATTCACCGCTGACTTTATGCTTTCAATGACGCCAAGGATCTCTATTGGCTCTTCCAGGCCAAGCAGCATTTTTTTCAGCCGGTCTGCAGCACTCTCCTCATCTTCGATGATCAGTATCTTTATTTTTTTTTCGTTCGACACGTTTAAATTTTATTCAAATGAATCAATATTCAATATACTCAGGAATGACATAGCTCAGTTTGCAATATGATCTGATGTACAAAAATAATGAAGCATTTATGCCACATTTGTTAATATTTTAATTTAACCGCCTATGTCGAAAAAGTATCAGGTGTTTATTTCCGTTTCATTCTCCCTGGCAATTACAGCATTGGTATTGCAGCTTTATTTTGCAATCGTCTACTGGACAAATGAGGGGTTAACTTTTATTGATTCAGTCGGACAATACTTCAGCTACTACACGATACTGACAAATTTAATGGCAGCTGTTACGCTTTTCATGTCCTTAAAAACAACTGCCGCAAACAGTTTTTTTTCAAGGAAATATATTCTATTCGGCATTAATATAAACCTCGTTTTCGTTGGAATTGCCTATAATGTTTTACTGCGGGACTTGTGGTCGCCTGTCGGCATGCAGTTCATCGTGAATGAAATCCTTCACTCGGTAATGCCTGTATTGTATTTAATTTTTTATGATTGAGAAAGATCATTGATCAGTCTGACTGCAGTCATGCCCGGATTTTTCTTCGTTGGTAACTTTGGAAACTAAACAATTGTTATGAAAAAGATCCTGTTTCCTACCGACTTTTCAAATAACGCAGACCATGCGCTCAAATATGCAATCAACTTATGCCAGCTTTTAAAAGCCGAGCTTATAATCCTTCATTCATGCCGGGTGGAAGCTTTTGCTTATCAGCTGATGGAAGATGAAACAAACGAAGATTTAATTATTGAAAAGGCAAAAGAAGAGCTTGATAAATACTGTAAAAATCATGCGGGTGAATTTGATAAAATAAAAGTATCCACTGTCGTTGAATATGGACTGGCAGTTGATTCGATAGTAAAGACAGTCAAAAAATATAAAATCGACCTGGTGGTAATGGGAACGAAAGGCGCAATGGGGATGGGCGAAGCATTGGTTGGCACAAATACGGTATCTGCCATTTTCAAGGCGAGTTGTCCTGTGTTGGCAATTCCTGAAAAAGCAAGATACAGACGAATCAGCCAGATAGTTTTTGCTACCGATTACCGGGAAAGCGATGCAGAAGCGATTAATTTTCTTGCAGGTATTGCCGCCCTTTTAAAGGCAAAAATTATTGTTGTTCATGTTGCCGAGTTTTTTGTTCCTTCTGAATATGAGGCTGCGCTCTTAAAAGTATTTGAAGAAGACATACGCAAAAAGGTAAATTTTAAAAATATTACCTTTGAAATTCTGCGTGGTAATACTTCAACAAAAGTGATCAATAAGTACCTTAAAGAAAATTATATTGACATGCTGGCAGTTTCTTCTAGAAAAAAGAATGTTTTCATGAGATTATTTGATAAAAGTTTTACCAGGCAAATGGCGTATCATACCAATATCCCGCTATTGGCATTCCAAACGAAACATACTAAATAAATCATGTCAATATTAAAATTTGTCAGCGCTCAGGAAGCATTGAAGTCGGTAAAGAGCGGCGACCGCGTTTTTATACAGGGCGGGGCGGCAACACCCACTCCGTTAATAAAAGCCTTGTCGGATCGTCACCGGGAATTGGACAGCGTTGAAATTGTTCATATACATACGGAAGGTGAGGCTCCATATACGAAACCCGAGTACAGCAATTCATTCATTGTAAATTGTTTTTTCGTCGGTGGAAATATCAGGCCTGCATTTGGACGAGAAAATATTCAGTATGTGCCGGTATTTCTGAGTGAGATTCCTTCGCTGTTCAGGAAAGGACTCATGCCTGTTGATGTAGCGCTGATCCATGTTTCGGAACCCGACAGTCATGGGTTTTGTTCTCTCGGTGTTTCAGTGGATGTAACGAAGGCGGCAACGGATGTCGCTAAAAAAATTATTGCTCTCGTCAATCCAAACATGCCGCGCTCGCATGGCGACAGCCAGATTCATATGAACCGTTTTCATTCGGCGGTATATTCGGAAAATGCATTGTACGAATTCCCGCCGGCGGAGTCGACTGAAATAGATATGCAGATCGGAAGGAATGTTGCATCGCTGATCGAAGACGGTGCGACGTTACAGTTTGGCATTGGAGGTATCCCGGGAGCGGTTTGCAAGTTCCTCAAGGATCACAAGGACCTCGGAATACACACGGAAATGTTTACGGACGCAGTTTTGCCCCTTGTGGAAGCCGGTGTGATAAACGGTAGAAAGAAGAACAAGCATCCCGGAAAAATAGTCTCCACGTTTGCCATGGGCACGAGGAAGCTCTATGATTTCATTCACGACAATCCGCAGGTTGCCATGCTCGATGCGGCCTACGTAAACGACACGCATGTGATCAGGAAGAACGATAAAGCGACGGCAATCAACAGTGCGATTGAAATTGATCTCACCGGGCAGGTTTGTGCGGACTCCATTGGTAGTAAAATATACAGTGGTGTGGGCGGACAAATGGATTTCATTCGCGGTGCATCGCTGAGTCATAGGGGAAAGCCGATCATTGCCCTTACTTCGAGAACACCAAAAGGAATATCGAAGATTGTACATGCATTAAAGCAGGGAGCTGGAGTAGTTACAACGAGAGCGCATGTTCATTTTATAGTGACGGAATACGGCATTGCAGACATATATGGGAAAAATCTTTCTCAGCGTGCGAAAGCACTTTTACAAATTGCACATCCGGATGACAGGGAGGAGCTGGAGAGGCTGAGTGGGTATAGGGTGATGGGAGTGAAAGTGGAATAACTAAATGATTCGCCGGAAGGGAATCTTCCGGCGAATCTTATGTAGAATGAAAAGTTTTTACTTTTTGTTCGATCATTGAACAACCAGTTTTTTATTCCAGTATTCGGATGTTATTAAATTCTCAACTTTTAATGTATATATTCCATCAGGTAAAGAAGACAAATCAATATCTGAATCATAATTTATTTTTTCACTAAACAAAATACGTCCTAAACCATCATATAGGAGAATGTGAGCATTTTCTATGTTTGTTCTAAGGCTTGCAATATCCGATACAGGATTTGGAAATACTGAAATTGTTGTTTCCGGGTCATTCATAGTGATAGAATTTCTGTCATTGGAATCTGCTGTCCGGAATTCATATGTACGATTACACTGATACAGGGCATCATAGATTCTTCCAATATCCATTCTACCTGCAAGTACGTCTTCTTCTAACTCAACTGCACAAATTAATTTGTTTATTTCTTCAATGTCGTCTATGTCTGCCCACCTTAACACATCTGTAAGAACAGTTAAACATAAGTCCTGCCTGCCTGCTATCCGGTAAGTCTGTGCTTTATCCAGCGAATATAAATACTTTCTATAATAATTATTTTCCTGATCTGCCTGATCAATAAATTTATTTTCAATTTCAACAATCTTATTAATTTCCAGACACAGACTTGTTCTGTTTTCATTACATGATATCTGATTACTTGAAAATGCATTCCCAAGTGTTTCAATAAGTTTTAAGTAATTCAAATTTATTAGATACGATTCTCTTTCATCGGGATTTGGAAAATCCTGATTCAGGATTTCACAAAAGAGAGAAATGGCTCTTCTGTATTTAGGTCGATTATGTGATTGAAGCATACTTAATGTAATCGATGAAGCTTCATTTAACTTTGTATTTACAAAATTTGCTGTATTAATTATTTCGCATTGCGGGCAATAAACTAATGGACTACTCATAATTTGACAAGGAGGATTCGGACAGGCAGGAATGGCCTGTCCACAGGCTATAATGGATCTAAGTGGATTCTGATCATTGATTACAATATTATTGCCGTTTAGATCACTTAGTAAATAATCAGAAGGAGTAAGTGTTCCTGACGAATTCCACTTATTAGAATTAGCTATTATTGGATTAGGACACCCGGAAATTAAAGTTCCGTTAATAGTTCTCTGTTGAAGTGATGCCTGGATTGTATACTTGTTTCCAATTGCGGCTATATCCAACCAGGTTACGCCAGATAAACATTACATGATCATATTTATTTGGACTATCGATGCTTGGAGAAATTTTCGCAATTCCGGGGCCGGTCTTCGTCCAGTTATCGAAATGGCTTACATTGTTTAAGCCTGTACCCGTAACAAAATTACCAGCCATAGGTGTATTCACATGATCACATAAAGAAGCCAAGAGGCTAACAGGTGGAGATTGAAATTCGCTATAATCAATTGTAAAAATTCCTCCATTTACAGGGCTCAGCAAATAATCACCTATCAAATTATACTGACCAAATGACGCTTGCCGAAAATATTCAGTTAAAACTGCCTGTGTTGGACCATTTGGGGGATTGGCATCTACAAGTAAATTCACTGGAGTAGCCCAGTTAGGAAGGGAATGAGCCGGCCATTCAGGGCTTGTCGGAGATGGATCTGTACCAAGATCATAGTTTACTTCGTAAAAAACAATAAGTACCCTGATTGTGCCTTTGGTGGGAAGAGATTCACCGTTTTTACTTTCATAAACTGATAGAATTTGATTTCCTCCGGTCTGCGGTATATAATCAGGAGTAGTACACCACTGTGCAAATAAATTTGTTGTCAAAATCAAACCAAAGAATAATATACTAAGGAATTTTAATAATTTTCTCATGATAGATTTGGTTTTTAAAAGTTTTAATATTTATTAAGTAATAACCTGGATGAAGTGATTCTACTGATAAGTTATATTCATTTGTAAGCCCCGTTTCGGAAAAACTTTTAGAAAATATTAGTACTCCCGTTTCTGAAAACACGTCAATCATTTGTATTTTATCGCTAGAAGAAACGAGGACATTATTATTAGTTGGGTTTGGAAATAATTTTATTTTCGATAAAGACTTTATTTCGGTAACAGCTACATAAGATGTATCATGTCTTGAAATATGGAAAAACATCGGAAATTGATTTTGTGAAAACCAATTAAAAGATGGTGCAAAGGCCTGATTATCTAATAACATATTAAATGCATGATCCAGGGGAGAATTGTTCACCGCGAAAAAATAATCATTATCAATTCGGGCTTCATCAATTGAAGCATATGGCCAAGAAAAAATTGTATTAAATAAAGAGGAGTCCCAACTGATATTTATTGGATATTGATAGTTCATTGCTAGAATACCTGCTCCTACTCCAGCAGCAAATGGCATAGCAACCGTTTTAGTTGTATCACTATTAGCATTACCTACATATACATTAAAAATATTGTAATTCAATGCAACTCGTCCTTCTCCCAATACAGTATCAACCGGCAAACTGGAATGAGCTGAGGAATCCCATATGAACCAGATTGTATCCTTAGCTCCGGTAGCATCTTCAAAAGCTACATGAAATTTCCATTGCGGTTGGGCATCCGCTTTTTTTATTGTGTAAAATAAAATGAGTAAGAAGCTAAGAGAGCTAAATAATTTTCTCATAATAGATTTCGTTTTTTAAAAAAAGCAGCCTGGAAATTCTTTAGATGAACTTTTATTTTAAAAACCATAGATTTACTAGTATTATAAATCATTATTTACTTAGAAAAAGACAAAAAACAACCTGATAGTACCTTTGGTGGGCAGAGATTATTCGTTTTAATTTTCATATACAGATAGAATTTGATTTCTTCCGGTCTGCGGTATATAATCAGGAGTAGTACACCACTGTGCAAATAAATTTGTTGTCAAAATCAAACCAAAGAGTAATGTGCTAAGGAATTTTAATAATTTTCTCATGATAAATTTGGTTTTTAAAAGTTATAATATTTATTAAGTAATAACCTGGATGAAATGATTCTACTGATAAGTTAAATTCATTTATATACTCTTGCTGAGAAAACCATTTCGAAAATACTATTACACCATCTTCTGAAAACACATCTATTTTTTTTATTTTATCGAAAGATGAAACCAAAATATCTTCATTCGTAGGATTTGGAAATAATTTTACATTCGAAGGCATTATTTCACCAACATTAACGTATGATGTATCATGCCTTGCAATATTGAAATACATTGGGAACTGATTTTGAGAGAACCAATTAAAAGCAGGAGCTATTACGTGATTATCTATAGCCATATTAAATGCCTGATCAAGGGGTGAATTATTAACTGAAAAGAAATAGTCGTTTGAAATCCACGCAAAGTCAATAGAGGAGTATGGCCAAGGAAATATGGTGTTAAATAAAGATGTATCCCAGGATATGGTTATTGGGTATTGATAATTAAACGCTCTTACTTCAAGTCCAAAAGACCATGTAAAAGGTACAACTCTTGTTTTAGTTGAATCGAGATCATAATTATATATCCAAACATTAAATGCATTAGGATCAAAATTTATTTTCCCTTCTCCCAAAGCAGTATCTGTTGGTAAAGTACCATGTGCAGTCGAATCCCAAATACACCAAAGAGTATCCCTTGCACCTGTTGCATCCTCAAAAGCAATGTGAAATTTCCATTGCGGTTGGGCATCCGCTTTTTTTATTGTGTAAAATAAAATGAGTAAGAAGCTAAGAGAGCTAAATAATTTTCTCATAATAGGTTTCGTTTTTTAAAAAAAGCAGCCTGGAAATTCTTTAGATGAACTTTTATTTTAAAAACCTTAATCAAAGATAGAAATTAATTCTATTTGAACAAGTTGTCATTATAAATAATATACTGTCACAATTATAAAATAGATTTACTAGTATTATAAATCATTATTTACTTAGAAAAAGACAAAAAACAACCTGATAGTACCTTTGGTGGGCAGAGATTATTCGTTTTAATTTTCATATACAGATAAAATTTGATTACCCAGCTGTGATGGATATGCTTAAAACTCTAAATAAAAAAACGCGGCTTGCTTCGACGGAGTGCGTCCTGAATTATCTTTTGTTGTATGAAAGATAAATGTTTTAATTGAGATGAAGGAAGATAGAAACTAAAATCTGTCTGACCCTTCGCAATCGGCTTACAGAAGCAGGTTGCAAACCGCCTTGCGGTGCTTTAGGTTAAGAGCTAAAGGTATTGAGCGTGCAAGGAAAAAAGTTCTTAAAAAGAATTAGGTGAGTATAAAAGAGATGAAATTAAATGAACCTCTGAAGAAGCATCGAGAAAGCAATCAACTTGTCGAAAGTGGGACTTTCCGTCTTTCCATGATAAACTGTAACAGACCTCTGTATTGCTGGTTACGGGACAGGCGGTGTTGAGGAGGCATGACTTTTATACGGGCTCAGTTAAGAAACAGGAGAAACTCATTCATGATGCGCAGGATGCTCTGTAGAGGTTCGAGAAAATTCCTACCGATAGAAACTACAGCTCAATTTTCACCACAGGTGAGAAGATGCATGGATGAGTGGCGGATGACACGATAGTAGTGAAGAATCGAATGTAATGTTCGTGGTGCGAAGCGTGTCAGTTATTCAGTTGTAGAAACAGTAACAACTTTAAAATTAGTAAAGGAGGATTATTGAAGACAACAACAAAATCAATACCGATTAGTACGCAGATGGTTTACGATGCCTGGAAACAGGTTCGTGAAAACAGAGGGGGTGCAGGAATTGATGGTCAATCCACGAGCGTACATCTACCTGCTGAGGGGGACAGTACCAGGACGGAGTCACGCGCTCATAGCTGAGTTTGGTTCAATAAATCAAAATTAGTGTTCACGCTTAAGACTTCGCCCAGCAAGAGGAGTATTAACCATACAATTAATAAATAATAACGAAAAACAAAATATAAATATATTAATTTTAAATTCGTTGGGAAAAATAGTTTATACAACTGAAATAAGAGGTTAAAATAAAACAATTAATCTATCACATTTGTCAAAAGGAATATACTTTATTTTAGCAAGATCTAATTCTATAAATCAAGTTTAAAAAGAAATTTTAGAATAAAATGAAAAATATTATTAAAATCGCAGGATTTAGTTTCATAATATTTGTAACTAATAAATGCTATGGACAGGACTGGCTATGGTCAAAGCATTTCGGTAGTTCTGGTTATGATTCTGGCTATATCGATTTAATCGACAATGATATTTTACTATATGCTACAGTTGAACCCAATAAAAATTTTTATTTAAATGATGATACTTTAAAATCGATTGATGGCAATATAGTTTTAGCCAAATTGGGCGAAAATGGAAATTTGATTTGGACGAAACAATTTTCTTCTCCTTTGGCAAATTGCATACCTTATCATAGTTTACTTACCAATAAAATCGATAAGAGTATTTACTTATTTGGTGCATTTTGTACAAACTTTAGTAATAACTGTGGTAGTAATTTAACCGGAGCAAACCAGGGAGCTATATACATAACAAAGCTTGATTCTACTGGAAATTGTTTATGGAATAAAAAAATTGATTCTGATTTTATTGACGTTACATTTTCTTGTGCACTGGATGACAGTGGATTTTTATTTATGGTAGCCGAACATTGGAGCTCAGCGCAATATGATTCAATTCAACTTCAAGGGGGTACAATAGTTTCAAAAATTTCTCCAAATGGTGATTATATTTGGGCAAAGAATTTAACATATATGACAGATGATGGCAGTCCAAGACCTTATATTGATAGTTGGTCATTGAAAATCAAAAACAATTACATGTATATTCATGCATTAGAAAAGAACGATACAATTACTATTGATTCAATAACTCATAGTCATACTGATAGAAGAGGAGCCGTTATATTAAAATTAAATTTAAACGCAGATGTTATTTGGTACAAAGAAGGGCTCAGCTACGCACCTATAGTTTCATATGATGGATTAGGTATTGACGATCAAGGTAACGTATATGTGGGCGGAACTTTTCGAGATAGTATGGAATTTGAAGGAAGTGTGTTATATGCAAGACCTCAAATAGGTCCGATCCAATATAATTATGAAAATTATTTTGTTAAATATGATTCAACCGGAAATTTAGTTTGGGCAAAGCATTTTTACGCTGGTAATAGTGCACCCATGGCCTTTACAACAGATGCTGATGGATTTACATATTTATCATCCGGTTTTAAAGATAGTATTGATTTTGGAAATTTTATTTTGTTTCCAACAGATACTCAAGATATGTATTTAGCCCGATTTGCTCCAGATGGAAATTGCATAGGAGTTAAACATTTTGGTAATGGAAGAGGGGGAACTGTAAGAGTAGATAATAATTCTGATGTAATAGTCGTAACACAGATGGGAAGTTCTGCAACCGTTGATCAAAATACTTATAATTCATATGGCGGTACGTATGACTTAATTCTCTCGAAGAGTTCAATTATTACAGATGTGGAGGAAGTGGAAAGAAAAAGTAAAAATTCACTCAAAATATATGCAAATCCAAACAATGGCATATGTAATATTTCATTACCTGAAGAATTTAGAAAAAAGAAAACAAGTTTGACTTTAAGTATCTATAATAATTTGGGGAAATTAATTCGTTCTTATCCTGTGTTAATGGAAAATGGAGAGATAAAACTAAATATTGAAAATGA
>CAZQOQ010000018.1:0-247495 GCA_964595205.1 uncultured Flavobacteriales bacterium | reverse complement strand
GACGTTATGCGCAACCCAAATAGCAACCTTCACGAGCATTCATAAATGCAATTTGAAATATGATTAAATACATAAAACATTTTCTTTTTATCCTTTTATTTATAATATTTTGCTTTGTTCTTGCATGTACTTACTCTGATAAATATAATACGGATAGAAAAGAAATGATAGCGGTAGCAACTAATTTTTTAGAAGCTGTTAAACAAAATGATACTTCAAAAGTTAGATCAAAATTGTTTTACGGATTAATAAAAAGCGATAATTTTAAATTTGCTAACGAAATTAATGCTGCTTCTGAAATGATTATTAAATATGGACTACCTCAATCGGAAAAAATATCTCTCGACAGTTCCATTCACAATGTTCCAACTACTATTGCTGTAGTTTTTCCTTTGTACCATGCTCCCAGCCCGGAAGAAGATTTACAAAATGCTTCGCTAAGAGTAATTGTCCAAAAAATCTCGGGAAAATATGAGGTTATTCTATTTGAAAATGAATTCTTGTATAAGATGTCGTCTATTAACTAGTGAAGTTGGGTCTGCGTATAACAGTAGCATTGCCTCAATGTTTTTTTCTCCTTTAATTTTATATTTTTGTAAAAAACACTGCGGCAATGCCCTGGGCGTTAGCGGCAATAAATTCACAGTACGGAACAATAACAATTTTCTGATACAAGATTGCTTAATCAATTCTGATATGAAATATTTTTTGAACCTTTTACTGTTCACATTATGCTTGTCAAACTTTTCTTGTGAAAATAAGATTGAACAACCATGCGACAATCATTTCATCAAAGCCAATAATTATTTTTTAGCTTCTGATTTCGGCACTGCGTTAAAAGAGTTTGATGCTGCATTGCGGGAGAATCCAAAAAATGCATATGCACTTTATGGGAAAGGGAATATTTTCGCAGTACAAGGAGATTACGAAAAGGCATTTGAGAATTTGAATGGAGCGATTGCAATTGATTCTAAATTTACATTAGCATACTACCTGAGAGGATCAATCGAACAACTTTTAGGAAATAATCAATCGGCACTTGCTGATTACACCAAGACGATAGAACTTAAGCAAGATTTTACTTTTGCTTATATACAAAAAGCCGCAGTAGAAGTCGATTTAAATAACCACAAAAAAGCAATTGAAGATATTAGTTCGGCAATAAGATTGCAACCTAACTCACATTTAGCATATTTTATTCGAGGGACATATAAAAATGCTATTAATGCTGAAGACGCAATTGAAGATTTGACGCATTCTATAAATCTTAAACCTGATTTTACTCGTGCTTATTTATATCGTGCAATTTGCTATGGAGATATCAAAGAATATAAAAAGGCAATCAATGATCTTACAAGAACAATTGATTTGCATACCGAAGACACTCGCGCATTTCTTTATAGAGGCATTTATAAAAATGCGTTAGGCGAAACTGATAGTGCATGTATTGATTTAAATAAGGCAAAAGAACTTGGGGATATAGCAGCTCAAACATACATTGATAAATATTGCAAATAGGTTTACTGCCACTAACATGCGGCTTAGCACAATGCTATTATTTTCCTTTTATTTTTTATTTTTGTATAATAGCATTGCGCCAAGCCGCCAAGCGTTATGCGCAAACAGTATAGTATTCTAAATAACACCATGAAAAAATTAATTTTTATAATTGGATTACAAATCATTTATATATCCACTTTTAGCCAAACTTCATCCTATGTAATCAGCATATGTGATTCTAATACGTGGAATCAGAGTAATACAGATAGTTCCTATGATTTTGATATTTTGACAGGTAATGTTGTCCATAATATCAAAAGAGAAAGTGTTCGTGACATAAATGAAATTATAACTATTGAAGGGGATTCACTAAAATTTAGAATTAGTTATGGATGCGGGTGCGGAACAAATGAAAAAAAGCTCATTACTACTGGTATCCTACAACATGACAATTCAAATAAAGATTATTATTTAATAAAACTACAATTTAAGAATTACAATAGAGGTTGTGAAGCATTATGTCACGATAATTTATCTTTTAATTTACAACCTTTAAAAAAATTAATATTAGCCACAGGACAAAAGTCAACATATTTGAAATTTGAGGGCTTTGAACAATTAATAACGTATAACTAATTCTGCTTGCGCATAACATTGGGCTTAGCGCCATGCAACAAAAAGATTATCTTTGATTCGAAGTTGCGTCGGCACGGCGCCAAGCCCTTCAACGTTATGCGCAATTTGAATCGTTTCGATTTAATAGTGAAACTAATTTTAAGCACTAAAAAATGAAAATTCTTTTATCATTTTCTCTATTATTGATTTGCGGAAATTGTATTGGACAAAATCTAGTGCCTAACCCAAGTTTTGAAGATACCATTGCGTGTCCAACTGGAGTTTCAATACCAACTCTTGATTTTACAACGTATGCACGGGGCTGGAGCACAGCACTTAATACACCCGATTACTACAATTCTTGCTCCCCTAATCAGAATTCAGTACCTAACAACACTGCAGGTCATTTCCCTGCTGCAACAGGAAATGCTTATTGCGGAATGTTTGTTTGCTGGCCGGGGACTCTTTCACCTCCAGAGTATCATGAAATGATCGATGCGCAATTATTATCACCATTAATAATAGGACAGAAATACTTTGTTTCTGTTAAAGCTTTGTGTTCCGCACAAAGTAGTTCACCATGGAGAAAAGCATGTAACAAACTAGGGGTTTTATTTTCTACAGTTCCTTACAGTTTTTCCACTCCCGTAGGATTTCACAACTTCTCACATATTTATGCTGACAGTATAATTAAAGACACAATAAATTGGACACTAATTAATGGTTCGTTTATTGCGGATTCTTCCTACTCATATATTATTCTTGGTAATTTTTTTGATGAATTTCATACAAATGTATTAAATTATGGACTTTCTTCAAATTTAGCAGGAGCATATTATTTCTTTGATGATATTTGTGTCTCAAAAGATTCTCTCACTTGCAATCCTTTTACTGAGGGATTAAACTATTTAACGTATGTAGAAGAAATTATTTTATCACCTAATCCTTTTCAGGATAAAATAAATATAACATCAAATTTAAACGAAGTCATTATAGTAACTTTCTATGATGTTACAGCAAGAAAACTTTTCAGCAGCTCTTTTACAAATTCAACAACACTCCAAACAGAACAACTTTCAAAAGGAATATATATTTACGAAGTGCGAAATAAAAGCAAAATTATACAGAAAGGAAAAGTGATTAAAGAATAATGCTTAATAAAACTGCGCATAACACTCGCATTGCCTCAACGTTTTTTACTCTCCCTATTTTTTTATATTTGTAAAAAACGCTGCGGAAATGCTCCGGACGTTATGTGCCATTATGGGGCGACCGTACAAACTCAAACTGACTAACAAGAAATGAACGACTTTATAAACACAAACAGCAGAAAGCTACTTGCAATTTTCCTGACTTGCATTTTCAGTTGGTTCTTTGCTTACTTAGCAACAAAAGTTTTTCGTGAATATGCAATCGGACTTTTCATTTGGTTACCGATAGTTCTTGGTGCATCTGCGACAATTATCTACGGCTACAAAAATGAAGTAACAAAACGAGGATTGCGGTTGACTGCTTTCCTGACACTTGGTATTTTCTGTTTAGGCTTGTTGACTTTTGCATTTGAAGGTATAATCTGTATTGCAATGGCTGCACCTATTGGACTGTTTTTTACTTGGGTTGGTTATTTAATCGGTTATCAAATCATCAAAAATAAAATGGCTGGTGCTACACCGAACGCTATGACTTTACTTTTGCTTTCTGTTCCTTCTATTATGGGTTTTGAGTATGCAACCAAAGACAGCGAACATATTCGTAGCGTAACAACAACAATTGAAATCAATGCTTCTGCAGAAGCAGTTTGGAGAAATGTTGTTGTATTTTCACAGATAGACGAGCCAACAGAATTTATTTTTGAAACAGGTATTGCTTATCCAATCAATGCACAAATAGACGGACAAGGTGTTGGAGCAATCAGACATTGCAATTTTTCAACAGGCAGTTTTATTGAACCAATTACAGTTTGGGACGAACCACGACTTTTAAAGTTTGATGTTACTGACCAACCAGAACCGATGAAAGAGTTAAGCCTTTATGACATTCATCCAAATCATTTACATGGTTACTGGGTTTCAAAGCAAGGACAATTTAGGTTGACACAACTTCCAAACGGGCATACATTGCTTGAAGGAACAACTTGGTATGTAAATAAAATAAAGCCCGACTTTTACTGGACGATTTGGAGCGACAATATTGTTCATGCAATTCATCAAAGAGTGTTACGACATATCAAAACTCAAAGTGAAAAGTATAACGGCACATAACATTGGGCTTAGCGCTATGCAACAAAAAAATTATCTTTGATTAATAGTTACGTCGGTACGGCGCCAAGCCCTGCTACGTTAGCGGAAACCCATTGCGCTTCGAACAAAAGACACAGCTAATTTGAAAAGCATGAAAAAAATAATACTCTTACTCTTGCAATTTTGGATTTTTTCATTCTCTGCCATTTCTCAAAACTGGACAAATTATAATCAGACTAACTCCGGCCTTTCTAACGATGGCGTAACAAGCATTTCAGTTGATAATAGTGATGCGGTTTGGATTGGTGCTTCAAATGGGTGTGCTTTTCAATACGGACTTAATAAATTTGATGGAACAAATTGGACACATTATGACCATACTAATTCAGGGCTTGTATCCGATGCAGTATGGAGAGTGATTACCGACCAAAATAATAATGTTTGGATAACTTACTACTGTGGAGGCATGGGACTTACAAAATTTGATGGAACAAATTGGATTACTTATGACACAACCAATTCAAATTTACCTTCTGATTTAATAGCTGATTTATTCATTGATAACAATGGTGAATTATGGTTAGCGTGCAATGGCATTACTAAATTCAATGGCACGTCATTCATTAATTATTATTCTGGTCTACCCGCTTCTGACTTTTTTACTACCTTATTGATTGATGGAAATATTGTTTATGCTGTTGGAGAAAATTTAGGATTGTATGTTTACGACACAATAAGCAACAGCATTGTTATTTATAACCCAACAAATTCAAATATTCCAAGTACATGCTTTGGCACACTTTGTAAAGACCTAAATGGACTTCTTTGGATGGGTTCGAACTACGACTTTAACGGTTCTACTGGAGGCATTGCAACATTTGACGGGAATACATTCACAGCTATTAATCCTTTCTCCAGTACATATACTTGGGTTTACTACAATCAGAGTATTGCAATTGACCAAACAAATAATATTTGGGTATCAAATCGGTGTGAAGGTCTTTACAAATATGACGGAACTTCATGGACTAAAATGGGTGCGAACTTGCCGCAATCGGGATGTGCTGGTTTTGTTTATGCTGACCATAACAACAGAATTTGGTATGGCGAAGTTTATTCAGGTGTTTGGACAAATACTCCTACTGTTGGAATAGCTCAACAATCAATAAATGAAAGCGTAAATCTTTTTCCGAATCCAACTAATTCTGTTATCACAGTCCATTTATACAACAACACAAATATTAAAGTCTTTAATGTACTTGGCAAAATTGAAATTGAAAAAGATTTTACTTTTATTCCAAATAGAAAGGTTGATCTGGATGTTTCATTTCTTTCGGCAGGAATTTATTTTATTAAGGCAGGAAATGAAGTGCGTAAATTTATTAAAAAATAAAAACTCAATCATATGGTTAGTATGGGGTATTCCGATAACATTAGCATTGCCGCAACTCTTTTTTTCTCTTTTATTTTTTATATTTGGTAAAAAAGCGCTGCGGCAATGCTCTGGGCGTTATGCGCCATGCAACCAGGTTTTGTACTTTGATTTTTAAGAATAAATAATGGAACTAAAACAAAATAGACTTTGGGATAAGAGACATTTTAAACTTTTAGATAAAGAGATTTGGATGCGATTAAAAACTCCAACTCAAGATTTTGAAGGAAAAGTGAAATACGAAGACTTAGGACTTGAATCCCTTTATATTCGAAAAAAAGAAGGAAGCCTAGTATTTGCTGTTCTTACAATATTTACTGCTATTGGTGGTAAACTTATGTTACAACACTCAAACCTGAATGAAACCCGAGATATAATACTCGTAACGATTGGAAGCATAGTTATTTTTGGTATTTTGATTCTTATGTGGTTAGAAACCAGGAAGCCACTAATCGTAATTAATGGAGGCAAGAAGTCTTTTTCACTATTAGCTCAAAGTCCCAATGAAAGGGAAGTAAAAATATTTATAGAAAAACTTAACCAAAATATTAAAAAAAGAATTATTGACTTGCGGGTTCGGCCTTTGGACAATAAAATAAGTTTTGAATTCAAGAATGAAATGTTGAAACTACTTTTAGAAGAGGGAATAATTACCGAAGAAGAATTTGACAAACTAATCAGTGATATTAAGCTGTTGAAACCTGATAGTAGCATTGGCTATTTTTCTTCGAATGAATAAATAAGAAGCACAGGCACACTCGCATTGCCTCCACACTTTTTTCTCTTTTAATTTTATATTTTTGTAAAAAGCGCGGCGGCAATCCTCCGCACGTTAGCAAACATTTTAAAACCAAAGATAATGACAGCAGTTTTCAACCGGACAACTTCGCAATCGGTCGACAGTTTCGCTCGGAGAAAAATGAAAAACTGGGCAATCATATTTCTATTTTCTCTAACAACATTTAGTGCTTGTAAAAAAGACCACAGCACCACCGACAAGGGAGACTGCTCACAGAATAATTTTCAAGCAACAATAGACAGTTCATCATATCAGACAGCTGATATAAATACCAATATACACTATTGCGGAAAGGGTCCGTCCTGTCCATTTACCAATATTTACGCCCAAAGAGGCACTCGACCAACAGACTACCATTTCTTTTCAATCGACTTGGTCAACAGCGCTCCGGGGACATATTATCTTGGAAAGTTAGGAGCAAAAAGGGACAGCATTCACCTTTACGATGGTCATGCATTCTATGAAGACCAATATTCTGCTTCTACCGCTATTGGCTATGAAACTGACTCCACTTACAACGGGACACTTACAATTACGAGTAAAGACGAAGCAAGTAGAATTATTCGTGGGACTTTCAGTTTCACTGCAAGAAAATTAATGACGACAGACACAGTATTAATTCGAGTAACAAATGGAAATTTTACAACCTGTTACTGACTTGACAATTTTTCCTTGAGAGCACATCTCGACAGTTGCGCGCCTATTACGTTTTTCTTGTGTGACAGTCCCCCGTAGACAATTTCGTGGGACAATAATCTGTGCCCCGACTGTATTTTTTTTGGCATCAAATTTTTTGCACGGGGACAGTCACGACAGACAAAAACGTTTGCTAACAGCAAGTTTGCTCTATGCGGGCAAAATCGTAAATTTGGTGTGCGGGTTTCCTACGAGCAGTTGTCTTGGCAGACAAATCCTTCTCCGAAAACTTGTGGAACGTTTTGCGAAACCAACAGCATGCAAACATCTATCAGCAAATTGAAAACATAACTTGAAAATTCCATCCTGTTTATTTATATTTGCGTATGAGCTCACAAATAAGACTTGAACTTATTAGCTGGATTTCAAAACTGAAGGATAAAAATCTTCTTAAATCTTTGTCTTCCATTAAGGACTCAGAAGAGTCTGGTGATTGGTATGATAATCTGAGCACTAAGCAGAAAAAATCAATACAAAAAGGTATCGAAGACCATAAGAAGGGGAGAGTTTTGAGCAGTAAGCAATTTTGGAATCGGTATGGCAAGCAAGCTTGAAGTTATTTGGTCAAATGAGTCTGCCCGTAAGACCGATCAGATTATCAAATTTCTTACTGAAAACTGGTCGTTAAAAGAAGTTGAAAATTTTCTAATTGCCTAAGCCGCTTTTGAAGAAATTGTTTCCCGGTTTCCTGAAATATATCCTAAGTCGTTAATTAAAAAAGGTTATCGTAAGGCTGTAATTTTAAAGCAGATTTCAATTATTTATTCGGTCGAAAGAAGCATAATAAAAGTGCACACACTGTTTGACAATTGGCAAGATCCGGGTAAGCTTAAGTAACAAGGTATTCGCATAGCATCACCTTGCCAAACTGCCGCCACAAACATTTTCGCTATATTTGAAATGACGGAACGGGCGGCACTTTGGCAAGCTACGGGACGTTAGCGGTAAGCTTGACAAAAAAACACATTGACATGATAATAGGAGTAGCAGGACCTTATTCGGCAGACACAGCTGAACAAAGACAAATAAATTTGGACAATATGAATAAAGCCGCAGCAAGACTTCTTGAGCTTGGACATGTGCCAATAGTCGGAATGAACGCAGCTATTCCAGTATTAGAACATGCAAATGTTTCAGACAAATATAAATGCACAATGGACATTTCATTAGCAGTTATTAGTGCTTGTGATGCCTTATTACTTTTAGCGGAAAGCCCAGGTGCAAACAAAGAAAGGGACTTAATACTATCAAAAGGTCGACCTGTATTTAAATCCATTAACGAAATCGTTGCGACCAATAAAATGTAAATAGACATGGACATAAAACCAACCGCTAACAGCAAGCAAGCGCAAAAGCGGCTCGACCTAACCGCCTATTTGCCGCTTCTGCGCCTGCTTGCAAAACGTAAGTCATTTTAAGACGATACACAGTATAGGTAACCAAAAGACGAATTAACATAAAAATTAAAAAATTATGTTAGGAGAATTTATATCAAAAGGAAAAAACAGCAAAACGCTTTGGTTCATTTTGGGGCTTTGCGTTTTATTAATTGCAGTAGGACTAATTTTTCTCAAACCAATTGAACATAATGAAAAAGAAAAAATGGTGGAAAATTTTTAAGATAATTTGGTTTAGCCTTGTAATTATATTCTTTGTTTGGAATTGGACTACATTCCAATCTCACAATCTTCCCAAAGACACATTTTTAAACTCAGACATTGTTTCTGTAATTGAAACGGATGACCTAATCACTTTTAAATCTGACGCTTCCAAAAACAAATTTGAAATTATCTTTTTTCAAGGTGGCTTAACTGACCCAAAAGCATATGCACCACTTTGCAGAAAATTAGCACAAAATGGATTTACTTGTCACCTAATAAAAATGAATTGGAGACTTCCACAATATGACTATAAAAAAATATCTAAATTATTCAATTTGAAACAAGGCAATTACATTATTGGCGGACATTCGCAAGGAGGTAAAATGGCGGCCCATTTCGTCTATGAAAACCCTAATTTAATGAAAGGTCTTTTTTTAATGGGAACTTCACACCCAAGAGACATAGATTTATCAAACCAAAACATTTCTTGTATAAAACTATATGCCGAGAATGATGGACTTGCAAGTGTTGATGAAGTTTTGGCTAATAAAAACAAGTTGCCCAAGGACACGAAATTAGTTTTGATAAAAGGAGGTAATCATTCTCAATTTGGATATTTAGGCAAATTACTAATGGACAGTTCGGCAGACATATCATTAGAAGAACAACAGCTACAAACATTTGACAACTTGATTATATTTATGAACGAAATAAGAAACGGCTTATAACATCGGTTTGGCAATATGGCGGCTGACATGCTAAATTCAACGGCAGTTCTTCGATTGAACTTTTGTGCAAAACCGAACATTTGTGCTTCGATTACCGCCACATCGCCAAGCCGAAAACCGTTATAGCTAATAGTAAAGACAACCATGACAAGTAAACAAATAGTTGATATATTAATAAATCCATACACTGGCGATAACCTTACAATAAAGGACAATTATACATTGACCGACAATAAAGGGAATATTATTCCGGTTATTAACGACATTCCAAATTTTCTTGTACTTGAACAGACAACAGGGCTGAACAAGAAATATCAATCCTTTTACGATAAAATCAGCAGACTCAATGATGTTGCTGAATTTATTTACGGGATTTTTTATGACCTTAATAAACTACGCAGTGAATGGATGAGCGATGCTGAAGTCAAACCAGAATGGAAAGTGCTTGAAACGTCAATAGGAACAGGCTGGAATATTAAAGTCTTGCCAGAAAGCGCCTCCTACTATGGATTGGATATTTCACAGGGAATGTTACGACAGTGCCAAAGAAATAAAAGAAAGTGGAAAAGGGAAATAGAACTATTTCAGGGAAACGCTGAGTATTTACCTTTCAAACCTCAAACCTTTGACAGCGTTTTTCATGTAGGTGGTATTAATTTCTTCAACGATAGAAAAAAGGCAATAGAAGAAATGATTCGGGTTGCTAAACCTAAGACAAAAATTGTAATCATTGACGAGACAGAAGAAAGAATTGCGAAGCAATATCGTAATACTCCATTAATTGGCAAATATTTCAGAGCAGCAGACATTGACAAAGCACGGACTGTAGCACCTGTTGACCTCGTTCCACAGAAAATGAATGAAATTGCCGTGAAACTGTTAGACAAGGGAAAGATGTATCAACTTAGCTTCAGGACACCTTGACAACTATAAGAAAGAAATATACAGACCATGCTACTGGCTATAACACGGGTTTTGCGTCAGTGGGCGGACAGTGCGAATAGAAACATTTGAGTAATTAATAAACGTTGGTATTGGCAGACAGTTTACGGTTTCAAAAGCCCACCAACGCAAAGCCCGAAACCGTCGGCACATAGACAAACATTCTAAATGAAAAGAATAATAATAGAAGACAATCTTTTAAATTTTCATAAATTACCTTATGGACAGGTTAGTTATGAAATAGACTGGACTCTAAAGCCTCACAGAAATCAGTTTATTAGAAAACACAAAACTAAAATAAACATAAGTATAGAAAATGACATTTGGATTTGCGAAACATTAACAACTCAAAAATTATGGGAAAACATTATGACTACCAATCCTTCAAAATTTAAAGAACAAAATAAACCCATTGAAAATATTAGTTATAATGATATTGCTATTTTTTTAAATAAATTAAATGATAAGACAAATCAGAATTTCAGACTTCTAAAAGAAAGTGAATTTAATTATGCTTGCATTTTAAATTATGAAGACGGTTTTAATGACAAATTGAATGACTATATTTGGTTTGAACAAAACAGCAATAATCAGACACAGCCTATTTCCTCAAAACCTTTAGGAAAATTAAATTTATCAGACTTATTAGGGAATTTATATCACTTTGTTGACAACGACATTACCAGCTTACCAGTAGAAAAATGTTTATATAAAGGGGCTAGTTGGGCAACACAAAGTTTGTGGGTTGACAAAGACTATTCTTTGATAGTTGATAAAAAAGAAAAAAATAATACAATTGGCTTTAGAATAGTATTGACTTAAAATGAAATGTCGAACGCACAACATGGGTTTGCCAAAAGTGGGGCAGAATTGCAAGCCTCAACATTTGGAATTCTATTGAGCATTATTAGGGTTGGAAAATATTTTCACCATGTTTCCGTTTTCCATTAAAAACATAGATTTTTGAAATACTTAATTTTTGTCTTAACCATTTTTGCCGGTAATAATACTTTTGCTGAAAATAATTATTTAGGCATCTCTGCTGGTTTTTGTCTAACGGATGTGACTAATAATGGTTTTAGAAGTGATTTTTATTCACAAAACAGAAGCGGATATTCAGTTTCATTTACGTACTTGCATAAACTAAATCAAAATTTTTCCTGCGAAATTGATCTGAATTATAGTCAACGCGGCTATAAAACATATTATGTTATGAGAAATGAATTCGGAAGCGTGATAGATTCAGTGCTTTATGATTTAAAGTATAACTACATACATATTCCTATAAAATTTGGAATCGCATCAAAGAAAAATTTTTTTGTATTTTCTAACGTTGGATTGTGTCCCTCTGTTTTTATTAATGGCTCCGCCGAGTCGTTTCCGTCTAATGGAAAAAAGGATTTGGAAGCTCCAAATATTGATCTAAGTGGTTTAATTGAAGTTGGTTTTGGCTTGTGTACCAAAACAAATTATATTATTCATGCTTCAACTGGTTATCAATATAGTTTCACCAGTATTTCTGTAGTGGGACATCATGAAATAATATGCTTATCATTGGGAGTAAAAATTCTTATTTCTGCAAAGAATAACTCCCGGTAGCACACGCATTGCCACAAGACTTTTCTCTATTAATTTTTATATTTATTTAAAAAGTGCCGACGCAATCCACCAAAAGTTATGCACCAATTTAAAACGAAAGCAAATTGACACGAATATTCTTCATCTTAACAGTTTTCCTCACCGTAACAGTTGCGAAAGTTTTCGGACAGACCGAAATGAAAAATAAACGATTTGACAATTTTATTAAACAATTTCCAGCCACTAATTTACCAGACACCATTCAATATTCCGTCATTGAGTTTGACTATGGATATTACGAACCAGACGATGAGCAAGGCGATGTAGATTCTGCGAACTCCCGCAGAGTTATCGACACAACACAGGAATATCAAAACAGCGTTTTGCCAAAACCTGATTCACTAATCATAACTTATGAATTAGTCAAATCTTTTCTCCTTGCAGACGCCGAAAAACCGACAGTGTATTGGGCACAAGATTCACCAGATACTATACATCCAATATATTATTTCACAAAAAAATTCCTGACAAACAAAAACTTTTATTGTGTCGTCTATGAGAGACAATTTTATTTTAACGGAAATCCATACTGCCAAAAATATTTATGCACCCTGACAAAAAACGGAAAATTCATAGACAAAATAAAAGTGGCTTCGGCTGACTATTCAGGGACAGGAATTCTGGGCGATGGTTTTCGGGTTCCCTGGTTTCCTGATGAAAAAAGTGTTATCAATCAAGACCTAAAAATACTCTACTTCAAAGAGGGGCTTCAATTTATAACAGTTGCTGGCAGTGGCAAAGTTGAACTTTTTCCCGATAATATCTATCAAATCGACAACAACGCTAATATCAAAAAAATAAAATGACAGTTACTATTTCTGGACTGCAGTTCCGTTTTCGTATTGTGCCAGTCTCACTGGCTGCCATGCAAGCGGACGGTCACGGTAAATAAATGCAGTGCATAACAGTGTCTACAAGAAGTTGGCAGTTCAGGGGTTAAATGAAGCTTTGTGCTTCGTATCAAGTTCAGTGTGCCAGACAGTTTTGAGCTTCGAAACCGTCAATTTCTTTGTAGCTGAAATCGTTAGCGACAACCTTTACGCTCCGGATATTAAAGTTTTCGGAGTTTATGTTAAAGAGATATGAAGGGTTTTGGAAACTCGATGATCCGGCAATAAAATAAAAGAGAGGCAATTCAAGCGCTCAACCCCGTCCTTCTTTTACCTCAAATTTTATATTATCCCAGCGTATACCGCTCTTCGTATTAACATTCTGCAAGTTTAAAACCTGATTAAAATCATAGGTTTAAGCTAAATTATTTTCCTATCTTTAAGGCGGTAAATGAAAAAACTGCTTACAATATTGCTTCCGCTCTGCATACTGCTAAGTTCGCTTGGGCAGTCGGTGATATTGGTTCATTATCTCATCAACAAGAATTATTACGCAACCGTGCTTTGTGAAAATAAGGCGAAGCCAAAAATGAATTGTCACGGTAAATGTCACATGATGAAAGAAATGAAGGAGCAGGAGAAAAAGGAACAAAGTCCGACAGCGCCAACAAAAGAAAAACAGGAGACAGTTCAGTTTTTTCAGAATTGCACGGCATTTTCTTTCAATATTTTTACCGAAACAAAAAAATATAATAACTTTTATCTCTTACCTAAATTACAATCGGTAAGTTTTTCTGTTTTCCATCCACCAACTGTTTAATACATTTTCATTCGCATATTGCCCACAATAAAATTGTGCGATAATATTTTGCTGCTGTGCAGGGTTCAAATTAAATGTTTCGTGTTTGTTTATAACAATCAACAGCGAAAGTTTTCAGTTTGCAAACAGGTTTTTTGCAAATGTTTACTATCAATGCAATGTCAAAAAAAGTTAACTCTATCCAAACATTGGAACTTTTGTTGAGCAGGCAGATATGGATTGGAACAACAATTATTACATCAGCAATTCGGGCGGAACAATAATTTAAGCGCATGCAGGTTAGATTATTATTTCAAAAAAATAGCAATCAACGCTGCCTTTGAGTTACCCGTTAGTCAAATATTAAGAATGCCGCAACTCGAAATGAATTACAGAATTATAACGGGCACTTCGTTTGCGATCAATTAAATCAAATAATCACTGTTAAACAATAAATATCAAGAAATAAAATGAAAAAAAACAAATTAATCATAATGGCAGCAGTTGCCCTGCTTACAACAGCAACAATTTTTACGGGATGTAGTAAGGATGATGACGATACCACAACACCAACGCCGAACACCGAGCAAAAACTTTCTTTCCATTTGCATACATTGGTTGGAACAAGTGCCGCTGCTTATGGTGTGCAATATCAGGATGCCTCAGGCAGGAAATTTAATATTGCCGATTTTCGTTATTACATTTCAAACATTAGTCTTATTAAAAATGACGGCAGCGAGCTTCCATTAACCGGAAAAATTATTCTTGCAAATCCTGCAAATCATGATTATAAATTAGGTGAAGTTCCAGTTGCAAGCTACAAGGGTTTTAAATTTATATTAGGTCTTGATAGCGCCATCAATCACAATGACCCTACAACATATTCAGCTGATAATCCACTCTCCATACAAAGTCCCTCCAACCACTGGGATTGGAACAGCGGTTACATTTTTATGAAAGTGGAGGGTAATGTTGATACAACACTTGCAGCAAATGGCCCTCTTGATTTCCAATATTTTTATCATATAGGAGTGGACGATTTTAAGCGCACCATTGATTTCTCAACTTCTGCTTTTACAGTTGTGAGCGGCAGCGATTATGAAATAGGTATTGAATTTGACTTGCTTAAGATGCTGAACAATGTGGATATGCGAACCGAAAATGTAACGCATACGATGAACAACATGCCGCTTGCAATGAAAATTGCTGACAACTGGCAAGACGCATTTGAATTAGAATAAAAATAAGAAAATGAGAATAGTTTTTTTTATGAGTTCCATCCTTAAGCCCTTTGCATCCATTGATGCAAAGGGTTGGGTGGCACTTTGTGTCTTTATTTTCTTTTCTTCCTGCAAAAAAGATCCGACAAATGAAGATACCGGCAATGAGGTAATCACATTGCAGGTTCCCAAAGGATTTCCATATCCTGCAATTCCGTCCGACAATCAACCTACACAAAACAGGATTGATTTAGGAAAGAAAATATTTTTTGATCCTATACTTTCACGCGACAGCACCATCTCTTGCAGCAGTTGCCATCATACAGATAAAAAATTTACCGATGGGTTGCAATTCAGCATCGGCATTGACGGCAATCACACTATTCGCAATGCAATGACGATACTTAACACCGCTTACCAACCTTATATGTTTTGGGATGGCGGGAATCCTACTTTGGAACAACAAGTGCTCGCCCCAATTTCGAATCCGGTTGAAATGGATTTTGATGTAAACCAGGTAGTAGCAAGGATGAATAACCATCCTGAATATCCATTGCTATTTGAAAAGGCATATAATCAGGCACCAAGTGTATACACACTCACACGTGCAATCGCATGTTATGAGCGCACACTCTTTACAGGAAAATCACGCTATGATGATTACTTGTACGACAACAATACCGCAGCGTTAACGCCATCTGAAATAAACGGAAAGAATATCTTCTTTGGCGAAAAGGGGGAATGTTTTCATTGTCACAACGAATATAATTTTACAGATTACAGTTTTAAAAACAACGGGCTTTATTTGAATTATGCCGATAGCGGCAGGGCAAGAATTACAGCGCTTCAATCCGATGTGGGGAAATTTAAAGTACCATCATTGCGAAATGTAGAACTCACAGCGCCGTACATGCACGATGGTTCGCTTGCAACTTTAGAAGATGTGATTGAACATTACAACAGTGGCGGACAGCCACATCCCAACAAAAGCGGATTAATTCAACCACTCAATTTAACAACACAGGAAAAACAAGACCTGGTAAATTTTCTTAAATCATTAACTGATAAATAGTTTTAAAATAATTAAAGCAAAATGACACGCAAAATAATCCTTACGGCAATATTCATTTCAGCAATTATTGCATCATGTAAAAAAGACGAGGACAAATGTTCGGCAGGTAAAGGCGGCAGTTTGACCATTGTAGCATTTCCACAACATCATGGAAAAGCAATTTACAACCAACCAAACTACCTTGATACTATCTATGTAAAATTCAACACTCAGGAATCACCGGGATTAAGCACTGCAAATTATGACACTTACTTTGTGGGCGAAGCAGGCGAAGACCATGTACACATGGAAGGTTTGAAATGTGGTGACTATTATTTTCTAGGAGCGGGTTTTGACACTACCATAAACCAAAGAGTAATAGGCGGCATTCCATATTCAACTGAACAAAAGGAAGGTGAGATAGATTTGAATATTCCTGTTACGGAATAACTATACAGGTCTGGCTGTCGATAGCGCAACAGGCATGTTCAATCCCGCATTAGCTTTTACAGGTTATAATTATGTTTATTATACGTTGCCAGATTCCTTACTTCCTCAATGTAATCCCACCGCCTCAAGAAGTATTGTAGCAATTGACTGCGCAACTTCCGTTAATGAAATCGCAATCAGGCACGCTTATTCTTATTCAAAAGGAAAAATGATCTGCATACAACTGTCTAAAAATTATTTAACTGATGGAATAATCCGGATCTATGATAATACCGGGAAGGAGCTGAAACAAAAAAACATTACAGGAGAAAAAAATGAAATCGACATGTCAGAATGCAGCTCCGGTATCTATTTTGTCCGGATTCAGACAACAATGTTTACCGAAACAGGAAGAGTTTTCATTGAATAAGTTTATCGCTACCTGTGCAGCGATTCATCTTTAAAATAAAACGAAACACAGGTCTGTGTAATAAATAATATAACATCCGATAGCTATCGGATCACAAATTAAAAATAGAATTTGAATGGTGTAATCCTGTAGGGCAATGTCAGTAAACTAAGATAGAAATCCCGCCCAATTTTCCAAAAGTTCCCTGCGGATGACGAATGCTTGTTCACGCGGTTGTCGTCTAATTACCGCAGATCACATTTGTATTTAAAATCAAACTTTGTGCGGCGGCAAGTGGACGACCCTAATTTAAACAGACAATCGTCCTACGGCAGGGAACTTTTTGGTAATTGGCAGAACTGCTATTGCTTAACTTTTTATCTGAAAGACAATATCAGAGTTCTCGACATATTGTTTTCCGGAAAAATGGCCACCATCTTCCTGCTTCATTTAATTACCTGAATTTTTTTAACAACGAGAAAATTACTTCCATCGAATTTAAAAAAATAAATTCCGGAAGTTAATTTGCCCGCATCGTATACCGTGTGTTCAGTATTCAGTTCGAGAACATCGACTACTTTTCCAATTTCATTAATAACCGTAACAAGTATATTCTTTTTGATTCCAGAAAAATAAAGAAGATTGCCCTGTAACGGATTCGGATATACGCTTATCGAAACATTTGGATTCGTTTCATCAATGCCAATCGCATTATATTCATAACATAGGGAAGTATCAACGCATAAATCCTGTGTTACAATTACTGCATAATTGCCGTTTTGTGACGGGATAAAAGTATTTGTCGTTTGCCCGTTAATTATCGAATCTGAATTGCAGTCATACCACTGGTAAATCGCCGGCGATGCATTGGCCGAAAATATTGCTCCATTTACACTTACAGTCGCATCTACATCGTTAACATAGTTAGAAGACATTCCATCTAAATTAAAATTCCAAAGCAAACCGTGGTAATTGCCCGTTTCATCATGTAAGATAGTATCTGAAACATTTGAACCGCACGGTTGTCCCTGGTTACACTGGTAGTATGCAACCAGTCCGTTTTGTGGCAGTGTTAGTTCGGAATTCATATTATTTAAAATTTCAGTCTCGGTTCGAGCGGTATTCCAGATTCTTATTTCATCCATCGCTCCTTTAAAGGGAACAATCAGCTGACTTAAACTATCTACTGCAGTCGTATCGTTATATTCAGCGCCCAGACAAAAACGTGAACCGGAAACAACCGGAGTAACAGGCGGAACGACTCCAATAAAAAATATAGTTTGTTGGATTCCGTCAATATAAAATTTTACCCTGGTACCATTAGTTGCATAATTCCCATCATAAACGAGGGCAAGGTGATGCCATTCATTTTTCGAAACTTTAGCGAATGTATAACCATAACCATTATTCGAAACGGCAATTCCAAGTTGACCCGTCGTATCATAACATTGAATCACAACGTCTCTTTCAAAAAAGGTTCTTTTACATAAAACTGTTCCCCACCAGGAAAATTCGCTAAACTTAACTCTTGCTTCGACAGTATAAGTTGTGACACTGTCAAAGACATTTGGCATAGTTCCGCAATCTACAACGAGATTGGAATCTTTAAAACTCAGGTTCTGATGAAACTGCCCCTTTGAAATGAGCGGCATAAGCAGCAATATGCAAATGATGTTTGTCCGGTAAAAATATTTTTTCATTTGAAAATTATTTTACTTCTTAATTAATTTTTTAACCACCCTCTTAGTTCCTTTTTTATTTTCAATACAAACAGAATAAACGCCGGGAGCTAGTTGACCTGTTTGAATGCCTGTATGCAGAAGATCCAGATATGCCGATTCTTTAATTACACCTGCAGAATTAATGATTGAAATATTTACCGGCTCATCGATTCCGTAAAAATTCAGAATGCCGTTTCCTAATGGGTTTGGTGCGATAGATATGTTCGATGCATCGTTTATTTCGTCCAACCCGACAGTAATGTAAACCTGTTGTGAACTTATATTTTTACAGCCGCAATCCAATGCAACTTCTACACTATACATTCCGCTTTGAGTTGCGGTGTATGTATTAGCGGTTGCACCCGGAATCTTAACTCCATTCAAATACCATTGATAACTACTGTATTTACCTGCATATAAGGTATTCCATGTTTGTGAAATTACCGGCGGACTCTGCAGTTGCGCCATATAGACAATAGCGTTTGTCCAGAATTTATCATTGTTAGTGAAAATTCCGGGTCCCCAGGAAACACCTCCTAAATAATTAAACCCATCTGCATCTGACATAATTAAATCCAGAGTTTTACAATCGAGAATCAGCGTTGGATTGCCTGCGCCATCATCGGCAAGAACTATGGCATCCGTTGGTATCGAGCTGAAATAACCCTGAAAGTTTCCTCCTTGCGATGCAGAAGTGATAGTTCCGAATGGTCCGTTAAAAATAGTTGATGCACTCCCGCTGGTTGTCGGATAAATACTCGTCAGGGAAGCAAGAGCAATTTCAAAATTCCACTTTGAATCTAAAATATCAGTTTGATATCCAAATTGAGGCGCCGCAGCCGCACCGCCTATTATCATCTTGCCTCCATTTACTGACCAGTTATACAGTGAATCCAATTCTGCATCGGTAAATTGAAATAGCCAAAAATTATTTTTGTCGAACGATCCGAAATAAAACAAATCAATATCCGGAACACTTGAAATATTTTCGAGTGCTCCGGAAGTTGCATATCCATTGGTAATACTAATGGTTCTCGGATACGTTCCCGTCGGTCCAAAATTAGATGTATCATTCAATTTCGATGTGGATCCATAGATCATGTACCCTCCGTTCAATGTATAGCCGTAATCACCGGCCCACATCCGGGAATCATCTATTGAATGTATATTAAGTGTTTGTGCATTATTTGTAAGTATGCAAAACGTAAGCGCTGCAGTTAAAAAATGTATAATTAATTTTTTCATGTTCCTGTTCGAATTTATTATAGCAGAATATAATTCAAGCACACCAGGGATTAATAGACATTCCCCATGTCATCGGTTTTAATTATCATCATGTTATATTTAGAATCGAATGTGTGTTCGTGACCCGTGACAACATAACCGCCGTCAGATGACTGAAATGCGCTTATTCCAAACGACTGATAGGTTGTATTGAATGTATGCGACCATTGCTCCCCGAGGCCTGCGTCTAATTTCAGCAAATAGATTTTCGTCTTGGAAACAAGCGTTGAAGAGTTACTCTGGTTAACAGTCCCGCATAAAATATATCCTCCATCCCCGGTTGTTTTTATTGAACTGATCATTCCATTTCCCGGGTAAGAACTTATTTTCTTTCTGCTTAATAATTGTCCTTCGGTAGTGAAGGAAAGTAAATTAATGCTGCCTGAAATGTACCTGTAATAATTATTGTTATAGTAATTCACATAAAATCCTTCTCCTTCATTCCATCCCTTCATTCGCGAGGTAACAGCCAGCATTCCATTGTTATTTGCAATAAGACAATTTGGTGTTTCGCTATACAGAGAGTCTGTTAACCGTGTACTTGATCTAAGGGTTCCCGTGAGATCAGTTCTGATCAGGAGGAGATTTGAAAAGGGATCAGTATTTCCAAAATCCGTTGGAGCGGTACGAAGAACAATACTGCCATCCGTTGTTTCTACAAGGCCAAACACACTGCCAAATGAATTATAAGGAAGATTGAAAGTTTTCGTATAAAGACTATCGAATGCATTACCTGTAATGATCAAATAACCCAAAAAGCTATTTCCATCATATCCGGAAATGGCAAAATTTCCATTCTTCAATTGAATTATATCACCGGGTGCGCAGATTGTTGCATTCGAACCGGTGGGAATATTAATGTTTGACGTTGAAATTAAATTTCCATCGTTGTCATAGGTACAGGCGGTCATAAAATTATCTCCGCTATGACCAAGAGTTATGAAGCCATCCGGAAGTTCTAACACCTTCCACAATACTTTGTTCAATGATGATAATTTTTTATTCCAGATCACATTACCCTTCTTGTCAAGTTTTATGATCACACCCGGATGTTCGTCATTATAGCTGCGACCTATGAGCATGAAATTTCCATCGACTTCAAAGCTTGCAACAACGGCCATATCAGAATCGGAGGGGATGCAGAGAATATATCCGTTTTGATTTGCTGCAGAGTCTTCCTTTTTACATGACTCAGCCAGCATAATATTTAGAAGAAAGAATAAAACAACAAGGCGCTTCATTTTTAAATTATTATTTCATAATTATTAATTCCGGTTGATAATAATTTTTGTTATAGCTTTGGATCATTCCAAAACATGCAGTGGTACCATCAGATGTTTTGCATGCAGTTGTAATAAAATCTGTTGTCTCTGTTTGAAATTTATTCTTGTTGATAATTCTTAAACCCGGATCAAAATTCAAATACATGGTGTTGGTCTGATAAAACACCGCATCACCTCCGCCTGAATTTATCATAGAACCATAGATGTTCATAAGTGCAAATGAACCTCCGTCATTTTCGGGCAGTATAACTGTTCCCTTGTTTTGTTCCAAAATATCTACTGCAGTAGCATTGACGGAGTCGCCATTGGAATTTATTTCATAGATATTCATGACAGACCTGGTAATGCCCGAAGTAAAATAAAAGCGATAGTTGCCATTTGGTAAAGCGATAATATTTCCAGTTGGATTCCAATTTAATTCATCATGCCGGAAACTCTTCGACCAGAGTGAGTCGCCGGAGGAATTGGTTTTAAACAGAGTAATTTGATAATTTACAGGGCTTGCCCAGGAATCTGAATTAGCACTTCCTAAAAAAAGATATCCGCCATCAGGAGTAGGTGTGCATCCGGAAAAGAATGCCTGTTGATTGCCAAAGTCGGGAGCCATTGGGAAATGATAATGGGAGTTTGCCCATTGAAGAATGCCATTTGGTGTATACTCACATGCGAATGCCAGATCACTATTATCCCGGTAATTTCCGTAAACGATAATGTTTCCATTCGCCGCTTTAAGAGCATTGAGCGAATTAATTGAAATATAAAAATTACTTGTAATGGACCCTGGAAAAATAGTTGAGTCCCTGGAAACCAACTGTCCGTTTCGATCAAAAGAAAAGAAATATATTGTGTTGTTATACCAGATACTATTATCCTTTGCGACAACAAGGCAATTGCCATCATTAAGCTCCAACAGATCGCAGATGTTTATATCGGCTTTGGGCATGGGTGTTCTCCATAGAAGATTTCCACTATTGTCGGTTGCCATTATATTGACCGAGTATTCATGTGAATAACCAACAACAGAAATATTACCTATTGGGGTAGTTTCCCATCCTCCCCGGCCATATGACATGTAAATGCGATTGACACCAGCTGCAATTTTCGCATCGAGATTGTTTACACTTGCAAACGGGTCGTCGAAGACTTTCACCACTCTGAAATTATCAATCAGGTCATCCGATTTTTGACAACCGGTAAGGAAGATAAATAAGGATGCAAATGCAGAAAGATAAAGAGCAATTTTTTTCATCCGGAAAATATTTTAACTCTTATTTATAACACAAATTAAATAATTATATTCAGGTTTACCCTGTCGAAATGTATAATCTGGAAGTTTGGATGTATTCTTGGTATTGTTCAGATTGAATCTTTCACAAGTGGCCTTAAAAAGCGGAAAAACGATTTAATTTGAAAAATGTGTTAATTTGATAAAAAAAGAAAATATGCACTTTTACTTTTTTCCTATGCCGGGCGGAATCCTTCGTTAAAGAACATCAATCTTTCATTAACCTTACCTGTCGATCGCTTCCATGTGGCTTTTCAGCTTCTCGAAGGCGCACATAATAAACTCCTTTTGAAAGTTCCGAAATGTCGGATTGAACACGGTTATAGCCTTCGACGGCTTCGTGAGATTCTACTTTTACAAGTTTTCCGACAACATCGATCCATTGCAGCACAACAACAGTTTTTTCGGGTTGATAAAATGAAATGATTACAGAAGACATCGATGGGTTAGGAAATATGTTAAGGTGATCTTTGTCTAACGAACAATCAACAGCGGTAACATCCGAATATGAATAGCTTCCGTCGAAATCAACCTGACGAAGCCTGTAATACAAAATGCCATCACAGCCCCGGTAATCCATCAGCGAATAACTCCTGTCCGTACTGGAAGTCCCTGTTCCGAATCCTTTAATCCTTCCGATCGGTTCAAACTCCAGGCCGTCATCGCTTCGTTCGACGTCGAAGTAATCGTTGTTTGTTTCTGAAGCAGTCACCCATTCGCATAGAACTCCTTCACCTTGCCGGATGGCTGTAAACGAAAGCAGTTCGATGGGAAGATACAGAGGAGTCTGTGCCGTCGTGTAAAAATGATTAAACGAAGCTGTGTCATTTCCGGGGGTTGGATTGAAATTCGTTCGCTGTGTAATTGCTCCCGTGCTGGTGATTACACAATTGCCGGACAGGTACCAGGAACTCTGAAGAAGTGGATCCGATGTTATTTTTGATGTCACTACCGTGAAGCCGTTTCCGGTCTGGTTTAATTGTCCGGTGTTATAAAGTGTCACCCTGTAATTCCCCGAAAACACTGACGTGCTTCGCTGAAAACTCCAGTACCCGTGATCGAAAAGAGGAAGAGTGTGATACGATGCAACAACACACTCGGATGCGACAGGTCCCATTGGCGGCGAAGCTGACCACGGAATAAATTGTGCAAGAAGATCATTAACTAATGTTGCAGTAGTAAACGTGATGTTAGCGAGTTCAAATCCTCCAGGTGTGAGCGAATCACCCAGGGGAAAATCGTAGGAGGCCGGAATCACAGGAGACGAAAGCATTCCATTTGCAATTTTTCTCCTTAATTTTCCATCGATGAAACTATTGGCGCTACCGCCGGCAAGCGCAGCTGGCAGGTAGTATTTCATATTTACTTCCTGGTTGCCGGTAACGATCTGTCCGGATGTTAGTGTGAGGGTCGAATCGATGTTCATCGAACTGGCGGCGCCCAGTAGATAAACTTTTCCGGAAGTCTTGTTTATCCTGACACGGTTAAGGTTGATTGTCCCGCTGGAGTTAATAAAATTCTGATTTTGGTTGCCGTTAAATTCAACAGTACTTCCTCCGATCCCTGTGAAAGTAGCAGTACCGCTAAAGTTGGTAAAATGTCCGCCCACTTTCAGATACTTACCGTTGATATTAAGGATGCTCGTCGCGCTCAACTCTGTGAAATTGCCGTTAACATCGAGGTTGCTGTTCAAGGTAACGTTACCGCTGGCTGCCGTTTTGAAAATGACAAAATTTGAAAATGCGTTAGCTCCGGTCAGGTTTCCGGAAATGACCTGGTTGACACTTGCAGTTCCGATGAATCTTATGGTTGAACCGGGTTCACAGATCAGCGTTCCGTTATTTGTAAAATTCCCGCATACATCCAGTACAAACGGACTTTTAATTCGCAGCGACGCACCCGGGTTGATCGTCAGATTCCTTACTGCCATATTCGCATTGACTGTTGGTTGACGACCGGTGCCTGATGAGGAAATATTTGCATCCATACTACACGTTGGTTGTGCGTTGCATGGAGCGGTTCCCCAGTTCAAGGGATTAGTAAACATCGTGTCAACCCCACCCTGCCAGGTCACTGAAGATACATTCGTTGCAATGGGTGAACCCATCCAGTCGAGCGTGTATCCCGAAACCAGGAATGGCGGATTCCAGTTGTTGATCAGGATTAAATAATTGCGTTGCCCGCCGGCGACTGTGATAGAAGGTTCCCAATCGCCATTTGGATTGGCTGTGGAAATACCGGTATGTCCACCGACGGTTGTAGTCCAGTTGCAGCGGATCGACGGAAGTGTACCCGTCTGGATCTGGGCGCAGGCATTGGTCACATTAGTCACGTCCCACATTATGAAATCATAATCGGAGAGTGTTTGTATGTCGAACTGCAGGATGCCTGGATTTACAGTTACGTTATACCATTGAGAATTTCTTTCGCCATTCAGCCAGCAATCATAATCATCCTGGAAGTCGCAAATATTTCCGTAACCAAGGATTCCCGGATCGGCAGATACGATCGATGTGGTTCCGCATACATCCGTTGCACTGGCACAATCTGCACCGGCAATTGGCGGGAAAGAAGTATTTGTACCGTCAATAAGTGTGATTTCAAATGTTCCGGTTTGAGAATTAAATCCGTCTACAGCAATCCAAATGGTATCACCGGGGGTGAGGCTTGTGATCGACAAGTCGGAAAAATCATGGAACGATTGTCCGTTCTGGCTCCCGCAATCCGGACCGTCGTCGTTGCATCCCCTGCTTTGAAAAGAGCTGGATGCATTTGAACATCCGGTAGGAAAACGGAACGCCTCGATCTGAGTGTCGGTGAGTGAATGGGTATGAGTACGGATCTTGAGAGAGCCGCTCGCAGGCACAACCGTTTTATACCAGACTGTATTGATAATTCCTCCGGCAACACATTGGGCTGAACTGGCTGGTTCTCCGCCTGAACTTGAGCAGGTATTGTATCCGCTTGCAGAGCCGCCGGGTGCTATGAAGACGGCATTGCAAGGCAGGTCGTTCGGTGGTGTGCAGGCACTCGTAATACACAGGTCAAATCCACCGGTGTTGCCGGGGCTGGGAGTCCATAGTCGTATATAATAAGTGGTGCCGCTTACCACCGGCAGCGAAAGTAAAGGCATGTTGCTTCCTGCTGAGTTGTCATCGCAGGCGTATAAGTTGAGCGATGCACAGGTTCCTGTATAAACTGCCATTGCAATATCACTCGCAGGATTCGCGCCTCCCGGTTGCGTCTTTATCAGTAGTCCACCGGAAAATGCCGCGAAAAACGAAAGCCAAATGTCGCCTGTTATGCCGTTTGAAAATGAGCCGCAGGAAGGAACAGGATATGGTAATGTGGAAGGTCTTGCACATTCGGTTGTATATGATGAGTACGTGCAGGGCATGTTGTTAACCACCGAACCGAGATTAGTTATACCGCATGCATCATAGGGCTGAGAGGTACCGACAGTGGTAATGTTTATATCGAATGGAATATTTGGCATCCCCGAACCGAGCGTGTTATTGTCAACGACAATATAATAAGTAGTACCTGCAATGAGCGATACAGAGTTTATCAGGAGAGGTCCTGCGGCATTAACGGTGCTGGCCAGGCAATGTGTGGCAGGCAGGTTCGGACATCCGTCAAAAACGAATAATCCGGGAAGGGTGCCGGTTGTATTTAAGTTAATCCTGATGCATACGTTGTTTGCCGGGGTGTATGCGAAGACGTAATCTTCGCCATTCATGAATGGATCATGGCAAACTGAATTAGCGCTGTCGTATTCGGATCCAAAGCCGGCAGTGGTGAGGCCATTTTGTGTATAGGGAAGAGCGCAGATCCAGTTAGGATTAGCGCATGTGGTTCCGGCTCCGGAAGCCACACCACCATCTTTAACGCAGAGCCTGAATTTACCTGCAGCATCTCCATCGGAAGTGACACGCACATACAATGTTTCCGCCGCACAAAGCCTGGAGGCGGTTACTTCACCAAATCCGGGATTTGCAACACTCGTTGTTGCACAGGCGCCTGCAATGGGAGTTGCACATGCAGAATACAATTCTACGCTCGTCCCGCTCACACTCTGACAGCCTGGAGATGCAGATGCAGTAGTAACAGTTACATTCAGCATACCGGCAGGCTTTACGAAGCGGAACCATACATCTTTTTGATCCGTAGTGGAACAGATAGCGCTGCCGTTCGTTGCATTGTTGAAGTTAAATGTGGAGAATGTACAGGATGCATTCACTACGCCAAGGTCTTTTGCATTAGCGCAATTATCATAGAGTTGAAACGGAGTGAATATATAGGTGAGGTTAACGGGACGGGTAGAGATTGTTGAAGTCTCAATGGTACTGTCGGCCCAGGTTGATGAAGCAGGAAAATTATACGAGTAATAATCGCCGGTGCATTCTCCGGCAAGTCCAATGGAAGCTGAAGGAGATCCGCTAATCGTATAGGCTATGCTGTTATAAAAATAATTGATGACTCCCGTAGTACCGTCGATGCGCAGCCAAAAGAGGTTCGAACCCAGTGGATTCGTTTTATCTATTTTAGAGGTCCATCGTACCCACAGCGCACCGCCTGTAAAGTTGTAGCTGATCTGTGTCGTAGCAAGGTCGTCCCAGAAAGGCGCGAGAATTGGATACCCGCCGGAATATGTGGCGAGCTGATTAGAGGAGAGATAATTTCCGGCAGAGAGGGAAGCGGGTATAGCAGCAACCGAATTCGGGACCAGTGCAACCCATCCGTTGGTGGAGACTACAATTTTCTGATAAATATTACCCGCAAAAGGCACACTCATGCCGGCAGGTGCAAACAAGTATCCGAAATCATCCTGATTGGCTAATGGTACGATCTGATTCACATTAGGCGCTGCTGTGGGATAAGCAGTAAATGCAGGAAGCGAAGAGAATGCAAACGAAATACCGGCGCCGGGCTGGGCAATTGTTATCATCGCACCCGGGCAGGCGCATAGAAAAAATAATAATAGAAACCTTGAATAAAAGTTCTTCATTTCTATAAACGGGTGGAGACCTTAAAATAGTTATATATTCAAAAATATGAATCCTGTCCGAGGATTCCAAGACAATATCCGTGAACCTGGTAAAACCGGGATTTTGTGAATTATATTGAAGGAACTAACAAGAGGGTTTACCAATCGTTTGGTGTTTACAGTTTGGCGTTATATCTCACGAAGTGTGTTTTGATGTTTGAATGTGTATTTGTTTAGTTGTTTTCGCAATTGATAATTAGTTTCTTTTTTCTTTGTGTCCCCCTGTGCTCGGTAGTCTGATGCGAGTAATACATTTGAATAATTGCCAGACACTTTCTTCGTATGACTACGCCACCTTAGGTACTATCTTCTGTTTATCGATATTATCACCCACATCTGTTATTAATATCCGAAGAATACGCTTAAATAAAAATAAATATTTCGCCCCCTATATTTACTTGCTCCAACCGTTATTGACAACTGATAAAATCCATTTTCGAAACAAAGAATGCAACTCAATCATTGTAACATTTACCGGACTATTCATTCCACTATAGTCTTTTGCACTGCAATTATTCAAATGTATTACTCGCATAGAAATCGCCGAGCTGGATATAGGAAATAATATCCCAAAGGCTTCTCAAAAAGTATCCAGTCAAAAATTTTATTTACTATTTATCTAAAATTCTCTGCAAGTAATGTCATTAAGTAAAACACAAAAATTCATTCCAGATAAAATGCATTTAGAAGAAACAGGCCCTTTAGGGCCGAACTTTAGGTATCGCAAGTCACAACGCGATCAAGTCAAGCCCCTTTAGGGGCGCACTCTTTAAACACAGCGCATGTGCCCATTTATTTAACAGCGTAAAAGTTCCTGCATATGTTAGTTGACTTCGACTTTTCCCGTATTTACTATTGTGTAAAAATCAAATGGCAAATACATACACACAAATACATCTTCAACTCATCTTTGGAGTAAAATATCGAGAGGCTTTAATTGACCCCAATTGGGAAACGGAATTACATAAGTACATTTCCGAAATTATCATGAACCGAAGTCATAAATTGTTATGCATTAATGGGGTTGAAGATCATCTGCATGCTCTGATAGGATACCGTCCATCTGATCCGTTGCCTGATTTGATGGAAGAGATAAAAGCTGACTCAAGTAAGTGGATAAACAAGCGTGGATTTATAAAATATAAATTTCATTGGCAAGGTGGTTATGGAGCCTTTTCTTATAGCAAATCCGATTTGAAGAATGTGATTAGATATATTCAAAACCAAAAAGAACATCATAGGAAAATTTCCTTTATTGAAGAGTACCAAAAATTTCTTCGACTCTTTGATGTTGATTTTGACGAGCGATATATTTTTAAACTACCAATTTCAATTTTTGAAGACAAGTTATTTGGAAGGTGAATACAGTATGCTTTCGTTGTTGAAAAAAGCTGTGTGTTTAAAGAGTGCGCCCCTAAAGGGGCTTAGGGCTCTTGTATATTCCAAAAGTTACCAAGAGACTGGCCCTAACGGGCCCTGATAATTCCATAAATTGACAAGACAATAGCCCAAAAGTTACCCGGAGACTGGCCCTAACGGGCCCTGATAATTCCATAAATTGACAAGACAATAGCCCAAAAGTTAACCGGAGACTGGCCCTAACTGGCTTGATAATTCCATAAATTGACAACGAATAAATCTTTTAACTCAACTAAATGACATTGCTCGAAGAGAACTTGTGGGTGGTTAGTTGAAATCTCTAATTCATAACTTAATAGACGTTTCCTGCTGCGAAGGATTTGCTCCCAACCATAAAATAAATAACTGATTGCTTCTTAGGATTTCCCCAATCCGTCGAAGCAAGTTGCGTTTTTATAGGTTGGGTATAAGCATATACCAGATGTTCCTTAAATAATGTCTATTTACAAAAACTAAAACCTGTAGTTTAATTTGAAAGTTCACTTTCCGAAAATGTACCAATCACCATTTGATTCTCCAGGTAAATATTTGGACCAGAAGGAGTCGGTACTTAACTTAATGTTATTGCCCTATGGAACAAACAATCAAGATATTCAAAACAATCAAACAAAAAAACAATCAAACAAAAAAACAACCAAACAAAAAAACAATCAAACAAAAAAACAGTAAAACAAAAAAACTCCGTGATAAAAGAGAGCTTATTCCCCCTTAAACTGCCTCAAAAACCTCACATCATTCTCCGAAAAATATCGCAGATCCTTTACGTCATATTTCAGCATGGCGATTCGTTCGATGCCCATGCCGAAAGCATAACCTGAATAAATTTCCGGATCGATATTGCAATTACTCAACACATTCGGATCTACCATACCGCAGCCCATGATTTCCAGCCAGCCGGTGTACTTGCAAACATTACATCCTTTCCCTTTGCATATGTTGCATGACACATCCATTTCTGCCGATGGTTCCGTAAACGGAAAATAAGAAGGACGCAGACGGATCCTCGCATCTTCTCCGAACATCTGTTTGGAAAAATACAGCAGCGTTTGTTTCATATCTGCAAATGAAACATTCGTATCGATGTAAAGTCCTTCCACCTGGTGAAAGAAACAATGCGCGCGTGCGGAAATCGCTTCATTCCTGTAAACGCGTCCTGGAGCTAAAATTCTAATGGGCGGTTTTGTCGATTCCATCACACGTACCTGTACTGAAGAAGTATGTGTACGTAATGAAATGGAATTCTTCTCATCTGTGGTGTCGATAAAAAATGTATCCTGCATATCACGCGCTGGATGATTCTCCGGAAAATTTAGCGCGCTGAAGTTATGCCAGTCGTCTTCGATCTCGGGGCCGTCGGCTACCGTAAATCCGATCCGGCCGAAGATCCGGATAATTTCATTTCGTATAATTGAAAGCGGATGACGAGAGCCGAGAGAAACCGATTCCCCCGGAAGAGTCAGATCGATATCTTCTTTTTTCTTCGAAGTGTCGTCACCTAATGTATCCTGTAAAGTGCTGAGTTTTTCTTCGGCCTTCGTCTTAAGTTCATTTACGAGCAGGCCAAAATCTTTTCGCATCGCAGGCTCGATGTTTTTCATCTCCGCAAAAAGATTGGCCAGAACGCCTTTTTTACTCAGATACTTTATGCGGAATGATTCAACCTGCTCTTTGGTTTCGCCGGTGAATACTTCGATCTCGTGAATAAGTTCTTTTATTTTCTCCTGCATTACTCTCTCCTCAAAATGAATACTCCTGAATTATTTCAGGAGCTTCATCTTTAAAATGTAAACATTTTCCACAGGCCTGTCGCCGGGAGCGGTCTTCACTGCTGCAATCTTATCGATCACATCCATTCCTTCCACCACCTGTCCGAAAACGGTATACGATCCATCAAGAAACGGAACCCCGCCACTGGTCGTATATATGGTCTTTTGTTCGTCAGTGAATACGAGTCCGCGTTGCTGCTCCAGCATTTTAATCTGGTCGGCAGTAACCGTCTGGCCCTGTACAATATAAAACTGGCAACCACTGGAAGCCTTTTCAGGATTTTCCGTTCTTGCGGCAGCCAGCGCTCCTTTTTTATGAAATATTCCCGGAACAAATTCTGCAGGCACCGTGTAACCGTTATCGCCACTGCCAAGCATCACTCCCGGAGCCGCATTCTTCGAAAGCGGATCGCCACCCTGAATCATAAAATTTCTGATCACCCTGTGAAAGAGTAAGCTGTCGTAAAAACTGTCAGCAACGAGCTTTAAAAAATTATCCCTGTGTTTAGGCGTTTCATTATATAATTTAACGGTCATGTCCCCCATGCTGGTAGATATCAAAACAAGATGCTCGACTTCTCCTTTGGGCTTTTTCGCATCGGCTTTTTCTTTTTTATCTTTTTGTGCATTAACCGTAACACTAAGAAGTAAACAAACCGTATAAATTAAAGTGATTTTCTTCATAATTATTATATTTTTGTATCAATTAAACGACAATAATAGCTAAAATCAATGAATTTAAAAGGAAGTGGCGGCAAAATTACCGGATTGGTCGTTTTTTGTTTTTTTATAGCCATGAGCTTCCTAACCTGTAAAAAGGATGGCCCTACGAAAGCGGTGGTAACTGTCGTGGACAGGTACAATTTGCCGGTGCAGGGTGCTACGGTAACACTATGGCAGGATACAGCCGTAAACCCTACGAATGGTGTGCAATCTACATTGCGGGTTACTAAGACCAGCGATGCAGCAGGCAAAGCCGAATTCGAATTTAAGCTCGAAGCATTTTTGAATATTGAAGCTATTAAAACTCCCGATACCGGCCGGTCGTTCATCCGGTTAAAGGAACACGAAACGGTTTCCGCTACCGTGAACCTATAAGTTAAAGTATTCCACCGCAGCCTGTTTTAGTAACCAGTCCTGCTCCCTCAATGTGAGCGGAGGCAACTTTTTGATGAGTTCCCAATGTGGCCAACCATCCTGGTCGAGGCCTTTTAATTCATAGTAACCATATGTGCTCAGAAGCCTGCAAACAGCAATGTGCATCAGGTCCTGCTTTTCATCTTTCGAAAATTTCTGAGGGCCTTTGCCTAATTCCTGAACGCCTATCAGAAAGAGTACTACCTGCAGATCGGGTTCATCGCCGAAATCATCGGTTAGTTTTTTACAAAGTGATTCCCACCTCGATTTAAGTATTTCCAAATCCTCATCCATACTTTCACAAAGTTAGATAACCGTATCGCATTGCGAAATCATAAACTGCATTTATTATGTTGACTAAAGGATTCGGCAGAAATAATTAACAACGCATTCGTGATTTATTCCTGATGAAAGCAGAAAGTAGTACCCGTTCATTTTTACCGGATTGTTACCTTTGCCACCTTTCTAAAAGCTGTGTATAAAAGAGTATCTTTCGTTGGCATAATAATATTTTTTACTTCCGTCTTCATGCCGGTTAGCCAGGCGCAGAAGTCGGCCGGGAAACCGATAGATATCGTATTTTGCCTCGACCTCAGCAATAGTTCCAACGGATTGATCGATCATTTCCGCAACAGGCTGTGGGACTACTGGTATTTTTTTTCACGTTGCCAGCCGCGACCGGATTTTCGCATTGGCGTAGTTACTTATGCCAGGTTCAGTAATGGGAAATCGAATGGCTATTCGAAAGTAATCCGGGATCTTGGAACCGATTTTGAGCGGCTGTCAAATATTCTTTACAGAATTCCGTCAAGGGTTGAGAAGGGCGATCAGTATGTGGGTTCGGCTTTGAATACATGCCTGAAAAAAATTTCCTGGTCGAAGGATTCCGATGCGAAGAAGATAATCTTTCTTGTCGGCAATGGTGATGTTAATACGGGGATGGTAGATCTGGACAATGTGATAGAACAACTGGTGGAAAAGAATATTACCGTGAATACCATTTACTGCACTGCGCCGGGCGAAAGGCTGGCCATAACGGGCTGGCAGAAAATCGCGCACGACTGCAACGGAGAGATTCATACGATGTCTTTGCGCACTCATTATTTCGACAACCTGAATGACTTTGATCTGAAAAAATTCCGGCAGTTAAACAGGAGGTTCAACAACACGTATCTTTATTATGGTAAAGGCGGCCGTATAAGATGGAGAATGCTTCAGTATGAGGACAATCACGTTTATGTCACCAACACCGAAGGCTTCAGGTACAGGGCTATGTATAAGTTGTCATCCGATTACCAGAGAAAAAATTCGTCATGGGACCTGGTCGATCTGTTTAGCAGGAATCCGGATGCATATCTGAAAGCAGATAAGAGCCTGATGAACGATACATGCAAGAGGATGTCTGACGCCCAGCTTAGAACGTATATCATCCATAAAAAATACGAACGCAAACGCCTTTCCAAACTGATTTCAAAAATGCTGACGGATAAAGAAGAAAAGGACAGGCTGGATGGCGCTACTATCATGAGGAATCCGTACACGCTGGATGTGTTGACTCTCGATATGATAAAGGATGCGCTGAGGGAAATGAATTGTGATTGTAAACCTAACTGATGAATCGCGAAATGTGTGATACTGAAAAAGTAACTTGTAAAACGTATAGTAAAAATGTCGGGCTGGAATAAATGGATACTTGGCAGCCTCGGCTGGGCATTGGGGGGGCCAATCGGCGGAATACTTGGTTTTGCCATCGGCTCCATCTCTGAGGATGCAATAAAAGTAAAAGCTGGCGGCGGCACCTCAGCCAGATCATTTTTGCCGAACGATTTCAGTGCGGCGCTGCTCGTTTTATGTGCGGCAGTGATCAAGGCTGATCAAAAGGTAATGCGTTCCGAGCTGGAGTTTGTCCGCACTTTTTTCACCCGCCAGTTTGGAGAACATCATACAAGAGAGCGCATGCTGCTGTTCAGGGAAATACTGAAACAGGAAATTATGATCGGCGAGGTATGCGATCAGATACGTCATAATGTCGACATGCCGTCGCGCATCCAGTTGCTTCACCTCTTGTTTGGACTTGCCACTTCGGACGGACAGGCATCGGCTGCAGAAATCCATGTGATAAGCCGGATCAGTCATTTAATTGGAATAAACACACGCGATTTCGAGAGCATCAAAGCGATGTTTGTCAAGGAAGTCGATTCCGCTTATAAAATTCTCGAAGTTGAGCGCACGGCTACCGATGAGGAGATAAAAAAAGCATACAGGAGGATGGCCATTAAATATCATCCGGATAAGGTGCACCACTTAGGTCCCGAATATCATAAAGACGCCCAGGAAAAATTTCAGAAGATCAATGAGGCGTATGAGAGGGTGAAGAAGGAACGGGGGATTAATTAGCCGATTAGCCGATTAGCCAATTAGTCAATTAGCCGATTAGCCGATGGGGCTGGTTCGTGTTTGAAAGGGTGTTACAATAAAACAAAGTCAGTTATATAATTAGCCAGAAGGGTTTGCGAATTTTTGAAAAGTAAAAAACATTTTGGTTCAGTAACCAATTTCACAATTAACCAGTCATCGGCTAATTGGCTAATTGGCTAATCCGCTAATCGGCTAATCAAAATATGGGCACTCTCGACATCATCATCTCAATCCTCCTTTTAATCGGAATCGTTCGTGGATTTATGAGAGGGTTTATTTATGAGATCGCTATTTTGGGAGTTATGTTCGTTTGTTATTTTTTGGGATTTAAGATCGCCGATGTTTTAGCCTCATGGATTGGAAAAATTTTTACAACCAATTCTACTACGTTGCATTATGTTTCACTTCTGCTTGCATGGATTGGAATATCTATTGGAATTTTTTTTCTGGCGAAACTTTTTGAAGGATTAATAAATATAGTCGCGCTTGGGATTTTTAATAAGATAGCAGGTGCAATTTTCGGCGGATTCAAATATGCATTTCTTTTGAGCCTGTTTTTCTTCTTCTTCAACAAGATGAATTTCTCGACAAGCTGGTTGAATTCAGATGCGAAAGCGGAGTCATTTTTTTATTACAAGTTGTTGAATATTTCGACGACGGTTTTTTCCTCATTAGAAAATTATTAATCAGGATTTACACATAAATTGGATCAGCGCTAATCTGTGGTTTTTATCTGCGGGAAACTAATAGTAAATTTTATTGACCTTAAACCTTAAACTTAAACCAACTGCGATGGACTTCCTGGTCTGAATTTTCCTTCATATATGTTTTTCATCTCTTCATATTCCCCAAAAGACTTTTTGTTTCAGTTGAAGCCTTTAGAATATGAAACAATTCGTTCTCAAATCGATTCAATATCGAAAGATATGTCATCATAAATTGTGATGACATACCCTCTAAAACGTCCAATTTCTTTCAATGGTTATTTAAGAACCGCTTCGATCCCAGGCAATACTTTTCCCTCCATATACTCCAGCAAAGCTCCACCGCCGGTAGAAACATAAGAAACCTTATCGGCGAGATTAAATTTGTTAATCGCAGCAGCAGAATCGCCTCCACCGATGAGTGAAAAAGTTCCTTTCGATGTGGAGACGGCAATGTGTTGCGCAAGCGTTTTAGTACCGTGACTGAATTTGTCAAATTCAAAAACGCCGGCGGGGCCATTCCACAAAATTGTTTTGGATTGCTGAATGACTTTCGAAAAAAGCTCTTCCGATTTAGGTCCGATATCGAGTCCCATCCATCCGTCGGGAATTTTATCGATGTCGGAGAGCTTGGATTCTGCATTTGCATCAAATTTATCGGCGATGACAGCATCAACGGGCAAATAAATTTTGACATTGGTATCCTTTGCTTTCTGAAGGATGTGATTTGCAAGTTCTAGTTTATCTTCTTCGACGATAGACGAGCCGGTTTTTCCACCCTGAGCTTTTATGAATGTGAAGGCCATTCCTCCTGCAATAATCAGGTTGTCAGCTTTCTTCATCAGCTGTTCGATGAGGAGAATTTTATCCGAAACCTTCGCTCCGCCCATGATTGCCGTAAATGGTTTTTCGGGGTGATTCAATACCCGGTCTGCATTTCTTATTTCGCCGGCCATGACATAACCGAAGAATTTTTTCCCGGGGAAATATTCGGTGATGATAGATGTGGAGGCATGCGCCCGGTGAGCAGTTCCGAAAGCGTCGTTTACGTATACCGTTCCGAGTTTAGATAGCTGTTTTGCAAAATTTTTATCGCCTTTTTCTTCTTCTTTATGAAAGCGGAGATTTTCAAGCAGCAGCACTTCACCCGGCTTCAATGCTCCCGCCAGCTTTGAAGAATTCTCTCCAATGCAATCATCCGAGAATAATACGGTTCGATTTAAAAGTTCAGAAAGATGTTTTGTGAGATGCTTCAATGAATATTTTTCAGAGGCTCCTTCTTTTGGGCGACCAAGGTGTGACATGAGAATGATTGATCCGCCATCATTTAAAATTTTTTTCAGGGTGGGAAGCGTTGCACGAATGCGGGTGTCGTCGGTGATATTAAACTGCTTATCAAGTGGCACATTGAAATCTACACGGATAAGAGCCTTTTCGTTTTTAAAGGAAAAGTCGTCGATTGTCTTCATAGTTGCTGCAAAGATAACTTTTGCAGAATTATCCTGAATGCAAATATTTTTAAACGGATTGAATCATATCCCGCCTCTTTTTACATATTAACCAGGGAATAATCAAAACTTTTCTGAAGACATCATTTATCTGCGGCCTATTTTTATTACTTAGCAGCATAAATATAAAATCAAAAACAAATAGAAATGAAAAAAATCTTTACATGGGCAATCGCTTTGTTGTTAATGAATTCGGTGTATGGTCAGGGAAATTTTGAACTCGGTTCAAATGTAATTGGCGTCGGCATCGGTTTTGGAAGTTCTTATGGAGGCGGATTTACAACAGATTCGGAAACACCGGCATTAAATTTTCAATATGAACGAGGCATGTGGGGTGTGGATGGCCCCGGAGTGATCAGTCTTGGTGGTTATCTTGGATTTAAAAGTTATTCTTACGATTATAGTGTTTATAACAGCAGCTGGAGTTACGTTATAATTGGCGCCCGAAGCGCTTACCATTACAATGGAATTAAATCAGATAAATTTGATGTTTATGGTGGATTGATGTTGGGATTAAGAATCGTTAACTATTCCAACGATGAACCAAACTATCCATATGATTTTAGCGACACCGATCTGATATTAACGGCATTTATCGGAGGAAGATATTATTTCAACAGCAGCTGGGCAGGATTCGTTGAACTCGGAAATGGTATTGGTGTTTTAAACCTGGGAATAGCCTATAAATTCTGATTAGGTTTCTAATTCTTCATTGAGGAAAGGGATATAATTTTTTAACTACAGATTTTTAACCACAGAGGGCACCAGGGTTTCGCATAGGTCACAAAGAAATAGTTTATACTTATCGTATTGTTTTGCTGCCGGGATTCTTAATGAATTCTCCGTGTCTCTTATCTAACCTGGAGCCAACAGTGGTTAAAAGAGAACCATCATCTTTCCCACGGTCCGGGTAGATGTTTATACGCTTCGGAAGCGTTACCCAATTAAGCAGTTAAATTTTATCTTCACTGCGCAATTTCAATCTTCATTTTGAAATATATCACACGCACCATCTGGATTTTGTCTCTCGTAAGCCTGTTCACCGACATGGCCAGCGAAATGCTTTACCCGATCATGCCCGTGTATTTGAAGAGCATTGGTTTTTCTGTCGTGCTTATCGGAGTTTTAGAAGGCCTTGCTGAAGCAACAGCGGGTTTAAGCAAAGGCTATTTCGGAAAACTCTCCGATCATTCAGGGCGACGAGCACCGTTTGTGCAGATCGGTTACTCACTGAGTGCAATTTCAAAACCCATGATGGCTTTGCTTGTAACTCCGCTCTGGATTTTTTTTGCGAGAACAATCGATCGTTTTGGCAAGGGCATTCGAACGGGAGCCCGGGATGCAATTCTTTCTGATGAGGCCACCGGCGAAACAAAGGGAAAGGTCTTTGGTTTTCACCGGAGCATGGATACGCTTGGAGCCGTGATCGGTCCGGCATTTGCCCTCTTATACCTGAAGTTTTATCCGGAAGATTATAAGACACTCTTCCTGATTGCTTTTTTCCCGGGCGTACTGGCCGTTCTCACGTCACTCTTAATCAAGGATAAGAAACCAGTCATTAAAAAAGAAAATCAACCTGTAAAACTATTTTCATTTTTCAGGTATTGGAATGAATCGCCGGTGGTTTACAGAAAGGTCGTAGCCGGATTATTGGTTTTTACGCTCGTCAACAGCAGCGATGTATTTCTATTATTGAAAGCAAAGCAATCTGGATTGAGTGATGCGTATGTAATCGGAATTTATATATTCTACAATTTAATTTATGCATTATTTTCATTTCCTGTTGGAATCGTTGCAGACAAGATCGGGTTGAAAAACATGCTCGTCACCGGGCTTATAATTTTTTCGGTTGTGTATTTTGGAATGTCTTTATTTGACAGCACTTTTTCTTATCTCGTGTTGTTTTTCCTCTATGGGATTTATGCTTCCGCAACAGAAGGTATTTCAAAGGCAATGATCAGTAACATTAGTGAAAAGAAAGATACGGCAACGGCAATCGGTACATTTTCCGGATTTCAAAGCATATGTACGATGTTAGCCAGTACTCTGACTGGGCTTATCTGGTATTCATTTGGGTCGGGCGCTGCATTTATACTATCATCTGCCGTTACATTATTGGTTGCGATCTATTTCTTATTCGCCATAAAAATACCAGTTCTTCAAAAGAAATAATATTAATGCCGGCAAAAAAATGATTAGATATAAATGGTTGGCTGGAATTCTGATTTTGATTGTTAATCATTCAAATGGACAGTATTTTTTAAATGCAATTGTAAAAGACAGCCTCACATCAGAACTATTAACAGGGGCAACCATTGTAAACATCGAAAATGGAAACATAAACGCTGCCGTGACAGATATAAACGGAAAGGCGCGTCTTGAATTTAAAACGGATGGTGAAAAATCTATCAGCATTAGTTATCTCGGATATATAGTAAAATCCACCAAGCTGGAATTAACTCACAAAGAAAATAATATCGAAATACTTTTATCGCCTGATTTAAATGAACTCGGGGAAATTACTATTTCTTCGGACCGGACGAATTCCCGAATCGAAGATGTTCCAACTCGTATTGAAGTTTTAGGCCAGGATGACATGGAGGAAGAAAATGGAATAAAACCCGGAAATATTGTAAGCATACTCGGTGACATCGCAGGGATTCAAATGCAACAGGTGTCGGCTAGTTCGGGTAATACATTTGCAAGAATTCAAGGGTTGAATGGAAGATATACACAAATACTTAAAGACGGATTGCCATTGTTCGGAGGACTTTCAAACAGCTTTGGAATTATGCAGATCCCCCCGCTAGATCTCAAACAGATAGAAATTATTAAAGGATCGGCGTCTACATTATACGGAGGAGACGCAATTGGAGGAATTATTAATCTTGTAACAAAGGAGCCATCGTTCGACCGCGAGTTGAATTTTACTTTAAATCAAACGTCAATCGGAGAGACTGACGTTAACGGATATTTTTCCGGGAGAAATAATAAATTCGGGTTTACCTTTTTTGCCGGACAAACATTTCAAAGGGCCTATGACGAAGATAAGGATCGCCTGAGTGAAACTCCAGAAATCTCGAATACGATATTACACCCGAAATTTGTAATCTATTTTAGTAAAAAATCTACGTTGACGATTAATTATACCGGCACCTTTGAAAAAATTGCCGGTGGAGACATGGATTATATTTCTGACAATAGTCTTGTATCCCTTTATCATATTAAACATAAATTAAACCGGCAGAATGCAGATGCAAAATGGGGATATGATTTTTCGAAAAATAAAAATGTTTTAGTTAAGGTAAGCGGCAGCCTGCTAAATCAGGATCTAACAACCAGGCCATATATTTTTAACGCATCGCAAAAGATATTTTATTCGGAAGCATCGTTCGTTTCAAAATCTGAAACGATGGACTGGGTGACCGGCATAAATTTTAATGGTGATAATTTCGATAATGATACGCAAAACCTTGATGGAGTCGAGAGCTACAATTATTCAACGTTTGGAGGATTTGTTCAGAATACCTGGAGGCCGTTTTCAAAATTTATTGTTGAAAGTGGATTTCGTGGCGACTACCATTCAAAGTATAAATTTTTCCCTTTATTCCGTCTATCGTTAATGTATAAATTCGATGAGAAATTTACATTGCGGTTAAATGGCGGATTGGGTTATAAAATTCCAACTGTAGTTTCATACGTGGACCAGGAGACGGACTTAAACAGGATTGCATTGAACCAGGTTTTAAAAGCAGAAGAATCGCAGGGAATTAATGCAGACATTAATTACTCGCACCTGGTTTTTGAGGAAATGATGTTGACCATTAATCAGTCTTTCTTTTTGACAAACTTGTCGGGCCCGGTTTATGACAGCGTGACACCAAATACCTCAGAGATTATTTTGAAAAACGGTGCAAGTCCTTTGCTGACAAAGGGAGTACAGACATATGTAAGGCTTCAATATCATGAAGCTGAATTATATTTAAGTTATGTCTTTACTGATATAAAAAAAGAATACGACATCCAAAACCCAAGGTTAGCGGTTACGCCACAACACAACCTTTCCGGAACGATATTTATTCCTGTAAAAAAATGGCGATTTGGTATTGAGGGATCTTTCATTGGCGGACAACTGAATGAGGACTATAAACCCGTTAAAAATTATACACTCGTGGCTGGTATGATACAATATAATCCGGGCAAGGTAACGTTGGTTTTAAATTGTGAGAACCTGCTAAACTTCAGGCAAAGTAAACACGAGAAAATCTATGATGGCCCGGTCTCAGATCCGGTATATCATAAATTGTGGGGGCCTATTGAAGGAAGAGTGATAAATTTATCAATAAAGATAGATTTGTAAAGCAATTATTAATTTTTTAGAGAATCAATGATAGCAGGAGTGGACTACAAATATAAAAAATGTAACTTTCCAGCATGAATGTCGGCGACCTGCAGGAAATCTGTAAAAAATTTCCCGGGCTTAAACAGGATATTAAATGGGAGACCCATCTTTGTTTTAACGTGGGAGATAAAATGTTTTTAATTACCTCGCCCGATGAGGTGCCGGTTACCGCAAGCTTTAAAACTGGTGACGAGGATTTCGAAGAACTTTCGTCGCGGGAAGGATTTAAACCAGCTCCTTATCTCGCAAGAGGAAAATGGATTTATGTAGACAACATCAAACGACTGTCGAAAAAAGAGTGGCAATATTATTTGAAAGAAGCTCACCGATTAATAGCATTGAAGCTTCCGGTAAAGACCAGGGAAAAATTAAAAATTGAAATATAAAATTAAATAGATGGCATTACAGGAAGAGTTTGAATCGCAGGGCAATTATCTTTTCAGGCACCGGGGCACATTTCCAATCATCATTCTCATTATCGGGTTTTATATTTTTCTTCGCGGCGATTCTCATGGATTCGGAATTTATCAGTACTTATGTTTTGGCGTGTCGATGTTCGGACTGTACATAAGGAGCTATACGGTAGGCCATACACCCGCAAACACATCGGGAAGAAATACAGCCGGACAGCTGGCCGACGTATTGAATTCATCCGGCATATATTCTGTCGTGAGGCATCCGCTCTACCTCGGTAATTTTTTTATGTGGCTGGGAGCAGCACTGCTTACCGCTAATTTCTGGTTTATCGTTGCTTTCATTTTCATTTACTGGGTGTATTACGAAAGAATCATGTTTGCAGAGGAACAGTTTCTGAGAAAAAAATTCGGCGCAACCTATACTTCCTGGGCCGGCGAAACTCCAGCTTTCATTCCTTCATTCAAAAATTTCGAAAAACCTTCCCTGCCTTTCAGCTGGAAAAAAGTTTTGAAGAAAGAAAAAAATGGCCTCGTCGCAGTATTCCTGATCTTCTTTCTGTTCTATGCCGCCGGATGCTATATCGACAAATCCGTCATCGACAATTCATTCCTGATTTACGGAACCATCATATCCGTCGTATTATATCTTATATTGAAATACCTGAAGAAATATACAAAGCTGCTTGACGAAGAAGGAAGATAACGCAGCACTATTTTATAATTTGTTAAATTTACTCTCCAAATAAATTCATAGATGAAAAAAACATTACTCCCCGTCATCATTATTTTTATCATCGCTTCAGTTTCTGCAGTTGTGGCAACCACTCCGAAACTTTCACCATTTACTAAAAAATTTCTGAACGAGATGAAAAAGTCCGGCATCGAAAACGGCATGCTCCGTTCCTATGTTATCAAATCAGACGGAAGCAAAAATTACCTGAGCGCGCTCATCCTGACGAATCAGCAATTCGATGAAAACAGCCTCTCCGCGCTGGGAATTAAAAAGGGAACGAGAACAGGGAATGTTATTTGTGTTCAAATTCCAGTCGAAAGCATGGATCAGATCACTCAATTGCAGGGTGTCGATTATATCCAGATCGACGAACCCGCTTTTCCTACACTTGATTATGCCAGATCAGACACACGCGTCGATTCGGTGCATTCCGGCATCGGACTTTCAATGCCCTACACCGGCGAAGGCGTAGTCGTTGGCGTAGTTGATGCCGGCTTTGATTTTGGCTCACCATCGCTCTTCGACACTACAGGTGTCGGCTACAGGGTAAAGAAAGCCTGGCTGCAAAAAAATAATTCGGGCACACCACCTGCGGGTTACGCATACGGTACGGAAATTTTCGATTCAACATCTCTTTGGAGCGTCGGTCACGATAACGATGGAACACATGCAACACACGTCGGAGGAATTTGCGCCGGTTCAGGATTTGGAAGTCCGCAGAATGGAAATAAATTCAGAGGTATCGCATATAAATCAGACATCGTTTGCGTGGGCATTACACCTGATAAGACTCAATGGGTCAACACCGGTGTCTCGGACATGATAGACGGCATTCATTACATTTTTGATTATGCAGATTCGGCAAACAAGCCTTGTGTCGTCAACCTCAGCTGGGGCAGCCCGCTTGGCCCGCACGATGGGACAGGACTCTTCAGCGTCGCTTTGGACAATCTTACCGGTCCGGGAAAAATTTTCGTGTGCTCAGCCGGCAACAACGGCGATAACCCGGTGCATGTTCAGAAAACTTTTTCAGCTTCTGATACACTCCTGCAGACATTCTTAGAGATATCCGACAGCCCTGAAGGAAAGAAAACATGGGTGGACATTTGGGGAGATACTGCCAAGACATTTTGTGTGGAAATTTCATTATTCAACAGCGGCGTAATTTCTTCTACCGGCTTTATTTGTCTCGACGACAGCGTTCACGATTTGTTTTTACCGGGATCTTTTAACGACACATGCTATATATCCGTCACCACAGCCGCCGCCGAGTTCAACATGAGACCAAGAATTTTTCTTGATTTCAACAGCTTGCTTGTTGGCGATTCCGTACTTATAAGTATCAGGAGCCAGGATGGAAGTATTAACATGTGGAACAGTTTTGTCTCGAATACGTCGGGTTACTACGGTAAATTTATTTCCTATGGGTATCCCTGGGCCGTTGATGGTGATGTAGACATTACCATATCCGACATCGCTTCTTCCAAATCGGCTATAACAGTTGGCGCATACGCATCAAAGACAAGCTGGACGAATATCAGTTTTCAAACCTATTCATATTCAAGCTATGTAACTAAAGGCGATCTCGTTCCTTTTTCGAGTCATGGCCCTACAGTTGACGGCAGGGTAAAACCCGATATCACGGGTCCTGGTTTAACCGTCGGTTCAGCGATTAGTTCTTACGATACTTCATTTGCTCCGGGCGGCTCAAGTTACCTGTTCGTGATAAATAATTATCATAATCCGGTCGACAACAGGGATTACCCATATGGCCAGTTGAGCGGTACATCGATGTCGTCTCCGGCTGTTTCTGGTATTACCGCTTTAATGTTACAGGCGAATAACGACCTGGATCCGCAGGAGGTAAAGGATATATTTACTCAGACTGCAATCAAAGATGGCTTTACCGGTTTTATTCCGCCGGGCGGAAATAATACCTGGGGCAACGGAAAAGTGAATGCTTATGGTTCGGTGCTTCAGGCAGTCCAGTGGGCGGTGGGTACCGATGCTCTTTCGGCCCGTATGCCGGAATGTAAATTGTATCCGAATCCGAATTCAGGAATTTTTACAATAGATTATTCCGGAAATGCAGCAGACTATCTTACGATAGAAATTTTCGACATGCCCGGACATTGTGTTTATTCTGAGAAATGGAGGACGAAGGCAGGATACGACTACCGGAAGATAGACACGGGAAATTTGAGTGAAGGAATTTATTTCACCAGAGTTTCTTCTTCCGTCGGTTCGGCGGTTTTCAGAACATCAATTGCCAGATAAAGACGAAGATCATTCTGGAGAGTAAATGATTTTTAATCTCCGGAGATTATCAGAGCGAGGTGATTTCCTGTGTGTTGACGCGGGCATTGTTTCCTGAATGGTTACAAAGTCCATCGACGGTATTATTTTTTTTCTACATTTAGCGGTAAATATAAATCATGAAGAACCACACATACATTTTATTTTTTGCGATGATCATTTTTTCCTGCACACAGGATAAAAAGAATGGTAGCGAAAATCCCGGGCAGATAAACGAAGATTTTACAGGTTATAAGGACAGGCTTATACTCAGGGTTTGGGAAATGTATCCTACCTGGGCAAGTGCAGTCGGTTATCACAAGTTTGACAGTCTGCTGAATGTGCCTGACGAAGCTCAGCGGAAAAAAGAGTTGCAGTTTATTACTGCTGAACTGGATTCGATGAAAAAATTCAATCCCGAACAGTTGAATGATAACAATCGTACCGATTATTATCTGATCCTGAACCAGCTCAATGCCTCGGTATGGGGAATTAATGAGATGAAATCTTTCGAATGGGACCCGTCGTCTTATAATGTGGGAAGCGTTTTTGGCGACATGCTCAACAATACATACGACAGTCTCGACAATCGCCTTCGCAGTTTCTATCAGCGCATGGAAAATATTCCTGCATATTATGAAGCGGCAAAGAAAAACATTCATAACCCCACGCTTGAACATACACAACTCGCCATCGATCAGAATACGGGAAGCCTGGGAGTCTTCGAAAGAGATTTGAAAGATGCTTTAACAAGATGCGGTCTCAGTGAAGAAGAAAAGAAAAAAATGTCGGAGCGGGCTGATGCTTCCATGGCTGCAATAAAGGGATATGTTGAATGGCTGACAAACATGAAGAATGATCAGCCGCGCACATTCAGGTTAGGGAAGGAGCTTTATAAAAAGAAATTTGAATATGACATCATGTCGGCTTACACGGCTGATGAGATGTTTAAGAAGGCTGTTGAACATAAAAAGGAATTGCATGAAAAGATGGCTGTACTGGCAAAACAATTGTGGCCAACCGTAATGGGTAAGCAGGCAACGCCAGACGATCCATTAAAGATGATACGGATGGTGATTGATAAACTTTCGTTGAATCATGTGGCGCCGGATTCGTTCCAGACGTCCATCGAGAAACAACTAAAGGATCTGATCAACTTTGTGAATCAGAAGAATCTCATCTATATGGATCCGTCAAAGCCACTCGTTGTTCGTCGCGAGCCTGATTACATGGCAGGTGTTGCAGGAGCATCCATCAATGCACCGGGTCCATATGATAAGGAAGGGAATACGTATTATAATGTGGGGAGTTTATCTGGCTGGCCGAAAGAAAAGGCGGAGAGCTATTTGCGTGAATACAATCACTACATACTTCAGATACTTAACATTCACGAAGCGATACCGGGTCACTATACTCAACTCATCTACAGCAATAAATCTCCGAGTTTAATCAAATCAATCCTGGGGAATGGAGCCATGGTAGAAGGCTGGGCGGTATACACAGAGCGGATGATGCTCGAAGAGGGATATGGCAATAACGATCCTGCCATGTGGCTGATGTATTACAAGTGGAACCTTCGTGCGACCTGCAATTTTATTCTCGACTACAGCGTTCATGCCGGTGAAATGACGAAAGAAGAAGCGATGAAGATCATGCTCGAAGAAGCCTTCCAGCAACAGACAGAAGCGGAAAACAAGTGGAGAAGGATTCAGCTTACGCAGGTGCAGCTTACGTCATACTTCACGGGTTATACTGAGATCTACGAATTCCGGGAAGAGCTGAAGAAAAAACTCGGCGATAAATTCAACCTAAAAGAATTCCATGAAAAATTCCTGAGCTATGGAAGCTCACCTGTCAAAGACATCCGTCAGCTTATGCTCAAAGAAATGGAAGCAAGTAAAGACAGTATAAAATAAATCTCTGTGTTCGTCTGTGTAATCTCTGCCGTGTTAAAAAAATCTAACACAGAGGCACGGATTACACAGAGGAACACAGAGTATTATTGACCAAGATATGCGGGACAATCAGGGCCCGGACTGAATGGTCGCTTACAGAATTGAAATTTAATTCCGAAGAATACATCAAAACTTTTCGCATCAGACAATCCTATCATTTGCAATAACCGGTCGGTGCCAATAACAAAAAATCTGTAACGAAGTCCGATGCCCACATTGGGCTGACTATATTCAAAGAGTGAAAAGCTCAGGGCGCCTTCGTATCTTCTCCTTTCGTACCGGACCGATAAATTAATTTGATCACCTCGGGCAATTTGATTCGTCTTGAAATGAATCCGGTTAACAATCGATGCATTTGCAAAAAGATTTGCCTTTAGTTGATAATCGAATTGCGCGCTGATTCCGAGGGGAAGCCAGACATTAAAATTCTTTTCCTCAATTGTGCCGCCAAGATTTCTATACATGTTTGAATCAAGCGAATTCATCGTTGGAAAATTTAATGTATCGGTTCCATTCCACACATAGCCGCTGGAATTACTTACAGAATAAACATGTGTGTTATTCAGGAAACGGATCATTCCAAGATCCAGTAATGAAAAACCCAGACGGTATTTATATTTTTTCTGACGATCGTTACTCATGTTGCAATCAAATCCCCCGCGGTTTGGTTCTTTAATATAAGTTACTCCTGCAGTTGTACTCAAACCGAAACCCTGTATATTGAACGCACCGGTTCCTGTCGTGTGTGAATACGAAGCATCGATATTATGAATGATAAGTGACGAAGAATCCACTTGTGTAAAATCGAAAGCGCGGCTGTCGTATGTATAACCGCTGAGTCCGATCAGCAGGTTTACATTTGCCGCCCATTTGAAAATGTTATGCTCGTCTTCCCTGAAAACTTTTCCATACGTGCCTCCAATTTCAAACCACGATGCATAGGCCGAAGAAAAAGGTTCTGTTGAATATTCCGTTCCGTAAATTTCAGGAGAGTTAAAATTATTCGAAAGCATTGTAGCGAGTTCCGGAGAAATGTTCAACGTGCTGAGGCCGGAACGATAGGCTGAGTGAATTCCCCATGCATAGGATGTCTTGTTATAAATGTACGACGGACCAATGACGAGGGTATGAGAAAAACCATTTTGTGTGCCGGATCCATTCGTATAGTATTTTTTACCCTGTTCCAGGCCGCCCGTATAGTCTTCCGTAAATATTTTTTGATCGACCGGTTTGTACAAAATGGTGTTATCAGCGAACTGATCGGCAGCAATTAAATTTATCTCATACTTGAATGGAGCCCCAACTACAATGGTCGGATTCAGAAAGAGCCCCATGTGGCCGCTGAAATTACTGTTGCTGATGCCCCACATTTCCTGAGCAAAAGAAGAAATAGTCAGCAAAACAAAAAGAAAAGAAATTTTTATTTTTCTCATTGGAAAAGTAAAGATCGTAAACGTTTTTCTTTTTGAATATATTTTATTTTTCTCTGTGCCCTCTGTGTTTAACCTTTGTGTTCTCCGTGGTAAAATACCCGAGGTAATGATTTATTGAAATCACTGCTTTAAAGCTGCTACACATTCCTGAGCTGGTTTTTAACCACAAGGAACACAAAGGTTAAACACAGAGGGCATAGAGATTATTTTAAAAGAGCAACTAAAATTCTAAAAGTTATTGAAGAACCGTCATGTAAATTTATATTTTTACATCCGTGAAATTCTCAGCAGTAATAGGCCATTCAGAAGTCAAAAGCCGGCTAATTCATGCAGCCAGAGACAGGAGAGTAAGTCATGCCCTGTTGTTCCTTGGCCCGGCAGGTGGTGGGAATCTTTTAATGGCCATTGCTTTTGCCCAATATCTGGTTTGCGAAAACCCTGGCGAGACGGATTCATGCGGAGAATGTTCTGCTTGTAAGAAGATGACCAAACTGATTCATCCCGATGTAAGTTTCACATACCCCGTTGCACCTAAGGATAAAATCAGCAAACCACGCAGCGTGGACTTCATCGCACAGTGGCGAGAAGCTGTTCTTGATAATCCTTATATGTCGTATAATGAATGGATGGAAAGCCTTTCGCTCGACAATAAACAGGGAATCATTTCTGTTCATGAGAGCGCAGACATCATCAGCCGGTTAAACCTGAAGAGCGTTGAAGCGCCGTACAAGATTGTCCTGATCTGGCTTCCTGAGCGAATGAATTCGGAGGCTTCAAATAAACTTCTTAAGATCATCGAGGAACCACCCAACGATACATTGTTTTTTCTCATCGCCGAAAATCATGAATTATTACTTCCTACAATCACATCGCGCACACAACTTATTAAGGTGAACCGCATTAGCGACAGCGATATGTTCGAAGAACTGGTGGAAAAATACAAACTCGACAAGACTGTTGCACGACGCATCGTTCACCGTGCAGATGGTGATTACAATGAAGCTCAGAAGATGGTTGAGAATGACGAGGGAACCGCAGACTTAAATCAGAAATTTCTCCTGTGGATGAGAAGTTGTCTGAAGCTGAATGTCCAGTCCATCACTCAGCTTTCTCAGGAATTCGGCAGCGAGAGCAGGGAAGCACAGAAAAATTTTCTTCGACACGCACTTTCCATTGCACGCGAATGCCTGTTGATCAATTATGGCGACCGTTCCCTCATCAGGCTAGAAGGAAAAGATCTCGAAGACATACAGCGTTTTGCTCCGTTCGTCAACGAAAACAATATCGATGCATTTACAGGCGAAATCAACAAAGCCCATTTTCATCTCGAACGAAACGCCAATTCTAAATTATTGTTTACGAATCTGTCGTTTTCTATTCATGGGCTGTTGAAGCAGGAACCAAGAATTTAGAACCAAGAACCAAGAGCCAAGAACCAAGAATTTAGAACCAAGAGCCAAGAACCAAGAACCAAGAATTTAGAGCCAAGAGCCAAGAGCCAAGAACCAAGAATTTAGAACCAAGAATTTAAAACCAAGAACCAAGAACCAAGAATTAAGAATTTAGAACCAAGAACCAAGATATTGTAGTACTAGTAGGATTATACATTCTTCCTTCTCAACTAATCTTGGCTCTTGGCTCTTGGCTCTTGGTTCTTGGTTCTTGGTTCTTGGTTCTTGGTTCTATATTCTTGGTTCCTAGTCTTAACCCCTTGCCATCTCCCAAGTTTTTCTATTTTTGTCATTCGAAAATAATTATCAATGGCTTGTAGTAATTGTGGCACCGGAAAAGACGGAAAACCAGCGGGTTGCAGAAGTAATGGGACCTGTGGTACCGGAGGCTGCAATAAACTGAACGTTTATAACTGGCTATCGGACATGGTTTTACCAAACGGGCAAAGCCAGTTTCCAATCGTTGAGGTGCGTTTCAAAGGGAGCCGCAAGGAGTTTTATTATAACAAAGAAAATCTGGAATTAAGGGTTGGAGACGTCGTTGCTCTTGAAGCTGCTCCCGGACATGATGTAGGAGTAGTTTCCATGATCGGTGAACTGGTGCGCTTCCAGTTGAGGAAGAAAAACCTGGGTGAAAATCCGGAGGGACTGAAGCAGCTTTACCGTAAGGCTAAATCGAGCGAAGTTGAAAAATGGAATGAGGTAAAGGATAAAGAAATGCCAACCCTTCATCGTACGAGAGAGATCATTCAATCGTTAAAACTTTCCATGAAACTCAGCGATGTCGAATTCCAGGGCGACGGAAAGAAGGCAACATTTTTTTATACGGCTGACGATCGCGTCGACTTCAGGGATCTGATCAAGAAGATTGCCGAAGAATTTCATATACGGGTGGAGATGCGTCAGATCGGCATGAGGCAGGAGGCGGGAAGGCTGGGCGGTATCGGAGTATGCGGTCGGGAACTTTGCTGCTCCACATGGCTGACGGATTTCAAGACAGTATCGACGAGTGCTGCGCGTTACCAGAATCTTGCTCTGAATCCAGCAAAACTTGCCGGCCAGTGTACAAAGCTGAAATGTTGCCTGAATTATGAACTCGATTCTTACATGGATGCACTGCATGATTTCCCGGGAACAAATATCGTTCTGGAAACAGAAAAGGGCAGGGCTTTTCATCGCAAGACTGATATTTTCAAGCGACTGCTTTGGTATGCTTTCACAGTTGATGAGAAACGCGAACAAAAAGAACTGATTGAAGGCGGAGTGGGAGGAAACTGGGTGGTGTTGTCAGTTGACCGCGTGAAAGAAATCGTTGAACTCAACAAGAAAAATATTAAGCCACCGGATCTCGCACTTCCTGAAGACGAAGATGACATAAAAATTGCAGAACCGGATTATGAAAATGTGGTCGGCCAGGATCGCATAGACCGGATGGATAAACTTAAAAAGAAAAAGAAGAAGAAGAAAAAGTCCGGCGATAAACAAAATCAGCAGGGCGGGCAGCCTAATGCACAGGTGCAACAGCGGCAGGGCGGACAGCAGAAGCAGCAGAATCCTCAGCAGCAAAACGCACAGAGACAGAATCCGCCAAAGAAAAATCCTCAGCAGCAGAATCAGCCACGTCAGCAGAATCAGCAAAGGCAAAATCAGCCGCGTCATTCCCGTAATCAGCAGCAGGGGAACCGGCCAAATCCGAATAAACCGAATGGCGATCAAAATACTCAGCAGACTCCGGGTACATAATTACAGGGTGATGAAAACGATTCAGTTTTTTTTAAATCGCCGGATGATTTATTTATTCATGCTCGCGATCGCATTATCTTCGTGCGACAGTTCTGTGGTTTTTGAGGATAACATCAAACTTCCGGATAACAGGTGGGCACAGAAAAACATTGTTGAGCTAAGTACCGATATTTCGGATACGATTACACCGCACAACATTTACATCAATGTTCGTAATGCCGGCGGTTACCAGTTCAGCAACCTTTTTATTTTTTTTACGACAAAAATTCCTTCGGGTAAGATGGAGCGGGATACGATTGAGATAACGCTTGCGGATGCCTCAGGTAAATGGCTGGGAGAAGGGCTTGGTGATATTTGGGATAACAGGCAGTTATTTAAAAGCAATTTTCGTTTTCCTGAAAAAGGAATTTATACTTTCTCACTCGAACAGGCGATGCGGGTTGACCCATTGCCACAGATTATGGATGTGGGAGTGAGGATTGAAAAGATCGAATAGAACTCAGTCCGGTTCCGAAGCTATTTATAATCAGACTCACACTCAAACTCACTCTCAAACTCACACTCAAACTCAAACTCAAACTGGACCCGGACTGATTTCCTTCATCTTAGAGTTTAAAAAAAAGTCTTCTTCGCCCAGGCTCCACCGGTAATGAGAATTAGAATAACTAATGCGGCAATATACAGGTGATATCTCTTTACCGTCGAGTATAAATTTTTATTTTCGTTTTTACAATTTATATATTGTTTGTTAAGAGTGTCGTTTAAGACGGATAAGTTTCTGATTCGGTCTTCATAATTGCTAACATCATAAGACATCGTTTGTTTTTCGAAATTCCTGAAGTCGAGTGTACGGCTAAGGGAGTTCATGATTTTATTATCGGCAGCAACCACCGCCATCAGCTTGTCCTGGCTGTCGCGCAAATCATTTTTTGTCTTGTTCCCGAAGAGACCACTTTTATTGTTGAGCGACGCATTGTATTTATCGAATAATTCTTTTCGCTCATTTAGCAGTTGAAGGAGTTCGGCGCGATCGTTTTCTTTACCCTGCAAAATTGTTTGAGCAGTTATCAGGAGAATAAATAATATTACAGGAAGCTTCATGCGATAAAGTTAAGGATGATTTTTTTATTGGCGCGCAGAGGCGCAGAGTATGCGGAGAATATATTATACATATTTAAAGAGTTGTATTTAGTAATTCGAAATTTTTTCTTTGCGCCTCTGCGCCTTTGTGCGAAAAAATAACTATGACAGAGAACGAAATCTCCGAAAAGGTAATCGGAATTTGCATTAAAGTTCACAGGTATTTTGGTCCAGGATTATTTGAATCAATATATGAAGAAGCAATTTGCACAGAATTAACAATGGAAGAGATTCCTTTCACGAGGCAGCAGGAAATCGACGTATATTATGAAGGTATTTTACTAAATGTTGCATTTCGAGCGGATATCATTGTGGATAATAAGGTTATTATTGAAATAAAATCAATAGAAAACCTGGCACCCGTGCATAAAAAACAGGTTATTACTTACTTAAGGCTAACAGATTTAAAGCTGGGATTACTAATAAATTTTAATGTCAATTTGTTAAAAGAAGGTATCTTTCGGCTTGTAAACAATTTATAAATGTCGAAACCTGTTATTGCCGTCATCGGAGGAGGCAGTTGGGCAACAGCCCTGGTAAAAATCCTTTCAAACAATGTCGATAAAATAAATTGGTGGGTCCGTTCTGCAGATACTGCCGACTTCATCAGCAAGTACCGCCATAATCCAAATTATCTCAGCGACGTTGAAATAAATCTTTCGAAAGTCAATGTCAGCAACGATCTTGCTTCCGTAATTACAACATCAGACATCATTATTCTTTCAGTGCCTTCTGCATTTCTGAAACCCGCACTTGAAAAAATCAAACCGGAACTGTTCAATAATAAAATTGTCTTTTCCGCTATCAAAGGGATCATTCCCGATGATTTACTAATTATAGGGGATTATCTAAGGAAGAAATTGAATATTCCTATCGAAAAAATTGGCGTGATTACGGGTCCTTGTCATGCAGAAGAAGTCGCCATGGAGCGATTATCCTATCTGACGATTGCTTCTACTGACACATTTACTGCCACTACGCTTGCCTCATTGATGAATTGCCGTTACATAAAAACGCTCGTGAGCGATGATATTTACGGCACGGAATATTCTGCAGTCTTGAAAAACGTAATTGCAATCGCCAGTGGCATTTGTCACGGTGTCGGATACGGCGACAATTACCAGGCTGTGCTGATATCGAATGCCATCCGCGAAATCGATCGTTTCGTTTCAGCAGTGCACCCGATTAACCGGGATATCAATGATTCGGCATATCTCGGCGACCTGTTGGTTACGGCATATTCATCATTCAGCCGTAACCGGATGTTCGGAACGATGATCGGCAAAGGTTATTCAGTGAAATTTGCCCAGCTTGAAATGAATATGATTGCGGAAGGGTACTATGCGACAAACTGTATTCATGAAATAAATAAAAAATATGGCGTACACATGCCAATTACGAATGCGGTATATCATGTGCTTTACGAGAAAATTGCCCCGAGGATTGAGATGAAGCTGTTGAGCGATCAACTTAATTAAAGATGCTTTCATTATTCATTCGTAATTTTATTTTTACCGTTTTGCAGCCCGGAATGGTTGCTGGATTCATCCCCTGGTTGATTTTAAGAGGTCGCACTCATTTATTCTCCAGCCCGTTTAAATGGCATCATTTCGCCGGTATCATTTTATGTTTTATTGGTTTTTATATCCTGATAAGTTGTATTGTGAGTTTTGCCCTAAAGGGTAAAGGTACTTTGTCACCCGCAGACCCGACAAAAAAGCTGGTAACAACAGGACTATATAAATATTCTCGAAACCCCATGTATACAGGAGTGATGTTGATACTGATTGGCGAAGCACTGTTTTTTGTGTCACTGAAATTATTTTTCTATTCCGCTTTTATATTTATTGCGTTTTACTTTTTTATCACCCGTTTTGAAGAGCCCCGGTTAAAGAAGGATTTTGGAAAGGAGTATGATGATTATTGTAAAAAAACGGGGAGGTTTATTTTTTAAGCTCCTGCGGAAAAATATTCCGACACAACTTTTGCTTTGGCTTTACCGATAACGGCCTCGAGCTCCTCAACAGGTGCTTCCTTAATTCTTTTCACTGATTTGAAGTGTACTAATAATGCCTGAGCCGTTGCATCGCCAATGCCTTTTATCTCTGACAATTCGGTTTTAACCACACCTTTGCTTCTTCGGTTCCGGTGATGAGTAATTCCAAACCGGTGGACCTCATCACGCAAATGCTGAATAACGCGGAGCGTCTCGCTTTTTTTGTCGATATAAAGAGGGTAAGGGTCATCAGGATAATAAATCTCTTCCAGTTTTTTGGCAATGCCAATGACGGGAATCTTTCCCTTCAGGCCGAGTTTTTCCAGGCTGTTCACGGCAGAACTCAGTTGCCCTTTGCCGCCATCGATTACGATCAGGTTGGGAAGCGTGTTGGCCTCGTCGAGCATACGTTTATAACGGCGGTAAATTACTTCTTCCATCGAGGCAAAGTCATCGGGTCCTTCAACGGTCTTAATGTTAAAGTGACGGTATTCTTTCTTTGATGGTTTTCCATCGCGGAAGACAGTCATTGCCGCAACCGGATATGCGCCCTGAAAGTTTGAATTATCGAAACATTCTATGTGTCTTGGCAATTCCGTGAGGCGAAGATCTTTTTTCATCTTCTCCATCAGCCGCAAAATTTTATTCTCCGGATTTATTTTTTCTTCCTGCAATTCTCTTTCACGCATGTAATTTTTCACGTTGCTTTCAGAAAGCGTCAGTAGATGTTTTTTATCTCCTATCTTTGGAACGGTAACGATTACATTTTCGAATGGAAGAAACATTTCGAATGGAAGAATTATCTCATTTGCTTCGCTGTGAAAACGGCTTCGCATATCGGCAATGGCAAGCTCTAATAATTCTTCCGGTGTCTCGTCGAGCTTCTTTTTGATCTCGATGGTATGGCCCTGAACAATGGAACCATTCATGATGTGCAGAAAATTCACGAATGCCGTATTCTCTTCGGTGATGATTGAGAACACATCCGTGTTGTGAATGGCCGGGTTCACAACTACAGATTTGGATTTGAATTTTTCCAGCAGTTCAATTTTTTCTTTTATAAGATGGGCTTCTTCGTATTTGAATTCGGATGATAGTTTATTCATCAGCGGTTTCAGGTGCTGAATTACCATGTTAATGTTTCCTTTGAGTATCTGCCGGATTTCTTTTATGGATTGATTATAATCGTCGTTCGATTGTAATGATTCGCAGGGGCCCTTACAATTGCCGATATGATATTCCAGGCATACCTTGAATTTCTTCTTCTGAATATTTTCTTCGGTAAGATTGAGGTTACAGGTCCGGAGTTTGTAAAGTTGTCCGATGAGCTCGAGCAGAATATTAATCATCCTCACCGGTGTAAACGGTCCGAAATATTCCGAACCGTCTTTGATCAGTTTGCGGGTAGAAAACACTCTTGGAAAAGGTTCATTCTTAATGCAGATCCAGGGATACGTTTTATCGTCTTTAAGATTTACATTATATCTCGGCTGATGTTTTTTAATCAGGCTGTTTTCGAGGAGCAAGGCATCCATCTCCGAATTCACGACGAGAGTTTTGATGTCGGAAATTTTACGAACCATTACCCGCGTCTTCCCGTTCACATTCATGTCTTCCCGGAAATAAGACATCACCCGCTTTTTGAGCGACTTTGCTTTACCGATATAGAGTAATTTATTTTCCGAATCGAAAAACTGGTAAACGCCAGGGCTGTCGGGCAAAACCGAAATGATTGATTCTAAATGAGGGGAGGATGGCATGAAATTCAAAGGTAAGGATCAAAGTAGGTTTTGACAAAACGGGTCAGGAAAATTTCGAGGTTACACCCATTTTATGACTGCGATTTTAGAAGTAACATTGTCATGGGTAATAAAACGTGGGTTTGGCATAACCCTCCTCCAGCCTTTGCAGATTCTTGCTTAGCATGGTACTACTGGGAACGAGGTAATTGGTACTTCTGCCATATCCGGGAACACATATTCCTGGTTTTGCAGTGATCCTGTGGGTTATGCTACTTTGGTAGATCCTGCCGCTAGGTAGTCTAATGCGAGTAACCTCCTTACCTAATTGAAAATATTAAGTTCGCATGACTACGCCCCAGTTAGTAATACATTTTCTAATAGGTATTTTTAAAATAAAGAATGTAATTCGATTAAAGAGACATCTACCGGACTTTTCATTCCAGCATAATCCTTAGCGCTGCTGTAAAGATAATCTTCGGGTCGTTCAACAAACCCTTCTTCAACAGGGTTATTATGAATATATTTAATTTTAGACAATGTAAATTTTGGAGAATAAACTTCTTCTGCATGATTATTTTGTTGCCACACCTGATAATTTGTATTCCTTGGATTTTTTTCTCCAGCGGATTTAAAAATAGGTAACATCCACTCACAACGGCTTTCCAATGGAGATTTGATTTTTTTAATTAATTCCCGACTTGTGAATTTTTTAAAATTGCCAATTAACTTACTCAAGTTGTCATTCTTCGCACTTGCAATCATATGCATATGACTTGGCATAATTACATAAGCATATACCTGTAACCCAAAATTTTCAATACAATAATTGAGGTTTTCTGCTATGAATTGCTTATAATTGTCACGGATGAAAAGTTCAACCCAGCCTACAACAGTTGAAGTAAGAAAATAGGCACCATCCTGCTTGTCGATTTGATATCCTGAAGGCATAAACAAATGTAATGGCAGGAAAATGTATCAGCAACTTGTTTAATAGGGATATTAAATGCGATTAACTGGAGTTAGTACGTAAGGCAGCGTAGTCATGCGAAGAATGTGTCTGGCAATTATTCAATTGTATTACTCGCATTAGAAATCGCCAAGCGGGAGGATCCAATGGCAGATGAATGTGCAGAATCATCAATGCGGAAAAAATTTACTGAAGAACAAAATATTATCTCGGAATTTAGTATCTTTCCTAATCCAGTTTCCAACCTGATAAACGTTGATGGGGTTGATATTGGAACTTTATTATATATAACCAATCTAGTTGGTGAAATAGTTGAAATAGTTAAAGTAGAATCGAATTTAATTCAACTTGATATAAGATCATATAAACCGGGAATATATTTTATCAATTCCAAATCGAATGGAAATAAGAAATTTGTTAAATTATAATTTTAAAAAATTTAGCTGGCTACTTCTTAATTTCATTTCTGTAAATGCATCAGCCCAACCAAATATCCAATGGGCAAAATGTTTTGGTGGATCACTTGCTGAGAGAGCTAACTGTATTCAGCAAACCAGGGAAGGTGGTTACGTAGCTGCTGGTATTTCCATGTCTAATGATAGTGACCTAACAAATCACTATGGAACTAATAATACAAATGATTATTGGATATTAAAACTAGATAGCACTGGAGACATCGAATGGCAAAAGAATTATGGAGGGTCATCTAATGATGTTGCGAATTATATACAACAGACTTTTGATGGTGGTTATATTGTGGCAGGACATTCAACATCGACTAATGGTGATGTAATAGGACATCACGGTACCAGTTTTAATGATTATTGGATTCTCAAACTCGATAGTGTAGGGACAATCCTTTGGAGTAAGTGTTTGGGAGGGACAGGTGAAGATGTTGCCTATTACGTTGAACAATTAAATGATAGCTCATATATAATAACTGGCTATAACAATTCATTTGATGGCGATGTTACCGGGAACCATAATTTTGATGATTACTGGGTAGTAAAGCTTGATATTATAGGAAACATAGAGTGGCAAAAATCTTTGGGTGGGTTTCAGCTTGATGTCGCACAATCTCCCACCCGTACTAATAACAATGGTTATGTAATTGCAGGATATTCAAATTCAAATGATGGTGATGTTTCAGGAAATCATGGGAATTTTGATTTTTGGGTTGTCGGAATTGATAGCATCGGTGATTTACTTTGGCAAAAATGTTACGGCGGATCTCAAAGTGATATTGCTCTAAATTTTAAATCAACCTTCGATAATGGATTTATAATTGTGGGCTACACTACATCAAATGATGGCGATATTTCTTTATACCATGGCGATAATGATTATTGGATAGTAAAACTTGATAGTACGGGAAACATCTTATGGCAAAAGACTTTTGGTGGTAGTAAATCTGAAAACGCACTTTCGGTTTTTCAAACAAACGATTCAGGTTATGTTGTTGCCGGCAATACTTATTCAAGCGATGGCGATATTATCGGTCATCATGGAACTTATTTGTTTAATGATTATTGGATATTAAAACTAGACGCTCAAGGAAATCTTCAATGGCAAAAAACAATTGGGGGCATTGGCTATGAAGAAGCCACATCTATTCAGCAAACAACAGATAACGGTTTTATAGTTGGTGGCTTTACAGGATATTCAGATGATGGGGATGTAAGCGGCAACAACGGTGATTTAGATTATTGGATAGTAAAACTTGCACCATTAAATGTTGCAATTCAAGAAATAAATAATTCAATATTAGATTTATATGTTTTTCAAAAAAATAATCAAATTGGAGTAAAATTCTATTCTAAAATTAACCACAATGCACAAATGTATGTTTACGATATGCATGGAAAAAATGTTTTTGGAAAGAATATAATTCTGAAAGAAGGATTTAATTACAATCAAATCAATTGCAACTCACTATCATCAGGTCTTTATTATGTAAAAATTACCACTATGAATGGATCGCGGGGATCAAAAATTTTATTGATTGATTGTATTGATTAAAAATTATCTTTAAACCCGAGGCACATATGTGAAAATGAAAATATTCTTCTTTATCAAAATGTGGAACTGTAACATATATCCCCTTTGGATTCCGCTGCTTTATTTACATACTTGATATTTTTAAATTTTATCAAGAGTTAGATATTTAGCATTATCCAAATACTCAGAGAGTATCTCATGAGTTAGGTATGGTGGAAATTCCGGTGAAACTGACCCCCTTATTTCGGACCAAACTGACCCCACTTTTTTGTTGATGATGATAGTGTTTTGATGCAATAATTTTTTTGGTTAACGATGGCTAAACTGCCACTCGAAATATCCAAATGTAAGCTCCCCTTAAAGGTAACAATCACTATTGTTTTTAACGCCAAACGCCAAACACCAAACTATTTTCAAAGCCCATACGCAGCTAACAAGAATGCCAACGAACACATAGCGGCGGAGCCTAGTAAAAGCTCCCGTTTGTTAACTTTATCGAAGGTATCATTATCTGTATGATGATAATTAAAATATACCTGTGGATTTACTTCAAGTCCGATAAGAGGCACATCCATATTTTCCAGCGGAGAGATATCGGCACCATCGCCTTCATTGGTAAAATTATAAACGAAATAAGGAAGGAAAAGCGGTGCCCAGGCTTGTATCTTTTTTTTCTTTTCTACTTTCATATTTAATCCGAAACCAATTGGAAGAAAACCGCCGGCATCGCTTTCCATGGCGGCCACATGTTTTTCATTTTTCTCTTTTGCAATGGCGGCATACGTTCTTCCTCCCCGAAGCCCGTTTTCTTCATTCATGAAAGCGACGGCGCGTATGGTGCGAGCGGGGCGAAGTCCGGCAGCTTTTAGAGTCCGGATTATTTCGATTGACTGAACAACGCCGGCACCATCGTCGTGTGCGCCTTCGCCCAGATCCCAGGAATCGAGATGGCCACCGACAGTAATATACTCATCCGGAAATTCTTTGCCTTTGATTTCTCCGATCACATTAAAGGAAGGAACGCTGTCGAGGAAATGGCAATCCTGCCGGAAGAAAAATTTCGTATTGCTGTTTGCGCGGAGGATCCTGCTTAACAGATCTGCGGCATTGGTGCTGATGGCACAGCAGGGAATTTGCGGGAGAGAATCGTTGTAACGCATGCTGCCTGTGTGCGGGAAATTATCGCTGGCATTTGTCATCGACCTGCAAACGGTGGCAATGGCGCCATACCGGGAGGCTTCACTTGGGCCGGACCATCGGTAGCGAACCGCTTCACTATACGCTTCGAATGGATTCACATACGACTCGTCGAATGGATGATTGTAAAAAACGATTTTCCCTTTTATTTTTTCCTTGCCAAGTCTGGCAAGTTGTGAAAAATCGTTGATCTCGATGACTTCTGCAGTGATGCCTTCTTTTGGAGTGGCAATTGAATTTCCAAGAGCACAAACGGGAACATTCGTTTTGTTGCCATTGGCTTCAATGATTGCCGAAGTTTCTTTCGGACCCCTCACCCAATGCGGAACCATGACGGGCTGCAGAATAACGGTATCCGCTCCGGCTTCGATCATTTTTTTCTTCGCCCATTCAACGGCTTTGGCAGCTTCGGGAGAGCCACTGAGGCGGTGGCCGATTTCGCCGGTGAGTTCGCGCAGCCAGTCGTACGCTTTTCCCCGGGTGAGTGTTTCGGCATAGATTTTCCGGAGAAGGAGTGAATCTTTATTCTGGGCGGAAAGTTTTGTGGTTGCAAGTATAATGAATAGCAGAAAAAAAATTCTTTTGTCCATAAGATTGTTTTCAGAGGACGACAAAGTACTAACATCGGATTGATTTTCAAAAAAAAGAATCTGCGTTTATTGGTTTAACCAAATTATAAGCCATGCTAAAATTAATTTTCTACGATCACTTTGGAAGAATATATATTTTTTGAAGTGATACAACGCAAATAATAAATCCCTGGCGGTAAATCAGAGGCGTCCCAATTATTGAAATTATCCACAGGAAAAATTCGATAAATTTCTTTTCCGACAATATCGAATACATGGAATTCTTTAATTTTTTCAGGCAACTCAATTTTAAAATTTCTTGATGGATTAGGGTAGATATAAAAATTTTTAAATTGAAGATTTTCAACAGAAGTTATCGGGTAATTGATATATACTGAATCAGTTTCTAATGAAAGGTTAGCCGAATAACCATCTTTTGTAATAGCGTTAAACCATACAAGAGGCTGAAATTTACCTTCCCATGCATTTGGCTTAACTCTAAACACAAAAGAAGCAATTGTGTCGCCTCTTAAAATGGTATTCTGATGATCAGTACGGCACAAAAGAAAATTTAATCCGACATTAGTAATTTGAAAGAAACTATAAACATTTGTACCTACTACACCAAAGTTACTGTTGGGGATATTACATATGGTGCCGGTAAAATCGTAATTCCATGGTTCAAACATGGTCATTGAAAAAGAGTAGACAGAATCAGCATTTATAGAATCGGTCCCAATAGTTACATATGCTGTTATATTATCTCCGGCTAATACTGAATCAGGAGAATATTTAATTTTTAAAACAATCCCGCTATTTTGCGGAGCAGATAAACGCCACGAGGGAGTAACTTGATAAGGATAATGAAAGTCATTTGATAAGTTAGCAATGTCAATTGTATCAATTGTTCCGTTGCCGTCGTAATCGCTAAGTTTATAATTATATCCGGCGGCGAACGCCCCTGGCCAGTCTTTGCCAAATACAGTATGAGAAGAAAAGTTTGGAAGCGCAGAACATCGTGGGGCACCTGAATTACCCATAGCAGCCGCAATATATGCACCATCGTTGCCAAAGCTCAGACTATCGTTATCATTTGCATTTCCATTATAGAAATGAGACGTAGAGTCAATTTCACCATGTCCACTGCTATCTATAGACATCAGAAAAAATGAATAACCAGGATTAGTTTGTAAATTCTGACATCGATAGGCGCCACCAGTAATAAAATAATTTGGACTTGCTTCTATGATATCTTTATATCCAAACTCCGGAAAAGGAATATTCCTTGACCACATTTGATTGCCGGAAGAGTCATACCGCTCAATCTGGTTTCCATTTGTTGTAATCAAACCTCCGTCGTGTGTGACTGATGCGTACGAAAAAAGTATATTGTTTTGCCAAACAATGTTGCCATTATCGGATCTGATTCTGGATACCCAAGTTCCGTTTTTCAAGTAGATGGATTTGGTATCAACCCCTATTATTTTGTCGATGGCAAGGGTGTCATACCATCGAACATTGCCGTTAAAATCTTGTCTGGAAATTCCGTTACCATTATTTACAATAAAATCAGTATCGTTTACAGGATACATGCTTCCAGTGGGGTGAGTTATTGTATGGATAATAGTGCCGTTGGCATCGACTTCCTGGGTGGAATCAGAAAAAATAATTAAAGCATTTCCATATGACGAAGGCATAACGTAAGGATATGGAAATGATGTATAAGTTTTAGTCCAACCACCACGACGACCGGTCTTGGTAAGTGTAAATATTGTACCTGCGCCAAAGTGTTGTAAGGTATAAACATAGCCACTATCGCGTGTAGCCATTAAATTTCCTGCACTCTCACTGATAGCGATTCCGGAATGGGAGATAACAGTTCCATTAGTTAATATACCCGATAGGGGAATATTTAGAAAAAGATTTGTAATGTCAGCATCTCTACGAGTGATGGAATAAATATCACCATTACCTGTTTTGATGATTTCAAGAGGTCCGATAGCATTGGGTTCAAAATGTACGGTTGATCCTGCCGAAATATCCCAAAAACTTGTAGACACCCAAGTCTGGCCTAAAGCGGTTTTGTACATTAAAAATGCAATCAGAAAAAGAGTTAATCGAAAATTATTTTTCATAAAAAGAAATTCAGAGTGTAATTTTAGAGATAATATTTAGATTTAAAGCAGCCTTAATGATATATTATGTTGCTGAAGAAAATTGTTGGGTGAGTGAATGAAAATAATCAGTCAACCTTCTGGTGGATAAATATTCTACGAATGATTTACCACCGGCTCCACAACATCTGTCTCAATTTTGCTTTCTTTTGGTTTTGTAGCAGTAAATCTTTTCTGAAAAATAATAAACAATAAAACTCCAATTGTGATGGAAGAATCCGCAACATTAAAGATCGGACGGAAAAACTGGAATGATGTACCTCCGACAAAAGGGAACCACTCGGGGAAATGCGTGTTGATGATCGGGAAATAAAGCATGTCTACGACTCGTCCGTGGAGAAAACCCGAATAGCCGCCACCTTCGGGGAACAGTTTGGCGAGGTTGTATGAATCATCGGAAAAAATAATTCCGTAAAAAGCACTATCAATAATATTTCCAACCGCACCGGCAAAAATGAGTGAGAAACAGGTAATAATTCCCGGATGTGAATTTTTCTTTATCAGGGTATATAAATACCATCCGATACCAAACGAGGCCACAATCCTGAATATGCTGAGAAAAGCCTTGCCGGCCGTACCTCCGAACTCAAAGCCGAACGCCATGCCGTTGTTTTCTGTAAAATGAATATAAAACCAGTTAAAGATTCTGAATTCTTCTCCCGGAAACATATGTGTCTTGATCCAGATTTTAGAGACCTGGTCGATGAGCAGAACAGAAAAAATTATGAAGAAGGCACGCTTCATATTTCCGGATGCAGACTGAACAGGAATGGAATTCAATGGATGAGATATTGATTGATCAGCATGCCGCTGAAACTATTGGAATACTATAACCGGTAATTGGAAAAAATATCCGGATGAAATGAAAAAGTTCTTTTCGAAAAACATCATTCACCCGTATTATTTCGTCGTATTACTCGCGGTACTGGTTCAGTTTGGCTTCTATGCTCTGTGTCGTATGAGGCACAGCACGTAGCCGCTCCTTCGGTATTAGTTTTCCGGTCACACGGCAAATGCCATAGGTTTTATTTTCGATACGCACGAGGGCATTCTCGAGTTGTTCGATGAATTTTTTCTGGCGACTTGCAAGTTGTCCGGCTTCCTCCTTTGCAAGTGAATCAGAACCGTCTTCAAGGATTTTGAAAGTGCTCGCCGTATCGTCAGTACCATGTTCATTCGCTGCCGTCATCTGCGCCTGAAGTGTCGCAAGTTCTTTACGCGCATTTGCAAGCTTTTCATTAATGATCTCACGAAACTCTTCAAGCTCTTTATCCGAATACCTGTTCTTGCCGGTTTCAACTTCCGGTTTGCTGTTGCTGATAATCGCTCTCGCTGGCTCCGGTCTTCTGTTCACAGGTATCGGTCTTCCTACCGAAGGACGATTTGGAGGCGTTGTGTTTTTCTCAGGCGTTTCCGGTCTGCTCTCCTCTTTCTTAACCGGAGAAGTTGGTTTGATATTTTTATCCACTATTGGTTTTTTAATTGGTGCAACCGGCGTTTTTGTTTTAGCCACAGGCTTACTGATCGCTTTCGATTTCTCCGCCGGTTTTATTGTTTTCTTAACTATTATTTTCTTAGCAGCCTTGGGTGCCGCTTTGTGTACAGCTTTTGGTGCCGCCTTTTTACTCTTAGGCTTTACAGCAGTTGCCGGTTTCTTAGCAGACTTCTTAACGGCCGGCTTCGATTTCTTAACCTCTTTTTTCTTAGCACTCTTTGCCTTGCTTTTAGAAACGGGTTTTGCTTTTTTAGGGGTTTTCTTTTTCATTTGAAAACGTTTTAACAGGTGGGAATGATGGCTCCGTTAATTCAGATCAACGGTGTTGTGTTTTCTTATACTTATACTCGTTTGAATATCTGCATCTACCTCAATATTAACCGTTTCTTCGCCATCAAGACGGTCTACCAGGTCGAGGTTAGCCGCTAAAGTTTCGGCGCAAATATAGTCTTTATTATTAATCAGCGAACTGCGAATTGACGCATGTTCCAGCACTTTCAGGTCGATTTTGTCGGTCACCTCAAAGCCCTTTTCTTTCCTGATATTCTGAATCCGGTTGATAAACTCCCTCGCTATTCCTTCTTCACGCAAATCTTCACTGATCGTAATATCGAGGGCTACCGTGAGCCTGCCTTCATTTATGACCTGCCAGCCCGGAATATCCTGCGAGGTAATCTCAACATCTTCTTCTGTAAGCGTGAAAGGCGTATCCGCCACCATTATCTCAAGCTGTTTTTCCTGTTCGAGTTTTTGTATGTCTGACTGGCTCATCGAACCGATGTATTCTGCCGCATCTTTCATTTTATTGCCCAGTTTCTTACCAAGAATTCTGAAATTGGGTTTGATATTTCTGACCAATATGTCAGACGTGTCGGTGATGTATTCTATTTTTTTTACGTTAACCTCTGCCAAAATGAGATCCTTCACTGATTCAACCTGATCACGGAATGTTTCATCACCAACGGGTAAAAGAATTTTATTCAGCGGCTGCCGCACTCTTATGTTAACCTTCTTGCGCAATGAGAACACCATCGAAGATATCTTCTGCGCCAATTCCATTCTTTCCTCGAGAGATTTGTCGACGAGTGCAGAATCGTAAACCGGAAAATCTGCCAGGTGCACCGATGTTGCTTTCCTTTTGCCTGATACAGTATTGAGATCCCGGAACAACTGGTCACTAAAAAAAGGTGCCACCGGCGACATCAGCAGAGCTACCGTTTCGAGACACGTATACAGGGTCTGGAAAGCAGCAATTTTGTCTTCCGAATATTCTCCTTTCCAGAAACGGCGGCGGCTCAGTCTCACATACCAGTTACTCAGATGCCCGGTAACGAAGTCAGTGATCGCCCGCGTTGCTTTGGTAGGCTCGTAATCGGCAAAACTCTCGTCTGCCAGTTTTATAAGCGAATGTAATTCTGATATGATCCAGCGGTCGAGTTCGTGTTTCTTATGAGAAGGAATTTCTTTTTCCTTAAAAGTAAAACCGTCGATGTTAGCATACAAAGCAAAGAACGCATAGGTATTAAAGAGGGTCCCGAAGAATTTTCTCTGAACATCCGTAATTCCATCCGTATTGAACTTCAGGTTTTCCCAGGGCTGGGCATTGCTGATCATGTACCATCGTGTCGCATCTGCTCCGTATTTCCCGATCGTCTCAAACGGATCAGCGGCATTGCCCAGACGTTTGGACATTTTATTTCCATTCTTGTCGAGCACGAGACCATTGCTCACCACATTTTTATAAGCAACCGAGTCGAATATCATCACGGCAATCGCATGCAGCGTAAAAAACCAACCCCTGGTCTGGTCTACCCCCTCTGCGATAAAGTCGGCAGGAAAAGCCTTTTGAAATTCCTCGATGTTTTTAAACGGGTAATGCCATTGAGCGTAGGGCATGGCACCTGAATCGAACCAAACATCAATGAGATCGGTCTCGCGCATCATTTTTTTACCCGATGGCGAAACGAGAAATATTTCATCAACGTAAGGCCTGTGCATGTCGAATTTTTCAGGCATTTCCTTTACCGGGTTCGATTTCATGAAACCGGCGGAGACAGACCTGTCAATTTCCGCTGCAAGTTCTTCGAGCGAACCGATACATAGCTCCTCGCTTCCATCCTCTGTACGCCAGATCGGAAGCGGTATTCCCCAATACCTGCTGCGTGATAAGTTCCAGTCGACGAGATTCTCCAGCCAGTTTCCAAAACGTCCTGTTCCCGTATGTTCGGGTTTCCAGTTGATGGTCTTGTTTAACTCCACCATCCGCTCTTTCATCGAGGTGGTTCTGATGAACCATGAATCGAGCGGGTAATAAAGCACCGGCTTGTCGGTTCTCCAGCAATGCGGATATGTATGTTCGTACTTCTCTACTTTAAACGCCTTGTTTTCTTTTTTAAGTTTGATCGAAATGCGTTCATCGACCGATAAGTATTTCTCTCCCCCCTGCTTCTTACGTTCAGTTTCTTTTTCCTCGTCAGTGAGGTATTGTTCCTTTACAAACTCTTCGGCGAAGTCAGTTACTTCTGTTGTAAACTTTCCGCGTTTATCAACGAGTGTGAGAGAACCTATGCCGTTCTGCTTTGCAACCTTGAAATCGTCGGCACCAAAGCTCGGCGCGATGTGCACAATACCTGTACCGTCTTCCGTTGTAACGAAATCGCCGGGCACAACTCTGAAAGCATCGCCATCGGAAGGTTGTGCATAAGGCAACAACTGCTCGTAACGCATTCCCACGAAGTCTTTTCCTTTAAATTCGGCAACGACTTTAAATGGAATTGATTTATCACCCGCTTTGTATTCGTCGAAGTTCAGTTCGGCATGCTTCTCAGGAAAATATTTGCTGAGGAGATCTTTAGCAAGAATAACGGTGACAGGAAATCCGGTATACTGGTTAAATGTCTTTACCGCCACGTATGAAATATTCTTACCGACAGCCAGAGCTGTATTGGAAGGAAGTGTCCACGGAGTGGTCGTCCATGCAAGAAAATAATTATCTCCTCCTTCTTTTACGATCGGCTGAAGCAACCGGAACTGTGCAATGGCTGAAGTGTCTTTTACATTTCTGTATGTTCCGGGTTGATTAAGTTCGTGTGAACTCAAACCCGTTCCTGCTGCCGGAGAATATGGCTGTATCGAATATCCTTTGTACAGCAGTCCTTTTGCATAAAACTCTTTCAACAACCACCAGCAGGATTCGATATAATTGTTTTCAAAGGTGATGTATGGGTGATGGAGATCGACCCAGTAACCCATCTTTCGGGTAAGATCATCCCAGATGTCCTTATACTTCATGACCTCTGAGCGACACGCATTGTTGTAATCTGCGATGGAAATTTTTTTGCCGATGTCATCCTTCCTGATGCCCAGTGTTTTTTCAACACTCAGTTCGATCGGAAGGCCATGTGTGTCCCATCCGCCTTTTCGTTTAACCTGGAAACCTTTCAGTGTCTTATACCGGCAGAAGATATCTTTGATTGCCCTGGCCATTACGTGATGAATTCCAGGAAGGCCGTTAGCAGATGGCGGCCCTTCATAAAAATTAAAAGCAGGCTTTCCCTCGCGATTCGAAACGCTCGATTCGAAAGTTTTCTCCTCTTCCCATTTTTTCAAAATCTCTTTTGAAAGGTTTGGTAGATCGAGCTGGTTATATTCCTTGTATTTGTTCATGGCCTGCCGGCTTGCGTGAAGAAAGGTCTTTTAAAAGGGGCTGCAAAAATAAGAAAATTAAGCCGAACAAGGCCAATTTATCAGGTGTTTTAGAATAATAAAAGACGATATAAATCGATTAATGATAGTATAAAAACGTCATTTAAGGCCATAATTCGATAAATGGTAATAAAAAATCGTTTAATCTGAATTAATGGATTATTTTTTTATACCGCTCAATAGAGCCGGCGATTTTCAATCATCCATTGATGAGTCTGGAAAACCGATTTTGCAAAGTCCAGCATCGAATCGGCTTTCATTTTATCATCAGCCATCTTACAAAAACGGGCTTCGGAATTGATTAAGTACAGGGCCGGGTTAATTTTTCGACTGATATAAAAGTAATCTTCTGAAAATGCTCCATACTCTTCGTCGTAGGAAAATGAAATGAACGTTCTCTTCTCTTTAAGCAAATCGATGCCGAAGGAGTTATTCAGAAACGGCTCGTTGAGAAGTCCCATGATAAAAGGATAAATATCTATTTGTCCGCCGAGGCTATGATTTATTTCCGGAGAAATTATCGCAGGGGCATAAACAATGAATGGTACGCGATGAAACGTGAGATACTTGTCGAGGTCGCGGATAATTGCACCGTGATCTCCCGTAAAAAGAAAGATGGTGCTGTCGAACCAGGTTTGCTGTTTACAGGATTTCATAAACTCACCGACAGACCAATCGGCATATTCCAGTACCTGCGAACGGATATCGGAGGCGTTTGGCTTGAACGGTATGCCTTGCGGTAATTCATATGGACCATGATTGCTGCCCGTAAGCACAGCTGCAAAGAATGGTTGCTTTACATTTTCAATTTCATTGAGATGATTGACGACTTCTTGGAAAAGTAAATGATCGGGAATGCCACTTGCATTAAGAATTTTTTCATGAGGATAATCTTTCTGGCTGATTATTTTCTGAAAGCCATTTGACTTTAAAAATCCTCCCATATTGTCAAACTGCTCGTCATGTGTCGTGAAAAAGATTGTCTGGTAGTTTTTCGATGATAAGGTTTTTGCAATTCCGCCATAGGCCTGCTGATTCTTTAAATCTTTCAGGTGATGCCTGTTCGGGAGGGAAGGCATTCCGTAAAGAGAAGAGTATAAGCCACAAAAAGTATGAATGCCGTCAGAATAAAAATTAGGAAATGAAAGTGAGCGATTGTAAAGTTCGTCAAGAACAGGAGTGAGGTTTTCTTTGTTTCCAAATGCTTTCATGTTATAGCTTGTCATGCTTTCCATGAGAACGAGAACAATATTATATCGATGCGGGTTCCCGGTTGTGATGATATTCCGTGCCACGGGAGAGACCTGCAAAGCGGATGAGGTTCCATAATAGGAATGCATCATGGAAATGGCGCGAGGCTCATCCGTGAAAACAAGGTGCCTGTTCCGTGGATTGAGCTCGTCGATGTAACTCTGTACAAACGTGTAGACAGGATTGAGACCAAGCTGATTGGTAAAATCGTATTCGCTTACGAAAGCGGTGCCCCAGCGAATGGGTGATTTTGAAGAAAGCCTTCCGCGAATACCGGATATGATCAGAAGAAAAGCCAGGACATAAATTGAAAGGGAATAAATAAATTTTGGCTGTGAAGTTTCATTCCCTGCGGTTTTCTTCCTGATAAATTTCAGGATAAAAAAGAATCCGGAGATCAATAAAATGAAAAGAAATAAAAACGGATAATTTCCGGAATCAGTAAAAATATATTTCATCATCATAACGGGCGAGTTCGTCCATTGCAAGGCAGATATGGTTATTCGTTTTTGCTGATGATTAAACCAGGGGATGTCGGAGCATGCGATAAAAAAACTGCATGCGAAAAGGAATAGCAAAAGTGTGATAACAATTTTAGGACGGAGAGAAGCATTTCGTTTGAAAATAAAATAAAAGAAGAAACAGATCAGCGGTATTATTGTGAGATAACCGGTAACGGAAATATCAAAACTGATTCCGATGATGAAGGACTTAATTAAAATTGCCAGGGGGATATCGCTGGTTAAATGTAAATTGAGAAGCAGGAGAATGAGTCGCAGCAGAGAAAAAACGATGACGCCGGTGAGATAGATAAGGAAAATAAATTTAACCGGTGGAGGTATTTTTTTCAATTGAAAAGCCTCAATCAATAGTGGCGATTACTTTTAACTCGATGGCAATCGGTGTGGGTAAACAATTAATCTCCACCGTTGTGCGGCAGGGTGGATTCTCTTTGAAATACTCGGCCCAGATTTTATTATAGATTTTAAAATCGTCTTTCATGTTTGTCAAAAAAACGGTGACGTCGACGATCTTTTCCCAGCTGCTTCCGGCGTCTTCAAGAATATATTTTACATTTTGAAAGACCGAATGACATTGTTTTTCTATGTCATAAGCTGAAACTTTACCGTCTGCGCTCAGCGTAACTCCGGGAATGTTTTTATTTCCCCGCTCACGCGGTCCGACGCCGGAGAGAAATAATAAATTCCCGACTCGTTTAGCATGAGGATAAAGGCCTACGGGCTCCGGAGCTTTAGAAGAGTTAATCTGGTTTGACATAAACATAAGTTGAGAAAGCAAAACTACGAATAAGGGATTTTATATCATTGCTTTTAATAAAACATGTTGTGAATTTGATTGTTTCCGTCTTTCAACAGTAAATTCCTGCTGAATTTGCAGGATTTGTAAATCTCCAGGACGCTATTTGATTTATAAAATTAAAATGATTTATTTTAAATGTTTTAAACTTTCATTCCATGAATAAAATACTCAATTTATTTTTGTCTTTATTGTTGTTGCAGGCCGCGAATGGTGCCGAAAACGGACCGATCGCTCAAAAAATAATTAATGCTGAAACCGGAAATTATTTCGAAAAATCAGATGAATTATTTTTTTTAAGCAATGCTGATATTATTCCCGGATCTGTCGTAAAAGATCCGACTATTCTCGAATTCAATTTCGCGGCCGCAAAAAATCTTGTAGAACGATCACCTGAATATCTTTTGCTTTCTGTTCCGGTAAAGAATGAAAGCCCGCTTGTATTAAAGCTCTTCAGGAATAATTTTTTTTCGTCCGATTTCTCAATCATTACTAGCAGCGAGACGCCGGAGCATCTGTTGAAGAACAACGGCATCCACTATTGGGGAATAGTTTCAGGCGATAATTTTTCCATTGCAGCGATCAGCATTTTTGAAAACGAAGTGATGGGTATCATATCCACACCAAAAACAGGAAATATCATACTCGGCCCTGTTAATAAGGACGGTTTCGCCAGGCATATATTATATAATGAAAAAAGTTTCAGCGGAACAGGTGGCCCGATCTGCCTGACGGATGATTTCCAGGTTTCTGCACCGGTAAAAAAGCAGCCGCAGAACCGCATTGCATCCTCAAAGTGCGTGAGGCTTTACTGGGAAGTAAATTATGACCTCTACCAGGACAGGGGCGGTATGACGGCCGTATCGAATTTCATAACGGGAGTTTTTAATCAGAGTGCTCTCTTATTTGCCAACGATGGGATCACTGTTACCTTGTCGCAGTTGTATGTATGGGATTCCCCCAGCCCATATACGTCAATAGCTATCAAGGATATTTTTTCCCAGTTTCAGAATTACCGCGATACATTCAATGGCGACATTGCAACCCTCATTAGCATAGGCGGCGGCGGCATAGCCGGTAATATCGGAGCCATCTGTGATCCTTATACTGACTACCTGCAGTGTTACAGTGGAATAGTTCCTTCTTATGCTAATGTCCCGACCTATTCTCCAACGGTGTCGGTGATCACTCATGAAGAAGGACACCTGTTAGGTTCCTATCATACTCACGCCTGTGTCTGGAATGGAAACAATACAGCGATAGACGGCTGTGCGCCTGCAGCAGGGTATCCCTATGAAGGTTCATGTACGGGTGCTCCGATTCCATCCAACGGTGGAACGATCATGAGCTATTGCCACCTTGTAAGTACGGGTATCAATTTTTCAAAAGGCTTCGGTCCGCAACCCAAAGATGTAATATTGAACCTTGTGAATGCAGCGCAATGCCTGCAAACATGTGCGCCTGCAACCTGCGACACGCCGTCGACATTTTCGGTGAATAATATTACCAATTCAACGGTCGTATTAAAATGGAATTCGGTTTCGGGAGCATTATCATACAAAGTGCAATACAGAAAATCAGGTTATTCGTCGTGGAATTCAGTTACGACTAGTGCTGATTCAATAAAGCTATCAGGACTTTCATCGCGCACTAATTATGAGTGGAAGATACAAACCAATTGTTCGGGCAATGCGTCGTCATTTACAACTTTAAAAGTATTCACTACGGTTTCATCGACGCCATGTGGTGTTCCGTCGTCGCTGAACGTTACTCAAACAGGACAAACGTCAGTCACGTTGAACTGGGCGCCTGTTTCCGGCGCGACTAAATACAATGTTATGAGGAAGCGATCATCATCATCATCATCCTGGACCACCATCAGCAATATTTCGAATGTGAGTTATAATCTCTCCGGTCTTTCATCATGCACTTCATACGATTTTAAAGTGCAGGCCGTATGTCAGTCAGGTTCCGGATCGTATTCCGGTACATCAACGTTTTCAACCATCGGTTGCCAGCTGAGTTATTGTACTTCGAAGGGAACAAATTCTTCGAATTACTACATCTATAAAGTTTCAATGGGGTCGATCAGTAATACGAGCGGGAACAATGGCGGCTACCGGAATTACACATCAATAAATACAAACGTCAGCAGGAATAGCACCAGTACAATAACCCTGACGCCATCGGGAGGTTCTTATCAGAAATACTGGAATGTTTATATAGATTACAACCAGAATGGTTCGTTTGAGGATTCGAATGAAAAAGTGGCAAGCGGTCATTCATCTTCTTCGCTCACATTTAATTTTACGATTCCTTCAACAGCTGTGAGTGGTCAAACCAGGATGCGCATTCAGATGAAGACCTCGAGTCCGGCAAACAATTCATGCACAACTTTTACTTATGGTGAAGTAGAGGATTATTCGGTGACTGTTTTGACTGTCAGTCCGGCCCAGTTTAAGTTGAATGCAGATTCGAATGAGGAGGCCGAGACCTCATATTTTAATATTTACCCCGATCCCGCGAAGGATATTTTATTTGCAGAAATCGAAAGTGATTCCCGCAACATTGATTTGATGATTTTCGACATGGAAGGAAGGATTTTAAGAAGTGAAGCAGTTGTAAAGCAGAATGGGGTGGATAAAATAGAAATTAATACTGCGGAATTAAGAAATGGAATTTATTTTTTAGGCATACAAACAGGTTCTGTTTACAAGGTCAGGAGGTTTTTAATTTTGAAAGATTTTTAGAACATACGCTCGGGGAAAATCACCGGAACTTCTTAAGTATGTTTCTGACCTGAGAAAGATATCCCCCGCCAAAGAGATTAACATGTACAAGGAGAGGATACAGGTTGCAAATATCGACGCGATCATCAAATCCCGATGCGAGGGGATATTCTGTCTGATAGGCTTCATAAAAGATATCATCGAAGCCGCCAAAGAGTTTTGTCATTGCCAGGTCCATTTCGCGGTGACCGTAATAGACGGCAGGATCGATGAGACAAGGTTCGCCGTTGTTGCCGGTTATAAAATTCCCGCTCCATAAGTCGCCATGGAGCAGGGCGGGAGGTTCGTCCGGAAATATGGATTCAATATTTTTATACAATGATTGAAACTGATCGATATCCGCTTTGCTTAATCTGCCGCTCTGCTCGGCAAGTTGTAATTGTTTTTCGAGACGTTCTTCAATAAAAAAATCCTCCCAGCGGGTGTGCTCACGGTTGCTCTGGCTGAGGGAGCCGATGTAATTATTTACCGGGAAGCCGAAGCGTGTGGAAGTATGACGGTGAATTCTGGCCAGTGCAGTTCCAAAATTTTCCCAGAAATTTTCGTTTCGCATTTTGCTTTCGATGAACCGTAGAAATAAAAAAGCGAAGCCGTCTTCTTCGCCGGTCATGATTACTTCGGGAATGGTAATCAATCCGGTAGTTCGAAGAAGGTCAAGTGCGGACGCTTCCTTTTCAAACATTTGCGGATAGAGAAATGCATCGTTAGCCTTGAGGAAATAAGTGCCCCAGGAAGTATCGACCCGTGCAGCATGATTGATGCTGCCTCCTGAAACCGGCTGAACGCGTTTGATGTGTAATTTTTGTTTGAGTTTTTTACCGAGTTGCGTTTCGATACCACGGATAAAGGAGGCGGTGAGCATAGGGAAGGCAAGGTGCGGATTTTTTTGGAAAAGGCGGGCGAATTAATACAAATTAATGATTTTCCGGATAAATGATAAATGTTCAAACCCTCCTGGATTGGATATAAATCAATGGAAAATTATTCTAGTGTAAATAAATGATTAGCCGAACCGGCTGAATGAATTCATAATCCCGGAGGGATTTAACATTTGTAAAAAAACCAATGCAACGGATCTCCGACCCCAGAGTGGTCGAATATTAAATCCATTCTCTTTAATAAATTCATTTGAGGACTTTTTTATTTCTCTTATTAAGTCAGAAAGACAACATGATGGTAGCATGCCAATGAAAAAATGATTATGGTCTGTCATTCCATTGACAGCAATCATTTTTTATTTTTTTGTCAAATAGCACAACTCCTTATACGCCTTCGAACCCCCGTTCAAATTAAAACTCTTCGCTAAAATTATATAGAAGCCACTGGAAGCAACGACCCTGTTATCTTTCAAACCATCCCAGCTAATCGCACCTTCGTTGCTTACCGTTTCACCATCCACTATCGTTCGTATGGGCTGGCCGTTGCTGTCAAAAACATTCAGCGACAGCATTGTGCCGGGTTGCGGGAAATGATAATGGATGGTCAGAAGATCATTATAACCATCATTATCCGGAGAAAAAACTTTTTCTTCGATGGAAATCTCTCCCGTAAAATCCACACTGTCCAACCGCTGAGAATTTCCATATCCCGGAGTCGCAAATCCGGCCGTTGCTGCCGCTGAATGCCAATTATGAGTGTCATCGCTCTTTCCGGAAAGACTTAACCTTTCGAGCGAAATCCCCTTCGTCTCTTCCAGAAGAGGGAAATGCAATTCTTCAGAATATCGAAACGCATCGATCACTTTTCCTGTTTGATCGTATATCACGCACCTTCCTTCGTCGCTGTTAAAATCAGGCATGTTTTCCACATCCAGAAAGACGTGAGTATTATTGACCCTGTAAAATGATTTTACTTTTTCATCATTTTCAGAAAGAACAAGAAACTCACCAGGAAATACCAGCCTGTGCTCCTGCGTTATCAATGCCTGGTCTTTTATTTCAGTCGAATCCATATAATCGGCTTCCGCAACGATCCAGTCTTTCAGATCGATGATCTTCCCGGAACCGTTGTATAGTTCAACGAAATCATTACCGTCATCGAAAGGATAAAACAGCAGTTCGTTGATCAATATGTCATTTGAGGCGGCGGTTTCCGGATATCCGAATTTCAGTTCGTCATCTACCAGGATCTTGTTTCCCGGGCAGTCGCTGATTGCGGGATTCAATTCGAGAAAAAATATCCCACCGGAAAAAGCTGATGCAAAATTTAATTCAATATTATTTCCGCTGATAATAGTAACTGAAGAAGGGTAAGTGTAAATACCACTTGTATTTTTTACAGAGAAATTATTTACATCGCTTAATCCATCCGATATATTTTCACTGAAATAAATAGTGACCCTGTTGCTGTCTTTCAAAAATATGTTCGATACAAGCGGACGCACATCATCAATGAAACGGGCATTTACACTGTTACCCGCCCCCGGTGTACCGTGTAAATTAGAAACGCTGGCTGTCCAGTTTTCTTCATTCTCGCAGGTAAAACCGACATCGATTCTTTCGACAGACCAGCCTCCGTCATTCTTCTGGTTGTCGTGATAATAACCGTCGTTAAAAAAAAGTTCTGTGATTATTTCTGAGTTGGCATTTTTTATAACCAGCCGGTCGCCTACATCATTATTCAGCGAGGGGAATGAATGTACGCCAATTCCGTTTGCAAACCCGGCAAACCCGGCAGAATCATCTTCGGAAAAGAGCAGAGCATATCCATGTGGTTCCAGCCTGAAACCGGGAATCGTACCTTCAGTATTGTCGTCGCTGATCGTCCAGCCTTCGAGCAGTATCGACGAATCCCTCCGGTTATAAATCTCAACATATTCTGCATCGGGAAGCGGGCTCAGGGAAGTGTTTTCGAAATAGATTTCCGAAAAAACCACGTCATTAAACTGGGCAGACGCCAGCGGCGAATAAGTGAAATTTATTGTCGAATCCGGCATCTGATTTTGATTCACATCTTTCAATCCGGAAAATAAAATGGTATTGACTTCGCCAGGATGGAAATGATCTGAAAAAGATAAGAGGTATTTCAGCGGATCGGTTGTATCGGGCGTAATTGTTACGGGGTGCCCGATGCCATTGTTCACATCGTAGCTGCCAGGACTAACGGCTGTGCTGTTTTCCATCTTCTCGGAGAATATTAAAGCAAGCGTGTTTGCCGATTCAGCAGTTACAGATGTTACGGAGGGTGGAAGGGTATCGCCGATGATGGGGCCTGCATAAAAATCGTCGAAATAAAAATTGCCAGTGTTGCCACTTGTGTACTGGCAATTCACTCCGATGAATGAAGCATTGTTATATATTACATCCACACCCGTAGCTTCCGTGTTGTAGTTTTCGGCTCCGTTGTAGTCGACGGACAATGTCCATATACCTGTGCCATTGCGTGTGACTTTTACACGGACAGAAAACGGAGTTGAAATCATTCCGTCTGCAGCGCGACAGATGGACGTCTTTGTGGAACTATCCTGGCGGAATAGTTCGATTGCATCGGACGATAGCGCTTCGCCGAATTGAAGAAAGTACCCGTTCAGCGGCCGGGTGAGATCAGATTGATCCGATGACAGGTAAACGCGTGCGTTATTAGAAGAGGAAGGAGAGAATGCGAGCCGAATGTAAAAATGCCATTCGATAGAATCGAGCGAGTTTAGGTTTGCCGGAACAGAGAGGTAAGAATTTCCGGCAGTTACCGCATTTAACTGCAACTGTAAAGCAGCATTGACGTTAAAGTCGGGACCGTTCCCCTGCCATGACGGAAAACTGTTAAAATTACCGTCATCAAAATGATCTTCTACCTGGGCATATGCGGGAGAGAGGACCATTAAAAAAATAATGAGCGGGTAAATTTTCATATAGAAGAAAGTTTTAATTTGCGATTCAAAACTAATCAGGGATAAACCCATTTGTAACTCCGTATTTTGCGGATAATTAAATAGACACTATGAAAGTTGCAGTTGTTGGCGCTACGGGAATGGTAGGGCAGGTCATGTTAAAAGTATTGGAGGAAAGAAATTTTCCGGTTACGGAGCTCATCCCCGTTGCAACGGAACGTTCGGTCGGCAAGACGATCATGTTCAGGGGAAAACCATACACGGTTGTTTCCATGACGGACGCCATTGCGAAAAAACCAAACGTAGCATTGTTTTCTGCAGGTGGAAATACATCGCTGGAGTGGGCACCGAAGTTTGCAGAAGCAGGCACTACCGTAATCGACAATTCGTCTGCATGGAGAATGGATCCCGGAAAGAAACTCATCGTTCCGGAAATCAATGCGCATGTACTTACGGCTGCTGACAAGATCATTGCCAATCCGAATTGTTCGACAATACAAATGGTATTGGTACTGGATCCTCTTCACAGAAAATATAAAATCAGGCGGGTGGTGGTTTCTACTTATCAATCGGTTTCAGGAACCGGAAAAAAAGCCGTAGACCAGATGTTTAACGAACGCAAAGGAGTGAGCGGGGAAATGGCATACGCATATCCCATCGACATGAACGTGCTTCCGCAGGTAGATGTTTTCCTCGATAACCTGTACACGAAGGAAGAAATGAAGATGGTAAACGAGACGCGTAAGATCATCGGAGACCAGGGCATTCGTCTTACGGCAACAACAGTAAGAGTGCCGGTAAAAGGCGGACACAGCGAAGCGGTGAACGTTGAATTCGAAAAAGATTTTACACTCGAAGAGATCCGTAAAATCCTTTCGGAAACAAGTGGCGTTATTTTGCAGGACGACATAAGCAGGAAAGAGTACCCGATGCCGCTGTATGCGGAAGGAAAGGATGAAGTATTTGTAGGACGATTACGACGCGATGAATCCCAGGAACGCACACTGAACATGTGGATCGTGGCCGACAATTTACGTAAGGGTGCTGCGACGAATGCTGTGCAGATTGGCGAGTATTTACTGGGGAAGGGGATGTTGTAGTTTTATAAAAAACAGGCCAGCTTTGTCGGTGATGATAATAGCAGAAGTAATAAGGGATTAAAAATCATGAATGAAGTTTTACCTGTTGGACCGCAGTTTTAAATTATTTTTGGGAATAGCATTTCCCGAACGAATATTAATATTTATTGACCGTTTATCCGGGTAATTTACTTAACGGGATTTTATTAAAAATTTTTTATTAATTTTAGAAACAGTAATTACAATTTTTAAAAGTAACAGATGGTGAAAGAAAGTGCGTTGGGAAACTTATCATTCAATGAAATACTGCTTTTGTCAGGAGAGAACCAGATTAAAATCTCAACGGGAATATTCTTCTGGTAAACTTCTTCTTTTTTCTGAATTTTAATTTTTCCAGTCTTACTTCTCCCATTCTTAGTTTCCTTTATTCCTCACCGGCAATAACCTTCAGATTAATTTCCTCTCTGATCAGTCGCTTTGCAGGATACCAGGCCGCTATCAAACCGATGCAACAAACTGTAATAAACACATAAATGAAATCCGTCGCCACCATTTTAACAGGGTAGGTGTCGATCACAAATGAACCCGAGCCTCCGAGGGTGATCAGTCCGAAACGCTCCTGTAAGAAGCAAATAACTGCGCCCGTAAACAGGCCTGCGAGTGTGCCTGCGAGTGTAATGAACATGCCTTCCGTTAAAAACACTCTTCGCAGGAATGAAATCTCCGCACCCATGCTTCGGTAAATCACTATGTCTTTTTTCTTTTCAATAACGAGCATGGTAAGAGAACTAATCACATTGAAGATGGCGATGATCAGGATGAATGTGAGGATCAGGAATACGGCCCACTTCTCCGAGCGCATGATCTTATATATGAGCTCATGCTGTTGAAAACGTGTCTTGACAATAAAATCATCACCTGTAATAGCCGAGATCTTTTTAGCGATATCATCTTCATCGACACCCGCGCGGAGCTGAACTTCTATTGCGGTTAACTTGTCCCCGAATTCGAAAATCTCCCTTGCAAAGCGCAGAGGCACGATTATATATTTTGCATCGAACTCCTGCTGCACTGCGAAGATACCGGCAGGAGAAATATAACGACGGTTGAATGCGCCTTCGGGATCTGTGAGCGAAGGCTCCTTATTCCTCGGTCCGTAAATTTCGACCTGGTTGTAAAAGTTCCCCGTCTGTAATCCGAGGTTATAGGCGATGCCGCCGCCTACTACGGCAAAGTCGGTGTCGCCATTTTGAAGCATGAACGAACCATCGACAATCATCGTATCAAGGCCGGTCGTTTTTTCATAACCATCGCTTACACCTTTTAATTTGATGATATATTGCTTATCGCGATACCGGACGAGAGCGCTCTCTTCAATGACCTGTGTGAGATGGACAATGCCATCAATCTTTTTCAGCTCATCGATCTTTATCTTATCGGCATGAAATGATTTACCCGCCGCAAGTTCAATTCGCAAATCAGGATCGAATGAATTGTACAGCCTGATTATTAAATCCTCGAAGCCATTGAAGACGGATAAAACGATAATTAAAGCAGCTGTACCGATCGTTACGCCAACGGCTGAAATCACAGAGATAATGTTTATAGCACGCTGTGATTTTTTACTAAAAAAATAACGCAGGGCAATGAAGAAGGGGAGGTTCGAACTCATCGTTCTTTGAATTCGTTAATTCGTTGATTAGTTAATTGAACAACGAATTAACGAATAAAGTTTGTTGAATGGATGTTTTATTTCGTCCCTGCGGGACTTTGTTTGGGCTTCCTTTCTAACAGTATTTCGTCTTTAACAGGAATATCCGGAACGGTTATTCTTTTCTAATAATATTTTTCGGATATGATTTGGAAATTTAAGGGCAAAATTTCAAACAAAAAATGATTGCAAGAATTATTTTGACACCAGTCCCTTCTGGGAGGGAATAATTTTATTTAATAAAACGAAACGACAAAAAGCGAAATTATTCAAGTATCCAAATATTTTCCATTCCCAAATCAACAAATCAACAAATCAACGAATTAACGAATCAACTAATTAACGAATTAACGAATCAACCCTTCCAGGCTTTCACAATAAGCCCTGTCCCGGTCTTGTGCATCGAATACGTATCCAAGTAATTCAACACAAAAGAAATCGGATAAGCCACAACATAATAAAAAGGAAGAATAATGAAAAACAACTTCGAGGCTCCAAGCATTAAGATCGGATATTTCATCGACAGCTTCCAGGCAATTTTTCCGGGAGCGCCATATTGATATCTTGCTTCTGTCTTTTGAAAACCGGCGCTCTTTAATTTATCCTGAATGGCAATGATGTTATATCCGTCGCGTACATGTTCTTCGATGAACGACGATTGATCGCCCTCATGAACGTCGCTGCCGCCCTGATCGGAGGGAGTGGAAATGATGAGCATGGCTCCCGACTTCATCGACGCATAGAAATTTTTAAATACCTGCACGTCTTCTTCGATGTGTTCCATCACATCCACGCAAACAACAAGGTCGTAGGAATTTTCCTTCACATATTTAGTGAGATCCTGCACTTCGAATAATACGTTGCCGGCGCCGATCTTTTTGAAAAAATTATTACAGTCGGCGACTTGCTCCTCCTTCACATCGACCGATAAAATCTTACAATCCTTAACCTTTCTTTGCAGCCAATATGTATACTGACCGAAGCCCGCACCTGCATCTAAAATACTAACCGCCTTTTTATTTTCCGACATCCAAAAGCGAAGCTCCTTATGAATATGCCAGGCGCGCAGCAAAAGCAAATCGAGCAGGCGGTAAAAGAGTTTTCGCAGGAAAGGCGTCTTATTGAAGACATTACCGAGAGATCTCTTTATAGGATCGTATTGCATCTTGATTTAAATAAGGCGCGAAGATAATGGAAATTGTAAAGGATAATATTCGTGCATTCGGGGTAATTTAAATAATCGCTGATTGCCACGAATGCCAGTATAAGAAGAGTCTGATTATTGAAAACTTATTCTTCTTCTTTTTCCGGAGGCTTACTGTCCTTCAGGAGTTTTTCGATTTTATCGACGTAATTCAAAGAATCGTCGAGGAAAAATTTTAATTCAGGAACAATACGCGCCTGGTGCCGGATTTGTGCGCCGAAAAGTTTTCTGATTTCTTTATTGTGTTTATCGATCTGTGCCATCACTGCATTAGGATCAGGCGCGCCGAATATGCTGATATATATTTTTGCAATTCCCAAATCGGGGCTTACACGAACGTTTGTAACGGTAACAAATGCCTTTCCAAAAAAATTATAGCCTTCCCTCTGAAAAAGCTCACCGATTTCCTTCTGAAAAAGGCGATTATATTTCTGTTGTCGAGTCGTATCCATGAGGCGAAGATAAGGAATTAGAACCAAGAGCCAAGAGCCAAGAACCAAGAGTCAAGAACCAAGAGCCAAGAACCAAGAGTCAAGAGCCAAGAACCAAGAGTCAAGAACCAAGAGTCAAGAGCCAAGAACCAAGAGTCAAGAGCCAAGAGTCAAGAGCCAAGAACCAAGAGTCAAGAACCAAGAGCCAAGAGTCAAGAACCAAGAGTCAAGAGCCAAGAACCAAGAGCCAAGAACCAAGAACCAAGAGCCAAGAACTAAGAACCAAGAACTAAGAATTAGAACCAAGAATTAGAACCAGGAAATAAGATGTGAGTGCCGGGACTTATTTAATACCCTTTAATGTTTCCTGTTTCTTGGCTCTTGTTTCTAATTCTTGGTTCTTGGTTCTATTTTCCACTACATTTACGGCGTGAAAAATTATCTTCGCCTCTTACGATATGTAAAAAAATACAAGAGCTATGCATTGCTGAATATATTATTCAACATGCTATCTGTGGTATTTTCGCTTTTCTCTCTCACCATGGTAGCGCCGTTTCTGAATGTACTATTCAGTCAGACGTCCAATTACGAAAAGGTACCATGGTCATTTTCCGTAAAAGCTCTTTTCAGCAATTTCAATTATTTCCTTAGCAATTTCATCGCCGAAAATGGCAAGATGGAAGCATTGTTTCTCATTTCAATTTTAGTCGTCATATTATTCTTCCTGAAAAATCTCTTTCGATACCTCGGCATGTTTTTCCTTGCGCCAGTACGCAACGGTGTCGTTAGAGATCTGCGAAACAAGATGTACGATAAAGTCCTCTGGCTGCCGCTTACTTATTTTTCTGAAGAACGAAAAGGTGATCTCATCTCTCGAATGACATCCGACGTGCAGGAAATTGAATGGAGCATCATGCAATCGCTCGAAGTGATCTTCCGGGAACCGCTTACGATCATACTTTTTCTCGGCACCATGCTCTTCATGAGCCCGCAACTGTCATTATTTGTCTTCATACTGCTGCCCATTGCCGGATTAATTATTGGGCAAATCGGAAAGAGCCTGCGCCGGACGTCCTCCAGGAGCCAGGCGAAAATGGGCATGTTACTTTCAACCATCGAAGAAACCTTATCGGGATTGCGGATCATCAAATCATTTACGGCAGAAAAATTTTTCATCGGGAAATTCAATGCCATGAATGATGAATACCGCAAACTCATGATACGAATGTACAGGAAACGCGATCTGAGCTCACCCATGAGTGAATTCCTCGGGGCGGTGGTTTTGGTTATAGTCATGTATTTCGGCGGACGACTGGTGCTCGACCAGAGCCATTCTCTTGAACCTTCAATCTTCATCGCCTTCATCGCCATTTTCTCTCAACTCATCCCTCCTGCAAAAGCATTTTCAGACGCATATTCGAATGTGCAGCGCGGACTTTCATCAGCCGAGCGGATCAATAAAATTCTCGACGGGGAAATAACGATCTTCGATAAACCCGATGCCTTATCCGTTGCTTCATTCAACAACAGTATCGAATATAAAAACGTGTCGTTTGCCTACTACAAAGGTGGCAGCGGCTGGGCTTTGAAGGACATCGACCTGAAGATCGGGAAGGGCAAAACGATTGCTCTCGTCGGGCAAAGCGGATCAGGCAAGACAACACTTGCAGATTTATTGCCCCGATTGTATGACGTGGACAAAGGAGAGATTTTAATTGACGGAAATAATATAAAGGATTATAAACTGAAGGATCTGAGAGGCCTCATGGGAATTGTAAGCCAGGAAAGCATTTTGTTTAACGACACGATTTACAATAACATCGCTTTCGGCATTAGCGGTACCAAAGAAGACGATGTGATCAATGCTGCCAGGATTGCCAATGCGCATGATTTCATCATGGAGATGCCAAACGGTTACCAGACGAATACCGGCGATCGTGGAAGCAAGATGAGCGGAGGACAGCGCCAGCGCATCAGCATAGCACGGGCGATCTTAAAGAATCCGCCGATTTTAATTTTAGACGAAGCCACCTCAGCTCTCGATACCGAAAGTGAAAGACTGGTTCAGGATGCAATCATTCAATTGATGAAAAACCGAACAACGCTTGTAATCGCACATCGTCTTTCAACCATTCAACATGCCGATGAAATTATCGTTATGCAGAAAGGTGAGATCATCGAAAGAGGTAAACATGCCGATTTGGTAGAGAAGAACGGTACCTATAAAAAACTATACGATCTGCAAGCCTTCGTTTAACATTTTTATTCAAAATCATTTTACCGTCTCGTATCCTTTTTCCTCCCAGCCTAAAATTCCACCTTCCAGGTCGTAAACTTTTTTGAATCCTTTCTTTGTCATCATATCCGCCGCTGCGGCGCTGCGTTTCCCGGAACGGCAATAAACCTCGTAAGTCACATCTTTTTTCAGCGAGTCTATACCTTTTTCAAAATTTTCATCCCGGAAGTCGATATTTATTGCACCGGCAATGTGTCCTTCGGCAAACTCTTCAGGCGTTCTCACATCGATAAGGATGCCGGGATTATTCTTAAGCATTGTTTTCAATGAATCGGGATTTATTATCACCGACTGTGCATTTCCGGAATTTTGCTGACAGGAAACCAAACCGATTACAAGCAAAATAAAAATCAGAGTTCTCATTTTAATATTTTCAGCAAAAGTAAAAAAATCCTGGGCAACGAAGAATGATTTCAGTCAGGTAAATGCAGAAGATTGTCAGACAGAATCATTTTTAACGGTTGAATCAGCCGATTTTCAGATTGTCCAATTGACTGATCTTCTCAGGGCGCATCTGCGGAAAGAACAGAACATCCTGTATTGAAGCAGAATTCGTCATGATCATGGCCAAACGGTCAATGCCGATTCCAAGTCCCGCCGTAGGCGGCATTCCGAATTCGATGGCGCGCAGAAAATCTTCGTCGAGTTGCATGGCCTCCTCATCGCCGCGTTTGCCGAGTTCAAGCTGATCTTCAAAACGTCTGCGTTGATCGATCGGATCGTTTAATTCGGAGAAAGCATTGCAGATCTCTTTTCCGTTACAGATAGCCTCGAAACGCTCAACGAGTCCTGGCTTGCTGCGGTGTTTCTTGGCAAGCGGACTCATCTCGACGGGATAGTCGGTTATGAATGTAGGCTGAATGAGATGCGGCTCACACTTCTCACCGAAAATTTCGTCGATGAGTTTACCGCGCCCCATCGACTTATCGATGTGAATACCGAGGTCGCGGGCAACATTTGCAATTCCTGATTCATCCATCTCCGTAATATCAACGCCGGTGAAATGAGCAATTGCACCGTACATCGTAAATCTCTTCCACGGACGTTTAAAATTTATTAAATGTTCTCCGACTTTAACCTCTGTCGTTCCATTAACATCGATTGCAATTCTCTCTACCATCTCTTCCACGAGATTCATCATCCATTCGTAGTCTTTGTAAGCGACGTATAACTCCATCTGCGTAAACTCCGGATTATGGAAACGATCCATGCCTTCGTTACGGAAATCTTTAGCAAATTCATATACGCCTTCGAACCCTCCGACGATGAGACGTTTCAGGTATAGCTCATTAGCAATGCGGAGGTAGAGAGTCATGTCGAGCGTATTATGATGCGTCTTGAATGGCCTCGCAGCGGCGCCTCCGTATAGTGGCTGAAGAATAGGAGTTTCGACTTCGAGATAACCCTTTTCGTTAAGAAATTTTCTCATCGAATTTGTGAGTGCAGTTCGTTTGATGAATGCATCTCTTACCTGTGGGTTTACTATCAGATCAACATAGCGCTGGCGGTAACGAAGTTCGGGATCGGTAAATGCATCGAACACATTTCCGTCAGCATCTTTTTTCACAACCGGCAGCGGGCGGAGGGATTTACATAGCAATTTAAATTCATTCACGTGAATGCTGGTCTCGCCCATCTTGGTAACAAACACATATCCTTTCACACCGATAATGTCGCCGATATCCAGGCTCTTCTTGAAAACAAAATCGTATGCTGATTTATCTTCTCCCTTGCAAATATCATCGCGCCGAACGTAGATCTGTATTTTTCCTGCAGCATCCTGCAACACTGCGAATGATGCTTTGCCCATATCGCGCACACTCATGATTCTTCCGGCGAAACTGACATCAGAAAAACGATCGGGATCCTTGCCAAAACCTTCCAGCATTTCAGTGGAAGTATGGGTAACCGGCCACATCTCAGCAGGGTATGCGTTGATTCCATGTTTTTCCAGTTCTTCAAGTTTCTGGCGCCGGATGATTTCCTGTTCATTTAATTCCATCATAAAAAATTTTGCGTAAAGATATATTAACTATTGAAAATTGAAGATTGAGGACTGAAGATTTGGTGAATTACCCTATAATATTTCTAACAACATTCTATGCGACTCTGCGCCTATGCGCGAAAAAACATTCCCAATATTCCCTAAAACCCTCCATTTTTGAGCACCTCTTCCTGTAAAATGACTCAACTAATAGTTACTTTTGCAATTCAAAATACTGATATGAGCGAAATGAAAAGCCTAATAGAGAATTTTCCGAATCAATTGCGCGAAGCCCTTGAAATCGGAGCAAAAGCAAAATTAAGCGGACCTGCAAAAAAAATTAAAAACATTCTCATCACCGGCCTCGGCGGTTCAGGAATCGGTGGCACCATTGCAGCAGAAATTGTATCGAATGAATGTCCCGTTCCGATTATCGTCAACAAGGATTATTTCATTCCCGCATTCGTCAACGAAGAGACCCTGGTAATCGTTTGCTCTTATTCAGGAAATACCGAAGAAACAATTCAGGCATTCGAAGCCGCAATGAAGCAGAAGGCAACGATTGCCTGCATCACATCCGGCGGGAAAATTGCCGAGATGGCTAAATCAAAGAGTCTCGACCTGATCCTGATACCCGGAGGAATGCCACCTCGTGCATGTCTCGGCTATTCCCTCATCCAGATATTTGTTATACTGAATCGCTATGGAATGATTGGCGATGGATTTAAAAAACAATTTTCAGATTCTGTTTCCTTACTCGAAAAGGAAAAGAGCAATATTCTCTTGGAGGCTAACAGGCTTGGCGATTTTTTCAATGGGAAGATTCCGGTCATCTATGCAGTTGATGGATACAACGGAGTCGCTACACGTTTCCGTCAGCAGATCAATGAAAACTCCAAGATGCTCTGCTGGCACAGCATCCTTCCGGAGATGAACCATAACGAGCTGGTTGGCTGGGCCGGTAAAAATGAAAGCCTTGCAGTCGTCATCCTAAGGAATAAAACGGATTACTCACGCACACAGGCACGACTCGAAATCAGCAAGGAGGTTTTTAAAAAATATACTCCACACGTAATTGAATGCTGGTCGAAAGGGAATACTCATATCGAACGTGCTTTGTACCTCATACATCTGACGGATTTCGTTTCAGTAATTCTCGCCGACAAGAAAAAGATCGATGCCATGGAGGTAAACATTATCAATCACCTCAAAGGCGAGCTCGCAAAGATCGACTGATGAATTCCGCAGCCTTCATTGAACCGGTAAACAGGTCGGTGGATGTATTTTTTCACGACATCGGACTCATCGATTACCGCGAAGCATGGGATCTTCAGGAAAAATTGTTTAATGAAGTCGTTGAACGCAAACTCGCAAACAGGCAATTGCCGGAGAATGAGAAAATGGTTCAGCAACATCATCTGTTATTTTGTGAGCATCCTCATGTTTATACACTCGGTCGCAGCGGCGATGAAAAAAATCTGATTGCTACTCAACACGATTTACAAAAGCTGCAGGCCGCCTTTTACAGGAACAACAGGGGAGGAGATATTACATATCATGGCCCGGGACAGATCGTCGGGTATCCGATACTGGACCTGGATTTTTTCTTTACTGATATTCATAAGTATCTGCGTTTTTTAGAAGAAGCAGTCATTCTCACATTAAAAGAATATGGTATTTCCGCCGGACGCCTGGACGGCAGCACGGGTGTCTGGCTCGACGGGAATGATGAAAAGCATGCCCGGAAAATATGTGCAATCGGTGTCAGGTGTTCGCGCTGGGTAACGATGCATGGATTTGCATTCAATGTGAATACCGACCTGTCTTATTTTAATCACATCGTTCCATGCGGTATCATTGATAAAAGTGTTACTTCTATGGAAAAAGAATTAGGCCGGAAGCCGGACATGAAAGAGGTGGCCGAAAAGCTTAAGAAAAATTTATCCGGACTTTTCGGAATGCGTTTAGTTTAATGGTCTGTGGTTTTATCAGCAGGAAAACTGTTGTTTTTTCCTGCAGATTTACAGCAAGCCGTTGATAATTCATTACCGCCTGGAATATTTTCTGGTTGATTTCATGCTATTTTGCACGTATGCCCAAAGTAAAAACAAAATCCCGATTCTGGTCGCGCTTCATCTGGTCGGCAGGCATCATCGTAATAAGCCTCATGATTGCAATCTGGATCACCGGTTACACATATATATATAAGACCCTGATTTACACTTATCCCGGCATTGATGATTTGAATATTTTTGACACGAGGATAATAAGCGAAAAGAATCCTCAGCAATGGCCGGTAGCATCAGACTATAATAAGGTGAAATTAACACCGGAGCTGGACAGCGAATTAATAAAGCGGGAAAGCGTGGCATTCCTGGTTATCAAACAAGACTCAATTGTTTATGAGCATTATTGGGATAAGTATATTTCGAATTCGATGATCAATTCTTTTTCAGTAGCTAAAAGTATTGTCGGAATCCTGGCAGGCATTGCAATTCGTGACGGATTAATTTCGACAGAGGATCCTGTTGGAAAATATATTCCGGAATTTTCAGAGGGTAATAATGCAAAGTTGAAGATCAGGCATCTTCTTACGATGAGTTCGGGGCTCAACTGGGATGAGAGTTACAATAGTCTTTTCTCGAAGACAACGGAAGCATATTACGGAACTGACCTCGAACATCAGGTAAAGAAGCTGAAAGTAGTGGAGGAGCCAGGAAAAATTTTCAGATACATGAGCTGCAATACCGTTTTGTTATCGATCGTAATTTCCAAAGCATCAGGCATGACGATTTCAGATTTTGCTTCGAAGAATCTCTGGATTCCGTTAGGTGCAACCCAGCCTGCGTACTGGTCACTCGATCATTTCGAAGGAATTGAAAAATCTTATTGTTGTTTTTATTCCACAACGAGGGATTTCGCCAAAATCGGAAAATTATATCTTGACAGCGGGAAATGGAACGGGACGACGATTGTTCCGTATGATTATATGAGCAAATCCGTTTCTCCAAACGGCTGCGTGGATGAAAGCGGTAAAGTAGTAGATTATTATGGTTATCACTGGTGGCTGATGAATTTAAACACCCATAAGATTTTTTATGCCCGTGGAATTCTGGGGCAGTATATCATTGTAATTCCCGACGAGAGAATTATCATCGTGCGTTTAGGAAGGCTGAGAGGTGAAAAAACGGATAATCACTATACAGATATGATAACCTACACGACAGAAGTTTTGAAAACTTTCGGAACACACTAAATAAAATGTGAATTCCCTTATCTTTGCATAGTATATGCTGAAGGACATTCCCCAACTGGTTGTAGAGAATATCGTTATAGCAATCGTTCACGAACCTGACGATGAAGGAACTCTTGTTTGGAATGCCTACCTTATTAATTTATACGATAAGGAAATCAGTAATGTACTGGTAAGTTCCAAAGGGTACGGTCAATTTGAAGGAAGAGAAGTAAAGACATCTGTCCTGCGACATCTCATCGGAAATGTAGAAGCGAAGGAATATGCCAGGATCGAACCCATTATGGAAAACCTTTTCGGACTCAGCAATGAGTTTTGGGTAAGCTTTTATCTGGGCAAACATATTTACGATAAGAAATATGTTTTTCTTCCCGAAACGATCAGCGAGTCAAATTTTACGATGATTCCCGTTTTGAATAAGCGCGGGGTAATGATCAGATAGTTTGTTGCTTTTATTGGTTGTTAATTGGAGTTAATACCCATAGTTTTGTTAATAATCCACAACAGCGAAGTTGCAATTAATTTAATTGACCATGCTCGAAGCAATACCACTGTCAAATATCCTCTTCCTCGATATCGAAACCGTCCCTCAATATAATTCTTATGAAGCGCTACCGGAAAATTTCAAGGAGCTCTGGAAGAAGAAGTGCGAAACTTTAAAAAATAATCCCGAAGAAGCATTGCCTGCAGATATTTATAACCGAGCCGGCATCTATTCCGAATTCGGAAAAATCATTTGTATTTCCTGTGGGTATTTTAATAACGGAAAATTGAGAATAAAATCTTTCTATGGGCACGATGAGAAAGAAATACTGACGGACTTTTCAATAATGCTTCGGACTTCTTTCAATGCTCCTAACAAAATATTATGCGCTCACAATGGAAAGGAATTCGACTTTCCCTACCTCTGCAGGAGATTTCTGATCAACCAGCTTGCACTACCTTCCATTCTTGACATCGCAGGAAAAAAACCATGGGAGGTTGCTCATCTTGATACCATGGAATTGTGGAAATTCGGCGACTATAAATCGTATACAACCTTAACATTACTCGCTGCCGTGTTCGGAATTCCCACTCCTAAAGATGATATCGACGGCAGCATCGTCTGGAAAGTATATTGGGAAGAAGATAACCTCGAAAGGATCGTAAACTATTGCCAGAAGGATGTTTTAACCGTTGCGCAGATTTTCAAAAAATTCCGCTGCGAGGAATTGGTTGATCCGGAGGATGTGGAAATTGTTTAAACAATTTTTTCTAAAACTCTTACAGGAAAGTCCTAAAGAGTATCTTTATTTTTAATATGCCAGAACTGCTGCTGGAAGTAAGAAATCTAAGCATAACTTTCCAAACCGAAAAATTTACTGTCGATGCGGTAAACGATGTTTGCTTTTCACTCAACAAAGGTGAGACGGTCGGCATCGTCGGAGAATCTGGCTCAGGGAAAACCGTCACATCGCTTTCTATCATGCGATTACTTGCCCCGGAAGGAAAAATGAAAGGCGACATTCTTTTTCATCCCCCGGGAAAACCGTTGGTTAATCTTGCAACATTACAAAACAGCGAAATGAGAAAATATCGCGGCAGCGATATTGCAATGATTTTCCAGGAGCCGATGACTTCGCTAAACCCGGTTTTTTCCTGCGGCAGCCAGGTCGCTGAAGCATTGATCACCCATAGAAAAATGAACCCGCATGAAGCACGTGAACGAACCGTTTCACTCTTCGAAAAAGTTCAATTGCCCAGGCCGCATGAATTATATGATGCATACCCGCATCAGCTTTCCGGAGGACAAAAGCAACGCGTAATGATTGCCATGGCAACGAGCTGTGATCCCGCCTTGCTCATCGCCGATGAACCGACTTCTTCTCTCGACGTAACCGTGCAGGCAACAATTCTCAGGCTGATGAAGAACTTACAGCAGGAAAATGATACTGGTCTCCTGTTTATCACCCACGACCTTGGTGTTGTCGCAGAAATCGCCGACAGGATTCTGATCATGTATAAAGGTAAAATTGTTGAAGAAGGAAATGTCGATGACGTTTTTTACGAACCCAAACATCCATATACAAAAGGTTTGCTTGCCTGTCGCCCGCCACTCAATAAGAAATTGAGAATTCTTCCAACGATTCACGACTTCATGAAAGTGAATCAGGATGGCTCCATAACTGAAACAATCAGTTCCATTACTGATTCCGGAAACGAAATAACTTCGTCAGAGATAAAGGCCTCTCAGGAAAAATTATATGCGCAGAAGCCCCTGCTTCAGGTAAAGAACATAAAGGTTAATTTCCCGGTCCGCAAAGGTGTTTTTAGCAGGACAGCAGGATACATTCCTGCCGTAGTTGATGTAAGCTTTGATGTTTATCCCGGAGAAACTTTAGGACTGGTCGGAGAATCCGGAAGTGGAAAGACCACTCTTGCCCGTGCTGTTTTGCGTTTGACCGATGATTCTTCAGGAAGAGTAATTTTTAAAGGAAAGGATTTATCATCATTGCCGGGAAGCGAACTGAGAAAAATGCGCAAACACCTCCAGATCATTTTCCAGGATCCGTATTCATCTTTAAATCCGCGGATGAAAATCGGTGAGGCAATCCTCGAGCCGATGACGGTTCATGGACTGTTTCCCGGGAACCGTAAACAGAAGGTATTTGAACTGCTTGAACGGGTTGACCTGAAGGCGGAACATTTCCACAGGTATCCGCATGAATTCAGCGGCGGACAGCGTCAGCGGATTTGCATTGCAAGGGCACTGGCATCGCAGCCTGAATTTATCATCTGTGATGAATGTGTGTCTGCACTCGATGTTTCCATTCAGGCCCAGATTCTGAATCTGCTGAATCAGCTGAAACGCAACCTGGGGTTTACCTGTATTTTCATTTCGCATGATTTATCAGTCGTGAAATTTATGAGCGACCGCATGATCGTAATGAAAAACGGAAAGATCGAAGAGAGCGGAGATCCTGATATTATCTACAGGAATCCGGTCTCGCCATATACCCGTAAACTGATTGATGCAATTCCCTCTGGCATTACCGAAAATCGACAGATGAATAAATTCAAACTTCGGAGGAGTCCTGATACTACATAACAAATTGACGAACCGGCATTTTCAAATTGTTCATCAGTATAAAAAAAAACTACACCCTCTTCTTGTAGCTAATAACCGCCCAGGTATTTGTAATCAGAGCAAAGAAAAACATGATTACAAAATGTTTTTTTAACTCATGGAAGCCGCTCCCTTTCATTACAACCATCCGCATGACCTCAATAAAATAAGTAACGGGATTGATCCGCGTAATCCACTTAGCCCATTCGGGCATGCTTTCTATCGGTGTGAAGAGGCCTCCCATCAGTAGAAATATCATCATTAAGAAAAAGGCTACTGACATTGCCTGCTGCTGAGTAGTTGAATAAGCTGAAATGGTGAGTCCGATTCCCAAAACAGCGATGAGGTAAATTGCAAGAAATGAATAAAGAACGAGAATATTTCCCTCCGGAACGATGCCATATACCAAACGCGCAACTCCGAAGAGTCCAAGGGTGAATACGAACAGTCCGATAATCCAGAATGGTATCAGCTTTCCGAGAATAAACTGGTACTTCTTTACCGGTGTAACATTTATCTGTTCGATCGTTCCCTTTTCTTTTTCCACAACAATATTGAGAGAACACATGATCATTCCTATCAGCGTTACGAGCAGCACTAAAATTCCAGGCACCATGTAAACATGGTAATTAAGCATCGTATTATACCAGTTGCTGGAAACAATTTCTATTGAGGGAGCCGATGCAAATGAAGGAACCGGCACGAGTGATGCAACTACCTGCTCATTAAACCTTCGTATAATCTGAACGAGGTATGCTCCTCCAATATTCGCTTTCGTTCCATTGATGGCATTCACTGCTATGAATACATCCTGTTTCCCTTCACGCAAAAGATTTCGTTCAAATCCGGCAGGGATTTCAAGGATAAGATCTGCTTCATCCTTTTCAATCTGATGAAAGGCCTGCTTATATGAATTGCCATAGGAAACCATGACAAAATACCCCGAAGAGGAAATTGAAGAAATTAATTTTTGAGTGTACCCTGAATGATCGTGATCGACTACAGCAACATTGATATTTTTTATTTCATAGTCGGCGGCTAATGGCAATACAAGTAATTGAATGACGGGTATTGCTATGATCATCCTCAGTATCGTGATATTTCGGAATATCTGGCGGAACTCTTTCTGTAATAAATAGCCAATTACCTTCATGCAAGTCTGACTTTAAAACGTTTCAGGCTTATAATGGTCAATGCAACAGTCATCAGCAGAAGTGCTGCCGCTTCTTTCCAGATAGACATGAAGCCGAGACCCTTTATCATTACGGACTTCACGATGATGAAATACCACTTTGAAGGGACGATGTTCGAAATCAGTTGAAGTGCTAACGGCATATTTTCCAGCGGAAACATGAAACCTGACAGGAGAACGGTTGGCATTAACATTCCAACCAAAGAAGCGAACATGGCTGTCTGCTGAGTATCGGTAACATTGGAAATAAGAATTCCCAGTGAAAGCGCAGTAATAATGAACAAGGCGCTTACCGCAACAAGTAAAAGCACGCTGCCCCTGATCGGGGTGTCAAGCAGATTCACACTTAAAAATAAAATAACCGCCAGGTTAACAAGAGATAAAACAAAATATGGAGTAACCTTCGAGAGGATGACCATGAACCTGTGAAAAGGCGAAACCAGTAAAACCTCCATCGTTCCATTTTCTTTTTCACGCACGATCGAAACTGAAGTCATCAGCACGCATACGAGAAGCAGTACAAGCGACATTACGCCGGGGACGAAGTTTGTCGCCCCCTTTAATTCAGGATTATAGATCATCCTTACCTGCGGTTGAATTACAAATGGAATTGTTTTGCCCTCCAGGCGATAGTCGTTTATTATATTCGTCGCATATGTGATGAGGGTATTCGCTGTATTGGGATCAGATGCGTCGGCGATTAATTGAATCTGTGCCTTATTCTGATGATCGATGGACTCTGCAAATGAACCGGGAAACACCACAGCCAGTTTAATATTTCCTTCTTTAAACGACTCTTCGATCTTTTCATTACTCATCAGCGATTTTTCAACTTTGAAATTCGGACTCGCAAGGAATTTATCCGTTATCCGCTTACTGTAAACATCCTTTGAGTAATCGCAGATGACTATTGCTGAATTCTTTATTTCGTTCGTCAGCGCAAAACCAAAGAGAACAATCTGCACGATGGGTAAACCAAAGAGAAGCAGCAATGTCTTGCGATCTCGGAAGACGTGAAGAAACTCTTTTCTTACAAATATTCTGAAGGTCTTCATTTCAGTCTGCTTTTCTTTTTGCGCCGCGGGCTTCTTCGAAAAAAACTTCTTCCATTGATGCCGCCTTGTATTTTTCTTTTAATCCGGATGGTGTATCAAGCGCCTTAACGACACCGTCAACCATGATCGACACTCGGTTGCAGTATTCCGCCTCATCCATATAATGAGTGGTCACAAAAACGGTGATGCCGTTTGCGGCTGCTTCATATATGAGATCCCAGAATTGCCTTCTCGTTATCGGATCGACTCCACCTGTCGGTTCATCGAGAAATACGATTCGGGGTTCATGAAAAACAGCAATGGAAAAGGCAAGTTTTTGTTTCCAGCCTAAGGGTAACGCTCCAACCAGCTTATTTGCCTGGCCGGTCAAGCCTAACCGGTTTACCAGTTGATTGCTTTTTTCCTTTATGAAATTTGATTTCAGTCCATAGATTCCGCCAAAAAACCGAATGTTTTCAACTACAGTAAGATCTTCGTAAAGCGAAAACTTCTGACTCATGTACCCGATATTTTTTTTAATCAGTTCCGTCTCGCTGTATATATCGAAGCCTGCAATTTTAGCCTCGCCAGATGTAGGCATAGACAAACCGCAAAGCATTCTCATGGCAGTGGTCTTGCCTGCACCATTGGCGCCGAGAAAGCCGAATATCTCTCCGGCATATACATCAAAAGTTATTTCGCTTGCAGCAACGAAGTCTCCAAATTTTTTAGTAAGATTTTTTGTCGATATGATAACTTCCGGATTCATCATGCAGATTTCCTTAGGCTCATGAATTGAATAAAACAGTCTTCAATGGATGGCTTGATGTTGACGATCTTTAAACCGGAATGAGATTTTTGTTCAAGGTCATGCATGAGACGGCCAGGAGAATCAGTACCATTGTCGGATAATGTAACATGGTGGCTTCCGCCAAAAGCAAAACAACTGTTCACATAATTTAGTCCGCGTATATCACTGAGAAGACGAATCATGTCGTCAGCCGAAACGGCAAATAATTTCAGGGGATATTTACTTATGATGTTTTCGGGTGTGTCGAGTGAGAGAATCTCACCATTTTGAATGAGCGCAATTCTCTCACACAGATTTGCCTCATCCATATAAGGGGTCGATACCAGAATAGTAATGCCCTGTTCTTTAAGTCGCCGTAACATTTCCCAGAATTCTTTCCTTGAAACGGCATCAACGCCTGTTGTAGGTTCGTCGAGGAAAAGGACAATCGGCTTATGAATGAGCGCGCAACACAGGGCAAGTTTTTGCTTCATGCCTCCGGAGAGTTTTCCCGCACGCCTGTTTTTGAATGGCTCAATCTGAATATAGATGTCTTTAATCAGCTTGTAATTTTCCTCAATGGTGGTGTTAAAAATGGCTGCGAAAAATTCAAGGTTTTCTTTAACTGTCAAATCCTGGTACAGGGAAAATTTTCCCGGCATATATCCCACCTGTTGACGGATGAGTTCATAGTCTCTCACCACATCGAGTTTATTTACGGTGGCCGATCCTCCATCGGGAATCAGAAGCGTGGTCAGCATCCGGAAGATACTAGTTTTGCCTGCACCGTCAGGACCGATCAGGCCGAACAATTCACCGCTATTCACTTTGAACGAAACATCGTTCACGGCGGCAATTTTGCCTGTGTCGTATGTCTTGACCAGATTTTTTAATTCAACCTCTGCCATCTTCAGTCGAATTTTATTTCGCCATACATTCCTATTTTATAAGTCCCGTCGTTTACAACATTTACTTTTACGGCATAGACCATATTTGCCCGTTCGTCTTTCGTCTGAATGGTCTTGGGAGTAAATTCGGCCTTGTCACTGATCCAGGTTACAGTTCCTTTCGTTTCTTTAAAATTATTCTCGGATGTATCAGTGAAAACACGTACCGTTTGATTTAATTTGATCCTCGATAACTGATCGCCAGTAATGAAGACGCGCAGGATAAGAGAACTCAGGTTGGCGATTTTATATAGTGGTTTTCCAACCGAAGTAATTTCATTAGGCTCTGCATATTTTGTTAACACGGTTCCGGTTACCGGATTTATGATCGTGCATTTTCGGATCTGATCGTTGAGAAGGTTCAGCTGTGCGGTAACTGATCCGCCCTGTTCGGTGAGCGACGAAGAAGTCGTTTCCAGCGTACTCCTTTGCGCCTCAATGCGGGCCGCGAGGGTGGCGATTCGGACATCCGCATCATCAAGCTGTTTCTGCGAAGCGACTTCACCCTTCACCAGGTTGGCAATTCGTTCACGGTCTTTTATCGCGCTATCATATTCTTTTTGCAAAGCATCGAGCTGAACCTGTATCTGAGGTCTGCCCGATAAAATTGCTTTTTGATTTTGCAGCAATTGCTCTCGCGAAAGGACGAGCTGTGAGCTGTCAATGTACCCTGCTACCTGGCCTTGTTTCAGCCAGGATCCTTCTTCCAGGTTCAAGGCTAGAATTTTTCCGTTTGCTTCGGAAGAAATGATAGTTTCAATAGCTTCGAAGGAGCCCGAAGCATCAAAATCATTTCCACTTTTTTTACAGCCAAGGGCAAACAGGATCATCGTTATTGAAAGGAAGCTCTTGTAATGGTTCATAGTGTATGTTTTTAATTTCCTTTTGCTGATTTTAACTGGTAGATGGCAAGCATGAGTTGGACATCATGCAAAGCCTTATTTGATTTTGCCTCCGTTTCTTTTTCAGTCGCATTGATGAGGTCGAATAAGGAACATTTTCCGTTCTCATACTGGAGCTGATAACCCTCCCGGATGCTGGTGCGGAGATTCAATATCTCGTCGTCTGATTGTAAAATAGCCCTGCATTTTTCTATCTCCGTTCCTGATTGAGACGATTGCAGATTATTGTTAAAAAGAAATGTCTCCTCCTGCACACGGATTTTACTGAGAGAATTTTTATATAAATTTTTATTTCCGGAATGAGTGTATAAACCACCCAGCTCCCATGAGAGATTCAGTCCTGCAAGCGCAATGGATGATTTATCTTTTCCGCCAAGATTGATACCGGGAGTAATTAACACTCCTGCGCCCAGCAATCCGATCTTAGGCATCATTTTCACCCGGTCAATCGAATACTGTTCATCTGCAAGCCGTCGCTGATTGGAATACATCAGAAGTTCGGGTCTTTTGTTAATCGTATCCCCAATCAGCAGCATGTCCGGTTTCAGAAGTTTAATTGAATCATCAAGGGGGCTTCCAAGAAAGAGCGCCAGCATGTCTTTATACCCCTTTCTTGTAAATACAAATTCGATGCGTCGTTGTTTTATTTTGAGTACTTCTGCGCTTAATTCTTTCGTCTCTGTACTCAGGGCATATCCGTTCTTATTCAAGAGTTCCAGGCGTTTGACATTTCGGTTCAGCATTTCAATTTGTATGTCAATCTGTTTTATTTGCTCATCCATCAGCAGGATGCCAAAGAACAATTGATTAATTCTTTCTTTCAGGGCATACATCTGAACATCGACGTTTGATTTTTCAACGGCCGATTGCGCGTCTGAAATATTTTTTTTAGATTTTGTCGCACCGCCATCCCAAATCACCTGGTTGAGTTGCCCAAGGCCGATGAATTTCATATTCTCTTCTTCCTGTCCGCTCGTTGGAGGGCCGAGACTCGGGAAGCCTCCGAAAACATACGCACCGATTCCGGTAACGCTCACCTGAGGCAGATAAGCCTTGTTGGCATTGCTGATGCTGTATTCATTCGCTTTCTCAATTAAATCATATTGCTTTATGAGTGGATAATTTCTTTGCGTCATTGCGTAGCAACTGTCAATTTGTAAAAGGGCAACCTGGCCTCTGCTCACTTTAACCAGAAGAAGCAGTAAAAACAAAATCAGAACCGGCGAAGTTTTATTTTTTTTCATTTCTGTTTTTTTACATTCATGATCGCATTTACCCAGGCAGGAATTAATTTTTTTCTCTGAATCATCATTGCCTCATAATCATCGTCCTTCAAACCGCCAACCCGTTTGATCATCGGGGCGGCGATGAAAGGAAATACGGTAAGTCCAAGGAGATTCATAATAAAATGAAGTATGGATATCGGGGGCAGTTTGCCTGATTTGATCGTCTCCTGGTATTGTTTTGCAAAAGCAGATTTCAATAATAAGTCCCTGATAGGAAGTTTTGACAATAAAACACCCGGATTGTATCGTAATTCGCTCATGATAAAAACCGGGATGTTTGGTTCTTCCAGGAGCATGTCGATGTAATTTGAAACGATTGCTTCAATTTTTTCATTCAATGTAGAGTTGGGATCATTCATCACAATGCTGAGTGAGCCCGCAAATGACTGAAGTGTCTCCAGCATTATGAGGTTAAATAGTCTCTCTTTACTCCTGAAGTAGTAATTTAAAAGTGCGAGGTTTATTCCCGCTTCTTCGGCAATGTCACGGGTTCGCGTTGCCGAAAATCCCTTGCGGTGAAATACTTCTTTAGCGGCGAATTTGATTTTATCCTCCGTTGAGTGATCGATTTTCTTTTTGGCCATTTCCCGTTTGATGTAAGGTGGCAAAGGAAAGAGTTTAAAATGAATTAAACAAACGATTTAATCAAATGTTTAAAAAACGCAAAAATTTTTATTTATCATTCTACATCTCAACAAGCAACTTCCTGATTCTTGTCTCTTGGTTCTTGTCTCTTGGTTCTTGATTCTTGGTTCTTGATTCTTGGTTCTTGGTTCTTGGTTCTTGGTTCTTGGTTCTTGCTTCTTGGTTCTTGATTCTTAGTTCTTGGTTCTTGATTCTTGATTCTTGGTTCTTGGTTCTTGGTTCTTGATTCTTGGTTCTTGATTCTTGGTTCTTGAAATCTATTTTTTACCTTGCATTTCCATTTTTTATCCCTGTTGAAATTTATGTCTTTAACTCCCTGGGCTGTAGTTGTTCCGATGGCAAACGAAGAGGCTGATTTTTACCCGTTTACCTCGGCATTGCAAGCCGTGTTAAAAGAGTTGCCTAATGGAAAAGTCTACCTGATTGTAGATAATGTATCGAAGGACAGGACTCTTGAATTGTGCAGGCAGTTAAGTGCAGACGATAAAAGCTTCATTACCATCTGGGCTCCTGAAAATAAAAATGTTGTTGATGCTTACATCAGGGGATATAAAGAAGCATTACACTCCGATGCAGAATTTATCATCGAAATGGATGCAGGCTTGTCTCATGATCCTGCTGCCCTGAAGGACTTCCTCAGGTTCCTCTCATCAGATTATCTCTGTGTTTACGGAAGCAGATTTATCGAAGGAGGATCAATGGGCGATTCCCCGGCCAACCGTCAATCTCTTTCGAAGACAGGTACGATTCTGACAAACCTTTTACTCGGAACCAAACTCCATGACATGACATCCGGTTATCAGGGGTTCCATAGAAATATTGTCAGTATGTTCACCGCATTCCCTTTGAAATCGAAAGCACATTTTTATCAGACCGAATTAAGATATATTCTCAGAAAATATAAGAGCATTGAAATTCCGATTCATTACCGGGCGCCATCGCCTCGGGTTTCTAAAAAGGCAATCATAAATTCCATTGAAACGCTGTTATATTATTTTTGGCGCCGGATCACATTTCGTGCCGTATCTATTTAATGAAAGAACAAAAAACATCTCTGATCATTACCAGTATTGCAGCCCCTAATGAAGCGCTGAAGTCCTTCGCTTCCGGTGCAGCTCATCAGGATATTGATTTCATTGTCATCGGTGACACAAAATCACCTGCAGACTTCAAACTCAGCAATTGTCGTTTTTATTCAATCGAAGAGCAGGATAAACTCAACTTCCGACTCGCTAAAATCCTTCCTAAAAAACATTATTCAAGAAAAAACATTGGTTATCTCCTTGCCGCTGCCAGTGAAATTATCATTGAAAGCGACGATGATAATTTTCCCAAAACCGAATTCTGGAATAGACGTTCCCGGAAAATCAAAGCTAAAATTGTAGGCGAAGAAGGGTGGATAAATATTTACCGGTCATTTTCCAATGCCCCCATCTGGCCCAGGGGCTTTCCTCTTGAATATATTTCAACATCGACACCTATTCTTGAAAATGATCCTGCTGATTTAATTTGCCCCATACAACAAGGTCTCGCAGACGAAAACCCTGATGTTGATGCAGTGTACCGCATGTGCCGTGAGTTACCCGTAAAGTTTGATAAACGATTACCCGTAGCTTTAGGCAAAAATTCCTGGTGCCCTTTCAATAGTCAGAATACCACCTGGTTTCGCGAAGCATTTCCTCTGTTATATCTCCCATCTTACTGCAGTTTTCGAATGACTGATATATGGCGGAGCTTCATCGCACAACGCATTGCATGGACCTGCGGCTGGACCATTTTATTTCACAACGCAACCGTCTGGCAGGAGAGAAATGAACACAGCCTTTTGAAGGACTTCGAAGATGAAATTCCCGGTTACCTGAATAATGCCAGCATCTGTCGCCTGCTTGAGGCAGTAGATCTGAAAAATGGAGTCGAGAACCTGGGTGAAAATCTGTTCCGTTGTTATACCATTATGGTTGAGAATAAATTTATCGGTCGTGAGGAATTACCTCTTGTAGAAGCATGGATAAATGACCTCATAGGATGATCATCCTTTGCTGATTGGAATATGATTAAACGAATTTTTATCTTTTCCGTCATTGTCCTTGCATTGTTTTATGCAGGCGCCGGAATCTATTTTTATAAAAAAAGCAGCAGGAAGAAAATCACCTCCATTATTCCTAAACCGAAAGAGGAAGTCTTAAATACAGCCGATCTGATCATTCTCAGGGAAATATTTTTCGATTTCGAAAACGGACAGCCCGTAAGTATTCCATCAATAAGTAATGAAAGATCTGTTTCCGGAAAAAAAAGCGTGAAAATTATTCCCGAATCGGAATATGGCTGCGAAATAAAAAAATCTTTTTCTGAAATTTCTTCATGGAAGAATCTTCGCCGGGTCGAAATCACTCTGAAAATCTGGACTGAAAAAAAATTTCCCGATAATTTATGGGTCATGGAAGTAGATGGTGAAGACGGAAAAGTACAAAGCTGGGGCGCAGAAGGTCTTCCTGTTTCTGAAAGAAAATGGGAAACAACAACCATGACATTCGACATCAAAAAAGATTTTTTGAAAAACTTCAACCAGATAAAGACCTATGCCTGGAACAGAAACAAGGGTACATTTTATATCGACGACATTCAAATTCGTTTTCTTGGCATACAGCCCGAAGAAAGCAGCATTACCTTTGCTCCATTGAATCAATCTACTTTTTTTTATGACCTGGAAAACGAAAGTTCAATGGAAGGTATTAAGACACTTTCAACCGACGTTGCTCACTCCGGCAGGTATTCATCACTGATAAAATCTAAAAACAGCTACAGCGTTTCGATCGTTAAAAAAGCAGGAGATATAATTAACGATACCATCCGCAGTGTCTGGGCAAGTGTTTGGCTTTATCCCCTCGACGATAATTCCGACTGCACACTTTCGCTCGAAATCCGGAATACCGACGACGAACCTGTCTTCTGGAGCGGCAAAAGCACGGCTAAAATGAATTTGAAAGCAAACAGCTGGCAGAAAATAAATGGCGTAATGAATCTTTCTGCTGAAGATTACAGGAAATTATCTCCTGACGACAAACTTTACGTGTACGTCGTAAATAATAAAAGAACGAAAATTTATGTCGATGATTTTAAAATTTCCTTTGGTGATATTCCCGACAGGAGAGGCGAACAGACTTTTGTGGACATGAATGGTGTTAGAGGAAATTACGAATTCAGCCGTTATAATCCACCCTATAAGATTTCAAATTTTATTTTTACAGATATACAAAATGAACAATCAACTTATCTGGTAAAAAAAGATTCTCTCATGCTTGGGGAACTCTTCCCTCATCAAACCATTTTGACCGGAAAATTTACTGACGGATCACCGGCGTTTGATCAGCTGCTTGTATTAACTGAAAATGAGATAAGCATTTTTAGTTATTGTGTCGGTAAAAAGAATTTTGTATTGTCCGGGAAAACCTCGTTCAGCGGAAAAGGAATTCCTTCGAATAATATTCTGACCGGCGATTTAAATGGCAACGGTAAGCAGGAATTAATCATCGCATCAGCAAACACCATTTCGATTTATGAGTTTAAAACCGATGCCGGAACATGTGTGAATAATTTCAAGGAAATGAAGATGAATGAAATCTCAATTCTCAACGCCCCCGGATTCTTTAAGATGCTTACGGGAAAATTTTCCGGGAGAAATTATGATGAGCTGTTCTTAATTGATACTTCCGGGTCTTACCAGTTAAAAAATTTTACCACCAATACATGGAAGACAACCTTGACCGACACTCTTCCAAATTATATGTTCAGTAATAAGTCGGTGCAGGTAGCAGGTAATTTTTCTTCTCCTTCTGCCGATCAGATATTGACTGTGTATAATTACAAAGGGCAAACCCGGTATGCGTTGCTTGGTTTTAATGAAAAGAAAACTGTAAGCACAATCGTAACAGATCCGCAAAAGGCAAATATCTTTGACTGGAATGCAAAATTGTTCCGGATCAGGTCGGTGGGTTATGGGAAGGACAGAATATTATCTTTCAGCGATCATTGGCGGTTTGAAATGAAAATTATTGATACTGATAACGAGGGATTTTTTGTTTCTTCTGTTCCTGAATTTAAGGGATATGTTTCAGACAGGAACCCAAAATATTATGAATTCCCCAGGATCGTTCCGGTACTCTTTTCCGGAAACGATTTTGGAATACTCTGTGTTCTCTATAATTGTGCAGATAAAAAATTCAATGGCGTGTATTGCAAAGAGTACGATTCCATTTCCGATCTACCAAATTCTGTTCAACTTTATAAATTTTCAAGATGAGGAAGATGAAGATCATTTCGTTTGTGGCATTGTTGTTAACCATATTCTTCTCATGCAGAAATGAAACAAAAACTGCAAAAGAAGCAATGTCTCCCGGTTCAGCATCTTTTTCAGTGACCGGCTTTAATGCACTTTCAAATTATTCTCCCGGCAATACAGATAGTATTAAAGAAATCGAACTGGACTATCTCGATGCAATGTCCACCGGATTTATCATTCCTACGATCCGGCAAATCAGAGAAGGATATTTTATTTGCCGTTTTATGATCAAAAATAATTCCGGTAAACCTGAAAAGTTTCAATATAAAATATTTTACCAGAACGAGACGTATAAATTTCCTGAAGTTGATTCTGCAACAGGTAAATACAATGAATATTGTACGGAAAATTTTTATGGCAGCTGGGAAGACAGTACCGTTGCATTCAGGATCACAGGAGCAATTCCCGGAGATAACGAATATCATGAAATTGTTGACTCGATCCGGATCTGTGGAAACCCGAGGAACGAGCAGGTTTATTTTGAGAATGGCGTTAATCACCAGTGGAAGCGAAACCCCCGTGTCGGTACTTATTCTTTTTTATTGGTGGTCACTGCCAACGACGTTATTTCGAAAGGGATGATCCCTGCCTGGATACAATATATAAACCGGAAGCATGAGAATAGATATGTATCTCCATATTATTATTTTTTAAATGGAGAAGGAGACAAACCGAAAAATATCGTCACGCAGTTTTCCAATACTTCACTAAAAGTAATTGCTCATCCGGATCTGGGATCTGGAATTTATTATGAGAAAAAATATTTTAAAGAACTGAAGACGGGCATTTCCAAAAATAATTGCGGTGAGGACACTGGTCTTTATCGTCGCGCGCCATTCTCTCAATTTCTGCACTACATCGACGCTTCTACCAGGCTTGAAAACATTCCCGTAATTGCCGATGTTTTAAATGACAATTACTCTAAACGCGATTATAACTGGAACAGGAGTTTTTACAAAAAGGAAGAACTGATTAGCGGTACTCCCATGGTTTCTTCTTCACCATGTGAAACCGTTTTCTCAGATCCGGTAAATAAAAAAATTGTTATTCACAATCCCGGCACTACTCCCGGAAAATGGCGTAAGGAAAATGTGGGGATAATTTCAAGACACGGACTTTGTTATGGGAAAATAAGAGTTAAAGCAAAGCTCACCGAATTATTAAACAGGAATAACGTATGGAACGGAGTCACGAATGCAATATGGATGATCAACCAGGGAGGCGATGCCACCGACTGGAATTTCAGGCGCCCATGTAAAAAAGCAGGTTACATGGCTACCTACTGGGGCGGAGAAGAAGATAACCGTGTTGAAAGAGTCGGATATTCAGAAATTGATTTTGAGATTTTAAAAACACCACCCTATTGTCCCGACCAGACTTTTCCCCCGGTATATAACAACCCCACCAACGATCCTCACGATCTTTCGTCATGGAACACCCCTCTTCCCGAGGAAATTCAAAAAGATGACGGTAACGTTACCGTCGCATGCACAAACTGGGACATGGCTTGTTGGGAACCCGAAAATTTTGGCATCGGTTGCAATACTATAAAGTATGGAGGACAGGAATTTCTTGCACACAGGTGGAATCATTCATATCGTGCATTAACGGAAAAAGCACCTCAACCGGATGATTCATTATTTGCTTCGCCTTATTATTATTTTGAGATAGAATGGAAACCCACGGAAATTATCTGGCGGATTGGCCCTGAACCGGATCGGTTGAGAATTGTAGGGTATATGAACGAAAAAGTTTCCAGCATTCCCAATAATCAAATGCTTCTGATCATTACGCAGGAATTCCATAATACAAAATGGTGGCCGGGATCGCCATATCAGCAAATGAATATTCCATTCCCATTAAATGATATATTTGGTGAAATTTTAGACGTGACTATAGAATAAAGAATGGTTTTCAGCAGCAGCCTGTTTTTACTTTATTTTTTCCCGATATTTTTATTGGTGTATTACCTTGCCGATACACGCTATAAAAACGGGGTAATTCTTGTCTTCAGCATTTTCTTTTACATGTGGGGTGCTCCACGTTTTGTATTTGTCATCCTCGCATCAATAATCGTAGACTACTATCTGAGTCACGCCATATTTAATTCAGAGGGCAGAAAGAAGAAGATCATATTAATATTTTCTGTCTGCCTGAATGTCAGCATTCTGCTTTATTTTAAATATGCAAATTTCTTCGTTGAAAATATTAATGAACTCCTGAGTAAGCTTGGTGCAACAGGTCATATTCAATGGACTTCCATCGCATTACCTATAGGAATTTCCTTTTTCACGTTTCATGAATTAAGTTATATCATCGATGTTTACAGAGGCATCAACAAACCGATGAAGCGTATTACAGATTACGCGGTTTATATCCTCCTCTTCCCTCAACTCATTGCAGGGCCGATTATTCGGTATAAGGAAATTGCCAATCAAATCATCGACAGGCATCACCAGGAAACCATCGACAACAAGCTTACCGGCTTTTTCCGGTTTGTGATTGGCCTCTCAAAAAAGGTTCTCATTGCAAACGTTTTGGGAGAACAGGTCGACAGAATTTTCGCTTTACCCCCGGGTGAACTTTCAACATCACTCGCCTGGATAGGAATCATCGCATATTCATTCCAGATATATTTCGACTTCTCCGGTTATTCGGATATGGCCATTGGAATCGCACGGATGATAGGAATTTTATTTCCCGAAAACTTTGATAATCCTTACATCTCTGGCAGCATTACCGAATTCTGGCGACGTTGGCATATCAGCCTCAGCCGGTGGATGCGTGATTACCTGTACATTCCTCTCGGCGGTAACCAGGTTAAAAGTAAATCGAGACTGTATTTGAATTTATGGCTTGTATTTCTGATCTCTGGTTTCTGGCATGGTGCAGCATGGAATTTTATTATATGGGGAGCCTTCCATGGATTGTTTCTGATAGCTGACAGATTATTTTTATTGAAAATTACCGAACGCATTGGTAAACTACCAGCCATGATGCTCACATATGTAATTGTTTTAACCGGATGGGTGTTTTTTCGAGCGCCGGATTTAAATTATGCTTTCGGTTTCATCAAGACGATGGCCGGCATAAACAATTTTAATGCGGAACCGATTTTAGACTTTAAATTTTATTGCGTATTAATCCTTGCAGCACTATTTTCATTCTCCGGTATATTTGGAAAAATTCACCAGGCTCAGAATTTTGTTTTATTCCATGCCCCTTCAGTTCAACGGACATTTGCATTCGGTCTGTTCAGCCTTGCTCTTATGTTATTATGCATAGGTTCTATTTCATCTTCCGGCTTTAACCCTTTTATCTATTTCCGCTTCTGATGAAAAAAACGATTTTTATTATTCTGATATTTTCATTGTTGATTCCTAAGATTCAGGAACAGTTTCAGATTTTGAAAGTGAAAGCTCTTGCCGGTGTTACATCAACGAGTTCAAAACCGGAATTCAGTTTTGAAAGATGGATGTCGGGCGAATTTCAGAACAGTTACAGTGAATATAAGGATGAGACATTCGGACTCAGGAACTGGTTCATATATTTATTTAACCAGTTTGATTTTTCATTGTTCTCTAAAACACACGTTGATGTCGTCGTAGGTAAACATGGCTATCTCTTTCAGCAGGGTTATATTGACGAGGTAACGGGCAGGAATTTCGTTGGGGAAGATATCATGAAGAAAAACGTTGAAAGGATCAAAAGAGTCGAGGATTATCTTGACAGGAAAAATATTTTTTTAATGACTGCCCTTGTTCCCGGGAAGACGGATTATTACAGAGAATATTTGCCTGATTATTATTCCGGGAAAATCAGCGACAAGCGAAATTACACCTCCTTTCTAAAATTTGCCAACGAAAAAGATATTAGGTATATAGATTTTAATGGTTGGGCACTGCACGTAAAGGATACGTCTAAGTTGCTACTCTTTCCAAAACAGGGAATTCACTGGAACTTTTACTGCATGGCGCTGTGCGCAGATTCAATCGTCAGGTACATTGAAAAGAACAGCAATCGCGATATAAGAAACTTTACCTGGAAACTTGAATTTCCTGACAATTTACGCGGAACTGATTATGACCTGGGTCAGCTGCTTAATATTTTTGAAAAACTTCCCTATGATAAAATGCCCTATCCGAAATTTATCTATGAGGAGGATTCAACGAAACTTAAACCACGACTTCTTGTAATTGCCGATAGCTTCTATTGGACAATCTTCAATGAAAGGATATTCAAAAATATTTTCGACGATGAAACATTCATTTACTATTACAGCACTGTTTTTCCTGAAGGTAAATTATCCAGTAATTATACGCCTGACTTAGATATTCTTTCAGTTGTCGAAAAATATGATGTTGTTTTGCTTTTGCAGTCATCGGGAAATTATGGAAATCCCGGAGTTAATTTTGTTCAGGCAGTAGAAAAGGATCTTGATCGTCTCGATCAGCGTACATCGGTGGAATTGGAAAAAATCTCAAAAAATGAAATTCTTTCAGGCGAGGCGGAACGTTATGCCGATAGTCTGAATGTATCCCGCGATTCTGCGTCGTTTGTTTTCGCTCAGCATAAAGTAAGAAAATATTTTTCACGTATTTCCGAAATAAAAATTCAAATGCGGCAAAATCAGCAGTGGATGCAGGAGCTTTTAAATAAAAGCTATACTCAAAACAGGCCAATCGAACAGATAATGGAGGAAGATGCTGACTGGATTATCAGGCAGGAGGAAAATAAGCTAAATAATTAATCTGCAAATTATATGTTACAGTGTGCTAAAACTGCTCAAAAAATCTAATGTCGATATCATCAAGTAAAAACATTTTTTTCTCAGAGTTCCAGAAATAGATTTTAATTACATCCGACTCATTTTTCAATTTATCAATTCTCAAAGCAACCTCGAATTTTTTCCAGCCGTTTTTTTTCTCGGTAAAATTATCGATGCGTCGGGCCTTATAGAAATATGTTCCTCCTTCAGCTTTATCATAACTCACTATCAGCTGTAAATTATCCGACGGCAGACGGTTTTTGTCGGTGAGATATCCCGTGATTACCACTGCAGGTTTTTTGCAATCGAAGATTTCTTTTTGACCTTTCAGGATGAGCGTGGAGCTGAATTCATTATTCACATCGAGACTACCGGTCATTTTTCCGGAATGAGCTTTCGTTCCGGCATCGAAAGTGCTGCCGCCATTCCATAGTTGTGAAGCCTGTTCAAAATCCATTGAAAATTTTTTTACCGGAGTACCAACTATATCATCGGGTTCGGGATTATCCCAAACATAACCGTTCCATTTCGGATCGGTCTTTAAAAACACGCGCCAGTATTTGTACCTGCTCATGTGCTCCCAATGCAGAATGAATTTTCTGTATTGATAAGCCTGAACCTGGTTTACAAAAAGTGTAAATATGCACAGGCCAACAAAAATATTTTTATATTTTCTCTTCTTAAACAGGTTTAATGAAAATAAAAGCAGCACGGCGAATAATCCGAAATATTCAATCATTGGCCGGAAGCCAAAGCTCGCACCATAATACCATTGATGCCAGCAGCTCATTACATATACAAGCAACAGAAAAAATAAAATATATGATATGGCTTCAAAGAGGTTTTTACGAAATAAAAATATCAATCCTGTCAGTGAAAGAAAGAGCAAAGGTGTGTAAATAAATAACCCCTTCTGATAACTAAAAAGCACATTAAATATGTGGGGTTTGTCGAAATAAAATTTTTCATTGGTATAAGAATAGACAATAAGGTGGCCGGTCTGTTTATACCAGATCCACATTTGAAGTGATACAATAATAGCACACAATAATATACCTGCGGAGGTAAGGATATAATTTTTTAAAACAAACTTTACGGTATCCCAAAGAATTTTTGCATTTCCTGCCAGGAAAGGTAATGCGAGAATGATCATTGCATTAAAGGGACGAATAAGGACGATGAGCCCCAGCGTGATAAACGCAGGAATAATGAACCTCGTATTCCTGTAAACAAATAAACTCTTTGTAAAGTACAGGAATCCGGTTACCATTGCAAAGCTGAATGTATGAGACATCGTCGATTCAACAACAGCATAGAAGTAGATATTGGTGCCGAAAACAAGTAAGGCGCAAATAAATAAAGATTGATATGTGTTTGCTCCGTAAAGGCGTAGCAGTTTATCACAAAAAAATATTCCGAGAAATACATAAAAGACCGCGGCGAAGCCGGTCAGGTATTGATAAAGAATCGAATATCCATCCGGAGGCTGATGAAAATAATATGAAAATAGGTGAGCTGTCATGAAAAAGGGATACATCAATACCGCCGTTCCGAAAAAATATTTGTCCACCGGTTTGTTATCGATTACCTGCATGTATTCGGGTATGCCGGTATATTTATAATACTTAGGAAACTTCTCATGCAAAAATCCCTGCGACGGATCACCATAAATAAAGAGTGCGGGCAGGTATGAATAATAGCCGAGACCGTCGCTCTTGATGATCTCGCTTTTTTTATTGCTGAAAAATCCGTTTACTCTGAAAAAAGCAATGGCAAGAATAATGGCAATAATATAAATTCCGGTCCGCCTGAGAAGTAATTCCATGTTTCTTACTTCGACCAGAGATTATATTTCAAAATACACCATATTGCACGAAAACCATCTCGCCATCCTATTTTTTTGCCTTCTTCATAGGTGCGGCCATAATATGAAATCCCGACTTCATAAATCCTGATATTCTTTACCCGCGAAATTTTTGCCGTAACCTCCGGCTCAAAACCAAATCGTTTTTCTTTCAGATTAATTCCCTGTATCACGTCTGTCCGGAATAATTTATAACAGGTCTCCATATCGGTGAGATTAAGATTCGTGAACGCATTGGAGATGGAGGTAAGAAATTTATTCCCGATCGAATGCCAGAAGAACAGGATTCGGTGCGGATTACCTCCCATAAACCGGGAACCAAATACAACATCTGCGAAACCGTCGAGTATGGGTTGAATTAAAAGATTGTATTCGTTCGGATCATATTCAAGATCTGCATCCTGAATGATCAGGTATTCACCGGTAGCTTTTGAAATTCCAGTATGGATGGCAGCGCCTTTTCCCATATTTACCGGATGATTGTATAATTTATAATCTGTTTCCGGATTTTTTAGAAAATAATTTTCAATGGCCCCTTTCGTATTGTCAGTAGAACAGTCGTTGACAACTATAATTTCTTTTTTTATTCCCGCCTTAAGATCGACCTTGCGAATTTTATCAAGGATCAGGTGGATGGTCCGTTCTTCATTATAACAGGGAATAACAATTGAAAGCCTCGTAAAATTCATATAGCTCTTCTGTATGCCGGTAAAAATATAAAATCAATTCATATAAAACAGAAATCAATTTGGCTTTATGCGATATGCGGAGATCTATTTATCCTCATATATGGTCAAAGCGAAGTTATCAATCATAAATGTCTTGTTCTCAGAGTTTATGAGGTAAATTTTAACACGGTCTTCCTGATCTATACTGGGGAAATCGATGAATGTTTTAATTTTTGTCCATTTTCCAGTTTTAGAATATCTGTGTTCGCTGCATTTCCAGTAATACATTTTACCATCTGACGAATCTGCCTGAACCACCACCTGTATTTTTAAATTATCTTTTGAGTACATTTCAAAAGAGATCAACGATCGAAGCTTTGCACTGAGCGACCAGGCTGAATCAATATTCAGATTATAAACGGCTGAATAATTATTCCCGGAGTTTGTGATTGAGCATTTATCTTCCGGAGAATCATCTCTCGAAGCAAATTCAATCCCCGACCAGGATTTATCAGGGTTATTGAAATTATAATTATAAGAAACCATATCGGCAGAGTTCTCATTTTGCAGATCATCTAATGGGCGCATATTGAAAACAGACATTAATTTTGCATCACCCCGTGTTACTGAAAATAATTCTTTATTTGGGTAATCTTCAGGGTGCAGTCGATATGTTGTGATAAAATAATCGGCTCTTTCCAAACTGGTATAAATCAAACGGTCTCTGTCTTTTTCATCGAGCATAAGAGCATTCGTTTCTCCAGGATAAGTGTCTTCACTGATTTTTATGAAATTTCTCTTGTCGTTAGCAACGATATATTTTAATCCCTCGAGATAGGAAGTACCCCAGTAATCCAATTCAAAACTGCGCTTTGCTGATTGATAAGAATTGCCTGCCAGAGAATTGAAATATATATTCTGATAGGGATGGAGCCGAATCATCTCATTAATGGTAAATATACAGGAACAACCGGCAATCAGGACAGATATTAAGAACAGGTATTTTATTTTTCCTAATCTTTCAAAAATAAATTTCAAAGCAAAAATGCAGAAAAAAATAATTGATGGATAAATGAAATAGAGGTGGCGCCATCCATCATAAACGACAGAGTTTAAAACAATCACAGCCGTTACCGGGACGATAATTATGTAAAGATTCAACCATTCCAAATCGAATGTAAACAGTTGTTGAAAATTTTTTTTGAGGGATAGAAAAATGTTTTTTAAAAACAACGCAATACCTGCGATTGATAGTACCAGGTATAGAATGGGTGTTGTGATTCCAATCCAAACAGGAAGATATTGCCATGGCAGGTTGAGGGCATTTATCTTTTTTCCATTGAATAAAACAAATCCATCCCAATGATATTTCCGCATCTCATTAAAAGCTGCAATAAAATTTTCAAAAGGGTGCCACCACAATACCGGCCAGAAGAGGATGATAAATGGAATTAATAATACTATGTAAATAATATTCCTTCTGATTAAATTATTATTATTCCCTTCGAAGGAGATCTTTAATACAGAATATATAATTGTGAAGATTGGAATGATGATTCCCAAAATACGAATGTCGATAAGTATTGCTGATGCAATTGCATGAAAGAAAATGCTTATAAAAGAACGGGATGATAAAAAGTTAATGGAGGTATAAATTGTAATGATTGAAAATGAAAGTAAAGCGAGGTCCTTTGAATTGTAAAATGCATCCGCAAAAATCCGCGGGCTCAATACCACAAACAGGCAGCCCAGTACAGCTTCGAAGGGAGATCTTGTATATCGAAAAAGTATTCTGTAGAAAAACAACACAGATATTGCAAATAGTAGAAAAGTAATAAGATGCCGCATATGGTAAATCGTTTGCGTATTATCCATATCAAAAATACTTTCGATCCCTGCAAGAAAAATTTCGAATGCCGGTCCATGATATTTTTCATTGCCATGAATCAACGGAGAGTAATCTCCTGATTTAATGAAATTGTAATTGATAATTCCACATTCACTCCTTGAGATTTCTTCATCCCAGGAAATGCCATAATCCTTATAAATAAGCAGACCTACAGTAACAAAAACTATAAAAAAGATAATAAATGCCGAGTGTGATTTAAGATCTTTTTTGATATGAATCATCTCGAAAAATAGAATTATATTAAAATTAAAAAAGGCAATAAAATTTAAACAACCATTTCGGGTATTTCACCTTCAATGATTAATTTTCCGGCAGTTGCATTTTTAATTTGTTCTACACTGATACCAGGTGCACGTTCGAGCAATTTAAATCCCCCATTCGGAAGAACATCTAATACTCCAAGCTCCGTTACGATTCGCTTCACACAGCGTTTGCCAGTGAGAGGTAAAGAACAAGAAGGAAGCAGCTTCGATTCGCCGGCTTTATTCACATGTTGCATGGCAACAATGATATGTTTAGCCGACGCAACAAGATCCATTGCTCCGCCCATTCCCTTAACCATCTTTCCGGGGATCTTCCAGTTTGCAATGTCGCCGTCTTCGCTTACTTCCATGGCTCCAAGGATTGTGAGGTCAACTTTCCCGGCCCTGATCATTCCAAAACTCATTGCCGAATCAAAAAATGCAGAACCAGCAACAGTGGTTATAGTTTGTTTACCGGCATTGATTAAATCGGGATCCTCTTCTCCTTCAAACGGAAACGGACCCATACCAAGTAATCCATTCTCCGATTGTAAAACAACGTTAATTCCCGCAGGAATATAATTTGCCACCAGAGTTGGAATTCCAATTCCCAGGTTAACATAAAATCCGTCTTTCACTTCCTGTGCGATCCGTTTGGCAATTCCGTTTTTGTCGAGCATGGTTAATCAATTAGTTGATGTGATTATTCGTTAATTAGTTAATGGTGGTGGGTTTTTATTAGATTTATTTTTCTTCGATGTCGTAATGATTTTAGTTATTATTCTATGGATAACATCTAATTTTTCTACTATGATTTGTGGATTTGGACATATTTTAAAATTGTCACACAATAATAGCCAATACTTGGTTTCCTCCATTTCCTTTGCAGCAATTTTAAATTTGTGAACGAAATCAAATTTACTCTCAGCGTTTTGAGCTTCCCAAACATTTGCTCCAATACTGGTGCCGGATTTTAATAATTGATTTGCAAGCACAAATTTTCTAATAGATTCTAACTCTTCACAATAATTTAAAATCATGATCGAAAATTCAAATGTCAGATTTACAATTAAGTTTTCTTTAATTTCTTCATCTTTCATAATATATCAGTTTAGATGCTCAAAAAAATAAATTAGTCGAGCTAATACAACCAATATATTATTGATATTATAATGGAATTCACTAATTGGTAATTAACTAATTAACGAATCAACGAATCAACGAATTAGCGAATTCGCGGGCGTACCGTCCTCTGCTCAATCCTCTTCTCATAATTCTTTCCCTGGAAAATCCGATGTACATAAATTCCAGGTGTATGGATATTATTCGGATCCAGCTGACCGGCAGGGACAAGTTCTTCAACTTCCGCCACAGTAATCTTTCCTGCCATTGCCATCATCGGGTTAAAATTTCTGGCTGTCTCGTGGAAAATTAAATTGCCATGCGAATCTCCTTTCCATGCTTTCACCAGGGCGAAGTCGGCCTCGAAGGCGTATTCCAACAAATAATCTTTGCCATTAAAATTTCTCGTCTCTTTTCCAATCGCTACTTCCGTATCGACACCTGCAGGCGTGTAAATTGCCGGCATTCCATAGCCGGCAGCGAGACACCTGGTTGCCAGTGTTCCCTGGGGGATCAATTCCACTTCAAGTTCTCCGCTGAGCAACTGTCGTTCGAATTCTGCATTCTCTCCAACATACGATGATATCATTTTTTTTATCAAACGCGACTTGAGTAACAAGCCTAAGCCGAAATCGTCGACTCCTGCATTATTCGAAATGCATGTCAATCCTTTGGCGCCTTTTTTTACCAATGCGGCAATGCAGTTTTCCGGAATTCCGCACAAGCCGAAGCCGCCGACCATCAATGTCATATTATCTTTCAGACCGTCGATGGCCGCATCTGCATCTTTTACAACTTTATTCATTCTGAAATTTTTTATTTCTAAGGCTGAAGGTGCGAAATTTTTTTGCTCATTCAAAAATTATCAAATAATGATTTGTCTTCTCCCGGCTGAACGTATTTATCACAATTCAATTCCACATTCAGCGGTTCTTCGGGTGCCTCAAATTCTCCTTTTGAAACATTCAATGTATTATCAGCATACACTTTCTTCATGTATAGCGCCCAGATAGGCAGCGCTGTTCTTGCACCCTGCCCAAGCTCCAGCGTGCGGAAATGTACGATCCTGTCTTCACATCCCACCCAGCATCCGGAAACCAATTCAGGAGTAATACCCATGAACCATCCATCACTTTGATTCTGTGTAGTACCGGTTTTTCCGGCAATTGCATACGGCATCTTATATTCTCCCCGCAACCTTGCACCCGTTCCAAACTGCACAACACCTTGCATCAGGTTAAGCATAAGATAGGCAGTCTCTTCGCTGATGGCTTCCACCTTTCTCGGTACAAAATCCTGCAGCACGTTGCCATTCTTGTCTTCAATGCGTGTCAGGTAAATCGGCTGGGTCCATACTCCTTTATTCGCAAAGGTGGAATAGGCTCCGACCATTTCATAAACCGAAACATCGGGTGTCCCGAGGCAAATTGCAGGTACGGCATCTATTGGCGAGGTGATTCCCATCTTCCTGGCAATCTCTATCATCGCCTGCGGACCGAATTGTTTCATGAGGTATGCAGAAATGCAATTCACTGATTCTGCAAGACCTTCTTTCAGTGTAAGCATGCCACCATATTCAGCATCTGAGTTTTCCGGCGACCACTGTTCACCCGTAGGAAGATCGAATGTGACGCGTACATTCGGAATCTTATAGCAGGGCGAATAACCTTCCTGCATGGCAAGGGTGTAGAGAAACGGTTTGAAGGTGGAACCCACCTGACGTTTCCCGGCCTTCACATGATCATATTTAAAGTAACGGTAATCGATGCCGCCAACCCAGGCGCGAACGAATCCGCTATTGGGCTCCATCGAAAGAAATCCGCTCTGAAGCATTTTCTTGAAATACTTGATGCTGTCCATCGGCGACATCATCGTGTCCACATCACCCCTCCAGGTGAAAACCGTCATGGATACTTTTTTGTTAAACGCTTTTTCTATGTCTTTCTCTTTTGCCTTCGATGCCTTCATGGCAATATACCGGTCGGAGCGTTTCATGGCATCAGTAAGTATTTCCTTGTGACCTTCCCATGGATCCTTGCCCTTCCAGTGTTCGTTGAATTTTCGCTGAAGTACATTCAGGTGTTCCGCCATTGCCTCTTCGGCATAACGCTGCATCTTCGAATTGATCGTCGTGTAAATCCGCAGCCCGTCTGTATAGAGATTATAGGGTCTGCCGGTTGCATTATTGATGTGTTCTTTACACCATTGCAGCATTTCTCCCCGAAGTTCTTCCCGGAAATAAGTCGCCAGTCCGTAGTTGTGATCTTCCACCTGGTATTTCAGTTTGATGGGCACCACCTTCAGGGAATCAAATTCCTTTTGAGAAATAAAATCATACTTCTTCATTTGAGAAAGCACGACATTCCTTCGCTCGGTGGCATTTTTAGGATTACGAGCCGGATTATACCTGGATGGCGCCTTCAGCATACCGACAAGCAGCGATGCCTCAAGAATATTTAATTGTGATGGAGTCTTTGCAAAATAAGTCTGTGCCGCCGACTTGATTCCGTAAGCATTGCTGCTGAAATCGACCGTATTCAGATACATGGCGATGATCTCTTCTTTGGTATAACGGCGTTCGAGCTGGATGGAAATGATCCATTCCTGTAACTTTTGAATGACCCGTTCGAGTTTGGAATCGGGAACTTCGTGAAAGAGTTTTTTGGCAAGCTGCTGGGTGATGGTACTTCCTCCGCCGGCACTTCCTGCCCGCAACACCACGCGTGCGAGCCCGCGTATGTCCACACCGCTATGATCATCGAAGCGGATATCCTCTGTGGCCTTCAATGCATTCAGCAAAACCGGGGAGAGTTCATAATAATGAATGTTCGTCCGGTTCTGAAAATAATATTTACCAAGGATCGTCTGGTCGGCAGAGATTATCTCGGAAGCGAGGTTGCTGCGCGGGTTTTCCAGCTCTTCGAAGGTTGGCAGTTCTTCGCCGATATATCCTTTCGAAGCAAGGAACAGTATGAAACATAAAAATACTACAGGTAGAGCGACTAATCCCCAGAAAACTAAAATATATTTCCTGAATTTGTTCCGCGAGGGAGCTTTTGGCATATGTTAAATGGATTCCTGAGGTGATAAAAGTAGTAAAATTTTGTACCGGCCTTCCCCTTTTTTTAATGAGATATAAACGGAAGAAAGAGGATTTTATTTCTCCATAGAGCCACAGAGATCTTATACAGTTTATCCCACACCCTCAAATGGTCATTTATACATAAAAGGCAATAGTGTTTTCTATGAATTAAAAATCTTCGACTTATCAGGTATACTAGTTAAAAGATTAATTAATTTGTCGAACCAAGGTAGTTTTCAAACCGATTTGCCTTGTGGTTGTTATTTGTATAAATTGTATTCAAAAGATACTGGAGAAGTAGTAAATGGGAAAATAATTATTAACTGATGCGTTTTGTTGGAATATTTCTGATTTTATTTATAATTAATGTTAGAATGGGTGCATATGGTCAAAACATGAACCGTGTTTGGTGTTTTGGCGATAGTGCTGGTATTGATTTTTCAAATCTTACAATTCCTAAACCGGATTCTTCATACATGGATTGTCCCAGAAGTTGTACTTCCATCAGCGACACATTGGGCAGACTGTTATTTTATGCTCATTCTTTTTATTGGCCACTATGGATATCCGGCTCAAATCGAAACACTGTCGTTCGCAATCGGAATCATGAAATTATGACCAATGGGGATTCATTAATTTGTTCTTGGAATGATAATTTAACCATAATTCCAAAACCTGGCAATGATAGTATTTATTTTTTATTGCAATCAAATGCTTCTCATAATGGTCTATATTATTCATTAATTAATCCTTATTTTAATAACTATCAAGGTAGAGTAATCTCTAAAAATATCCAGTTGCCACTAATTGATTCACTAATGATGGGAGTTCACGCTATTCGGCATGCAAACGGAAGAGATTGGTGGATTTTTACGCGGGAATGGTGGCAATCAAATCTTTTTTTTGTCTTTCTTGTTACTCCAGATTCTATTATCGGACCTGAATTAATTAATATTGGCTCTCTAACATTTACAGATGCCGGAACAATTGCAATTAGTAAAAATGGTGAACAACTAGCATTAGCAAATTTCAATGGATTGCTTGAAACATATTCTTTTGATCGATGTACAGGTCATATAATTAACCCACTGAGAATTGAAAATAATACTAGTGGAGTTCATTATTTTGGATGTGAATTCTCACCTTCCGGTAGTGTTCTATATGTTTCAAATTCCAATAACGCTTTTAATGGAGATTCATTGAAGTTAATTCAATATGACTTAACAAGCACGCAACCATCATTAACTAAGTTGTTAATCTATAACCAACCAGTTCCAGCAAATGGCGGTATGCTTAAGCGTGGACCTGATGATAAAATTTATTTATCATGTTTACATGAATGTGGGTGGCCTTATCCGGATAGTTGTAGAAATGTATATAATGACAACTTAAGTGTAATAAATCAACCAGATAGTTTAGGTCAGGCTTGCAATTTTGCACCTTTTAGTTTTTACCTGGGCGGGAAACGAACATATTGGGATTTGCCAAACATACCCAATTACGACCTCAGAGAGATAAGTGGCTCGGCTTGTGATAGCCTGACAAATGAAATCACAAAAATAGAATCTGAAAATACAATTAATATATTCCCGAATCCTTGTAGTAATTATATAAATGTAATGAGTTTTAATTCAATCGATAGAGACATAAAAATATATGATTCAAGTTGCAGGCTAATTTTTCAAGGAATCATGAAGGGGCGTTTTTTATCTATCGATGCTTCAGATTTTTCTGAAGGAATCTATTTTTGCAGAGTGGATAAAAATAGGGTAATTAAGGTTGTTGTTATTAAATAATTATACGTGATCAGCGATTTCTATGTGAGTAATAAATTTATATTACTGAGTATATTTAGTGTATTCATCCGGCCAAGTACATGTCGCAAGTTTGATCGATTTAAAAAGAATGATGTCGTCAGTAATTCTAAACGAATTTTGTGATTTATTCCTGCGCTTTTTTTAACCACAAAGTCCACAAAGGTTAACCACAAAGAGCACAAAGAATTACAATAGTTATCAAAGTAATCATTTCTTTGTGCTCTTTGTGTAGCCTTTGTGTTCTTTGTGGTTATATTTTTTTAAAACTTATTAAACGGTATTCTAAATAAAAAAACCGTTCGGAAAAATTCCCGCCCGGTTATTACAATGGATGTTCAAACTACTAAAATCTTAAATGAATCGTTCTCGATACACCATTCCTTGAAACAGTTGCCAGATCATCACAATCGCCACTTCCAAAATCGATCGTGCGCGATGGGCGGCCGGAAGGTGTAATCACAATCGTTCCGCTTGTTATGAAATGACATGAGTGATCGCGCCGGACATTTGTAAGAGTACCCGTAACGGTTTCTCCCGCGCTGTTCGTTCCGGAAAAAGCACCATTGATAAGATAAACGTCATTCGTCCAGGTATTATCGCCAAAGCCGGAAACCATTTCTCTTGTACGCTGACCATTCCATGATCTCCATGTTCCATCTGGTCTTGTTATTTTCATATTCTGTACATCGATCGTCCAGGTCATGTTACCATCGCCATTGAGTCCGTTATTGACGACCGTTCTTGTGCCTTCGACGTGACGACCATTAACATAGTGGTTATTAAACGTAATTACCCACGAAGATCCGGCAACGAAATAGCCAGTTCCTGTGTAATTGACAATCACCTGCCCGGACCTTGTCCTGCCATCACGACCAACGCAACCGGTTCCGAAATCAAACGTCAATACATGATTGACCGAATCGTTTGTAACGGTGGCGCACGATGCAAAATTGAACTGATCAAAAGAGGGATCCTGTGAAGCGTCGGGACTAAACGAACTCATCCGGGCAACTTCTGCAGTCATGTTGTCGACGTCAGAAGAAACACTTTCTGCCTGTCCTACATCTTCAGCTGTTGTGGTAATATCCTCAGTATCTGAATCGTTGTCTTTTTTACATCCTGTAGTAAGTGTAAAAACAAAAAGCACTGTTCCTATCAGAAAACAAGGAATTGATAATTTTTTGACATTCATTTTCATAAAATTTAGGATTTGTACGTATGACAACGCGATTGGCGGCAGGGTTTAAAGAGGAGATAAAAAAAATTACAGCTTACTGTGAACTGTCTGTACACAGTAAGCTGTAAACTGCAAAAGTCTCAGTTATTTCTTAAACGTCTCATTCGAATCAACAATCCTTACTTCCCTCACCTTCATCGGATACGTAGCCACAAAATTATCTTCATCCAGAATCTCTTTAGGCAGGGAAGACTTGAGGGTATTACTGTAAGACATAGGCGATGGCGAATTATTTCGCAGGCTTTCGGCAAGGGGCTTTGCTTCGGATTCATCGGTTATAATTACGATCTCCATGTTTTTCGTCTGCCAGTATTTACGAATCGCTTTATTCACATCATCGAGTGTAACCTTTGCCAGCAATGCATCAAGTTCAGTGATCCAGTCTTTGCGCCCGTAAAAATGAGAATCCATCAGGAACCCAAGTTTCTTTACGGGCGTCTCTATGTATAATTTTGAATAGCTCTTGAGAAAATCACGGGTGCCTTCGAATTCTTCCTGGCTCATTCCTTTGTTGATCATCTCGTCCATTTCCTTCAATGCCATTCTCAATGCATAATGGGCATGTCCGACTTGAATGCCCGACAATTCAGAATACTGACCCTTTAATCCTTTGGCAGTTTGCACGGGACGAATCCACAAACTGAAATAATTTAATGAACGCGGTGTACCGGCCACTGGCAACATGTTCGATCCGCCATTCTGATACCATTCGATATAGGAATAGTCGCCGTAATTCATTGAACGCGCCTCACGTATTTTCTGGTAGAGTCGTGAATACGATTTACGATGTTCGCCGAGCCAGCTGTTCGCTACCATCAATGCAGCAAATTCATCATTAGCTCTTGTAAGATTCAGGGGAAATCCAGCGGAAATCGCCGAGCCCAAAGCTCCTTGTTTGGAAACGATATCAACCGTAAGACCATTCGGCATTGGAGGCGGTGTCAAAGCAGGTATAGAAGGTTTTCCGTCGGGCAGCATGGCAAGATCAGCTTTTAACTGGCCGACCATCGTCTCGGGATAATCTCCCGCTATGCCAATCAGAACATTGTTTCTTGTAAACATTTTACTGTAATGTTTCTTTACATCATCGAGTGTAATGGAGGATAATGAAGAAACGGTTCCGTCAGTAAGGTGGCTGTATGGAGTGCCTTTAAACAATACTTCTTCAAGATATTTTTTTCCATACTCTTCGTCTGACGACTGCCGGATAACTTCTTCAACATAATTTTTCTGGTTAGATAACAGCCTGTCGAAATCATTTTTGTCCATGGAGGGGTGCAACAACAATTCTTTTACGACAGAAGTATAAAACTGCTGAAGGTATTTCGTTGGAACCTGGAACGTCAGAATGGAAACCTCTTTATCCGTAAAGCTGCTCATTCCGGCGGCCCAGGGATAGATAAGTTTGCGAATTTCTGTTGAGGTCATGTTTTTAGTACCGCTTTCAACGATCATGTCGGTGGTAAGTGTGGTAAGGCCTTCCTTGCCGGCTGGATCGCAGATTGATCCATTGCGGAAAACAAGCCGGATCACGGCTTTTCCCGAGTTAGGCATCTTTAGCTGGATTACTTCTTCGGCAGCGACCGAAACAGTAATCAATGAAAGGATACATGCACAGGTGAGAATAATATTTTTCATTTTTATTAGTTTCTTAGATTAAAATTTAACTGAGTCTTCGGGTGATATGGTTGCAATTGTGAGGCGCTGCGGAGTAAAATATTTTTTCGCAACATTCATTATATCTTCGGCCGTCACAGTATTGTACATGTTGTAATACGTATTTATTGATTCAGGGTCGCCCGATACCCAGGTAAAGAAGCTTAATGTGTTTGCTATTGTTGTTGGATTGTCATTCTGCATGATCATGCTATTGCGAAAATTTTCTTTCGTTTCCTGCAAAAGTTTTGGATCAAGCATCTTAGTCTTTGCTTCATTAAGCGTCCTTTCGATTTCCGATTTTATGTAACTGAAATCTTTGGCATCTACGAGCGAACCCTCAATAGAAATGAGAAAAGGGTCGCGGGTAGTTGTTGCGTCTGCTCCGAGCGATCTTAATTTTTGTTCGTTTATGACCAGCTTGTTATACAGTTCCGAATTCTCTCCGAAGTAAGCAGCACATAATACATCGAGTACAGGAAAATCTTTTTCAGTCGCGCTATATGCAGGTCCTTTATAATTCAGCCCGAGATAAGGCGGGAAACCCGGCTTCTTCAGATTCGTATAACGTGTTTCTTTTTGTTCCGGTTCAGCAGGGACTGTAGAAACATAGGTTCCCCTTTTCCAGTCGCCGAAATATTTATTCGACAGTTCAATCACCCGCTGGTGTGAAACGTCACCAATTACAATGATCGTACAGTATTCCGGTCTGTAGTACCTGTTAAAAAACTCTCTCGAATAATCGTACTGATTTGGCATATCTACAATGTCTTCGAAAAATCCCATCGTCGTATGTTTATATGTATGGGAGTCGAAGGCTGTATTCTGTACCATCTCATTCAGTTTCGTATAGGGGTTTGCGGAGTTTTTAGTGTATTCTCCCTTTACCGCACCGGCTTCTGTTTTAAAATCCTGAAGAGAATAAGAAAGATTTTTAAACCTGTCGCTTTCGAGCATAAACATCGTTTCCAGTTTTGATGCATCGCCGGTCATGTGATAGAGCGTTCGATCGAGACTGGTATTTGCATTTGCAGAAGCGCCGGTCGACTTAAGCACTGCGCTATATTTATCTTTTGGATATTTTTCAGTTCCCCTGAACATCATATGCTCGAAGAAATGTGCAAAACCGGTCTTGCCTTTTTCAATTTCATTCCGTGAACCTGTTCTTACCAGTATATAAAATGCAGCGATGCCGGGACTGGGATAAGGTACAGTCACCACATTCAACCCATTTGGCATTTTATGCTGGTTGATTGGATATGGAAAAGGGTTACCTGAATTTTTTGCCTGGGAGTTAATCTTGGCATCCATATGTGAAGGTAATTTCATTTGAATGGCTTCTTTTCTTGCCTTTTCTTTTTCTTCACGCCTGGCTTTTTCAGCCGGATCCTCGTCGCGTGCAATTGTAATTAAAGCCGATATAGTCAACACCATAAGGCTGATTGAAAGAATTTTTATCGTTTTCATTATTTTAATTTAAGGAGGACGAATGTATTGTTTTAGATTGATTGGAACAAGAATCAAGAACCAAGAAACAAGAACCAAGAGCCAAGAACCAAGAACCAAGAATCAAGAACCAAGAACCAAGAAGCATGATGCGAAAACTTTGAGGGAAAAGGTTGCGATTGTTGGGATTATCAGATTTTAATAGTTGAAATAGTCAATGAAATTAAAAAGAATTTTACCTGAATAAGCCCATGACCATTTGTTAAGATTTTCTTAAATTAGAAATTTAAACAAAAATTCGAAAAGTATCGAAATGAGAACTTAAATTCTTGATACTTGGCTCTTGGCTCTTGGTTCTTGGTTCTTGGTTCTTGGTTCTTGGTTCTTGGCTCTTGGTTCTTGGTTCTTGGTTCTTGGCTCTTGGCTCTTGGCTCTTGGTTCTTGGCTCTTGGTTCTTGGCTCTTGGCTCTTGGTTCTTGGCTCTTGGCTCTTGGTTCTTGGCTCTTGGTTCTTGTCTCTAAAAAGTAATCTCCCTCTCAATCTCCTGATTCCCTCTCTTCACTTTCACCTTCGTAGTATCGCCTTTATTGAATTTGCCAAGAGCTTTCATGTAACTCATCATGTCCACCACTTTTATTTCACCCAGTTGAATGACGATGTCGCCGGCTTCCAATCCTGCATTTGCTGCCGGCCTGCCATCGGTAACGCCATCGATGCGCATACCCTCTCCTTCGAAAGAATAATCAGGAACCACACCTAATGTAACTTTAAATTTAGGTGCGTCCTCATTAGTTTCGTTTTTAGTTTTTAGAAAAGGAAGCGTACCCGATCCGTCAAGATTCGTCATGATATTTTCTATCATCTTAATTATCATTACCTCACCTTCGTAGTTGATTTTGTCTTCATCGTCGGATGGCTTGTGATAATCGCTGTGTGTGCCGCTAAAAAAATGCAGCACAGGAATATTCTGAAGATAAAAAGACGTATGATCGCTTGGCCCCACGCCCGAATCGGTTTCCTTAATCTTTAAATCAGCAACCTTGGCCGAGTCAATTATTCCTTTCCATCTCTCTGTTGTTCCGGTGCCATTAATGATAAGAACTTTTTCATCCTTTTTCAATCGGCCAAGCATATCCATGTTTATCATATAATTTATACTCTTCAGATCGATCGTAGGATGTTTTACAAAATAATTCGATCCGAGTAATCCCTTTTCTTCTCCGCTGAAAGCAATAAACATATAATTGCTTTTCTTAAATGCAGGGCCACGTGCATACTTAGCGAGTTCGATGAGGGCAGCCGTTCCACTTGCATTATCATCTGCACCATTATGAATTGCCGGTGCGCCGCGGTAGAGTGAACCTTCGTCACCCATGCCGAGATGATCATAATGTGCTCCTATTACAACAGTATTCGCAGATTTATTATTGATAAAGCCAATGACATTGTACCCCGTCTTTTCGATTTTAATTATTTCAGTTCCTACCGTACAATTTGTAACAACACTGTCCTTCAAAACACTTGCGACATTTTTATTGGCAAAAATCACAGGAATGGATGAAGGCGAAATATGATTTTTCCAATCGGGTTTCGGATCCTGGGTAGATGTATCCGAATTGATAAAAATGACAGCAGCCGCCCCTTTCGATATCGCAAGATCGATCTTCTTTCGAAGATCGGTCCAGTCGCCGAACTTCCCATGTGGATCGTTGCCGTCAGGGGTACCGGTTTCTATCAGGAATATTCTCTTGGCAATATTTAATTTCCCTTTATAATCATCTCTCTTGTTTAAAGGATCCGCAATTCCATATTGAACCTTTGTAATGTAATTGGTAACGACTGCATTCGAAGAATAAGGCAGTGGAATAAAATCTTTTCCTGCAGTGTAAATATTCGAATTCACAACAAGCTGCGTGCTGGGGCCATATTCGGCTCCGGCCGTAAATATAAAAGGCTGTAAAAATCCGTTTTCTCCTTTGGGTTTGAGCCCCGCTTTCTTAAATTCCCTGATAATATATTCATAGGCTTTCTTTTCTCCGGGCATTCCGGTTTCTCGTCCTTCGAAATCATCCGATGATAGCGTGATAATATGTTTTTTCAGATTTGCCTTTAGCTGATCATCATTGAGCTGAACATATTTTGGGGTTCCGCAGGAAACTATATAAAAGAGTACGGTGGCGAGGTAAAAATTTCTTCTCATCATGACCTGCAAAGTAATAAAGTTTAGCGTTGGTTCTACAATAGATTTTCAATTCAATCCATAGACTGAGAAGTTTTTATAATTTTAAATTTTCACATTGTCATTTATGAATTGTCAGAAATCTGTCATGAGGAAATTATTTTCTGTGATAATATTGTTGTTTTTCACCGGCTTCGTTTCGGCGCAGGGAACATGGAATTCTTTCTGGCAGTTGAGCGGCCCTGAAAAATGCTGGGTATTGAGCCATCCTTTCATTGCCAATAAAGCGAGGAAGCTTACCATCGTAGCCGATTCAACAAGCAGGTACATGAAAAAAAACGGCATGCTCGATGGTGACATTTCCGGTGGACAAATAGACGCCTTTCGACATGCTTATTGGATGGCCATCATGTCACAGAATTTTTGCTGGAAAAAAGCCATCGCCCTGGGTAAAGCACATGAGAAAGGCAATTTCAATCAATTCAAAAAGGGCAGGACCGATGAGGAGTCATCGCTGCCGGATTCCATTTCAGGTGTAATGGATTTATTCAACAACGAAGCAGGTGCACGTATCGGCTGTCAAAATAAAGATCTTGGGCACGACAGTTTAAAGGAATTAATAAGCAATGAAATCCGCAATGGTAAAATGAAGATTATTTTGAAAAATAAAAATGGTGATTTTACGGATTGTGATGGTAATATCATCGACCTTAAATTATATCTGAAAAGATGGAATGTACCTAAATGTATCGTTAAATCAGACGTTGAGAGAAGGTAATCATTAATTATAATTTCTTATTTTTACACGATAACCGATTAAGTATGAAATACACCGCTATTGATCCAAACCTGTTCATCGAAAACAGGAAAAAATTTGTCGCAAACCTTTTGCCTGATTCAGTTGCAATCTTTCATTCAAACGACGAAATGCCGCGTAATGGTGATCAGAATTTCCCATTTCGCCAGCAGTCTGATCTTTTCTGGCTTTGCGGAATCGACCAGGAACATACGGTGCTGATTTTTTCGCCGGATCATCCAATTCCTGAATACAGGGAAATATTGTTTATCCGGAGAACCAACGAACATATTGCAGTCTGGGAAGGTCATAAATACACTAAAGAAGAAGCGCGCGCCGCAAGCGGCATTCAGAATATATACTGGGCAGATGAAATGGCGGCCATGATGCCGGTATTAATGCATCATGCTGTCAATGTGTATATCAACCTTAATGAAAATGACCGTTTCGTATCTTCCGTCGTTTATCGTGACGAAAGATATGCCGGCGAACTCAAAAACAAATACCCGAATCATGTGTATCACCGTTCCGGGCCGGTGATGGCAAAGTTAAGATCTATTAAATCTCAGGCTGAGGTTGCTCTTCTGCGCCAGGCCTGTGATATTACCAACAAGGCCTTTCGGAGAGTCCTGCAGGTGACACGGCCTGGCATCATGGAATACGAAATTGAAGCGGAGATCATTCATTCATTTATTAGTAACCGCGCTAACGGCCATTCATATTATCCTATCATTGCCAGCGGACCCAGTGCCTGTGTTTTGCATTACAACGAAAACAACAAGGAATGTAAAGACGGGGACGTAATTCTCCTCGACTTTGGTGCTGAGTATGCAAATTATGCTGCGGATCTAACGCGAAGCATTCCTGTCAATGGAAAATTCACGCAACGTCAGAAGGATGTTTACAATGCTGTCTTAAGGGTGATGCGTGCCGCGATAAAAATGCTTGTCGTCGGAACCGTTATTCCAAAATACCAGGAAGAAGTCGGCAAAGTAATGGAGCAGGAATTAATCGGCCTGGGTCTTCTTAATAAGGCAGACGTTGCCAGGCAGGATCCGAGACAACCGCTTTATAAAAAATATTTCATGCATGGCACTTCGCATTTTCTCGGTTTGGATGTTCATGATATCGGTAACCGTTATCTTCCAATCCAGGCAGGAATGGTGTTTACCTGTGAGCCCGGAATTTATATTCCTGAAGAAAATCTTGGCATCAGAATCGAAAACGATATACTCATTACCGAAAAAGGTCCGGTCGATCTGATGGCTGAAATTCCAATCGAAGCCGATGAAATCGAAGAGCTGATGTCGAAACAGAATGTAGCGGTGAATTAGGACTGACCGAATTTATATTAATTGTCTTCTTGTGAATTTAATTGTTTTGAACTATTTAAAATAATTTTAAGTCATGAAAAACTTGTTAATCATACTTCTGTGTTTTGTTTATCTTGAAAGCTGTAAAAAAGATAGAGAAGAAAGTAATACCAATAGTACTTATACTCCTTATCAGGAAAGTAATCATAGTAAAATAAATCCGACTTTATATCCGTATCTCTTCAATACCGGCTCATACTGGATTTATAAGGATTCCGCAAGTTTAAATCTTGATAGTATCGCTTTAACGGGCTTACTGCGAACATCTGTTCCTGTTCCTCCTTCGAATCCCAATCAAACAAATCTGGGGGATCTGGAATATTTTGATGTAACTTATTTCAGTTCCAACATCTCATCATCTTATCACGAACAATTGTTCAGTAATACAATATCAAGATATTTGTACTATGGGGGTTTTGTTTTTATTTCAAGTAAGCGAATTAATGATCACTTATATAATGCAGTAATTGCAGATGTGATTGATTCTATTAATGTCGAAAATGTTGTTTATAGAAATGTAACTAAAATGAAGGTTTCACAAGATTCATATATAAACGGGAATTTTTATTTTTATTATGCAGATAGTGTTGGAGTAATTAAGAAGGATTCCTTAGTGAACGATACCGTTGTACAAACCTGGAACCTATTAAGAAAAAACACCTCAATTTATGATTATCAATAAATAAGTATTTCGATGATTAGAGTAGTAAAGAATGTAAATTATATCACTTTCATTTTGGTATGTATCATTCTGTCTTCTCATTCTGTGAATGCATGTTGTTTAACTTTTTTCTATACTAATAAGTCGGAGGCTTTTGAATTGCGAAACAGACAACCCTCTCGGCCTTTAGAAGGTCTGACGAATTTTTTAAGCAAATATGATTTTCAATCCTGGAAAAATAAAGCCAGCGAGAATAAAAATTTCTTATGTCCTGAAACAGGACACACAAGTTTTTTCCCAGGCAATTCAGCCGGTATCCATTTGTTACATCTTTTTACTTCCATTTATAAGATGAAGATGGTTTTTCTGATTTGAAAATTATCCTGTTTTAAAAATTTAAAGAGATTTTAATTTTTTCTGATACCATCTATGAATAATGAGTAACATTATATTAAAATTATCTTCAGGTATAAAAAATAACAGAGTGTAAAAATCAAGCTTATGAATCCATTGTTCCAGACGGTTTTTATCCAGTATCTGAAAAGAAAAGATAAAGGGAAAGGAGCAAAATATAAATCGCCAACAATTCATGATTATAAAGTATTCAGAATCCATGTACGCAGGCAGGTTACGCATGGATTTTTAATCATTTTAGGCATGTTGTCGGCCGGACTTGGCCTCAAGGGATTTTTATTGCCGAATGGTTTTATTGATGGCGGAGTAACCGGAATCTCACTGCTTCTTTCTGAAATAACCAGCGTGCAATTGCCTACATTAATTGTATTGATCAATCTTCCGTTCATCTGGCTGGGATACCGGCTCATAGACCGGACTTTTGCTCTTAAGACCCTTACCGCAATCATCGGTCTTGCCATATGCATCATATTCATTCCCTATCCGGTTGTAACCTCTGATAAACTTCTCGTGGCAGTCTTCGGCGGAATTTTCCTCGGCGCAGGAATTGGCTTTGCCATGCGCGGCGGAGGCGTGATCGACGGCACAGAAATACTCGCATTGAGCATCACCAGGAAATTTTCGGTGACGATCGGCGACCTGATCCTGGTAATAAACATTATCATTTTTACCGTCGCAGCATTTGTATTGTCGTTCGAGCGCGCATTATACTCTATACTTACCTATATGGCCGCAGCAAGAACAGTCGATTACCTGATTTCCGGAATTGAAGAATACACCGGGGTAACCATAATTTCCAATCACAGCGAGGAAATCAGGAAAATGATTACTGAACGACTCGGCAGGGGAGTAACAATTTACAGGGGCAAACGCGGATTCGGTTCGCATGGTCATAGCCTTGCGGAGACCGAAATATTATTTTCGGTAGTCACACGACTTGAAATAGCATCCCTGAAAGCCGAAATAGAAAAAATAGACGGACAGGCATTTGTTATTACTCATGGAATTAAGGACACGAAAGGCGGAATGATTAAGAAAAGGCCGTTGCATCAATAAGTAATATTTTCAGATAACATTTGTGTATCTTTTGCGGGTAATTTAACTTCACAAATGATAACACTGCTTCCTTATACCCGGTTTAATTTATGGGCAAATGACTTATTATTATCTCTCATCGAAAGTGGTTTGCCGGATGAACTGCTCGACAGAGAAATAATAAGCAGTTTCCCATCTCTTAGAAAAACGATTTATCATATCTGGGATGCCGAGTTTATATGGATCAAAAGACTCAATGGTGAATCATTGACTTCGGGACCCGGAGGTAATTTCAGCGGTAAATTTTCTGAAGCGAAAGCCCAAATCCGATTTCTTGACCAGGAGTTCATTGATTTTGTTTTGAATATTGACGATGAGAAGGCTGTTTCAAATTTTACTTATAAAAATGTTGCCGGCACTGCATTTACAAATCCCGTATGGCAGTCGATACATCATTGCATGAATCATAGTACCTATCATCGCGGACAAATGGTTACCATGATGCGCCAGCTTGGAATGAAAGAAATCCCCTCCACCGACTTTATTTCCTATTGCAGAATGGTAAATTCAAGGTAACGATATGCCAGGCAAGCCGACACTCAGCAGGATAACAATCTACCCGGTAAAATCACTCGATGGAATCGATTTGGAGAGGGCTATGATAACGGAGGGAGGTTGTCTCTTACACGACCGGGAATTTGCAATGTTCGATGAGAATGGAAATTTCATTAACGGGAAATCGAATCCACTGGTACATTCGTTACGTTCCAGATATGATCTTACTGATGAGACAATATCATTCAGGAAAAATTCTGAAGAGCGCTGGCATCAATTTCATTTATCAAACGATGTTTTGGAAATACAATCGTACCTCTCAGAATATTTCGGCATGCAGGTAAATTTCAATCAGAATAAAACGGGACGTTTCCTGGATATACCGGACATCGCCGGCGTAACCATTCTATCAACATCGAGCCTTAAAACAATTTCCGGCTGGTACGATAATATGAATGTAGATGAGACAAGAAGGCGATTCAGGGCAACCCTGGAAATAGATGGGGTAGAAGCATTTTGGGAGGATCACCTGTTTTCGACAGTGGGCAGGGGAATGGAATTTACAATCGGAGACGCTACGATTTTTGGAATGAGTCCAAGGGCGAGATGTGTTGTTCCCACACGCAACACTCTTTCAGGCGAAGTGACTCATGCCTTCCCTAAAATATTTTCAAAGCATCGTTCGGATACACTGCCTGCCTGGTCATCTTTGAATGAGTATGGCCATCATTATTATTTAACGGTCAATTGTTTTATCCCGGCGACAGAGGCTGGAAAATGGGTTGAAGTTGGAGATGAATTGAAAATTATCGGAGAGAAAATATTTTATTGATAAAATTATTCAGGATTAGGCGGCTCGATGATCCTGTAAACTCTTGGCACAATCAGCCACATGCCGATGAGAGTGATTACAGACAAGGCTCCCATGGCCCACCATAAAACGGAAAATCCGAAATGTGTCACTATGAAAGTTCCAATCACCGGAGCAAGAATAAATGCGGCCGACCACGACGTGGAATAAATACCCGTATAAATGCCCCGGTTACCTGAAGTGGCAGGCGATACGGCAACGGTCATCATAAAGGGCATTGCAAAAATTTCAGAGAAACTGAGTATGATCATCGATACCACGAGTATAACTCCGGAATGGAAAAAATTCAGAATCACCAGACCAATGCCGCTTAAAATTACACCAATGATTATTATTTTTTTCGGATGAACGGAATTTTCGAGTTTGAAAACAAGCATCATCTCAAAAAAGAAAACAATGATTCCGTTCAATGCAATCAGGTATCCCGTTTCTTTTTTCAGCAGGTGATGAACCTGGTCGTAGTAAATGGGAAGCGTGCAGAAGAGCTGAAAGAAGATGATCGCATACAGCATGCAAAGAATCAGAAAGGCTACGTATGATTTACTTCGCAATGGCGACCTGGAAGCATGCACCGGCTTTTTAACAAATTTTGTCTCTTTGATTTTCAAATGGAAATAAAAATACAAGACTATTCCTGCAGCAATACTTGTAAGGCCGTCACCAATGAAAATAAGACTGAAGGAGTAGCCTGCAAGTATACCGGCGACGGCCGGACCGATACCTGCACCCAGATTGATTGCCATCCGGATCAATGAATAAGAACGCGTGATATTATCAGGTTTGGCAAATGAACTGATAGCGGCTGTCATCGCAGGCCGGAGGATATCGAGCAACGCACTCGTTATGAACATGCCGATACAGAGTGAATGAAAGCTCTTCAGCAAAGCAAGACATGCACAGGCAATGCCTCCGATAATCAGGCTTCCGAGCTGAACACTGAAATAACCAAACCTGTCACTTAACCATCCTCCGCCATAAGAACCAACCATGCTGCCCATTCCGAAGAATGCAGAGATAATTCCTGCCTGGGCGATTGTGAAGTTTAGTGCGCTTGTGAGGTAAATGGTCATAAACGGAAGAACCATCATCCCGCTGCGATTCACGAGAGTTACTGCAGCAAGGATCCACGTTTCGCGTGAAAGTCCGCTATAAGATTTTCGAAGAAGATTAAGCATACAGGCGGCAATATTATAAAACGGTTTGAAAAGAGGTCATTTTTTACGGTTTTAGCTTAAAATTTGGCGATCTCAATTTGTTTAACTATTTTTGAAAATTATTAAACAAATATGTCTTTTTATTCAATCTCACAACTCGAAGAATTATCCGGCATCAAGGCACATACGATCCGCATGTGGGAACAGCGTTATAAACTGCTGACCCCTGAACGAACAGACTCGAACATCAGGTTGTATGATGATGAACAGTTACGAAAACTCCTGAATATTGCGCTGCTGATTAATAACGGAGTCAAGATTTCCAGGGCGTCCGCATATACGGATAAGGAGATGGCCGCTGTAATTAATAAGCTGATTTCCGAACATTCGTCAGAGGATTTTTTCTCTGAGGCCATCATCAATCAGTTGATTTCCGCCGGACTCGAATTCAGTGAGGTGAATTTTGATAAAGCATTTGCTTCGGCCATTCTCCGATTTGGATTGCAGGATAGTTATACGAAGATCATTTATCCCCTGCTCGTAAGGACTGGTTTATTATGGTCAAATGCAGGAATTTCACCCTGCCAGGAGCACTTTATAACCAACCTGATAAAACGGAAGTTGTATACCGCCATCGATTCACTTCCCCCGTCACCTGCAGCAAGTAAGAGATGGATATTGTTTCTTCCGGAAGAAGAGGATCATGAAATCGGATTGCTTTATGCAAATTTTATTTTAAAAAACGCCGGACACGAAGTAATATATCTGGGCCAGAGAGTTCCCTATGAGAGTTTGAAAAAGAACATCGGGGATAATAAAAACACCATCCTTCTTTTTTTCCTGGTACGTCACCATCCGCGGACCACTCTGCATATGTTGTTCAGGAATCTTTTTAGGGATTTCACAAAATCCTCCATCGTAGTTTCCTGCAATAAGAATGAATTAAAGGGAATCAGCATACCGGCTCGGATCAAAAACGTAACCTCCCTGGAGGAATTTATAAACCTATCGAAAAATATTGTGTAACGAAATTTGTGATCAATTAAACATACGTTGAAGAAGGAAATAGCAATAATCGGCTCAGGATTCTCGGGTTTAACTTCCGCTGCGATTTTGGCATCGGAAGATTTTAACGTTCATGTTTACGAGAAAAACAGTAGTATAGGGGGTAGAGCAAGGCAATTAAATGCAGAGGGGTTTTTATTTGACATGGGCCCAAGCTGGTATTGGATGCCGGATGTGTTTGAAAAATTCTATAACCGGTTCGGAAAGACATCATCTGATTTTTATGATCTGATCAGGCTCGATCCTTCGTTTACCATTATTTTTTCAGGAAACGATACTATGAAAATACCTGCCGGCTCAGAGGCCTTATATGAACTATTTGAGTCGAAAGAGAAAGGCGCAGCCGGACAGTTAAAAAAATTTCTTAACGATGCCGCAATAAAATACCATGTTGCGATGGATGGAATGATTGATAAAACATCTTCTTCATGGCTGGAATTTATGAACTGGAGAGTCATAAAAAATTCTTTCAGGCTGAATTTATTGTCATCATTCAGCAGGCATGTGAGAAAATATTTTAAAAATCCCCAGCTGATTTCGCTCATGGAATTCCCCGTTATCTTTCTGGGGGCGTCACCATCTAAAATTCCGGCGTTGTACAGTCTGATGAACCACGCGGCTTTTAACCTTGGAACATGGTATCCAAAAGGTGGATTTGGAAAAATTACAGAAGCCATGAAGACGATCGCTGAAAATAACGGTGCAGTCTTTCATACAGATGAGGAAGTAACTAAATTGAATATTCGTAATGGCAAAATATCCGGTATCGTCACACGGAAAGGCGAAAGAAGCATAGACGCATTGATAGGCAGCGCAGATTATAATCATATCGAACAGGAACTCCTGGAGAATGATTACCGTGAGTATTCAGGAGATTACTGGAATACCAGAACGCTGTCTCCCTCTGCCCTCATCTTTTATCTCGGAATAAATAAAAAAATTGATAAACTGGAACATCACAACCTGTTCTTCGATGAAGATTTCAATCAACACCTGGATGATATTTATGAAAAGAAAAAATGGCCAACGAATCCATTGTTCTATGTATGTTGCCCTTCCAGGACTGACGATTCCGTTGCACCTGCCGGCAAGGAAAACATATTTATCCTGATGCCGCTCACCCCGGGAATCAATGACGACGAAGTTGTGCGCGAAGAATATTTCAACCTGATTTTAAGCCGCATTGAGAATTATACAAAGGGAAAAATCCGGGATCATATCATATACAAAAAGAGTTATTGCATATCGGATTTTGCAAAGGACTATCATGCATATAAGGGAAATGCTTACGGCCTGGCAAATGTTCTTTCACAGACAGCAGTTCTGAAGCCCCGGATTAAAAGCAGAAAAGTCAGCAACCTTTTTTATGCCGGACAAATGACAGTGCCCGGTCCAGGAGTTCCGCCATCAATAATTTCCGGTCAAATTGCTTCAAGAGAATTAATAAAATCATTCAGGAGGATAAAATGAAAAAACTTTTTGATAAAGTATCAGCAAATGTGAGCAGGATAGTTACTCATACGTATAGTACCAGCTTTACGTTGGGCATTAAATTCCTCGGAGGCGAATTGCATGAACCCATATATAATATTTATGGATTCGTGAGATGTGCTGATGAAATCGTTGATTCGTTTCACGGGTATGATAAGAAATCGCTGCTTGAAAAATTTAAAACCGACACCTACGATGCAATTGAACAGAAGATCAGTATAAATCCCGTGTTGAATAGTTTCCAGGATACGGTTAATAAATATGGTATTGGCAGAGATTTAATCGAGTCATTTCTTTTAAGCATGGAAATGGATCTCGCGAAAGTTAAATACGACAGGCGAAATTTCGAGGATTATATTTACGGTTCTGCCGAAGCTGTGGGCCTCATGTGCCTGAAAGTTTTTACCAATGGCGACTCAAAAAAATATGAAGAACTGAAGCCCTATGCCATGAAACTTGGTTCCGCATTTCAAAAAGTAAATTTTCTTCGCGATCTTGGCAGCGATATTAATGATCTTGGAAGAAATTATTTTCCTTTGTCATCGTCAGAGTTTACTCCGGATCAGAAGAAAATAATCGAGCGGGAAATTGAACAGGAATTTAAAATCGCACTCGAGGGTATCAGGCGTTTACCTTCATCTTCAAGAAGGGGCGTTTATCTTGCTTATAGTTATTATAAAAATCTCTTTAATAAAATTAAAAGGACACCTGTCGAAATCGTTCTCTCAAAGAGGATACGCTTGCCGGGAAGCAAAAAGTTCAGCCTCATGTTAAATTGTCTTTTAAAAGAACAATTCAATACATTATGAAAACCAGGATCGTATTATTTTCTGCAATAATATTTTTTTCTGTTCACCGCTTTACTTACGCTTGTGAGGATCTTGTGAAAGTCAGGAAAATGTGTGAAACGGCCTTCCTGGAGAATAGTCCGGAAGAACTCGATAATTTTCTGATGACACAATCAGACAATAACCCGGTCTTCAACGGATACAGAAGTCTTGTACTCATCCTACATTCAAAAATTTCCACTTCTCCGGTAGAAAAAATAAAATATTTCAGGAAAGGAAAAAATTTATTGGAAAATACCATCAGGAACAATGCAGGTACCGCCGAACTCAGATACCTTCGTTTTTGTATACAGACGAATATTCCATTCTTCCTCTTTTATGATGAAAGCATCGAGGAAGATAAAAAGTTTATTATGGCAAAATGGAGCGAACTTACAGATCAGGATTTAAAAAACAGGATTAAAAAATGCATGAGCATATCGGAATATTGTTCAACACCGGAAAAAAATTTCTTTATCAATGGATGAGAATGTAATCCTGGTTGATGAAAAAGATAATACCGTTGGAATTGCCGGAAAGACGGAAGTACATGTAAAAGGGCTGTTACACCGGGCTGTGTCTGTATTCATTTTCAATAGTAAGGGAGAATTGCTTCTGCAAAGGAGGGCGAAGACAAAGTATCATTGTGCCGGACTGTGGTCAAATACATGCTGCGGACATCCATTGCCCGGCGAATCGGTTATGGACGCCGCTAAGAGGCGCCTGTTGGATGAAATGGGGATGAAAGCAGAATTGATTTTTACTGATTCGTTTGTCTATCTCGCTGATCTGAAAAACGGACTCATCGAACATGAGCTCGATCATGTTTTCTATTCAGTTTCAGACAAACCGCCGCGGTTAAATCCGGCCGAGGCCGATGATTGGAAATATATGTCGGCAGACGAATTAAAAAACGATCTTCAGAATAATGCTGATAAATACACCCCATGGCTGAAGATTTGTGTTGATAGAAAGTTATTAGGTGAATTAATATAATACAAAGGAGATGTGGTACATTAAAATATTCTGTCTGATTGCGGCCTTTGCAGGAATGGAGGCAGTCGCATGGTTTACTCATAAATATATTATGCATGGAGTCTTATGGTCACTGCACAAAGACCACCATAAAAAAACAAGTGATGGGTTTTTTGAACGAAACGATTTCTTTTTTTTATTTTATTCCATTCCGGGAATCGTTTGTATTTTTCTGGGGTATCCCGGTTTTAGTTATCTATTCTTCATCGGAATCGGAATAACCTTATACGGACTTACATATTTTTTAATTCATGATTTATTGATTCATCAGCGTTTGGAATTTTTCAAGCGATTAAACATTCCTTATTTCAATGCCTTAAGAAGAGCGCATAAAATTCACCATAAGCATTTGGGCAAAGAAGATGGTGAATGTTTCGGATTACTACTTATACCAAAGAAGTTTTATAAAGAAGCAGGTTTATAACTGATGACCAGATTCACATACCTGCTTGTTGATTTATTTGCTGTAATTGTTCCGTTTCTTTTTTCCTTTCATCCTAAAATTCTTTTTCATAAAAAATGGCATGCCTCTGTTCCGGCCATGTTAATAACGGCAACTTTTTTCATTGCCTGGGATATTCTATTCACCGGATGGGGAGTGTGGTCGTTTAATCCAAGGTACCTGATCGGCGTTTATTTTTTTAATATTCCCTTAGAGGAAATTCTTTTTTTCATTTGCATCCCTTATGCATGTGTCTTTACATATTATTGTTTCGGCCTGCTGAAGAGTAATTATTTCTTTGGGAGAGCCGTCTTAATTTCATCGATAATAATTTTAGTGTTGTTGTTTACCCTTACGCTGTTTTTTCCCAGGTTATATCCTACAGTAACATTTCTTCTGCTTTCAGCTTTAATATTGTACAATGAATTTTTCAGAAAGGTAAAATGGATGAAGAGATTTTATCTTGCATATCTGGTTTTGCTGATCCCCTTCTTCATTTGTAATGGCATATTAACCGGAACAGGTATAGACGAAGCTGTGGTCAGTTACAACGAAAATGAATTCACGGGAATTCGTTTGTTGACCATTCCTTTTGAAGATGTTTTTTATGGAATGCTTCTGATTATGATGAATGTGACGATTTTTGAATATTTGCTTCAAAGAAAAGAGAAGGCAAACATATAGCCCATTATTATCTTTTAAATCCAATTCTTTTTCTCCTCTGCCAATTTTCTTTTACTTTTTTTTCATTCAACAATAGGTTTAGGGCCTCATATATATCGGTAAACTTTCGGTTATGCTTTTTTTCAAGCGAAGCAATTTTTTGGGCTAATTTTTTATATGTGAGAACGAATTGCTTTAAAGCAATAAATGCTTCTACTATGGTTATATTCATCTTTATTGCTTTCTTACTTTTAAGTACACTGGCTAACATTGTTACACCATGCTCGGTAAATGCAAATGGGGTAACCTTTTTATTTCTTTTGTTTTGAGATGCGGTCACAATTTGTGACCGCATCATTTTCCATTCCTGTATAGTGAGTCTAAACATAAACTTTTCCGGAAATCGATCGATGTTTCTTTTTACAGCCTGGTTAAGGACCTTTGTTTCCACGTCATAAAGAATTGCAAGATCGAAATCGAGCATGACTCTTTGACCTCGTACATCATATATTTTCTTTTGTATAACCTGTAATTGCATCGGATAATAAATTAGATTCATTTGGTTATATTTCTAACCAATGAAGATATATCTATGCAAAATTAAATTTATTGAAAGGGTAAATAACCATTTTAAGCAGGTTAATATTTGTTCCTTAAAATTCGAACATACTGTTTCAGATGCGGTCACAATTTGTGACCGCATTATTATGGGATGGAAAATATTTATAGTAAATTTTAACTAATAGTAGAATGCAATCTCCACTTTGCCCGGTGATTTCTATTCTAAAGTCAAGCCCTTTTTGAAATATTTTCTTTGGACTCTTGCTTCATAAATTTTCATTTGAAAAATTAAATCCTCAACCCGAAAAATTTTTATTCAACAACGCATCCCAACCCTGCGCTGTAAGCTTAACAACATTGCCCGACTTGTCAATCAGATTTGTTCCTGATGCTGCATCAGTCATGTGGCCGATGATGGAAATATCCAGATGCTCACGAAGCTTTTCATAATCCTTCTGTTCAACTGTAAATAATAATTCATAATCCTCGCCGCCATTCAATGCACAAACCGTAGGATCAAGATTAAACTCCCGTGCACGTTCGAATGTCTGGGGATCGATCGGTATCTTATCTTCATAGATGTTGCAGCCGACTCCCGATTGACGACAGATGTGCAGAGTCTCCGACGAAAGTCCGTCTGAAATGTCAATCATCGATGTAGGCTTCACACCAAGTTCTCCAAGCTTTTCGATGATGTCTCTGCGCGCTTCCGGTTTTAGTTGTCGCTCGAGAATATAATCATTGCCACTGAGATCAGGTTGGATCTTCGGGTTCTCAATAAATATTTTTTTCTCTCTTTCCAAAAGCTGCAATCCAACATAGGCTCCGCCTAAATCTCCGGAGACACATAGCAAATCATTTTCTTTCGCCCCATTACGATAGGTAATTTTATCTTTCGTTGAAACGCCAATTGCCGTGATCGATAAAATTAATCCCGATGTTGAAGAGGTAGTATCTCCTCCAACGAGATCGACCTTGTAATTCGAACAGGCGAGATTCATGCCCGCATACAGTTCCTCAATCGCTTCCAGCGAAAAGCGATTCGAAATTGCAATGCTCACCAATATTTGTTTCGGCGTTGCATTCATAGCATAGATGTCGCTGAGGTTAACAACCACCGATTTATATCCCAGATGTTTTAGCGGATGAAATGATAAATCAAAATGAACACCTTCAACAAGCATGTCTGTACTCACAACAGTAAGCCTGTCGCCGTTTTCAATTACAGCAGCATCATCGCCAATGCCCTTCAGACTTTCGGAATTTTTTATCTCAACATTCTCAGCAATATGATCGATGATTGCGAATTCTCCCAATGTGCCCAGCTCGGTGCGACTGTTTTTATTTTCAAACATGAAACGAAGATCGGATTTTCTTATTAAGTCAAAATGGTGAAGTCAAAGGTCCAAAGTCAAAAAGACAATTATGTAGATGACGTACTATGTATTATGGTAAAAGTCAAAAAAACGCTGCAGGTAATATTCTGGCAAAATGCTTTTTTGACTTTTGACCTTCGACTTTTGACTTAAATTTTCCTTGCATCGCCCCACCAAAAAACCTACCTTTGTGCCTGATTTTAAAGCAGAAAGGCAAAATGATTACAGTGACCGAACGCGCTAAAGAAAAAGCGCTGGAATTAATGCAAAAAGAAGCCAAAACCACCGAAGCGTTCATCAGAGTTGGAGTTGAGGGCGGCGGTTGCTCGGGTTTAACCTATAAGCTGGAATTCGATACAATACAACGACCCGACGACAAAGTATTTGAAGATAAGGGAATTAAGATCGTTTGTGATAAAAAAAGCTTTCTTTATTTAATAGGGACAGAACTCGATTTTAGCGACGGACTCAATGGTAAGGGTTTCCTTTTCCAGAATCCAAATGCCTCAAGAACATGTGGTTGTGGAGAAAGTTTTTCAGTTTAACGTTTTTTTTTGCCCGGATTTTCTGTTTAGATTGAATTTAAATAAAACGAATTCCGGCTTAAAATGGGCGTTTTTATTGTAAAAAAGTTAAAAAACTAATGACTGAAGAGTTAAAAATAATAGACGATTTAACCCAAAGCGAATACAAATATGGCTTCGTAAGCAATATTGATTCGGATAATGCCCCACCGGGTATCAGCGAGGAAATCGTACGGTTCATTTCGAAGAAAAAAAATGAACCTGAATGGCTGCTTGATTGGAGACTGAAGGCGTATCGCCACTGGTTGACAATGACAGAACCAACATGGCCCAATGTGCATTACCCAAAAATAAATTTCCAGGACATCATTTATTATTCTGCACCTAAACAAAAGGCGACGCTGAACAGTCTCGACGAACTGGATCCTGAAATTCGAAAAACTTTTGATAAGCTGGGAATCTCTCTCGATGAACAAAAGCGACTGGCAAATGTTGCAGTGGATGCGGTGATTGACAGCGTTTCCGTAAAGACTACTTTTCGCGAGGCGCTCTCAGAATTGGGAATTATTTTTTGTTCATTCAGCGAAGCGGTACAGGAGCATCCGGAACTTATTAAAAAGTATCTCGGATCGGTTGTTCCGCCGACTGATAATTTTTATGCAGCACTCAACAGTGCGGTTTTCAGTGATGGTTCTTTCTGTTATATACCAAAGGGCGTTCGGTGTCCGATGGAATTATCCACATACTTCCGGATAAATTCTGCCGGCACAGGACAATTCGAACGAACACTCATCATTGCAGATGAAGGTTCATACGTTAGTTACCTGGAGGGATGCACAGCACCGATGCGCGACGAAAACCAGCTCCATGCTGCTGTCGTCGAAATTTATTCGCATAGGGATGCGCAGGTGAAATATTCGACAGTTCAGAATTGGTATCCGGGCGACAAAAACGGAAAGGGTGGAGTTTATAATTTCGTTACGAAGCGTGGAATCTGTGCCGAAGATAATTCAAGGATTTCGTGGACACAGGTAGAAACCGGTTCTGCGATCACATGGAAATATCCAAGCGTGATTTTAAAGGGAAATAATTCCATCGGCGAATTTTACAGTGTTGCCGTTACGAATAATTATCAGCAGGCCGATACCGGAACGAAGATGATTCATCTCGGAAAGAATACACGAAGCACGATCGTCTCAAAAGGCATCTCTGGCGGATTCAGCAATAACAGTTATCGCGGTCTCGTGCGTATTTCGAAAAAAGCCGAGAACGCAAGAAATTTTTCGCAGTGCGATTCATTACTCCTCGGCGACAAATGCGGGGCACATACATTTCCTTATCTGGAAGTCAGTAATAAGTCTGCCATCGTGGAACACGAAGCCACAACCTCCAAAGTCGGGGAAGACCAGATTTTTTATTGTAACCAGCGTGGCATATCAACGGAAGATGCCGTCGGGCTTATTGTGAACGGATATTGTAAAGAAGTCTTTAATCAACTTCCAATGGAATTTGCTGTAGAAGCACAAAAGCTGTTAGCGATTTCACTGGAGGGTAGCGTGGGGTAAGTCAAAATCAAAAATCAAAAATCAAAAATCAAAAATCAAAAAATCAACCTCCCAACCTCCCAACCTCCCCAAACCCAACCCCAAAGCATTATGCAATTACTAAAAATAAAAGACCTTAAAGCAAGAGTAGAAGGAAAGGATATTCTGAACGGTTTGAACTTATCAGTTAAACCCGGGGAAGTTCATGCCATCATGGGGCCAAATGGATCCGGCAAAAGTACGCTTGCTTCTGTTCTGGCTGGTCGTGAAGAATATGAAGTAACAGGCGGTGAAGTTTTATATAAAGGAAAAGATCTTCTTAGTTTTTCACCTGAAGAGAGAGCACGACTTGGATTATTTCTCGCATTTCAGTATCCCGTGGAAATTCCCGGAGTGACGAATGCAAACTTTCTGAAGACGGCTCTCAACGAAATCAGGAAATCTAAAAACCTGGAGCCGCTCGATTCAAAAGATTTTCTGATCCTGATGAAAGAGAAAATGAAACTCGTCGAAATTGATAAAACGATGACTCAGCGGTCAGTCAATGAAGGATTCAGCGGTGGCGAGAAAAAGAGAAATGAAATCTTCCAGATGGCAATGCTTGAACCTGAACTTTCAGTTTTAGATGAAACCGATTCAGGTCTCGACATCGATGCATTGCGGATTGTTGCAAACGGAGTAAACGCATTGCGCGATAATAACCGTTCATTTATTGTGATCACACATTACCAGCGATTGCTTGATTATATCATTCCTGATTATGTTCATGTGTTATATAAAGGACGGATTGTAAAATCAGGAACAAAGGAACTTGCTCTTGAACTCGAAGAAAAGGGATATGACTGGATCAGGGACGAGAATGCAGTAACAACTAAAATCTGATTTTCTTAAATGGATACTTCCACTCAAAATATTCCCATCGATAATTACCTCGGTCAATTCCAAAAGTCTGAAAAAACATTTGCGCCCCAGTATTCGGAATTGAAAAAGGATGCCATTGGAATATTTAAACAGCTCGGTTTTCCTACAACAAAATTTGAAGAGTGGAAATATACCAGTGTTGCCGGACTATTAAAATTTGATTTTAATACCACTCAAGTAGATTCTTTAATTACAATAAAAGACATAGAAAAATATTTGCCGGAAGAAGAGAATGCAGTGGTACTTGTATTTGAAAATGGCAGAATTAATAATATACTTTCAAGAACGGAATCGCTTCTGGAAGGTGTTACCGTGGGCAGCCTTGGAAAATTTTCAGATCATAATGAAGTAAAGAAGCATCTCGGAAAAATCGCAAGACATAAAAACGAAAGTTTTGTTGCGTTAAATACTGCTCTTTTCAATGATGGTGCATTTGTTTTTGTTGATAGAGATGTGATCTGCGAAAAACCAATCCATTTACTTTTTATAAATGATTCGCGTACTAATCCAACAGTAAGTTATCCGCGAAATCTGATTGTAGCATCTAAAGGTAGTGCTGTTAAAATTACAGAAAGTTATTATTCAATTGAATCAACAAATCCTTCCTTTTGTAATCCTGTTACTGAATTATATATTGACGACAATGCAAATGTTGAATTCTCTAAGAATGAATCAGAAAATCCGAACGACTTCCATGTAGATTATACGAGTGCATTCCTTCAAAAAGATTCTGTGTTTAATATCCATACAATCACGACTGGCGGAAATCTGGTAAGGAATAACCTGCGCATTGAGTTACAACAGCCAAATGGTTCCGCTTTTCTAAATGGACTTTACATAACAGGAGATGGATCTCATATCGATAATCATTCTTTCGTCGATCATGCGAGTCCGAATTGTTATAGTAATGAACTTTACAAGGGATTGTTAAACGGAAAATCGCATGGTGTCTTTAATGGGAAAATTTTTGTCAGGAAGGATGCACAAAAGACAAATGCTTACCAGTCGAATAAAACAGTCATTCTTTCGGATGATGCATCCATGAATGCAAAGCCACAGCTGGAGATTTATGCTGACGATGTGAAATGCAGTCACGGTGCCACCACCGGTCAGATTGATGAGGAAGCAATGTTTTATCTGCGTTCAAGAGGAATTGGCATCGATGAAGCCAGAGTTCTTCTCACGAATGCTTTTGCAGAAGAAATTCTGGAAAAAATTTCTATTGCATCTTTCAAAGAGATGTTGAAAGATCAGGTACGGATAAAATTGAAAAGAGGGAATTCCCTTTAACCATGGAAAGGATTCTTCAAATGCCCGTGTCATTAAGCGCATCTGAAATTATTGAGATCAGGAATGATTTTCCAATATTATCGGTAAACGCGCACGGTAAACCATTGGTTTATCTGGATAATGCAGCAACGTCTCAAAAGCCAAAGATGGTAATTGATTCTTTGGTATCTTATTATACCACTCTGAATGCCAACATTCATCGCGGCGTTCATTATCTCAGCGAGAAGGCCTCGATAAAATTCGATGAATCCCGCATTAAGGTAAAGAACTTCATTAATGCAGCATCTTCAAATGAGATTGTCTTTGTAAGGGGAACAACGGAGGCAATTAATCTTGTTGCATCCAGCTATGGAAGAAAAAATATTAAACAGGGAGATGAGATTTTAATATCTGCATTGGAGCACCACAGCAACATTGTTCCATGGCAGTTATTGTGTGAAGAGAAAGGAGCGGTTTTAAAAGTCATTCCAATGAATGACGATGGTGAATTGCTGATGGATGAGTTTGAAAATCTGCTTACTTCAAAGGTTAGGTTTGTCAGCGTCTCTCATATTTCGAATTCGCTTGGTACGATTAATCCGGTAAAGGAAATTATTTCCCGGGCGCACAAGTTTGGAATTCCCGTATTGGTTGATGCTGCTCAATCTGTCGTTCACACACCGATTGACGTTCAGGATCTTGATTGTGATTTCCTTGCTTTTTCTTCTCATAAAATGTTTGGCCCGACAGGAACGGGAGTATTATATGGAAAAGAAAAGCTTCTTAACGATATGCCTCCATACCAGGGCGGAGGAGAGATGATAAGTTCTGTTTCATTCGATAAAAGTACCTGGAACGATGTTCCGTTTAAGTTCGAAGCCGGAACGCCGGACATTGCCGGAGTAATTGGTTTAGGCGCAGCTATTGATTATTTGAATACGCTCGACAGAAAAAAAACATTTCAGCATGAGAATGATTTGCTTGAACATGCAACACGAGAGCTCGGGAAAATTGATGGCGTTAAGATTGTGGGAAAAGCAAAAAACAAATCTGCAATAGTCTCATTCATAATCGAAGGTGCCAATGCACTCGACGCAGGAATGTATCTCGATACGCTTGGAATTGCCGTGCGTACCGGTCATCATTGTACAGAACCGGTAATGAAAAGAATGGGTGTTCCCGGAACGATTCGCGCGTCTTTTCTTTTTTACAATACGATTGAGGAAGTCGATCGGCTAATTAGTGGCGTCAGGAAGGCAATCGGCCTTTTAAGAAAATGAATATGAACATCGAAGAAATTGAAAAGGAGATTACCGAAGAGTTTGAGTTGTTCGATGAGTGGACAGAAAAATATCATTACATCATTGAAATCGGGCAGAAGCTGAAACCACTGGATGAGAAATACAAAAAGGACGAAAATAAAATTAAAGGATGCCAGAGCAGCGTATGGCTCCATGCTTATGGGAAGGACGGAAGAGTTTTTTTTGAAGCCGACAGCGATTCGGTTTTTGTAAAAGGCGAAATTGCCTTATTGATCCGGGTTTTATCAGGACAAATGGCAGAAGATGTGGTGAAGGCGGAATTAAAATTTATTGACAACATTGGGTTAAGACAGCACATTGCGGTGACAAGAGCAAACGGGCTGGCTTCAATGATCAAACAAATGAAATTATTTGCAGTCGGTGTTCAATCTCAGTATTCGGCATGACAGAAGAAAAACATATTACAGTCGATCCAAATTATATAAAGCCTTTGCGTGACCGGATCATCGACATGTTGAAGACATGCTACGATCCGGAGATTCCTGTCGATATTTATGAATTAGGATTGATCTACGAAATTAGGATCGACGAGGGTAACGATGTATATATAAAGATGACGCTTACATCGCCTGCATGCCCGGTTGCTGAAACACTTCCTGTGGATGTGGAGCAAAAAATAAAAAGCATTCCCGATGTTAATAATGCGAAAGTGGAAATTTCTTTCGATCCGCCGTGGGAGAAGGAAATGATGAGTGAGGAAGCGAAGCTGGAACTTGGGATGTGGTGATTTAATTAGCCGATTAGCCGATTAGCCAATTAGCTGATTAGCTGATTAGCCGATTAGCAGTTTTGGGATAAGAATGTAAAAAAAGATCAATGGAAATAATAAATAAAGTTGCTCAAAGCGGATTGGTTACCATCGACCTGGAGGATCTTAATGTTCCGGGTGAGCGTGTATTGTTTGATTTGAAAGACTGGCTTTATGAGGAGTTGATCTTAAAAGAAAAAGATTTTCGGGAAAAGCTTAAGACCCATCCCTGGAAAGATTATAAAGACAAATTCGTAGCGATAACATGCACGGCTGATGCTATTGTTCCGACGTGGGCATTTATGTTAGTAGCGGCCCAGATAAAACCATTTGCGAAGAAAATTATCTTCGGAAATCTGCAGAAGCTCGAAGAAGAATTATTTGATGAAGCAATTTCAAAAATTAATCCGGATGACTACAAGGATCAGAAGGTTGTAATAAAGGGATGCTCCAAGATTGAAGTTCCTGTTTCGGCATATGTGAATATAACGGCTATGCTTCGGCCGGTTGTAAAGAGTATAATGTATGGTGAGCCTTGTAGTACGGTTCCGGTTTTTAAGAGGAAGGAATAATTTTTTCAAAGTATTTTTTGATCTCAATTTATTTTTCGTTGATCGCAACATTTTTATTAATCAAAATTATAGTAGGAAACCTGTGTGTTATTGAAACAAAAATTTAAATATCGAATTATTTCAAATTGGAAATCAATGCTTCAACATTTAAGTTAAAAAACAGATCTGCTTACTGAACGATAATCTTCCCTCGGGTATTATACTCATTTTCATATAATACGAAATAGTATATTCCAGCGGGAAGCCCATCTCGGTTAATGAAAATTTTAAATCCGGAAATGTTTTCCATTTTTCTAATTTCTCGGCCAACAGAATCATAGAAAATTAATAATCCATCATTAACAGGACTGTAAAATTCAATCACAGCATTTCCGGAAAGAGGATTCGGAAAAACAGAAAATCTTTTATTGTTTTTTAATTTTTCTATGCCAAGAAGTCTGTCATAGCATGGCAGGTTTGTTAGCCCCTGATATTTTACTGTATCATTTTCGATAAAGCAATTCAATGTAACCCAATAATCAAGAAATTGACACTGGTAGTCGACGTTTAGCAAACCGTTCGTGCTTCCTATCCCTTCGATCCAAAATTCTGCACCCATATCCATTCTCCTTCGGCTTTCTCCATTGAGTAATAAAATTGTGTCAATGTTTAACACTACCATTGCCGGACAAAAACCCCATGGCGCATAAAAGGTATCCCCAATATTCAGATTAAAATCGTAAAGTAGATTTCCGTTATGAAATACTTTTCCTGAGGAGTCTTCATTCATTGTTCCTCGTGGTTGAGAAACGCTTAATGCTGAATCTGTCGATGAAAACAAGTACTTATAATTTATTCCCCCAATCGTAGTATCTCCGTTTAAAAAAAAGTATTCAATTTGTCCCCAGCCATCTGGCACTGTCCATATTTTATTTTCCGTTAGAAATGATTGAGAAAATAAATTCTGGAAATTAAAAGCAAATACAAAGAACAGCAGAAATATTATTTTCATGTTAAATTTGAATATATTTCATTGAACAATAAATTTTCCATGAATAATATTGTTTTTATCAGTCAAGGAAAAGAAGTATAATCCTTCGTTCAGTTTACCGCGTTCGATTTTTATTTTATTTCCATACAGATTACCATCTGATCTCACTAAAGTGCCATTGCAATTATAGATTTGCAAATGTCCTTTAGTTAATGAACGTTTAATTTCAAGAAAAGAACAATTTTCGAATGGATTTGGTAACAGGTTAAAAGAATTATCAGTTGCTATATTTTTAATGTTGGTTGTGGTTTGATAGCATGAAATGTTCGAAAGTCCATGATATTTAATGGTATCATTTTCGATAAAGCAATTTAATGCTACATCTATATCAAAATGCAAATCATAAAAATCAACATTCAATAAACCAAAAGTGCTCCCTATTCCATCAATCCAGTACTCATGATAATAACTGAAAAACATTCTTCGGCGAGATTCTCCATTTAATAAGGTAACTGTATCAACGGAATCAACGATCATTGGGATATTCATCCATCCCTGATAAAAGGTGTCGCCTAAATTTAAACTAAAATCATATAGTAACCTTTCAACACTGTTTTCATTAACATAGATATGACTGTTTGTATCTTCTCGCAGAGCACAATTATAATTTCGTATAACTAATGTCGAATCATAGGTCACATATAATTTTTTATAATTTAAACTATTTATAGCCTTATCGCCTTCAAAAAAATAAATTCTCGGACCGGAAAAATTATCGGACTCTGTCCAGATTTTATTTGTATCTATTAAAATCTGTGATATTGAGGAGAATGATATTGAAAAAAATAATGTTAATAATGTTAAAAATGTTTTCATGATAAACAGTTTAAGCGATATTCAAATATAGTAAAAATTAAAATTTGAAAAACCAATTTATCTTTAGCAGGTGAAGTTATATTTTTACGGATTATTTTTTCGCGCAGAGACGCAGAGGCCGCAGAGTTTTTGATATAAGTACTCTGCGTCTCTGCGTCTCTGCGCGAAAAAATAAATTATGCTTTCCTATCCTGTTTTAATAAGAAGTTTCTTACTTTTAACCCATGTCATTCGAAGAAAACTACCCCATCTTAAAGGCCGATCTGGCAGCTATAGCTGAAGAGTTCGGCACTCCTTTGTACGTTTATGATGCAAATACGATCAGAAGACAATATGAGCGATTAAGCAAGGCTTTTAGCGGTGTAAAATTAAAGATCAAGTATGCCTGTAAAGCGAATACGAATCTTGAGATCATGAAGTATCTCAGGAACCTGGGAGCAGGTCTTGATGTCGTCTCCATTGAAGAAGCTGTCGTCGGCATTAAAGCGGGTTACAAACCTTCGGATATCATGTATACCCCTAATTGTGTTTCCTTCGAGGAAATTAAGGAGGCCGTAAGACTGGGTGTCGAAATTAACATCGATAATATTTCCATCCTGGAGCAATTCGGACATGAATACGGAAATAAAGTCCCATGTTGCATTCGTATTAATCCTCACATCGCTGCAGGTGGAAACCTTCATATACAGACCGGACACATCGATTCTAAATTCGGAATTTCAATTCATCAGCTCAGGCATATAGAACGGATCGTCACAACATGTAACATGAAGATCAACGGACTTCATATTCATACTGGTTCGGAAATTTTGGACAGTTCTGTATTTATTCGCATGGCCGAACTGATGTTCGACGCAGCCAAAAGTTTTCCTGATCTTCAATTCATCGACTTTGGAAGTGGATTTAAAGTAGCTTATAAAGAAGGCGATTATGTAACAGACATCGAAGAACTGTCGAAAGAATTTACGGAGTTGTTTAAGTCATTCTGCAAATCATACGGAAGAGAATTAGAATTATGGTTCGAGCCCGGAAAATTCCTGGTAAGTGAAGCGGGTGCCTTACTCGTAAAAGTAAACACGGTAAAGCAAACGATGGCCACGGTTTTTGTCGGCGTCGACTCCGGTCAAAATCATTTGATACGCCCGATGTTTTACGATGCATATCATCATATCGTAAACATCAGCAATCCTTCGGGCAAGCAAAGGATTTATACAGTTGTTGGTTATATCTGTGAGACGGATACCTTTGGCTGGGACAGAAAAATGAATGAAGTTCGGGAAGGCGATGTACTTGCTATCTTAAATGCCGGCGCTTACGGATACACGATGAGTAATAATTACAATTCGAGATTGCGACCTGCGGAAGTGATCATTAGCAATGGAAAAGCAAAATTGATCCGAAGAAGAGAAACGATTGACGACATTTTGAAAACACAAACGGAATTAGCCAGCATGCTTTCAGACGCATAATAGGTTAAAGGTTAAAAGTCAAATTTAACCGCCAAAGCTCAAGCGGAGGCGGAGGTTAAAAATATTGAGTCCAAAATTGATGACTTCGATCAAAACACAAAAACACAGAACGCCAAACTGCAAACGCCAAACGTAAAATGTCATTACAGTCAGAGCAATTTTTAAGTGATGCTGAAGCATTAGTTTTCGATTCAGAGCATAGACGCAAACTTGCTTTTAATATTTTACAGTACGATAAGAAGGTTGTCGATGGGAAAAACCAATTTTCGGAATTGGAGACCGCGCGTCAGCGCGCAGCCATGTTAAAGTGGAAGGTCATTGAAAACCTTGATAAATATCTTGTCGAATTCGAATACAATTTTTCAAAACGTGGCGGCAAGGTAATCTGGGCACGCGATGCTGAAGAGGCTATTCGCGAGCTCATGATCATTCTAAAAAAGGCGAATGCAAAAACCGTGGTGAAGGCGAAGTCGATGACGACTGAAGAAATACACGTCAATGATGCATTAACCGAAGCAGGAATTGAAAGCATCGAAACTGATTTAGGCGAATTCATTGTTCAATTGCGTGGCGAACATCCTTATCACATCGTAACTCCTGCCATGCATCTTTCCAAAGAGGATGTTGCGAAGACGTTTCACGAAAAATATAATCTGCCGATAAGCAGTACTCCGAAAGAAATTACTGCATTCGTGCGGGAACGACTTCGTGAGAAATACCAGAAGGCAGATGTGGGAATTACCGGGGCAAATTTTCTGATCGCCGATACAGGAGCGGTAGCTGTTACGGAGAACGAAGGGAATGCGCTGATGTCGATTTCGTTTCCGAAAATTCAGATTGCCATTGCAGGAATTGAAAAACTTATTCCGACACTAACCGATTTGGATCTTTTCTGGCCGTTACTTGCGACACATGGCACAGGACAAAACATTACTGTATATAATTCCATCAGCACGGGTCCGAGGCAGGAGGGTGAAATCGACGGGCCCGAAGAGATGTATGTGATTCTTCTCGACAACGGCCGTACGAATTTACTGGCGAGTCCGGATCAGCGACAGGCTTTGTCGTGCATAAGATGCGGCGCTTGTCTGAATGCCTGCCCGATTTACAAAGGAGTAGGTGGTCATAGTTATGGTGCGACATATTCGGGCCCAATCGGTTCGGTGATCACCCCGCATTACGAGGGCATGGATCAATTCAAGCATTTGAGTTTTGCATCGTCGTTGTGCGGAAGGTGCACCGAAGTTTGCCCGGTGAAAATTGATTTACATAAGTTGCTTCTATACAACCGCCGCGATTCCGTAGAACAACATCTGAATCAGAAGATGGAGGCCTTTACTTTTATGATCTGGAAAAAAGCAATGCTGAGCAGGAAGATGATGAATAAAGGTAATGCGGGAATTAAAAATTTTATGCTGAGAAATTTTTTCAAATCCAAATGGGGTGATCGCCGCGAATTACCGGTCATCGCAAAAAAGTCGTTCAACGAAATGTGGCGTGAACGAATGGGCATAAAAGATTAATACTATTTCTCCGTGTCTCTCGTGTAATCCGAGCCTACTGATGAACAATTATTAGATAGCTTGTAGAAATAGATAATTATACCTCATTTTGTTAGATGAGAGGGAGGGCCTGCCAAAAAACCGGGAAGCGTTGGCCATGTGCGGTGGGCAGGTTTTTTTTGGCTTGACTTTCTTTGCTTACCTTCTTTGGTCAAGCAAAGAAAGTAAGAATCGGAGACGAAAACTTGGTATAAGTAATGAACGAAGCGATAAAACAGTTCATCCCACGTCGTATTGTCTTTAGACATCTTGCCTCCGTGTTAGAATAAAAAAATCCGAAACCCCGACCAAAGATTTCGAATTTTTCAAAATGAAAACACAAACTAATATTTTAACCGGATGCTACCTGGTAGCAATTTTTATTTTCCCGGTTTTTATTTTTTTAACTATTACCATGTGAATGAGTTTGATTGTGAGCAACGTCAGCATTTCTAAGAGTTATTGAAGTTACGTAGCGTTGTTCCATATTTATTTCATTGAGTTCATAAGTGCGTTTCTCTCATTCAGTAATTGCATGATAACCTTATAATCGCTCAGCGATACAGGTTTGATGCTAACGATGTCTTCAGGATTTATAAGTGAAGAGAGTGAATTGCAGGTTTCTTTATCGTGCCTGTCGAAGGCAGTTTTATACGCCTGCATATTGTGATGATTCACGAAGTAGTATTCGATGCAGGATGTAGAAATATTATATTTATTGATGCAGATTCCTGCTTCTTTTCGCCCGTCGCGGAAAGAGAACATTGAATAAACATGTAAATTTTCCTGTAATGCTGATGTTGTCATCTTTTGCTAATTGAGACTTCAAAGTAGCCTGATGTTGGGGGAAGGGCAATCTAATTTGGTAAACGGAGGGGAATGTGGGGTTGAATGGGGGGATTTTTTCGCGCAGAGGCGCAGAGTCCGCAAAGATTATCTAAGCAAATCTTTTATAATATTGATTTTTTCACGCAAAGGCGCAGAGACCGCAGAGTTTTTCTAAGCAGATCTCTGCGCCTCTGCGCCTCTGCGCGAAAAAATCCACATCATACCTTAATCGTTTTCCATTTGCCTCTCGAGAAAAGCCAAAGAGTAAACAGCCCCACAGAAGTTTCGGAGAAAAACACTCCCCAGAAAACACCAGAGTGTTCCCATCCGAGAGTAATGGCTAAGTAATAAGATAATGGAATCTGGAAAAGCCAGAAAAAAACAAGATTGATTTTGGTTGGAGTCTTTGTATCGCCCGAACCGTTGAATGCCTGTACGGCAACCATCCACCAGCCATAAACGAAATAGGAATAGGAGAGTATACGTATCCATTCCGAACCGATTATGATTACAGATGGTTCCGTTGTAAAAATACGCATCATTGATTCGTTGCAGAAAAAATATAAGATGGAAACGAAAACTAAGAATATCATGTTGTAAAAACCGATTTTCCAGACGGAAGATTCGGCACGTTCAGGATGACCTGCACCGAGGTTTTGTCCAACGAGAGTGGCAGCAGCATTGGATAATCCCCATGCAGGCATAAGTGTAAACATCATGCAGCGTATAACAATAGTGGAAGCAGCAACCGCTTCGCTACCGATATCTGCAAGTATACGCATTAGAAATATCCATGACGTCATTGCAACAATCATTTGAGCTATGCCTCCAAGAGAAGTACGAACAATATTCATAATGATTTTTGCATCCCAGGAAATTTGAGAGAACAAAGCACGAATATGTTTACCGCCTTTAAAGAGTGTCCATAATTGAATGAGTACAGCTGTACCCCGACCGATATTTGTTGCAACTGCAGAACCTTCAATTCCAAGAGCAGGAAAGGGTCCGTATCCGAAAATTAAAACAGGGCATAAGACAATATTTATTGCATTTGCAATCCATAACACTCGCATTGCAATGGCTGCATCGCCGGCACCACGGAAGACGGCATTTATAACGAAGATCAGGACAATCACAAAATTTCCACCGAGCATCCACTGTGTAAAGCGATAACCATGTTCAATGCTCCATGCATCGGCGCCCATGATGGCGAGCAGATCTTTGGAAAAAAATATTCCTGCAATGGAAAACGGAATAGCAGTTAAGATGGCAAGGAATATCGCCTGAATAGCCGCCCTGCCTGCTTCCTCTTTGTTTTTCTCTCCGATTCTCCTTGCAACAATGGCAGTGATCGCAGTCGAAAGTCCCATGGCAACCGAATACAACAGGAACATGTAGGTTTCAGTAAGGCCAACGGTTGCAACTGCAGAAGCCCCCAGCTTGCTTACAAAGAATATGTCGACCACGGCGAAGGTAGATTCCAGCACCAGCTCTAAGATCATTGGTACCGCCAGGAGAAAGATGGCTTTCTTCAGACTTATTTTCGTGTAATCGGCCTCTGTTCCCCGTATAGCATCTTTTAATTCCTTCCATATCGAGCGGGATATGTTTTCTTCAGTCATATACATTTTTAATATCAGGCAGGGTCATCGCACGAAACCTGCTTCAGTTTTGAAATCAGCTTTTCCAATTTCCAAATGTAAAAATTAAAATAAGACGGGTTTGACTTTTCAGATAAGCCTGGAATATTCTCCTTTGAAGTCTTTATTAATACTTTTACATTTAACACTGATATAATTTTTCCCGATGAAGAGAATAATCATTTTCTCTGTATTCTTTTTCCCTGTGTATATTTTCATGAATGCGCAGCCTGCTATCGATTGGCAATTAACGATGGGTGGTACTCTTCATGAAGTCGCTGCTTCCGTCAGACAAACAACCGATGGAGGCTATATAGTCGGAGGTTATACAAACTCGACGGATGGAAATGTGAATGCCAATCATGGCGGTTATGATTTCTGGATAGTTAAATTGGATAGCACACACGGCGTTCAATGGCAAAAGACACTCGGAGGCAGCCGTTTCGATTATTTATATTCAATCTCACAAACTTTCGATGATGGATATATTCTGTGCGGGACATCCCAATCGAATGACGGCGACGCGACGGGTCATCATGGCCCGGTTTCAACCCGGGATATATGGATCGTTAAACTTGATAATTCCGGGAATATCGATTGGCAAAAGTCAATTGGCGGCAGCGCTGACGACGATGGAGCTTATTCGATTGCCCAGACATCAGACAGCGGATATATAGTTGCCGGTCGCACCCGTTCAGCAGACGGAGACGTTTCAGCAGCCATTCATTCAGCTCAGGAAGATATATGGGTTATAAAATTAAATGCATCCGGGATAATTGTGTGGGACAAAGTATATGGCGGTTTCAGGGGCGACTGGTCTTCCTTTATAGTTCAGACAAAAGATGGCGGCTATATATTTTCAGGAAATTCTTATTCCTCAGATGGAGATTTAACAAATCATTATGGAACCAATACTACGAATGATTACTGGATCGTGAAACTTGACAGTACGGGAATCATTGAATGGCAGAAGTCTTATGGCGGCACGCAGGAAGATATTTCATCTTGCATACAGCAAACATTTGATGGCGGATATATTGTTGCTGGTTATTCCAGGTCGAACGACATGGACGTAAGCGGGAACCATCTGAATTCTTTTGATTGCTGGATTGTGAGACTGGACAGCGCAGGAACAATCACCTGGCAACGATCGATGGGAGGCAGTGGTAATGATTATGCAACTTCCATTCAGCAGACACGAGATTCGGGGTTTGTGTTTTCCGGATTTACTTATTCGGCCGACGGCGATGTTACAGGTTCGCACGGTGGATGCGATGTATGGATTGTGAAATTGAGCAACTCGGGCGCTACGGAATGGGAAAAGACATTAGGAGGCACAGAAGGCGAAGCAGCATATTCAGTTCAGCAAACATCTGACGATGGATTTATTATTGCGGGAGATACGAGGTCGGATAATGGAGATGTTTCAGGATTCATGGATTACATTGATTATTGGATTGTAAAATTGAGTCCCGCCGGCAATCCGCTTCCAGTCGAACTGCTTGATTTTAATGCAACGATGAATAAAAACAAAACAGTAGACATAACATGGTCTACTGCATCTGAAATTAATAATGATTTTTATACTATACAAAGAAGCGACGATGCAGTTAATTTTGAATCATTGATGGAAGTAGCTGGCGGAGGCAATAGCACGGCCATGTTAAAATATGTTGCAATTGATTACCATCCCCTGATTGGAATATCGTATTACCGGTTAATGCAAACGGATTATGATGGAAAATTCAGTTATTCGGGGATTGCAGCTGTGAAAAAAGACTATTCGTTTTCGGAATTTAATATTTATCCCAATCCATCGGATGGAAAATCTATAAACATTTATTATTCGAGTCAGGCAGATCGAAAAGGAGTTATAAATATTTTTAATATGAAAGGAGCTTCAATCGGTTCTTTTCCTATTGAAATAAAAAAATCGGAAACAAGAATTGAAATTTTACCTGCGACTGAATTATTGTCCGGGGTTTATACCCTGGTTTTCAAATTTGATGATTTGCTTGTGACAAGAAGGCTTGTTATTAAATAATTCTGCTTCGCCTACAAAAGTGTTCACGCCGAAAAGAGCTGTACCGGCGAGCCAATTAGAGAGTGCATGAGCTTGCCTTGTGTGAGTGCTTCACGAATGTTGGAGTATGCCCCAGCTGTGACGGATTTGCTTATAACTCTAAATAAAAAACGCGATTAGCTTCGACGGATATTTATCCGTTGTATTTGAGCTGTGGATTTTAATCCACCATTAGATGCTCATCGTCTTTCAACTTACTCAATGCCTTTTTCGCCCAAGTAACAAGTAGAGTACTATGGATTAAAAAAATTATTACTCGACGTTGTGATTACAGGTGGTGTAAGACAATCGACCTTTAAAACATATGGTAAGTCATAATAGTTTCTGGCTGAACTGAAAAGATAGTCTTGTTCTCTAAAAACTATTTTATCTACAACAGGATTTCTATGAATGTAATTCAATTTCTGCCATGTAACTTTTTCAGTAAATAATTCTATAGCATGGTTTTTATCTCTCCATACTTTATATTCTTTGTTTTTGGGATGAATTGAACCAGCAAACAGGAATTTATCCAACAACCACTCCCTACGACTTTCCGGTTGATTTTTAATTTGATCTATTAAATTTACTGAAGTATGTCTTTTAAAATCTCTAACCACATCTTTTAGTTGAAATGGTTCATTCGTGTTTGCTATTAGATGCAGATGGCTTGGCATCAAACACCAGCCAAAAATGTTTAACCCTTTATTCTCCTGGCAAAACCTGAGTGAATCAATGATTAGTTGCTTGTGATTTACTCTTGTGAAAAGGTCAATCCAATCTACAATTGTCATCGTTAAAAAATAGGTTTTGTCTTTTCTTATGTTGTAGTGAAGCCCTCTTCCCATAACTCGATAGTTAGGGGGCAAATAAAAATACAAACTATGAAGTAGAAAAATAAGTAGTGCAATTAGTGCCATTTATTAAACTGCATTACTTAATGAAAGTCGATGAGCATCTAATGGTGGATTAAAATCCACAACTCAAAAACAACGGATAAATATCCGTCGAAGCAAGTCTCGTTTTTTTTAGAGTTATAAGCAAATCCGTCACAGCTGGGATAAAAGAAAACTGCGATACTACCTTGTAGACAAACTGTTTCGATACTACAATCGCAAAAGTCAAAGACGAAGTCGCTTGCATGGTCAACAGGCGTTTGATCGATTAGTAACCAACTTCGGACTAATCGACCCAACACAATACTTTGTTAAGACTAAACTGTGAACGCATGATGCGAATGTTACTAGGAAAGCCGTATGCGGGAAAACTGCACGTACGGTTTGACGAGGGGGAAAGGGAGGATAATTTGGTTCTCTCTTTCTCTACTCTACCGGGAAAACAATAGCAGTAATTTTCCCGCAGATCCCGCAGATTTAAACCGCAGATACGAAGACACAATGTGCAGCGCTCACACTTAAGAAATCTTTTAGCTTTTAAAAGCCTGGCATAAGGAATTATTAGATATTACTTATCCAATTATTCTTCAATCTTCAATTTTCGATCTTCAATAAAATTATTTCACTCTTCCCAACTTAATCATATTCGTTCTTCCCTGCTCTGCAAGTGGAACGCTCGCAAGATTGATGATGATATCATTTGTATTTGCGAACCCTTTACTTTTCAAAATTTCCTGTAGCTCTGAAATGGTTTCGTCGGTGGAACCGGTTCCGCTGTAATAAAAAACACGCACACCCCAAACGAGATTCAGAACATTCATCATGGATGGTATGTCGGTGAAAATAAGAATGTCCGCATTCGGTCGTTGTGAAGAAACTTTATATGCGGTATAACCAGAGCGTGTAATTCCAACGATTGCACGCGCGTCGACCTGGGAAGCCATCACACATGCATTGTAGCAGACGGAATCAGAAATGAATGTCGGGCTCGTGACTTCCGGTAAATGAAAACGGTTGTATCGATATCCCTGCGATTCGATTTTTGTGATGATGCTTCTCATGTGTTCGACCACACGCACCGGATACATGCCGACGGAAGTTTCACCGCTGAGCATCACGGCATCTGCGCCGTCGATCACAGAATTTGCCACGTCGTTAACCTCCGCTCTCGTCGGTGTATAATTCGTGATCATGCTTTCCATCATTTGCGTCGCAATGATAACAGGTTTCGAGGCCTGTATGCATTTATTCACGAGCATCTTCTGGATAAGCGGCACTTCCTCCATCGGCAGTTCCACACCAAGATCCCCGCGAGCTACCATCAATGCATCAGTCTCGTTTATGATGTAGTCGATCTCTTCTATCGCTTCGGGTTTTTCGATCTTCGCAATCACACGGCATTTTTTCCCGGCGGCTGCAATTCGTTTTTTCAGATCAATGATGTCGTTCGCACTTCTTACGAACGAAAGACCGATCCAGTCAACTTCCTGATCCAGGGCGAATTTCAAATCGAGCAGGTCTTTCTCCGTAAGAGAAGGAATAGAAACCTTCGTCTTCGGAAGATTCACTCCTTTCCTGGATGATAATACGCCTCCGCTCTCAACCACCGCTCTCACTTCGTCCGTACGATTTGTTCCTGTTACAACAAGCACAACCTTTCCGTCATCGATGAGAATCTTATCGTTGATGGCAACATCCGACGGGAATTGTTTGTAGTTGATAAATAACTTTTTTGAACTCCCTGTGCATTCATGGGTAGTGAAAAATACCTCCGTACCGGTTACAAGACTGATGTTGTTATTCTCAACCTCACCAATCCTGATTTTCGGACCCTGCAGGTCGACAAGTATGGCAACACTCGTTTTTAATTCACCGTTAATCAGACGAATGGTATCGATTACGTTTTTCTGAAGTGTGTCGTCGCCATGCGAAAGATTCAACCGGCATACGTCGACGCCGGACAATATCATCTGTTTAAGCACCTCATACGAAGAAGATGCCGGTCCGATGGTGGCAACAATTTTTGTTTTGTTGTACTGAATCATTCTTTAATCCAAATTTATAATTGAAACACCTTTGTGTCAGATTCACTCAAGGATGTGTTCAGTAAAGCAAACGACTCATCCTTATTTTATATTAAAATACTAAATTCTCTCTTGATTTAAGCTTACCCGTCTCCAGCCTGTATGCTCCCAGAATGACCGGAATTTCTTTTAGCTGCGCAATTAACTCCGCATCATCCACCGGACCTCTCATATAGCGCAACAGGAAAAGAAAATCGATTTGATTCTGTTCAGGAATGAGATATCCTTTCTGGCTCTTGTTGGAGATGAGGTTGTACTGATCACCTTCTTCATTGACATATTCATAAAAGGAAAAGAACTGGTCTTCCATTCTTTTATTGTTGAATACCGTATACTCCTCTTCCTTGCTTAAATTGATCTCAAGCTTTTTGTTTAATGCCATGCATAGCCTGTAGTCCCGATGGTGACAGATGATGCCAATGAGGGTAAAGTCAAATTTGTCTTCTTCACTTATTTTGAGAATTTTCTTGGCCACTGAATACGAAATATTTTTAGGAATGTAAAGTTAATGTTTTGTAAGGGAACAATTTTAAAAAATCATTAATTCGGTCAAACGCAGAGAGCACAGAGATTTGTATTGTTGTTATTCAGGGAAATTGGGAGGATAAAAAAACACCCTACAGTCCGAGCATCTGACACGTCTTCTCTGCCGCAATTTGTTCCGCTCTCTTTTTCGAAAAATCTTCTCCGCGGGCCATTTCGGCGCCGTCGACAAGAACTCTTACGCGCAGTAATTTTTTTCCTCCGTTATCGACTTCTTCTAAAAATTCGAATTCGATGGATTTTCGTTCGCGCTGAGCCCAATTGATGAGACGGCTTTTAAAATTCGTATCCTGGTTTTCGATCTCTTCGAGGTGAACATGATGTCGAACAAACCGGTGGATGATCAATTTTTTCGTCGCGTCATAACCTTTGTCGATATACACTGCGCCGATGAGAGCTTCGAAAGCATCGCCATAAGCAGAACGGTTCTTCGCTGCAGGGTCGATCGAAGCAACCATGAAGTGATCGATGCCGAGTTTCATGGCCAGCTTGCCGAGATTTTCACGGTTTACAATCCTGCTCCGCATTTCCGTAAGAAAGCCCTCTTCGCGAAACGGATATTTTTTGAAAAGAAGTTCTGCGATGACGGCGCCGAGAATCGCATCACCCAAATATTCAAGCCGTTCATTGCTGAGCTTAATCCCGCTCTGGTGTTCCGATGCAGTTGAGCGGTGACGGAAAGCGAGATGATACACTGAAATATTACCCGGAAAAAACCCAAGAAGATTGTGTAGAGAAAGAATAAATTTTTTATCCTTTGAAAATAAGTTCCGGAGATAGTAAAATAAATTCAAGCAGGAATTATTTAAGACCTGTTGTCATTTTCAAAATTTTCATGCGTACTTTTTGAAAATGACAGAGGCATTATGACCACCGAAGCCGAACGTATTACTCAATGCGGCCCTTACTTCACGTTTCTGCGCTTTGTGAAAAGTCAGATTCAGTTTTGGATCAAAGACAGGATCGTCAGTGAAATGATTGATGGTAGGCGGTACAATGCCGTTCACGATCGCCAGGATACTCGCCATCGCTTCGATAGCTCCGGCAGCGCCAAGCAGGTGGCCGGTCATTGATTTCGTTGAGCTGATGTTCATTCGATATGCTTCTTCACCGAAAAAAGTCTGAATGGCTTTTATCTCCTGAGGATCGCCAATGGGTGTTGAGGTACCATGAACATTGATGTAGTCGATGTCGGATGGTTTCAATCCGCTGTCTTCCATTGCAGCCCGCATTACGTTTGCCGCACCGAGGCCTTCCGGATGAGGAGCCGTCATGTGATAGGCGTCTGCAGACATTCCTCCGCCTGCAACTTCTGCATAGATCTTGGCGCCACGGGCTTTGGCATGTTCGAGTTCTTCGAGGATTAAACAGCCGGCACCCTCGCCGATCACAAAGCCATCACGGTCAAGGTCGAATGGCCTCGAAGCTGTCTTGGGATCATCGTTCCTCACCGACAAAGCCTGCAGTGCATTAAATCCGCCGACGCTTGATTCATTCACAGGGGCTTCTGAACCGCCGGAAACGATTATGTCTGCTTTGCCGAGACGGAGATAAGTGAATGCATCGATCAGGGCATTTGTAGAAGAAGCACAGGCAGATACCGTAGTGAAATTGGGTCCCCTGAAACCATACCTGATGGAGATGTGCCCCGAAGCGATGTCGGCAATCATCTTGGGGATGAAGAAAGGATTGAATCGCGGTGTGCCGTCGCCTTTTGCAAAAGCGGTTACTTCATCCTGGAAAGTTCTTAACCCGCCAATACCTGAACCCCAGATAACACCGACTCTGTCGTGGTTAACTTTTTCGAGATCGATTGCCGAATCCCTGATCGCCTGATCAGCGACTACCATGGCATATTGTGCAAAGGCATCGAGTTTGCGGCCTTCCTTACGTTCGAAAAAATTATTGACATCGTAGCCTTTGACCTCACAGGCAAAACGAGTTTTGAATTTTGACGCATCAAATCTCGTAATGAGGTCTGCGCCGCTGACGCCATTAATCAACCCATTCCAATATTCATCAACAGAATTTCCCAGCGGAGTAAGGGCTCCGAGGCCAGTCACTACTACTCTTTTCAGTTGCATACCTGTACCGGAGTTACAAAGTGAATTAACAAGCCGGGTATATTAGCTTGCAGAAAACTGTATGATCATAGCGATGATACAGGATTCAATAATAAAATTATTTAGCGTTTTTTTCGATATAATCGATGGCCTGACCAACAGTTGCAATTTTTTCAGCCTGGTCATCAGGAATAGCGATGTTGAATTCTTTTTCAAATTCCATGATAAGTTCAACGGTATCAAGGGAATCAGCACCAAGATCGTTAGTGAAACTAGCTTCCTGGGTAACTTCTTTTTCGTCTACGCCTAATTTATCGATGATTATGGCTTTAACTTTTGCTGCAATGTCTGACATGATTGAATCGTTTATTTGTTATTTTATAAATGAGGGTGCAAAGTAAAATTTATTCGGGCTAAAATCAAAATACTATAATAAGATAACTACGTTGTAAATAAGCGGATCAGGTAAAATACTCCGGCAGCTAAAAGTGCTGATACAGGAATAGTTAGTACCCAGGCCCAGATCAGTTCGAGGGTAACTCCCCATCTTACGGCACTGATCCTTTTGGTAATTCCTACACCGATGATTGACCCGGTAATCGTATGTGTCGTGCTTACCGGAATCCGGTAGTGTTGGGCTCCAAATAATGTCAATGCTCCGGCCGTTTCTGCGCTAAAACCTTCAAATGGAGACAGTTTGGTGATTTTCTGCCCCATGGTTTTTACAATTCTCCATCCGCCTATAAGTGTTCCGGCTGCAATTGATGAATAGCATGCTAAAGGAACCCACTCGGGAAGATCTTTTGTTTCCCCAATCATCCCCTGCGATACCATTGCGGCCGCTATGATTCCCATTACTTTCTGAGCATCGTTTCCACCATGCCCAAGGCTATATGTTGCGGATGATAAAAGCTGCAACCGGCGAAACGTCCGGTCAATCTTTGATGGATTCGACGATTTGGCAATGCGCATGGTAATTATTGAGATGATAAATGACAATACCATTCCAATGAGCGGAGCGAGAATAATAAAGTATAGTGTTGGAGCAACCTTATCCATTTGAACTGCATGAATAGTTCCGGCATTCGCCATGCCGGCTCCGGCAAAACTTCCAATCAATGTATGAGAAGAACTCGAAGGAATTCCCCACCACCAGGTGGCCAGGTTCCAGATGATTGCCGCTATAAGTCCGGAAAAAACGACAATAATTGTTATATATTCCGACCGAACAGTTTTTGCAACGGTGTCGGCAACTTTCAGTTCAAACAGCCAATAGGCCAGGAAATTGAAAATTGCGGCCCAGATCACAGCACTCAGGGGAGATAAGACCTTTGTCGAAACGACTGTAGCGATAGAATTGGCGGCATCGTGAAATCCATTGATGAAATCGAAAATCAGCGCTAATACAATTACTACAATAAAAATGGACATATAAGTGAATTAGATTAGGAGTGTTTTACAATTACAGATTCCAATACATTGGCGACGTCTTCGCATTTATCGGTTGCTGTTTCGAGGGCTGAAAGTATTTCCTTGATCTTGATGATTTGAATAGCGTCTTTCTCATCTTCGAATAAACGGGCAACTGCATTGTCGAAAATATCATCTGCATGATTCTCCAGGCTATTGACACGAACGAGTGATTCACGGACTTTGATAAGATTTTTCATGCTGCGCAAAGAATTGATTGCAATGTTTAGCTCGGCAGCACTCTGCTGGATCAGTTCTGCAAGTTTGATCATCGATGGATGAATAGGGTCCATTTTATATAACTCAATCCGTTTTGCGGAACCATGAATGTAATCGATTACGTCATCCAATACGGAAGCTAAACGCTGGATGTCTTCCCGGTCGAAAGGCGTTATGAAAGTTGTACTTACTTCCTGGAAAATTGTATGTGTAATCTCATCCCCTACGTGTTCGAGTTTTTCAATCTGCCTGACCAGCGAAGCTCTTTTTTCAGGAGTGGGTGTAAGCATCAATTCCACCAGGACGTTGCTGATTGAAACTAAATTTGAAGAAGCCTGCTCAAATAATGGATAAAATTTTCTGTCCTTCGGAACAAAATACTGAAGAATGGGATTAAGTGACATGGGTTGGATTTGTCGTTTATTTTGTCGGCCGAAAGTAGTGAAAAATCATTTGCCTATCGACGCATTGTTACATAGTTTGGCCTGTGCAATCAAGCGTATACCTTTTTTAACAGGAATTATCCATTTACAGGAAGCCAATAACTAATTTTACTCCATGATTAATATTGCGATTTTTGCTTCAGGTTCCGGTACGAATGCAGAAAATATTATTAAGTATTTTACTAATAATCAACGGATACGGGTAAAAAGTGTTTTTACGAATAATGCAAAGGCCGGTGTTATTGCGAGAGCCGGGCGATTGAACGTTAAGACGGTGGTCTTTTCGAAAGAGGAGTTTAATGATCCGAAGGGGGTATTGAAAATGCTTGAAGCAGATGAGATCGGATTTATCGTTCTGGCAGGTTTTCTGCTGCTTATGCCGTCTTTGATCATCGATGCATACAAAAACAATATCATCAACATTCATCCGGCACTCCTGCCATTACACGGTGGAAAAGGATTTTATGGCGAAAGTGTTCATCAGTCGGTGATAAATTCCGGAGCAATCATGTCGGGCATTACCATTCATCATGTGAATGAAAAATTCGACGACGGAGAAATCATCTTCCAGGCCGCCTGTCATGTGAGCAAACAGGACGATGCAGGATCGCTGGCAGAAAAAATTCACGCATTGGAATATTCATACTTCCCGGTGGTCATCGAAAAATTAATAAACAATCTTTAACCTTTAATAAAAGACGTTGAGCAAGTTTTTTAAAAACCATCTGAAGGCGGCAGTTTTTTTAATGATTGTTTCTGTCTGCCTGTTTGCCGTGATTCGGTTTATCCCGCAATATGATTGCAGCAATCCTTCAGAGCAGGTAAAAGATGCCGAGTTAAAGCTGACAGAGCTTAACCGGCAAATGAATGAAAAGCTCCGGCAATTGAGCCGGCTGAATACCGGAAAGGAGTTCAGCGATTTTTTCATGATGAACGGAAATTTAAATTCCGGCTTTAGTTTTTATGTTCTGCAAAATGGAAAAGTATTGTTCTGGTCGGACAATGAACCGACTGCCGGAGATTCTCTGCTCAACGCCATTCATAACGGCGATGTGCTCAGGTTAAGCAATGGCGACTTTCTGGCTTCTTCCGTTTCGTCGAATGATAAAAAAATCATTGGCCTCCTGATTATCAGGCACAGCTATGAATATGAGAACAAATACCTCGTAAACAATTTCAACCCCGCACTTTCGCTGGGAGAAGATTTTGTGATTGCAGACCAGGGAGACACGCTGCATGTTCCCGGGCAAAAAGACTGGTACATTTTAAAGCATGATTCATCCATTAAGACAGCTCCCCGGCCGCTGATCGTTTGGCTCTATTTCATGCTCGCTGTCATCATCCTGGTTGCGATTTATCTTTTCATTAATTATTTCAGCAGGTCATTTCTAAAAACGAGCCTGTTTATCATCCTTGTACTCGGCCTGCGCACGATGATGATTTATCTGAAAGTACCCTCCGGTTTATATGACCACGGAATTTTCAGCCCGTCACATTTTGCATCTTCCTTTTATTTCAATTCTCTTGGCGATATGCTGCTCAATGCGGGATTGATACTCATCCTTTCGTTAAGCCTCTATGAAAACATTTTCACCCTCCGGAAATACAGGTTCCTTTTATTCTGTCTCTGGTTGATTACAGCGGTCGCAATTCACCTGCTTGTAAAAGGCCTTGTGGTGGATTCCAGGATATCATTTGAAATAAACAGCCCGGGAGAAATTAACCTCTTCAGCATCCTGGCATTTATGTCGATCTCCATTCTTCTTCTGAGTTTTATTTTTTTTACGGCAGCACTCTTAAAAATATTTTCAGGATACAGGATTGTCGGACGGCATGCATGGATAGGAATCCTCGCCTGTTCGGTTTACACAGCCATTGCCTTAACAGGCATGAATAAGGAAAAGGAACACGAAACGCGCAAGCTCATCGCCCAGAAAGCAGAGATGGGACAGGATCATGTGGCGGAGTATCTTTTTCTTGAACAGGAAGACAAGCTGATTTCGGATCCGGAAATCCACCGCATCATTCATTCGGAAAAAAATCTAAGCGACGGACTGAACACCTACATCAGCCAGAAATATCTCTATGGTTACCTGGCCAAATTCGAATTGAATGCCATGGTCTTCGATGAGAGCCAGGTGAGTGATACTGATAACAGCCTGTCGTATTACCGGCAGGAGGCCTTACGCGGGAAGAAAACACTGAGCGATCGCCTGTTTCTCCTGAATAACGAAGCTGGCGGGACAAGCTATCTTGCCATTCTTCCGCTGAAGGAAGAAGGTCATCGCCATGTTCTCGTAATATTATTGACTTCCGGTTTTCTTCATTCGGCAAAAGGATTTCCCGAATTGTTTATCAGCGGCACCTACCAGGAAAATGCATCGACAGACAAGTATTCAGTTGCCCGTTATTCCGGACAGTCGCTGATCTACGAATACGGCAACTATGTGTTCCCTCTCAATGGAAAGGAATTCATGAAATTCTCCGATCAAAATTCTTTCATTACAATCAACGAATACAGTCATCTCGTTCACAGGATCAACGAAAATTCTTTTCTCGTTATCAGCAAGCCAGAGGGAACAGTCGTCGAAGCATTAACCCTGTTCTCGTGGATGTTTACCTTTATGAGTATTCTCGTGTTTCTCGTCTTCCTGCTCGCAGGACTGTTTGGCGACGAAAATTTCCTTCAATGGAACCTGACGAGAAGAGTGCAGGCGTCGGTGATTTTTTTAGTGGTTCTGACATTTGTTCTTATCGGTTGGGGTACGGTCAATTACATCAAAAAAAAATACACTACCGATCAGCGCAAGAGCATAAGCGACCAGGTGAATGCGCTTTGGTTTCTCGTGAGTAAAAGTGTCGTTGCCTTCCCGGGAAATGGAGAGTCGGATTCGCTGGAACAATTCCGGCAGTTCGACAGGATTGTAAATAATACGAACATCGACTTCAATATTTATAACGGGGATGGCAAGATCGTGTATTCATCGCAGCCGAAAATTTTCGAGAAGGGAATCATCTCCGACAGGATGAACCCCAGAGCATACCTGACCATAAAAGCGCAGGGGCTCACACAGTATATACATCCTGAAAAGGCCGGCCTGCTAAAGTTCATTGCTGCGTATGCACCGCTCACGGACAGGTCGGGAAATATCACTTCGTTCCTCAACCTGCCTTATTTCGAAAAGCAGAATGACCTGAATAAGGACGTCTCGGTTTTTCTTTCAGCGCTTGTAAATATTTATGTTTTACTCTTTGCCATTGCAGTATTGATAACAGTGTTTTTATCGACGCGGATTTCCAAACCATTGCTGCTGATCCAGGAAAAGATGTCTGGAATCAAACTCGGCGCATCAAACGAGAAGATCGCTTATAAAGAGAACGATGAAATCGGCCAGCTTGTATTTGAATACAACAGGATGATCGACGAGTTGTCAGTAAGTGCAGGTAAGCTGGCAAGGAGTGAGAGAGAGACAGCATGGAGAGAGATGGCCCGGCAGGTTGCACATGAAATCAAGAATCCTCTCACGCCGATGAAACTGTCGGTGCAGCATTTATCGCGCGCGATCAAAGATAAAGGATATGAAGACATGGAGATGGTCGACAGGATCACTTCGATGCTGGTACAGCAGATCGAAACGCTTTCGAATATAGCAACAGCTTTTTCAAATTTTGCGAAGATGCCGCAGCCCGTGCCGGTGAAGATTGACCTGAAAGAAATCATTCAGCAGGTTACATCGCTCTACAATGAGAATGTAAAAGTGGATTTGTACATGGAGAATGAAACATACTTTGTTCTTGCAGACAGGGATCAGATGATCAGTGTATTTTCCAACCTGATGAAGAATGCAGTGCAGGCGATCCCGGATTCGGGCAAGGGTAAGATCTCAGTTTCGCTTCGCCACAGAGCCGGTTCAATCGAGGTGGAAATAGCCGATAATGGAGTTGGAATTCCTGAGGATCAATGGGATAAAATTTTCATTCCCAACTTTACCACAAAATCGAGTGGAATGGGGCTCGGCCTTGCTTTTGTCCGTAATATTGTTGAGGAGGCCAATGGAAAAGTTTGGTTTACAAGTAAATATGGCAGCGGTTCAAGCTTCTTTGTGAACCTTCCTGACGCCGGGTAAACATAAATAGCTTTGTATATTTGTATGGGAACGGTTTCCATTTCAGTAAAAAACTAATAAAAACCGGACACAAAAACTTCTAATAGTAATTCCATCTTTAAATAATCAAAAAAGATTTTTTAATTATTAAAATTTGCAATTGCTGAGAAATAATTATCATTTATGAAAAGACCAGTCAGAATATTAATTGCAAAAGTCGGGCTGGATGGTCATGATCGCGGAGCAAGAGTGATAGCTGCATTTCTGCGAGATGCAGGCATGGAAGTGATATATACTGGATTGAGGCAGACGCCTGAAATGGTAATCAATACGGCAATACAGGAAGACGTTGATGCAATTGGTATCAGCATTTTATCGGGGGCACACATGACGGTGTTTCCAAAAATTATCAATCTGATGAAAGAGAAAGGGCTGAATGACGTTTTAGTTACCGGTGGAGGAATCATTCCGGATGACGACATGAAAAAGCTGAATCTAATGGGAGTGGGAAAACTCTTTCATCCCGGAACCGATACCAGGGAAATTGTAAATTATATCAATGAAGAAGTAAACAAACGCAGGAGCGTTCATCAATAAGAAAAAACATGTCGAACATTCTTACCTCATCAGAAAAAGGAATCTTTACGATTACAATCAATCGTCCTGATAAACTGAATGCATTGAATTACCAGACGATCCAGGAGATCGGCGCCGCTGTGAAGCAGGCAGAGGGCGACGGCAGCATCAAAGGAATAATCATTACAGGCAGCGGCAATAAAGCGTTTGTTGCCGGGGCCGACATTTCCGAATTTGCAGGCTTCTCGAGAGAAGAAGGAAAGAAGCTGAGTGCCGACGGAGGCAGGGTCTTCGATTCAATTGAGCAATGCACCAAGCCGGTGATTGCGGCAGTGAACGGATTTGCTTTAGGAGGAGGATGTGAACTTGCTATGAGCTGCCACATACGCATTGCCTCAACCAATGCAAAATTCGGTCAGCCGGAAGTAAAGCTCGGAGTCATTCCCGGTTACGGAGGAACACAAAGGCTCGTTCAGCTCATCGGAAAAGGAAAGGCGCTGGAATACCTGATGTCCGCAGAAATGATTGGCGCCGAAGATGCGTTATACTACAGGCTGGTGAATTATGTAACTGCACCCGAACAACTGCTTGAAAAGTCGCGGGAGATACTTGAAAAGATTACGGCTCAATCACCAAATGCAATTGCCTCTGTCATCAGGTGCGTGAACGCATACTATTCCAAAGACATTGACGGATTCAAGTTTGAAATCGATGAATTCGGCAACTGTTTCGGGACGGCTGATTTTAAAGAAGGCGTAAAGGCCTTTATGGAAAAAAGAAAACCGGAATTCGTTTAGTTAGGTCATAGGTCAAAAATACTTATCCTATAACCGCGAGCGAGATGTCAACAACGTCATCCCGATTTCTATCCGGAGGCAAGAGCCAAACAATATAGAGTAACAACCTAACAAAGAAACAATAAAACAAAGTGAAACGCCAAACGGCAAACACCAAACTAATAAGTATCAACAATCATTAACAATTAAAAAGGAAGGGAAAAGCTATGCGTATAGCAAAGGATTTCGCCAAACATGTATTTTGTTTAGAGGGCGATTGGGAACATGATCTGCGAAAGAAATCGAGCGTCGGTGCCGCACTCGAATTCTTAAAAACAAATTGCAACATCAACTACATTCATAAAAATTGCGGCACGAAGGAAAACTTAAAGTATTACCTGTCGTTATGGAAACAAAAAAGATATAAAGACTATACGATCTGTTACCTCGCATTTCACGGTCACCCCGAGATTTTAGAAATCGGTAACGAAAACCTGAACCTGATAGAACTTGCAGAAATTCTGAATGGTTCCTGTGTAAATAAAATCATACACTTTGGAAGTTGTAATACACTGGCGACAGACATAAAGAAAGTGAGGCAGTTTCTTGAAACCACACAGGCATTGTGTGTTTGTGGTTTCAGGACCGACATAGATTTTCTCGAAAGTTCTGTCTTCGACATGCTTCTCATGCAGAAGTTCCAGGAGTATAAAGACATCAGGGCGGTGGACCGGGATCTTAAAAAAAATTACAGGAAGCTGATAACGAAACTGGATTTCAGACTGATTTATATATAGTCTTTAGTCGTTAGTATTTAGTCTCTAGTCTTTAGCCGTAAATCGGAATACTATGACTAAAGACTAGTGACTAAAGACCAGAGACTAAATAAAAGTGAAAGCCTATCATTTAAAAATACACGGACTTGTTCAGGGTGTGTTTTTCCGCAAACACACCCTGGAAAAAGCCAGGGAATATGGAATTTCCGGCTTTGTTCGCAATTGCGATGATGGCACTGTAGAGGTTCATGCAGAAGGAAACGAACAGCAGATCAGGTTATTGGTGGAATGGTGCCACAGGGGCCCAGAAAAATCCAAAGTCGACAGGGTAGATATACACGAACGACCCTTGAAAAATTTTACCGAATTCAAAATCACTTATTGATTGTATTTGCATTTTTGAAACTCAAGAAATTTATTTTTGAATCAATATAAACAGTTAGCCGGACAAACCGCCATCTATGGTTTGAGCAGCATCGTCGGCCGTTTCCTTAATGTACTTCTTGTTCCTCTGTATACAAGGGTTTTCGAAGTGGGGGAGTATGGAATCGTAACTCAATTGTATGCTTACGTTGCGTTCTTCAACATTCTTTTCATCTATGGACTGGATACGGCCTTCTTCAGGTTTTTCCAGTCAGAGAAGGGGAATGAAAAAGTATATACAACCAGCCTGATTTCGATAAGCGCAACGTCTGTATTTTTCACATTGATTATTTTCATTTTTTCCGATATGATTGCCGGAAGCATCCTGAGCGGTGTTGCCTATGGTTCGCTCTATATAAAATTATTCGCAGGTGTTCTCGCGAGTGATGCCATTACTGCCATACCTTTTGCAAAACTCAGACAGGAAAACAAAGCTAAGCGTTTCGCTTTCTTAAGACTCGTTAACATAGGCATCAACTTCGGACTGAATCTTTTTTTTCTGATGCTTTGTCCGGCATTATCAAAAAATGAATCCTTCAGCTGGATTAACCATTTCTATGATCCGGCTTTCGGTGTCGGTTATGTCTTTATCTGTAACCTCATTGCGAGCGTAATCACCCTGATAATGCTTACACCGGAAATTTTCAGGGTCCCGTTGAAGTTTGATACTAATTTATGGAAACAGATGGTCGTTTATGCATTCCCGCTGATGATAGCCGGTTTCGCGGGAATGATCAACGAAACATTCGACAGGATTTTACTGCCTGTGCTCATCACCGACAAGTCCGAAGCAATGCAACAACTCGGAATCTATGGGGCATGTTATAAGCTTTCGATCATCATGACATTGTTTATTCAGACGTTTCGTTATGCAGCCGAACCGTTTTTCTTCAGCCATTCGACTAAGGATAAACCTCAGGAAGTATATGCAATGGTCATGAATTATTTCGTGATTGCCTGCTCGTTTATTTTTCTGGGTGTAATGCTCTACATAGACATTGTGAAAGTTTTCATTGGTCCCGGTTTCCGTTCCGGACTTGGAGTAGTACCGGTATTGCTGATGGCTAACCTTTGTCTTGGTGTATTTTATAACCTTTCCATCTGGTATAAGCTTACCTCAAAGACGGTCTGGGGAGCCTGGTTGTCGGTTTTCGGAGCGGCAGTTACACTCTTGTTTAACATACTTTTAATACCCGTGATGGGATACATGGGTGCAGCCTGGGCTACATTAATTTGTTATGCACTGATGATGGTGTTTTCCTATTTCATGGGACAAAAATATTATCCAGTGCCCTATAAGATTACATCCTTCGTTTATTATGTGCTGCTGGCATTTTTATTTTGGAGAATGAGCCTGTTCATTAACCGGCAATTCGATCTTTCCTCAAAAGCAACATATGCCCTGAATACAGTCATACTAATCCTTTTTTCTGTGATTGTGCTTATATCCGAACGCAGGAAAAATAATTACCTTCGCGCCACCAGATAATTAGCCAATTAGCTGATTAGCCGATTAGCCAATGGTTCGCGTATAGATTTAAACATAACCAAAAATTAAATTTATAATAAAAGTCCAGTCACGAAACTATTTTACTTGTGAGCGTTCAACGTGATCCAACTTACAAGTAAGCCTGCACCGAAGCCTCCTCAACAATAAAACAATAAAACAATAAAACAACAAAACAATAAAACAACAAAACAACAAAACAACAAAACAACAAAACAACAAATGAAAGTCCGGATAATAAATCATTCAAAACATGCATTGCCTGCTTATGAAACTGTTCACGCTGCCGGCATGGATTTAAGGGCAAATCTTTCCGGGCCGGTTACAATGAAACCACTTGAACGGGTAATCGTTTCTACAGGATTATTTATTGAATTGCCTGAAGGATACGAAGCACAGATTCGTCCTCGTAGCGGACTTGCGGCAAAGAAAGGAATTACGGTATTGAATTCGCCCGGAACGGTTGATGCAGATTATAGAGGCGAAATAAAAGTGATTTTAGTGAATCTTTCGAATGAAGTTTTCATTGTCGAAGATGGTGAGCGAATTGCCCAGATGGTAATTGCTAACCATGAAAGAGTGGAATGGGAAATGGTAGCCGAACTTATAGAAACCAGTCGTGGTGCGGGTGGATTTGGTTCGACCGGTAATAAATAATTAGCCGATTAGCAAATTAGCCGATTAGCCAATTGCCGATTACTGAAATTGCCAATTAACGAATTAACTAATCAACGAATTAACTAATTAATTAAAATGAAAATAATAGTACCTATGGCAGGAATGGGAAAGAGGATGAGGCCACACACGCTTACGGTTCCAAAGCCATTGCTGCCGGTTGCCGGGAAACCAATCGTACAGTGGCTGGTCGAAGATATAACCAGGGTGTGTAAAGAAAAGGTCGAGGAGATTGCTTTCGTAATTGGCAATTTCGGAAAAGAGGCGGAAGAGAATTTGTTAAAGATTGCTAAAAACCTCGGCGCCAGGGGCAGCATATATTACCAGGAAGAAGCGCTGGGAACAGCCCATGCAATATTATGCGCCAAAGATGCGTTGAATGGGAAGGTGATTATAGCCTTTGCTGACACGCTTTTTCGTGCCGATTTCACCATCGATGAAAACAAAGAGGGAATTATCTGGGTAAACAAGATTGATGATCCAAGAATGTTTGGAGTGGTGAAAGTAAACAGTCAGGATGTGATCACTGATTTTGAAGAAAAGCCGCGGGAGTTCGTCTCCGATTTAGCAATCATTGGAATTTATTATTTCCGTGACGGTGAATATCTGAAAAAGGAATTGCAGTATTTGCTCGACAATAAAATTATGGAAAAGGGTGAGTATCAGCTTACCAACGCTCTCGAAAACATGAAAAATAAAGGCACGCAATTCGTTCCCGGCAAAGTGATCGAATGGCTTGATTGCGGTAATAAAGATGCCACAGTTTATACCAACAAACGTGTACTGATCATTAACAAGGATCAGATGAAGATACCGGCAACCTTAAAAACAGAGGATGCAACGATAATTCAACCCTGTTTTATCGGTGAAAACGTTGAAATTAGGAGATCGGTTGTGGGGCCGCATGTTTCCATCGGGGCAAATACGAAAATAGAAGGCTCTGTTATTACAAATAGCATTATCCAGACCAATACTAAAATTCAAAACAGTATATTAGATAATTCAATGATTGGTAACTTTACAGAATATGTTCAGGTGCCGGAACAATTGAGTCTGGGCGATTATTCAACCCACAATTAATAAAAGGGAATACATTATCTGACTAAATGAAAAATTATTTCAAATATGTTTTAGTGTTGTTCGTGGTTTCGGCCGGTTGCAAGAGTACGCAGACAACACAAACGGCTAAGAGTTCCGGAGTTTCCAGGATGTCTGATGCGCAAAAAGCAGAGGTGACCAATCTTTTCTTCAATGCCAGCAAAGAAAAGATCTTAGGCAATTCAGAAAATGCAGCATCGATGTATTCGGAAGTGATAAGGAAGGATCCGGGAAATGCAGCTTCGATGTACGAGCTTGCAAATATTTATGCGGATCAGAAAAAATATGCCGACGCGCTTTTTTTCAGTAAGAGCGCCTATCAGATAGACCGGCGTAACAGCTGGTATGCATTATCGTATGCCGACATTTTACAGAAGAATAAAAAATTCAACGATGCCGCTGATATATTGAATCGTCTTGTGCAGGATTATCCGAATAATCCTGATTTTTATTTTGAGTGGGCAAGCGCCCTGATATATGCCGATCGTCCCTCGGATGCGGTAAAAGCCTACGATAAACTCGAATCGCAGATTGGGATTACGAAAGATGTTAGTCTTCAGAAGACGAGGCTATATCAGCGGATGAACAAGAACGATAAAGCAATCGAAGAATTGAAAAAACTGATCGCCAACGATCCGAAAGACGCTCAGCCTTACGGAATGCTCGCCGAAGTATACCAGTCGATGGGAAATAAGGAGAAGGCACTCGAGACCTATAATATGATCCTTCAGATTGATCCGAACAATCCATATATCCATCTTTCGCTGGCGGACTTTTATCGCAGCAACGGGGAAAAGGAAAAATCAGTCGCGGAACTGAAGAAAGCATTCCTCAATCCCGATCTCGACATCGATACAAAAATAAGCATTCTGTCATCTTATTATGCATTGATCAGCATACATCCCGAACTTCAGGAGCAGGCAATCGAGATGTGCGAGTTGCTGATCAGTTCACATCCGAGTGAACCTCATGCACATGCTGTATACGGCGACTTTCTGAATCAGGATAAAAAATTTGAAAAGGCGCGCGAGGAATACATCAAGGCAAAAAACCTGGGATCAAAAGAATTTATTGTTTACAGCCAGATTCTCTTTCTCGATTCTCAATTACAGCTTTGGGATTCATTGAAAAACGACAGCCGCGAAGCGCTTGAAATTTTTCCTGACCAGCCGCTCGTGTATTTTTTCTCGGGCCTCGCGAATATCCAGACAAAAAATTATGCGGAAGCAATTTCTGTACTTAATGCCGGGGTGAAGATGGTTGTAGATAATGAAAATCTCGAAGGACAATTTTACACGAGCCTGGGAGATGCATACAATGAACTGAAGGATTACGTGAAGAGTGATGAAAATTATGAAAAAGCACTTGCCATAAATCCTAAAAATGCAAACGTGCTGAATAATTATGCATACTATCTCTCGTTGCGCAATGAGAGGCTGGAAAAAGCAGAGCAAATGTCGAAGTTGTCCATTGAGCTTGAACCAACGCAGGCTTCATACCAGGATACCTACGGCTGGATCATGTACAAGCAGAACAAGCTGGACGATGCAAAGATGTGGATCGAAAAGGCATTGTCGAACGGAGGTGATAAAAGCGCTGCCGTACTGGAGCATTATGGAGATATACTTTTTAAATTGGGAGATACAGCAAGAGCGATTGAGAGCTGGCAGCATGCAAAAGAAGCGGGAGAAGGCGCATCCGAATTTTTAGACCGGAAGATATTGGAGAAAAAGCTTTTTGAATGATAAACCGTTCCTGATGAGAAGGCTTTTTTATTATTTCCTGGTTACCTTTTCGATTTCATTTTTATCATGCCGAACTACAAAGAAAATTGTCGACAGCCCGTCATCAGTCAAACTGAAGGGTGAAGAAGTAATTCAGGTCTTCGACAGCGTGAGGGCAAAAGAATTTTTCTTTAAATATTTATCGGCAAAAGCCGAAGTAAGTTATACAGATAAATCCGGCGAGACCAATTCATTCGATATCAATCTTCGGGTAAACAGAGACAGTGCAATCTGGATTTCGATTACTCCGTTATTGGGAATTGAAATGGCGAGAGTATTAATTAATCACGACAGTATAATTGTATTGGACCGGTTGCATAAGGAAGTTATAAAAAGAGATTTCCAGTATTTCGAAGATTTATGGAAGACGAACGTTAATTACGATATGATTCAATCGGTAATCGTCGGTAATTATTTTCAATACCTGGAAAAAGAAAAACTGCGTTCGGTTTATGAAGAAGATCCATTTGTAATATTAAGCACGCTGAATAAGCGGCAGGCGAGGAGAGCTGCAGAGGAAAAGGATCCGAGCAAACCATTGGTTCAGGACTTCTGGATCGACGGGAATTACCGGATAGCAAAATCGCGAATCACCGACGATAAGAAGGACCGCTGGGTGGAAGCGACATACAGGGATTTCATTGACGTGAATGGTTATCTGTTCCCGAGTAAGCTGGTTGTAACGATTGCTTCGTCGTCGCCGACGATCATTAATGTGGATTACAAGAAAGCGGTGAATGCGGATTCGCTGCAGATGCCGTTTACGATTCCGGAGAAGTATGAGGTGAAATGAAACAGGCGGCCGGCATTAACATTTTCGGCATTTCAAACATTTCCCTTTTTATATAACTTTCATCTGAATTCTTACGTTCAAAATACTCATTTCCCAATCGGCATTCCTGATGTCTTCAAGTCGTTCAAATCTGCCTTTCAGAAAGATCCCGCTTTTAAAAAAGTGGGTTTTCGTGCTGGCAGCGGCTTTTTTTCTTCCATCGACAGGATTCGGGCAGTCAAAAAAGGAGCTCGAAAAGAAAAAGGACCAGATTCAGAAGGACATCGATTACACCAATCAGCTGTTAAATCTTACAAAAAAAAGTAAGAATACCTCGCTAAGCCATTTGGTTACGCTAAACAAGAAAATTACTTACCGCAACGACCTCATCAATACGATCAGTACAGAACTGAACGTAGTTGATAAGGAAATCGGCAATGTGTCGACAAACATCGATTCACTCAACAACAGGCTGGAACGGTTGAAGTTGCAGTATTCGCAGATGCTTTATTATGCATATAAAAACCAGGGGGCATATTCGCGGATGATGTTTGTTTTTTCTTCCGAGGGCATCAACCAGGCATTTAAGCGAATGATATATATGAAACAGCTAAGCGACTACCGCATCAGGCAGCGCGATCTGATTCTGGCATTGCAGGATTCGCTTACGGGAAAGAAAAATAAACTGCAGGATGTAAGGAAAGATAAAAAAGTTTTGCTTGTAACCCAGGAAAAGCAAAAGAAGGAACTTGATAATGAAAAGAAGGAGCAGGTGGATATTTTGAATAATCTCTCCTCGAAAGAAAAAAAGTTGCGCGCCGAGTTGAAAGAAAAACAGCGTAAGCAGCAGCAACTCTCGAACAAGATAGAAGAGATCATCAGAAAAGAAATCGAATCTGCCAGGGCCACCGCAAAGAAGAAGAATGCTTCTAAGATGACGGCGAGTAAATCAACAAAGAACATCGAGAGTTCTAATGCATCGGCTTTGCTGAATACACCGGCTACGATCAAACTCAGCAATGATTTTGAAAATAACAAAGGGCAACTGCCATGGCCGGTGGAGAAAGGAATTATAAGCAGTTCATTCGGCAAGCATTCACATCCTGTATGGCGCGATGTTGTGGTTAATAATAACGGGGTAGATATCAATTCAACAAAAGGAGCAAAAGCAAGAGCGATCTTCGAAGGACGTGTTGTTTATATCGTACAGGTTTATGATAAATACGCAGTATTAATTCAACACGGCGAATACTTCACACTGTATTCAAACCTGGAAAAAGTCTTTGTAAAGGCTGAAGATAAGGTAATAACCAAGCAGCCGTTAGGGATTGTACAAACCAACGATGAAGAAGGTAAAACGGAAATTCATCTTGAAATCTGGAAAGGAAGTAATAAAATGAACCCGGAGGCGTGGATTGCGGGGAGATGAGGTTAATTAGCCGATTAGCCAATTAGCCGATTAGCCGATTAGCCGATTAGCCGATTAGCCGATTAGCCGATTAGCCGATTAGCCAGTAAAATTGGGTATACAAGATAAGAATTGAAATCAATATTTGAAATTGCTCGATACCTTGGAGAGGAGTAATTGGCTAATTGGCTAATCGGCTAATTGGCTAATTTTATCTACATTTGATTCACAAACATCAATACAATGTTCGATTTTATCATACTTGGATTTCTCGGCGGCCTCGGTACCGGTGAGATAATTATTCTCGTAGTTGTGATCCTCTTACTTTTTGGGGCGAAAAGGATTCCAGATCTCGCCAGAGGAATCGGGAAGGGGATCAAAGAATTCAAGGATGCGAGGAATGGCGTGGATTCTAAGGAGAACGAGGGTAAGAAGGAGGAGTAATTCTTGGTTCATGTATCTTTTTTTATTTTGAGGATCTTATTCTTTCAATCATTTCGATAGGAATTTTTTCGCAGTGCGGAGCCAGTTCTTCGTGGTCCATTTTTTCGATGGAACGCTGATACTTTTTACCTTTCTGCATGCTTATAAACAGCACTTCTTCCAGTGGCTGCTGATTCTTCCGCAATTCCTGATCAATAAAAATCCATCCCACCTTTCGTTTGTGATTCTTAAGGTACAGAGTGGCAACCTTGTTTAAATGAGGAGTAATTTCTTCAAATCCCATATGGCCTTTGTGTTACTTTTTTAAAAACATTGTTTAGTTTGGTGACAAAATTTTCTTCGACAATTTCTTCCACATGACGGCTGTTCGTTTTGCTTTCGACAATTGCTGTTATATCTAATCGTGTGATGTTGTTTTGTTCGCTTATAATTTCAATGATCAGTTGTTTCGGACTGCTAAACCAGCTGCCTTTCTTGTATGCAATTAGAACCGGGTTTGCAGTCGGCATGGTCTGTACAATGAAACCCTGGCTGACCAGTAGTTTTTTCAGTTGTTGTAAGACACCGGGCACGGCAAGCCCAAGAAGCGTAATTTCCATTGGCATCAGTTTTAATTTATTTCCGGATTGCTTATCGCGTATCCGGAATCCGGTAAATGCTGGGGATGTAATTCTTTTACACCGTTCTTAATTTTTGTTATAGCCAAATTATTCACGCAACCCTGCCTAGTCCATTTAATTCGGTAAAGCGGTCGCTTCACCTTATCAAGTGTCCTTTCTTTTGGGTTAATGAAAAATCAAAACAGTAATAGTTTGATTATTTATTGCATTATTGAAAAGATAAAATTTTGTCTATGGCCGAATTTATTGAAATTTATGCATTTTATGCAAGCGAGGGCCCTAATTTTTGAAGAAATAAAGTGGCATTGATTTTTTAAATTTGTAATAAAACATGAATTTTACCAAAATGGAATTCTCTTTTCATCGTATATTAATTGTTGTTTTACCTATATTCTTATCTTTGCCCCTCCTTACAAAACCCTCATTATCATAGAAATGTAGAGATTTAACTTAAACACAGCGCTCATAATGAAAAAGTTAATCAGTTTATTATTACCATCATTCTTTATTGCAATGGTGTTTTCATTTAACAATCATTTGTATGCGCAGATCATAAACGATAAAAATGCCTTTGTACAGGATTATGATCCAATTTCTGCAACACTGGATAGCCTGGTAAACCTTACCTACATACAGCGACTGAACCAGAATGCCACTGCTTCGTCCTCCGGTACTTTTAAGTCGTATGAAATTCCTTCATACTCACCGGAAATTTATCAGAAAAGGATTGAAAGGATACAGACGCCGATTCCTCTGTGCTATAACAGCCAGGTACAGGAATACATCAACCTCTATGCGCTGAAGAAAAGAGATCTGACGGAAAGAGTAATGGGACTGTCAACGTATTATTTTCCGATGTTTGAACAGGTCCTGGATCAGCAGGGATTACCTCTTGAATTTAAATATTTATCGATCGTTGAAAGTGCATTAAACCCAACCGCTGTTTCCAGGGTAGGAGCAACCGGATTATGGCAATTTATGCTTGGTACGGGCAAACTTTATAATTTAAAAGTAAATTCATTCATCGACGAACGCCGTGATCCTGCGTTGTCCACTTATGCGGCATGTCAGTATTTTAAGGACATGTATGCAGTCTATAACGACTGGTTGCTGGTAATAGCAGCATATAATTGCGGTGCAGGAAATGTGAACAGGGCAATTGCACGAAGCGGAGGTAAGAAAACATTCTGGGAAATTTCACCGTATCTCCCGAAAGAAACTCGCGGATATGTTCCGGCTTTTATTGCGGTCACTTACCTGATGTCTTATCCCTCTGAACACAACCTGATACCCGTAGCGCCGGTCATTTCATATTTCCAGGCCGACACGGTGATGACGGATCAGAAGGTTTCATTGAATAAAATTGCGGATGCATTGAACGTTTCACCCGATTTGATGAAATATCTCAACCCAATGTATAAGCGTGGTGTTATTCCTGATTCGGACGAACCATTGCCATTGTGTCTTCCATCGAATAAGATGAATTCCTACCTGGCAAATTTCTCGACGATATATCAGCCGGACGAAAATCAATCATATAATACTTTTGCTGCGAATGCAAATGATGTGGAATCTCAGTCGGGCCAGCTTGTAAAGAAATATCATAGCGTAAAAAAGGGTGAACACTTGCAGGGAATTGCAAAACGCTATCACGTTACTGTTAACGATTTAAAGAGCTGGAACAAGCTGAAGGGAAATAATCTCGTTGCCGGACAAAAACTATCGGTCTATGTTTTTGCGAGAAAAAAATCAGATAAATATGCATCAAATACCACCTCTGGTAAGTCTCAAGGGGCCGTTGCTTCTCAATCAAAACCTAAGGGCGACCAGGGGAAAAATAAAGATTCGAAGTTTGTCTGGCATACTGTACAGCCGGGAGATTCGCTCTGGAAAATTGCCCAGAGATACGAAGGCGTAACTGTTGAACAAATCAAGGAACTTAACAACCTTCGTTCGAATAATCTCAAAGTTGGAACGAAGTTAAAAGTCGGCGCCTCGAGTTAAGATACTTTAGCCGGAAGTTTGGGTCCCGCGTTCAATATTATCTGATTGATTTCTCACATCGGCTACCTTTTTCGGATTTTTTCAGATAGCGTCAGCGACAAACATTTTTTATTCACTTTAGTACATGGCAGGATTTTTTTACATTTGGAGTAAATAAAAAATTCTATGAAAAAACTACTACTATCCTTTATAATAATCATTGCAGGCATAAAATTGACGTCAGCTCAGGATATTCCGAATGCCGGATTTGAAAACTGGCATCCGTACACCAACGGAGTGTATCCTGATTTCTGGACGACCAGCGACAGCATTGCCGTGAATAACGGTGGCGGGAAGAGTGTTTTTGATTCTACGGATGCTTTCGAGGGAAGCAAGTGTATGCATTTAAAAAGTGTAGCAATTGTAATCATTGTTTTTAATGTCTCCGGTCCGGGTATTGCAACAAATGGTCAGATATCATTTAACGGTAGCACTTTCCAGTTCTTTGGTGGTTCACCAGACACATCGAGATCACGTTTTTTCACAGCGCGGTATAAATATTTTCCAACAAACGGTACGGATGCCGCAGTTGTTAAAGTTTATCTGCTGAAGAATAATGGCGGAACAAGGGATACGATTGCCGATGGCATTACAGAAATTTCCGGCACTCACAGTTCATACGATCAGCTTGTGCTTGCCATGAATTACCGTGATTTTATTAATCAGCCCGACACGAGCCTGATTATCATTCAATCTTCCCGCGGCATCAATGACCCTACGTTAGGGGTTGGAAGCGAACTGGTCATTGACTCGCTCGGTTTCTCAGGTTTTGTCGGCGTTGATGAGTTGAAGAGTGCAATAAGCGCTGCGAATGTCTACCCATCACCTGCAAATGATCACTTGAATATAGATGTCACTCTAAGAAATAACGTTTCATTGTCATTTGGAATATATGACATGAACGGGAGGATGATCAAATCGGCAATGATGAGATCGACGAATGAAAGGATCGACGTCAGCGATCTTTCTGCCGGAAAATATATTTTAAAAATCGGTGATGCGAAGCTGAATCAACTGTATTCGACAAATTTTTCAATTGCCCGATAATATCGCCATTGAATGATGTGCTGATTTGAAGATGATGAATTTCCAAATCAACGCATCATCTGGTTTTCAAATTGTATTAGGATAGCGTGCCATGTGTAGTTTTTTCACTTTCGCTATTAGAACGTTTCTCAATTCATCAATGTTGATTTTTTTTACCGCAGAAATGAAAATGCACGTACCATCCATTTTTGAAATCCAGCTTCGTTTAAGATCCTCGAGAGAAATATTTTCTCTTACCGGAGGTGTCAGATCGTCAACTTCTTTTTCGATATAGTGATAAGCGTCAATTTTATTAAAAACTAAAATAACCTGTTTGTCACTCGCACCGATATCAACCAGTGTCTGGTTTACCACTTTGATCTGGTCTTCAAATTGAGGGTGGGAAATATCCACAACATGCAAAAGGATGTCGGCTTCCCGCACTTCATCGAGGGTAGACTTAAACGATTCCACCAGGTCATGAGGAAGTTTGCGGATGAAACCAACGGTATCCGATAGAAGAAACGGAATGTTTTCATAAACGATTTTCCGTACAGTCGTATCGAGTGTTGCAAATAATTTATTTTCCGCAAACACATCGCTTTTACTCAGCAGGTTCATGATGGTAGATTTACCGACGTTGGTATATCCCACCAATGCAACACGTATTAATTCACCGCGTTGTTTTCTCTGGGTAGCGCTCTGCTTCTCGAATTCTTTCAGCCTGGATTTTAATTTCGCCAGTTTGTCTCTTATCACGCGACGGTCGGTTTCGATTTCAGTCTCGCCAGGACCACGCATTCCGATTCCACCACGCTGCTTCTCAAGGTGCGTCCACATTTTTGTAAGTCGCGGAAGCAGGTACTGATATTGAGCAAGTTCCACCTGGACCTTCGCCTGTGCTGTACGGGCACGTTTTGCGAATATATCGAGGATGAGGTTATTTCGGTCGAGCACGCGGCATTCGAGAATTTTCTCAATATTCCTGATCTGGCTACCGCTGAGTTCATCGTCGAAAACAGCCACGTCAACTTTATTCTCTTTAATGAATCCTGCAATCTGCTGCAGCTTTCCACTTCCGATAAATGTTTTGGAATCCGGATGTTCGAGGCGTTGTGTAAACCGTTTTAAAGTAATTGCCCCGGCTGTTTCAGCGAGAAAGGCCAGTTCGTCGAGGAATTCAATTACCTGTTGTTCATTTTGCTGATTGTGGATTAACCCAATGAGAATTGCCTTCTCTTGCTTGATGCTTTGTAAAGCAGGTAATTTAGTCACAGGTATGGATTATAAGAACCAATTCGCCGCCAAAGTTAACAATAGTTTTGGAGGCCGAATTTCATTCACTAAAAAACAAATGGCAATATGCGCGCTGTTTTTTTACTGTAGCTGGTATATTCCGGATAAGCCTGGTTCAGGAATCTTTCTTCAATGAGTAAGCGCGCGATCAATGAAGCAGAAACTAAAATTGTAGCTGCAAGATTCCTGGTGTCCGGGTGAGAAAAAAATCCTGCCCAGGTAAAGTAAATAATTGCAGCGTAAATCGGATGCCTGAAAATGGAATAGGGTCCGTTTGTAACGAGTCCGCCTTGAGTAGTATTTGCAGAAGCATGAAAACTTCTAATGCCAAACGTTATTCTTGCCCAGATCATAAGTGCGGCCATGCAAACCTGGAAGACAATTCCGGGCATATTGGTTGCCAGTATGCTCTTATTCAGTACAAGGTAAACGAGTCCGGCTACTGCTAAACCAAAAGTGACTATCGAAAGGAGTTTAAATTTATTATTTTCGTTCAAAGTAAAAACCGTTTAAGGAGAAACTATAATTCACCATTCACATCAAGGTCGAACAATTCATTTGTATTTAAATTGTATTTAACACTCCAGAAATAACTCCCTCCATCCAATACCATGATTCTTTCATTTAACCACAGTAGATTTTCTTCTTTGTCTCTTTTCCAGAAACAATTTATGAAGAGGATTCTGTTTCGGTTGTTGTCGTAATAGCCGAAATACTGTCGTTTATATTTGGAAAGATTTTTATCGATCACAGGCGTTTCAAATTGATTGTGACGTTCCAGGTTCAATGCAGGCAGCTGATTGATGAGAGCATCTTCGCCGTATTCGACATCCTGTTTTGAAGGAGTGAACCTGTCCGGCCCGTCAAATAATTCGCGCGAGCTTGCCGGGAATATAGCCACATCGAATTTTTTTGTCTTGTAATGCTCTGCAATGGAAGGAACATTTTCTTCCTGGGCGGAAAGAAATTCTGAAAGAAAAAAGAAAGGTGTTAATACAAGCAGAAATATTTTTGCAGTCATTATAATTCTAAATTAATCATTAATTCAATTTCATTGGCGGCAAGCCGGCCGATTCACGGCGCTTATTAAGGTTTTCGGGATCTTCGATTTCCCATAGTTTCATTTCCTGAGTTTCAGGATCCAGTTTGTACTGCGTGCCATACAATTGTTTTTTCCCCTGTCTCATGAAAATACGATCCTGCAAATATGCAAAATCCGTTTTGGAAGCCTTTCCTTTTCGAACCGCCTCTTCCATTAATGGAAAATATTTTTCCTGTACAGGCAGTTCGGCATGTTGAATAACAAGCCAGATTGAGCGGTTTCCTTTGCTGCCGACTACATTTTTACTCAGCCAGCCATATTTATCGAGAATCGATTGTACGGTAAGTATATTAAGTGAATCATGGAAAATCATCGATTTTATAAGTTCATCATATTCCTTCGATTTTTTTCCATACCTCGATCGGGTATCATCCAGCGATGTCCTGTAGCGCTGATCGTCATCATAAATTTCTGACAGCAGCGTGGCGAGTGAGTCGTTGAAGACTTCATTATCGGGATTTACTTTTTTCAGGAGCTCATTCCATCTGCTGTCCGTGTAAAGCGACGCAAAATTGTTTTCTTTCACCAGCACGTTGTATTCGAGAAAATCTGTTTTTTCAGCAAGACGAAATAGATTATAAAAGGCGGAATCCCTGTTTCCGGAAATTGTCCATGAGATGGCAGCATTGAACCTGTCACCTGCAGTTCCTTTCCAGCCCAATGCCTGGAATGCCATAGTATATTCTGCGCATGCAGCGTTGTGATTTTTTTCTGCAACGAATTTTTCTGCTTTTGAAATATGGTAATCATAAACTTTTTGCTGGGAGAAACTGTTAAAGACCGTACTTATCGTAAAAAAAAATGTTGAAGTGAGGAACATGAAAATGAAAACTGATTTTTTCATTAGAGCAATCATTGAAAAATATATGACGTAAATCAGGTATCTGGGGCAGAATTATTCAATGAATTTTAAGTTGAGCCGAAGAGCATAAGTTCATCCTTGTCGCCCTGCATAAAAAAAGTTTTTTCAAATTTCATCCCAAGTTTTTTAAGAAGGTTTATTGAGCTGAGATTTGTGGGTATGGTGATGGCAACGATCCTTTTTATTTTCAAAACATCCAGGCCGTATTTGAGAACGGCAGTTGCTGCTTCAAAACCATATCCCTTGGAAATATATTCGGGTAAAAAAGCAAAACCGATGTCAATATCTTCAAGCGTTTCCCGTTTGATTAGCCCGCACATTCCGACAGGAATATTCCCTTCTTTTAATATTACTGCGTAAAGCCCAAATCCATTTGTGCGATAACTGGGAATATATTTTTCGGAAATAAATCTTCGTGCATCCTCACTCGTTTTTACTCCTCGATCTCCGATAAATTGAAGCCATGCAGGACTGTTCAGTAATGCAACGATAAAATCGGCGTCATCTTCGGTAAACTCACGAAGGAACAGTCTGTGGGTGTTTATTATCATTACATCTGACAAAACTTCCTGCATTTATCCGGTTTGAATAATCAGATTTTCAATCATTGTGCGAATGTGTTATGCAGTGTATCGGCAGGCATAACCGTATCAGCCTGCAGCGGATGAAAATTCATTACATATTTTGCGACCGACCGCATATTTTCATCGCTCATAATGATGTTATAGGAAGGCATCCTGCCCCTGACGTTTCCGCCTTCTCTTATCATCTGGATAATCGCATCCTCATTCAATTTCGATAGTGTAAGATCAGGTGCGTTGCGGTACATTTTTTTGCCATCGTCGCCGTGACAAAAAACACAATTTGAATGATAGACGACAGCTCCATTTGCTATCGAAAGATCGCCACCGGAAGCGAGCTCAACTTTTTTAGGAATGAATGGTTTGCTCTTGCTCATCTCGGCGATTCCATAGGCGCCAACGATTAATATCAGTGCAAATAATGCCAGTCCGCGCTTATGTTTTTTAAATCCGACCACGGCCAATGGTATTGAAACAACCACAAAGATTAGTTTGATGATGTGCATGGTCTTTATTCCGTCGAGAATGATAAACAGCCAGATTCCTGTCAAAAGGAATAGAGCACTGACAATCATCTCAGGCACCTTAGTCACGCCCGCATATTTCTCTAACCGTGTTTTGCTTGTAAACAATAAAACAGTTTTAATCACATATGTGAGTAAAAAAAGCATAACGGATATGGAATGTATCCGGGCTAAAAGATTTGAATCCATGTGAAAGAATTTTATCAAATATAGGAAAACATTTAATTAACGGATAAACTAATCAACGAATCAACTAATTTATATATTCGCATCATCCTATGTGCTTATGAAAAAACAATACTACCTGCTGGTTTACTTAACCATTTTATGTTCCGCAACATCTGCCCAGGAAACATTTCCGGTGAATGGAACTACTGATCCCAGACATATCGTTTATGCATTTACTCATGCTACTGTTTTTACCGATTACAAAACTGCGGTCACCGATGCTACGCTGATAATTTACGATGGTAAAGTTGTGGATGTCGGAAATGCATTAAAGATACCGGTTGAGGCAGTCGTGTATGACATGAAAGGGAAGGTGATTTATCCCTCTCTTATCGACATATTCTCAGATTACGGTTTACCCGAAGTTAAAAGGCCCGCATCATCTGACGGTCCCCAGTTACTTACTGCAACAAAGGGCGCATACAACTGGAATCAGTCTGTGCGGGCAGAGTATAATGCCTTTCAGAATTTCAATGCCGATCAGAAAAAGGCAGAGGAATTAAGGAAACTGGGATTCGGTGCAGTAATGTCAGTGAATCGTGACGGCATCGTGAGAGGCACTTCTGCGGTAGCACTTTTAGGAAATGACCGCGAGCATGAACTTATTCTAAAAGAAAGAGCTGCATTAAATTTTTCATTGGATCCGGGATCTTCAACGCAGGACTATCCTAATTCACAAATGGGTGCAATTGCATTGATCCGGCAGACTTTTTATGATGCACAATGGTATAAGGACGGTGGCTATAAAAGGGAATTCAACATCACGCTCGAGGCTTTTAACAATCAGAGAAACCTCCCGTTGATTTTCGAGACCTCGGAGAAGCAGGAGTTTTTAAGGACGAAGATCATCGGAGACGAATTCAATGTTAAGTTCATTGTAAAGGGAGCAGGCGACGAATACGAACGTCTCGACGATATTAAAGCCACCGGTTATTCTATTATTGTCCCGTTGAATTTTCCAGAGGCTTATGATTTAAGCGACCCGTATGAGTCGATCAATATCAACCTTCGTCAGTTAAAACAATGGGAGCTTGCTCCTTCGAATGCTGCCATGCTTGCGTCAAAGCAAATCGATTTCGCTTTTACGGCTGCGGATCTTAAGAACAGGAATGATTTCTGGAAAAATATCAGGAAGGCAATTGAAAATGGTCTGAGTCCGCAGGATGCATTGAAGGCGCTGACCTATACTCCTGCGAATCTATTAGGAATGGGTGAGACAATCGGTCAATTAAAGAAGGGTGCGCTGGCAAATTTTATTATTACAACAAAGTCGTTATTCGAGAAGGATAATGTGATACTGGAAAACTGGATCAGGGGAACTCCATATAAAATTTCGGATTTACCGGGAAGAGACATAAGAGGTCACTATACGATACAAATTAAAAATCAGAAGGGGCTGCATTTAAAAATCGGAGGAGAGTATATTTCTCCGGAAGCGATTTTATTTGAAGATTCCTCGTCAGGAAAAATTACTTTCAGCAGGCAGGGGCCGGCAGTAAATTTTCAGTATGAATTGAAGAAGACTGAGCCAAAGGGAATTTATCGTTTAACCGGAATGATCAGGGATACAGGAATTTTTTCTGGAGATGTATTATTACCTGACGGCGAGTGGGGCAAATGGACTGCAAAATTTGATTCTGCTTTTATTGCTCCTGAGCCTAAACAGGATTCTGCAAAAAATAATAAGCCCGGAAATGTATATTATCCAAACATGGCATATGGCTGGAAGGATTTGCCCGTTGCAAAATCGTTTGTAATTCGTAATGCGACTGTGTGGACAAATGAATCAGAAGGAATTCTGCAAAATACGGATATATATGTGGAGGGCGGAAAGATAAAGCTCATCGGAAAAAATCTCACTGTTCCTCAGGCAACAGAAACGATGGATGGAACCGGTAAACATGTTACGAGTGGTATCATCGACGAACATTCACATATAGCGGTTTCAGGCAGCGTCAATGAAGGAACACAGGCTTCGTCTGCAGAAGTCAGGATCGGAGATGTGATTGACGCAGATGACATTCAGATATACAGGCAACTGGCTGGTGGAGTGACGACTTCCCACATTCTGCATGGCAGTGCAAATCCGATCGGCGGTCAGACACAAATTATAAAATTGAGATGGGGCCTGCCTCCTGAGAAGTTGAAATTCGAAAATGCACCTGCATTTATAAAATTCGCATTGGGTGAAAACGTAAAGCAAAGCCACTGGGGAGATAAGCAGGTCGTACGTTTCCCGCAGACGAGGATGGGAGTGGAACAGGTTTATACAGATTATTTCACGAGAGCAAGAGAATATGCGCAACAGAGAAAAGAATATCTAGCCACTGACAAGAAATTTCTGGTTGGGAAAATTCCCGTTAGACGTCAGCTTGAGCTTGATGCGCTCACGGAGATTGTAGAAAAGAAAAGATTCATTACCTGTCACAGTTACCAGCAGGGAGAAATAAACATGCTCATGCATGTGGCAGACAGTTTTGGTTTTAAGGTGAACACATTTACGCACATCCTGGAAGGGTTCAAGGTGGCAGACAAGATGAAGGCGCATGGCATTTCGGGTGCATCGAGTTTTGCGGACTGGTGGGCCTACAAATACGAGGTAATCGAAGCCATTCCTTATAATGGGGCGATCATGCACAAGCTTGGATTGAATGTCGGTTATAATTCAGACAATTCCGAAATGGCCCGAAGGCTTAACCAGGAAGCGGCAAAAGCAGTTAAGTATGGCGGAGTGAGCGAGGAGGAAGCATTCAAATTTGTTACACTAAATCCTGCGAAGATGATGCACATCGACGACAGGGTTGGAAGTCTCAAACCAGGGAAAGATGCGGATATTGTATTATGGAACGACAATCCATTATCTATTTATGCCTATCCTCTTCAAACGTATGTAGATGGAATTAAATACTACGATATACAACGCGATTCTGTAATGAGGAATGAAATAAAAACCGAGCGGAGCAGGATCATGCAGAAAATGGCTGAAGCAAAAAATAAAGGAGAGTCAACTAAAAAGCCGGGAATGAATTACCAGGAAGTCAAGCATTGTGACGGGACGGAATATATTTACATGAAATAAGCCGGTGAATCATTTTTAAATAGAATAATTAAAAAATCGGATTGATGAAGAAGAAAATAATTTTGATTTTATTGTCAGCATCTTTAAAATCATTTGCGCAGAATCCCGCACCTGCGTTGCCGCAGAAGGACGCGGTGTTAATAATGAATGCTACGGCACATATCGGGAACGGAGAAGTGATAAAGAATTCTGCCATTGGATTCAAGGATGGAAAATTGATTTTAGTTGCAGATGCGACGAATATAAAAATCGACAGCAGGGAATATCCTGTTGTGATTGACGCTGCTGGCAGGCACGTTTATCCCGGCTTCATAGATTGTAATTCGAATCTCGGTTTAACGGAAATAGATCTTGTAAGGTCGACGCGGGATTTCGCCGAAGTGGGAGAATATAACCAGAATGTGCGTAGCATCATTGCTTACAATACTGATTCAAGGGTGACGCCCACCGTAAGGAGCAATGGTGTATTGCTTGCGCAGATCGTCCCTCAGGGTGGTATTATTTCCGGTCAATCGACCGTGGTGGAGCTTGATGCCTGGAACTGGGAAGATGCGGCATATAAGACAGATGAAGGCATGCATATGAATTGGCCGAGGATGTATATCATTCAAAATAATTCAAGAGAAACTGAAGAAGTTCAGCGGCAAAAAATTCAAAATAATCTTTTTGCGATCGAACAGATGTTTAAGGAGGCAAAATCGTATTCGATGAATAAAACAGCGGAAGAAGAAAACCTGAAGTTCGAAGCCATGAGAGGATTGTTCGATGGAAGCAAGACGCTGTATGTGCATTGTGATTACGTGAAAGAAATCGTAAGCGCAGTTAACATGGTGAAGAAGTATGGCATAAGGATGGCGATTGTGGGAGGATCAGATTCGTATCGTGTGACAGAATTATTGAAGGCTAATGACGTTGCAGTAGTGTTGAGCAGCACACATTCACTGCCTCCGCGCGAAGATGATGATGTGGATTTACCCTATAAGCTGCCATACATTTTAAAAAAGGCAGGAGTCCTCTATGCTATTACCTATGAAGGAAACTGGCAGGTGAGGAATTTAATGTTTAATGCAGGAACGGCCGCGGCTTATGGGCTAACTAAAGAAGAGGCGTTATCGGCCATCACGATCAATCCGGCAAGGATTCTTGGAATCGATAAGCGAGTGGGTACACTTGAAACCGGAAAAGATGCGACGCTTTTTATTTCCGATGGTGATGCACTCGACATGCGGACGAACAATGTGACGAAAGCATTCATTAGTGGCAAGGATATTAATCTCGATAATATTCAAAAGCAGCTTTATCATAAGTATATGAAGAAGTATGGACTGGAGTAATTTAAGGTTCATTTTAATGGTTATATTTGAGTCTGTATTAATAAACGTTTAGTAAGAAATCAATGGAGAATTTAAATAATGCCGCAGTAGTTTGGTTTATTGCCGGCTTTGTGCTTTTCCTGCTCGAATTTGTGATGCCCGGTTTTATTCTTTTCTTTTTTGCCGTTGGCGCTTGGATTGTAGCGATCCTTACTTTGTTTTTTGATCTTTCAATTAATTCACAGCTCATTATTTTTTTAGTAAGTTCAATCCTAACGATTTTATTATTCAGAAAGTGGGTTAAGAAAATAATATTGACGAGGAAGGCTGTCAGCGAGATTGAGGAAGAGTTAATAGGCAAAACCGGCAGGGCTGAAACCTTTATCGGTCCCGGACAAAACGGGAAAATTGATTTTAAGGGAACGAGCTGGGAGGCACAGTCGGATGATAAAATTGAAAAAGGAGAAAATGTTACTATCATAGGGAATGACAGCATATTATTATTTGTAAAATCAACAAAAAATTTATCATGACAGCAGGAACAATTATTCTTATAATTTTAATCATATTTCTTTTTGTTTCTTTCTTATCCACCTTTAAGGTTGTGCCACAGCGATCGGTTTTCATCGTGGAGAGACTTGGTAAATACAGTCGTTCGCTGGATGCGGGGTTTCATATTCTTATTCCGTTCATCGATAAAATTGCTTACCGGCAAAACCTGAAAGAACAGGCCATTGATGTAGCCTCGCAGATATGCATTACGAAGGATAATATAGCGGTAGAAGTAGATGGTATATTATACCTGCAGGTTATTGATCCGCAAAAGGCATCGTATGGAATCGACAACTATAAGTTTGCCGTCGTTCAGATTTCGCAGACAACCATGCGAAGTATTATTGGAAAGATGGAACTTGACAGAACCTTTGAAGAGCGGGAAACGGTGAATGGAAGTATTGTAGAAGCAGTCGATAAGGCAAGCGGTCCGTGGGGAATAAAGGTTTCGCGTTACGAAGTAAAAAATATTTCGCCGCCACAGAGCATTAAAGATGCCATGGAGAAACAGATGCGTGCTGAGCGTGAAAAGAGGGCGCTGATCGCAGAATCCGAAGGAGATAAGCAGGCTAAAATTAACAGGGCTGAAGGAGACAAGCAGGAAGCTATTGCGCGTTCCGAGGGAGAGAAACAACGCCGGATCAATGAAGCCACTGGTACTGCAGCCGAAATAGAACTTGTTGCATTTGCAACAGCGAAAGGAATACGTGAAATAGCAAAATCAATCAATGAAGAAGGCGGTATGAATGCAGTTAACCTTCGCATTGCCGAACAATATCTGACTGAATTTGGTAAGCTGGCCAAGACTAATAATTCGATGATCGTACCGGCAGATCTTTCGGATATTGCCGGCATCATATCCAGCGTTTCATCTGTTATAAATAAATCTCAGCTGGAAACGCAGCGGGTGATTGATAAGTAGTTCTTTTGGTTTTTATTAATATATTTTAGCAATTCAATTGAATCTGAGGAATTACAAATCTGAACTTAAGTATAGGACATAATATTGTGTATGGCAGGTTCGTTTGAATATGTAATTGGTATTTCTAACAAATGAACAAGCATTTCCTCCTTTTTCTTATTTTAATTAGTTTTCATGCAAAAGGTCAAAGTGAAAAGGACACAGCTAATCTTTCAATCGCAATAACTTCATACCTGTTTCCGGAAAACTCTATTTATCCGGATGGATGTTATGCCATTGGACCAACATATTTTTTAAATGATGAAAGGATAAGTTTGGAATTGAGTTTTCTTTATGACTTGAATGAATATTACTCATACGTAGGTGATAATTCTCCACATACTTACAAAAAGGAAAGAGCGTATCATTTTTTTCTTGGGTTTTCAATGAATTATAAATATTTCACAACCGGAAAATTTGATTTCTTAGCAGGAGCAGGATTATACCTGGAAAATAGACCGGAACATATAGGAGAAAGTAGTAACATTCCACTCAGAATAGGAATGGGGGTCAGGTATAATTTTTTAAAATATTTTAACTACAAGGTAACTCCTTCATTGCAATTAACAAATGGTAATTTGTATCCCGGATTACTAATGGATTTGGTTTATTCTTTTGACATCACTCATAAAAGAATGTAATTCGGTGAATTTTTCATCGTATTTCAAAATATAAAATGTAACTCAATAATTAACAATAAACGCTCAGTCAACAAAATATGTATCTTTACAAATAAATGTTTAACAATAAAAAAGGAGGCAAAAATGCAAGCATTGATTAAAATGGTTTCAGAAAAAACAGGAATCTCTGAAGCTCAGGCTACAACAGCCGTTAACACAGTTATTGGTTTTTTGAAAGACAAAATGCCTGCGGGTATTGGTTTACAGGTTGAATCCTTTGTTAAAGGCGGAGGCAGTTCTCTCGGCGATGTTACGGGTGGACTTGCCGATAAGATAGGCGGCATGTTTGGGAAATAATATTCGAATAATGAATTTTAAAGGCGAACTATGCGGTTCGCCTTTTTGTTGTTTGATGTGAAATAGCTGAAACCCTCTTTCACTTCATGATAAAAGCAACTGCATAACGTTTACATCTATATACTTCCCAAACTTAAATCCAACTTCTTTAAGGATACCCACATGCCTGTATCCAAGAATTTCATGAATATGAATGCTGATTTCATTTCCGCCGGCAATGCGTGAAATTATCGTGTGATTCTTTACCTTTTTCCCTTCCAGCGTAATGATTTCAAGGAGTTTTTTTCCTATGCCCATTCCACGAAAATCAGGATGAACATATACCGAAACCTCTACTGTTCCGTCGTAGGCTTTGCGGTCACTCCACGGACTAAGCGAAGCCCAGCCTTTGACAATGCCATCTTCCTCGCCGACGATTACCGGATGATTGTGTTTGTGGTTCCTGAACCATTCGATTTGTTTTTCCATCGAACGCATTTCAGTGTCGAAGGTGGCAGTCGTATTTTCAACTGCCTCATTATAAATTTCAAGAATAGCCTGCAGATCTTTTTCAGATGCAGGGCGAATAGTCAGCATATTATTTTAAAGTGTAAATCGAAATGTAAATGCACCTTCCCAATAACCATATAGTCCCGGAATCAGATCGATAAATGGTTTTACATCCAGGCCAAGGGTGATCGGAGCATTTTTAATTTTATACTCCATTCCGAGAATAAAATCGGCACCAAGAAAAAAATTGCTGTCATACCAGTCATCATGTCCGTCATGCTTATCGCCTTTATAATGATAATAGTAATATGAATAATCGTTGGAAACAAATCCCAGGTGAGCACCGCCACCATAAAACCATGATAGGCCCTCCGCAGTTGGAAACTCATGATGCTTTTCATATAATCCGGTAATGATCAGTGAATGTCTGCCAAAGCCAACAATTCCCTCTAGTGCAGTATTTGTACTTGTATAATGTTTTAGTGAGATTCCTGTCGCAACTCCACCGATACGGATGCCTATACCGGTTTCATATGGTTGTGCATTAGTGTTATTTACCGAAATAATAAATAATAAGAACAGGATGCTTAACGGGTATTTTTTCATTGTATTATATCTTTAATATTAGATTTTAGAAATTATCTAATTAGATCATCAATTGTTTGTTGAGTGATCGAATGGTAGTTTGCTCTTGAGATTTTATAAATATCTATTGCCATTCTCTTGCCATCAGGCGTTTTAACCATGTCGGCAAAAAGAGGCTTGACAAATTTTCTTCTGCCAACTGTGGTAAGAAATTCTCTGAGAGCAGGATAAGATTCTTTGTAACCATTTTCGATCACGTGCTCGAGCCATGCAAACAGGATTTCAGAGTTTCCGGTAGTCGAAAAATGAAATGCATCATCAAGCTCTTTCATTTTTTCATTAGTTATTTTTTTCGGAAGGGACCTTAAGAAACGAAGCCACTCATTGGTTGTGTAATTTTTAGTATTAAGCGATTTGGCCGGAGTTCCGCTTACCCAGTCGTCGACCTGTTCTTCAACGGCTTCGAATTTTGCCGAATGTATTTGCGGACAATTTGCGGGCAACCCTGGTTTATAAATCCAGTCTTCGATTTTTATTTTGGCTGCAAGTGACGAATCGCTGCCAATCAGCTTCTCGTGATATTCTTTCAGGAATTCTTCCGTAGTAATAGTCTGGAATGAATGTTCTTTAAAATAATTCTTCAGGAAGACATCGAATTTTTCTCTTCCAACAGTTTGTTCGATGAGTAATAATAGAAAATGACCCTTCTCGTAAGCTATGTCGTTCATTCCATCATCGGGATCGCGTCCTTCGAGGTTTAATTTGAGATGTGTATCGGCGCTTGTATCGCCAAGTTCATCTAATGTCTCTTTCAGATCTTCGAGTCCAAGCAGGGCCTGCATATCGGCGAAATCTTTTCCATACAATGCTTCCATAATCCGGTTTTCGAAATAGACGGTAAACCCCTCATTCATCCAGAAGTCGTTCCACGTTGCATTCGTTACAAGGTTACCACTCCATGAATGTGCCAGTTCATGTGCAATGAGCGAGGTCAGAGAGCGGTCGCCTGCAAGTATAGTTGGAGTGGCAAATGTTAAACGCGGATTTTCCATGCCTCCAAAAGGAAAACTCGGCGGTAAAACAATTACATCGTATCGTCCCCAGGCATATGGGCCATATAATTTTTCGGCAGCCTCAACCATTTTCGGTAAATCGGCAAATTCGTTGACGGCTTTGTCAATCGTAATTTTTTCAGCATAAACGCCGGTTCGTTGGTCGATTGGTTTAAATTCGATATCGCCAACAGCCAGTGCCATTAAATAGGCAGGTACAGGCTGAGGCATAACAAACTTATAGGTTCCGGTTGAATTCTTTTGCTGAGGATTCTCTGCGCTCATTACAGCCATCAGGTTCGACGGCACATGGATGGTTGCTTCATAGGTAAAACGTATGCCCGGACTATCCTGGATGGGCACCCAGGTTCGGGCAAGAATTGCCTCAGATTGGGTAAAGAGGAATGGACTTTTCCCTCCGGCCGTCTGTTCAGGTAACAGCCATTGAACGGCAGAGGCGTCGGGAGAACTGGAATAAAAGACAGTTACATTTTTAGATGAATGTGTGATTGGAATTTTGAGGGCTTGTCCCATGAAAGGAATGGAATCGGCGAGCAGGAATTTCTCTTCTTTTCCATCGACGAGAACTTTTTCGATTTTCAGATCGCGTGTATCGAGAATGATTTCTTTTGCATCCTCAGCTGATTTGATGTCGAGCTTCACACTGCCGCTGAGAATTTTTTTCCGGAAATCGACTGTGAGTTCGAGTGAAAGATGATTTATAACAGCCTCTTCAGGTCGGGCAAATGTATGCGGGTCTGCATGTCGGACGATGTCGGGTGTTTGTGTTTCTTGCATTTTATTATTTTTTGAATTGCATGCTATGAGAGAAAGCATGAGTATCCGGCAAATTTTGCCGGCATCAGAGAATGACAATTTCAATGTGCTATTTGATTTAAACGGATGAAATTACTCATTCCGGATCAAACTGCCAACATGGTAGGGCATCCTGTTAAAATCAAAAAAAGTGCGATGAATTTCTTCACCGCACTCCTGGTAATATAAGGAATATGCTGATTTACTTAAAATAGATCATTAATGTGAAATAATTAATTTACCAGTCTGAAATTGTTTCTTTTCATTTATTATCTGCACGGTATAAATGCCGTTTACAAATTTTTCGGTATTCAATAAATAGGATCCATTTGAAGAAGCAGTTCTAAAAATTTCTCTTCCCGTTAAGTCCGAAACAACTATTCTCCGGTTTTCATTATCGCCAAAGTAAATCGTACATTTTTGATCGGTAGGATTCGGGTACAATAAAACATTTCCGGAAGATTGAACGAGCGTTTTCGCCGATAAAAACTGATCCATCGTATTCAATGTTGTATTTGTTACGATAGCAGGATTGAAATCAAAATAGATGTATGCAGTATTTGTAATTTGTGCAAGTTGGGCAATCGATGGAGATTGTTTAATTCTGTAGGTAACATAACCGTGACTTGCAGGCTCATTCGTTGTGCTGTCGGGCAAATAGATATTGTCGAAATTGAATCGAAGAATGTTTCCGGTGAGCAGGGAGTAAGTCATCGGGTGACTGTAACCAATGACTTCGAAAGTAGACGCATCGAGGTTGGGGCTTAGCGTATCCAGTATATAAATATTGATGGCGTCTGCATTCCCGGTATTCTGAAAACGGATAGTATAAGTCAAATCCGTATTCGGGCGGATAAATCCATCAGGACCTTCGCCGGCAGGATTTGCTGTTTTATCGTTTGGATCCCAGGAATTGCGGATTGCAAAACAAAATGATCCTGTGTTATTATAAATGTTATTATCCCCGATCGTTGGTGTTATATTCATGGCGAAGCAAGCGCTGTCGCCGATTTGCGCATTTACAGAAACTAAAACAGGAATGCAGAAGTACCAGTAGAATTCAGTGGAATCAATCGTATATGTAACTGTATTGCCATTGATCGTATATCCGGCTCCGGCTGTGTCGGGCAATGGCGTCAGATTCGGAGAAAGAGTGATTTCGATTTGACCGTTCGGTGTTGTGCACGTTTGATTAAATGCATTCACGCAAAGGCTGCCTGTAAATCCGGGTCGGAATCCCCAGCCTGAAACAGTTCCCTGTAAGTCGAAGCCTGTCGGACATGAAACACCGAAATTGTTCAGGTTCGATGGTACGTTATTAACGGTAATAATTCCTGTTGGAGGACATGATGGAACAAAGTGTGCATTAATACCACTCAGCGACTGTACATGAATATCATACACATTTCCGGTAGGAACATTAAAAGAATATGAACCATTAACGTCGGTAAGCGTCCAGCCAGCCAGTTGAGTACCGTTATAAATCGTTAATCCGACGTTTGGCAATTCTTCGCCGGCATCATAAACACAATTCGTATTTAAATCGTTATAAACGGTTCCACTCACAGAACCGCAACTGGCTGAAACGATAACCGGCTGAGAAGCATAAGAAGCTGAAATAGAATCAGGGCCCGTTACTGTCAGGTTTGCCGTGTAAGTGCCGGCATTCAGATAAGCATGAGGAAATGATCCCTGGTAATTCAGGTTTGGAAATGAAAGGCTAAAAATACTGTCCACTCCATCGCCAAAATTTATTTCAAACTGAAAAATATCGCCCGGTGAATATCCGCTTGTGTTTACGTAACAATAAAAGTCGACCGAATGAGGGGAAGTGCAACCGAACATGCCTGAGGAATCGACATCAAAATAGACACTAATTGTATTTGGCGGAGGTAAAGCTGATATTAAAACACAGGCCGTATCTGAACATCCCGAACTGTCCATAATGCTCAGGCAAGCAGTGTATACGCCTGGAACCGCATAGGAATGTATGGGGTTTTGAGTGAAATCCTGAGGACTGCCGTCACCAAAGTCCCAGGAATATTGAATGATTGGATTGCTGCTGAAAGAAGAATCAAAAAAGGATATTAAATCGAATGAGGGAGCAGTCGCAAACCACTGAAACATCGCTGAACATTGCGCTTTAGTTTTTCCGGAGGAGAGAAGCAGCACACAGAGTAGGGGTAGAATTATTTTTTTCATGGTAGAGGGATTTAAATTCAATATAAATGTAAATAATTTCTTTAAATCATAAACCCAATTGTATTTATCAGTTAAGAAAAGAAAAACTTAAATTGTCATCGATTCAGGAGGAAATTTACCGATGAACCGGATTGCATGCTTGCCAGATGATTCATGGAAGTTACGATCCATTGCTTCGTGTATCCGGCCAGGAATATGCGGGAAGTTGAAGCAGTCGTTCGATTGCAGATATTTCGAGGATACGCACATTCTGCCCCGGGGCGGCCAGCGAAATCGCTGTGCCCTGTTTGTTCCTGTTTTTTCAATCCGGTAAATTCAATGGAAAATAAAAATGGCTGACGCCATGCATGTGACCCCTTCTTTTCCCCACATGCATGACTATCCGCCGGCTTGCGGACAGCAGATCAAATACACGAAGGACCAAATTCCAAAAAAGAGTTCCAACCGCACATATGGTGTTTCTTTTATTACAACCGTTGCACGAGACCGCCTTCGTTCATCCGGAATAATTGCAATTATAATCCTGATAATTTAATTCACAATACTATTGTCAACCTTTCTGAAATTCACAAAACAGGTCATTCGAAGTATAGAAAAACAATAGATTTATTTGAACAGAAAAAATTGAATATTAATCTATGTAAGCAAAAAAGTTACTCTCCCGAAACTCCTGCCCTCAGATACTCTCGATTCAGCCTTGCAATATGTGAAATCGAAATCTCCTTCGGACACTCGGCTTCGCAGGCACCGGTATTTGTACAGCTTCCAAAACCGGCTTCGTCGTGTGCTTCAACCATTTTCAGCACGCGCATTTTTCGTTCAGGATCACCCTGGGGAAGCAAAGCAAATTGCGATACTTTTGCGGACATGAAGAGCATGGCAGATGCATTCTTGCATGAAGCCACACAGGCGCCACATCCGATACATGCAGCAGCATCAAATGCTTCATCCGATTTTGGTTTTGAAATCGGAATGCTGTTCGCATCGGGGGCATTTCCGGTGTTTACAGAAATATATCCTCCTGCCTGCATAATTTTTTCAAAACCGGTTCTATCAACAACCAGATCTTTCAAAACCGGAAAAGCAGTAGCACGCCACGGTTCAATCGTAATAGTTTCGCCATTATGAAAATGCCGCATGTGTAACTGGCATGTGGTAGTTCCTTTCAAAGGGCCATGCGCCCTGCCGTTGATGTACATACTGCACATTCCGCAGATTCCTTCCCTGCAATCATGATCGAAAGCCACGGGTTCTTTTCCTTCCTTTATCAGGCGTTCATTTAATACATCAAGCATTTCAAGAAAAGACATATGTGTACTCACATCCGGCATGTCGTAAATTTCAAATCGACCGGTTGTTCCTTTATTTTTCTGGCGCCAGATTTTCAGTGTAAGATTGATCGTATCTCCCATAATTCAATTCGTTGATTCGTTAATTCGTTGATTCGTTAATTCGTTAATGATGCTAACCGCCTGGATATTTTAAATTATTTATTTCATTTTTAATTTTACATTAATCAATTAACACCGCTTAATCACCTCAAAACCAAACCTGCAATCGGTCCTTCAGCTCCACTATGTGTTTTCTGTGTTCGCATTAACTAATTAACTAATTAACTAATTAACGAATCAACGAATCATTTATAAGAACGTTGCGTCGGATGCACTTCATCAAACACGAGATGTTCTTTATTTAATTCTGCCGGAGCATCATCGCCTTTGTATTCCCATGCAGCAACGAAGCTGAAATTTTCATCGTCGCGTTTTGCTTCGCCTTCTTCGGTCTGTGATTCTTCCCTGAAATGCCCGCCGCAAGATTCTCTTCTCATCAGGGCATCGGCAATCATCAGTTCTCCCAGTTCAATAAAATCTGCAACACGCCCTGCTTTATCGAGCTCATTGTTAAGTTCGTTTATCTCTCCCGGAATTTTCACATCGTTCCAGAATTCCTTCTTAAGTTCTTTGATCATCTCCGCTGCTTTCTTCAGCCCGGCTTCGTTGCGCGACATTCCGCAGTATTCCCACATGATCGTTCCGAGTTTCTTATGCAGCGATTCTACCGTTTGCTTTCCTTTTATGTTTAATAATTTCTGTATTCTCTCCTTCACATTTTTCTCCGCTGTTTCAAAAGCTTCATGAGTGGTTGGAATTGCGGGCACACGGATTTCATCCGCCAGGTAATCGCCAATCGTATATGGAATTACAAAATAACCGTCGGCAAGTCCTTGCATCAATGCAGAAGCACCGAGGCGGTTAGCGCCATGATCGCTGAAGTTACATTCGCCGAGTGCATATAATCCGTCGACAGTTGTCATCAGATTATAATCCACCCATAAACCACCCATTGTATAATGCACGGCCGGGTAAATTCTCATCGGTGTCCTGTACGGATCTTCTCCGGTGATCTTCTCATACATTTCGAAAAGATTTCCATAACGCTCGGAGATGACATGTTTGCCGAGTCTCTTTATTGCATCCCGGAAATCGAGATATACTGCAAGTCCTGATGCGCCAACACCACGACCCTCATCGCAGACCTGTTTCGCGGCACGCGATGCCACATCACGCGGAACGAGATTTCCGAATGCCGGATATCTTCGCTCCAGATAATAATCTCTTTCTTCTTCAGGAATCGATTCAGCCGCACGCTTATCGTCTTTTGCTTTCGGAACCCAGACACGGCCGTCGTTACGGAGACTCTCGCTCATCAGCGTCAGCTTCGACTGGTAATCGCCGGATACAGGAATGCATGTCGGATGTATCTGAGTGAAACAAGGATTGCCAAAATATGCACCTTGCTTATATGCCTTCCAGATTGCTGTCGTATTACAGCCCATTGCATTCGTTGAAAGATAGAAGACGTTACCGTAACCGCCCGTTGCAAGAATCACTGCATGACCAAAATGCCTTTCAAGTTCACCGGTTACCAGGTCGCGAACAATTATACCGCGGGCTTTACCATCGATCTTAACCAATTCGAGCATCTCGTGCCGGTTATACATCTTTAAATTTCCCTTTTCAATCTGACGCGACATGGCGCTGTAAGCCCCCAGCAAAAGCTGTTGTCCTGTCTGACCACGCGCATAAAATGTTCTCGATACCTGAACACCACCGAAAGAACGATTATCTAAAAGACCTCCGTATTCCCGTGCAAATGGAACCCCCTGGGCAACACATTGGTCGATGATCTGCGTGCTGATCTCAGAGAGCCTGTAAACATTTGCTTCACGCGCACGATAGTCTCCGCCTTTTACGGTATCATAAAAGAGACGGTAAACACTGTCGCCGTCGTTAGAATAATTCTTTGCCGCATTGATTCCCCCCTGTGCCGCTATGCTGTGTGCCCTTCGCGGACTGTCCTGGTAGCAAAAACATTTAACGGTGTAACCGAGTTCTGCAAGACTTGCAGCAGCGGAACCACCGGCAAGTCCGGCACCGACAACGATGATTTCTATTTTTCGTTTATTGGCAGGGTTTACAAGCCTTACCGTTGATTTATATTTTTTCCACTTGTCTTCTAAATCTCCCTCTGGAATTCTGGAATTAAGTTTTGTCATAATTTTTTTACCCGCATAAACGGAGTCGTTTAATAGTTCAGTATATTGGAAGCTACTCCAAACAAGTCGAAATAAAATATGATAGGGAAAGAAGCAAAGCCAATCATGATGATCAGCGAAAAAACAGTTCCTGCAATCTTTATCGGCTGTCGGTAATATTTATTATTGAGCCCCAATGTCTGCAGAGAAGACTGCAGGCCATGATTGAGATGCGCGCCCAGGATGACCATTGATATCAGGTAGAATGCAGAATACCAGTTCGACTGAAAGGCTGCTGCAACATCATAAGCCATGGATGTTTCGGGATTTCCGAAACGGTGAGGGAAGAAAAAAGTCCTCAGGTGAATGACAAGAAAAACAAGAATGACAGATCCCGTGAGTCCCATGTTCCTCGAAAACCAGCTGCTGTTTTGTGATTGCTGACTCACAGAATAACCGATTCCCCTGGCTCTACGGTTTGTATAGGTGAGATAAAGCGCATCCAGTGCATGAATGATGAATGCGGCGAATAATATATACTCTATCGTTCGAATGATAATGTTTCCGGATAGCGTTTCGGAATAATCATTAAAGGATCTGCCTTCATCAATTTTATACAACAGAAGGTTTCCGTAAAGGTGCTCGAGCAGAAAAAGAAAGAGGAAAATCCCGGTAAGAGCCATCACCAATTTTCGTCCCACCGTGGTATAAAACATTTTTAATGCTGAAATCATAAAATGGTTGTTTCGTCGCAAAGGTATGTGAGGATTAACAAAGTACAAAGGGGTTAGAATAAAGATTTTACAATGTGAATTGCTTGCTAACCGACAATATTTCAGTCATTTACTACCCCTTTCGTTGAATAACCCGGTTATTTATTAAACGAATCACTATCGATAGTATGAATTCGTATTTTCAAAATTGCGTGTCTGAAACCTCATTTTTGAAAGAGATTTTCCGGCCATTAGCCGGTCTGATTTTCAAAAATTTGTCGGCGATATTTCTTATTTTTGAATTATGCGGATAAGTGGTAGTATATTCAAAATATTGTGTTTTACAGCTGTCTTTTCATTTGTCGTTTCAGTTGTTCCGGTTGATGGAAAATTGGAACCCAAATCGTCTGTAACGCTGGATTTCCAGAGTTATGTCGGTAACGAATTGCTGAAACTGGAAAGAGCAAATTATAAAAATGAAGTGGGTCAGTCGTTTACAATTTCCAGGTTCAAATATTATATTAGCAATGTCCGGCTCAAACGTGATGATGGAAAAGAATATGTTTCAGAAGGCTATTTTTTGGTGAATCATGAAAAGCCGGAATCGACAACACTTCTGCTTGAAGGAGTTGAAGAAGGGAACTACGTTTCTTTGAGTTTTATACTCGGCGTCGACAGTCTCAGAAACTGCAGCGGGGTTCAGTCCGGAGCGCTGGACCCGATGCTTGGAATGTTTTGGGCATGGAATACAGGCTATATTTTCCTCAAGTTGGAAGGGCATTCGCCTGAATCAAAATCTACGGGAAAAATTTTCGAATATCATGTTGGCGGATTCAGAGAGCCCAATAATGCAATACGGAAAATTGATTTACCGTTGAAGGATGGGTTGAATGTGATGAAAGGAAATAATTCTGTTGTCAAAATAAAGGCCGATGCGGGTGAAATATTAAAATCACCGGTTACGATTGATTTCTCCGTATTATCGTCAGTGACGGATTTTAATAATGCGACGCTTATGGCAGATAATTATAAGGACATGTTTTCAGTCATAGAAATTAAGCAGGAAGTTTTCCCTTTCGAAAAATAAACAGGTCTTTTTGAAAATTATTCCAGAATAATTTTATTGAATAATCCGGAAAGGTAAAATGATAACTGAAGTGGTAAGAATATATTTCACAAATTTTGAAAAGTACTGATGAGATCGTCACTGGTGATAATATGTGTGGTTGTTGTATTTATCCTGAACAGCTTTACAATGGAGAATCCTTATTTTTCCATCAGCGAGAAGGATGTGGAATTTATTTCGCCAAAAAATTTTCCGAAACCGGTTTACAATCTGAAGGAAAATAAGATTACGCCTCAGGGATTTTTGCTGGGGAGGAAATTGTTTTACGACCCGATACTCTCCAAAGATAATTTTACGAGTTGCGCTTCCTGTCACCAGCGATTTGCAGCTTTCGCACATGTCGACCATGCGTTGGCGCATGGTATTCGAGGACAAATCGGAAAGAGAAATGTTCCGGCATTACAAAACCTGGTCTGGAAGAAAGAGTACATGGCGGATGGAGGCATTAACCATCTCGATTTGCAACCGATTGCACCGATTACAAGCCCGATTGAAATGGGTGAATCACTCGACAGCGTGATATTTAAATTGAGAAAGGATACGATTTATCCCCGCATGTTCAGCAAAGCTTTTGGTGATACGTCAATAACGACTGGTCGACTGATGAAATCGCTTTCGCAATTTCTGGCGCTGATGGTTTCCAGTGATTCGCGTTATGATAAATATATCAAAGGAGAAGAAAAATTTACCGATAAGGAGCTAAACGGATTAAAATTGTTCAGAACCCATTGTGTAAGTTGTCATAAAGAGCCGATGTTGACGGATTATTCGTACAGGAACATCGGTTTGAAGCCGGATTCTGCGTTGAATGACAGCGGTCGTGCGATCATCACTGGTAATCCGAAGGACTACATGAAATTCCAGGTGCCCGGATTGAGAAATATCGAAATGACTTATCCATACATGCACGATGGAAGATTTAAAAATCTGGAGGAAGTGGTTGACCATTATTCGAACCATGATTTTTTTACGGCTGGGGTTGATCCGGTAATAAAAAAGATGCCCGGACTTTCGCAGGAGGAAAGGCTTGATATCATTATTTTTTTAAGAACCCTTACCGATAAAACTTTTTTGTATGACAGGCGATTTATTGACCCTAATTTTTCGCAGCAGCATTAATTTTTTTATAATTAACCAGTTTTGATCTTTTCGTACAATGTTTACTTTTACATGTTAACTCTAAAAACCAGGCACCATGAAAAATTTAATTTACATTTTTATGATTGCAGGTATTCTGACTTCCTGCAGTTCGACAAATAACAATGATCACATGAAAGCAGAATCAAACAAAGCAAGGATTCTGAAATTTTATGAAGAAGTATTGAATGCTCATAATCCTTCAATGGTCGATTCCTTTTGTGTTTCGGATTTTATCGATCACAATCCTGACCAGGGACATACCGGAAAGGGGCTTGATGATTTAAAGGCGGGGTTAAAAGATTTCTTCACTGCATTTCCGGATATTAATATTAAATCTAATTTCATGATTGCAGAAGGAGACTCCGTGATGTCACACATAACAATGACAGGCACAAATTCGGGCCCGATGATGGGTATGTCGGCAACCGGTAAACAAGTCTCTGTAGATGGTGTCGATATTTTAATAATGAAGGATGGTAAGGCAACCGAACGATGGGGCTATTTCGATATGATGAAATTTATGACGCAGCTTGGGATGATGCCAGAGCCTGGAGCAGCGGGGGATAGTTCGATGATGAAAAAATGATTTCGAAGTCTAAAATATTTTTAAGGCCCTTCAATTTTGAAGGGCCTTTGCATTTATCTGTATTGTGAAGCATTTTTTATAACAAATGGGCTTGAAATAATATTTATAGATACAATCGAAGTTTTTTCAAATAACTTCAATTTTAAAAACAACAAAAAATATTCATCATTTACTGATTGTGATGTAAACATGTTCAATCTATTTTCGGTTATGGAAAGGTTTTCCATCAGCCACGATATAATTATGGACAAATACAAGAACAAATTTCGAATTCCCTCTGCAAGATTTGAAAATTGGGATTACGGATCTGCCGGTGGATATTTTGTTACGGTCTGCACAAAAAATCGAATTCAATATTTTGGTCATATCGAAAATGGAGAAATGAAATTGAATGAACTAGGATTGATTGCACATTCTGAATGGTTAAAGACACCGGACATACGACCGGATATGAACATATTGTTAGGTGAATTTTGCGTAATGCCGGATCATTTTCATGGGATTGTTTTGATTGGTGAAAACGGATATAATATGAGGGTAATTGGTGAAAACGATGGTATTGGTAAACAACACGATTGTATGGCCCCCGACGATGGTATGGCCGGCCATGGTGATATGACCGGCCGTGGTGATATGACCGCCCACGGTAATATCACCGCCCACGGTCGTAGAGACGCCATGCATGGCGTCTCTACGGATAACGAAAAAAATAATAACCAAACCGACGATTGGTCCCCCACCGTCAATTTTTTTCAATTATCAAACCAATCGAAAAAACGGAAAAATAAATTCGGCCCGCAATCAAAAAACCTGGGGTCAATCATGCGTGGATTTAAATCATCGGTTACGACCTATGCCCGGATAAATAAAATCAATTTTCAATGGCAGGAATTATATCATGATCATGTAATTCGCAACTTTGGTGAATACCTGCGAATTTCAAAATACATTTTCAACAATCCTGGAAATTGGTAATACATAAACATGTATCGCGAAGACATTTTTAATACAAAGATTTTACTAGAACATGGTAAAACAAAAAAACAAAATAACATAAAAACAATAATACGATTCAAACAAAAAAACCTCCCCGCCTGAACGAGAAGGTTTAATTAATTATAAAAGCAAATATCAACTACCGCATGCCTCGCAAGATTCCGGATCATCGAGTGAGCATGCCATCTGGGCGAAGGCTTCTTCTTTGGTGACTCCGGTAACAATTCCATTTGTGTTCACTGAAATATTTTCCTGTGCCTGTTTCATGAAACTTTGGTCGACGGTAAACTTAATCGCATCTGCTGCAGATTTCGTTCTCAGGTAATACATACCGGTCTTCAGTCCTTTCTTCCATGCGTAGAAATGCATGGATGTAAGTTTTGCAAAGTTTGCATCCTGGATGAACAGGTTGAGCGACTGGCTTTGGCATATATATGCACCCCTATCGGCTGCCATGTCAATCACTGCGCGCTGCTTGATCTCCCACACCGTCTTATATATATTTTTTAAGTCCTGAGGTATTTCTTCGATATTCTGAATAGATCCATTTGCAGCAATGATCTTGTTCTTCATCGTTTCGTTCCACAGGTTCAGTTTCACAAGGTCTTTTAATAAGTGTTTATTAACGATCGGGAATTCTCCGCTGAGTACCCGACGGGTGTAGATGTTGGAGGTATAAGGCTCGAAGCATTCATTGTTGCCAAGGATCTGTGATGTGCTTGCTGTAGGCATAGGGGCAATGAGGAGCGAATTCCTTACTCCGTATTTTAGAACTTCTTCTTTCAGCACGTCCCATTCCCAGCGTGATCCTGGAGTAACATTCCACATGTCGTACTGGAAGATTCCTTTTGAAACAGGAGATCCTTCATAAGTTTCATACGGCCCATCTGTTTTGGCAAGATCCTTCGAAGCTGTCATTGCCGCATAGTAAATTGTCTCGTGAATTTCCCTGTTCAGCTCTCTTGCCTCGTCGCTGTCGAACGGCATGCGCATCAGGATAAATGCATCTGCAAGTCCCTGTACGCCGATACCGATCGGACGATGCCGCATGTTGCTTTTCCGAGCCGCTTCTACCGGGTAATAATTTATGTCGATAACCTTATTGAGGTTTTTAGTAACCACATACGTAATTTCAAACAAGCGCTGATGATCGAATTTGCCATTGATAACAAAACGAGGGAGAGCGATAGATGCAAGGTTGCACACAGCAATTTCATCGGCTGAAGTATACTCAACGATTTCGGTGCAAAGGTTAGAGCTCTTAATCGTGCCTAAATTTTTCTGATTGCTTTTCTCATTGCAGGCATCTTTGTAGAGCATGTAAGGCGTGCCTGTTTCGATCTGGGATTCCATTATTGCAAACCAGAGTTCCTGTGCCTTCACTGTTTTGCGCTGGCGGCCTTCGCTTTCGTATCTTAAATACAATTCGCGGAATTTGTCACCATAGCAGTTGTCGAGACCCGGTGCTTCATTGGGACAGAATAAGCTCCATTCGCCGTCAGACTCAACTCTTTCCATGAAGAGATCCGGTATCCATAGGGCATAGAACAAATCACGCGCACGTAATTCTTCCTTACCATGATTCTTTTTCAATTCGAGGAAGTCAAATATGTCAGCATGCCATGGTTCGAGGTAAATGGCAAATGAACCTTTTCTTTTTCCACCACCCTGGTCTACATAACGTGCAGTGTCGTTGAATACACGCAACATTGGTACGATTCCATTGGAGGTTCCGTTTGTGCCCCGAATGTATGAACCGGTTGCGCGGATGTTATGGATGCTGAGTCCGATTCCTCCGGCCGATTGCGAGATCTTCGCACAGTTTTTAAGCGTATTGTAAATTCCCTCAATGCTGTCGTCCTGCATTTGTAATAAGAAACACGAACTGAGTTGTGGCTTTGGACTTCCTGCATTGAAGAGCGTAGGGGTGGCATGCGTGAACCAGCGTTCACTCATGAGATTATAAGTCTCGATGGCCGCCTCTATATTTTCCTTGTGGATGCCAACAGCGACACGCATGAGCATATGCTGGGGACGTTCGGCGACATTCCCGTCGATTTTCAGGAGATACGATTTCTCCAGGGTCTTAAAGCCAAAATAATCATAGCCAAAATCGCGATCATAAATGATCGTAGAGTCGAGGATGTCACGGTTTTTCCAGACGATCTGGTAAACATCATCGGCAATCAGGGGAGCTTGCTTACCCGTATGAGAATCGACGTACTCATACAGGTCTTTAATAGTTCCACTGAAGGATTTTTTAGTATTCTTATGCAGATTACTCACCGCAATTCGGGCAGCAAGTAATGCGAAATCAGGATGACGCGTAGTCATCGAAGCAGCAATTTCTGCAGCAAGATTGTCGAGCTGGGAGGTAGTTACTCCATCGAATATTCCTTCGATTACTTTTTGCGCTACTGCAAATGTGTCTACATGCTCAGACAGTCCATATGCAAGTTTTTGAATTCTTGCTGTTACCTTATCGAATTTTACCGGCTCTTTGCGGCCATCGCGTTTTACTACGTACATATTTTTAGTCTTTAGTCTTTAGTCTTTAGTCTCTAGTCTCTAGTTTTTAGTCTTTAGTTTTTGGGTTTTGTATTTAAAATCTTTTTCGATTAAAGTCTTTTTCAATACATAGATCATTTTTTGTATTTCCTGAATTAATTTTGTAGATTCTGTTATTTCTTCTTCTTGAAAATAATTTAATTCTATACTTATTATTAATTGTGTTTCTACTTCATATGCAGATCCTAATGAAATGCCTAAAAAATAATTGAATTCTTTACTTGAATCCCTTCCAGCTCCTTCTGCTATATTTGAGGCTATTGAAACGACCGCCCGATTTATTTGAGAGGTTAAACCAAATCTTTCCTTCTGAGGAAGTCTTTCCGTCAATTTGTAAACCTTGCCAGCAAGTTTTATTGACTACTGCCATACTATGAGATTTTTGAATTGATTCATATTATAGGTTTTGAATAAAAGTAAAGCCTATAAAATCAGGATCAATGACTCTTGTTTATTTCACTTAGATTTTAAATTTAATTTAATAAAAGTTACTTCTTCATATATATCTAAAATCACACACTTAAAGACTAAAGACTAAAAATCCTCGTCTAACTTAAATACATTATCAACCTGCTGCTGCCCCACACTTGCTTTCTTATATTCACTCACTCTCTTCTCGAAAAAATTGGTTTTACCCTGGAGTGAAATCATTTCCATGAAATCAAATGGGTTGGTGCTGTTATACGTTTTTTCATAGCCAAGAGAAACGAGTAAACGATCTGCTACAAATTCAATATACTGGCACATCATCCTGGCATTCATTCCGATGAGAGAGACGGGAAGCGCGTCAGTGACGAATTCGTGTTCAAAAGAGACGGCATCGCGGATGATTGTCGTAACATGTTCTTTTGAGAGTTTGTTTTCGAGCATGCTGTATAATAAACAGGCAAAATCACAATGCATGCCTTCGTCGCGCGAAATAAATTCGTTTGACGTACTTAGTCCAGGCATGAGGCCTCGTTTCTTCAGCCAGAAAATGGAACAGAACGACCCGCTGAAGAAGATTCCCTCGACAGCAGCGAAGGCAATAAGCCTTTCGGCAAATGTTCCTTTTGAAATCCAGCGCAATGCCCATTCCGCCTTTTTCTTTACACAGGGAACCGTCTCGATAGCCTGTAATAAATACGTCTTTTCGTTTGGATCTTTAATATAGGAATCGATCAGGAGGGAATACATTTCAGAATGAATGTTTTCCATCATGATCTGAAAACCATAAAAACAGCGAGCCTCCGGCAATTGCACTTCACTCATGAAGTTGATTGCAAGGTTTTCATTTACAATGCCATCGCTTGCTGCGAAAAAGGCAAGTACATGTTTAATAAAATGCTTTTCTCCGTTATTAAGGTTATTCCAGTCCTTTTGATCAGCATGAAGGTCAATTTCTTCGGCAGTCCAGAAACTTTGTTCGGCCTTCTTATACATTTCCCAGATTTTAGGGTATTTAATAGGGAAAAGGACGAACCGGTCTTTGTTTTCTTCTAAAAGTATTTCTTTCTTCATGTGGAAATATGTGATTTTAAGCTGATTGTTTTTTGAATAGGGGTGATGATTCCTTGTCCCTTTCAAATGCCCGAAATTTTTTATTGATACTGGCAAATGAAAAGAAAAGTACTTTTCTTTAAATTATTGATGAATTTACCTGCTTAGGTTTCGTCTAATCAGGTGAACAAAAATTCTTTTTTATAAAATGATATGCAAGTGTTAAGTGATTTTTTTTCTCACAATTATAAACCTATCATTGTTTACAATTCAGTTTTAACTTACAAAACCCTTGCTGTATAAGGACTTCAGACGTTTTAAACAAATTATGTTTAAAACTAGTGCTTGCAGAAATCAATTGCAGGTTTGTAAGAGGGAGGAGGGAATTTAAGGATGTATTTTATCTATGAGGTAAGAGTTTCTTACTATGAGAAATGGATTTAGTACCTGTTGATAGACTAAACACAGAGATCATAGAGAACCACGAAGATTCACAGAGACAAACGTTCATTTTGTAAACATTCTTTGTGAACTTTGTGCTGCCTTTGTGAACTCAGTGTTTAAAAGCGCACGAGGGAATATGTAAAAAATAATTTCTACATTGCATTCAGTTTTTAAATTTTATCTGTAATTATACCATTCTCAGCTTAGTTGCAAAATGAAAATGGTTTTATCCTCTGATTTAGTTTTGATTCAAGAATGATAACACTTTCTAAAATACTAACTCATGAAAACACACCTAACACTTGCCCTATTTTTTTTATTGTGCACTATCGAACGTAATTATTGTCAGGTGCCTCAATCAATCGCTTATCAGGCAGTGGCCCGGGATAATTCAGGAAATCCGGTCACTAACCAAAACATTTCATTGCAATTCAGCATTCGAGAAGGGGGTGCTACCGGAACAATTGTATATCAGGAAACGCATAATCTTACAACAAATACATTAGGTTCGTTTAATGTAAACATTGGTGAGGGAACAGTTGTAACCGGACCTTTTGCTTCGATCAATTGGGGTTTAGGAACAAAATATTTGCAGGTGGAAATGGATATTGCCGGCGGAACCAGTTTTACAGACATGGGTACCCAGCAAATGATCAGTGTTCCGTTTGCATTATACTCTGCAAATGGCAATTGGTCGCAGCAAGGGAATGATATTTACAATTCCAACAATGGGAATGTCGGTGTCGGAACAACCTCTCCGGCGAACTCTGCAAAGTTCGAAATCAATTCTACTACTAAGGGATTTCTCCCTCCTCGTATGACAGAGGCTCAACGTAATGCTATTTCCGGGCCGGTTGCAGGTCTGGTAATATATTGTTCCAATTGTTGTGTATCCGGGGAATTACAATTGTACAATGGTACCGGCTGGACGAATATAACAGGTGGTGCAGCCTGCCCGGTTACAAATGTTACGATCTGCAGCCAGGTATGGATGAATAAAAATCTTGATGTAAGCACATATAGAAATGGTGATCCAATTTTAAAGGTTACCGACCAGACAACATGGAACTCACTGACTACTGGCGCTTATTGTTATTTTAATAACGATTCAACAACTTATGCATCAGTTTATGGAAAATTATATAACTGGTATGCGGTAAACGATCCAAGAGGACTGGCTCCTGTCGGCTGGCACATTCCTTCAGAAACAGAATGGGATAATCTAAAAAACTGTCTGGGGGGCTCTGCAGTTGCAGGGGGGGCATTAAAAGAGACAGGCACACTACACTGGAACAGTCCGAATACCGGCGCAACTAACAGTAGTGGTTTTACTGGCCTTCCTGGTGGTATACGGTCGACGACATATCAGAATATTGGTACTATGGGATTCTGGTGGACTGCAACCGTTAACGATGCGTTTAATGCCAAATACAACAGTGTGTCTAATAATTCTATTACTTGTCCTAGCGGTGTTAACGTAAAGCAGAGCGGATACTCTGTACGTTGTATTAAAGATTAACGAAACGAATTTGTTATAATTTGCAAGCTATAACTTTAGTTTTTGGGCTATAGTTATCAGTCTATTGTCGGCACAAAAACGAAAGTCTTTTAGCCATATTGCTTTGTGTGGTTAAAACACACAAGTAAATATGATACAACATTTCAGAGTGCATTCAGACATAACTTTTTTAAAATTACTTTTCACAAAGGAACCAAGCATAAAAAAAATTATATTTCGGAAGCAATTTATCTTCTTCCAGCATGCAGCCAAATAAACCTTTAAGGAAAAATCAACCTTCCGTTCACAAATCCAAACCTACAAGCAATGTTCAGAAGATTTCCATATGGATGCTCGCTGTTTCCCTGGCAATGACATTATTTTCATACCTGCCTGCATTGGAAGCCGATTTCATAAACTGGGACGACGATGAATATGTAATAAACAATGAGACGATAAGAAATATTTCCTCTAACGAATGGATTACAACTCCTGTACAGGGAAATTATCATCCGCTGACCATGCTCACCCTCGCTGTCAATTATAAATTCTCGGGTGAAAAGGCTCATGGATATCATCTCCTGAATCTGCTCCTGCACCTCTTAAATGTCTTTCTCGTCTTTAAACTGGCCTTCAGGCTCGGCAATGGGAATAACATCATTGCTTTCGCATCGGCGCTGCTCTTCGGCATTCATCCCATGCACGTCGAATCCGTCGCCTGGATTTCGGAGCGAAAGGATGTGCTTTATACATTCTTTTTCCTGTTGGGCCTGATCAGTTACCTGAAGTATGCAGATTCACAGCTTAGAAAATATTATGTATTCTGCATACTCTGGTTTGTATTGTCCCTGCTCTCTAAACCCGCTGCAATTATTTTTCCCGTCGCTCTTTTTGCGATCGATTTTTTCCGCAAACGGAAATTTAACTCCGGACTGATCATCGAAAAAATTCCCTTCTTCGTTTTATCGGCCGCGATGGTATGGCTTACGCTGCATGGACAGGAAAATGCGGGCGCGACTGAAAAATCGGGAATGTACAGCATGGGAAGCCGTTTCTTTTTCCCATTCTATGGTTACATGATGTATTTTATCAGGATGATCATCCCCATTAATCTCGCAGCGTTCTATCCTTTCCCGCCAATCAATAAATCGCTGCCTGCAGAGTATTTGATTGCTCCTGTATTTTTTATAGCTACGGTAATCCTGGCATTTGTATACAGGAAAAAATTTCCGGTTGTGGCTTTTGGGTTTGGATTTTATTTTATCACTCTAATCCTCGTTTTACAGTTTTATATCATAGGCAGTGCTGTGATCGCCGACCGGTATACATATCTTCCTTACTTAGGATTGTTCTTCCTCTTCGGCTGGTGGCTCGATTATAAATTCAGACAGAAACAATCGACGGCCGTCAGCATATTGCTGGCGATTGGAATTATTTTTTCTGTGGTCACTTATCAGCAGGCCGGTACATGGAAAAACAGTGCCGCTGTATGGGACAATGCCATTGAAAAACAACCGAGTTACCGCGCATATCTTCAGAGAGGGAAAGAGTACCGGAAGCAGGGGCAACTCGAAAAGGCACTCGATAGTTATAATAAAGCATTAAGCCTGAACGTGGCAGAAAAAGATATCTATAACAGCCGGGCAAATGTCTATTTCGACATGAAGAACGACTCACTTGCATTATTGGACTATCAAAAAGCATTGCAGATGGATCCTGCATGTGTTACCTGCCTGAGCAACCGGAGCATGATCTATTTCCGAAGAGGAGAATTTGATCTCGCTGTAGCCGATATGAACCGCGTCATTCAACTGAAACCGGATTTTAAACGTGTATATAAAAACCGTGGATTTACATTAATGAACCTCGGACAATTTGAAGATGCAAAACGGGATCTTGAAAAATTTCTTACCTATGAACCCGACGATGCCGAAACGTATAATGGAATGGGATTATGTTACTATTCACTTCAACAATACGATAAATCAGTAGAAGCATATACAAGAGCAATCAGCCTTCAATCAAGTCCGATGTTTTTTCTTAACCGGTCGAAATCGTTACTAAAATTGGGTCGTATCGATGAAGCACGTAATGATGCATCGGTAGCAAGAAAGGGTGGAATGGAACTGCCGCCGGAGCTTTTTAGTCTCTAGTCTTTAGTCTTTAGATGTTGGACTCTGGGATTTTGTGAATCGATTTTCCAATGGAAAGGGATTAAAATCTGTTATTTAACATATATAAAAAAGATAAGTTGAAGAAGTTTGCCAATTAACTAATATAATAACAACGAACATCTAAAGACTAAAGACTAGAGACTAACGACTAACAAACATCTCCGCAGCAATTTCCAGTTGTTTGTACCATTCTTCACCATATTTCCTTGTCAGCGATTCTTTCAAAAATTTAAACACGGGAACTTTCAGAGAGTCGCCCAGTTTGCATGCGGCTTTACATACGCTCCAGCGATCGTAGTTTAATGCTTCGAGACCATTTCGCTGAACGGTAATTCGAATCGGGTAAAGATGACAGGAGATTGGTTTCTTAAAATCGATTTTGCCATCGTAGTATGCTTTTTCAATTCCGCATTTAGCTACTTCATTTTCGAAATAAACGTAAGCGCATGCCTTCCCTTTGGCGAGTGGTGTTACCCATTCTTTTGTTTCATACAGTAGATACTTTCCCTGCTTTTCAATGGCCTTGATTCCTTCTTCTCTTAGATACGGTTTTACTTTATCGTAAATAGCGTCTAAAATCGGCAGCTCTTCTTTTTCTAAAGGTGCACCATAATCACCCTTCACACAACAGGCTCCCTTGCAGGCGTTGAGGTCGCAGACGAATTGTTTTTCGATGATGTCTTCGGAGATGAGGGTATTGTCAATGGCTAGCATGAGGCAAAGATAAGAACCAAGAGGCAAGAACCAAGAGGCAAGAACCAAGAACCAAGAGCCAAGAACCAAGAGCCAAGAACCAAGAACTAAGAGCCAAGAACCAAGAGGCAAGAACCAAGAGCCAAGAACCAAGAACTAAGAACCAAGAACCAAGAGCCAAGAACCAAGAACTAAGAACCAAGAGCCAAGAACCAAGAGGCAAGAACCAAGAACTAAGAGCCAAGAGCCAAGAACTAAGAGCCAAGAACCAAGAGGCAAGAACCAATAACTAAGAGCCAAGAGCCAAGAACCAAGACTTTAGAATTAGGAGCAAAGGTTTTAATTTATTTAATAGGGACTTACTGGTTTGTTCAGAAATCAATCTATTTTTAAGACCAAAAATCATTTTTTGAAGTTCTAAAACATCGTTCAATAATAGCTGAATTTCATCGACATCATAAAGTTGCAGGTTTTTGAGTATGATCAATTGAGTTTCTAATTCAAAAGAAGATCCTGTAGAAATATTTAGATATCGACAGAAATCTTTCTTGGATTCCTTCCCAGAACCTTCCGCAATATTGGATGGAATTGAAAATGCACATCGTACCAACTGAGAGGATAAAACAAATTTATCTTTCGGATTAAGGTTGTTAGAAAATTTATAGATTTTTATAGAAAGATGAATAGCCTTTTGCCAGACAATTAATTGCTTAAAGTTATGCATTGATTAAATTTTTATACAATGATAAAATGAAATCACATAACATTATTCAATCTTTAATTTTTCATTATTATATTATACATTAAAAAGGAACCAACAGCCAAGATTATGTGAAACGAAAATCTTGGCTCTTGGCTCTTAGTTCTTGGCTCTTGGTTCTTGGCTCTTGGCTCTTGGCTCTTGGTTCTTGGCTCTTGGTTCTTGGTTCTTGGTTCTTGGCTCTTGGTTCTTGGTTCTTGACTCTTGGCTCTTGGTTCTAAAAATCCCTTACATTTGCCAAATATGAGTACAACAGAAGACCTTTTTAAAAATATTATCTCCCATTCAAAAGAATATGGGTTCATTTTTCCTTCCAGCGAAATCTATGACGGCTTAAGCGCTGTCTACGATTACGGCCAAAACGGTGTCGAATTAAAAAAGAACATCCGCGAATACTGGTGGAAGGCCATGGTCCAGATGCATGAAAACATCGTCGGAATCGACGCAGCCATCTTCATGCACCCAACCACATGGAAAGCTTCCGGACATGTCGATGCCTTCAACGATCCGCTCATCGACAATAAAGATTCCAAGAAACGCTACCGCGCCGACGTTTTAATCGAAGAACACGTTGCCAAAATAGAAGGCAAAATCAGGAAGGAAGTTGAAAAGGCTCGGGGGCGCTTCGGCGAGGCATTCGATGAGGCTCAATTCGTTTCAACAAATCCGCGCGTCCTCGAAAACCAGAAGAAAATAGATGAGATCAACACCAGGTTCAAAACTGCACTGGAAGCAAACGATCTTGCAGATGTAAAGCAGATCATTCTCGATCTGGAAATCGTTTGTCCGATAAGCGGAACCCGTAACTGGACGGATGTACGACAATTCAACCTGATGTTCAACACGCAGCTTGGATCGGTTACAGAAGAGTCGAACACAATTTATTTGAGACCTGAAACCGCCCAGGGAATCTTCGTCAATTTTTTAAATGTGCAGAAGACCGGCCGCATGAAAATTCCTTTCGGCATCGCACAAACCGGGAAGGCATTCCGTAACGAAATCGTCGCACGACAGTTTATATTCCGAATGCGCGAATTCGAGCAGATGGAAATGCAGTATTTCATCCGTCCGGGAACGGAAATGGAATGGTACGACTACTGGAAGAAAAAGCGTATGAGCTGGCATCATTCTCTTGGATTCCCGAAAGGCAAGCATCGCTTCCATGATCATCTCAAACTCGCTCATTATGCAAATGCTGCCTGCGACATTGAATTCGAATTCCCGTTTGGCTTCAAAGAACTGGAAGGTATTCACTCCCGCACCGATTTCGATCTTCGCAATCACGAACAGTTTTCGGGTAAGAAGCAGCAATACTTCGATCCGGAGTTGAACGAAAGTTATATTCCATACGTACTCGAGACTTCCATCGGCCTCGACCGTATGTTCCTCGCTGTACTTTCTCAGAGTTATGCAGAAGAAAAACTGGAAGACGGAAGCGAGCGTGTTGTTTTGAGAATTCCTGCTTTTCTCGCCCCGGTAAAGTGTGCCGTTCTTCCACTCATGAAAAAAGACGGACTCGATACAAAGGCAACCGAGATCTTCGACCTGCTCAAACTTGATCATCTTTGCATCTCAGAAGAAAAAGATTCAATTGGTAAACGTTACAGGAGGCAGGATGCAATCGGTACGCCTTATTGCATTACCGTCGATCACCAGACACTGGAAGATTCGACGGTTACCATCCGCGACCGCGACACGATGAAGCAGGAACGAATCAGTATAGAAAAGATCGGAGGCATCATCAACGATAAAGTTGACATGCGAAAAATATTACAAAGCCTCTGATGGCCGTCGAAAGACAAAAAAACAACTTTGATCTTATCCGGCTGATTGCCGCCTCTTTCGTCATCTTCAGTCACGCTTATGGCATTTGCGGACTCATAGATCCGGTACTTGAATTTACCGGGACACTTCCCGGCGGACAACTGGCCGTCTATGTATTTTTTACTATCAGTGGATATCTGATTACAGGCAGTTGGCTGAAGCGTCCGGAACTGATTCCGTACTTTGAAAAAAGGGTACTCCGCATTTATCCTGCTCTGATCGTCGTACTGCTGCTCTCCATGTTCCTTTTCGGACCGATACTGACGTCGCTTTCTTTGAAATCATATTTTTCAAATCCATCTACCTATACCTACCTCATAAATCTCACCCTGTGGAAGATGCAATTTGCATTACCCGGGATTTTTGTCGACGGGAAAGAACTGTTTTTCAATTATCCATTATGGACATTGTTTTTTGAATTCATCATGTATGTTTCTGTAGCCATACTTGGATTAGCCGGTTTATTGAGAAGCGATAAGAAAAGGATATGGACGATTTGGTTGTTGTTTCTGTCATTTCTTTTCCTCGACTCATATGGAATTTCGACAGATGTCTATGTCTTAAAAATTTCGGCCTTTAATTTTACTCGTTTCTTTGTGTATTTTTATTCAGGAGTGCTTTATTTTCTTTACATGAAAGATAAAAAGCCGAATGGGATATTGGTTTTAGGTTTAATTGCAGTGGCAATTTTTACGAGGGGAACATACATGTTTAATTTCTTCGCAATGCTTGCTATCGTATCAACGGTATTCTGGTTTGCCTTTCTCAATTTTCATCCATTGAGATTCATCGTTTCGAGGGGTGATTTTTCATATGGAATTTACATTTATGGAAGCATCGTTCAGAATTTTATTCATTATTATTCTGGTTGTACATTACCCCTGTCAGTAAAAATTGCATTATCATTAGTATTAACGTTACCATTCGCCATATTATCGTGGCGGCTGATTGAATTAAAAGCTTTAAAACTAAAATTGAAAATATGAAAAGACGCGAGTTTATTATAAAGGGCGGTTATAGCTGCCTGGCGATTTCGGGATTGGGATTTCTATTAACGGAGTGTAAGTCGGCTTCCATTAAAGACACGGAAAAGGAACTTATAATTCCCGTTTCGCTGATGAAAAAAAAGAATCACTTATTGGTGAGTTCAAAGCATGTGTTGGAGAAAATACTAGTCGTTCGGGAAAAGGATGGCAATTATCATTCGCTGCTGATGAAATGCACGCATAAAGGAGCGGAGATCAATCTCGAAGGAGATAAGCTGGTTTGCCCCTCACATGGAAGCACGTTCGACATGGATGGAAATGTTACCAATAAGCCGGCGAAGACGGAGTTGAAGAGATTTCCGGTGACTTTGAATGAAAATGAGATTACAATTCATTTTGTTTGATGGGTGCGCAAAGGTATAAATGTTAAAATCAGGCCGTTCCAACAAACTACACTTTCCCTACCTCTCCTCCGATTTTAACAGAAACAGGTGGGGGTATAAATTGTTACCAAGGGGTGGTAGTACCTTCAGGCGCTGATGTTACTTTTATAGCAGGAACATCCATTCATCTTTTGCCTGATTTTGAAGTTGAAGCTAATGCAAATTTTGATGGATAAATTAAATATTGTGGTTGGCACGCAAGACATGGAAGGCCAACAGTTGCACAAACTACAATTGACAATGAAGAAGTAATTTTTGATATTGTTCAAGATCTGAACAATTGTATTTTGCGATTAAAATTATCACATGAAAATGCAAATATCACAGCATATGATCTGCTTGGACAAAAAATTTCGATAATTTTATTGAAAATACTTTAAAAAAAACTACGTTTTATATTGCTAAAAATAAATGGGCTATAGGTATATATGTGTTTACAGTCATTGATGGAGAAAATATAATAAGTAAAAAAGTGTTTATTTATTGATGGTCAAAAGGTGTATAATTAGTTTTATCTTATTCATTTTGGTAAAAGTTGGAATATGTCAGAAAGCAAATATTCTCGTTTTTACAAATAGGTATTACAATGATATATATATTCAAAATCCAAATTTCAGTTATGGGCTAGGGGTAAATTTTAAAATTTATAAAAAGATTGAAGGTGGCTTTGAAACTTCATGGTTAAAAATGAAAAGATATGAAGAAGGATTTGCGAAAACCGTAAATAATAATTATGTATATTATACAATTAGTTTAAATGAATCTTATTTTATTCCAGAAATTTATATTAAATATAATGTACACAAGTTAAATAATTTTCGATTAGATATCTCTATTGGTGATCAAATGATGCAAAGTTATTTTAGATCTGTAATTGGAACACTTGATGGAGTCAATAGTTCTTATGAAATAAATGAATCTTACTTAATAAATAATTCATTAAAATTATCACTAATTGCTAAATTTAAAATAATTAAGCAATTAGAAATTCAAATTCAACCATTTTATTTGAAAAATTTAAAGAACTTTAATTTGGATCAAACAAATTATGGATTTCAGTGTGGAATTAGTTATAATATTTACTGGTAAAATTTCCCTTAAAAACAAAAATTAGAAATGAATATTGTTTACAAAAAATTAAAGAAATTAATTTATTAAAAAATAAAATTAAATAAACTATGTTAAAATATTTTATAATAAGTGTGTTTGTATTATTTCAATATTCTCAATTATTTTCGCAAATATCAATAGTACAAGATGAAATTAACCCAGAAAGAAATACAATAGTAATTTTCAGAAATGATGAAGACACTACAAAATATATTTTAGATAACAATGAATATGCTACTATTTCTCAAAATCAAAATTATGCATGTATTAAAAATTCATCTAATAAAAATGATTCTATAGCAATTTTTACTATATATAATAAAAAAGGTATTATTGAAAACATATTTAATGGACCAAATTTGGATAAATTTATTATCTCAAATGAAAAATTAATTGCAATTTATGGAAGTTACTTTTCAAATGAAATTATGACACCTACGAGAATTATTATATTGACTTCTTCAGGTAAAATAAAATTCTCTTCAAAAGAAGCTGGATTTGGTACCATATGCAGATTTACAAGTGATTCTCAAAATACTATCTTGTTTTATGATTCTCTTAGTTATGATATTATTAATAAATTATATAAATTAATAATATTAGATAATAATTATAATATTATTGGCGAATTTAAAATATTTGTAAATCTTGAGAATAATATTTTAGAATTTATTGATATAGATGAAAACAATAAAATTGTTCATATAAAAAAATATAAAAGAAAAACTAATCTGGTAAATACTTTAAATATTAGTTTTAATGGAGAAATTATTAATGAAGAATAGGATTAAAAAATTTGCCGTGATCTTATTTTTATATTTAACTGCAATATTAAGTACAGATATTTCTGTAGCCCAAAACCATTTATGGCCTGTTAAGATACTTAGTTAAGATCCCAATATAAAAATTGACAATATTGGATTATCATATAATAATTTAACCGGCGGCATTTATTTTATATGTTGTCAAACAAAAAAAGAATCGATTAGTCAAGAAATTGTCTTACAAAATTAAATATTTGATAGCCTGGTGAATTATTCAAACTAAAAACCCCATACGAAAAGATCGAATGGGGTTTCCAAAAGAAAATGTTGTTTCTATTTCCGAAGAATAATCCGCTGAGTCTTTTCTCCTGTAGTATATTTTAACTTCACATAATAGATTCCATCCTGCAAATCCGAAAGATCAACATGGTGAAAATTTTCGGAATTCTTTACGGACATCGATTTAATTTCTTTTCCAAGCACGTTATATACAATGAGCGTGGCATTGTTTAATTGCATACCACTAAGGTCGACAAAAGCAATTCCTTTGGTCGGATTCGGATAGATCATCAGGCTGCTTTTGCTGCGAACGGTCTCTACAGAAACGGGTTGAACACAACCACTTGTATCGCTCACATTAGCCATTCCCGGAGTGATACATACTAAATGAAAATCGAGAGAGTTGTCACCTACGTCATTTCCATCAGGGAAACGGGAGATGCCTACAAAATTTACGATACCGCTGTCTGAGGTTGTCGGTCCCGGCGGTAAACCTGTAGTCTCAAAATAACCTGGTACGGAGCCCTCATAACTTACGACGTCTACAATGTTTCCTGTTCCGTTTTCAATGATAGCTATCGCATCCGGTGAACCGTTCTGAATGATATTAGATGAAACCGGTAAAACCATATCGCAAAGAGGAACGACGTTAAAACTGCCACAGATAACGAAGAAAGTAGATGGATTTAAAAATTGCGTCGGGAGTGCAAGGGTATCATAGGCCGTATTGTTATTTCCATTTACCAGGATAACTGAATAAGAACCCAGATCAATCGGGCTTGACGATGAGTTATACAGTTCGATAAATTCTGCACTGTCCTGCAATACCTGGTCGTAATCGAATTCGTTTATCTTGAGTCCCTGGGAATATGCGCTGTTTACACCGGCTAATAATAAAACGATAAATAACGTAGTAAAGATTCTTTTCATAATTTCTTATTTAATGATGATGAACAAATGTAGTTGATTTTTTTGAAAAACAAGCCATAAAAACAATAAAAAAGGCATACCATGATGTTATTAATTGGTTAATTTATAGAAAAGTACACGGATTTTTAATTCGAAAAATATTCTTCATTCTTTGTGCACTCTGTGTATAAACCTTTGTGGCCTCTGTGGTTAAAAAAACTAACCGAAAGCACTAAGTCAAGGTTAGTGAAAAATAACAATGCTTGTATTTTAACGCAGAGGAAAGATGTCTGTCGAGAATACGAGGTAGAATGAATAGTTTCATTTCTCCTCGTTCATTGCATATACCAAGTTTTCGTCTCCGATTCTTACTTTCTTTGCTTGACCAAAGAAAGCAAAGAAAGTCAAGCCAATCCGCCAGATGTCGGACAAGAAAAAACCTGCCCACCGCACCTGCCCACCGCTTCCCGGTTTTTGGCAGGCCCTCCCTCTCTTCTAATAAAATGAGGTATAATTATCTGTTTCAACAAGCTATCTGATAATTGTTAATCATTAGGGTACAGAAGAGGCATTACTTATTGTTATAGAGGGACATCGTCCGGTCCACGCCGATGGCAACGAAACTTTTTATCATTTCAACAGCCTTTTCTATTCTTTCGGGAAGGAGTTTTTCTTCTTCTTCATTCCAGCGGTTTAAGACATAATTAACCTGCTGACCTTTGGGAAAATTACTTCCAATTCCGAAACGCAGGCGGGTGTATTCGGTGGAATTTAAAACATCTGCAATGTCGTTTAATCCATTATGTCCGCCATCGCTTCCTTTTTTTTTCATCCGAAGCGTGCCGAATGGTAGTGCGAGGTCGTCGGTAACAACGATCAGGTTTTCGAGTGGAATTTTTTCAGCCTGCAGCCAGTAGTTTACTGCCTTTCCACTCAGATTCATATAAGTCGTAGGTTTGATGATCACAACTTGTTTGCCTTTGTACCTGCTGTGATTAACGAAAGCGAGTTTGTCGTTCGTGAAGAGTTTACTTCCGGGTTTCTCGTCCTCTTTCACGAGAGCTTTTGCAAGGGCATCAGCCACTTCAAATCCTACGTTATGCCTCGTAAAGCTGTATTCCTCTCCAATGTTTCCTAGTCCTGCAATTAGAAATTTGCTCAAGAGAATTTTAAATTAATTGTTCTGAAATGAAATTAAGGAAGCAAGATACTGTTTTGAAGTATTAAGTATCAAGAACCAAGAACCAGGAACCAGGAACCAGGAACCAAGAACCAAGAACCAAGAACCAAGAACCAAGAACCAGGAACCAGGAACCAAGAACCAGGAACCAGGAACCAAGAACCAAGTATCAAGAACCAGGAACCAAGAACCAAGAACCAAGTATCAAGAACCAGGAACCAAGAACCAGGAACCAGGTATTTGGTATCAAGTTGAGGAAAACAGGTATTAAAAAAAAGTCCCGCAAGCTGCAGGACTTTTAATGAGATCGAAAAATTTATTTTTTCTTTTCTTCTTTGGCTGGAGCTTTAGCCGCTGCTGCAGGGGCTGCTGCCGGAGCCGCCGCACCTGCGGCCGGAGCCGCTCCAGGAGCTGCTGCACCCGCTGCTGCCGCTGCTTCCGGTTTAGCTTCTTCAACAACTACACGAGTTGTCTTAACTGCAGTGATGACGTTGTTTGGCGAATCAAGAAATTCAACACCATTGATTTTAATGTCTCTCACCCGAACGCTGTCGCCAATGTTAAGATCGTCAATTTTTACTTCTACCATGTCGGGCAGATCTTTAGGAAGCGCAGAGATTTTAAGTTTACGAAGCTTCGTCAACAACTGGCCACCGGCTCGCACACCGGCAGAATTTCCTGAGATCTTTACCGGGATTTCGATGGTAACTTTTTTATCGTCGCGGAGTTCCAGAAAATCGATATGAAGGATCTTATCAGTCACCGCATGAAACTGCAGGTCCTTCATGATGGCCCTGTAATTTGTTCCATCGATATTTAGATCAACTGTATGTACTTCGGGTGTGTACACCAGACCTTTCAGGGAGATAGCCGGTGTACTGAAATGGATTTGCTCTTTTCCACCGTACAGTACACACGGAACCTTACCCTCTGCCCGCAGATGTTTTGCCTCATGCTTAACCTGGGCTGCTCTTTTTGTTCCGTTAATTGAAATTGATTTCATTGTTTGTTTGTTTTATTGTTTGACTGTTTGACTGTTTTATTGTTTGACTGTTTTATTGTTTTATTGTTTTATTGTTTTATTGTTTTATTGTTTTATTGTTTTATTGTTTTATTGTTTTATTGTTTTATAGTTTGGTGTTTGGCGTTTGCGTTGTTTAATTTTTTACTTCCGCTTCCGTAAATACTATGGCGGATAAATTTGACTTTTAACTTTTGACTTAAACCAAAAACAACTGACTGATACTCTCATACACATAAACCCTTCTGATAATTCTCGCGAATAGTTCTGCTGTCGGTATAACCTTTATTTTATCACATTCTTCTTTTAATGGAATTGTATCGGTAACAACTAATTCTGTTAACCTTGATTTCCTGATACGTTCGTATGCTTTGCCTGAAAGTACAGCGTGAGTGCAGACAGCGCGAACGCTGTTAGCTCCTTTATCGAAGAGCATCTCTGCAGCTGTGGTTAGAGTTCCTGCTGTATCAACGATGTCATCAACCAAAATTATATCTCTGCCTTCCACTTCTCCGATTACCGTCATCGTATCAACTACGTTAGCTTTCTTTCTCTGCTTGTCGCAGATAACCATTTCGGCATTGAAATATTTTGCATAACCACGCGCCCTGTTCACACCGCCCATGTCTGGCGCGGCAACAGTGAGGTGTTTTAAGTTTAGCGACTCAACATATGGTACAAATAGCGATGAAGGTTCCAGGTGATCAACAGGAATATCAAAAAATCCCTGGATCTGAGGTGCATGGAGATCCATTGTCATGATACGCGTGATCCCAGCTGCACTCAACAGGTTTGCAACCAGTTTGGATGCGATCGCAACCCGGGGTTTGTCTTTTCTGTCAGACCTGGCAAAGCCAAAATAGGGAATAACGGCAGTGATATAATGCGCCGAAGCTCTCTTTGCTGCATCAATCAACAGCAGCAATTCCATCAGGTTATCGGAGGGGGCAAATGTCGATTGGATAATAAAAACATCGCATCCCCGGACAGATTCATCAAAAGAAGGAGAAAATTCCCCGTCACTGAAACGAACGACATTCACTTTACCGAGGGGTTGCCCGTAAGCGGTGGCTATATTTTCAGCTAAATAACGGGTAGCCGTACCTGAAAATAACTTGACATTCCGTTCCATAAATGACCTCTGATTTTTGGGGACGCAAAGAAAAGAAAATCAGCGAGAAAAGGCAAACAATTGTGTCATTTATTACGATCCGTTAAGGCTTTTATTCTATGGTAAAAACGCCCTTTTTTTGCCGGGAAAGTAACACTATTACCATGGGCTTAAAGGCTTCCTTGCCATCCAGGCAGATTAACCTTGATGCATTGGCTTTATTTTGATGATCAATTTTCCCGTATTTGATATTTTATTGCAAATTTGCAGTACGTTTTCAATTTACGAAAACCCTTGATTGTAGACGCTTTCAGGGGTCAAAAGCACCATTCAAGATCAATTCAATGAAGAAATTTTATGTGATAGTTATATTATTATTTACTGCCGGGCCCACTTTCGGCCAGATCAGCTGGGAGAAGTTAATCAGCAATATCAGCACCGATGTATTCCGACATGTTCAGGAAGTTACCGGAGGAGGCTACATTGCTTCCGGTTACATTGCCGATTCAACGGCAAATGATACAGATGCATATATAATCCGCTTTAATGCTTCCGGTGATTCGATCTGGTCGTTCAGATACAATGGCACCCTTAGCGGCAAAGATCTTTTTTATAAATCGATTGAGACTTCCGACGGAGGATTTATTGCCTGTGGTTATACCACCAGCGTCACGGGCCAGTCGGACGATATTTTATACGTAAAACTGAATGCGTCAGGACAATTACAATGGGCCAAAACATACGGTGGAAACGGTAAGGACCGCTCCCAGGATATCGTTGAAACAACTGATGGATATACCATTGCAGGTTATACAACATCTCCTCCCGCACAATATTATGATGCTATTGTTATTCACACAGACAGCAATGGAGATATCATCTGGACCACGATCATCGGCAGGGCCAATTATGATGACGCCAATACCATCAAGCTTTTACCTGATGGCGGTTATATTTTAGGCGGGCAGAGCGATAACTCTACAACCGGCCTCGACCAGTTTTTAATACGAATCAACTCCCAGGGCGATACCCTCTGGACGAAGCGTTTTGGAACGCTGGGTACTGATAATATTGAATGTATTAGTGTGGTTACGGATGGATTCGTACTTGCCGGCAGTACTAATACACTGGCGACAGGCGATGATGGATATCTCGTTAAAACTGATACAGCAGGAAATGTTTTATGGACGAGGGTTTTCGGCGGAGCAGAGCCCGACGATTTTCACAGTGTACAGCAAACGAATGATGGAGGATTTATTTTAGGAGGCACCACCAGCAGTTCAGGCCCCCTCTTGCCTAACATCTGGTTATTAAAAACGAATTCAAACGGCGATTCTGCCTGGGCAAAAACCTTTGGCGGCGACAATCATGATCATGGCTATTTTGCGATTGCAACAGCCGACGGAGGATATGCGATCGTTGGTCATACGGGAAGTTACGGATTCAGGAATGAAGACGCTTATATCGTCAAGACTGGTTCCGATGGCAGCGTTGCAAACCGACTGAAATATATTTGTGCGTACGAAATGGTTTCTCCTACATGTGCCGGCACGGCCTCGGAGGTAAAAGTGGTTGTAAGGAATTTTGGAAACGAGCCGGTTTCAAATATTTTTGTGGGAGTAAACATTTCCGGAGGAATAACACAGACCTTAAATTATAACATTCCCGGACCACTCGTACCACAGGACCTGGTGGTAGTAACCTTCTCTCCAACTATAAATACGACCGGTGTCGGGTCGATTACGTTCGATGGCTTTACCAATATTGTCAACGATGTTTTCCCGCAAAATAATTCCTTTACAAAGACAGTCACCCTTTCGCCTTGCACGGGAATAGAAGAATTATCCCGCAGTTTGGGATTTTCGCTTTTCCCTAATCCGTCGAGCGGAATCTTACAAATCGAATTTTATGAAAACTATTTACAGGCAGAAATGGAATTGATCAACATAACCGGTGAAGTAGTGAAACACTTTCATGAAATAAGCACAAATGGAATGAATCAATCACTTGATCTGTCCGCTTTAGCAAAGGGACTTTACCTGCTTAAAGTAACCACAGAAAAAGGTTTTGATGTAAGGAGGATTGTATTGGAATAAATATGGTTCTAAAAAGGGCTTTTCTTAATTTATAATCCTGATTTGTTTTTTCTTTATTTCCAGATAGGGGTAATCTCCTTTTCAGTTGTCATCTTATTATAAGGCTTTGTAACTTGCCCCGGTATTTACTGTGGAAACCAGCCATATAAAATCAGTTGCAAGCCCTGAATTAAATGATGAGAAAGCGTTTGAAGCGCTGTTTCGTAATCATTATAAGCAACTGTGCAATTATGCGTTTACTCTGTTACAGGATATTGACGAATCGGAAGAAGTGGTTCAGCAGGTTTTCATTCAACTCTGGGAGAGGAGGGATGCCATGGAAATAAACATTTCAGTTCAGTCATATATGTTCAGGGCCGTAAGGAACAGCTGCCTGAACAGGATAAAACACGATAAAGTTAAAAGGGGATATGCTGATGAAGTGATTTCACTTTCCAATGAAAGCGCTAACTCAACTCAAATTGCATTGCATAATGAACTGCAGCAGCAGATTCAAGAGGCTGTTGAGAGTTTGCCCGAACAATGCCGGCTCATTTTCAAGCTTAGCCGGTTTGAGGAATTGAAATACAGTGAAATTGCCAGTGAGCTGAATATTTCGGTAAAGACCGTCGAGAACCAGATGGGGAAAGCCCTGAGAATTATGCGTGAAAAACTGAAAGATTACCTGGCCATACTGGTAATCTTTTTATCATTCTATTTATAAAGAGAGCGTGGAAAATAAATACGAACATATCGATGATGTAATTGCAAAATTTCTTGCAGGAGAAGCCACGCCGGAAGAAATCCTCTTGCTCGAAGAATGGAAATCATTAAGTGAGCAGAATGCAGTTGAGTTTTCCCAAATGGAAAAACTTTTCGATGTATCGGCATCATTGAAGGATGCCATTCCTGTTGATGCTGATAAAGCCTGGGATCGTGTTAAAAAGTCTATTCAACCAGAAAAAAACCGCGGCAAGGTCGTTCGATTTAATATTTCAGACCGCGTCACGCCATTTCTTCGTTTTGCCGCCATTCTGTTATTATTTGCCGGCCTGTCGCTGAGTGTGTATTTCATTCTTCGCAACGAGGAGAATAATTTTGCCCAACTGGAATCAGGGGATTCAGTGAAATCGTTTTCGCTCCCGGATGGAAGTCACTTAACTCTGAACCGAAACAGCAAAATCACTTTCGAACAAAATTCCTTCACCAGGAAACGTGTCGTTAAATTAAAAGGAGAAGCCTTCTTTGAAGTCAGGCATGATTCACTTGCTCCGTTTGTGGTAGTATCCGAAGGACTTCAAATCCAGGATATCGGAACTGCCTTCAATGTAAACCAGAAGTCGTCGGTAATAATCGTGAGCGTTACCGAAGGAAAGGTTGAACTGATTACGCCAGAGAACAGTTCTGTGGTATTATCGGCCGGCGAGGAAGCCTCGTTCGACATCCTCTCGAAATCGATTGAAAAATCGGATCATATCAATGAGAATCTCACAGCCTACAAAGACAAGATATTCATCTTTGACAATGCAGAACTCGGAAGTGTGGTTGATGTTCTTAATTCCATTTACGATGTCAAACTGCTATTGGAAAACCCTGAATTAAAAAACTGCCGGATTACTGTAAGCTTCAACGATGAAAAGATTGAAGACATCGCAGATGTGATTTCCGAAACGCTTGGGTTAAACCAGAGAAAAGAGACTGGAAAAATCATACTTGGAGGAAATGGCTGCAAATAAAATTTTACTCCCGTTTTTTATTTTTATTTTATTGTATTTGCCACTTGAAATGGCTGCGCAGTCGCATATTCCTCTGCTCGAGCAGAAAATTTCCCTCCGTGCTGATAATGATTCGCCCGAAGCTGTATTGAAAAACATCGAACAGCAAGGTCATTTTAATTTTTCTTATAGTCCCCAGGTTCTGCAGAACGTAAAGCCGGTAACGCTGCAGGTTTCCAGATCATCAGTGCGTGAAGTGCTCGATCTGATTTTTGCCGGCCAGGTCACATACAAAGAGAAAGGAAGTCATATCATTCTCATCAGAAAGCAGCCTTCCGCAATTGCAGAAGAATCCTTCTCTTTTATTATTTCGGGATATGTAAAGGACGGAATCAGCGGAAATGAAATTCCGGAAGCAAGCGTGTTCGATAAGAAAAGCCGCGTTTCTGCCTTAACGGATCAGTTTGGATATTTTAAGATGAAAGTGGATGGCAAACAAAAGGAAGATGTGCTGTTTCTGTCAGTTAACAAAATCGATTACAGGGATTCAGTATATATAATTCGTCAGAAGGGGAATACAATCGTCAATGTTACAATTTTCCCCTTACAAAAATCAGAAGGGGTCGACTCTGCTGCAATTCGCGACAGCCTGCTGAATGTTGACCAGATGGCCTTTCTGAATATGATCCTAAGCGACGAATTGAAAGCGAATACAAAAAATATCAGCGACACGCTCTACAGTAAATTCCAGGTTTCTTTTCTTCCTTTTCTTGGAACGAACCTGAGGTTAAGCGGAAATACAGTTAACGACTATTCATTAAATATACTCGCCGGATATTCGATGGGAACTCGCAAACTCGAAGTCGGAGGGCTGTTTAACATCAACCGTGATTCGGTGAAGTACGTTCAGATTGCCGGACTCTCAAATATCGCAGGAGGTCCCGTCAGCGGCGTGCAGGCGGCGGGTTTAATAAACGTAAATGTGAAAAAGACGAGCGGCGTTCAGCTGGCCGGACTGATCAACAACAATATAGATACAAGCATTGCCACCCAGCTTGCTGGCCTCATGAACGTAAACCTGAAGAAGTCATCCGCTCCGCAACTGGCCGGGCTTTTAAATGTGGGTGTGGGAGATGTTAGCGGAGTGCAGGTAGCCGGCTTGTTGAATGTTGCTGTGAGAGAAATTAATGGAGTACAGGTTTCCGGACTTGTAAATTATGCCACGCATGTAAGGGGCTCTCAAATCGGACTGTTGAATATTTCAGATTCATGTTCGGGTGTTCCGATCGGATTGCTTAGCATCGTTAATAAGGGATACCACCAGCTCGAAATTTATTCCGATGAAGTCTTTCCCCTGAATGCATCTTTCAGATCAGGGGTTCGGCCATTGTATAATATTCTCTCTGCGGGAATTCAGACGCTTAAGCCCGATGAAAATATATGGTACTTCGGTTATGGCATCGGTTCGGCAATAAAACTGGGGAAGAGCTGGGATCTGAATCTCGAAGCGACGGTCAGTCAGCCTCTGAAAAACAATAACATTTATTATTTCAATCCGCTCACGAAATTTAATCTAACGGCAGAGAAGCGTTTCTCCAAGTACTTTTCGGTCGCTGCAGGACCCGTATTTAACTTATTTTTCGCGAATACCAATGACCCTGATTTCCACGACGTTCTGAGCAACATTCCACCGGCAAAAGTCATCGACAGTTCTGTTCATAACGATTATCTCAAGACTTCCTGGATTGGAGCCAAACTGGCTTTAAGGTTTTTTTAACGATAATTTCTAATAAAATATTTTCAAACCTCATAGGGGTCTGGTCCTTTTCGATTGTCTTTTATGTGTCAGGGCGCTTTAAGGCGCTTAACAATCACTAATCAAAAATTTAGAAAATGAAAACTATGAGATTCACATCACGATGGATTTATGCATTGATTTTACTTGGATTCGTAACGACTTCCTGCGATAAGGAATGCTTTCATGCAGAAGGAGAAGGCCCGGTTCAAAGGAAAGAATATCCGATAAATGACTTTGCCGGTGTCGACAGCCGGATAGGCGCGAAAATTAATATCATTTATGATTCGGAATATTCGGTAAGCGTTACCACATATGAAAATTATCAGCACCTGCTGCACATGTATGTAAACAATGGAATTCTGATAATTGAATCGCACAAATCACTTGACGACGATGAAATTTCCATTGACATACATACTCCCCGGCTGAATTCGATAGAACTGGGAGGTTCAGGAAAAATACACACCGTCGGCAGTTTCACTTCATCAACATTAAATATTCAACTGGGCGGTTCTGGTGAAATTGATTTTACGGGCGACGTTAACACGCTTCGTTCAAACATATCAGGATCAGGAAAGATCAGTCTCCTTGGAACGTCATCCAATGCCGTAATGAACATCAGCGGCTCAGGTGAGATTGATGGGTATTCCATGGAATGTGCCAATAACGATGCAACGTTGAGCGGTTCCGGAACCATAAGGACCTTTGTTACCGGATTTTTCAAAGTTAAAATCACAGGAAGCGGTTCAATCTACTATCTCGGAAATCCTGCAATGTCAACCCATATTTCCGGATCAGGAGATATCATACAGGTACATTAATTAATTTTTAAACTAACCAGACAAAAGCTAAAAAACTGCATCAATGAAAATTTATAAGTATCTGTTTCCGGTATTCATTCTTGTTAATTTATTTTCATCGTCAACACACGCACAGTCATTAACACAGACCATTCGAGGAACCATTGCAGACGGAATTTCGCAATCGACGCTTCCGGGAGCGAGCGTGGTTGTGTTGAATTCAAATCCCATACTCGGCGCAAACGCAGACGAAAATGGGAACTTCAAACTGACAAATGTTCCAATCGGAATGCAGTCGTTGAAAATTTCATTCCTTGGTTATAAGGATTTCATCCTTCCGAATATTTCCGTAACATCCGGCAAGGAAGTCGTGCTTAACATTGCTATGGAGGAAAATGTCGTTCAGGCCAAAGAAATTACCATCAATGGAAATGCGGAAAAAGAAAAACCCGTAAACGAATTTTCGACAGTCAGCACACGCACGTTTTCAGTGGAGGAGACGCAAAAATATGCTGCAGCCATAAACGATCCTGCGCGAATGTCAATGGCATTTGCCGGAGTAGTTGCCACCGACGACGGAAATAACAACATTGCCATCCGCGGAAATGCGCCGAACGGTTTGTTATGGAGGATGGAAGGCGTTGAAATTCCAAACCCGAACCACTTCAGCGGAGTCGGCACCTCCGGAGGAGGAATTTCAATTCTGAGTTCGCAGCTCCTCACCAATTCCGACTTTCTTACGGGAGCATTTGCCTCTGAATACGGAAATGCACTTTCGGGAGTCTTCGACATGAAGTTACGCAAAGGGAATAATCAAAAGACCGAACGTACCATTCAGGCCGGATTTCTCGGAACGGATCTGGCGGTGGAAGGTCCGTTCAGGCATGGATATGACGGATCCTATCTCATCAACTACCGGTACTCTACGCTGGCGCTTCTCGAAAAATTTGGTGTTCCCGTTGGCGAAGGCGTAACGACTTTTCAGGATCTTTCCCTGAATGTTTTTCTCCCTACACGGAGATATGGAAGTTTCTCTTTGTTTGGTTTTGGAGGCCTGAGCAAACAGGTGGCAGAAGCAAAGAAGGATTCGCTCGACTGGGAAAACAATTACGACCGTTACAGCTGGAATTTTAAATCCAACACGGGAGCTGCTGGGTTGTCCCATTTCATTCAGCTAAACAACCAGACATTTCTGAAGACGACCCTGATTGCTTCGGGTTCCGGAAAGAGTTACTACGAGGAAATTGTCGACGATCAGTATATCGATATCAGTCAGGGTGGAGAAAACTATGACCAGAACAGAATTGCGCTTTCGTCTGTACTGACAAAAAAATTCGATTCCAGGCACAGCATCAAAGGCGGGGTGATTGCGAGTGAATTAATTTATAATCTTGAGAGGTCCAAACTGAATAAAGAAACGAACCAGCTTGATCATGAGATCGGGGAGAAAGGGAAGTCGTATACCATGCAATCGTTTATTCAATGGAACTTTCGGGCAACTGAAAAACTCACACTCAACGCCGGTTTCCATTCGTTGAATTTTGATTATAATAATTCGTATTCATTTGAGCCGAGGGCATCCGTAAAATATGATGTCGCCGTCAACCAGTCAGTCAGCCTGGGTTACGGATTACACAGCCAGTTGCAGCCGATTGGAGTTTATTTCGCCAGGTTATATGAAGCAGACGGTGATTATTACGAGCCGAACAAGAACCTGGGTTTCACCAAAGCTCACCACTTAGTACTGGGCTATGACCGCTCGCTGAGCAAATACATGAGGATAAAACTCGAAACGTATTACCAGTATTTATTTGATGTACCGGTGAGCACCGATTCAACCAGTACACTGTCCATGTTAAACAATGAAAATGGATTTGAAACGGAACCATTAGTGAACACTGGCACGGGACGCAATTATGGAATAGAACTGACGGTGGAACAATTCCTGCATAATAATTTGTACTTCCTGCTTTCGACTTCCTTATATGATTCTAAATATAAGGCTGCAAATGATCAATGGTATAATACCAGGTTTAACGGCAACTTTGCTGTCAGCTTTACGGCCGGCAAGGAAATTAAGACGGGGGAAAAATTCCATAACAGGATTCTGGGATTCAATATCAAGACGATTTACACCGGAGGATTGAGAAATACACCGATCGATTACGAGGCTTCTGTAAATGCGGGCGAGACGAAATACATCGAGTCCAGGGCTTTTGAGTTGCAGGCTAAGAATTATTTCCGCACCGACTTTAAGATCTCACTGAAACGGAACAGGCCGAAGAGCACCACAACCTGGAGTCTTGATTTCCAGAATGTGACCAATCACAAGAATGAATATGGTCAGTATTATGATCCGTTAACCGGAACCACCAAAACCTCATACCAGGCACCATTGATACCGGTGTTGAGTTATAAGGTTGATTTTTGATTTTACTTTCAACACACGGATTACACAGAGGTACACGGAGATAAATTTAATTATTTCTCCGTGTCTCTCTGTGTAATCCGTGCTTCCGTGTTAATTTTCACACAGCAATTTCTAAAGAAGTCAGCTCAAGCGATTGCTCGGCATGCTTCCTTCTGATCGTTTCTCCAATAGGCGTAGGCGTTCCATCATCATCAATTCGAACGAACGTAATCGAAGTCGTGCAAACGATTGTCTCCTCGCTGCAATACAGGTTATATTTTCTGGCTTCTATTTTCAGAGTGATTGATGTCTTACCCAGCTTGGTAACCATGCCATAGATCCTGACGTGTTGGCCGGCTTTCAGCGGCTTCAGGAAGGTAAGTTCACCTACATGAACGGTAACCATATTCGGAGTGTAGCAATATTCAGTTGCAAACGCCGCCGCCGCTTCATCGATCCACGACATAAGAGTTCCGCCGAACAGGTTGCCATGAATGCCAATATCTTTGGTCATTACTATCTTTCTTGTTAGAAAAGTCATTTGAGAGAATTCTTTTTTCATTACTTGTTGCTTAATTTAGTTTGGCGTTTTGTGTTTGGCGTTAGGGTTTAACAGGCGTCGCTCGTAAATCAAAAATCGTAAATCGATATTCGTAATTCAATTTAGTACAACAAAAAAGCCCTTCGGTAATCCGACGGGCTTTAGTGGTGTTTCATGTTTTTCAATAGAACTCAACAATTATCCAACTTTCGCCCGGCAAAATATTGCTTACAATCGGAATGACTGCAGCACATCCAGGGATTGCTATGGGATAGAATATTTTTCATTTTAACGATACAAATGTACGTGATAATATTCTTCCAATGTGAAGACAATGCAAAATTATTTTTAAGAAATGATTCAAAAGATTAGATAGATTTGTTGTTCAATCTATTTTTCTGCCTTGACAACTGGTAGTAATCAGCACAAATTAACAGCCACCGGCCTTTTGGTGACGCTTGGAATCATATACGGTGATATCAGTACATCGCCATTATATGTAATGAAAGCAATTATCGGTGAAAAGATAATTACGCCGGAATTAGTACTGGGCGGTGTGTCGTGCATTTTTTGGACGATTACCCTGATTACGACTCTTAAGTATGTAATATTAATGCTCAAGGCGGATAATAACGGTGTTGGCGGTATTTTTTCTTTATATGCGCTGGTTAGAAAATCAAAGTATAAAGGACTCATGTTCCCGGCTATTATCGGCGGCAGTGCACTTCTTGCAGATGGTTTAATAACACCTTCCATTTCTGTATCATCGGCCATTGAAGGATTGAGATATTTTAATGCGGATATTCCAACAATTCCAATCGTCATTATAATATTATTTGTTTTATTTTTTATTCAGCAGTTTGGTACTTCAATTATCGGAAGGGCTTTTGGACCTTTAATGTTGCTTTGGTTTTTAATGCTGGCAATTTTAGGTGTCAACATGCTTTTTTTAAATGTGGGAATATTAAAGGCGCTCAATCCATATTATGCATTCAATCTCTTAATAAATTATAAATATGGATTTGTATTGCTTGGTGCAGTCTTTCTTTGCACCACCGGAGCGGAAGCGCTATATACCGACCTGGGTCACTGCGGAAGAAAAAATATCCGCGCCAGCTGGATGTTTGTGAAAGTATCTTTGCTGTTGAATTATTTCGGCCAGGGAGCGTGGTTGTTAAATAATTCGGGAAATACACTCGAACATCATAACCCGTTTTATTCCATTATGCCTTCCTGGTTCTTATTCACGGGAATTATCATTGCAACCATCGCAGCAATTGTTGCAAGCCAGGCTTTGATTAGTGCCTCCTTTACTTTGGTCAACGAAGCGGTTCGGCTCGATTTCGGACCTAAGTTGAAAATTGTTTTCCCTACTGAAATACGAGGACAGATTTTCATACCAACGGTTAACTGGATTTTGTGTTTAGGTTGTATTGCCATCGTACTTTTTTTTAAGGAGTCATCAGGAATGGTAAACGCTTATGGCTTATCAATTATCATTGCTATGCTGATGGACACCATCCTGTTTTCATTTTTTCTGTATCGTCAAAGAACCCCGCTTTATTTAATTGGATTGTTCCTCTTTGTTTTTCTTGGTATCGAAAATTCATTTCTTATTGCGAACCTCAATAAATTTATCCACGGCGGTTGGGTAACCTTATCCATCACTTGTTTTTTAATCTGGAATATGTACAGTTGGAACAAGGCCCGAAGTATCCGAAACAGGCTGGTGGAGTTTATTAAATTAGGTGACTATCTGAGAATTCTAACGGAGTTGAGCAGGGATACTTCGATTCCCAAATACGCCACCCACCTGGTTTACATGACCAGCTCAAATAATCACCTCGAAATTGAATCAAAAATAATTTATTCAATTTTACAAAAACAACCTAAACGGGCTGATATCTATTGGTTTGTTCATGTTGATGTAGTTGATGAACCTTATGCAATGTCATATGAAGTACATGAGATTATTAATGATAAGGTAATTCGGATTAATTTTAAACTTGGATTCAGAATAGAACCTCGCATAAATGTATTTTTCAGAAAAGCCGTCGAAGATCTTGTGTTAAACCAGGAGGTAGATATATATAGCCGTTATGCATCCTTAAGTAAAAATCACGTGATTGGTGATTTCCGATTTGTTGTTATTGAAAAATATATATCGAGCGAAAATGTTTTCAATTTTATTCAGCGAATTTTACTTGGAAATTATACCCTTCTTAAACTTTTTGCACTTGATGAAGGCAAAGCATTCGGATTAGATACCAGCCTGGTCACAATTGAAAAAGTTCCTTTGATTTTGAACCCTGTCGGCATAATGGATTTAAAGAGAGTATATGATTAATTAAGAATTTAGCCTTTTAATCGAAAAATTCACTATCATAACTCCCTTACTGTTTGGTATTTAGCTTAATATTCTTATTTTTGGATAGAGGGCAGATAGCCTGTTTAATTCTTAGCCACACTAAATACTAAACAGTCTAACATTTTGTTTGATGTTTTTACCATACAATTTTTGTTATTAATTTTTATCAGGCACTAATACTAATTCCGTTGAGAACACAAATTACTATTCGGGGAATATCTCTGTTAATTGTATTCATAGCATATGTAAACTATTGCTCTGCCCAGGTTACATTGAGTACATCACCTTATACTCAAGACTTTGATGCTATTAGCGGGGGTTTACCAACAGGCTGGACGGTCAGAACGGTTGCCACTAATAGTAGTTTGGGATCTGTTGCAACATTAAATACTGCACAAATTCAGTGGTCTTCAATTTCGGGTCAATTTGCAAATTGCGCTTCAGCAAACTCACCTGCATCAATAACCTGGACTAATACACAACAAAATGCTTCTACAGATAGGGCGCTTGCAGTTCGTCAATCATCGGGATTTTTAGGATCTGATCCCGGGGCAGCTTTTGTTTTACAGATTTCTAATACTAATGGATTAAGTAATTTTAATTTGAGTTTTACATTGATGCAGCTTGATACCACTGTAACTGCTGGCAGGACAACTACATGGAATGTCGATTATGGTATTGGGGCAAGCCCCGGGATTTTCAATAATGCTACAACAAATCCAGCTACACTAACCACCACACGTAATAATTGGGGAAGCACAAATGTGACTGTAAACTTCGGTTCAGCACTCGATAATATTGCTTCAAATGTGTGGATCAGGATTACAACCAAATCGGCAAGCACAGGAGGAGGTTCAAGACCGTTTACAGCAATTGATGATTTTTCTCTGTCGTTTATAAATCTTGCTGCAGGATCTCCGAATTTTCAAGCTACCTGTGCAGGAAGTAATTTTTCAATTCCATATTATGTGCACAACCCATACTCGATAGGAAATATCTTCACTGCACAACTGAGTGATTCGACTGGCAGTTTTGCAAGTCCGGTTGATATCGGAACACATGCAGGAATTTCAAGCGGAACAATTAACGGAACAATTCCTGCTAATACCCCTCAAGGTAATGGTTACCGAATTCGTGTTATTGCCAGTAACCCTTCAGTAATTGGCTCCGATAATGGAAACGGACTTGTAATTCATGCATTGCCGGTCGTTGATATCATTCCTGACTGCTCTACTCTTTTTCCAAATTACACAACGTCAATCAGCTCAAATATTACCGGGGGATCATTGCCTTATACATATCAATGGACCAAGTCCGGAGTGAATGTTGGAACAGGTCCAACATATTCAGAAGCAGATTCCGGAACATATGTTTTGACAGTAACTTCGTTAGATGGTTGTTCAGGGGTTTCATTACCTGAAGTGATAACATTGAATATTTCGCCACTAAACGGTACCTATGACATACCTTCTACGTGCAACGGTTTTGTCGATATAAATACAGCGGTTAATTACGCTCTAACTTACGGGATTAACGGGAATGTAATTTTCAATGTTGCAGCCGGACATACAGAGACGGCTCCATCTGGAGGGATTACTATAAATACCTGCGGTTTATCGCCGGCACTGGCACCAGGGCCATCACAAACTTTGACATTTCAAAAATCAGGAGTGGGTGCTAATCCTGTGATCAGTGCCTGGACAGGTACTTCGACAAACATAGATGCTATTGTTCGAATCATCGGCGGAGATTTTATCACTTTTAATGGAATTGATGTTACAGACGTGCCGGGAAATGGAAATGGTTTAACCTCGATGGAAATTGGATATGCTTTATTTAAATGTGATGGTAACAATGGTTCGAATTCAAACACAATTAAAAACTGTAGCATTACGTTGCATCGCACCATCACTACCTGTTATGGAATATATGTAGGAAATAATAATCAATTCACCACGACTCCGCTTAACTATTCCGGGTCTTCAACTCAGTCAGCAGTCGATAGTTCGCGCAATGGAAAAAATTCATTTTTATCCAATCAAATTAATGATGCATACATGGCCGTCTACCTGCTTGGCAATACAAATTCATCTGGCAATTTTTCTTTAAACGATACTTTAAATACCGTCGGAACAATTTCTGAAGGAAATATAATAAATGGATTTGGTGGTGGTGCTTTAACATCTTATGCGGTTTATTCACAATATCAAAAGAACATAACGGTTTCCGGAAACAATATCTCGGGTGGTAATGGCGCGACCAATGTTGTTACCGGCATTAATTTATTCCAGGGGAAAAATGCAGATGTAGAAAGTAATACCATAACCCTTAATAGCAGCGCTCTTTCAAGTCCGATTCGTGGAATTTATTGCCAGATGGAAGATGGCACCGTAGCAAATCCAAATTCAATCGATTTAAAATTTAATACAATATTAAACTGCTCACACCTGGTTGCTTCATCTGGCACATTCGCAGGCATAACTAATCTTGTTGGTGGAACAACAGTTATTCATGTTGAGAATAATGCCATACATGCAAACACATTAACCGGCAATGGAACATTCAATGCCATCGTAAATTCAGGTGCACCTTCTTTACTTTCCATCAAAGAAAACACGATTGATGATAATGTTAAAAACGGAACCGGAACCATGTTCCTCATTGCCTATGGAGCAGCTTCAAATTCGGTCATCGACGGAAATATAATTACAAACAATTCAATGGCCGGCGGGTCAAGTACCAGCACTTTTAATTGCATTGTTGGAATCGGAGCGGGAACAACCTATTCTGTTGTAAATAATCAGATATCCGATAACGGAATTACGAACCAGTCTTCAACTTCTCCGGGTACAGTCATAGGAATTAGCCAGGTCAGCACACCTGTTTCTGAAATAATAAATGGCAATACGATTTCAAAATTATTTATCGATGGAGCATTGAGTACGGACAGTCCACACAATATTTACGGAATAAACGTAAGCACAACCTCATCCTCATCACGAAATATTTTTGGCAATACGGTCGACAGCATCTACACTCCAACAGGTGTAAATGCCACGGTGAATGGGATCTTAAGCGGTGCCGGGGGAGTGGTAAATATTGCCCATAATAAAATAAGCAATATAATTCCCGGTTCTCTGAGTGCAGCTCAGGGCTTGTTAATTTCTTCCGGTACTACCCATAATATCTATAATAATTTGATTGGAATTGATGTGGGAGCATCGAGCCTCAATTCAGCAGTTAGTCTTTCAGGTATTGATGTTTATGGTTCTGCTTCCAATGTCAATATTTATTATAATACGATTCGATTGGCCGGTTCCGGAACAGGAAATTTTGGCTCAGGCGGAATCAATATAACTTCTGCATCTGCCGTTGTCGACATACGAAACAATATTGTTGTAAATCTCACCCAGCCTGGTGGGGGAAGTGCTGTTGCTTGTGCTGCTGCATTGCGAAGATCCACCACATCACTGAATAACTATTCATTAAATTCAAACAATAATATTTATTATTCCGGTACACCTTCACCATCACGTCCAATTTATTTTAATTCTGTTACTGCATATGCTACACTGGCAGCTTTTCAGACTGCTGTTTCCGGAAGAGAAGGGAGTTCAAAAACCGAAAATGTAGCTTTCCAGAGTACAACATCATCTTCTCCGGATTTTCTGAAAATCAGTACCAGTGTTCCAACAATTGCAGAATCACATGCAAGGCCGATTACGACTCCTGTTATAAATGATGATTTTTTTGGATCAATCAGAAATATTAATTACCCCGACATTGGTGCGCATGAAGATAATTTCATTAACGATGGAATTATCGTTTCAACGCCTGTTTTAAATCCTGCAACAGGCCAATGTCTTGCCACAAATCATACTGTTCAGATCGATATTATATCCGGTACGTTGTCGCTGGTAACTCCATTGTTATATTATTTTTATGATGATCTTCCAGGTGTTGGTTCGCCAGTCTCCTTGTCGAATCTATCAGGAAATACATGGCAGGGAATAATTCCTTCGGCTACACCAACTGATGCACATGTAACCTGGTACGTTGAATTAAATAATATAACTGGCAGCGACCAGGTTATTGTTCCCGGCTCTTCTTACCAGGATAATTATCTGAATTCTCTTTTCATCGTTTCTAACCCTGTAAGTCCGTGTACAGGCGGGCTGTTACAACTATCGTTGCAATATCCGGTTCCAGTTGCGCCGGCGGCAAGTGTATATTGCCCTTCTTACCATCCGTCGGGATGCGGTGGTGATCAAATTACATTTGTTTCTCTCAATACACTTTCAAATTCAACAGGAAGTGGATGCGGTGGTACAGAACATTACAGGCATTTTAATGGTGGAGGAAGCCAAACCACTACATTGAATGCCGCATCAAATTATTCATTGAGCGTAACGTTTGGTGCTAACCCATTTCAATATTTCGGAGCGTGGATCGATTATGACCACAATGGTGTTTATGACTCTTCTGAATTTTTAGGAGCATCTGCAAATGCAGGTGCCAATGGAACGGCATCCGTTCCTTTCACCGTTCCTCTCTCTTCATATGATGGATTAACTCATATGCGTATCGTTGGTGGAAACGATGTTGCAGTATTAATGACAGATGCTTGCGGCAATTCATCAAGTCTATGGGGAGAAACCCAGGACTACGATATTACAATTGCCGGTGGGGTTGCTACATTGCTTCCTACTGATATTAATTCTTATGCGTGGTCTTTTGATTTATCACCAATAGGTACCAACAATCCAATTGTCACCAGCGCTTCTTTGATTCCGGGTATAAGTACATATTCAGTTGTTGCAACTGATTTAAACGGCTGCACCGAATCAGAATTGATCGATATTAATGTTTTCAGCAATGGCAATGCCCTGATTACTGCCAGTGATACGGATGTTTGTGCAGGGGCTGTCGTGCATCTTTCTGCTGCAACAAGTTTCAGCACCACTTCATATGATTGGTCGGCATACGGAGGTGCATCACCCGGGTTACCTGTAAATATTAACACTCCGGCGATAGATGTAAACCCGGTTGGAGCAATTTCCACAGATTATTATTATATCGTTCACGCTACCGAAACGGGGACATCCTGTGTCTCCGTCGATACCGTTAAAGTGACAATAAAACCTGCAGTACTTGCTTCCGCAATTGAATTCGATGCTGATGAATGCAGGCATGGTCCGAATTCGATTTCGGTAACGGCAACAGGCGGCACTCCGCCATATGCAGGTATCGATACCTTTTATGTAAACGGCGGAACCTATACATACACTGTCACCGATGCCGCAGGATGCTTCGATACTTCCACCGTTGTTACAATTGGTGAATTTTTCTTCAATCTTCCTGATACAATTATTGTTTGTACCGGGGAACCCTCTGACATTTCGATTTTTGGATATGTAGTTGGCGGATCACCTCCATTTACATTCACCGGTGATACAACAAATCTTTCGGATGATGATTATACTTACTCTGCACATGATTCGCAGGGCTGCGTTAGATTTAAGAATACTCACATTTCGATTATCGATTGCATCATTCCAACAGTTACTCCTCCTGATTCAGGCAAGACAAACGATGTGCTTTCCTCTGAACTGGAACAGATTTATTATAACCCGGATTCAACAGTCGATTCAACAGGCACCCATTATATAATTAATAACGGAAAAATTCTGATCGAAGTTGTAACAAATGTTGGATACTACGACAGCGTACTCGCCCTCATTCAGACACCTGCATATGGAATGAACGGAATGTTTGCGAATGGAGACACTACACTTATTATCACCGGTTTTTATCCGGTAGCAAACCTGCTATTGCTTAATAATCTTCCGACATTGATTAATTCTGTTCGTGCATACAATCCGCCGATTAGTAATTCCATTGAAGCAGGTGTAGCAGTAAGCCAGGGCGACAGTTCCATCAATGCAGGCCTTGCACGCACTGCTTTTGGCGTTACAGGAGAAAACACAAAAATTGGAGTGCTGTCGGACAGTTATAATCTCCGGCCGGGAAATCCTGCAAACACAGATATTCTTAACGGTGATCTTCCCGGTATCGGCAATGCATACAATCCGAATCCGGTTGAAGTTTATGGAGAATATCCTTACGGAAACTTACTCGATGAAGGAAGAGCAATACTTCAAATTGTTCATGACGTAGCTCCGAAAGCGAAATTAGCTTTCCGGTCCGGATTCGTTACCGTTGGTGATTTTGCAGACGGCATCATGCAGCTCCAGCAAAATGGATGTGATTTTATCGGCGACGATGTTACTTTTATTCATGAACCATTCTTCAAAGATGGTGTTGTCTCGGAAGCTATCGATTATGTGAAGAGCCAGGGCGTTTCATATTTTACTTCTGCTGGAAATTTTGGAAACCGTTCATATGAATCAGTGTTTACTCAAATGAATGCGCCAGCAGGTTTTTCCGGCAAGGCGCACGACTTTGGCGGCGGCGATCCATTTCAAAGTGTTTCACTGGTTCCGGGATTGTACACTATTGTTTTACAATGGGACGATTTGATCTATTCACTCGGAGAGCTGCCGGGCGCATTAAATGATTATGATATCTTCATCGTCGACCAATCGGGAAATAAATTATTTGGTTTTAATAAAGTGAATACAGGCGAAGACCCAATTGAAATTTTACAATTTTTTGTTTTAGGCAATGTAAGCGCCAACATAATTATTACCCGCACTGATCAAAGCCAGGATGTGCGATTTAAATATGTCGTCTTCAGAGGCAACCTGACAATAAATGAACATAATACTGGCACATCAACGATTGTCGGTCATGCAGATGCAGAAGGAGCTATGACAGTTGGAGCGGTTCTATATTCTAACACCCTGCCATACGGACAAATTCCATCGATTGCATCATTCTCTTCTACGGGAGGAACAACAGTGGAAGGTGTAGTCAGGGAAAAACCGGATTTTGCCGGACCAAACGGAGTGAATACAACAGTCGATCTCGGACACTATAATTTTGAAGGAGATCCTCTTCCAAACTTCTTCGGCACTTCTGCTTCCATGCCACATTGTATGGCTGCAGCCTCGCTTATAAAAGAAGCCCGTAAGAAATTTTTCAATACAACATTTTCACCAGACAGCCTCAGGTATCTGTTGCGGGCTTCGGCATGGGATATGGGCCCTGCCGGATTTGATAACTCTTCTGGTTATGGCTTCGTTCAGGCAGACTCCGCAATTTCACGCTTTGCTAATCCAAAGCCACTCATTTTTGACTTAGCTTCTGACGAATCGATCATACCGGGAACACAGCCGTTTACAGCACAAATCAACGGAAGATTTCTCCTTCCTGAATCCGAAGTTTATATGGGCGGAGTATTGATGCCTTCATCCTTCATTAATAATACCACCATACTCTTTTCAGTGCCTGTCTTTACAGGTAATCCTCCGGTTCAGATTTATAATCCGCCAATCACACCTTTGATGAACGATGGCGGTTATTCAAATTCGAAATATTTTCTGCAGGGAACCAGGAAAACGATTAAGATTATTGCGAATAATCAGTCAAAACGTTTTGGAGAATCCATACCGCAACTGACGACTACTATTTTGGTCGACGACATTCCTTACGAGGGAACTTCTTATACATTGCAGGATCTCGGACTTGACGATATGCAGGTTACAACACCGGCGAACAGCCAGAGCGATATTGGTGTTTATCTCATTCGGGCATCCATGGATCCTCTCGATCCGCTAATTGCGGAAGATGAAGCGTTACTCGAGCAATTTGATTACATTTTTACGGATGGAATACTTACGGTGAATAAACTTCCGATCGTAATTACCCCAAGAGATACAACACTTTCTTACGGAGATAAAATCAGGAATTTGCATTTTAACTATGTCTATGACGATTCCGGAATCGATCCGGGAGAACGAAATGATTTCTACAATGATATAAGATCGCTGCATGAATCTACTCTTGATACTGCGATCGCATTCATCGACGACCAGGTCTCCATTAGCGGGAGGACGATAACCTCCGGGGATCTTGATGGAATGGCTTTTCTTGCAAGCAGCCGATCGATTACCAATGGCCGTGCTGTGATTAATCGCACTTATTTCAATTCTCTTGATTTCGATTCAACAATTTTTGTTGATGTATCGCCTGTTTCCGTCTATAACTATCAACTGGACTCGTCAAATGCAGTCCTGGTTAACGGCAGAGCAGTTATCAATGCAAATGCAATGGTAAACGGCCGCGCTGTCATCAATAATCGCAGGATGATCAATGGCACTTCCATCGTAAATTCACTTAGTATAAATGATACGACTAACGGCAATGTCGTTACTATTGTAGATACCATGGATGTTGTTGCACCTGTATTCGACACTCTCCCGTTGCGTTCAGTGAATTTGGTAACAGGATTAAATGCAGGAACTCATTTTATATTGCCTGGCGCTTTTTTGTCGAACAACTTTGATATTACGTATGGAATCGGAACGCTCACAATTCAAAAATCAGAAATGATCGTGACCCCAAATGATACGTCACGTTATGAGGGAGAAAATGATCCGGTTTTCACGGCAACTTATAACAGGTTTATGTATGATGATGACAGCCTCGACATTATTCTACCGGTAATAGTCTCGAATGCAACGATCGCTTCACCTCCGGGAAATTATTTAATAACTCCTTCCGGGGGATCGGCCGATAATTATTATTTTACTTATACCGATGGCGATTTGAATGTTAAGCCTAAAATTGCCCTTACTGTAAAATTGATGATTGAAGGATTTTACAGCGGCAACTCGATGATGGATAATCATGGCGCAGGTGGTTACCTATATGTTACAGGTGAATCAGTCAATCCGGGAGATGTGGATTCGGTGACAATTGTGCTGATTGAACCGGTTACGTATAATGAGGTAAGCAGGCAAACAGGTATTCTACAGACAAACGGAGACCTGGTCGTAAGATTTGGAAGCGAAATAACGGAAGGAGAGTCTTACTACATCGTTGTAAACCATCGCCAGTCCATTGTAACATGGAGTAAAGATCCTGTTCAAATAAATCCAATTACTACTTTTGATTTTATGCATTATTGATCTTATCCGTTAACTTATATTAAAAACCCCGGAAACAAATCCGGGGTTTTCAATTATTACCTGTAGTTAGAATTAACGAAACAAATTATTTGATCATTATGCTCCTGGCTGGTTTCTTCTTTGCTTCTTCCTTCTTTGGAGCAACAATTTTCAGAATACCGTCTTCATAACTGGCGGTAATGTTTTCGCCATTTACTGTTTCAGGAACAGTGAAAACTCTTTCAAAAGATTCGAAACGGTACTCGCGACGCCATACGTTTTTGCCTTCTGATTCTTTCTCCTGATTTTCGTGTGCATACCCGATGCGAAGCTGATTTTCATTCAACTCAATATTGAAATCTTTTTTCTTTAATCCGGGCGCTGCCACTTCGATTGTAATTGCATCCATGGACTCAGTGATGTTTACAGCTGGCAATGTTTTACCTATGCTGTTTCCGCTGATCCCTAAATCGTCGTCGAGCAGATTTTGAAACAACCGAACCCCTTCGAATGGATAATTAAACGCATCAAAAAGAGAACGTGTTCCAAATAGTGCGGGGTTGGAATTTTGAAATACAGTATTCAGGTTTCCATTTCCGCTTGTGCCGTTTTTCCATTTAATAAGTGTCATATTATACCTCCTTTTAAAGTTGTTTGTGATTTTTATTTTTTAACATTGGCGCGGTTTACGAAAATAATACCAGCCGGAATTATAACCTGAATGACTTTATTTTTGTCAGAAACGCTGTCATTTTTTATAGAGAAAATGACAAAAAATCCTGAAGATGATACCAGCATAAATTCATCGGCTATTGTGAAGTTATACTTCGAATACCCTGGCTTTGTGAATTTCAGAATGAGGTTTGCTAATAGTATTGTGATTTAAATACCCGCGATTTTAATTGCATTCTTCCGGAAGGACGACGTAAGTTTTTTCTCGTGCAACAGTTGTAATAAAAGAAACACTATATGTGCGGTTGGAACTCTTTTTTGGAATTTGGTCCTTCGTGTATTTGATCTGCTGTCCGCCAGCCGGCGGATAGTCATGCATGTGGGGAAAAGAAGGGGTCACATGCATGGCGTCAGCCATTTTTATTTTCCATTGAATTTACCGGATT
>CAZQOQ010000017.1:0-6610 GCA_964595205.1 uncultured Flavobacteriales bacterium | reverse complement strand
GCGATGAAGCCGATGCCCGAGACCATCGCCTGCACCCGATCCACCGCACCGAGGCTGCTGATCAGGCCGGCGATGATGAACAGCGTGGTGGTGATGAACAGGTTGTCGCTGCGCATCACCGTCTGCAACACCACCGTGTCGGCGATGCGGTTTTCCCGCTCCAGCACCCGCCGCATCCAGCGCAGCCGGTACTCGTGCAGCACGCTGGCCAGCTCGCGCGTGCCCCAGCGGCGATGGTCCGCGTACCAGGCGTAGCCGACCCAGCAGAGAAAGAACCAGCCCAGCGCCAGCATGTCGGGCAGCGGCAGGATAGCCGTAAGGGAGAAGGTCATGGCGGTCTTGGTGGGGTGATCGTCGGGCCGGACATGGTAGGCCTTTCAATCGCCAGCGGGTTTCTTTCCGCCTTGCCCCAACAGGCCGCCGGCCTCCCGATCATGCAGTTCGAGCTTCGGCGTTGCCGACTTCACCCGCTTTTCGACGGCCTTGATGTGCTCGGCCGGCGGAATGTTCTCGGGCAAGGTGCCACCGATGCGCTTGATCGCGTCGCGCACTTCCTTGCCGACCTGTTCGTGGGTCTGGATCGCCTGCGACGGGTTGCGCACGCCCTCCCGCGCCAGCTTGTCGCGGGTCTGCGTCATGCGGAACTGGTTGGCCGCGAGCTCCGTCGCGTTCATGCGGTCGAGCAGATTGTCTTTCTCGGGCACGGCCTTGCGGCGCTTGATCGCATCGCGGCCCAGACCGCCATACAAGCCCTTGTAACCGGCATCGTGGAAGATGCCGAACATCCTGCTCTGCACCCCGGCATCCTGCGCCGCGCCGGACAGCGCCTTGAATTCCTCGGCCGTCTGCTTGCGCTTTCCAGCCGCTCGATGTCGGCCGTGGCCTGGTCGTTCAGTTCCTGCCGGCGCGCCTGGACGGCGAAGTATTTCTGGGCCAGGGCAATCTCAGGCTTGCGCGGGTCGCCGTTCTGGGCGATGAGGTAGCAGGCGAAGCGGGAGAGGTGATAGTCGACAAGCTCCCGCTGGCTGCCTGATCCGAGGTCGACCATTTTGCCGGCGCCGGCAAAATGATAGTCGGAGCGGTTTCCCGATTGCCGACAGGAGCTTACGGCGCGCTCGATGGCCTGCTCGAAGCGCCGCCACTGGCTGTAGCCCAGCAGCAATTGCAGATCGCGGGCACTCCAGTATTCCGCGCCGTGCGCGTTGGTCTGCTTGATGGACTCGAAGGACGTGTCGCCGAGGGTCGGCAGTTGCTTGCTGTTCATCGTTGCGGCTCCCTTCCGCGCGTGGCGGCACGATTGGCAAATGGCTTGGCGAGTGTAGCCGCAGGGAGGCTCACCAGGAGAGCCATTCGGGAGTGCGCGGAAAGTCGGCGCTGGCGATACGGCGTGATGTGCGAGAGCAGTACCGGTTCCGGTTCAAATAGGTGGCCAAACGCCTGCATTTGCCATTACCCCTTGCACGGGACACAAAAAGGACGTAATGTCCGCAAAAGTTCCCAGAGGAGAATCCCATGGCGTTGGTACTTGTTACCGGTCAGTCCAGCAAAGCACACGACTATCTGCTTGCAGCGCGCAAATCCAGAACGCAGGCAGACATCGCCAAACAGTTAGGCGTCAGCGTGCGGCATTTGCGGCGCTGGGAACTCGGCGAAGTCGAACCTCCTGCTTATCTTGTGCCGGCACTTCAGCAGTTGCTGCCGCTTGAAATTCCGCTGCAGGGGGAACCGGACTTCCGCTTCATTGATCTTTTCGCCGGCATTGGCGGCATCAGAACGGCCTTTGAAGCCATCGGCGGACACTGTGTCTTCACCAGCGAATGGGATGCCTACGCGCAGAAGACGTATGCCGAAAACAACCGTGACGGACATCCCATCCACGGCGACATCACGCAAGTGCGCGCGGAGGATGTTCCGGATCACGACATGCTGCTGGCCGGTTTCCCATGTCAGCCGTTTTCCATTGCCGGTGTGTCGAAAAAGAACGCGCTTGGCCGTGCCCACGGCTTCAAGGACGAAACGCAAGGCACCCTGTTTTTCGACATCTGCCGCATCATCGAGAAAAAGCGGCCGCGCGCCTTCCTGCTGGAAAACGTGAAGAACCTGACCTCGCACGACAAGGGCCGCACCTTTGACGTAATCCGCCGCGCCCTGACCGACGACCTCGGCTATCACATCCGCTGCCGCGTCATTGATGGCGCCCACTTCGTTCCGCAGCACCGCGAGCGCATTCTTATCGCAGGATTTCGTGATCACGACGCTGCGGCCGCTTTCGACTGGAACGCCCTGCCGCTGCCGGCAAAAGGCGGCAAGACCCTGCGCGACATCCTGCACCGCACCGACGGTACGGAACCGGAACTGCCATGGGACGAAGGCAAGTATTTCGACCACGCGAAAAAGCGCGTGCAGGCGAAATACACGCTCACCGATCACCTTTGGACCTATTTGCAGAACTACGCGGCGAAGCATCGCGCCGCCGGCAACGGTTTCGGCTTTGGACTGGTCGGGCCGAACAATATCGCCCGCACCCTCTCTGCTCGTTACTACAAGGATGGCTCTGAAATTCTGATCGATCAGGGAAAGCGCAAGAACCCGCGCCGCCTGACGCCCCGCGAGTGCGCTAGGCTGATGGGCTTTCCCGACACATTCAGGATTCCAGTGTCGGATACACGGGCCTACAAGCAGTTCGGCAATTCGGTTGTGGTGGACGTAATGCACCACGCCGCAAAGCTGATGCAACCGATCCTGACTGCTGATGCCATGGAGCCCGAGCTCCCCCTTCGTTACGCTACCGCCTAAGCAGAGCTTTCGGTCCGGATGAAAGCCCGCAGCATCAAGTTCGACGCATGATGACTGACGTCGTCGACAAGGCGACGCGCAGCCGCATGATGTCCGGCATTCGTGCAAAAAACACGAAACCTGAACTACTTCTTCGAAGCATGCTGCATCGACAGGGATTCCGCTTCCGCTTGCACGCCCGGCATTTGCCGGGAACGCCAGACATGGTTCTCGCAAAATTTGGCGCGGTTATTTTTGTCCATGGTTGCTTCTGGCACGGCCATGAATGTCCTGTATTCAAGTGGCCAAAAACGCGGAAGGCGTTTTGGCGAGAAAAAATTTCACGCAACCAGACCAACGACAGAAAAGTGGTGGAGGCTTTGATTGCAGCAGGATGGCGTGTTGCCGTTATATGGGAATGCACTCTGAGAAAGCGACCGGAGGAGATCGCATCGCACGTGCGCGATATCGGCAACTGGTTGCGAGGTGGAAAGCCACTTTTCGAGCAATAATGACGTAGAAATAGCACTAGCCGGAATGACGCAAAGGGAGGCAATTGGTCACAGAACAAAAAAATCCCGCCGAATCCCCAAGGGATACTCCTTGGAGGGTTGAAGACGGCCGCCTGCTCTATTTTCAGAAGGAGCAAGGCTGGCTGCAACTGCCCGCAGCCGAAGTCTGGTCTGCGGCTTTCGGGGGCGGGCGAAATACGCGCGCAACCGGGTCACCAGTCGATGCGTTGCCGGAATTCGAGTTTTCGCGCTTTCCTGCCGAGCTGGCAATTGAAGTATCCGGCGAAGCCCCGTCTGATATCCGGGTGGCACTGGTTGGCGTCGGCGGAGGCAAGCGGGCGCCGCTTGTCGCACCTGGCACAGATCAGGTCTTCATCGGAAACACTTGGCATCCCATCCAGATTGACGACTACGCGGAAGCTTTGGCTGCCATTGGCGCCAAAGGAATTGCGGCCGGGCAAGCAATGTCCGTCGGCCAGTTGATCTGGCTGAGGACCCATGCACTTGGCCTAGGGCTTGCGGTCTTCGATTCGCTCCAGTCGGGTAATCCCGCCGATGTACATGCACCGGAAGCCATGAACGCCGGGTCGTGGGGGTTGCAGGCCAATCTGTACCCCTACCAGAGGGATGGTGTGCATTTCTTGAGGCTGATTGCCGATCAGGGATTGGGTTGCATTCTCGGCGATGAAATGGGCTTGGGCAAGACTATCCAGGTGATTACGCTGATGCTTGCAGAAAAGGCAGCCGGTCGTGGACCATCGCTTGTGGTGTCGCCTGCCACGTTGCTCGAAAACTGGCGGCGTGAGCTTTCCCTTTTTTCCCCGTCTCTCACCGTCAAGGTTCATTCCGGGCCGGGCCGGGCCGGCATCGCTTCACGCCTGGCGGGTTTCGATGTCATTGTCACTTCATACGACACTGCGGTGAGAGATGAGCCGCTTCTTTCTTCGATGCCATGGAACTTGCTGGCGCTGGACGAAGCGCAGAACATCAAGAACCCCGATGCCCAACGAACATTGACGGTCAAGGGCATCCCCCGCAGGGTTTCCTTGGCTGTCACGGGAACACCGGTCGAAAATAGGCTGGTCGATCTCTGGTCGCTGTCGGATTTTGCCCTTCCTGGCTTGCTTGGAGATCGGCAAGCGTTCGAGCGACTATTCGCGGACACCGATGACGATGCGGCCAACCTAGCGCCGATTGTCGCTCCCATCCTGCTACGCCGTCGGGTGCGGGACGTTGCCAAGGATTTGCCGGAGAGGATCGACGTTGCCCAGCCGATCTCAATGTCTCGCCGCATGGCAGAGCAGTATGAGCAAACTCGCCAGGCGGCCATCTTGGAATATGGAAAGTCGGCTTCCCTCGTCGCATTGTTGCGCCTGAGGATGTTTTGCGCCCATCCAGGGCTGGTAGGGTCCGATCAGACTGACCCGGCGGAAGAAATGCCGAAATACCAACGGCTGCTAGAGCTCCTTGAGGAAATTTTCTCAAGGGACGAAAAGTGCCTAATCTTCACTAGCTATACCGGCATGACCGACATCTTCCTTAAAGACCTTCCAAAGCGTTTTTCTGGACAGTTCTTCAGTTTCATTGATGGTCGGGTGCCGGTACCGGATCGGCAGACTGTAGTTGACGATTTCTCGGCGGCATCTGGAGGCGCCCTTTTTCTTAATCCAAAGGCAGCGGGGGTCGGGCTCAATATCACTGCCGCAAACCATGTGATTCACTACAACCCGGAATGGAATCCGGCTGTGGAAGATCAGGCCTCGGCGCGGGCGTATCGTCGCAAGCAACAACGTCCCGTAACAGTTCATCAAATGTTTTTCGTGGATAGCGTCGAAGAAGTTGTTGTCGGGCGCCTTGGGTACAAACGGGAGCTTGCCGAGAATGCGGCAACGGGACACGAAGGGGACGCGACAGCCAGTGAAGTAATCCAGGCCCTGAATATTTCCCCTCTATCCGGAATTGGAACTCTTGAATGAAACACACCACCCAAATCACCAAGATTCTGAGTGCAAACGATTTAGGAAAAACAGGAGGGCATCAGGCAGGTATCTTGGTGCCCAAGTCGCGCGAAATTCTCACGTTCTTCCCGGCTCTGAATCCGCGGGAGAAGAATCCGCGCGTTACGCTGGTATTCCGCGAGCCTGACGGCATCACCAGATGGGATTTCAACTTCATCTATTACAACAACCGGTTTTTCGGTGGCACGCGAAATGAATACCGTCTTACCTGCATGACCAAGTATCTCAGAGCTCGCAACGCAGCGGTTGGCGATTCAGTGGTGCTTTCGAAGGACGACGAGAGTCGACTCCGGGTTGATCTGATGCGCGTGAGCATTCCCGAAGTGAGCAAGGATGATGTTTTGGTACTTTCCGGTGGTTGGAAAGTCATTCTGATTTGAACGAGGATACGAAAGATGCCTGCTAACAACATTTATCTGGATGTACCGCCAGATCCAGAGAGGATTATTGAAGGGTTGAGGGACACCGGTTATGAGTTCAATACCTCGATGGCCGATGTGATTGATAACTCAATAGCCGCAAAAGCCAAGAATATAGACGTTGGCATTGCGATGGATTTTGGTGGGTCGATATTGGTTTCGGTTACCGACGATGGTTGTGGCATGGACAAGGATGGCCTAATCAATGCCATGCGCTACGGATCAAAGCGAAGAACTGACCAAGCCAGCCTCGGGAAATTCGGACTCGGGCTGAAAACTGCATCGACTGCATTTTGTCGCAGACTTTCAGCTATCAGTCGCGGCATGGATGGTGGGCAGACTCTCAAGGCAACATGGGACTTGGACCACATAGCGGCTGTTGAGCGCTGGGAGCTTCAGTTGGTCGAGGCTACTCCTGAAGAGGTCAGGCTTCTCGACGTCGTGGCGCAAGGAAAGACGGGCACCGTAATCCTGTGGGAGCGCGTTGATCGGTTGTTAAAGGCATACGCAAATCCAACAGGAAACCATGCGAAAAGAGCCTTAAAAAGCTATGCAGACAAACTCCGGTTTCATGTCGCAATGGTCTATCAGCGGTTTCTGGACGGAAATGACCACCGCGCTCCAAATGTGAACATCCGCATCAACGGCGAACCGGTTCTTCCTTGGGATCCGTATTGTGTAGTGGAAACCAAAGCACCAATTGCGGAAAAGGTGCAGCAGGTCGAGATTGGCGACAATGATCGCGCGTCATTCACTGTACGGGCCTTTATCCTGCCGCGCAAAGACGAATTTGCAGATCAGGCGGCAGTCAAGGAAGCGCGTCTCACGAATGATATGCAGGGGCTGTATGTCTATCGCGAGAACCGCCTGATTCATGGCCCTGACT
>CAZQOQ010000016.1:0-38027 GCA_964595205.1 uncultured Flavobacteriales bacterium | reverse complement strand
GAATGACTATTTTATCAGAGATCCTACGCCGGTAAGGAAAGGAAGATGTTATCCTCGAACTGTAAAAAACAAACAATTTAAATCAAAACACAAGATGTATATGAATTATAAACTTGCTGCTTAACTTAATGACATTGCCCTTTAGGGACGAAATATTGGTAGAAAAAAAGGCGAACCAATTTCGAGTCCCGTCAGGGACGAAATAAAATTATCTGAACGAGAATTATGAAATATTTTCAGAGATGGAATGATATATAAAACGCAGGTTACGCAGATTTAACCTTGGAGCAGGATTGCTAATTCTCTTTATCTCAAAGAATGGAAAGTAAGAATCGGAGACGTAAACTTGGAATTAGTAACGAACGGAGAGAAATGAAACAGTTTATCCCACGTCGTATTGTCGACAAACATCTATCCTCCCTGTTAAATCTTATCTGGATTTTTTCTTCTCACGAAATCCTTTTTGCCTCCCTTTCGAAAAAGATCTTTTTAAACGCGGCGCCTCTTTTTTCTCATCGTCGCCGTTCACCATCCTGAAATCAATTTGTTTTCGAAGAAGATCGCAGCGCATCACCTGTACTTTCACCGAGTCGCCCATCGTATATTTGCGTTTTGTGCGAGCGCCGATCACGCAGTAGTTGCTGTCGTCGAATTCATAAAAATCATCTGCAAGATCACGCAGGCGTATCATTCCCTCGCATTTGTTTTCGATGATCTCGACATAAAGTCCCCACTCTGTAACGCCGGAGATAAGACCTTCGAAAATTTCCCCGACCTTATCCTGTAAAAACTCCACCTGCTTGTATTTGATGGAGGCGCGTTCGGCTTCTGAAGCCTTAATCTCCATCTGTGTGCTGTGTTTGCATTGCTCTTCCAGAAGCCCCTGGTCGACGCCGGAATTACCCTGCAGATAAAATTCAAGCAACCGGTGCACGAGTATATCCGGATAACGGCGTATGGGAGACGTGAAGTGTGTATAGTAGTCGAACGCCAGGCCGTAGTGTCCTACATTTTCGGTCGTATAGATCGCTTTTGACATCGTACGGACCGCAAGTTGTTCAAGGACGTTTTGTTCTTTCCTTCCCTTGAGATCGCTCATGAGCGAATTCAGCGAAGAGGAAATTTCCTTATCGCTTCCGATTTTTAATTTATATCCCCACTTACTTGCAAAGGCCACGAAGTTCTCGAGGCGGTCGCTCACCGGTGCGTCGTGTACACGATATACGAATGGTTTTTTTTCCACGCGGATTGTCTCTTCTTCTTCGTCGTGTTTGCGTTTTCTCTTCGCTTCTGAAACGATTTTATGTTTTCTGCCAACATGTTCGGCAACCGAACGGTTTGCAAGCAACATGAACTCTTCAATGAGTTTGTTAGAGTCCTTGCTTTCTTTCAGGTACACACCGAGCGGCTTTCCCTTTTCATCGAGTGAAAAGCGCACCTCGACTTTTTCGAAGGCGATGGCGCCGTTTTTAAATCGTTCGTTGCGTAGAATTTTTGCCAGCGAGTTCATCGTTAGAATTTCCATCGACATGGGGCCGGCACCTGTTTCGATGACTTCCTGCGCCTGTTCGTATGAGAAGCGCTGCTGGCTGTGAATGATCGTTTTACCGAACCATTTTTTCAAAACCCTTCCGGCATCATTCATTTCGAATACAGCCGAAAAACAGAGTTTGTCTTCTTCAGGGCGAAGCGAACACACGCCGTTGGAAAGTTTTTCCGGAAGCATTGGAATGACCCTGTCGACAAGATAAACGGATGTCGCGCGGAAATACGCCTCTTTATCGAGCTGCGTAGTGGGTCTCACATAATGCGATACATCGGCGATATGCACTCCGATTTCCCAATTTCCGTTACCCATCTTCTGAATCGAAAGCGCATCGTCAAAATCTTTTGCATCTGCAGGATCGATTGTAAATGTTGGCACGCCACGAAAGTCGCGACGCTTTTTAATTTCAGCTTCGGGAATATGTTCCGGAATAGACTCCGACTCATCCTCTACACGTCGAGGGAATGAGAGCGGAAAACCAAACTCGGAAAGGATGGAATTCATCTCCACGTCGTTCTCGCCGGGCCAGCCGAGAAGTTGGGTGATCTTGCCGATCGGGTTTTTTGCCCCCGCGGGCCAGTCGGAAATTTCCGCGATTACTTTTTGTCCATGCTGTGCATTATTTAGCAAATGCTGGGGAATGAAGATATCGACCAGCATTTTCGGGCTGTCGGGAATTACGAAAGCATATTTATTTGTAAGCTGAACATTACCGGCAAACTCGGTCTTGGCCCGGGTAATTACCTCTACCACTTCTCCCTCAAGCCTCTTGTTTTTGTGACGCGCATAGAGATAGATTTTTACGCGGTCGCCGTTGAGGGCGTTTTTTACATTTCGCGGGGCAATGTAAATATCGTCTTCGTCAGTTTCACTTAAAATGTAAGCTGCCCCACCTGCTGTGATATCGATAATGCCCTCCATGTATGCATGTTTGGGCTTAAGTTTGAACTTCCCGTAATCGACTTCGATCACGTCGCCTTTGTCCTGCAGGTCGGCGATGATAAATAAGATTTCGGTTTTAAGATTCTCGTTCAGTTCGGCGATGTTGATTCCTTCATGCGTGTCAGCAAATGCCGAAAGCGACTCTTTCACAAGTCGAATGAGTTGCTTATAGTTGAAGGATCTGTTTGGATGTTTATTGAAAGCCTTATATATTTCACCCACTAAGAAAGTGTGCGTAGCATCTCCCTTTTTATTTTTCTTTCCCATTAAAAATTATTTTCGACAGATATTTCTGAATTTACAGTTTTGATAAATGTACGATCAGAAGCGTATAATAGTTTAACCCGGGTAAATTATTTATTAAGAATGAAGTATCGATTAATTAGAGTCGCGCCCGAGGCCGGGGGCGCTGTATTTACATGCGTGTGCCTATCCGTAATTCCTTTTTAATCACAGGGTGCACGAGGCCCAAATGAAGTTCACGGAGAATTATTTAAAAAGTTCAGGCAAGGAAAAATATTTTAAAGCATTCTCATTAAAAAACTCTTGCTGATTCATTTTGTTCTTTGTGTGACCCCGGCGCGCCCTGCGGTTAAAAAAATTGTATTCCGGCTCCCGTAATTATAATGACGCCCGGCCGGCATATTGTGTATAGTAATTAAACAACATTCCGTTTATAAAATGAATTGTGAAAAATCGGTTCATAACTTTTGATGTTTTAATGAAAGTTTTCGAAGCGCAATTCTAATTTTACCATAACTTTTAAATTTTAATAAAGAAAACAAGTATGGAAAATCAAAACCAGGATAAGAGCAAAAAAGGAACGCTCTGGATCATTTTGTTATTGTTATCAGTCGTCCTGAACATTTATCAGTGGCGCAACCATTCAACATCCGTCAACATGTACGAACAGAAAGTCGACACCCTCGTTGTAGAGCGTGTGAATGTTGAGAAGGAACTTTCAGATGCCAGGGCCGAACTGGAAAAGTACAGGGGGATTTCCGCAAACCTCGACAGCTTGCTGAACGAAGCCCAGGCAAAAATCGATGAGCAGGCGAAGAAAATAAAGACAATCGGTTCCAATAATGCCAACCTTAAAAGCATGAATACGGAAATGCAAAAGCAGCTTGCGGAACTGCGGATGTTGCGTGATGAATACCTCACCAGGATCGACTCACTCCTGATGATAAACAAGCAACTGGTTTCAGAAAAAGAACAACTCACAGGCCAGAATCAGTCACTTTCAAAGAACCTGGAAAACACCGTGGCTACGGCTTCCGTTCTTAAGTCGGAATACATCAAAGTAAAATCCTACAAGAGGAGAGGTAGCGGAAAATTTGTGGAGACCGCTTTGGCCAAGCGCACACACAAGCTCGAAGTTTGCTTCGACATCCTTGACAATAAGATTACCAAACAAGGCGAGAAAACAGTTTATCTCAAGATTACCGAACCCGGCGGTAAACCGATCGGCAACAGGAGCACCGGATCGGGTTCATTCAACACGGCCAGTGGCGAAGAGGTCATGTATGCATCGTCAGCTACCATCGACTACCAGGGCGCTAAGGTGAGTCAATGCCTCAATTACGAGGAGCAGGAAGATAAAAAATTTGCTCCTGGAACATACCTCATCGAAATTTATATCGATGGAAACCTCAGCGGTGCCGGAAGCTATGTGCTGAGATAATCAGATCAACATTCATATATAAACCGTCGTTGTAATTGTTGCAACGACGGTTTTTTGTTGTCGTGTTGGGCGGGGAGGATCTTTTTTGCAAATGTTGAATCCTGGAATTGGCATTATAACATCAAAAAAAATCGACACCTTAAACCTTTACAATTTGTTTTTCCAGTGTCCTGATCAAAGCCGGAGCAGGTTCAAAACCCCGCATACGCCAGATTTCATTTTGATTAGAGAAAAGAATCAAAGTAGGAACACTTAGAATTGCAAGCTCCTTTGATATGGCCGGATGATGATCGATGTCGATCTTTCCGAACCGGATCCTGCCCATAAAATGATTGCTTACTTCTTCTAAAACAGGAACAACCCATTTACAGGGATCACACCATTCGGCATAGAAATCAATTAAAACGTATTCATAACCGGAAAGATATTTTTCCAAGAGAGGATCCATTGGGATTAACCCGTAACTAAATTACCGGGAATGCCTTTCGTTACCGGTACATCGGTTTCCCTGATTTTATTCCACCCACCGCTAACATTAACTACATCTTCAAAGCCATTTGCTTTTAGAATAGAAGTGGCAATCAGTGAACGATAGCCTCCAGCGCAATGAACATAAAGCGTTCCTTTCTTGTCAAGCCCGTTCATATTTTGTTTCAGGTCGGTGAGCGGAAGCACTGTCGCATTACTGATATGGCCGTTTTCGGCTTCGGTAATTCTTCTGACATCCAGGACACGCGCCCCTTCCTTTACCTTTCCTGCAAACTCACCGGGTGTAATGCTCCTTAATTTATCGAATGGTAATCCGGCATTTTTCCATGCATCAAATCCCCCTTCAAGATAGCCGGCAACATTTTCAAAACCGACACGGGCGAGACGAAGGATGCTCTCCTCTTCGCGGCCATTTTCGCAGACGAGCACCAGGCGTTTCTTGATATCCAGCAGAGTTCCAACCCAGATTGCAAACATGCCCTGGAGTCCGATATTTATGGAGTCTTTAATATAACCTTGTCCCACCAGATCGCCGTTTCTTGTATCGAGAACCATGGCGCCGTTTTTAATTTCTTTCTGAAAATCTTCAACGCTCAGCGCCCTGCTGTTTTTCTTATATACCACATCAATCGGCTGGTATCCCTGCTTGTTGATTCTGGCGTCTTCGAAAAAATATGCGGGAGGAGCGGCAAGTCCTTCCGTGACGGCCCGAACAAATTGTTCGCGTGTCATTTCACTGAGAGCATAATTCGTTTTCTTCTGATGACCGATCGTGCTCCAGGTTTCTTTTCCGATATTTTTTCCGCAGGAAGAGCCGGCGCCATGTGCAGGATACACGATCACCTCGTCATGCAGCGGTTTAATTTTATTGTTGAGTGAATCATAAAGCATGGAAGCAAGTTCTTCCTTGCTCATCTTACCGTCGAGCAGATCAGGTCTGCCAACGTCGCCGACAAATAATGTGTCGCCGGTAAATATGCAGTATTCTTTATGGCTCTTGTCGAGTAATAAATAACAGGTTGATTCCGGAGTGTGACCAGGAGTATGAAGTGTTCTTATGGTGAGATCGCCGACTTTAAATTCCTCGCCGTCTGTTGCCTGGTGAACGTCATAGGTGGTATCTGCCTTTGGACCGAAGACGATGACGGCGCCGGTTTGTTTTGCGAGATCGATATGACCCGAAACAAAATCGGCATGAAAGTGCGTTTCGAAAACATATTTGATTTTTGCGCCGCGGCTGCGAGCTAATGCAATATAAGGTTCGATTTCGCGAATGGGATCAACGATGGCCGCTTCACCATTGGATTCGATGTAATATGCTGCCTCTGCGAGGCAATTGGTATACAGTTGCTGAACGAACATAGGAATTATTTAATGGTTTGCAAAGATATAAAAAATGGAGGGAGTATAAATTTTTTGATCCATATGACACTCGTTGCAAAACCGGGATTAATTTTGTCGAACTTACCGGCGAATATGGCAGACCAGGCGAATAAATATTCTTTTGCAGGAAAAACCGCCCGGCCCCTTTTTTTTCTCTCCTGTTTGCTGATCATCATATTGCAGCTTTCTCCCACTGTGGCCCTTCTGCTTGGAATTATCGGCGCCACGATTTTTGGTAATCCCTTTGCTTCATCCTCAAAAACTATTTTAAAATATCTTTTACAGGTTTCTATCATAGGTCTCGGCTTCGGAATGAATTTCACCAGGGTGGTAGAAGCGGGGAGAGACGGATTTGTTTTTACGCTTCTCACAATCGGTTTTTCTATCGGACTCGGCTTTATCATCGGCCGGTTGCTGAAGGTGGAGAGAATCATTTCATACCTGATCAGCGTTGGCACCGCCATCTGCGGCGGAAGCGCCATTGCGGCAATCAGTCAGGTTGTTGATGCAGATGAAAACGACGTCTCCGTTTCCATCGGAACGGTTTTTATCCTCAATGCAATCGCACTATTCATATTCCCTACGATCGGAAACATCTTTCATTTGAGCCAGGAGCAGTTCGGAATATGGGCGGCCATTGCAATACACGATACAAGTTCTGTAGTGGGCGCAGCCGCAAACTACGGAAACGAATCACTCATGATAGCAACTACGATCAAACTCGCACGGGCGCTCTGGATCATTCCGCTTGCCATAATTACCTCCGTCATTTTCAAAAAGCAGAGCAAGGCGTCGGCATTCCCGTGGTTCATTCTTTTTTTTGTGATAGCGTCATTGCTAAACACCTACCTTGATTTGCCGGCTGCGCTCACGGATAAAATTTTAACTGCGGCAAAAACCGGCTTCAGTCTCACGTTGTTTTTAATCGGCATGAGTATTTCCCCTGCCAAACTGAAAATCGTCGGATTCCGTCCGCTGCTGCAGGGAATAATTTTGTGGGTTGTAATTATGATCTGCTCGCTGGTAATTGTGACGAGGTACTGAAAAATCAGTTTTGATAATAGGAAAGCCGATTCCTGATTTTATCTTTATCAATGATGCCCGGTGAAACCTTCAGTGAAGCAGTCATTTTTCGAAAGAGCCAAAGCGGAAGACAAGCCGTGTAATAAATAAAAACGGCAACGAGCAGGATAAGTTCAAACAAAAATCGAAAGAATTTTTTCACGGCACTTTTTTCTTTAGGGGAAACATTTACAGCATCGTTCCCCACAAGATGAAAATTTACTGCATCTTCAAGGCTGCCGGTGTTTAAGTATGCAATCCGTTGTAAATTATGCATTTTGCCTGTTGGCCTGTTCGATTTACCACTTTTTTGGACAATCCCATTATCTTTGTGATCTGTAATTTTCATGGCTCAAGATTACTGCAATACAGCAGAATTGCGGTTAAGGGAGAAATAAATCTATATTAACTGACAGGTATCATTTTGAATCAGCAAATTCATTTTTTACTTTGATCTGAAAAAAAATCACTGGGTTAACAAATTATTAAGCGAATGTTAATAATCGGAAAATCAAAAATTAAAGGATGTGTTTGTGATATTTTGCCATCGTTTCTAAACAATTAAACCATGACTAAAATTTCAAAGAAGAAACTTATCAAAGAAGTTTCAAAGAAAATTGAAGAAATTTTTTCCGGATACAACAAAGACGCCGCGTCAAAAATCATGAAGGAGTTGAATTTGTCGACGAAACTTTTAGTGAAGAAGTTTAATAAAACGGTAAAAAAGACTGCGAAGAAAAAACAAAAAACAAAAGCCGCCGTGTCGAAAAAGAAAACGACCACTGTGAAAAAGAAACGATAAACGCGACGAGGATAATTTATGGGAATCAATAAAACCGGTTTAATAAACAGAGACCTAAGCTGGCTGTCGTTTAACGGCAGGGTGTTGCAGGAGGCGGGTGATCCAAGCGTTCCTCTTCTGGAACGGATGCGCTTTTTGGGAATCTTTTCAAATAATCTCGACGAATTTTTCAGGGTAAGAGTCGCCACCATCAGGAGGATGCGAAAGTTTGGCAAGAAAGGCAAACAGATCATCGGCGCAGATCCGGAAAAGCTTTTGGAAAAAATTCAGACCATCGTGGTGCGGCAGCAGGAAATCTTCAACGACCTGTACACCATGATCGTGAGGGAGATGGAGACTGAAAACATCTATATTTTAGATGAGAAGAAACTAAACAGGGAACAACAGGTCTTCGTAAAGGAGTATTTCGACCGCCAGGTCTCGACTTTTGTAATTCCCATTATGATCGACAGTGCGCCGAAATTCCCCTACCTGAAGGACAGGATGAATTACCTTGCCGTTAAGATCATCAAGAACAAAAAGGAGAAGAAGACCAAGTACTCGCTAATAGAAGTTCCTACTGACGTGCTTCCGCGTTTTTTGATTTTACCATCAACAGGCGATAAAACGTTTATTATATTTCTCGAAGACGTCATCCGCTTTTCGCTGAAAGACATTTTCTCAAATTTCCCACACGAATCCATCGATGCCTATGAGTTGAAGATGACAAGAGATTCGGAGCTCGACATCGATAACGACATATCGAAGAGCCTGATGGAGAAAATATCGAAGAGCGTAAAACAGCGCAGCAAAGGCGAACCGGTCAGGCTCGTTTACGATAAGAAAATTCCATCCGACCTTTTGGATTTCATCTTAAAAAAAATAAACCTCCGCGATTCGGAGTGCCTGATACCGGGAGGAAGATATCACAATCATAAAGACTTTATCAACTTTCCTAAAATCGGCAGGAAGGAATTATGGGATCAGCCAAAGATACCGAGCGATCATCCCGGCCTTAAAGGACAGAAGAGCCTGCTCCAGGCCATTCGCCGGAAAGACGTGATGCTGTATTATCCCTATCATAAGTTTAATCACATCATCGACGTACTCAGGGAGGCCGCCATCGACCCGGGAGTGGTATCCATCAAGATCACCCTCTACCGGGTGGCCAATAACAGCAGCATCATCAATGCGCTCATCAATGCGGTGAGGAACGGCAAGCAGGTGACCGCCGTCGTTGAGTTGCAGGCGAGATTTGACGAGGAGATAAATATTTATTATGCAAAAAAGCTGCAGGAGGAGGGAGTACAGGTTATATTCGGTGTGCCAGGATTGAAGGTTCACTCGAAACTTTTTCTGATCACGCAGGTGGAGGGAAAGAAGATCATCAATTATGCCCACATCGGCACCGGTAACTTCAACGAAAATACGGCAAGGGTTTATTGCGACAATGCATTGCTTACGGCCGACAAGAGAATTACCAACGAGGTTGAAAAACTTTTTGGTTTTTATCAAAACAACTACAAGACCGGAACCTACAATCACCTGATCGTTTCGCCTTTCAATACGAGGAAACGCTTCATCGCTCTTATCAATGCCGAAATCATCAATGCGAAGGAAGGAAAGCAGGCCTGGATGATTTTAAAAATGAACAGCTTTGTGGATAAAGAGATGATTGAAAAACTTTACGAGGCGAGTAATGCCGGCGTGAAAATTCAGCTCATCATAAGGGGCATATGTTCCATCGTGCCCGGCGTGAAAGGCAAAAGCGAGAACATAGAGGCAATAAGCATCGTAGACACATTTCTTGAACATAGCAGGATTTATATTTTTTGTCACGGTGGCGAAAATAAATTCTATATTTCGTCCGGCGACTGGATGTACCGGAACCTCGACTTTCGCTCCGAAGTTGCAGCACCGATTTATGACATCGACCTGCAGCAGGAGATCAAGCGTTATGTTTCGATCCAGTTGCGCGACAACTGCAAAGCGCGAATGCTGAATAATCCGATCATCGAAAACGCTTATGTAAAATCGGAAAGCAGGAATATCATCAGGGCTCAGCAGGAAATTTATAAATGGCTTACCACCAAACATTTTGCCGAAACCAAGTTTAAAACGTTTCTGCAAAATGCAACAGAAGAACAATTGAAGAAGACGTTAAAACCAAACGGAAAACCCACAGGGAAAAAACAACTCAACTAACCGATCCGGGGATTCATGCAGAATAAACTATATCGCTACGCGGCAATCGACGTGGGCTCTAATGCAGTCCGTTTGCTGTTATGCAATGCCGTGGAAGAACACGACGTGGTTCATTTTAAGAAGAGTGAACTCGTGAGAATGCCGCTCAGGCTTGGCGAAGAGGTTTTTCTCAGAGGAAGCATTTCGGAGCAGAAGGCCAAAAGATTCATCAAGACGATGCAGGCGTTTAAGCTGCTCATCGATGTGTTTGAACCGATTTCCTTCAGAGCCTGTGCAACGGCTTCGCTGCGCGAGGCATCCAACGGGCAGGATATCGTGAACAGGATCAAGCGCGAAAGCGGACTTCAGCTCGAAATCATTTCGGGAAAACAGGAAGCCGAACTGATTTATTCGAATCATGTGGAGCAGCTGCTCGATAATACACAAAGTTATCTTTACATCGATGTCGGGGGCGGAAGCACGGAGACGACGCTCTTCGATAAAGGAAAAGTAGTGGCTTCGCAGTCGTTCGACGTGGGAGCCCTGAGGTGGCTGAGCGGGAAAGTTTCGAAAGACACCTGGGAGCGGATGAAAAAATGGGTGCAGGATAATTCGCAGGGTCATGCACCGCTCACAGCCATCGGATCAGGAGGTAACATCAACAAGATATTCAAGATGCTCGACAGGCGCGACCGGCCGCTGTCGTTCACAAAGCTGAAGGAATTTTATGACGAACTGAAAGTTCATACGGTCGAAGAGAGAATGGAAATCTGGCAGCTCAATCCTGACCGTGCCGACGTAATTGTCCCCGCAGCGAAAATATATCTCGCCATCATGAAAGCCGCAAACATAAGGGAGATTATCGTCCCGCAGATAGGACTTGCCGATGGCATCGTTCACCAGCTTCATGAGGAGCAGATGCAAAAAAATGTTGCTTGATTTTAAGCAGGAAGCGCTGGCCGGAACCACAACAGTATGAAAACAATTTTCCTCATCAGGCATGCGAAATCCGACTGGTCCATTCCCGGGCTGGCAGATGCTGACAGGCCATTGAACCAGAGAGGATATGCTGACGCGCACAGGGTGGGCCGGTTGCTGGCAAAAGAAAAAAAAGAAAGCCTGGTTCTCGTCAGTAGTCCCGCGATCAGAGCCCTCAGCACAGCGATGATCATAGCGAAAGAAATAAATTATCACCCAAATAAAATTCAGATTCACACCGAACTTTACGAAGCGGATGCGGGGGATTACGAATCAGTGATCAGCCTGATAGATGATAAATTTGTAACGGCTTTTATCTTTGGACACAACCCGACGATCAGTGAAGTAGTCGCAAAATTATCCGGCACAAATGCAGTCGAATTACCTACTTGTGCAGTTTCAGTTATAGATTTTTCGATGAAAGAATGGGGAGAAATACCAGGAAATACAGGACACCTGAAGACCCAGGTTTTTCCTAAGTCATTGACAGAATAAAGTCAATTTTTTAAGGATATTTCATGTGATTTACCAAGTATTTCACTTTTTTCGCCTGTTCTCACGTACGAATTACAGCAGACCCCCCAATTTTGACCTCCATTGCCCAAAAAGATGGCTTTTGTATGAGAAATTTTTCATATTTTGAACACCCATTAAAAAATGTAGCTATTAATTAATGACATAGAGGTAAGCCGCATTTAACAATTACGAAAAGCCGGAGGCTTTTCTTTGAATAAAATTAGTTTACAAAAAAAGCGAATAAGAGTTGAAATTTTCATTTAAAAAAATAAAATCCGCATTTTTAATTGCCCTGTTCCTGATATGTGCCGGAGGGAAAATTTCAGCTCAGTATGCTGTGGGAGATTTTGGTGCGACCACTACAGGTAGCTGGAATGTAGCAGGCACATGGAGCACATGGAATGGCGCATCATGGGTAGCAACAGCCGGCTTACCGTCAGCAGCCAATAACGTCTTTATTCTTGCCGGAAAAACAGTTACACTTTCTGTTTCCGGAAGCGCATGCAGGAACCTTACGGTTGAAGCGGGCGCAATTCTGTGGACCCTTTCCGGTACCAATACATACATCAACGTTTACGGTCCCACCTTCGTTTGCAACGGCCAGATTGGAAACGGTGCATCATTCGACGGAATATCTTTTAACATCGAAGGCGCAACGTGTACGATCACAGGAACGGGCCAGTTTGATGCATCGAGGATGCGGAAGAGTTTTGCCACTGCGCCCACTACCGTACTGAATATCAACTGCAACATCAACCTCCGCTGGAATTCAGCCTCGGGCACCCAGCTATACAATGCGGCCACGCTTTCAAACTTCAACGTAACGATTGGTGCGGGATATACAGTGACACTCGTTCCTAACGGAGCGATAACCGGAAACGTAAGCATCGACGGACTCGACGGTGCCGCAGGAACTCCCGATGCGGGGGGCACGTTCACCGTAAACGGTACGCTGCTCATCTCCGGTAAACTTTATCTTACTACGAATAACACGAGTACAACCTACAAATGCAACTGGATCATCGGAACGACGGGCCTGGTGCAGACATCGGAAATTGTTGCTTCGGCAAGTGGTGCGGGACTGCATACACTAACAATCAATGCAGGAGGAAAACTCGACATTAACGGCACAGCCGCCTGGAGCGCACTAAGCACAACCAACAATACATTTACTTTCTCGAATACATCGACGGTTGAATATTCTGCCACGGGAGTTCAGATTGTTAGAGTCGCAGCCGAATTCGGGGGCGCCGCCAATAATCAATACGGCTACCTGATCTGTTCGGGGTCCGGACTGAAATCCACCACCACTGCAGGACCGTTGTATGTGCGAAGCGACCTGACGATAACCGGCACTGCCGTCCTGGATCCGAATCCAACAGGCATGAATATTTTTGTCGGTGGCAACTGGATCAACTACAGCGAAACAGGTTTCCTGGAAAAGACGACGACATTGTATTTGAATGGCACCGGGCTTTTACAAACGGTTACATGTCCGGGTGGAGAAGTCTTCCATACCCTCCGGTATAACAATACCAATATCGCCGCACACGTCCAGCTCAACCATAATGTTGATTTAATTAACCAGTTGATCTTTGCAAGCAACGGCTACATCGACCTGAATTCAAACACGCTTAAAATCAGGAATAATGCTGCGGCAGGAATATCCGGTGCAAGCGCGACACGATATATCTACTCGGAGAAGACCGATAACAGTTCGAAGATCATCTGGCAGATCAATAATACGACGGGCACTTATACCTTTCCGTTTGGCGTGCCGCCGGGAGCAGCCGCTAACTACATACCCGTAGTGCTCACGAAGAATTCCGCCGCTTCGATCGGCGACGTATCGATTTCAACATATGGAACAGGTCCGGATAATCTTCCGTGGCCGGTGACACCAACAACTGTCACCAATTTGCAGGCATTTTTCTCTCAGCACAATGTGCCGGACAACAGGCACTGGACCGTCGACAGGTTCTGGGAAGTGGGTTCTACTTCGCCGATGACATTGGATTCGCTCAGGTTTTCATACAGAGTGGGAGAGCTGCCCGATTCGGATGCGACGGCGACCAATCTCGGAGCGCAGTTCTGGAACAGTACATACTGGTTCAACCAGCAGTATGGCGTGCCGATAGCTTATAACGTAGCAGTTCCGTCTTTTTACATCTTCAATACGTCCTGGACACTGACGAGTTTAATTTCCCCGCTTCCGATCAAATTACTGAGTTTTGAAGCAACGCCGAAAGATGACAGGGTGAGGCTCGACTGGATAACCGCATCAGAAATAAATAACGATTATTTTACAGTGGAGAAAAGTATTGATAACGAAGAGTTTTTTGAAATTGGCGAAATTGCGGGCTCGGGAAACACCACAAGTAAAAGGGAGTATTACCTGGACGATACAAAGCCTTTTTACGGAATTTCCTATTACAGGCTCAAACAGACCGATTATGACGGATCTTTTACCTACAGCGCGACGATTCCGGTAAATTATAAGAAATCATTTACTAAGTTTACGATCTTTCCAAACCCGGCCACAGATGCGGCTTACCTGATGAGCGAGACCAATTCGGCGCCGGAAATCATAGTCAGGGACACGGAAGGAAAGTTAATACAGAATTATTATCTGAAAGAACAAAAGCAAATTCATCAATTACTATTAAGCGAATTGAAACAGGGGATTTATTTCATCGAAGTAAAAACGGATTTTGATTCGCAATTCCTGAGGCTAATAAAAAATTAAAACGAAATACTAACCTAAACTTAAAATGAAACACATTACGAAACACCCGACTTGCCGGGAGTGTGATCACTCTGCGGTTAATGCAACAATTGGGAAAAGATCTTCTTTTCTTTTCCATGTTCTCTCGATTAGTTTTATTGTTTTACTGTTTCTAAGTTCAACAATCAGTCGAGCACAAATTTTAAGCACGAACGATTTTGATTTTTCAGGTGCACTAACTGCAAATGGATGGACAGCGCATAGTGGAGCAGGAACAAATCCTGTTTCTACAACAACAGGATTGACCTACACGGGTTTTCCCGGAAGTGGAATTGGTAATGCTGCACTTGTAAACAATCTGGGTGGGGAAGATGTAAATATTACTTTTGCAAATCAGAATACAGATGGCCAGAGCATATATTTTTCGTTTCTGGCCAGTGTAACAGATCCGGCAGCAACCAAGACTGGGGATTATTTTTTTAATATAGGTACTCCGGGCGGGGCGGTATTTACAACATTCGCAGCAAGAGTTTACGCCCGCATAACTGCTACAGGTGTAAATTTTGGAATTAATAATGCAAGTTCAGCGGTTTATGGAGCCACTGATTTTCTTAAAAACACAACATATTTATTTATTATTAAATATACTATTTCTGTAGCGGGCAACGATCCTGTATCATTATGGGTAATTCCTTCGGGGATTCCCGCCACTGAGGTTGCTGCAGGAACGGCTGAATATACAACTTCAGCATCTGCAGGGCAAAATGCAATTAATACCATTGCGTTGCGCCAGGGATCATCCTCAACTTCTGTTCAAACAGTCGTAGACGGAATTCGAGTAGGCACAACCTGGGAATCAGTAACAGTTCCACCCGTTCTTCCAACCCAGCTTGCAATAACTGCAATTTCTCCCGCATCACCGGTAGTTAATACAGGATTCAGCGTTACCGTTCAGTCACAGGATGCCGGTTCTGTTCCGACAAATGTTACATCAAATACAACTGTTAACTTAACAGTGAATACGGGTACAGGATCACTGGCAGGCGGAACACTATCAGGTGTTATTCCTTCAGGTTCAAACACGGTTACGATTACGGGAGTTAAGTATGATGTGGCAGAAGCAGGAGTCGTATTGAATGCTGCCGACGGAGCGGCTGCTCTTACCTCAGGAAACAGCGCACCGTTTACGGTTTCGGCGCCGCCCGCATCGGTTGTTACATTAACAGGAACCTTGTCCGCCTTCAGTGCGGCAGTGGGATCACCAAGCACTTCTCAATCATACACAGTTGAGGGAGCCAACCTGACCGACAATATATTGATTACCCCTCCGACAGATTTCGAAATCAGGAAAGGCGTTGATCCATTTTCCAATTCAGCCATTACATTAAATCATACATTAGGCACAGTAAGTCCTACTACGATCGATGTGCGTTTTAATCCGGCAGCACCGGGAGCGGCATCGGGTAATATCACACACGTAAGTTCCGGAGCGGTTCAGCAGGATCTTCCGGTTTCAGGATTTGCACTCGCACAGGAACCAACCACGCAGGCAACGGCCACCTTCACACTGATGGGTGTTAATTCAGCGGCCCTGAGTTTCCCTGGTGGAGATGGAGCATCGCGATTGGTAGTAATGAGAGAAGCATCTGCTGTTGCCTATGCTCCGACGGACGGGGCTGCACCAACAGGAACGATCAGCAGCGTGTTTACCACAGCAACTGACCAGGGCGGCGGCGACAAGATTGTATTCAACGGTGCCGGTACGACAGTAACAGTTACCGGTCTTACCGCATCTACGGTTTATCATGTAGCCGTTTACCAGTATAATGGTACCGGTACTACAGCGAATTATTTAACACCGACTACAGCAATTGCAAATGCATCAACATTGGCACTTTTGTCATTGCCGATCCCGGTTCCAATGGCTTCGCAATCATTACTTACTTATACGGAAAACTTTAATGATATTGCAAACTGGGTTAATAATTTTGATAATGGTGTCGGCGCCCAGCATTGGGGAAGCGTTGGGGTAAATGCTGCGGGAACCTTTGGGGACGGAATCAGAATTTCTGTGAGTACCGCCACGTTTGCAACATCATCTACATCAGGCGGCGTGCAGCGGGGAAGCCTTACGGGCAATCCGGCCGGTACAATTGTACAGCTTTCTACAGGAACTCCGAATTCAAATGCGATCGAACTTCATCTCGATTATACCGGCGTTAATGCAGGTACATTAAGTTTCGACTGGTCGGTGGTTGCCAACAGCACAGGCGACAGATCCGCATCACTCAGAGTATTCACGAGTATTGACGGAATAAATTATACAGAACTCGTGGGAGCAGAAGTTTTAGATAAACTGAATAACGTACCTGCATCCGGCCAGGTATTGAGTCTGCAGTTGCCCGCATCATTTTCAAATGCGTCTCATGCGAGAATCCGGTTTTATGAATATACAGGATCAGCTGGATCATCCGGAAGCAGAGCAAAAATTGCTTTGGACAATATTGTCGTAACAGCGGCTTTACCACCAACACAACTTGCCATCACAAATATCAACCCGGCCAGCCCGGTACAGAATGCCGCATTCAGCGTAACGGTTCAGTCGCAGGATAATACAAACACACCGCAAAACGTAGCTGCAAATACCGACGTAACACTGTCATTGAATACAGGAACAGGCTTAGTTGGCGGAACGGTAACCGGAACTATTTTGGCAGGAACGAATACGGTTGTTATTTCTGGAGTTACCTATAATACTATTGAAGGCGGAGTAAGCCTTACGGCTACACGCACGTCAGGAGATAATTTAACTGCAGGAAACAGCGCAACGTTCAGCGTTGTGGCTCCGTCTCCAACTCTTACAGTAGTTGGCACACTCAATCCATTCCAGACGGCTGTAGGAACGCAAAGCGCTTCCCAGTCCTATACGGTAGAGGGTCTATACCTGACATCAGACATTACCATTACACCGCCGGCTAATTTCGAAGTGAGGACAGGCGTGAATGCATTCTCTTCAAGCCCGATAACGATTCTTCAGTCTCCTCCGGGAACGGTTTCCACTACAACTGTTGATGTGCGTTATGCACCTGCAGGCGCGGGGCCACATTCGGGCGATGTGACCAATGCAGCGTCGGGAGCAACCACGCTAAACGTTCCTGTATCCGGAACCACGGTCGCCACCGAACCAACGATTGAGTCGACCGTAACGATCGGCTGCGCAACCACCACTTCCATCGTCGTCAATTTCACGGGAGGTGACGGAAGCAACAGGATTGTGGTTGTCAAAGAAGCGGTGGATGTTTCCTTTACTCCTTCTGACGGAACAGCGCCTTCGGGAACGATTGACAGCGACTTCAGCCTGGCATCAGACCAGGGTGGCGGAAACAAGATCGTTTATGACGGCAACGGAAATACGGTGACGGTTTCAGGACTTACGCCTTCAACTCAATATTATTTTGTCGTTTATGAATATAACGGCAATGGAACCATTACAGACTACCTGACTTCAGCATTCGGCTCAAACAATGCTTACACTGACGGTCCGGCAAATTATGCCGTGACGAATGGAACATATACACAGGATTTCGACGGACTTCCTTCCACGGGAACATTTTCTTTCACAGGAACCGGCGCATTCAATCTTTCGGCCTGCCCGGTAAGCGCATCGAATGCGAACGGATGGCAGTTTGCAAAATATGGACCTGCGCCTCCGACCGGCAATGCAAATTTCATAGTGGACAATGGTAACAGCACAGCGGGTTCGGTTTACAGCTATGGTACAACGGCTTCCTCTGACAGGGGATTGGGCGTGCTGGTATCAAGCACTCTGCAGCCAAGCATCGGACTTGTTCTTACGAATACCACATCCGACGTATTGCGTACGGTAACGATTTCTTTCACCGGCGAACAATGGAGGTCGGGAGCAAGCGGAAATCCTACCACGCTTCATTTTTCTTATAGTCTGAACGGAACAAGTATTTCAACAGGAACCTACACAGCAGTTACAGCATTGGATTTTTCAACGCCACCGGCAAACCTGGGAATTACAACAGCGGGTCCGCTTGATGGAAATCTTCCGGCAAATCAGACAGCGGTAGGACCATTTACATTCTCATTGAATGGAAACTGGGCGCCTGGTCAGACGCTTGTTTTACATTGGGAGGCAACAAGAGGCTCAGGAAGCGGTGATGGTCTTGCCATAGACGATTTCAATTTCTCGGCTACCACGCCTACAACACCAATTGCGCAGGATCACGACATTTCATTCCCTGTGGTATCTACCACATCACTGCAGGTTGACTGGGTGAATGAAGACGCGACGAACAGAATAGTGAAGATCAATACTTCGAATTCATTTACTGATCCGGTCGACTTCAATGGATACTCTGCAAACCCGGTGTATGGCGGCGGCGAGCAGGTGGTATATAACGGACCGGGTACGTCTGAAACCGTTACTAACCTTGCTCCGGGTACAACTTACTGGTTCAGGGTTTATGGATATAACGGAGCCGATGCTTCAGCAAAATATATTACCAGCACAGCAGTTTTGAATCCAAACAGCCAGATGACCACACCGGTTTCTGCTGCAACCAAACTTGCAATTCTTTCAGTAAATGGCGGAGCCAACCCGACGGTCAATCAGCCGTTCAGCGTTGTTGTTGAATCGCAGGACAACCTGGGTAATCCGCAGGTCGTTGTTGCAAATACACTTGTTACATTATCGGTTGCATCGGGTATTGGAGGCATAGCCGGAGGAACATTTACCGGAACCATCCTTGCAAATACATCACAGGTTACCATAACGGGTGTTCAATATGATACACCGGATAATGGCGTAGTATTGCAGGCAGACGGTGGCGGATTAAATCCGGGACAAAGCGCTCCATTCGACGTAATAGACATTGCGACGTTATTGAATATCGGAGTACAGCCTTCGGCAGGTATTGTAAATACAGTTGTGTCAAATCTTACGGTGAAAGCCGTCAGGGCAGACCTGACAACCGACCCGAATTACACGGGAGCAATTACCGTTGCAATTAATAGCGGTCCGGGTGGCGGCATCATGTCAGGCACACTTATTCAAAATGCAATTATGGGTGTAGCTACATTCAATGATTTAAGCTTCAGCATGGCCGGAACCTATACGGTGATTGCGACAGCAAGCGGACTGGGTTCAACTACAACAACAGACATCATCATAACGGATGTGCCAACGATGTCGGAGCTTGTAGTTCCGAAGTTTATGGGAAGCAAGACAGCAGGTTCTTCCAATTCGACACGTACACCGATAGCAGTTTGTCTGAAGATCGACAACCTGGTTCCGAATACAGCTTATGATATTCGCGGGGGTTTAGGACTCGTTTCTGATGCTGCAACTTCTTATGGTGCAGGAAATATTCTGAATGGAAGTACCTGGGGAACATCGAATGTTCAGAACGCATTTACCACAGACGGATCAGGAAGCAGCGGACCATTCTGGTTATTCTTCCAGCCTACAGGAAATTCATCACGTTTTGGAGGCGGACAGGTTCATAACCTCAGGATCGGATTTACGGTTCACGGGGGAAGCACGCCAACTGCTCCGAATTTTGTGGGTACGAAACAGATCACAGCGCTGGACATTCAAAGTACAGCAACAGTATCAACTGCAGATGACGGAGCTTATTTAACGGGCATTGCATCCCAGTGCGTAAGTGGAAAATTCATACTCGTTTACGATAATACTGCGGGTACGGGCGATCCGATATTTGTTTACCAGGCTCGCCAGGCTACGGCCATTGATGCGGTGACAGCAAACTATTCGAGTCTGCCTGCGCCGATCAAGGATACGTATATGCAAAACGGCACATCAGTAATCGGCCAGTGGCCGGCTGTTATACCAATTGGTGCAAATAATCCGAACGGCGTTAAGAGAATTGAAGCCAGGAATGCAGACAATACGTTTTATGGTGCAGAGACAGATGCTGATGGCGTATGGCCGGGAGGAGCGAACACAACCACAAATGCGAGATTAAGCGTAACGACGCTATTGACATCGGATGCTCCGTTCTCAACGTATATCGAGACGGTTGCTCCAGCCAGCGGTTGTCCGGGCTCGAGTGTAATCATTACAGGAAAATATTTTACCGGAGCAACAGATGTTTCTTTCAACGGAACAGTTGCAACGTTTGCGGTAGATAACGATGGACAGATAACAGCGACTGTACCAGCCGGAGCAACGACCGGAGCGATTACTGTTACCAATGCATCCGGTTGTACAGTTTCGAGCAGCACATTCACTGTTGTTCCATGCGGTATCACGTTTACATCAAACATCTTCATACAGGGATTATATTCCGGAGGCGGTTTAATGCAGGTTGCGGGCGCAGGTGCGTTGTTTATCACCAATGTGTCTACCGATCCGACAGATGCGGATACTGTTTATATCAGCGTCATGGAAGCAGCATCTCCATATAATGAAGTGGAGACACAGAAAGGTATTTTGAAAACCGATGGCTCTGTTACGGTTTCATTCACGGGAGCGGTAGTGGCAGGAAATTCATACTGGATTAAACTCACAAACCGTAACTGCGTTGAAACCTGGAGTGCGGCTCCGGTGTTATTCTCTTCAACTACATCGTATCCGTTCTCGACTGCGGCGGCACAGGCATTTTCCGGAAACCAGGCTGATCTGGGCGATGGCAACTTTGCAATCTACAGCGGAGACATTAACCATGATGGAAGCGTCGATGGTTCAGACTTCCTTGAACTGGATCCGCCGATTCAAAATGGTGATGGAGGGTATGTACCGGGCGATCTGAACGGCGACGGCAGTGTTGACGGTTCTGATTTCCTCGTACTCGATCCGAATATCCAGAATGGTATAGGAGCTGCTGTTCCGGCCCCATAACAATTATTCAGTAAGTAGTCACATACTTACAGTAAAACTGCAACTGCCACTTACACAATAAGCGTAAGTGGCAGTTGCAGTTTTAGTGTAAGGAGTTTTATAAGCCTTGATTATTATTACTGGGCTAAATAACCTCCATCAATATTATAATAGGATCCTGTTATAAAGGAAGCTCTGTCGGAATTTAAAAACAAAGAAAGCTGAGCAACTTCTTCCGAAGTACCCAGCCGTCCAATCGGGTGTAATCCTTCCACCGCTTTCAAAGTTGCAGCATCGAGATTACTTGTGAGCATTGGCGTAAGAATATAGCCCGGTCCGATTGAATTGATCCTGATTTTTTTATCGGCATATTCAAGAGCTGCCGCTTCCGTTAATCCCACGACCCCGTGTTTTGCAGCAACATAAGCAGACGAACCTCTTGCGCCAACTTTTCCCAAAATGGATGCAATATTCACAATGCTTCCTCCTCCGGAAGAAATCATTGCGGGTATCTGGTATCTCATTCCATAAAATACGCCGGAAAGGTTTACCGAAATGACCTTGTCCCATCCATCAACAGGGTATTCACCCAATGGACAAATAGGTCCTGCGATGCCGGCATTGTTAACAGCCATATGCAAGCCACCAAATTGTTTGAGCGCCTGATCAACCAGATTTTTGCAGTCGCCCGGTTTAGACGTATCCGCTTTTATAAAAACCGCCTTCCCACCTTTTGATTTTATCTCAGATACGGTTTCATTACCGCCATCTTCGTTCAGGTCGGAAACGATAACCACTGCACCTTCGGCAGCATATAAAACTGAAATGGCCCTTCCAATACCCGAACCGCCTCCCGTTACTATAGCGACCTTATTTTCTAAATTTTTCATTTTTATAGTTTTTGAATTGTAGACCAATGTAAATATCTGATAATTCACCAGGGAAAAAGTTGATTTTTTATTGAGATTGAAGTGATTTAACTCATGTTGATATTTTTGTTGATGTATAGTTCACCGCGACACCTCTGAAGCCCGCGCGGGGCTTTACTTTTACCAAGCTATAAAGACGCTCACCCATTATCCGAAAACGGCGTTTTGTTATTGTATATCTTTGAAAACTAACAAATACGCTGTTGCCGCAGCGCAGAAACACAAAAAGTCTGATTTTTCATGTTATTAAGGATTCTAAAACATGCGCGGGCATGTTTGATACTTATTTTATTTTTCCCTGATCAGGCTTTTGGCCAGTTGGTCATCAATGAAATTGCCCCGTCGAATATTTCCATCATTCAGAATTCGGATGGAGATTTTAGCGACTGGCTGGAAATTTTTAATTCCGGCAGTGCAGTTGTAAACCTTGCAGGCTATGGCCTCACAGATGAAGCATCATCTCCGTACCAGTTTAAATTTCTCTCCGGGTCCCTTCAGCCGGGCGAACGGATGATCGTCTTCGCATCGGATTCAAACTCGAACATGCTGGTGGATCATTATGAGATGGCCGTAAGCGGCAACTCCCCCTGGAAATACAAAACAGGATCACCATCGCTTGATACGAATTGGAGAAATCTTTCTTTTGACGACAGCAATTGGTCCACAGGAAACGGCGGCATTGGATTCGGTGATGGCGACGACGGTACGCCGATTCCGATCAGTCTTTCGGTGATGATGAGGAAAACTTTTATAGCCGACACTTCCGAGATTCTCTCCGCTATTTTAAGGATGGATTACGATGACGGCTTCGTTGCATATTTAAATGGTGTTGAAATTGCCCGCTCAAACATGAATGGGAATAAACGGCCGGCATGGAATGAACTTGCCACTGAAGCACATGAAGCGGATATGTACAGGGGCATTTTGCCAGACTCATTTTACATCGATAATTCTATTTTAAAAACAGCCCTCAGAAACGGAACGAATGTCCTGGCAGTAGAAACACACGATGCATTTGCCGCTCCCACTGACTTGTCGTCGGTACCCTTTTTATTTTTTGGAATGCAAGACTCGGGAATGATATATACATCACCGCCTTCCTGGTTCGTACAGCCTGTGAGAGGATATTTCAGCGCCGCTTTTAAACTCAACAGCGGGGGCGAGACTGTTTACCTTTTTGACCCGTCAGGAAACATAGTCGATCAGATGACCTACCCGGCGATTGCAAATGACCACGTATATGCAAGAAATCCTGACGGAAGTAATAACTGGTGTTACCAGGGAACGCCTACTCCGCTGGCAACAAATAATTCTTCACCATGTTTTCTTGGCTATGCAAATGCACCCGTATTTTCGGTGGCGTCGGGCTTCTATAATTCGGCACTGGCAATCGTTATAAATACCAATATGCCTGGAGGCATAATCAGGTATACGACGAATGGCGACACTCCGGATTCAACGAGTGCGGTATATGTAAATTCACTGATCGTTGACAGCACCACGACGATTCGTGCTGCGGTTTTTACTCCGGGATACCTGATGAGTGCAGTGGTGACGAATACGTATTTTATAAACGAGGACATTCGCCTGCCCGTGTTTAGCATGTCGACAGATTCACTGAATCTGTGGGATTATAATACAGGCATCTATGTTTTAGGTCCAAATGCAGATTCCATTTTTCCGTATCTGGGCGCGAACTACTGGCAGAATTGGACAAAGCCGGCTTCGATGCAATATTATGATAAATCGAAAAACCTCCAGTTGAACTTCGATGCGGACATTCAGATCTATGGAAACTATTCCAGGTATAAACCCCAGAAGAGTTTTGAAATCGAACTAAGCGACAAATACGGCATCAACGAATTGGATTATCCGTTTATCAACGACAAATCGTATATCACAAAATACGACAAGATCATATTGAGAAATTCGGGTACCGACTGGAATGAGGTTCATTTCCGTGATGCGCTTATGCAGTATTTGATGAAGGACACACACACAGGCTATGTTGGTGCAGAGCCGGTAGTTTTATTTTTGAATAGCAGTTATTGGGGTGTTTATTTGCTTAGTGAAAAACACAATCAAAACTGGGTTGAAGCTAATTACGGTTATAAGAAAGACGAGATTAATTTCCTTCTCGAAATCGGAAACGAAATCGTAGAAGGACAGGGAAGCAACAGCAGTTTTTTTGACTTGTACGAGTATGCCGTAAATCAATCGCCACTTTCTCAACAGTACTATGATCAGATTGAAAGTCTGCTCGACATTCAGAATTTTACCGATTATTTTATTGCAGAGACATACTACAACAATGGCGACTGGATCGGGGAGTGGACCAACAACATTAAAATGTGGCGTCCAAAGAAACCGGGTGCAAAATGGAAATATATTTTACTTGATACGGATTATGGATTTGGATTGAATGGCGATGTACACGATAACCGCATCCGGATGGCCAGGGATCCAATCGAGTTCAGCCACTCTTCAAACATTTTCGATGCAATGCTGGATAACCCGAAATTCAAAAGATATTTCATCAACCGCTACGCAGACCTGATGAATACGATTTACCAGCCTTCAAACGTGCAGGAGGCGATGAAACACTTCAGGGATTCAATGGCGTACGACATGACTGCACACTTTGCAAAATGGGGAAGCGATACTGCAGAGTGGAGGGATAATATTTCGGAGATGATGGATTTTGTTGACGAACGTCCGGAAATTGTGAGAGAGCAGCTCGTGGATGAATTTGATCTGGCGGGGGAAGTACTATTGACGGTTAACACTTATCCGCCGGGCTCAGGCAGGATTGAGATCAGCACCATTATACCGCATGCTTATCCATGGTCGGGAATTTATTTTAACGGTAATCCCGTTAACGTAACGGCTATTCCAAACCCGGGTTTTATTTTCGATCACTGGTCGTCGGCAGTAATTCCGGCGAGTGATTCTGCGCAGAGTGTAACGTATAACTTCGATTCCGGCGATACCATCATTGCATATTTTTCCGGTTCGCCGGCACCCGCAAAATTGACGATCAGCGAAATCAATTACAATTCGTCTTCTGACCTGAAGTCAGACGACTGGATTGAATTAAACAATTATGGCACGATGCCGCTGGATATTTCAGAATGGAGGATTGGCGATGAGCGGGCGAATCATTCTTTTATATTTCCGACGGGTACAGTTATCCCTCCCGGAGGCTACCTTGTTGTTCCCGAGGACCCGGAAAAATTCAGGGCTATTTTTCCGCAGGTGCCCGGCGTGCCCGGCGAGCTGGGATTCAGTTTAAACAACAGTGGCGAACAAATAAAATTATTCGATTATACGAATACGGTATACCTCTCGGTTTTTTATACTGACCAGTTGCCGTGGCCGGAGAAGGCCGATGGTCATGGATACACGTGTGAGTTAACGGACCCGCTTGGCAATTTAAATGACGGGAACAACTGGCATTCCGGATGTTTTGGGGGATCACCGGGCAGGGCACAGTCTTCTCAGCTGGCGACACCTAATGCCATCTCCGGCGATACGGTGATTTGCGATGAGATAGCCGTTCAGCTGAACGCTTCTCCGGTGAAAGTATACAGTTATCAGTGGATGTATGATAGCACCGACATTGCAGGTGCAATCACGGATACATTAATCACGGATGAATCGGGAACATACAATGTTTTTGTACGAGTTGAAGGATGCACGTCGCTTTCGCCACCGCTTCATTTAACCCGCGCAAAGATAAAGCAGTCACCGGAGGTGACGCCCGGTCAACGTTGCAATCCGGGATCAGTCGTTCTTGTGGCAACATCACCGGATACCGTTTATTGGTATGATGCACCGGCAGGAAATCTTATATACACGGGTACTGAATTCATGACTCCGGAACTTTCAAAAACCAGGACCTTCTATGTTCATGCAGGCAGAGTTTGTCCGAGTGAAGACATACCGGTTGCCGCAAGTATCGAGGGAGATTGCGAAGAAACCATTTCCGTTTACCCGAACCCATTGACAGGAAACGGGCTTGTTATAGCATCGGACGAGCTGGTCGAAGGCGATGCAGAGCTGGTGATTGTTAATACATCGGGACAGACGATGAAAAAATACCAGATAGAAATTTCGCAAGTAGGAACCTCGGATGAGATAATTTTAGATGAAATTGATTTCGGAATTTATTTCATCAGCGTTTTTCAAAACGACAGGATGCTTGTTACGAAGTTCGTTAAGTTATAGAGGAGCGGAGACCGAATCTCTTTGTGCCTGGCGGTCCAGAATAAGCTGAAGATAAGCTTCGATCACACCGTTGAGTTCTTCTTCTGAGAAATCGAGGATGTGCGGATCATTTTCAAGAAACAGCCAGGGTTTTCTTTTACCATAAGCGTAATCGCCAAAAATAATCAGGGGAGTACCGTTGGCTGAAATTTCAGAGTTGTTTTTGAGAATCCATTGTTCGGCCCAGTTGTAGATAAAGAAAGCATCATCCGGGTAGAGCCTGATGCAAGCATGAGAAGCGGGGTACCCGGGCAGTTCGTATTCGTGCAAAGAAATACCCTGAAAATTTTCAAAGTTAAAATACCATTTCAGCACCCAACCGGAATCGATAGTACTGATTGTTTCTTTCGATTTCCAGTTAGTATGAAAAAGTCCAACGGGAGTGGGCGTTGATTTTTTTCCGAGGCTCACGGGACCCCAGCGGACCAGCGTTCCGTTTTCATAAGCGGCAAAAGCCTGGATTTTATATGAGACGAGCAGTAATTTTCTTACAGGCAGAATGGACTGAATTTTTTCCGGGAAGGGAGAATAATTAATTAATTCATCAAAAAAATTTTTTGGTGCGATCAGGCTGTCCGCTCTCCAGATGTCGGCATAATCAATGCGGTTTAGAGCAAGAATGACATTTAACTCACCCTGTGAGAAAGAATCCAGTTTCCACTCCTCGGTTTTCTTTTTGTTGATGATATAGTAGGAGTGCTCACGCAGAGACGGCTTTTTTAGAGTGTCGACTAAAACGGAATCGTGAATCACCGGCGGTTTTTCAATATTTTTTTTCTGGTCGTTTTCATGTGAACCACAGCCGGAGAGAGACAGAAGACAAATACAAACCGAAAAAAGAATAAGGCGGATCATAATTTAAAATGCCGGATATCAGGTGCAATTTAATCAAACGTGACTTTTGGGAGAATAATGTTATAATGCAGGAACGGTGGAGTTGAATAGCAGAACCGGGTCAGTAGTCCGCATGTTAGACAGACTCGGTCTGCATCATGCTCTTATTTTTTGACGAAAGCTGCAGCCGGTTTTTTGATGGATGATACATAAAACAAAATGGCCAACAGAACCTCTTCTATTGGCCATTTTAAAAGTGTGAGTTTCAGTTTGAATGCGAGTGCGTCGGCGCACTCATACTCCGCACTCAAACTGAATTTCAGCTCTCCTTAATTAACGAAAGTTGCAGCCGGTTTTTTGTTTGGTAGTCACCATACAAACTAATGAAGTTTATTATAGTATTGGCTATCAGTTTTTTGCCGAAAATGGATAAGTTCTTTGTCGACAGAAGTGCGTTTAATTTTACCTTATATTTCCATTTCTGATTTTTTTGCCTTAGGATCATATTATTAGCCAACCAGAATAATTATTTTCAAAGTTGTCAAGAAATGTTCTTGTTGCTTTGTTTATCAAGCCTTCGACCTTCCAGTTTTCTTTACGGCGATTTCGAGATCATGACAAATCTTTTCACCATTCGTCTTCGAAGCAGAGTTGCACGAGAGAAATAAAAACAAAATAAGGTATTTAATCATCTAATTTATAACGAACATGGATGAATATGATTAGTGATGGGGATCAGAAAAGTTCCCTTTTTCAATTATTCATATCCTCCACTCTGTACAGTACCAATTGTAATCGTTCTTACAATGTTTAAGCTATCCAAACCGAATAAGACGGTACGACCAGGTTTGGGATCCAACATTGGAAAATTAGGGGTTGAAACCACATATTCTAAACTGTATTTTAGTGGACTTCTGCCTCCCATCATATTGTATTTTCTGCCTAATTTTTCAATGATGTAAGTAGAGTCTTTGCCAATTAGACAATCATTATTCTCAGCTTTGAAACTTTGGATAAGGCTATCTGTACAACTTGCATACCTTTGGGAATCGTTTGCTTTCTTATAATGTTTTTCAAGATCTGATTCGAAATCGCGGCAATGATTGTCAGAAGAAATCGTTTGCTTAACTGCACAACTGCCGAGTAATATAAATAAACCTAATAATATTTTTCTCATTTAGTTCTTAAAAAAGACACCCCGTCCTGTTGCTCCTGGAGTAGTAAATATAACAAAATAAATTCCAGAATTGTAATCGGATATGTCCATCTCAATATTTTTATCGCCTTTATTAAATTTATATGGGCCATCTAAATGCCGTCCCAATACATCATGAATATTTAATTCTAAATTATCCACTACGTTCGAAACTTTGAATGTAAGTGTGGATGAGGCTGGATTAGGATAAATGTTGACACCACCGAGTTGTTCGTTCAATTCCTCTACACCGATCAATGAGCATCCAGTATTCAGAGTACCTGTGGGAGTTGCTACTTTACCCTATATTTCCATTTATGATTTTTTTGCCTAAGGATCATACTATCCCACTGTTCTCTTGCACTGTTTCTTACACTCGTTTGGTAAAATTAGGGGTGCCTGGAGAAGAAAAAATACAACCCCTATGCGAATTCAATTTTGAATATTTAGAAAAGCATCAAAGAAGTTTTCTTGGAAACTTGTCCGATATGTAATTTCAGATTGAATATTATGACTTTTTAGACTTTACTTTTTTCTCATTGATTTTAGTGTCGAGGTTTGAAATCATTTTGAAAAGGATCTTAGATATTTCTTCCAATATGAATTTGATTTCTGGAAAACTCTGCTTTATAGAAATTTCAATTGAGTCCAATGCGGCCGAACATTCAAAAGCAGACCCCGGGCTATCACAAAATAATTTTTTCGGTCGGCTGGACTAAATCTGCTGCTGCCCTCAGAAATATTTAGTGTAATACTGGATGAGGCTCGTTTCAGTTGGTCCTTTATTGACTTATCAAGATTTGTTAGTACGAAGACTTTAGATTCCAACTCGGATACCACCTCTAAAGATTTTTTATATACAATGAGATCTTTGAATTCCATATGATAAATTTTCAAAAACGCGGCGCTAATTTGCAAACGCATATATGATGGAATTTTCATGAGGAGAAAATGTCAGAAACAGTGCGAGTGAATAGTGAGTGCGAGTGGCAGAAACAGTGCAAGTGAACAGTGGGTGCGAGTGGCAGAAACAGAAACAGTGCAAGAGAACAGTGAGTGTGAGTGTCAGAAACAGAAACAGTGCAAGAGAGCAGTGAGTGCGAGTGACGGAAACAGAAACAGTGCAAGTGAGCAGTGTTTCCACTGTTTTCTTGCACTGTTTCTTGCACTGAGCAACGCTCCCCTTATTAACGAAAGTTGCAGCCAGTTTTTTAATTGGTAAAATCATCCACCGACATATAAGACTTTAAATCAATGTTTTGCGTGTTGACTTACTTTTAAATTTTTACTTTTGAAAACTTGTTTCTTCATAATTGTCTGATTCGAAATCACGAAAATGTTTGTCAGAGTATGTAGGCTTAACAGAACATGAAATGATAAATAACACCAAACAAAAATAGAAACGATTCGGTTCTGAAAAGTTCAAAATCACAAAATATCTTTTATTTGTATCCTTGAGTTGTTGCGACACCAACATCAATCGATTTAACAATGTTAGAGTCATTTATTCCAAACGTGACCGTCAACCCAGGCTTCGGGTCTAATAAAGGATACTTTGGAGTTGAAATTAGATATTCCAATTCATACTTAAGTGGTTTACGCGCCCACATATTATATTTTCTCCCAAATTTCTCTATGATGTAGGTAGTATCCTTACCTATAAGACAACTCTCATACTTAGTTTTGAGATCTTGGATTAGGCTGTCGGAACTACTTGTATTCTTTTGGGTCTTGCTTCCTATAATGTAATATTTTCCTAATTCACGTTCGAACTCGTTACAATGATTTGTTGTAGTTGTCGATTGCTTTATTGCACAACTGACAAGAAAAATAATTACTAACCAATTTAATTTTTTCATTTAATTTTTGAAGAAAGCCCCTTCACCTTTAGCAAATGGTGTAGTAAATATAACGAAATAAAATCCAGAAGAATAGTCTACGATATCAAGTAAAACTTTGCCTTCGGCTTTGTTAAATTTTAACGGCCCTTCTATGTGTCTACCAAATACATCAATGATATTTAATTCTAAATCGTCAACAACATTCGAGACTTCCACAGTTAAATTGGAAGTGGCTGGATTAGGATATATTTTGAAGCCTCCGATAAGTTCGTTCAATTCGTCAATTCCGATCAGTGAACACCCTGAATTTTGTGTATTCGACGGAGATGATGTTCGCCAAAAACTACCGCAGTCGGTTAGAAAAATCGGTTGGATTAAGCCTCCCCCAGAACAAGATGTTAAAACGGGTTGTTGTGAATTACTCATCACTTTATTCGCACCTGCTCGAGCAGAGGCGTCAAGACGTAACCAAATTTGTCTATCCATTGATGGAGTCCAAGGATTGCGGCCAGTAAACATGGCATAGTACATTATTGCTCGTGTGTCATTCACGTGTTCCAATCCATGCGCATGTCCCAACTCGTGCAATGCAATTGCATAAAAGTCATTATATCTATATGGTAGCGAGTCACATTTTGAAGTATCACAAAACATAGAATCTTTATATTCCAGATTAAAAATAATATCAGGTCTTTTATACAAATAATCCACACAACCTCTGTCCTTTGAATGTATGTAAGTCTTAGCAAGTGTCCCATGTGGAAGTATTCCGAATTGAATCATGGAAATCGTATCGTCATCAGCCATGAGAGTCGGTTCAATCAAAGGAGCTCCTATTTCAAAGTGTATATTCGCAAGGCAAACCCAATCCTTAACAGCTTTATTAATAACAATCGTTCGGTCAGGATGGTTCGTTATTGATGTATCAAGATGAAAAGAGATTCCTCCCATTTGATTAACTGAAAGATCAATTGGAGTATTTACGTATTTAATATCGCTGCTTGTATCAACGCTCGTGCTTAATGAGTAGGAAACATTAATATGCCCCGTTGCAATAGTTCCCGAATTAGTTCTCACAGTTAGAGGTCCAGTGCCCGGCACGTTTCCATAAGATGTATCAATTACTCCTGGCATTACGAATCTGATTTCGTTATTGCTCCACGATAATATATCATTTGCGTCAAGTTCAAGATCGAATGCACCTCCCGTCAAAGTTTCTTTGAGAAAGATATTTCCAACACCCTGACTTCCTCCAAAGTTGCTGCCGGTTACCGTGACTACATCGCCAACTCCGGCAGCAACAGTAGGTGGTGAAATGCTAAATATTTGTATACCATTGCAACCTCCAAAATTTATCGGGTTGGAGTATTGGACAAGATACTGTCCATAAGGAGTTGGTGGGTTCACGGGGTGGAGTGCAAAAGAATTATAACCAGAAATTCCTACTCCCAATACATTTTCAACAAGACTCGGATGGCTACAATTGTCTATTTCCATCTTCACGTGAACTGCTGGTGTTGGTGTCGAAGGAATGTCAATATAGTTTACAGTGGATTGCCAAGACAATTTCCAAGTAAAGCCAATGTTGATTTCATTTCTATTACTGATTTGAACAATTGGATCTTTGTAGGTAAGCGGATCAGCGATTAAAGGACATCGACTCACCCATACCTTTCCTGCGCCATCAATGTTCGGTACAAATGTTAAAGTGTCATAATGTACGCGAAATGTCCCGCCCATAAAATAAATGTTGGCTTGGTTGTCAGATACCCCTATGTCAAATTCCAAATAATATGGTGAAGTTCCAGTAATCTGTGGATTCATCATGGTGAAAGTAAGAGTAGTGTCGACAGAACTCGTTGCATTTGCCGGAAACCGTGTACTACTAATTATTTCAGCATCGGGTTGACAGTCGATGTAATGAATCTGTGCGTAAAGCTCGATTAAGTCATACACCCTTGCGAGGCTGTCCAATTGGAATTCGCTATAGTCCTGTATTCGTATATTAAATTGGTCTTCAAAATATTTAATAAACCCTTGGAGATCGTACGGGAAATCGAGCTTCAAAGTATTTGTCTCAGGAAAAAAGTCAACTGTCGACTGCTCTTTCTGGGTCTCATTGCACAGGAAGACTCCTTTCATTCCTTCCTTTAAGGTCAAGTTGTGAGTAATAATAAGCGATTTGTCGCCGACTCTTCCACCTTCGGTTGTAACCTCAATAGTTCCACACCTGAGATCGCCTTTGAATATTTTATATATTTCTATTGTAGAGGAAGTGTATATCATACCTTCATCCTGCGTTTCGTAGCTATCAGATCGTATGACTTTCCCCTCAAAAATATAATCTGAATATGTGATACGTTCCGCGATACTCTTTGGTATAACTTGAGCTTCGAGTTTTAAAATGGAAATGGAGATAGAAAATAGTAGTAAAAGTCTTTTCATATAAATGTGGTTTGATGTAAACTAAAATAAAATAGGTCACAAAACCAAGCGTTAAAATGATTTATTATACCTCGAATTAATCCTAAGGTGTCGATTCCGAAATATGGTCCTACCTTCGTCTCTAAAGGATACATCTTTGTGGAAACGTTGTACTCGTATGACTTTGTTGATTCTTTACAGAATGGCTAGTATTCGCTATAAGCTCGTCCAAATAAATTGAACAGGTAAGATGTATCTTTGCTTATTAGCCAACCGGAATAATTATTTTCAAAGCCGTCAAGAAATGTTCTTGTTGCTTTGTTTATCGAGCCTTCGACTTTCCAGTTTTTCTTTCCAGCGATTTCGAGATCATGACAAAAAGGTCGAGTTGCAACCACTCCATACTCAAAAGGAGTAATTGTAATGTTCAATATTATCAACGCTTTACAAGGATCTAAAAACAAACAGGAGACCATTTCTGACCTCCTGTCTACGAACGCTCCCCTTCTCGAAAAAAGTTCGAACCAATTGGAAGCCGATTTGCTTAAAATCAGCGAATTAAATCCTTTATTCGAAGATTGGGTAAAGAGTAACAGGCACACGGACCGGAATACATAAATCAATGCAGGAGTATTGCCCACCAAGCCTTGAACCGGATAAATGAGGAAGTGAAATTTTTGATTTCTTCTAAAACATGAATTTTAGACCATCAATTCAAATTGCGATACTCTTTCGGTGTATAACCAACCTGCTGTTTGAATAACCTGGTAAAATGCTGAGGATATTTAAATCCCAATTCATGTGCTATTTCATTCACAGTTTTACCCCCTTCAAAAATTTTATTTTTAGCTGTATCTATAATTTTGTCCTGAATGTATTCCTTAGCAGCCTTCCCTGTTTCTTTTTTTATCAGGTCACCGAAATAGTTAGGTGATAAATTAAGCTCATCTGCACAATAAGCAACAGAAGGCAATCCAACCTCCTGAGGCTTATCAGAATTGAAATAGTCATTCAACAAATTTTCAAACTTTTCCAAGATTCCTTTATTGACATTATCTCTTGTAATAAATTGACGGTCATAAAAGCGTTCACAGTAATTTAGAAAAAGCTCAATGTTTGAAGTGATTAGTTTTTTGCTATGCTTGTCAATTCCCTGTTGCAATTCAAAATTTATTTTTGAAAAACAATCAAGCACTACCTGCCTTTCTCTTTCTGATAAATGCAATGCTTCGCTTGAGTTATAACCAAAAAAGCTATATTCATGAATGCTTTTTGCCAGCGAAGTTCCTCGAATAAGGTCTGGATGAAAAACTAATGCATGACCTTTGGGTTGATAAACTTCACCGGTATTTTCAATTTCCATTACCTGGCCAGGAGAAACAAATACCAGAGTTCCCTCCTGGTAATCATAATAGTTTTTTCCATACTTAATATCCCCGCATTTTACCTCTTTTAAAAATATACAGTACAGGCCATAATTTATTTTCACATTTCCTTTTGCACCCCAGGTACGCGGGTTTGCATTTGAAAAATCTATTACACTAACCAACGGATTCAATGTCGGCTGATTGTTCAATGCATTATAATCGCTTACTGTATCAAATCTGAATAACTGGCTCATTTCTTTTGCTGTTTTGTAATGCAAAATTACGCATTAGAAAGTGCTCTTTTGCGCTCAATATTTCAAATCAGTAAAAATGGTAGATAATCCCGTAATCCATATACCAAGTATTCCCTTATATCTCCGGTAATTTGCAATCATAAACTTAAAAAAACAATGGAAAAAGTAAAATTAAACAACGGAGTAGAAATGCCAATATTAGGTTTTGGTGTCATGCAAATTATAGGAGCAGAATGTGAAACAGCGGTACTAAATGCAATCGAAGCAGGGTATCGTTTATTTGATACGGCTGAGCTCTATGGAAATGAACAAGCTGTCGGAAATGCAATTAAGAAAAGTGGTATTGCCAGAGAAGAATTGTTTATCACCACTAAATTTGGAAGCAAGGAAGCTGGATATGAAAAGACAAAAGCTGCCTTTCAAAAATCTCTTAAAGCACTACAGCTTGACTATATTGACCTTTATCTAATACACCAGCCCTTTGGAGATATCTTCGGCTCATGGCGAGCAATGCAGGAACTATACAAGGAAGGAAAAATAAAAGCAATCGGTGTATGCAATTTTTTACCGGACAGGTTAATGGATTTGATTGTAAACAGTGGTTTCACACCAGCGGTTAACCAGATTGAAACGCACCCTTTCAATCAGCAACATGAAACGCAAAAATTTTTACAGGATAATAATGTGCAGATTGAAGCCTGGGGCCCATTCGCTGAAGGAATGAATGGTGTTTTTACTAATGAAGTACTAACCACCATTGGAGCAAAGTACAATAAAACTGTCGCACAGGTTATTCTTCGCTGGTTAACCCAAAGGGGGGTAGTTGCAATTCCTAAATCGGTACGGAAGGAAAGGATGATTGAAAACATTAATATTTTTGATTTCAAACTATCTGATGAAGACATGCGGAGCATCCAAACTTTAGATACAAAGCAGAGTCTGCTTTTTAGTCACCGTGACCCGGCCATTGTAAAATGGATGAGCGAGTATGGATGGTTAAAACAAAATAATTTAGAACCCGCTATTAAAAATTAATCATATGGAAAACGAGAGTAAAAAAAATCTAAACAGACGTAGTCTTCTTAAGTCTGGACTTCTGTTAGCAGGAGCATCGTTGGTGCCCTTCCCATTTAAAGTATCAGCATCTTCACGCAGAGAAAGCTCAATGAATAAATCTGCAGCCACAATGGCCAGACGAAAACTCGGCAAACTTGAAGTTTCCAGCATAGGTATAGGCGTACAGAATATGAGTCGTACTTATCAAACAACTATTCCGACACGCTCCGAAATGCATAACATCATCCGCACTGCTTTTGACAGAGGCGTTACTTTTTATGATGCAGCCGAAGCATACGGTCCTCACGAAGTGGAAAGAATTTTAGGTGAAGGCGTAGCACCGTTTCGTGATAAGGTTGTAATAGCTTCGAAGTTCGGTTGGAACATTGACCAGGAAACTGGTAAGCGACTCCCCGGAACTAACAGTAAACCCGAACATATTAAAATAGTAGTTGATGGTATGCTGAAACGACTCCGCACCGACCGGATTGATTTATTGTATCAGCATCGGGTAGATGCGCAGGTTCCGATTGAAGATGTGGTTGGAACAATTAAGGACCTTATAAAAGAGGGTAAAGTACTTCATTATGGACTTTCGGAACCGGGTCTACAAACTGTGCGAAGAGCACATGACATTCATCCTGTAACAGCGATTCAAAATGAATACTCGTTATTGTGGCGTGGTCCTGAAAATTCAATAATTCCTTTGTGTGAAGAATTAGGAATAGGGTTCGTTCCCTGGAGTCCACTCGGTGTTGGTTTTCTAACCGGAGCCATTGATGCGAATACAAGATTTGCTTCGGGCGATATTAGGGGAATTGAATCACGATTTTCACCAGAGAATTTACCAAACAACCTTGCACTTGTAGACTTGATTAAAAAGTGGAGCACGCAAAAGCAAGCTACACCGGCTCAGGTTTCGTTGGCGTGGCTATTAGCTCAAAAGCCCTGGATTGTACCTATTCCTGGCACAACACAAATGGCACATATGCAGGAAAATTCAGGAGCAGACGGAGTTAAATTTACTCAGGGGGAATTGACAGAATTTAATACTCAATTGAATGCAATTAAGATTGTAGGAGAAAGATTACCTGAAGCTGTTTTACAATATTCAGGAGTAGAGGCACCATTAAAAAAATAAAAATAAATAAATGCAAAAAAGAAAATTAGGTAAGAATAGTTTGGAAGTTTCTGCATTAGGTTTGGGTTGCATGGGTTTAAGTTTTGGTTATGGGCCTGCAACAAATAAACAAGAAGCAATCAAATTAATACGGAAGGGGGTTGAAAAAGGAGTTACTTTTTTTGATACTGCAGAAGTTTATGGACCATTTAGCAATGAAGAACTTGTAGGTGAAGCATTGAGTCCATTCAAAGGACAGGTTGTAATTGCGACTAAGTTCGGATTTAAGCCCAATGCTGACGGTAGCGCCAAATGGAATGAATTAGACAGCAACCCTAAACATATAAAAGAAGTTGCAGAAGCATCCCTAAAACGGCTCAACATCGATGCAATTGATTTATTCTACCAGCACCGTGTTGACACAAATGTGCCGATTGAGGATGTTGCAGGAGCAGTGAAAGAATTAATCAAAGAAGGCAAAGTAAAACACTTTGGACTTTCCGAGGCAGGAGTGAATACGATTCGTAAGGCACACGGTGTACAACCGGTAACCGCACTTCAAAGTGAATATTCATTATTTTTTCGTGAGCCTGAAAAAGAAATCATTCCGGTACTGGAAGAATTAGGAATAGGATTTGTTCCTTTTAGCCCTTTAGGAAAGGGATTTCTTACAGGCGCTATCAATGAAGACACAAAATTTGATTCTTCTGATTTCAGGAACATTGTACCTCGTTTTTCAGAAGAGAACAGAAAAGCCAATCAGGCATTGGTTGATTTATTAAAGGGTATTGCTATTAAGAAAAATTGTACACCAGCTCAACTTGCATTGGCCTGGCTATTGGCACAGAAACCCTGGATTGTGCCAATACCTGGTACAACCAAAGTGAATCGCTTGCAGGAAAATATTGATGCTGTTTCGGTCGAACTTACGAGTGAAGATGTATTCCAAATTGAATCAGCTACTTCAAAACTTACGATTCATGGTGAACGATATCCACAAAACTTACAAAACATGATAGGCAAATAATAAAAATGAAAAGAACAATTTTTTTTCTTACCGGTTACTGATACGGAATATATCAATTAGTTCTATAAAAGTTTATCGCTGCAATCCCTATAGAATTTCATTTACTCTTTGAAATGGACTTTAAGGCAACATAAGAAAATACTGGAAAAAGTTCGAACCGCAAAATTGAGTCCTGCTTTTCAATTCATCAACCAAGTTCACAAGCAATTACAAAATGTAGAAAAGAGAAAAGGCCAGCGATTTGCTGACCTTTTTGAATTGGCTCTCTCTCTTGACAAAAGTTGCAGCCAGTTTTTTGATTGGTAAAACAAAATGGCCGACAGAACCTCTTCTATTGGCCATTTTAAAAGTGTGAGTTTCAGTTTGAGTGCGAGTGCGTCGGCGCACTCATACTCCGCACTCAAACTGAATTTCAGCTCCCCTTCTCGAAAAAAGTTCGAACCAATTGGAAGCCGATTTGCTTAAAATCAGCGAATTAAAGTCATTATTCGAAGATTGGGTCAGGATTAAGCGGCAGTCGGACCAGAAAATCTAAATCACCAATCCTGTATTGCCA
>CAZQOQ010000015.1:0-370728 GCA_964595205.1 uncultured Flavobacteriales bacterium | reverse complement strand
ATTTTTACATTTGCGTTCAACATTGGATTACAGATTACTTGATTTGTCGTAAAATCAAAAGTACTGTCTGTGATCCTTTGTTTTTTGTATAACTGATTGATTTTCTAAACTCCCTTAACTTAATGACATTGCCCTAAAGGGGCTTGATGTATTCGTACAGACTAGCGATACCTAAAGTACGGCCCTAAAGGGCCTGTCATTTCTTAATGCATTTACTTATTATAAATTCTTGTGTTTAACTTAATGACGTTGCCCTAACGGGACTTCGTATATAGCAATCCGAATTATATATTTTTACTATGATATTTACTAGTCCCGCCAGGGACGAAATATTGGTAGCACTATGGCCCAATAAAAATCAAGTCCCGTAGGGACGAAAAAATATTCCCACCAGACATATATGTATTATTAAATCATCAACGATTCAAAACAATTTCCCCGACCAGACCGTACTGCTCCTAAAATAAGTATCCAAATGTTTTTCCTCCGTAAATAAACCATACACTGCAGAACCGCTGCCTGTCATCGATGCATATTCAGCTCCCAGCTTGTAAAGACGGTTTTTAATATTTTTAATAACGGGAAATTTTTCAACGACTACCTTTTCAAAATCGTTTTCAATATTATTCTTCCACTCCGTTAACGGCAACTGAATCATTTCTTTCAGTGAAAAATTTCTTTTCTTCGGTTTGATCCATGAATATGCTTCTGATGTGCTGATATGTATTCTTGGTTTGACGATCACACAAAATATATTCTTTGGTTTTAGCCTGACCGGTTCAAAGACATCGCCTTTTTCAGTGGCAAGAACTGCTTTGTTCTTAATGAAGAAAGCGCAATCGCTTCCCAGCTGGCTGACTAATTCCTCCTGGACCTTTTCGCTGATGTTCAGTTTAAAAACTTTGTTGAGAAGCATGATGCTGTGTGCGGCATCGGCAGAACCGCCGCCCAGTCCGGCCCCCACGGGAATGATCTTATGCAAATGCATTTTTACCGGCGGGAGTTTATAATGCTGCGATAAAAGATTATAGCCGCGTATGCAGAGGTTCTTGTCCTTGCTTCCAAAAACTCTTATCCCTGTACTCTTAAAATCGGTCTCTGTTGTATTCTTGTCATCCGGAACAATTTCCAGAACATCCTGCCAGTCCGCAGGAACCATTACCGTTTCAATGTTATGAAAACCATCGGAACGTTTTTCAGTTACGTGTAAGCCTATGTTTATTTTGCAGTTGGGGAACGAAATCAATTCGTTAATTCGTTAATTCGTTAATTAGTTGAATTCAATATTCTATTTTATCATTTTTCTTTGACCATTCTTCAAATGCTTTAATGGCTTCGTTTGGCAGAATTCTTTCAAGGGGAATTTTTCTTTTGTCGTAATCAAGTTTTAACTCCTGGTATATGAAATCGTCGTCGAAGCCAATGTTGGCGGCGTCGACTTTCGAGTTTGCATAATAGACTTTATCGGGTCGGGCCCAGTAGATGGCAGACATGCACATGGGACAGGGTTCACAGCTTGTATAGATCTCGCAGCCGGAAAGCTGGAAATCGTTCAGGGCCTTACAAGCTTCACGAATGGCAACGACTTCCGCATGTGCAGTAGGGTCGTTCGTTGAAACAACTTTGTTATATCCTCTTGCAACGATTTTACCGTCCTTGACTACCACGGCCCCAAAGGGTCCGCCGGTGTTGTTACGCATTGTTTCGAATGAAAGCCGTATGGCTTCTCTCATGTAAGTTTCAGGAGTAGACATTAATGCAAATCGAAAAATTAACGGTTAAGTTTTTACTTCTTCATTTTCTACCACAACACCCATCGAACAGAATTTATCGATCCGCTTGTTGACGAGTTCTTTCCTGTCAAGCTTCATCAATGCAGAGAGATTTTTATGAATTTCATATTTGACAATGCGGAACATTTGTTCGGGATGGGTGTGTGCTCCGCCGATCGGTTCCCTGATGATTCCGTCGATCAGGCCCTGCTTCAGCATGTCTTCGGCCGTGAGTTTTAAAACCTCTGCCGCTTTCTCTTTATAGTCCCAGCTTCGCCACAGAATCGAAGAACACGATTCGGGTGAGATAACAGAATACCACGTATTCTCGAGCATCAGTACACGGTCGCCGATACCGATTCCAAGTGCACCGCCCGAAGCGCCTTCGCCGATGATGATGCAGATGATGGGTACCTTCAGTCGCGCCATCTCGAAGAGATTTCTTGCAATCGCCTCGCCTTGTCCGCGTTCCTCTGCCTCCAGCCCGGGAAAAGCGCCGGGAGTGTCGATGAAGGTAACGACAGGTATATTAAATTTTTCGGCAAGTTTCATTAAACGTAAAGCCTTCCTGTATCCTTCAGGATTCGCCATGCCGAAATTCCGGAACTGCCGTTGCTTGGTAGTGGTTCCTTTCTGTTGTCCGATGAACATGACAGTCGTGCCATCGACACTGCCCAATCCACCCACGATGGCTTTGTCGTCCTTCACCGTGCGGTCGCCGAAGAGTTCTACGAAATCTTTTTCGGTGATGAATTCAATGTAAGAAAGGGAATACGGGCGATCGGGGTGACGGGAAAGCTGGACCTTTTGCCAGGGAGTAAGATTTGAGTAAAGGTTCTTACGGGTCTCTTCGAGTTTTATTTCAAGTTGCCTGACTGCAACGCTGACATTCACTTTATTTTTTTCACCGATCTGCTTTTGCTTTTCAATCTGGTCGATCAGATCCGAAATCGGTTTTTCAAAATTAAGGTAATTCATAATTCGAATAGAATTGAAATGCAATATAGCTTTTTAGGCCGGGATTTTCCAATTTAGAATTTCGATGAACTGTGGTATGTATTAAATGATTTATACTAAAAGGATTAAAGGCTTGAAGCTTTGCTGATGATCGTTTCAGGAACTTCTAAAAAAATAAATTTATTCAGGATTGATGCATTTCGATTTAACCCCAATTAAATTATTTTAACTATTCCGCAACAAAAAATAACAAAAAATAAAATCGTTGCCACTCAAAACTTTTAAAGTTATTAACAAACAAAAGTGTCAAACGCCTTTTAATTAGCTTCGCATCCCATCTTTTTAAAAAGTATATTTATAACAACCTTTTATTCACTTCCCAGCAGAACATAACATGTCAGAGTCCATAGAATCCAATTCGTTAAACGAAGTTATTGCAAAGAAGCGGGCACCGCTGAAGCCGTCACCGGCTTTTCAATTCCAGCAATTCGGAAAGCTGCCGCCGCAGGCGATCGACCTGGAAGAATCAACATTGGGCGCGCTCATGCTGGAGAAGGATGCGCTTACCAAGGTCATCGACATTCTTCATCCCGAATCTTTCTACAAAGATTCGCACCGGATCATTTTTACCGCCATCCGCAAGTTGTTCGAGCGTTCGGAACCGATTGACATACTTACGGTTTCCAATGAATTAAAAAAAAGCGGAGAACTGGACATCATCGGTGGACCCTATTACATCACCCAGCTCACGAACCGTGTTGCTTCTGCGGCTAACATTGAATACCATGCACGGATCATTTTGCAGAAGCACATTCAGCGGGAGCTCATTCGCATCTCGAGTGAGACGATCAAGGATGCATTCGAAGATTCGTCGGATGTATTTCACCTGCTTGACCGGGCCGAGAAAAACCTCTTCGAAATCACCAAGGGCAACATCAGCAGGAATTACCAGGACATGGGAACGATGGTGAGCGAAGCATTCAGGCAGATCGAAGCCGCGCGTTTGCATGGCACCGGAGTTACCGGCGTTCAGAGCGGCTTCACCGATCTGGACAGGATCACCTCCGGCTGGCAGAAGTCCGACCTGATCGTACTCGCCGCACGTCCCGGCATGGGGAAAACCGCATTCGTACTTTCTCTTGCAAGAAATGCAGCCATCGGCTTTAATCGCCCGGTCGCATTTTTCTCTCTCGAAATGTCGTCTGTACAGCTCGTTCAGAGGATGATCTCTTCCGAAACCGGAATCCCGTCAGACAAACTGCGCAAGGGCACACTCGACAATACGGAATGGCACAAGCTTGTTTCCATGACCGGTAAATTGTCGCAGGCGCCGGTGTTCATCGACGACACTCCTTCGTTGTCGGTCTTCGATCTTCGATCGAAATGCCGCCGTCTCAAAACCATGCATAAGATCGAACTCATCGTAATCGACTACTTACAACTGATGCGTTCGGATGTCGATTCCAAGAATGGTAACCGCGAACAGGAGATCAGCAACATTTCAAGATCACTGAAGGCCATTGCCAAGGAGCTCGACGTACCAATCATTGCATTGTCGCAGCTGAGTCGTGCCGTTGAAACTCGCGGCGGATCGAAGCGTCCACAACTCAGCGACCTCCGTGAGTCAGGAGCCATCGAACAGGATGCCGACATGGTCATGTTTATCTACCGTCCCGAATACTACGGAATGGAATTCGACGAAGAGAATAATTCGACAAAGGGAATAGCAGAAGTCATCATTTCCAAACACAGGAATGGAGCCCTGGATTCAGTGAAGCTGAAGTTTATCAACCAGCTGGCCAAATTTGCAGACCTGGATTACAGTGAAGTTGGACTTGAAGTTCCGGCCGGAAGCGTGACCGACTATCCCAACAACAGGATCATCGTCGGGTCGAGGATGAATGATATGGCGGAGGATGCGCCTTTTTAAAATCGTTTGGCGTTTGGCGTTTGCCGTTTGGCGTTGTGTTGTATGGAACTAAATTTTTTATTTCCTTTCTAATTGTTTTTTCTCTGTGTTCCTCTGTGTAATCTGTCCGTGTTAAAATTAAAATGAAGCTTAGTAAAAAACTGGAGAAAGAAGTACTACAGGTGTATGATGCCTACTGGAGTAGCTATCTGGCAGGAGATATCAAAACATTTTCTACATTAATTCATGATGATTTATGGCTTACCGGCACGAGCGAACGCGAAGTGTTTTATAGTAAAAAAGAAATTATTGATTTTCTCAAAAAGGGAGTCGATGAATTCCTGGGAAAGGTTTCCCTGAGGAACAAGGAGATTAAACTCATGCAGGTTAACGACCTGGTTCTAGTAAGCGAGCATGTAGATCTCTATGTTTTGATTGATGAGCAGTGGAATTTTTATTCCAGGGTGAGGCTTTCCACATGGCTAATTAAAACCGAAGATGGATGGAAAATAATCAATCAGCACGGCTCATTTCCGGATTCTAAAACGCAGGGTGAGGAAACTCTTGCTTTTGAAAAAATTAAATCTGAAAATCTCGAGCTTCGTGATGCAGTGAAGAGACGCACGATTGAACTGGAGAATAAGAATCATGAGCTCGAAATTGAAGCGTCTCTGGAAAGGGTAAGGTCGCAGGCACTGGTTATGCAAAAGCCGGATGATCTTCCCGGCATCTGTGAAATACTTTTCGGCGAACTCCGCGATTTGGGTTTTCGTGAATTGAGGAATGCCATGATAAATATTTATGATGACAGCTGTCGCTCGTTTCTCAATTACGATTATTCAGATGTGATTGGCAGGAGCATTACGCAATTATTTTACGACACGCATCCAATAATTGCAAACCAGGTAAAGCAAATCAGGAGTTCGAGCGATGCATTTTCCGAGACAATTTTTACGGGAAACGAACTTGTGGAATGGAGAGAATTCAGGAAAGAAAAAGGAGAAAAGGATGATCCCCGGCTGGAAAATATTTCTTCGCTCTATTATTATTTCTATTCCATTGGGAGCGCCTCCATTGGTATATCTACGTTTGGAGCAATCTCCGAAGAGAAATTAAATGTACTTAAGCGATTCAGGAATGTATTTGACTTTGCTTATCGCAGGTATCTCGATGTTGCAAGCGCTATGGCCCAGGCGAAAGAAGTTCAGATAGAACTTGCCCTGGAACGGGTTCGTGCAAGAACGATGGCCATGCAGCGAAGCGAAGAGCTCTCGGAAACTGCATACCTGATGCTTCAGCAATTCACTGAGTTAGGCCAGGAGCCCGAACAAATTACCATTGGCGTTGTGAACGAAGAAGATTTTACCATCGAATTGTCGATCACATTGCACGGTAAAATGCTAAAAGAAACTCTGAAGGGATCACTTCATGAGCCCGTTGTGTTAAGTAAAATATACAAAGCATGGAAGGAAGGGATGAAGACGTTTGTTCTGGATATTTCAGGCAAAGAATTGCAGGAATATAACAGATACAGGAATAGTCTCCGACATAGTGATGATTTTGATATTAGCACTGAACAGAGAAGAGTCATTCATGTGGTGTTTTTCTCGAAGGGCATAATAAGTTTAGCAACCCCTGAACCGCGTCCACCGGAAATTATCAGGCTGCTTGAACGATTTGCAGGAGTATTCGAACTTACTTATACACGTTTCCTCGATCTGAAAAAGGCAGAAACTCAGGCACAAAAAGCCAATATAGAGGCGGCCATGGAGCGGGTTCGAGCAAGGGCGCTGGCAATGACGGAACCGGAGGAAATCTTAGAGATCGCCGAGTTGCTTAGAAATGAAATGGGGGTATTGGGAGTTGAAGAAATAGAAACGGGGACCATATTTATTTTCGATGAAACTACCGACACTGCTCAATTTGGATTCACGGCAAAAGATATCTTTCATCCTGAAAAAAAGGCGGTAACAGATACGGTTACCATTGATTTGAAAAAAACTTGGGCCGGTGTTGAATTCCTGAATTATTTTAAATCTGAAAGAATACAGTCATCGATACGCATGGAAAGCGCTAATCGGAAAGAATGGATTGAATATATCTATTCTGTCTCGCCGAAAGTAAATAACATATTTGGCGACAACATCGAGGACAAGACCTATCACATGTATAAATTTTCGAATGGTGCCATTGGCGCTGCAGCGACAGGTGATATTTCTGAAGATACCTGGAATCTGTTGAAGACAGCCGCATCCGTTTTTTCTCTTGCTTATTCGAGATTCAAAGATTTAAGCAAAGCACGGATCGATCTGCAGAATCTAATCGACGAAAAAAAGCGTTCGGATTCGCTGCTTTTAAATATACTCCCGGAAGATATAGCCAGTGAGTTAAAACAATTCGGTAAATCGTATGCGAGAAAACATGAAGAGGTGACGATCCTGTTTGCGGACATTAAAGGGTTTTCCACGATTGCTGAGAATCTGTCTGCAGACGAGCTTGTCACGCAGCTTGACGAATGTTTTCGTGCATTCGATAAGATCGTTGAGAAACACGGACTGGAAAAAATAAAGACAGTCGGTGATGCTTATTTATGCGCCTGTGGCCTGCCAAAACCCGTCCCGGACAATGGCACCAAGACCGTTCGTGCAGCACTCGATATGATCGACTTTCTAAAAGGCTTCGGCATATCCAAAAAAGTACAGAACCTTCCTGCTTTCGAATTCCGTGTCGGCATTCATACGGGACCTGTGGTTACCGGCGTAGTTGGTCTGAAGAAATTTACCTACGACATCTGGGGGGATGCCGTAAACATGGCGGCGCGAATGGAACAGCATGGGGAAGAAGGGAAGATTAATATTTCCGGGAGTACGTACGAGAAAATTAAGGATAAATTTAAATGCACTTACCGTGGAAAGATAGAGGCCAAGAATAAGGGACAGGTGGATATGTATTTTGTGGAAGGAGTTTTATAATTTCAACTTGCGGAAAGTTTTCCTTTCGATTCTCTTAAGCTTCGATTCGATTCCCTTCGGCTCAGTCAGGTTTCTGAAATCTAACGAAGGCAATAAGGCTTAGCGTCATTCCAAAAAAAGTTTTGTAACAGCTTTCCGGTTACATCAAAAGACATGACCCTGCGAAATATAACCTGATTTGAATTCGTGGTTCATTACAAAATGAAAGCCGTGATTACAATACTGACACCTAACTCTTCATTTCCTCCTCCAGCATCTGCTTCTCATAGAGTTCAAAATAAAAGCCGCGTTTTTCCAGCAGCGAACTATGATTTCCACTTTCCACAATCGAACCTCTTTCCAGCACAATAATACGGTCGGCGTGTTTTACGCTTGAGATGCGGTGACTGATGATGACAGAGGTGCGGTCTTTCATCACCTGGTTGAGCTGGTCCATGATCTTTTTTTCCGTATTCGTATCAACTGCACTCAGGCAGTCGTCGAAGATGAGAATGCGCGGCTTCTTTATGATTGCCCTTGCAATTGAAATCCTTTGCTTTTGTCCTCCCGATAATGTAATGCCTCTTTCACCAATAACCGTTTCAAAATTCTTCGGGAAGTCCATGATGTTGTCGTAGATCACCGACTGCCGGGCAGCTTCGCGTATCAATTCCCTCTTTTTTTCTTCGCTCAATTCGCCGGAGAGTCCGAACGATATATTATTTCCGATCGTATCGCTGAAGAGAAATACATCCTGGGGGACATACCCGGTTTGTCTCCGCAACGAAGAAAGCGACAAGGCAGCAACGGGAATGTCGTCGATTAAGATCTCTCCCTTGTCGGCGTCGTACATCCTGACCAGCAGATTTGCAATCGTAGATTTACCGCTGCCTGTTCTTCCTAAAATGGCAAGAGATTTACCCGGATTAACCGTAAAGGAGACGTCGCTGAGTGCAACAATTCCCGAATCAGGATAGGTAAAACTTACGTTTCTGAATTCAATCTTTCCATCGATTTCCTTCTCGATGTTTTTAACGGAGACGATTTCGGGAGTCAGATGTAAAAATTCGTTGATCCTTTCCTGAGAGGCTGCCGCACGCTGTATGATGGAGGTAACCCAGCCCAAAGCGGCGACCGGCCAGGTGAGCATGTTCACATAGATGATAAACTCGGCGATATTTCCGGTAGTAGCCCTGCCGGCAATCACTTCCTGTCCGCCGATGTACACTGTGAGCAGCGTACTGAGTCCGACGAGCAGCAGCATGAGCGGAAAGAACATGGCATTGATCTTTACCAGTTCCATGTTTTTATCCTTGTACGTTTCACTCTCCCGGGCAAATTCATTCACAACCGTATTCTCCTTTACAAACGACTTGAGTATCCTGATGCCGCTGAAAGATTCCTGAACGAAGGTGCTCAGTTTGCTCTGCTGAATCTGCACTTCTTCGCTTTTCCGGTTCATCAGGTCGCTCACATAATATATCGAGATAGAAAGAAAGGGGAGAGGGGCGAGGACAAACAGGGTGAGTTTTACATTCACATAAAACATGGTGATCGTAATGAGAATGAAGAGCACGACCAGGTTGATCGAATACATGATGGCCGGACCGATGTACATCCTCACTCTTCCCACATCTTCACTGATGCGGTTCATCAGGTCGCCGGTATTATTTCTCCGGTAGAATGCCAGGCTGAGAAGCTGGTAATGATTGTAGATTTCATTCTTCAGATCGAATTCGATCCGGCGCGACATGACGATGATGGTTTGGCGCATGAGGAACATGAGCACACCACGGAGCAATGCCACTCCAATGATCAGTAATAAAAAAATACCAACCTGGTGAGTAATGGTTTTGATTAGTTCATTGCGATATTCAATGTCGGGCCGGCCGCCGATGTCTTTCATGGCAGCGACTACGGTGTCGAGCGAACGCCTTACGATCTGGGCGGGATAAATGGCACCGAAATTCTGGGCTATCACGAAAATGATCCCCAGAAACAACATCCATTTGTATTTTAAAAAGTACTTATTTAGGTGCTTTAATGATTTCATTTTGACTTAGTAAACCTCCCTTTTGTGGCCTAAAAAAATTAGGCTACCTTTGCCGCGCTGTCGCCTTATGACAGTAAATTTAGACAACGATCATGATTGAAGTTAAAGATGTAAAGGAATCGAAATTTGCCGATAATTTCGTATTCAGCAATCCCTCTTTTGCAAACCACGAATTAATCGCTTTTTGTCACGATAAAGATACCGGATTAAAGGCAATCATTGCAATTCATAACACCACTCTCGGTCCTGCCCTTGGCGGCACCAGGATGTGGTCTTATAAGACCGACGCAGAGGCGCTTAACGATGTTCTTCGCCTTTCAAGAGGAATGACTTATAAGGCTGCAATCAGCGGACTGCAGCTGGGTGGCGGCAAAGCGGTCATCTTCGGCGACTCTAAAAAAGACAAGACACCGGAGATGTTTGTCAAGTATGGCGAATTCATCGAATCCTTGAACGGAAAATACATCACCGCCGAAGATGTGGGCACGAGTACATCCGACATGGTAAATATCCATAAATCGACTTCCCATGTTGCCGGCCTGCCCGAAGATATGGGTGGCAGCGGAGATCCGTCACCGGTTACCGCTTATGGTGTTTACATGGGCATGAAGGCTGCTGCGAAGAAACGCTGGGGAACTGACAGCCTTAAAGGAAAAAAGATCGTTATTCAGGGCGTCGGCCATGTGGGCGTTCACCTGTTGCGGCTTGTTACCGATGAAGATGCAGTCGCTTTCATCAGCGATATTAATAAGGATCAGTTATCCGAACTTTCGGCTAAGTATAAGGCTGGAATAGTATCGACGGAAGAGGTGTATACCCACGACATGGACATTTACGCTCCCTGTGCATTAGGCGCTACGCTGAATTCGGAAACCATTCCATTATTGAAATGTGCGGTCATTTCAGGCGCTGCGAATAACCAGCTTGCCGATGAGAATGTTCATGCACGCATGCTTGCAGACAGGGGAATTTTACTCGCACCTGATTTCCTGATAAATGCGGGAGGACTGATCAACGTGTTCAGCGAACTGAAAGGATATAACAGGAAAGATGCACTGTCCAGGACAGAGCATATCTACAACACCACGCTTGAGATTTTCGACAAAGCGATGGTCGAGAATATTACTACCATTGAGGCGGCCAAGAAAATCGCTGAGGAGCGAATTCTTGCAGCCAGGAAGAAATAATAACCGTTCTTTAAAATCGTCCGGCAACGAAATATTACATAATCATTAACCATTCAAAGACAGGTTTGTTTTTGAAATTTCGCTCGCGGGAAACCGGAGAGATATTGTTTATACAGACATATGCTCAGCAGAAGACAAATCCGTATCAAAGTACTTAAATCGCTCTATTCTTTTTTCCAGGCCGATAAAAACGACCTTGCTGTTGCAGAAAGAGAACTCTTCCGGAGTATCGATAAAGCAAACGAACTGTACATTTTTCTTTTGATGTTTATTAAGGAACTTTCCGATTCCGATCAGAACGACGCCGGTGATCTGCATCTAAAATTTTTCCCAAGGGAAGAAGAATTATCAGCCAGCCGCAGACTTTTCGAGTTGAAATTTACCAGAGAGCTATCGGCAAACAAGGAACTTCAAAATTCAGAATCCAGGCTCCGGCTTAGCTGGCAGAAGAACCCGGATTTAGTCAGGAAAATCTTCCTTGAAATAAAGAAATCGGAACTGTACAGGAATTTTCTGAAAAATGATACGGCCAGCGAAAAAGACTTTTTAACCGAAGTCGTTAAAAAATACATCGAAGCTTCTGAGGCGCTGCAAAATTTTATCGAGGAAGAGAATATCTTCTGGAGCGACGATTTCGATTTCGCAGTTCATCTGGTGCTGAAGACCATTCGCGTCTATTACGAAAACGACAGGCTGGAGCTCATTCCGCTTTACAAGGATGAGGCAGACGACAGGGAGTTTGCGAGAAAACTCTTTTCGCAGACGATTTTAAATAACAAAGAATTCGAAAATTCCATCAGCGAAAGAACCAGGAACTGGGAAGTAGACAGGATCGCTCTGATGGACATCCTCATACTAAAAATGGCGCTGGCGGAACTGACGAGTTTCCCTAATATTCCGGTAAAGGTCTCCATCAATGAGTACATCGACATTTCAAAGGAATACAGCACTCCAAAAAGTAAGCAGTTTGTAAATGGTATACTGGACAAACTGGCTAATGATTATAAAGAACAGGGTAAGATTGTAAAAGCCGGCCGTGGACTTATTAATTAAAATTAATATTTTTCTGACAAAGGAAAATTAAACAACAACATACCAAACATCAATATTCATTTAACATAATGTTTCGCAATTCATTAATTCCCGCATTCATCCTTGTAATGGGAGTGACCATTGCATGCAAAGGCCCGAAAGATCCCAATGTGCCTGAAAATGCCATCAACCCTTCAGTGGTAGAGAACCCGGCGACAGCTTCGCCGGACAGTAGTTCAAAAGATAATTATCCTGTCTTTCAATTCGAAACCGAGCGACATGATTTCGGAACGATCGAACAGGGAGAAAAAATCGCTTATGCATTTCGATTTAAGAATGTCGGCAAGGGCGACCTCATCATTCGCTCAGCGCAGGGAAGCTGTGGCTGCACCGTTCCCGAGTTTCCAAAAGATCCGGTAAAGCCCGGAGAGAGCGGCGTGATCGACGTAACGTTTAACAGCGAAGGCAAAGAAGGTCAGCAGGAAAAAACGATTACCATCATTTCCAATACCGTTCCGAGTAATTTTATCCTAACCATTTCCGGAAACGTAAATGCGCCAAAGGGTAATGATAATGAGGAGTGATTTTTCAGTCGTTCCTCAATTTTATTCTTCGTCAAATTAAAATACATTTACTAAAAAAATAAATCGATGAACACATTCATTTCAATTCTTCTCCAGGCGCAGGGCAGTAATGCAATGTCGCTCGTATTTCTTGTTGCAATTATCGTTGTCTTTTATTTTTTCATGATCAGGCCACAGATGAAAAAACAAAAGCTTGAACGGGATTTTCGAAACACGCTTCAAAAAGGAGCAAAGGTCGTTACCATCGGCGGCATCCATGGAAGAATCCTGGAGGTCAATGAGCGTACATTCATGATAGAAATCGACACCAATGTAAAAGTCCGTGTCGAAAAATCGGCCATTTCTGCTGAAGCAACCAAATCGCTGGAACAAAATACCCCCGTGAAATCCTGATACCTCCCAACCTCCCAACCTCCCAACTTCCCAACTTCCCAATTAAAAAATCACCATTGATACATTGAAAAATGATTGAGCAAAAGGCTGCTCCACCTAAATTATCGGGTGGATTAAAAATGAATAAACAGCTGTATGTTATACTGATATGCTTTCTCATCTCAATGGCTTTCTGGTTACTTCTGGCGCTTTCACACGACTATCCTGCATCACTTAGTTTTCCTGTAGAGTATAAGAATCTTCCCGGCAGGAAAGTTCTCATGAATGAAATGCCTAAGGAGATTTCCATCCAGGTAAAAACCACAGGCTTCAGACTTATCTCTTACGGCTTTCAGAAAAGTAACCCGGTGGTAGAAATCGACGTCGCCTCGAGTTTGCGACCTCCCGCTACCGGAACCGATATTATTGCAATCCCCACCCGGACGTTTCTCTCCGATTTCGCGAAGGAACTCGGAAAAGACGTCACCATCACCGGCTTTTCGCCCGATTCGATCGTTTTTAATTTCAGCGACATCGTTACACGCAGCATTCCGGTTATCCTTTCATTGAAGGCTTCCTATGAAAAACAATATGATTCTACCGGTAGTCCGAAAGTCTATCCGCCATTCATCCAGGTCTCCGGTCCGCCGGCTTTGATCTCCCGGCTGAACAGCATTCAAACGGAATCGGTCAAACTCGAAAACCTGAAGGAGACCGTGCGAAGAAAAGTTAAACTCGTCGAAAACAGATTACTGACGTATAGCCAGAATGAAGTGGAATTTGTGCTGCCGGTTGAAAAATATACGGAAGGCGTCTCGGAAATTGAAGTTCACCCGGTGAATGTCAGAGACGGATTCTCACTTAAAACATTTCCGGATAAGATAAAGGTTCGCTACCTCGTTGCCCTCAGTCAGTACAGCAAGGTGGATAATTCGATGTTCGATGCCGTCGTCGACGGAAGCGAACTCGACGTAAAGAGACCTTCCAAATTAGGAGTCAGCATCATTACAAGTCCGTCATTCGTAAGAGTAACGATGCTTGAACCGGAAAAAGTCGACTACATACTCAGGAAGCAATGAAAGTAATCGGCATAACCGGCGGCATCGGAAGCGGTAAAACCATCGTTTCCCAGATATTCGGCAAACTTGGCATTCCCGTATACGAGGCCGACAAAGCGGCTCATCAGCTGTACGACAAATATCCGGAGATCAAAGAGCAGGTCAGAAAGGAATTCTCGGAAGAAGTAATTGATAAAAACGGCAGGATCATCCGAAAGAAACTCGGTGAAATTGTCTTTTCCGATGAAAAGAAACTTTCAATTTTAAATAACATCGTCCACCCGTTTGTGAAAACTGATTTTACGGAATGGCTTAAAAGCAAAAAGGGTCATCCCTATGTGCTGAAAGAAGCAGCGATCCTGTTTGAGAGCGGTACCGATGAAAATTGCGATAAGGTGATTTCGGTCGTTTCCCCTATGGAATTAAGAATCTCCCGGATACGCGAAAGGGATCATAAATCCAGACCGGAAATCGAATCGATCATCAGCAAACAAATGAAAGATGAGGAAAGGATCGAACGATCCGATTTTGTAATTTACAATGATGAAAAACAACTGGTCATTCCACAGGTGCTAAAAATACATACGATGCTTTTAAAGTAAAGTCAAAAATCAAAAATCAAAAATTAAAATTTGCCAGAGTTTGAATAGAGGTCAAAAATAAGGGCTCCTTGATAAATAATTTCATAACACAGACTACAGCTGGACTTTATTGTTCTTCAGGTGATTTTTATATCGATCCGCGGAAGGCTGTTAAAAGAGCTTTGGTGTCGCATGCACACGGCGATCATGCTGCTCCGACGAAGGGAATTGTTTATTGCACAGCTCCAACGAAATCCTTCATGCTTCAGCGGCAAAAATCAGCGCCCATGTTTGAAGTCGTGGCGTTCAGGAATCCATTTTTTATCAACGATGTACGTGTGACTTATTTCCCGGCAGGACATATATTAGGAAGCGCTCAAATCCTCATGGAGTATAAAGGCGAGCGATATTTGTACACGGGCGATTTCAAAATCCAGGCAGACGACAGTTGCGAGGAGTTTGAGTTTGTCGAATGTGACTACCTGATCACGGAGACGACGTTTGCCTCTCCGGAGTATCTTCATCCTGACCCGCACGATGAGCTGAGCAGGTTTATTGATCAGAAGGAGAAAGTAATCATTGGCGCTTATGCTCTCGGAAAGGCACAGCGGCTTACGAAGTTACTTTCACAAAACTGGCCGGGCATCACCGTTTATGTCCATCCGCAAGTGGAAGCCTACCACAGGCTCTACGCAGACCATGGCTATTCTCCCGGTGAATGGAAGCCGTTCCGCCGCTCCGATTTTGAGAAAGAAAAAAAATCGTTTTATATCGTGCCTCCCGCATATTTTCAGCGACACCGTTCAGAAAAAAATATTTTGAAGGTCTTTGCAACCGGTTGGAAAAATTCCCGGTACAGGTGTGACGAAATTTTAAGAGTAAGCGACCATGCCGACTGGAACGGAGTGCTGGAATTGGTAAAAAGATCAAGGGCGAAAAAAATTTATACGGTACATGGTAACGGCACATACCTGAAAGAACATTTTAAAGACCAAACAGAAGTAAAAATAATCGGATGAAAATTTTATCTGCCCTGCAAATGAGAGAAGCTGATTCATATACGATCATGAATAAGCCAATCGCTTCGGTGGAACTGATGGAGATTGCCGGTGGACAGTGCTTCAGCTGGATAGTTAAGAATACCGACATCTCGAAAAAACATGTGATTGTCTGCGGGACGGGAAACAATGGAGGTGACGGACTGGTGATAGCGAGGAGGCTTGCAGAAATGAAAATTCCCGTCGAGGTAATCATTCTGGATGTCGCACCACATTCGGCCGATTTCGACAAGAACCTGGAGGTGATTGAGAAAAGCCGGATCCCTGTGATCGCGCTGAAGGAAGGAGAGAAGCTGCCGCACTTTGAAAACGGCGTTATCGTCGACGCAATTTTCGGCACCGGTCTTAGTCGTCCGGCCGGAGGCTGGATTGGAGATTGCATTCACGCCATCAACGAAAGTAAAAATGAAGTTATCGCCATCGACCTTCCTTCAGGTCTTTTTGCCGATAAACACACTGAAGGCAAGGTGATCCGTGCAAACCATACACTCACGTTCCAGACGCCAAAACTTGCTTTCTTCTTCGGCTGCAATGAAAAATACACCAGGGAATTTCATGTTCTTGATATCGGCCTCGACGATTCATTCATCGATTCAGTCGACTGTAAAAATATTTTTGTTCAGCGGGAAGAAATAAGAAACGTCTTAAAACCACGGGCAAAATTTTCACACAAGGGAAATTATGGACATAGCCTTCTGATCAGCGGCAGCAAAGGCAGGATGGGCGCCGCACTTCTCGCTGCCCGAGCATGCCTTCGTTCAGGAACCGGTTTGCTTACCGTTCATGCGCCAGGCTGCGGATATGAGATTATTCAAACGGCTTTACCTGAAGCGATGGTCGAAACAGACGTGGATAACGAAGTCATTTCTTCAATCGATGATGTTTCGAAGTATGATGGCATCGGAGTCGGCCCCGGTATTGGCACTTCCGAAAGCACAAGACTGATGTTCGGCCGCCTGCTCGATAAAATTAAAACACCGTTCGTAGCCGATGCTGACGCGATTAACATTCTTGCGACACAGAAAGTACTTCTGAAAAGACTTCCTGCCAATTCAATAATCACTCCTCATCCGGGAGAATTCGAAAGACTTGCCGGTAAAAGCAGCGATGATTTCGCAAGGCATGAACTTCAGCTGAAATTCTCCCGTGAAAATAACGTGATCGTCGTACTTAAAGGCGCCTATACATGTATCACCTTACCTGACGGCAGATCCTTTTTCAACAGCACGGGAAATCCCGGCATGGCCAAAGGCGGCAGCGGCGATGCGCTCACAGGGATCATCCTTGCATTGCTTTCTCAAAAATATACGCCTGAACATGCTGCCGTACTCGGAGTCTACGTTCATGGATTGGCCGGCGACCTGGCAATGAAACGCAAAGGAACATATTCGATGCTGACAACCGATATTATTGAAAGACTGCCGAAAGCGTTTATGCTTTTATCAAAGCAGGATTGATTGAATTTCGAAAAGCATCAGTAATCTCTGCCTTTTCCTTCCCTCACAACCACCGGAACATCTGCCGTACAGTCAATCACGGTAGAGGGAACAAAAGTACCCGGACCTCCGTCGACGACAAGGTCTACAATCTGACCATACTGCTCTTCAATATCATCAGGGCTCGTGAGGTATTCTCCCTGGGCAGTAACTGACATCACCGAGGAAACCATCAGCGGGTTTCCCAGCTCTTCGATGATTGCCAGAGGGATGGAATTATCGGGCACGCGTATACCGATCGTCTTTTTATTTGACTTGAAAATCGCAGGCACGTTGCTGTTGGCGTTCAGGATGAATGTATAGGGACCGGGAAGCGAACTCTTCATAAGCCGGAAAATTTCATTGCTGAATGGTCTTGTAAAATTCGAAATGTTACGAAGATCGTGACACAGGAAAGAGAAGTTCGCCTTTGCCAGGTTTATATTTTTTATCCGGCAGATACTTTCGATCGCTTTATTGCTGTGAATGCTGCATGCAAATGCATAAACAGTATCAGTAGGAATTATGATGACCCCGTCATTTTTAAGAGTCTCCACGATCTGTGAAATGTACTTTTGATTAATGGATTGTCCGAAAAATTTCAGGATCACGTCACTGTTTTTTAACCTCCATATTTTGGAGCATAAAATGACTCCGCATACGTAAAATTTTTAAATTGATTTTGATGCAGCCAGTCCGCTGAATTTTTTTGCATCAGCAAGGAATTTTTCCAATCCGCTGTCGGTAAGAGGATGCTTTAACAAATCGAGAATAGCTGAAAGCGGACAGGTGGCGACATCAGCTCCGGCTTCCGCACATTTAATGATATGAAGCGGTCCCCTGATGGATGCAGCAAGCACCTGTGTCCTGTAATTATATGTACGGTAAATCTGAACGATCTGCTGGATGAGGGCAACTCCATCCTGGTTAATGTCGTCGAGCCGGCCGATGAAAGGCGACACATAAGTTGCTCCTGCCTTTGCAGCAAGCAACGCCTGTCCGGCTGAGAACACAAGCGTACAATTGGTCTTTATTTTTTTATTTGAAAAATACTTCAGGGCCTTAACTCCATCCTTTATCATCGGAACTTTCACGACGATCTGCTTGTGCAGAGAAGCGAGCATTTCTCCTTCCTCAACGATGCCTTTAAAGTCAGTCGATATAACCTCGGCACTAACATCGCCGCTGACGATTTCGCAGATGTTAACATAATGCTTTAAAATATTATCGTGCCCTGTTATTCCTTCTTTTGCCATTAATGAAGGATTCGTTGTTACACCATCAAGAACTCCAAGGTCTTCGGCTTCTTTGATTTGTGCGAGATTGGCTGTGTCGATGAAGAATTTCATGATTGTTGTCGTTTGTAGTTGATTGCAAATTATCGTTTAATTGTTTTTATGTTTTTATGTTTTTAAGTTTTTATGTTTTTATGTTTTACCGTTTGATTTACAGTTAATTTATCAATATTGGAATGAGTGGTAAAATTAAGCTTTTTTCTACAGTCTGTTTTTAAATTTTTGCCCTTTATGAATAGTTGTATTTAAATAGGCAATGAATTTTCTAATTGCATTGCTAATGTAATCGGCTTGATTATAACTCAAATCAAATTCATTTTTTGATATGTAATTTCTATCTAATGCCCTATATAACTGAGATTTAAATTCATTTGTTGAACCCCTAGAATAACTTAAGAATTGAATGAACTCATTACGGCTTCCTCTTCCAAATCCTTCCGCAATATTATCCATTATAGATCCACAAGATCCATTTATTTGATTAACCAATTTATAATCCTTGGAAAAATTTTCTCGTTTCATATATGAATAGAGTGTATTATTTAATTCTCTGGATTTTTTCCAAATAGTTAAATCTTCAAATGCATTAATTGTTGCCATCCATAAATAAACTGTCGATTTCATAATTAAACAACCTCATATAATAAAAAACCTTGCATGATGACTGAATTATTTATAGGAAACTAAATGGTTAAATGATTTAACCTTCCTTAATGGCCATGAAGGAACTACAGAATAGAGCAAACAAAAAAACAGTAAAACAAACAAACGAGAATTTCAAAGAAAAACCAATAAACGATGAAACAGGAATAGGTAACAAAAAATGGGTAAGCTGACTATATCGCACCGCTCAACCGCGGATCCTTGCTCCGTTCCCGGCCTGGGGAGGTTAGCAGGAGCTGGTCGTATAGGACTTACCCGCCGCAAAAGTAGTTAAATGAAAGTTATTAACGTTATGATTCAGCATTTTTTAAATGTATGGAAATTATATACCTATGTTTATAATCCTCATCATAATGTTTGTTCATTAATCAAATTCGTGTACGTTTGCAAAATATAAACTACCATGGAAAATAAACGATCACAGCTAAAAGTTGCCATGAATTATGGTACATTATACGGACTTGCCGGCATAGCAGTCACTTTACTGTTTTATTTTATCGGAACCGATATTCAGTCGCGAATCCCGCAGCTGATAGGCTGGGTCTTACTGGTCGTTTTCATTTCCATGGGTATAAAGAGTTACAGGAACGAAGACCTGGGTGGCTTTATCAGCTATGGAAGATCTCTTGGAACCGGTACTCTTATCGGTTTATTCGGAGGGATAATCACCGCCATTTTCATCGTGATTTTTTTCAACTATATCGCTCCTGAATTACAGGAACAGATCATTAACTCATCACAGGAAAAACTTGCTGAGCAGGGAATGAGCGAAGAACAAGTTGAACAGGCTATCAATATGACCCGGACGTTCATGAGTCCCGTCTGGCTCTTTTTGTTTTCCATCCTTGGAGCCACTTTTATGGCTTTTATCTTCTCGTTGATTATTTCAATCTTCTATAAGAAAGAAGATAATCCTTTTAATTCAAACATCGGGTAAGAAATTTCGTGGATATATCGGTTGTTATTCCTTTGTACAATGAAGACGAATCCATCAGGGAATTGTGTGAGTGGATCGTTCGTGTTGTGAACAGTCATTCTTATAGTTATGAAATTATACTCGTGGACGACGGCAGTAAGGACCGTTCATGGGAGATCGTCGAGAGCCTGGGAAAGGAAAATAAAAATATTAAAGGGATACGCTTCCGCAGAAATTACGGCAAGTCCGCCGCTTTGAACGAGGGCTTCAAAGCAGCATCCGGCGATGTGGTTATTACCATGGATGCCGATCTGCAGGACAGTCCCGATGAAATCCCCGGACTCTATTCGTTAATTAAAACTGACGGCTTCGACCTGATCTCCGGCTGGAAAAAGAAAAGATATGATCCGGTTTCCAAAACAATCCCAAGTAAATTTTTCAACTGGACGACAAGGAAAATGTCGGGTATAAATAATCTTCACGACTTTAACTGCGGACTCAAATCATACAGATCGGAGGTAATAAAGAGCATTGAAGTGTATGGTGAAATGCACCGGTATATTCCTGTAATTGCCAAGTGGGCCGGCTTCACCAAGATAGGAGAGAAGGTAGTTGAACACAGGGCAAGGAAATACGGTGTGACTAAATTTGGTTTCGAACGTTTTGTAAACGGCTTCCTCGACCTGCTTTCGATCACCTTCGTATCACGGTTTAGCAAGAGGCCGATGCATTTCTTCGGACTGCTTGGGTCAATCATGTTCATTCTTGGATTCATTGCTACAGTATTACTCGGAGCCGGAAAACTCTACAGCGTTTATAACAACCTGCCTGCCCGATTACTTACCGACCGCCCCTCATTTTATATTGCTTTGGCCTGTATGATTATGGGCACTCAACTCTTTCTTGCAGGTTTCCTGGGTGAACTGATCTCACGTTCGGCGGCAGACAGGGATAAATACATTATCGCAAAAAGAAGCAATTTAAATTAACAGCAGATTAGGAAACCCATCAGATTTTGAAAGTCGTTATACTTGGTCCTGCATTCCCTCTCCGAGGCGGCATCGCCGATTTCAATGAGGCATTCGCTGCAGCGCTTCGCAATGAAAACCACGACCCGGTCATTTATTCGTTCAGCTACCAGTATCCGTCATTCCTTTTTCCCGGGACTTCTCAGAAAACAGGAGGCAACAGGCCCGTTAATCTAACTATTCATTCCACGCTGAGTTCCGTAAACCCGTTTACGTGGAGCAGGACGGCCTCACTTATTGCAGGCGAACGACCTGACCTGGTAATTATCCGTTACTGGCTTCCATTTATGGCTCCGGCCCTGGGAAGCGTGGCGAAGAAATTACGGAGAAAAAATATCAGGGTGATTGCCATCACAGATAATGTAATACCACATGAAAAAAGGCCGGGCGATAAGATGTTAACCGGATTCTTTGTGAACCAATGCGATGGTTTTATTGCCATGTCGAAATCCGTTTTGCTCGACCTCGAAAAGTTTACCGGCAATGTTCATAAAAAATTTATCCCTCACCCGGTCTATGACATTTTCGGTGACCGTATTTCAAAGGAAGAAGCGCGAAAAAATCTGAAACTGCAGATCAACGACAGGATCATCCTGTTCTTCGGCTTTATCAGGGCTTATAAGGGCCTGGGAATCCTATTAAACGCCATGAATGAGAGCGAGATTATCGACCGGAAAATAAAACTGATCGTTGCCGGCGAATTTTATGAGAATAAATTACCGTACCTCGACAAAATCAAATCGGGAAATGTACTGTTACATTCGGAGTACATCGGAAAAGAAAAAGTAAAGGACTACTTCTGTGCCGCCGACCTGGTGGTTCAGCCGTACCTTCATGCAACGCAAAGCGGAATCACACAGATCGCATATCATTTCGGAAGACCCATGCTGGTAACGAATGTGGGCGGACTGTCGGAGATCGTCACCGACATGAGAGACGGTTACGTGGTGGAAAAGAATCCTGTGGCTATTACGAATGCCCTCGTCGATTTCTATGATAATAACAGAGAACCTGAATTTTCAAAGTTTGTCGACATAGATAAAGAGAAATTTACATGGAAGAGTTTCATCGAAGGAGTGATACAGACGTATGAAGAAATCAAATAATTTCCCTTTGGGAAGGCACATGCGAAAAATACCTTTCATTTTTATCCTGATGATAATGGCTTCATCCGATATTCATGGAGCCAAACTTTCCGGACAGATAACGGATGAGAACAATCAGCCGTTGCCGTATGTGATTGTGTATGTTTCAGGAACAAGTAATGGTACCACCGCCAACAGCGAAGGGTTTTATTCGATCGAACTCAATCCGGGAAGTTATGAAATCTCCTTTCGCATGATCGGTTACACGCTACTGAAAAAGCAGGTGACCATCGGAACTGACGCCATGAAGCTCGATGTACAGTTACTGAGCGAATCCGTGAAGCTGAAAGAAGTCACCATTCGTGCGGATGCAGAGGATCCCGCATATGCAATTATCCGTGCCGCACAGAAAAAAAGAAAATATTACCGCGAACAGGTCAAAAAATACAGCGCGCATGCCTATGTGAAATCCACCCAGCAGCTAACCGATGCGCCGAAGAAATTCATGGGCGCAGATATTGATCTCGGTGATGTGATGGATACTACGACTAAGATCTTCTACCTGAGTGAATCGGTTTCCGAATTGTACTATCAGGAACCTGACAACTACAAAGAAAGAATGATCTCCAGTAAGGTGAGTGGCTCGCCGAGAAGCTATAGTTTTAACCAGGCGACAAATGTTTTAATTAATCTTTATGATAACCTCATTGGCATCAGCGGGCTTACACCGAGAGGAATCGTTTCTCCGATTTCGGCAAATGCACTCTTCTATTACAAATACAGCCTGGAAGGGACATTCAACGAGAATGGAATTATCATCAATAAAATATCGGTGATACCGAAGCGAATTACCGATCCCGTATTCACAGGAACTATCTATATTGCCGACGAAACGTGGAGAATTTACAGCGCCGATCTGTTCATCACGAAGGCCCAGCAGATGGAATTTGTCGACACATTCCGCATCAAACAGAATTTTATTCGCGTGGATGATGCCACATGGATGCCCTTCAGCCACCAATTCGATTATTCCTTCGGCGCATTCGGCTTCAAGGGCAACGGAGTCGTATTAGGAGTGTTTAGCGATTACAACCTTAATCCTGCCGATCCTGAAGGCTTCAGGAAGGGAGAGATCATGAAAGTTGATACGGGGGCCAACAAGAAGGACTCCACATACTGGACCGGCGTCAGGCCCGTTCCTCTTACCGGCCTGGAAGGAATCGATTACCATCGCCGCGACAGCACCCGTCTCATAAAAGAGTCGAAACCGTATCTCGATTCGCTCGACAGGAAAAATAACAGGTTTACATTCGGTTCGGTCTTTGGAAACTATCAATGGGATAATACCTACGAAGATGTCTCGTTTAATATTACATCTCCCATTCAGAAAATAAATTTCAATACGGTTGAGGGCTGGAATACCGCCATCGAAATGGTGTACAGGGAAGGATTCGGGAAGGAAGACAGGAGGGAATATACCATTTCGCCGTTTGTGAGATATGGCTTTTCGAATACGCATTTCAACGGACACGTCGATTTTAATTACCGTTATAATGTAAGAACCCGTTCAATCATCAATATCGATGCAGGCACCGATCTGGTTCAGTTTAATGAGAGTAAACCGATCAGCGAAATGATCAACGGAATCTATTCTCTCTTCGCAGAGAAAAATTACATGAAAGTATATGAGAAGCAATATGTGAAAGTCGTTCACAGGAACGAGCTCTTCAACGGACTCTCCATGAGGCTGGGTCTCGAATATGCCCGCCGTAATTCCGTTGCCAACAGCAGCGATTACTCCTTTCAGAATGTGGAAGGCAGGGATTACACTTCAAACGATCCATATAATCCGGCCACGGATCAATATGGGTTCGAGGCTCACCAGGCCTTCATTGCAGATATAGGTTTTTTGATTGAACCCGGACAGGAATATATCAACCGTCCGGAAGGGAAATACAACACAGGCTCGAAATATCCTTCTATCAGGTTGAACTATAAGAAGGGATTTGAATTCGCAGGCAGCGACGTCGACTTCGATAAATTCAGTGTGTCGATGGAAGATGAAATGGATCTTGGCCTGTTTGGCACGCTGAAATACATGGCCGTGTATGGTGATTTTTTTTCGGATAATAAACTCTTTATTCCCGACCTCAAACATTTCAATGGCAACAAGACATGGTTCTCCGACTTCCGCATCAACGACTTTAAAAATCTTGATTATTATACCTACAGCACAGCGGGTTCATACATCGAATTGCATGGTGAAGAAAATTTCGGCGGTTTCATCCTGAATAAAATTCCTCTCATCCGTAAACTGAAATTACGTGAAATAGCCGGGGTTCATTATCTTCACACCGAAGAACTGGAAAACTATTTTGATTTCAGTATCGGTGTTGAGAAGTTGAATTTCATCAGGGCAGAATTGTTCACCTCGCTCATGAATGGGAAGAAAGGAACGATCGGATTTTTAATCGGAATTAAAAAGAGCTTCGGTACGTGATAAATCAGGGTAAACAGATCATAATTATTAATTAATGTCAAAGAAAAAGAGATTACCGGTTTTTGAAACACATGTATACCATCCGCCTCATTTGCTGATCAAAGATCCGATTGGTTATATGAAAGCTTCGATCCGGAAGAATAAAAAGAAGTATACGACTTTTTTACGCGGACTGCTCCATCGGAAACTACGCGGAGTCGATCCTGTCGCAATCGAATTGCATAAGCAGGCATTTAAAAAAATCGATTGCCTCGATTGTGCTAACTGTTGTAAAACAATGTCGCCCACCTATACAAAAGCCGATGTTAAACGGATCTCTAAACACCTGGGCATGACCTTCAGCGCATTTTATGACAAGTACCTGGATAAGGAGGAGGGTGGTAAGGATTACATGAACAAAAGTATTCCCTGCCAGTTTTTAAGGAAGGATAACAAGTGTTCGATTTATGCCGTTCGTCCCCGCGATTGCGGCGGATTTCCGCATACGCAATACAGGGACTTTAAACTGTACATAAGCGGCACCCATATTCAGAATATTGAATATTGCCCGATAACTTTAAATGTGGTCGAGCGAATGCATGAGATAATCATCAGTCAGAAAAAGAAAAACCTTACAGCAAAAGATGCAGCATTGGAAAAGTCAAAATCGTGATTTTTCATGCATATGCGCGGTATTTTAGCATCGATCGGCGGTCTTAAATTACCCGTGAATATTTGTTTTTCTCCGAAGAATCTCTTAGGTTTGAAATTAGAATAACCAGATATGAAAAAACTACTTTTTTTAGGTTTTCTATTGATTGTTTCAGTTGGTTTTGGGCAGGATTCCAAATCCACTGAAAAGAAAAGCGTAAAAGCCGGCTTTGGTGTCACCGTAACACAGGTTCAGCCGGAATTTCCCGGAGGCCCCGATAGTCTGGAAAGCTTTTTAAAAAATAATCTCACTTATCCTGAAAATGCAAAGATCAATCACATCCAGGGTCGTGTGTATGTTGGCTTTATGGTAGACAGGAATGGCAAAATAGTGAAGCCAAGAATACTCAGCAGCGCTTCGGATGAACTCGATAATGAGGCCTTGCGTGTGGTAGGAATAATGCCTGACTGGAAACCGGGAACCGCCGGCGGTACTCCCGTAGATGTTCAGTATATTTTACCGATCGATTTTATTACTCCTCCTCCGATGAATAAAGAATAATGTATCTTCAAAATTTCCTGGAGTGAAATAAAAAACCACATATCTACATATAAAAAAGTCGCCAGAAACTACCTGGCGACTTTTCATTTTTAAAAACCCACAGTAATATCATTTGTAAACGAACTTATAACCTACACCGCGAATCGAGAAAAAGTACTTCGGATCTTTCGGATCTTTTTCGAAATACTTTCTGAATGCCAGAATGAAATTATCAACGGTTCTGGTGGAAGGATAGATGTCGTAGCCCCATACGGATTCTAATATATGCTCGCGTGATACGACTTCATTTCTTCTTTCGATTAATAGTTTGAGGAGGGCAATTTCTTTTTTCGTGAGACGAATCGGTTTTTTATCCTTGCCGACTATTTCGAAAGTGAGAAAGTTTACCTCATTTCCTTCGAAACGGAATGTATCATGCATTTCCTTTTTCTCGTCGCTGTTCATACCACGCTTCAGGAGTGCATGCACGCGCAGCAGAAATTCTTCCAGGTTAAACGGCTTTGTCATGTAATCATCTGCACCCCGCTTCAATCCGAGTATCTTGTCCTCATTGGCATTCTTGGCCGAGAGGAACAGGATCGGCACCTTTGAATTATGCAGGCGTATGGCCTCGCATACACCGAAACCGTCGAGTTCGGGAAGCATCACGTCCAGCACAACAAGGTTGAAACGTTCCTGCTTAAATACCTTTACTGCCTCGATTCCGTTTCCTACTGCAACCACTTTGTATCCCTCCAGTTCAAGATTGAGTTTGATGGCTTCCTGGAGATGCTCTTCGTCTTCAACTAGCAATATTCTTATCATATAGTCAGATGTTAGAAATTCAGATTTGACGGTATTTCAAAAATAGATGAAAAATGCTTTTGATTTATGACTTAAATATTGAAATCCTTCGGGGCAATTGTGTCAGGGAAAAGTCACATTTGAAAGAGCATTTGTACAGTCACATTTTTCCAATCGTTAAAACTACAGTTTTAAAATGAAAACGAATCTGCATGGAATTATCTTCTGCTTAGATGAAGTCTTTACCTGTAAAACCTTACTTTTGCAGTCTCTATGAATTCATCATCTGTTGACTATATAAAAAACATTTCAGCCGACCGTCAGTTACAGTCGATTGCAGATAAAGTGGTTTCCAGTCAGCGCATAACGCCCGCAGAGGGCCTGAAGTTATACCAGGAAGGCGAGCCGGGTTTCCTGGGCACATTAGCCAATTATGTGAGGGAAAAGAAGAATGGAAATAAAACCTTTTTCAACCGCAATTTTCATATCGAGCCTACTAACATTTGTGTGTTTTCCTGTAATTTTTGTTCGTATTCACGAACACTTAAAAACAGGGAAGAAGGCTGGGAGTTGAGTGCAGAACAAATTCTTGAAAAGGTCAGATCTTATGATGGTAGGGATGTCACCGAAGTACATATCGTTGGCGGCGTGCATCCGAAAATGGATCTTTTCTATTTTGCCGGCATCCTGAAACAAATCAAAGCGCACAGACCGGATTTACACATCAAAGCCTTCACGGCAGTGGAACTCGAATACATGATCCGCAAAGCGAAAATGTCATTCGAAGAAGGCCTGAGATTTTTACATGCAGCCGGCCTGGATTCTCTTCCCGGCGGCGGGGCGGAAATCTTCCACGAAGAGATCCGTTCAAAGATCTGCAACGATAAATGCACCTCAGATGAATGGCTGGAAATTCACGAGACTGCACACAGGATTGGCATGCACAGCAATGCCACCATGCTTTACGGCCATATCGAAAATTATAATCACCGGATCGATCATATGGAAAGACTCCGTCAGTTGCAGGATCGCACGGGTGGATTCAATACGTTTATACCGCTCAAGTTTCGTAACCAGGGAAATGAAATGTCGGGTGTACCTGAGAAAAGCATTATTGAAGATCTGAAAAACTATGCCGTATCAAGGATATATCTTGACAATTTTAATCATGTAAAAGCTTATTGGCCGATGATCGGACGTGCAACCGCACAATTGTCGCAGTCGTTTGGTGTTGACGATCTCGACGGCACCATCGACGACAGCACCAAAATTTATTCAATGGCAGGAGCCGAGGAACAGAACCCGGTACTTACGTCCGCTCAGCTTGTGGAACTCATTGAGCGTACGGGAAGAATTGCTGTTGAGAGAGATACGCTGTACAATCCGGTTTAGCCGGGAGAAACCGGACACTTACCCCTTAAAGGTGCACCAATGCTCATTTTGTGTGACCGGAATCGAAAGCATTTTCAAAAATTTTCATACCTTTCAATCGCTGAAACTTCAATAATAGCGCATGATCAGAACACTACTCACACTCATTTTAGTTTTTTCATTTTTAGATTTCAAAGGACAGGCGCCAACCCGCATCAATACCATCATCAGTGATGGCTATGATGATTGCCACGACCTGCTGATCAAGCCCTCCGGCGATTTTTATACAACCGGTCAGATAGAATATACCGCATCCTTCGATGGATATCATCTTTCCTCCAACGGAAGTCATGATATTTTTCTTGCCCGCTATGATTCCCTCGGAAATCTGATCTGGGCAAAACATGCCGGCGGTACTGACGGCGACATTGGTTATTCGATAGACGTCGACCACGAAGGCAGTGTTTTCATTACAGGTGAGTTCGAGACGGTTTCTGACTTCGGAGGTATATCAAAAACCGCTCAGGGTTCCAACAACATGTTCATTGCAAAATATGATTCTACCGGTCATTCTTTATGGGTGAAATCCATCGGCACAAATTCCGGAAGCACCATCGGTTATGCACTCGCATGTGATGCAAATGGAAATGTGTATGCGGCAGGAACAACACGTGCAAAGGCATATTATAACGGATCAACACTTTTTACTTCGCGAGGCTCTGAGGATATCATTCTCATCAAGTTCAATCCGGATGGCGATAAAATGTGGCACAAACAGATCGGTGGCTCCGATTCTGATGAGGGATTTGGCCTGGCAGTTCTGGGAGAGTATGTGTACCTGACGGGAAGCTTCGAAGGTTCGGCGCGTTTTAATTCTTCTGTTACCCTTGATTCAGACGGCGACAAGGATTTCTTCCTGGCTAAATATGATACGCTTGGATCATTGCAATGGGCTGTTTCCGGCGGAGGCTCGGGCGATGACATCGGCCAGGATGTTGCAATCAACTCAAACGGCAGAATTGTCTGCACCGGTGAATTCAGAGGTCATGCTTCTTTTGGATCTAATTCCGTAAGTTCAGACGGCAGTTCCGATATGTTCGTAGCAGCCTATGACGACAACGGAAATAATCTCTGGGTGAGGAGTGGAGGAGGAAACAATATCGATTTCGGAAACAGGATCACTGCAGACTTATTTGGAAATGTATTCGTCGGCGGAACTTTCATGGATGATGCAACATTCGATACAGTAATAGTTTCTTCCAATGGTGAGGAAGATGCATTTTTTTCAAGTTATGACTCTTCCGGTAATTTCCGCTTTATAAAAGCATTCGGGGGACCCGATCATGATCGCGGACACGGATCAGGATCTGATGCCTATGGCAATTTATTCTTCAGCGGGGAATTTTGGGATCATATCGACTTCGATGGCGTCAATGTAAACGGCTCCTTAATGTATGATGCATTTATCGTTCGCTACAATAAAATAAACTGCGACATAAGCATAGACACTGCCATCATCAATAATGTCAGTTGCATCGGATGCAACGACGGCGCAATAAATCTTAGCATTACAGGCGGAACTTCTCCTTATACTTTTTCGTGGATGGACGGTTATAATTCAGAAGACCGGTTTAATATTCCGGTCGGCAACTACAGTCTTTGCATTTCGGATCAAAACGGCTGCAATCTGTGCGATACGTTTGATGTTTCACTTTCCGTGAATGGCATTGAAGAGAACCGGTACGTTACATTAATAAATGCTTACCCGAATCCCGTAGAGTCGATTGTCTCTATTCATTTTAATGATAATCTTTCGACAGAAAATTTCCTGGTGGAATTGAATGATCAGCTTGGAAAAGAAGTTATATCTGTTCCGGTGACTGCAGCTGACTTAAACCTTGCAATGAATGAATATGCTAGCGGCTTTTATCATTTGAAAGTAGTCGACAAAAAGTCCGGCCAGGTGGTAAGAAACATTCCGTTGATTTTACAGAAGAAGGACTAGGTTAAAGGACCGACTTCACGCTTCCTTATTTTTCGCATAGCTGCGCCATTTTTCCAACAGCCTGGTAAAATCCTCAGGAAGCGGCGACTCGAAAAATACTTTCTTACCCGTAACAGGATGAATGAATCCCAGCGTCTTCGCATGAAGCGCATGCCGTGGAAAAATTTCAAAACAATTTTCAATAAACTGCCTGTATTTGGTAAACGTTGTGCCTTTCAGAATTTTATTTCCCCCATAGGTCTCATCGTTGAACAGCGGATGGCCCGCATACTTCATATGAACACGGATCTGGTGTGTACGACCCGTCTCAAGTTTACATTCAATTAGCGTGACATAACCGAATCGCTCAAGAACTTTATAATGTGTCACAGCGTGTTTACCATGTTCGCCGCCCGGAAAAACATCCATGATCTTCCTGTCCTTGAGATTTCTTCCGACATGACCGGTAATCGTTCCTTCGTCTTCCTTAAAATCGCCCCACACGAGTGCCACATACTTCCTGTCGATCGTTCGGTTGAAAAATTCCTTCGCCAGGTGCACCATTGCAATGTCTGTCCTCGCAATCACCAGCAAACCGGATGTGTTCTTGTCAATCCTGTGAACAAGTCCCGGGCGATCCATGTTTCCCTTACTAACCGGTAACTTCTGAAAGTGATAGAGCAGGCCATTCATGAGTGTGCCGGAATAATTTCCAAATGCCGGATGCACCACCAAACCCGCCGGTTTGTTGACGATAATAATGTCATCATCTTCGTACACAATATCGAGCGGAATATCCTGTGGGATCAATTCCTTTTCACGCACCGGTTCAGGCAATACGATCTGAATCTGATCCTTTGGCTTTACCTTATAGCTCGACTTAACTTCTTTTCCGTTGACAAGTATATTGCCGGCTTCGCAGGCATTCTGCAACCTGTTTCGGCTCACATTCGGCATCCGGTTAATTAAAAACTTGTCGATCCTTATGGGAGTCACGCCGTTTTCGATGATGAACCGGTGATGCTCATACAACTCGTCCTGTTCGGATGCTTCTAACTCATCGGTATTCATCGTTACAATATTCCTGTTGAAATTTAAGCTGACGGTAAAACTATTTCCAATGTAAAAAACTTCTATTGAATGATCAGCTTCTGTACTTTCCCGGTACGGTCGCCTGGAGCATATATTCTGACAATATAAATGCCCTTGCTCAATGCTGAAATATCAATATTTCCATCCGGTGATAACAATTCTTCACGCAAAAGCGAACCTATGCAATCGAAAATCTGGCAGGTGTAGTTTCTGTCACCACGATTGTTGAACCGTATGTGTGCATGATCGTTTGCCGGGTTTGGAAAAACAGAAAAATCTGATACCAGGTTTTCATTTTCCTCAACAGAAACAACAGGAATTTTCTTTCCAAACAGCGGACGAATCATCCATGAACCAAAAATACTCGAGCCGCTCCATATACCATCGATGTGATAATACATCTTCGTGCGGGAGTCCGTATTCCTGTCGAGTCCCACACCATAGAGTGCCTGGGGCTCGTTCTGTATCATTCCAACCCATATATTTCCCGGCCCCACCACTAGTGTTGTGTCAAACAAATATGTCTTGAACCCGTTCAGGCTGTCGCATTCGCCGGGTTTCTGGTTGATCATCCTGTACATTTCGATGGATTGATTCGTAGTCAGATTGATATCGCTCCAGACCGTAAGTTGAAATAGTTTATTCGTAACATCCAGTCCGGTGGGATTAAAATAAATCTGTACCCCTCTCAGCGTATCGGCGACTTTCACATTGAATAAATAAGCCATCGACACATCCACGTTTCCTGTAATTCCATACCCGACTTCAGCGCTGCCATCGTCATAAGAATAATAATTATAAAAATGCTGATAGTAATAACTCGTATCGTTGTATTTATTCAATCGAGCTACCGGATCATCAAGAAATGACTTAACAAGGTAATCGACACTGTCGCCGGGCAATGCCGGGAAATAATAATTCAGCGGAAGTGTATTGTTTACATACGAAAGAGGATTGCCGTTGAATATTCCGGTGGAAACATGGTAGTCCGGTACCGGCTGGCCGACTTGTATAATGTCTATGAACTGCGTGAAGCTGGCGGGACCATAATTCAAGACGTAAACGGAATCGGACATATCGGGCACCAATGTTCCTGCAACCGGAGGCGTACCCAGGGCCTTATAATGCGAATAGGGCATTGCAGTAAATTCTGTAAGCAATGATCCAATTGGTTTGATCAGTGAAAAATCTTCGAGGCCGTCGTTCTCGAATCTGTTCTTGTCAAGCCAAACATAATCGAGATGCCAGTGATCACGGTTTCCGTTTACGGTTGCAATGTTGTAAAATCTGAATTGAAATCCTTTGAACAGATATTCAGCTCCGGTAACTCTGATATTCACTCTTTGAAAAGCCGAATCTTCCCGGCCATCCACTGCCCAGACATTTTTCCATGTCCCGCCTGAGTCCTTAAACTGAAGTACAAGCGAGTCGCCTGATTCAGGCGCATCGCCCATACCCTGCGGCTGATAGAAAAAACTAAACCATACGGAAGTATCCGTTGATGCAAGTGCCAGATCGATACAATGCGAAGTGAGGACATCCGCAACCGAATCCTGTGTTGATGCCGGCTGATAGGGGCATCCCATGTAATTCAAACCGTCAAAGGTTGCAACTCCGATCGTAACCGGGAAATCAGGATAATTATTGTTTATAAAAACACCGCTGTCCAGCCACAAAGTCTCGTCAGGATAAACACCCGGGCGTGAAAAATCATCACGGAAAGGAATGGGAATCGTATCGTCAACCGCAGACATCATTCTCATCATCTTCTTCGACTTCGCTTTATTCATGAGCGCGGGATTGTTATTCAGGGGAATAATCGTCTCCTGGCTTTTTATGTCCGAAAAAGAAACCGTCAGTACTAAAATCAGAAAGAGAATTTTGCTTGTCTTCATAGGAGGGAGGGCAAAAGTACGAATATTGGCCGGCATATAAACGGGAATCTCAACGCAGGAATACATCCACACCCGAACCCTGTTTGAGCGTAATACCACTGCCCGCATCAGGATTCTGCCTGTAAACCCGTGCAGAGGATTTCTCATCCGATTCATCCTCGTATTCTACGATACCCAATGCCAGTGATGAATGTACGAGTTTGGTCTTTGCTTCTTCAAGTGTCATACCGGTCAGATCCGGAACTTCGACTTCAATGTCTCCGAGGCCGTCGCCTAAAACGAGATCGATGACGGCGCCTTTTGGAATCATTGTTCCGGGCTTGATGGTGCGGTTTTTATATAGTTGTTCGAGCACTGCATTTTTGGCTAGATCTGAACGATAAACCACATCACCGGTAACCAGTCCGTATGACTGCAGCATAGCCTGTGCCTGCCTGAAAGACACATCAACAAGATCCGGCATCTTAACATCAGGTGGATTGACCGCATTAATCGTAAGGTAAATGGTACGGTTCTCTTTTACTTTACTCTTCGGCGCCGGATCCTGGTCGATGACCGTTCCGGGAATCCTCTCTCCGTCATACAATGAATCAATTACTTTGTACAGGAAGCCATGAGTAACTAAAATGCTGTCGAGTTTCGAAATCTCCAGTCCGGTCAGATCAGGCACAGAAATGCTTTCCCCATGGTGCGTGTAGTTATTGAGCATGGCATTCAGAGAGAAGAAACCGATGATCATTGCAATTATAAGAATGGCAACATTCCTGAAGAATACACGGCTGGTCAAAAATTCAAACAGTTTAGACGACATATTTCTAATGTATTTTAACAGGCCGTTTCATTTTCTGAATTCCATATTTTAAAATCCGGTCGATGAAATCATACGGCTTGTAACCGGCAATTGCAGTCTGGTGGAAAATGCATGTTGCCGGCGTCATTCCCGGTAACGAATTTACCTCTATGAAAATTGTCTCGACTCTGCCGTCACCGAATACTCTCACAAAGGCATCAATTCTCGCATAACCTTCCACATTCAAAAGCATGGCAGCACGTTTGAATTCATCCTTTACGATTTCGGATATTCTTTGCCTCTCAGCGGCATCGGCCGCATACCGGGCAGGAGTGATATTCTGCCCCTCGCCGGCGAGAAATTTCTCCTCAAGCGACAGCACGTCTCCGCCGGACAGAGCCTCGGAGGCTTCGAAAACTTCATATCGTATGTTTCCCTGTTCATCCATTTTGGTGAGCAGACCGCCTGTGATTTCCAGAAAATGTGCAGCACCCTCCGGTTCGATGAGTTCTTCGATAAGAAACATTACCTTTTGCGGAAATTCTTCCTTCGGCTTTAAATTGAGAATGGCTGCTTCTTTCGGAGAGAGTTCTTCTGACTGCCGGAATATCGCATCTGCGAAGGCCGACAGTTCTTCCATGTTTTTAATCTTCTTAACTGCGCTGCTGCAACCGTCATCTACGGGCTTTGCAATTAACGGGAACTTAAAGTCTCTTTTGATTTCAGTTACGATCACATCTTTCTTTCCTTTCCAGTCGCTGTAACTCACAAGCCTGTGCGAGGCTACCTTGAAAACATGATTCCGGAGGATCTCGTTTGTCTCAAATTTATTTATAGTTATCCTGGATGAATCAACACCAGAGCCATTATAAGGAATGCCGGCCTTTTCAAGCTGCCGCTGAACTTCTCCGTCTTCGCCGGGCCTGCCATGCAAGGCTATGAAAGCGACATCTGCAATTTCAGAGAGGGTTTCGTAGAAAATTTCCTTTGGCTGCAGTACATCCTGTGCGGAAGTATATTTATCGGTGATCTTTTCGCAGAGCATCATGATTTCCTTCACCACTTCGTGAACGGAAAAATGCATGATTTTCTCCCTGATGTCGTCGGCATTATCCTTCAGCATGAGATTAACCGGTATCTGGAAAAGCCGGTGATTGCCGTCAGAACCCGTCAGAAAAACCGGAACAGGCGCATATTTATCCGAGGAAGAAAGCTTTTCGTAGACGTTTCTGCCACTCTCGACGGAAATATGTCTCTCGGACGAATAGCCGCCAAGAATAACTGCAACTCTCGTCTTCTGCCCGGGATTATTTCTCATCGAAATGATTTCTTCATCGAGTTTCTTCAGTAACTCTCCGAGTCCTGATTTGCCCGGCATGTCATGCATGCGCTCAGTAAAGGAAGTACGGATGATATAGGTAAGAAACTGAGAGGGATTGAGTCCGATCTCAGCGGCCTGGTGAAAGAAGAAAGAAGAAGGCATCATCCCCGAGGTCGTGTTCGGATCATTCAGGAAAATCCGGTTGTCGTTCGTTACAAAACCATCAATACGAGCATACACGTTAAAGTTCAACTCGAGAAACAGTCGCTCACATTCCTGCCTGATCAGCTGGATCTGTTCATAAGATAATTCAATAGGAGTGATCTTCCTCGATAATCCGGGGAGATATTTGGAACGATAATCGAAGAGTTCCTTTCCTTTCCTGATTTCGGTGGGAGGCAAAGCAACGGGACGATCATCTTCATTCCGTATTACGATGCAGGAAAATTCCTTTCCCTCGATGAACTGCTCAATGAGTATTTCACTCTCGCCATCGCATGCCTCAAGGTGTATTGATTTATTCCCGTTACTGAAGGCGGAATCTATTCTCCCTGACAATGCATCGGGATGAAATATTCTTTCGGATCGGCCGGAAACCGTCATCATCAGCGGCAAACCAAGTCCCTCGCGTATATCTGAGACCGAACGGATCAGCGACAGTCTCATGTTTTCGTTCAGCGAATTCCATTCGCTTATTTGAATCTCCCTGATAAAGAATGCATGATTGATGGCTCTTCCGATTTCGACCTCATCATCTTTTACCACCACACTCACGCCGATGGATGAACCCTGGTGAGCCGGCTTTATTACACACGGGAAGCCGATATCTTCCCTGATGTTTTTGAAAATTATTTTCCTGTCCGATTCATTCCAGTTTTTCTTTTTCAGCGATAAATATTCCGGTCCGTCGAAACCGGAATTTCTCATCAGTTTCTTCTGCACCGATTTGTTGATGCCGATCGCTGAAGAAAGTATGCCTGAGCCGGAATAGGGGATTCCATAATATTCGAGCATGCCCTGGATTCTGCCATCCTCACCGAAAGGACCATGAAGACACAGAAAGGCGAAATCAAAACACTGGTTGAGTTCTGCCGGCAGAATCACACGACCGATACTTCGGATCAACGCTTCCTGTTCCTTCATTGAAAGATCCCCAAGCGATTCGGCATACACCTGGTAATTTCCTTTTGAAGGCGGAATTGAAGATACCGGAGGATAGAAATCACGAATACTTCCCTTGTAGATGAATTGCCAGTCGAGCAGAATGAAATTCCCGAAGCTATCGACAAAAACAGGTATTGCTTCGAAGAGTGTCTTATTCAGGTTATCATAAACGGTTCTTCCTCCGGCAAACGAAATTTCACGTTCGCGTGAGAATCCCCCGAATATGATTCCAATCTTTAATTTCATATGAGTTAAAAGGCTATTTCACAAAGTTAAACAATTCAAAACTGCAGCGATTATTTGAATCATTTACTTTTCAAACAAAAATGTTCACAATGATCCGGCACCATAAACCTAGGGTCTGGCCTTCAGGGTCATTCCCAGGTTATACATCATAAAGGTGAAGATGTCCGTTTGTTCCTCGATCTGTTTTGAAACGGGCTTGCTGGATCCGAGAACAGTATTCCCGGCATGACCGGAATTGATATCTATACGTATGAGCGCAGGATTCTTTTTTAAGCTTTTCTCCTGCAGCGTTGCAATGAATTTGAATGAATGTGCCGGAACCACGCGGTCGTCATGATCGCCTGTGGTAACAAGCGTTGCAGGATACTCAGTGTTCTCCCTGATATTGTGCAATGGAGAATAGGAGAGGAGGTTTTTGAAATTAACCTCATCCTCGCTGGAGCCATAGTCGGTTTTCCATCTCCATCCGATCGTGAAGGTGTGATATCGCAACATGTCCATAACACCTACGGTTGGTATTGCAACTTTGAAGAGATCGGGGCGCTGGGTCATGACGGCGCCGACCAGCAAGCCGCCATTCGAGCGGCCATTGATAGCTAATTTGGACGGACGTGTATATTTTTCTCTGACTAAAGATTCGGCAGCTGCTATGAAATCATCAAAGACGTTCTGTTTCTTCAAACCGGTACCATCCATATGCCATTTCTCACCATATTCGCCGCCGCCACGAATGCATGGCATGGCAAAGACGCCTCCGTTTTCGAGGAATACCAGCCGTTCGATCTTAAAGATGGGAATCATCGGGATATTAAATCCTCCGTAACTAAACAGAAGAGTCGGATTATTTCCATCCATTGCCAATCCTTTTTTATGAACGATGAACATGGGAATCTTCGTGCCGTCTTTACTGTTGTAAAAAATCTCCTTCGTCTCGTATTCATCGGCAGGAAAATCAATCTTCGGCTGGAAATATACTTCCTGTAATTTGGTACGCAGGTTATAATGATAAATCACGGAAGGCAATGTGAAATTCGAAAGCGCATAGAAAAGGTCCTCATCCTTTTTCCCGGAAGAAAGCTGGTCGACGGTCCCGATACTTTCAGTTTTAATATCTCCTATAAAAGTACCTGTGCGGGAATAGACTTTAAGAACACTTACGGCGTCCTTCATATACCTTGCAACAAACAGGTTGTTTCCCGCCACGACTTCAAGCAATACATCACTGCTCTCGGGAATGATGTCCTTCCATGCTTCCTTCGGCTTGTCTGCATCCATCATCACCAAACGGTAGTTGGATGCGCCTTTATTTGTAAGAACGAAAAATTGGGAACCCTCGTTGTCGATCACATCATATTTATCATCGAATGACTCCACGAGATTGATGAAAGGGCTATCTGGCTTTTTCAGATTCTGAACCATCAGGCTGTTTCCCGGAGAAGCCTCTGAAGCGTAAACAATCAGGTAATCCTCATCTTCCGTAACTGCTGCGTAGAAATTTCTGAGGGGGTATTGCTTATCATCATATACCAGCTTGTCTTTTTTCTGATTGTCACCCAGCCGGTGATAATAAATCTTATGAAATTCGTTTTTCCCTTTCAGCACCTGTGAGGATTCAGGTTCGTCATACCTAGAATAATAAAATCCATCTCCTCTCCATGAGATACCGGAAAATTTCACCCACTCAATTTTATCATCCAGTTGTTTTCCTTCAACGCTCTTAATATAAATTTCCTGCCAGTCGCTGCCCGACTTAGACAAAGCATAAGCAACATATTTTCCGTCGTGCGATGCCGAAACTGTCCCCAGGTTAATGGTACCATCAGCAGAAAGTGTATTGGGGTCGATGAAGACTTCGGGTTTAGCATTAAAATTTCCTCGTAGAATATTTAATACAAACTGGTTTTGCAATCCGTTATTTGAATAGATGAAATAATTGTTGCCGGCTTTAAACGGGGTGGAGGACTTGGGAAAATTCCACAGTTGTGTCATCCGGTCCTTTACCTTTGACCTGAACGGTATCCCGGAAAGATAATTTTCAGTTACGGCATTTTGTTCCTTCACCCAGTTTGCAGTTTCTGCAGAACGATCATCTTCCAGCCACCGGTAAGGATCCTTTACCTCCGTGCCAAAATATGTATCAGTCTGGCCGGTCTTTTTTGTAACCGGATAATTCAGCGGCTGTGCATTCAGCTGAGCAGTGACGAATAATAAACTACATGCAAATAATTTAATGTTCATAATTATAATCTTGAGTGAATCGCTAAACTACTTTTTAGTATTGTTAAAAAGTATTAAAGTTGATTTTCTTATATAATTGCAAATAAACGGATTAATATTCGTTTTCGGCGCTATGCTCTATACGACGGCTGTTTCACAACGAAATTTGATTGATTCACCTTATAAAATGATTATTTCACAAAAAATGACATTCTGAGTATATCAATGAACATACATTTGACCCATTATCTCGTTCTTAATTTAGTAATACAAAATATCAGTTCGCTGATATTGCAGGCAATGGGTTTCCGTAAATCCCCTCAACTCTAACCCAGGAATTTTTCGGTAACAGCTGCTACATAAGTTTTAGTGTTTCCAACTTATTTTTATGCAGCTGTTACCTTTTCCCTGCTAAAGAAATTGTTTTCAGGTTATGTTTAGGTATTTGGTTTAGCGTTGTGACTCCGGTCGCAACGCTTTTCTATTGTAAACATAAGTGTCGGCAGAATTTAATTAATCAATCATTCTAAATGTGTTATGCAGGATAATCTAACTACAGACTTTACCGCTGAAAATAATTCTCGCGATAAAAATTTATCATTTTATAAAACCTTTTTCCATTCAGGAAAGTATTGAATTAAAAATCGTCAAATACTAAAACCAAAAATGGAGCAGGAAATTTCCTTTTATACCGATTACTTTCCAAAGAATGAAAACCAGCTTACGTTACTTGAAAACTTCAAAAAGCTGCGTGCCGTATTTGGTCAGCCAAACCAGATCACTTACCTGCGGTCGTTATTGAGAACGCGGCCTTATACACGAACGGTATATCCTCCTGACTGGAATAATAAAAAACAAATTGTTTCAAATTAGTACTATTGCTTAAAATAAAGAACCCCCGGTGAAATGAATTACCGGAGGCTCTTTGCGCACCATGAAAAGCCAAACGCACTTTCTTTAGTAGACAATGCTTACATGCCCGACCCATTCGGATTGTTTACCGTCAAGGCCTGTTCCGGCAATTTTATAAACATAGGTATCGGACTGACACTTTCTGCCCTGGTAGAAACCATCCCATGATCCTTCCAGGCTATCCCATGAGGTAAGCAGTTTTCCCCAGCGGTCAAAAATCCATACTTTAATTTCTTTCATGTTGGTATAATAAGGCCTGAAGTCGTCGTTGTTACCATCGCCATTAGGTGTAAAACAATTGGCAATGAACAATGTTGAATGAAGCCTGACCTCGATCGTCTTAAGGATAGAATCCATGCATCCGAAATTATTCATCGTGATGAGCAATGCCTGGTATGTACCGGTATCTGAAAACGTATGTGTAGGATTTAATTCGCTGGTTGTAAAAGTGCCATCTCCAAAGACCCACTGGTAGGTAGAGTATCCGCTCGATTCATTTTGGAAATGCACGACCGGCATTTCTATGTCAACAACCGTTGGGTCTGCGCTGAAGTCTGCTACCGGATCCGGGAACACCCTGATGATACCCGACTGATGTGCGGAAGCCTGGCAACCGAAATCGGATACGACCGTGAGCGTGACATCATAACTACCGCTTTGATCATAAACATGTGTCGGATTCAGATCTGTTGATACATCTCCATCTCCAAAATTCCATAACCTGCCCGTAATGGTTCCTGATGAGATGGAAGAATTTTCTGTAAACGTCGCACTTACTGGTTTACAGCCCTGAGCTCCTGATGAGAAATTAACTACAGGCGGAGGATGTACTACAACCTGCCTGGTAATATTGGATGTGCAACCCCTGTCGGAAGTAACGGCCAATACCGCATTATATGTTCCTGCCGAAGCATACAGGTGCGTTGGATTACTTTGTGACGATTGCTGGTTATCACCGAAATTCCAGGAGTAGCTGCTCACTGTACCCGATGGAATCGTAGATAGGTTGCTGAATGTCGTGCGTGAGGCGTAACATACTTCGTCACTCGAGAACGAAGGTACTGGGTTTGGATAAACGCTAACCATGTCTGACTGCGTTCCGCTGCAGCCGTTAGATGTAGTGGCTACAAGTGAAATATTATAGTTTCCCGGAGCATTAAAAGTATAACTGAACGAAGGCTGACTGGTCGTAAATGAATTACTGATGGTCCAGGCATAACTTACTCCACCGTTGAGGTTAGTTGTTCCCACAAAGGAAATCGGCGAACCCACGCAAGCGCTGTTTGCCTGAATTCTTGCAACAGGGTTCGGGAATACGGAAACTGAATCGTTGTATTCACCCGCGCAGCCGTAAGAAGTTATCGTGATGAGATCTACGTTGTACTGACCCGAATCTGGATATTGATGTACGGGATTCTCGTCGAATGAAAACGTACCATCACCGAATCCCCAAAGGAATGATGTGATGTGTCCGTCCTGTGAAGTGGACTGATTGGTGAATGAGACCGGGGTGCCGGAGCAATTATCAGGCGCCGAGAATCTCGCCACAGGCAAATGATAGACGTCAAGACCTTTCGTAACCTGGCCCGTACAGCCGTTTTGTGATACTACCTGGAGAGTGATATTATGATTTCCTGCTGACGGAAACAGGTGAACGGGATTGCTGCTTGTCGAACTTCCTCCGTCGCTGAATGTCCAGTAACTGGAAAGACTTCCTCCACCCGTAACTGACGACTGATTTACCAACTGTGTGTTGCTTCCGAAGCAAACATTGGCGGTGACAAAGGCAGCAACAGGGTTAGGGAATACATTAACATTCGTGCTTCCGTTCGACTGGCATCCGTGATCGGATATTGCCGTTACGCTTACGTTATACGAACCTGTTGAACCAAACTGGTGGACAGGCGTGTTTTGATTTGAAATGCTGCCATCGTTGAAAATCCATAACCAGGACGCAATGCTTCCGTTTGCTATTGTCGAGTTATTCGCAAAGCTTGTATTGTTCCCATAACAAACATCGGTACCTGTCACATTCACCTGCGGCTGCGGATAAATTGTCAGGCTCTGAACAGACGTATCAATGCACCCAAAGGAAGACGTGGCTATCAGACTCACAGTGAAATTCCCGTCTGCCGAATAAGTATGATTCGGATTTGTGAGCGAAGAAGTCGAATTGTCGCCAAGCAACCAGTAGTAATTTTGAATGGAGCCACTGGAGATGGAGGAATTATTCAGGTAAGATGCAGAGGTGTTCACACAAACCGGTGTAGCAGAGAATGCCGCAACTGGCAGAGGATAAACCGTGACCGGAGCAACGACTGTATCCCTGCATCCTGAAGTTGATATGGCCACTAAACTTACCTGGAAGGTGCCCGGATTACTGAATTGAACCACAGGCTGAGCTGCCGTAGATGTATTGCCATTTCCGAAATTCCATTGATACGATGAAATCGTTGTGCCATTCGGACTCGAAGTATTCGCAAGGCTGATATTACTCTGTGCACAGCCATTTGCCGCCGAAAACGACGCAACCGGAAGTCCAAGTATGGTCACACTCCTGCTTATCGTATCCGTACAACCGAAATTGCTCGTTGCAATGAGTGATGTTGTAAATGTTCCTGCAGACGGATAATCATGTGTTGGCGTTGTCGACGAGGAAAAAGTTCCGTCGCCAAAATCCCAGTCCCATTGAGTTATTGTACCCGCAGGTATTGTCGATTGGTTTGTAAATGCTGCCGCAACGTTTTCACAGGTCACGCTGGTGCTGAAGTCTGCAACCGGCAGTGGGTTTACTGTAGCCTGTTTTGTGGCAGTTGAAGTACAGCCCCTGTCGCTCGTCGCCGTTAGAGTGACCGTGTAGTTTCCATAAGAAGCATATACATACGGAATGTTTGAATTCGTTGAGCTGCCACCATCACCGAAATTCCACAATACACTTGAAATGGAACCGCTGCTGATCGAGGAAGTGTTATTGAAACTTACCGGGAGTCCCAGGCAGACTGAATTGAGTGTAAAGTCGGTTACGGGTAATGGATCCAGGCTCACGAAATTCTGTAAGGTTCCTGTGCATCCATAAATGTCGGTGATCGTAACGGTATAATTTCCGGCCGCATTCACAGAAATAACCTGCGTGGTTTGTCCGGTCGACCATGCATACGTGCTGCCGGTATTTCCTGCGTCCAGGTTCACACTCTGCCCGCTGCAGACTGAAGCATTTACCGGTGTCGTATTAAATGTCCCTACCGTCAGAACCGAAACATTTCCCATTGCCGGACAACCATTAGAACCTGTAACAATCACAGAATAAGTTCCGGAATCTGTCACAGAAATCGTTTGTGTCGTTTCGCCGGTTGACCAGTCGAATGTACTGCCGGCATTTCCTGCATCCAGGGTAACCGAAAATCCATCACACAGAAATGCAGTAGGAATGTTTACGACCGGAGCTGTATTCACCGTGATCGTAACCACATCGGAAGAGGTACAACCACCCGGTCCTGTTCCTACCACTGTATATGTTGATGTTACAGATGGAGTGACGAGTATGGAAGATGTTGTGAGACCGACAGGACTCCAGACATAGGAAGTAGCTCCTGATGCAACAAGCGATGTCGTTGAACCATTGCAAATACTGTTGTCCGGCGTTGCCGTAACCACCGGCAGATTATAAACCGTAACGGCGACCGTATCCTTATCCGTACAGCCATTCGCATCCGTTACCGTAAGTATATAACTGGTTGTCGAATTTGGATTAACGGTAACGGCGCTTGTTGTCATTCCTCCCGGCGACCATAGATAGCTAATGCCGCCCGCTCCGGTAAGTCCGACAGAACTTCCATTGCAAATCGACCTGTCAGCTCCCGCTTGTGCATTCGGAATCGGGTTAACTACTATCGCCACATCATCTGTCGATGTACAGCCACTGGCGTTTGTGACGGTAACTGTATAAGTCGCATTCGAAACCGGCGACACGGAAATGGATTGTGTAACTGCACCGCCCGGTGTCCAGCTGTATGTGCCGCCACCTGTTGCGGAGAGAGTAACAGAGTTTCCTGAACAGAGTGATGTATTCGCGCCCGCATTTGCGACCGGACGAGCATTCACATCAGCGGATTTTGTAATCGTATCCGAACATCCGAATGAAGAAGTCACAATCAGCCGCACTGAGTAAGTGCCGGATGAAGCATAAGTATGCGATGGAGAATTCTGGGTTGATGTGTACGTGTCGTTGAAGTCCCATGAAATTCCGGATATGCTTCCTGTAGTTATGGAGGAACTGTTGGTGAAAACAGAAGCGTTACCATGACAAACCTGAGGAACCGAAAAATTAGCCGATGGCTTTGGATGAATAGTAACGGTATGATTAACCGTTTGTGTACATCCGCCGGCAGTCGTCACTGTCAGATTCACTGAATAGTTCCCCGGAGAAGCATACAAATGCGAAGGGTTCTGTTGGGTAGAAGTAGAGGCATCTCCAAAACTCCAGTTGTAATCTACAATGTTCCCTGATGAAACTGTCGACTGATCGGTGAAATTAACCGCATTCCCAAGACAACTGTTGCTGAAATTAAATGCTGCAACCGGTAATGGATTTACCGTTGCCTGGTGAGAAACCGTTGACGTACATCCTGCATTGGTAGTGGAAGTTAACGTTACATTATAATTTCCGGTTGAAGGAAAGAGGTGATTCGGATTTCTCACGGTCGATGTTCCTCCATCACCAAAATTCCATGACCATGCGCTGATTGTACCGGACGATACGGATGAACCATCCGTAAAACTCATCTGGTTTCCCTGGCAGGTCGGAACCGAACTGAAATCGGGCACCGGAAGCGGATTAACAACAGCTGAAATATTGATTGACCCGCTGCAGCCCAAAGTATCTGTAACCGTTACGCCATAGGATCCTGTGTTCTTAATGTATATCGTCTGGGATGTCTCACCACCAGGTGTCCATGCATAGGTCATTCCGGAATATCCGGCATCCAACAATACGGAGTCTCCCTGGCAGAATGCCACATTGCCAAGATTAATGGTTATCGTAGCTGCATAGGTAACAGTACAGGAAGCAGTAGATGAACATCCCAAACTATTTGTAACTGTTACTGAATAGGCGCCGCCTGAATTTATCTGGATTACCTGCGTAGTGTCCCCATTACTCCATAAGAAATCTGAACCCGCATTGCCGGCATCCAGTGTGGCGGTTGAACCTGCACAGAGGAAGAATGATTGCAGTGAAACCGTCGGTCGCTGATTGATCGTCACCGTAACTGAATCAGTGGCCGAACAACCATTACCGTCCGTTACGGTTACTTCATAAGTCTGGGTAGACGCGGGGTTTACTGTAATGGAAGAACCTGTCATGCCGCCCGGCAGCCACAAATAACTGGTACCGCCTGATGCAGTAAGAATTGTATTTGATGCATTGCAGGCAATTAGATCCGGACCAGCATCGGCTACCGGCATCGGATTGACGGTAATGTTTATTTCATCGGAGGCCGTGCAACCATTGGCTCCGGTTCCTGTTACCGTATAAGTGGCAGCGGTTGCCGGATTCACGGAAATGGAAGATGAAATTGAACCTCCAGGCGTCCATGTATAAGAAATCGCTCCTGTTGCGGTAAGTGTTGCAGAATTCCCGGAACAAATCCCCTGGTCCGCACCGGCATTCACAAGAGGTAATGGTTTTACAATCACATCAACTGTGTCAGTTGTATAACAACCCACTCCATCCATTCCTGTCACAATTAAAGTCGTGGTACCGGTCGGTGCAATTGTAATTGTCTGGGAAAAATAACCTCCCGGCGTCCATGAATAATTTATTCCTCCCGTTGCAGTGAGAGTTACCGAATCACCTTCGCAAATAGTCTGATCTGCACTTGCACTGATAACCGGTAATGGAAGTATAACGATGTCGTAACTGATCGTGTCATAACATCCAATACTGTTCCCGGCAATTAACGTAACAGTATACGTACCTGTGTCTGCATAAGTGTGTGTCGGATACTGTTGATTTGAAAATGTACTATCGCCAAATGACCATGTCCAATATGCAGGCGATGGTGCTGTCTGGTCTGTGAATGTGACACCTATGTTCTGACAGGTCAGTCCCCAGTTAAAATCCGCCGAAGGGTATGCCAGTATGACCAGCGGATTTACCACCGTGTCCCGACATCCGAGTGTATTCTCAATAATCAGTGTAACGTTATATGTGCCGGGTCCCGGAAACTGATGAACAGGATTCTGAAGATTTGAAGAATCCCCATCATCAAACAACCAAAACCAATAATTGAGACTTCCTCCCGGCGTGGTCGATTGATCGGTAAAACTGATCGGGGAGTTAATGCAATCCGGTGCGCTGTTCGTAAATGCTGCAACCGGTATGAATGGCATCGATATAACTACGGTGTCCGTGGCTGTACAGGTACCATCACTCGCGGTGACAACATAAGTTCCGGCTCCAACTGTTATTGATTGCATGGTTGAGCCCGTATTCCATAAATAAGTATATGTACCCGACCCTCCAGACGCCACCGCGGTAATTGTTGCCAGGTCGCTGCAGGCGATTGCCTGGTCTGGTCCGGCATCTACATCCATGCCGATTACATTCACGGTATAAGCGTAAGTCTGGCTTCCGTTATACGGACAGGCATCATCTGTTACAGTTGCCGTGAACGTATACGAATTGCCAATGTCGGAGGATGATGGAGTCCAGCAGAATGTACCAACCGGGTGCGACGCTGAAGAAGTGGTGAAATTACCGCCGGCAATTCCATAGTTCCAATCAACTTCCAGTTGCTGGCCGCCATCCGGATCGTTTGAAAATATATCAAAGCAGGTCTGTTGATTTGCACAAACTGTCACGCTGAAATTATTTGTGCCGTTTATTCCGGTGAGTGACGGAAGATTGTTTGCACAATTCATCACCGTCAACTGCAAATCTCTTTCAACGCTTCCAATCAATACACCATTTCTGTATTCGCTTACCAACACTGCCATTACCGTTACTTCGAGGGCCTGCGGTGTGAGGCAGATATCTCCCGTGGAAGTATTAAATGATGTCGCAGGAGATGAGATCAACGGGTTTGAGGCACTGTAACCCGGTCTGTAATTCACATCCGTGGAAATCGTCTGTTTCGGAGTAATGAGAGAATATACCAATGAATCTCCATCAGCATCATATGCACCATGATTAAAGCAAAACTGCTGTCCGAGACAAAGAAACGGCACCGGCTTGTTTGAAAACGTCGGTGATGAATTCTGCGGGCTGATCGTATTATTTAATGTGGCATATATATAGAATGTGTTTGTACTCGGATTATGAATGGTTGTAATCGCTGCATTCCTGCAACACAATGAATAACCAAAGATCCAGTCAGTGCACTGGGCCGGAAGTGTTACGATACCGTCATAAATCCATTCCTGGATTCCGGTAAATGAACCACCATTACATGTAGTAACCGAACTTGAACAGCTCGGTGTCACTTCCTGTCCTGTTCCGGGACGCGGATAACAGGTAACACCCATACTCTGTCCACAGGACGAAGAGTTGATGGTGACGAACGGATTTGCCGGCGCCGGAATTCCAATACAATCGCGATAAAAAGAAACTGTAATCTTATAGGTATTGCCACCCAGGTTTTCATACGTGAGATCGGCTCCCATCGTATGGCTTGCAAAGGTTTTGCCCGTAACTATCAACCCGGCGACCAACACGATGGCAAAAATCCATTTCCCTGTTATAAAGTGTTTCATACTTGTGTTTTTCGAATAACTCCTGTTGATGACCAGAGCTATTACTGAACACACTAAAATATATCCGGAGCAAGAGGGCAGGGGGGTAATTCATGCAATCAGGTCCATTTGTAAGAATTGATTAAATGATGCTATGATCTGTCTCAAAAAAATCATGAAATCATATTAAAAAACACCAATAATGCACATACTCCCCATTCAAAAAATTTTAACCTGACGTAAGAAATTCCCGGGGATGCATCATCACCGGAATTGTGAAGCCAGAAATAAATTTATTCAGCGATACTTTACACTTAAAATCCCTTTTAAAAAAGCTAAAAATTATATCTTAGCCGGCCATTTTACGGATGGACGGGTAACTATCTGCTAAAAATAAAGTTTACGGGGTGTAGCGTAGCCTGGTAGCGCGCCAGCATGGGGTGCTGGAGGTCGTCGGTTCGAATCCGGCCACCCCGACTTTATCGAAACTAATACTTGACAAAATAAATTTATAACCTATATTCACTATTCTTTAAAATTCATTTTAACCTTCATTAATATTAATTTATGTGCGGCATATATGGATTGCTGGGAGAAATAACGGAAAGTAAATCACCTGCAGATATTTTTGGATCATTTCAAACGCTTAAATCACGGGGTCCCGACAGAAGCCTGATCGTATTTAACCGAAAGTGTTTTATTGGCTTCCACAGACTTGCCATTATCGGTCTCGATATCGATGGCGACCAGCCGTTTCATCTCATCAGCGGTAACAAAACATATTATCTCGTTTGCAATGGAGAAATTTACAACTTCCGCGAACTCATCGATAAATATAAACTGAACGTAAGTAAAACCGGTTCCGATTGCGCAGTCATACTTCCACTTTATAAACTATTTAATTACGACATAAAAAAACTGAACAGGGAACTGATAGGTGAATACAGCTTTGGAATTATCGAATTTGAAAATGACCGTTTCATTTCCATTCATCTGAATACCGACCCTCTTAGCGTTAGGCCGTTATTTTATGCTGTGTCGGCCGATAATCTGAGCTTCGGATTCAGCAGCCTTTTGTCCGGACTCAGTAACCTGTTTGATGAAGTGAAAAGAATCGATCAGAAGACTATTCTGAAATGGCTTCCGGGACAATCTCCCGAGACAACTACCTATTGGGAAAAAATCATCTCTACCAAAACCAGCGATGTTCCCGTTGAAAAAGATTCTGTCGAAGTTGTTAGTATCTTGGAAAAGGCCGTGCGTCGGCGTCTGATATCCGACAGGCCTGTGGGATGTTTGCTTTCCGGCGGACTCGACTCAAGTCTTGTGTGTTCCATTGCCGCAAAAATTCTCGCCGAAGATTACCCCGGAAAAAAACTTCATTCGTTCAGCATTGGAATGAAAGAAGGAACAGACATCGTCTTTGCAAGAAAAGTTGCAGCACATGTAAACGAGCTTTATGGTAACATCGAACATCATGTAATCTATTTCACTCCGCAGGAAGGTCTGAGCGTGATCGACGATGTGATTCGCGCTACCGAGACATTCGACATCACAACCATTCGTGCAAGCGTTGGACAATTCCTTCTCGGGAAATACATCAGCGGCAATACGGATATAAAAGTTATTCTCAACGGTGATGGTGCTGACGAAGGGCAAATGGGTTACCTCTATTTCTACATGAATCCTGGTGCCGAAGAAGCACGAAACGATCATTACCGGTTGCTCGATGAAATCCACCTCTTTGACGGCCTGCGTGTAGATCGCGCGATTTCCTGTCATGGACTGGAAGCACGGGTTCCTTTTCTCGACCGGGAAGTTGTCGATTATTTCCGCGGTATTCCTACTGCCTGGAAATTGCCTACACCGAATCAGATGGAAAAATATTTCATCAGGAAAGCATTCACCGACGTCTATAAAAACAAACCTGTATTGCCTGAGGATGTGATCTGGCGAAAGAAGGAGGCCTTCTCTGATGGTGTTTCCGGAAAAGAGAAATCATGGTTCGAATGGGTTCAGGAATATCTCAACCAGAAAGTCACCGATAAAGAATTCGAAAGAGATAAAAATAAATTTCATCCATTAATCACACCTCCGACCAAAGAAGCTTTTTATTACATGAAAAAGTTCAGAGAATACTTCGGTGATAAATGGAATGTGATCCCACATTACTGGTTACCAAATTGGTCCGGAAATATCCAGGAACCATCTGCAAGAGTTCTTAAGGTTTATAAATAAAGTGATAAATTTGCGCGACCTTGCCTGTTTAGATTCAACGCAGGCAGTGTTAACCTAATGATTACCACTCTTTTAATTGCCGATATATGTTGTTAGACATTTTTTCGACTGAAGGAATTATCAGCCTGACGACACTGGTCTTTCTTGAAATCATTCTCGGCATCGATAATATCATTTTCATTGCCTTAATCTGCGCCAATCTTCCGAAAGCAGAACAGAAAAGAGCACGGGCTATCGGATTGATGCTGGCCATGGTTTTCCGGATATTTTTATTGCTGGGAATTTCCTACCTCGTCCGGCTTGTCAAGCCTTTATTCTATATCACAAGCCTCGGAGTTAGCGGGAGAGATCTCATACTTTTTGCAGGAGGCGTCTTCCTGCTCTACAAAACGATCGTTGAGATTTATCATAAGGTTAAAGGACATGAACCCGGACAAATATCCAAAAACCGCAGCATCACCGTGACGCAGGCTATCATTCAGATAACTTTTATCGATATCATTTTTTCTTTCGATTCAATATTAACTGCCGTTGGCTTAAGCAGGGATTTGCCTGTTATGATTTCAGCGGTTGTCATCTCCATGTTCGTCATGCTGCTCTTTGCTCCGTATGTGAGTGAATTTATCGGAAGGTATCCAACCATTAAAATGCTTGCCCTCGTCTTCCTGGTCGCAATCGGTGTATTACTTGTGTTAGAAGGAATGCACATTCACATCGAAAAGAACTACGTGTATTTCGGTATGGCTTTTTCGCTCATCGTGGAATTACTGAATATCAGGCTGAGAAAAGTCCAGCATAAATCGAATTAACAGTCCTTTTTCTGCTCCTGTGGGTGGCGGATTTTTGCATTAATGGGGGATATATCGTAGTTTGGTCATATGATAAAAGGCAAGCCTCCGATACCATTTGAAACGATTGCATTGGCCGTGGAATTCTCGCCGGGATTACCTTTTCTGATTTCAGAAACCCGCCGGCAGAGCCTTCTCCATAATGCCCTTACAGTTTTCATACATGTCGGCAAAAAGACGAGCGAGAAACAAAGAGAGCTTGCCGGTATTCTCAATGCTAACGGCTTCCACGATGGCAATTCAAGAATCTATTGGGAACAGGGCGACATCGTAAACAGCATCCTTAAAGTCTGTAAAAATGAAGTGGCAGATTTGCTGATCGCCGGCGCATCACAAAATGAAAATTTTAATCTGCCTGCAGGTCTGATCGCTACAGGTCTCGCCACAAAAGCAAAGTGTTCCGTGCTCATCATCAGAAATGCTTCAGCCGCCGCAAATAAAAAAATTGTCGTCAATAGCAACGATCATAAAAAATCCGAAACAACTTTGCGGTCTGCGTTTTATTTTGCCGAAAAAGAAAATGCGCAGGTACTGTTTGTCTCTGGCTACCAGCCCGATCAGTCCGAAGAACTTTCGAACGATTTTCATACACCGGAAAGTGAAGATTCCATTCACCCCAATCCAACCATCAACGAGAAAAAGACTGCCGCCAGGTATTTTTCTCTCGAAAAGGAAAACTGTGCATCGATTTCCGAATATGCTTTTAAGAACGACATGGACCTGATCATCACTCATTCTTCCGATCATCATCTGCTGATATTCGACAGGATCTCAAACAATAATGGAATTGAATCGATTCTAAAAAATTTACCGTGTAATCTGTTAATTATTCATACCAGGTTGCCGGAATAATTTTTCAAAAAATTTATGAGAATCTACCTGGTAGGATATATGGGGAGTGGCAAGACCAAAACTGCCGAGGCCCTGGCTAAAATTTTCAATTATAAAATTGCCGATACCGATAAACTTGTCGTTGACAAAACAGGCAAGACAATATCCTCTGTCTTTGAAATCGAGGGTCAGGAATTTTTCAGGGATATCGAAAAAGATGTCTTGCGTTCAACTGCCAAATCGGAAAATATCATTGTCGCCACCGGCGGAGGAACTCCCTGTTATTTTGACAATATGGATTGGATGAATGAAAATGGTGTGACGGTTTACCTCGAGGCAAATGCAGGATTACTCTTTCACCGTCTCGCAACATCCCGGGCAGGACGTCCGCTGATCGAAAAGCTGAACGATATCGAACTGGTGGAGCAGATCACCGGGCATCTCGCAGTAAGAATTCCTGTTTACCGAAAGGCAATGATTACCGTAAATGCTGCCAGCCTGAATCCAAAATCACTGGCAGAAAAGATCAGGGCTTTCAGTAAAGGCTGATCAGCTTAGCCAAGCAGAAACACCGTCCTTTGCAAACTCAACCGATACATGTTCTTTGAGCGTGGTCGCGAGGGAGATTCCGGTGAAGTCAGCCGCAACCGGGAAGCGCTTATGATTCCTGTCAATCAATACCACCGTCCGTATCTTTTTAATATCCGAAGCAAGAAATGGCTTCAATGCATACATCAGCGTCTTTCCGGAATTCAACACATCGTCGATCAGAATAACAACCTTTCCCTGCAATTGATCTTCCCTGATTGAAAGCGATATGTCGTTCGACAACTGGCTGTGTTTGTTTATGTGAACCTCGGCAGTGATGACTTTCAGTGGAGAAATTTTCCGAAGGCTCTCTGCAATTTTTTCGCATAGCTGAAAACCGCTTTTCATGATTCCGGCAAGGATTATTTCTTTCACCGAAGAATTATCCTCATAGATCTGGTAAGCCAAACGGTCGATGCGGCGCATCACCTGCTTTTCGTCCAATAATAGTGTACGTGAATCTTCCATGAGTTGAATGGTTCAGGGCTTAATTCTCCCTGCCCTGTAAAAATACTTTTCATAATAAGGATCGTCAAGGTTACTCACTATTACGCCGTTTTGCAAACTTGCATGAACAAATCTGTTTTGACCGAGATAGACGCCTACATGTGAAATACGTTTTTTCCTGATTTTAAAAAATACCAGGTCGCCCTCCCGAAGCTCCGACCGGCTGATCTGTTCGGAATTCTTATACATGTCACTCGCACATCCGGTCAATACCTTCCCGTAGCAGTCCTTGTACAATTCACACACCAGCCCCGAACAATCCACGCCCTTCCTTGTGTTGCCGCTGTACCTGTATGGAGTACCGAGCCACTCATTCACACCTTCGTACAATCGGGGATTATCAACATGATCGATGTTGAAGCCAAGAAGGTTGGAGTAGATAAAACACAATTGCAGTTGTTCCTGTGCCGGATCTGCGGAGGCGCTCTCCGAAAGAGTGTCGGTGCCGCGGCCCAGGCATTTTATATTCAGGAAGATGACTAAAGAAATAAAGAAAAGAAAATTCGACTTTCTCATTTTCATTTATTTTTTAACCAGTAAAACCACGTTTTCAACATGTGAAGTGTGAGGGAACATATCTACCGGCTGTATTTTTTCAATACGATAATCATCGCTCAGAAGTTGCAGGTCACGTGCCTGTGTCGAAGGATTGCAGCTCACATAAACGATCCGGCCCGGCCCGGCCTTTACTATTGACCGTACCACATCTTCATGCATTCCTGCCCGCGGCGGATCGGTGATAATAACGTCGGGACTGCCATTTTTATTTATGAATTCTTCGCTCAGCGTATCCCTGATGTCGCCCGCGTGGAAAAAAACATTCCTGATATTATTGTCGATTGCATTCTGTCTCGCATCAAGGATGGCGTCTTCAATATAATCGATGCCAATCACCTGTCGGGCATGAGCGGAAATAAATGAAGCAATGGTCCCGGTCCCGGTATATAAATCATAAACGATTTCAGTGCCCGTGAGCCCGGCAAATTCCCTTGCAATCCTGTAGAGTTCATGGGCCTGGTAAGAATTCGTCTGGTAAAATGACTTAGCACTGATCCTGTACGATAATCCTTCCATCTTTTCAACGATGAATTCCCGCCCGTGAAAAACTCTTACATCCTGATCATAAATCGTATCATTTTTCTTGCTGTTGACTATGTAAAGCAGGGAAGTGATAAACGGAAATTCCGACTTCAGGTGATTCAATAACTTGTTTATTGATTCGATGTCATCCCTGAAAAATACCGCAATCACCATCCATTCGCCAATTGAAGAATTGCGAATGATCAGGTTCCTCATTAAACCTTCCTGGGATTGCAGATCGAAGAAGGGCATGTTGTTTTCAATGCAGAAGTTTCTCGTCTCAAGACGAATGTTGTTTCCCACATCATCCTGCAGGTAACATTTCTGTATATCCAGGATCTTATCGAAACGCATGGGCACATGAAAGCCCAATGCCGGAAAATCGGTTTTCTCTCCTCCGTTGAATTCCGTCTTCTCGAGCCATCGCCTGTTTGAAAAAGTGTATTCCATCTTATTCCTGTAAAACTTCGTTTTGGCAGAAGCCAGGATTGGAAAGATCTCAGGGAGTTCGAGTCTGCCAATCCTCTCAAGTGCATCCCTGACGACATTCTGTTTAAATTCAAGCTGCTTTTCATAGCTAAGATGCTGCCATTTGCATCCGCCGCAAATTCCGAAATGATTACAAAAAGGATCGACTCTGTGCTTCGATCGTTCTTTTAAATTAATTACCCTGCCCTCTGCAAAATTCTTCTTTTTACGATGAATGAAAACATCAGCCACATCGCCGGGAACTGCATCTTCAATAAAAATCACGAAATTGTCGTGGCGCCCGACTGCCTTTCCCTCTGTACCAATACCCGTAACCGCAATATTCTCTAATGTGATTCCCTTCTGTACCATAAGTGCGAATGTACTGATTTGTTACCTTAAATCTTGACAGGCTGAATTCAACAATACTAACAATCGTATCATTACCTGCAGCTTCACACAATTGTCTTCAGCATTTTCTCTACCGGATTTGCCTTTTCACTTCTGACTTAATTCCCTACCTTTACCCGCTATGAAATCCACTACCATCAAATCACTTACCGATGCCGCCATCGACCTGGAAAATCAGTATGGTGCTCACAATTATCACCCCATTCCTGTCGTCATCGAAAGGGGAGAAGGTGTTTTTGTATGGGATGTTGAAGGCAAAAAATATTTCGATTTTCTCTCCGCATATTCCGCATTAAACCAGGGACATAATCACCCGAAAATTATAGAAGCTCTCATTGACCAGGTAAAAAAACTGTCTCTGACCTCACGCGCTTTTTATAATAATTGTCTGGGTGAATATGAAAAATTCATTACAGCTATTTTCGGATACGATAAAGTGCTGCCGATGAATACAGGTGCGGAAGGAGTGGAGACCGCCATTAAACTTGCCCGCAGATGGGCCTATGAGAAAAAAGGGATTCCTGACAACCAGGCAAAGATTATTGTATGTGAAGGCAATTTTCATGGCAGAACCATCACCGTTATCTCTGCGTCCACGGATCCTGATTCCTATGGCCGCTTCGGTCCCTTCACACCTGGTTTCATAAAAATTCCCTATAATAATTTACCCGCTCTCGAAAAGGCTCTCAGCGATGAACTCGTCGCCGGATTTTTAGTCGAACCCATACAGGGTGAAGCCGGCGTAATCGTTCCCGATGATGGATATTTATCCGCCGCTTTTGAACTCTGCCGTAAGAATAATGTGCTCTTTATCGCCGATGAAATTCAGTCCGGTCTCGGACGTACCGGAAAAATGCTTGCCTGCGATCATGAAAACGTTCATGCAGACATTCTCATACTTGGAAAAGCTTTATCCGGCGGACTCCTTCCTGTCTCAGCGGTTCTTGCCAGCGACGAAATCATGCTTTACATTAAACCCGGGCAACACGGCAGCACCTATGGCGGAAATCCGCTTGCTGCAAGGGTGGCTATAGCCGCATTGAGTGTAATCGTTGATGAAAGACTTTCTGAAAATGCTTATCAGCTGGGAAAAATTTTGCTTTCGGAATTAAAGAGCATAAAACACGATCATATTTCGCTCGTCAGGGGTAAAGGACTTTTCTGTGCAATGGTGATAAAGCCTAAAAACGGAAAGGATGCATGGGACGTTTGCCTGGCCCTCAAGGAAAACGGACTTTTAGCGAAACCCACTCATGGCGACATCATACGTTTTGCGCCGCCATTGATCATCAGCGAATCTCAATTGAGAGAATGCATCGGAATAATTAAAAAAACTATTTCGGAATATTGAAATTCATTCCGCAATCAACTTTACCTGCATCTTTCCCCCCAAAACACAGGCGCATCCGTATCCCTGTACTTCAGCGCCATCTCCATGTCCTTACAGGCTGCATCAGTATTGCCTGAATAAAAATTAGCAAGCGCACGGTTGTAATAAACGTCCTTATCTTCCGGATTCAAAGCGAGCGCCCTGGTGTAATCTCCGATGGCATTTTTAAATTCCTTTAATTCGTAATAAGCATTACCTCTTACAAAAAACAATTCGACACTCTGCGAATCACCGGAAATAGCCCTGTCAAAATCGATAACAGAATTGGCATAATCTTCCATCTGGAATTTCATTAGCCCGATGTAATAAGATGCCTCCGGACTATTCTGATATAGTTTCAATGCATTGTTGAAATCCATGATCGCGCCCTTATAATCACCCGAAGAATCCTTTTGAATCCCGGATCGCATTAAATTTTCTGCATCCTTGTTTGAAACCGGATCTATGTTGCTCTGACCCGGTTGATTCTTCAGGTACTTTCGCCCGGCTTTTTTTATGAATGATCTCTTTGACTTATGAATCGGATATTCTGTTTGCACCCCGGGTGAGTTCGTCTCAATTCCGGAAACAAATAACAATGTACCCGTCGTCAGTAACATACATATTAAAATTTTCCTCATAATTATTTTGATTCTGATTTAATCATTGTTTCCTTTAAATACTTGTCTGCCGCTGTCAATGACTGGTTAGCCTGTTTCACTGAAGCAATTCCCTGATCATGTTTTTTCAGTTGCTGCTGAAGGTCCTTAATCAGTTCACTTATTCTCATTAATGAAGACGTCAGCGAAACCATTAAGCCATTACCATATTTTCCTATTAGTGAAACCCTGTGAATGCTTTTAATCCTTTCCCTGTTTTTCTGAAGCGCAGATCGTATGTTCATCATCTGTATGCCCGCGGTAACAAGCATTACGGCAAAAATAGCGGTTAGAAAAATCAATAGAAAAGAAAAATTTCTCTTAAAAGACTCTCGACCGCTTAACAGGCTCTCGTTGTCGCTCGTAATTGTATTTAAGCTGTCCTGCAATTCCATTACCCTTTTTTCATCTACCTGTTGCCTGCTTTCATAGGTATTATTTGCAGCCTTAATAGAAACAATCCTGTCTTCAGAAAGCATCTCTTCTTTTCTTGTCAGCAGCTTGTTATAAATTTCATAAGCTCTCTTGAAGTGATTGTTTGCCATATATCCCGTAGCAATCGCATCATACGTATCAAGAATCAATGAATCCTGGCTGTGATTGATGGGGTCTTCAAATTTCCGAAGGTCGATCAGTAATTTATCAAGCGTTTCCGGCTTTACAAAAATCACCTTTGCCTTTCTGTTAATGGACATCAACTCATCGTTGCTCTGGGAAAAAGCGATGCAGTAAACGAACCCGAAAAAGACTGTTGCAAGTATTCCTTTCATTAAATAAAGAATTTGATATATACATCCGTACTGGCTCCCTGTTCACTTTCTATTTTAATCTCGCCCTTATGCATTTCGTTTATGATTCCATTGGCAAAAAATAATCCCAGTCCGGTGCCATCACTTAATGGCCTTGTGGAAAAAAATTCATTCGTTGCTTGCGAGAGAATCTGCTCATTCATCCCTGTCCCGTTGTCCCTGATCCTGATCTGTAAAAATCTTGGCAGGATGCGCGTACTGATTGCAACTTTGGGCTGATAACCTTTTTGTCCCTTACTGTTTTGATCATTTACCGACTGCAATGCATTCGTCAGTATATTCAATAATAAAGAGCCAATGGCAGCAGGATTGATTTTCAGTTCCGGAAGGCGTTTTTCAAAATCTTTAGTGATCTGACAATTGAATTCTACATCGGTGCAGAAACCTCGTCTTGCAATTTCCACATACTGCTCACACAGATCGTTGATGTTAGTGCTCACTTTTTCTTCGCCGGGTCCCTCAATCTGTGCAATTACATCCTCAACAATATTCTCTTCAAGTTGAACAGACTTTTTCAGCTGCTCTGATTTCTTTACGGTCTCAGCCCATTCCGGAGAGACGACCGGGTTTTTATCCTTGTCTGAAATTATATCATTGACTTTGGATACTTCCTTGCTCAAACCACTGATGGGCTCCCGGATATTTTTGAAATGCTCAACCAGAACATCGGAATAGGAAGCGGATTTTTCAAGTGATTCCAATTGAATCTTAGTGGTCTCGAACCGCGACTTCGCCTGCTTCAGTTTTCTCTTCCTGATCTGAAGCAAAATAATTATAATGATCAGCCACAAGGCAAATGACAATACGGCCTTTTTCACAAGTCCCCAATACCTTGTATCGAGTTCTGCTTTCCTGCCTGAATTTTCATTTATCTGCCTGTTCAATGAATCGAGCTGCGACCTTAAAGCTGCGGTCTTTGCAAGATAAATTGCTTCAATTCGCTTCAATGAATCTCCCTTCTCAATCCTGTAAAGAGAATCCAGCGTATGGTTATATCGTACCAGTTTCTCGTATGCAAACCTGTTCATGTTTTTTCCTACCAGGTCATTTGTCCTGCTTCGGATATTTTCCATGATCTCCAGGTTCTCCGGTTTGCTAAGGGGAATTTTATGTTCCTGCGCCAATGTGCTCTTTTCAAGTCCTGCAATCAGCACCAGCAAAAAAAAGATTATCAGTCCTTTACCCTTCACAATTAATATCATTTTATGGGAATGTAATGCAAATTACATAAGTTCGTTTTTAAACCAATGCCCGAATCATCATAATTATCAACGATTCAATGTGTATGAAATAGAATTTGATAGGTAAGGAAAGATTAAGCAAATTGGGCTTGAAATTTTCCCATGAAGCCAGTCCATAAAAAGGTACTTTCCCGTCTGCTGATCGTCTTCTTTAGTTTACTCGCACTTTTCTTTATCGTCAGAAATCCTTTGTTGCATTGGGGAATAAAGAAGACTTCGCAGGTATTAAAGCAACGCACAGGTGCCGTTCTTACGATTGGAGAATCTTCTTTTAAAGGCATATCAACCGTGACCATGAAAGATTTGATCCTGCTTCCGTCGGCCGGTGATACTCTGATCAGGGCCGACTCGGTAAACATAACCATTTCCCTATGGCCCTTATTGGTTGGCACTGTCAGAATAAATGAAATTTTTTCGTCCCGCGTTTTTTGCACCATCTCCTGCCGCGACAATGTTTGTAATTATTCGGGATTTATTTCAGCGAAATCCACAGCCGGAAATATCAGGCCGGGAAAGGGAACGAACTATGCTGTTATGTTTCGCAGGGTGCTTGACAAAGCATTTAACCTGGCGCCTCAAAGGGCTAATATTCATGATGTTTATCTGACATACCGGAATGATACACTCGAACGAAGTATTTATATGAGCGAATTCCATTCGGATGAAAATTCACTGAAAGGTTTTGCCGAAGATGTAAAAAAGAAAACAACCTGGGAATGGGAAGGTAAATTTTCCCAGGTGAGGCATTCACTACAGTTAAATGTATTTCCACTTTCCGGGGGCACTGCCGCCATTCCGCTCCTTGCGGAACTCACCGGCTTGACTCTCGGATTCGATACCATACATCTCTCTTTGAATGGCTATAAATGGACGCATGGAAACCTAAAGGCATTGGGAGATTTCCGCATCAATAATCTCAGAGCATATCATAAGAAAATTTCTGAAGATACGGTCCGGGTGAAGAGTGCATCTTTCGAAATTGCCTTCAATGCAGGCAGCACATTCATGGAAATCGACAGCAGCTCGAAGGCTTCACTCACAAATATTGTCATCAATCCATACCTCCGGTATTCGAAGGATAATGCTGACCAAAAAGAATTTTCATTGCGAATTATAACAGGCACAACGAATGCGAACGACTTTTTTTCATCGCTGCCTGCTGGAATGTTCGATGAAGTGAGAGATATTAAAGCCAGCGGCACACTGCAGTATTCACTCAACTTTAAAATCAACACCTCGGAACCCGACAGCCTTATTTTTCAGTCGTCGATGAAAAAAGAAAAATTCAGAATCAGGAATTACGGCACTTCTGATCTCATGAAAATGAATGATGAGTTCGTTCATTTTGTTTTCGAGCGTGACCGCCTGGTGAGATCGTTTTTTGTGGGCCCGGCGAATGTCTATTACACGCCCCTTGCCAATATCTCTCCGTATTTTGTAAATGCAGTTATGACTTCGGAAGATGGCAACTTTTATTTTCACAATGGCTTCAACGAAGACGCCTTTCGAAAATCCATCATCACGAATTTCAAAGCCGGCAAGTTCGTCAGAGGAGGGAGCACCATTAGCATGCAACTGGTTAAAAATGTCTTCCTGAACAGGAAGAAGACAGTGGCACGCAAGGCCGAAGAGGCACTGCTCGTATGGCTCATCGAGAGTAACCGGCTATATTCAAAAGACAGAATGCTTGAGGTGTACATGAACATCATTGAATTAGGACCCGATGTGTACGGGATAGGTGAGGCTTCGGATTTTTATTTTAAAAAACGACCCTCTGACTTAAACCTGCCTGAATCCATCTTCCTGGCAAGCCTGCTGCCGCATCCGAAATGGTTTAAGTACAGCTTCGATACGTTGGGAAATTTAAAACCATACATCTCTGATTATTATCGCATCGTGTCCGATTTCATGCTAAAGAAGAGTCTGATTACACAGGAAGAGCACGACAATTTACAACCTCATGTTACACTCGTGGGTCCTGCCAGGGAAATGGTGCTGCCTTCCGATACAATCCCTGAAGAGGAAAACGACGACATCATCCGGTAAAAAGGTGATTTTTTTCTCTATGCGAGAACGTTCAACTGCTCAATCTTTTCCTGGAGTTCCATAAACTCGGGATTGTTGCTAAACGACTGACGAATCCTGATAAGAAATTCCTGTGCCTGACGCAGGTAAAAGCTCCTCACTCTCACGAACTCTTCGGCATTGGTTTCTCCGCTTTCTATGGCCATGGCTTTCAAATCATCACCGATATTGCAAAGGAAGATCCTGCAGCTCAACTCGAGTAATGAATAGAAAAAGAGTAATTCTTCGAAATCATAAGTTATTACCTCTCCGATTTCATACTGCCAGTTATGAACCTCAAAATCTTCCAGCATATCATCGGCAAACATATCAAGACGCATGGCTTCTTTAATCAATTCATAATGAGGATGAATTAATATGAACTTCCCGGCCGCAATAGAGATATTCACGAGTTGCCTGAACTCGCGAGTAACCTTGATGCTAAGTTTATCGCCATAAAATACTAAGGGTGCCATAACTGTAATACAAATGTACGATTCAAAATGTTTCTTTCCATCATGTGAAGATTATTTACATTCTTACATTTTATTATTATCTTGTACATCCCTTTTTCCTATTTAAATATATGCTTGGATTAAAGTTACCTACTGACCCTCGCTGGGTTAATATTGTCGAAAAAAATATACAGGAGATTCTTACCGATCATGCCTATTGTGAACAAAAGGCGGCCACCAACGCCATTAACCTGATTGTCCATTTCCCCGAATGCACCGACCTCGTTGAATCGATGCTCGACCTGGCCAAAGAAGAACTCGAACACTTTCAACAGGTCTTTGAAAAAATCAGGGAAAGAGGATATGAATTGGGACGCGAAAGACGCGATGAATATGTTTTCGAATTGAATAATTTCATTCGCAAAGGCCATCAACGCCATTATGTTTTAGTCGACAAGCTGCTCTTCTCCGCACTTGTGGAAGCCCGCAGCTGCGAACGGTTTAAGGTCCTTTCCGAAAACATCAGCGATGCGACTCTGAGGGATTTCTATCGTAACCTCATGGTAAGCGAGGCCAATCATTATACTATGTTCATCAGGCTGGCCAGAAAATATTCAAACGGTATTGATGTAGATAAGCGATGGCAGGAGTTCCTCGAATACGAAAACGACATCATCAAAAAATACGGGAATAAAGAAACGATCCATGGGTAATTTGCAGAGGCGGATCTGAAATTACAATTATTGCTTTCCGGCGTTCATCCCTGTGCTCAAAGCACGCCTCCAGTCATCAGGCACCGGAATACTCTCGTTCTTCTCATAATTAAACATCACGACAACGGTCTTTCCCGTTGCCAGGGTGATTCTGCCTCCGGGATCATTCTTTACAACTTCATACTCCAGAGTGAAACTCTTTGTCCCGATGTGTGAACAATGCGTCAGTATTTCCACGTCGTCTTTAAAATGTCCCGGCACCCTGAAATCGATTTCAGCGCGTGCCATGATGATTGCATTTTTCGATTTCTCATAGTCCCAGCGAATGATTTCATCTAAAAATTTTATCCGCGCTTCTTCAAGATATGTGAGAAAAGTTGCATTGTTGATATGACCAAATGCGTCCATGTCGTTGAAACGTATTTGAACACGGGTGGAATGACGGAAATTTTCATCGTGAATCATAATCGATTCTCAAAAGATAATGTTAAACAGCGCTCGCCATAAACTTCGATGCAACAACCAATTCCTTATTCCCGTTTTTATACTGGTAAAAACCTTCACCGGATTTTACCCCGAGATTTCCTGCTGTAACCATATTTACAAGCAACGGGCAGGGTGCATATTTCGGATTTCCAAATCCATCGTAAAGGACTCTCAATATCGAAAGACATACATCCAGTCCTATGAAATCAGCAAGCTGCAAAGGGCCCATCGGGTGAGCCATACCCAATTTCATCACCGTGTCAATCTCTTCCACACCGGCAACGCCTTCGTAAAGCGAATAAATCGCCTCGTTGATCATCGGCATTAAAATCCTGTTTGCGATGAATCCCGGAAAATCATTTACCTCCACAGGTATCTTGCCCAGCTTCCTGGACAGATCCAAAATCAATTTCGTAACCTCGTCCGATGTCGAATATCCCCTGATCACCTCAACCAGCCTCATCACCGGAACCGGATTCATGAAATGCATTCCAATTACCTTATCTGCCCGCCTGGTCTGGGCTGCGATTTTCGTTATCGAAATAGAGGATGTATTGGTGGCAAGAATCGTATCTGCATTGCAAAGCTGGTCGAGATCACGGAATATTTTACACTTAAGTTCCGTATTTTCCGTAGCAGCCTCAATGACGAGGTCTGAACCGCTAACGCCATCAGCCATCACTGTAAAGGATTTAATATTCATCATCGTCTGATCCTTCTCGGCGGCCGTGATCTTTTCCTTCGCAACCATCCTGTCGAGATTTTTCGAAATCGTTTCCATTCCACGCTTCAACGCCTCCTGCGATACATCGATAAGGTTAACGGAAAAACCATTCTGTGCAAAAACGTGGGCGATCCCATTTCCCATGGTTCCGGCTCCTATGACTGATATCTTCATCATTCGTTTGGCGTTTGGTGTTAAAGAATGTTTTTTATGTTTTTTTGTTTTTTTGTTTACTTCCCTTTTCGTTTTAAAATTATCATCAGGGTATAGATCATAATTTTAAAGTCGAGAGCCAGCGACATGTTTTCAATATAAATCAAATCGTATTTCAACCGCTCTACCATCTGCTTTACGTTTTCCGCATAGCCGAATTTCACCTGCCCCCATGATGTAATGCCGGGCCGCACCTTGTGCAAATGTCTGTAGTGAGGCGCATATTCCATGATCTGGTCGATGAAATACTGACGCTCCGGGCGCGGACCCACAATCGACATGTCTCCTTTCAGCACATTGTAAAACTGGGGGATTTCATCAAGACGAATCTTCCTCATCCAACGCCCGAATTTTGTCACACGCTGATCATGCTGGCTCGACAACTGCGGGCCATGTTTTTCGGCATCGGCAACCATCGAACGGAATTTATAGATGCGAAACGGTTGTCCGTGCAGCCCGATCCGCTCATGGCTGTACAATAATGGTCCGCGCGACGAAAATCTCACACCCAGCGATGCGAAAATATACAAAGGCGACAACAGCAGCATCACGAATATCGAAATGAAAATATCCAGCAAACGCTTCACGGACCGCTGCCACACAGGCATCAGTTTCGGCGAAATCTCGATGAGCGGAGCGCCGAAGATCGCATTCATCTTCACCGAACCCGATAGAATGTCGTACATGTCCGGAATAATCTTGATCAGCACCGGCAAATCTTCCAGTTCATTGATGACCTTGCCGATTGATAAATGCTCTGACGACTCCAGCGCAATGATCGCTTCTTCCACATTGTGTGTGGTGATGATCTCCCGCAGGTTTTTAATGCCTCCAAGGTTTGCCATGTGCCGTGACAACAGGTGATCGTTATTACCATCCACATGAACAAATCCAACGAACGAATTTCCCTCTGCATGGAATTCTTTTTCCATCTGGTGCAGCAACTGCACGGCATTCGTATTACTGCCGATAATCACCGTATTGAACCGAATGATCCTTTTCCGGATCTTGTTGATGATATTCGTGCTGAGGAAAAACCTGAACAGCGCGGTAATTAAAAAATGCAAAAACAGAAGCGTAAAAAAAGTGTGGTAGTATGTCTTGTATGAAATCACTGCATCATCCAGCAGCAGGGAAAAGAAAATGATCAATACTCCAATGATCGAAATGTAAAACGTCTGCCCGAATTCCTTTAGCCGGCTCTTCCTGTAAACATTCTGGTAGGTCCCAAATAAAGCATATGCTGCAACCCAGCACAATGGAATTACAATGATGCCCCAGATAAATTTTTTGTCGCTCAGGATCTCGCTCACCGAAAGATCGCTGAGTTCAATGTACTCCTTCCTGTAAATGAAAAACAATCCCCACGCAAGGACGGCCGCGAACCAGTCAGCAACAATAAACCTGAGTGTATGTAATTGTTTCGTCATTCTAATATACCACTTTCAGATTGTCAAAATATATCTTCGGACTTGTAAGGTTCAATGCTTTGACTGCACGCAGGTAGATCTTGTAGTTGATGCCGTCGGTTACGACCCCACCAAGATTGCTGAGGTTGATATAAATTTTCTTCCATATTTCAGATGCCCGCACTGACAGAAGGGAAGATTTCACGATGCCACCTGAAGAAGTAATAAATACTCCCACCTCAAAATCCTGGTCACCCTTGTAGTTAAGTTCAACATAGGAAGGAACACTCAGAGGCAAGGCAAATGGGGCAGAGGAGGCGACCTCAAATACGGTGTGGTTCTCGTCGAGGATTGCTACACCGGAATTTCCCTCAAATGAATTCGTATCCGAACCCGACGTTATTACCAACGGCACATTGCCCGAAGTGGTTGTGACCAGCGAAAGACTTGCATCATCGAAGTCCTCGATCTGGGGAAAAATAATTGCCCCGCCGTAGGTTACCGTTGGAACGAATGTCGTTTTATTGGTGGTTGAAAGCGTAAACGTCGTGTCGAAGGTCGTGTACTTCACATAAGCAGATCTCGATCCTGAAATTCCGTTTTCCAGTATACCGGCCTTAACCTTAATGTTATGAACCCCATCGCCAATCAACGGTATGTCTGCAGGCAAAGGGAATGTCCCCAGGTATTCATTGTCGTAATTGACCCACACATCCACAATCCTGCTGGAATTACTTCCCTGCGTCGCATAGGTTGTCTGTACCAAAAAACTGTCGATGTGTATGTAAGATGCAATCGGCGAAGAAGGTTCAAACACAGAACACGAAAATGCAATACACATAACAGAAAACAGCAGAACGGAATTGTAAAAACCCTTTTTGAAAATCATCAGGCTAATACATTTAATGACACGTTTATCTTATCCATGATCTGGTGTGCAACTACCAAAGCCTGCAAACCTTCCTCGACCGTAACAGGAGGTATAAGATCTTTTTCTATGGCTTCGATGAATTGTTCCAGTTCAGTCTTAATCGCATTACTCTCTTCAATTTTTGGCTGATCAAAATATATGATCTTCGATCCCTTGTCGTTTCCAAGGTCGATAGTTATATCCAGCGGACCGGCAGCACCTTCAAGGTTCTTAAGCCTTACAACCTCTGTTTTTTTCTTTAGGAAATCCACCGAGATGTATGCATCGCGCTGAAAGAACCTGCTCTTTCGCATGCTCTTCAGTGAAATGCGGCTGGCTGTAAGGTTTGCAACGCATCCATTATCGAATTCGATCCTGGCATTTGCTATGTCCGGAGTGTCACTTACGACAGCGACGCCGCTTGCATGGATTCTTTTAATGGTTGATTTTACAACGCTCAAAACGATGTCGATGTCGTGAATCATCAGATCAAAAACAACCGGTACATCGGTCCCGCGAGGGTTAAACTCGGCCAACCTGTGAGTCTCGATAAAGAGAGGCTGATTCAGAAAATTGCGGGCAGCCAGGAAAGCCGGGTTGAAACGTTCCACATGTCCGACCTGGCCTTTAACACCTGCCTCGGAAATAAGCGAGAGAAGTTTTTTCCCTTCGGCAACGGTGTGAGTAACCGGCTTTTCGATAAAAACGGGCCTGGATTTTCTTACAACCTTCACAGCATATTCGTAATGTGAGAGGGTGGGCGTCACGATGTCGATGGCATCAGCATCGTCGATGAGGGCATCTACATTGTCGTAGCTGCGAATACCATATTCAGCTTCAACCTGTTTCGCTTTAACAATGTCGTGATCGTAAAAGCCGATGAGCCGTGCAGAATCAATTTCCTTTAAAAGGCGGAGATGTATTTTTCCCAAATGTCCCGCTCCAATTACTCCTATTTTCAACATCTTAAGGATTTTTCTGTGCTCGCGCGAAATTAGTAAAATATCGGGAATATTGGGGAAATGAGTGTCACCTGCATATCATTTTGAGTGATGACAAGGCAGAAAACCCTTTAGCCGGTATAACGCCTTTATTTTTACCTGTTTTTTGTTGATATTTATAATAGTAAAAAGTGAATCTGTAGAAAAGTCATGGTTTCTTTACCAACTATTCAATCACAAACTAATTTCAACAGTATTTCCAGATCATATGAAACCAGTGAATTTACCGGAGGATAATTTCAAGCATCAGGGTATGCGTAAAAAGCTGCTGGACGGAATTAAGTCTAAGGGCATCAGTGACGAAGCGGTGCTATCTGCGATGATGAGAGTTCCCCGCCATTTTTTCTTCGACCAGGCTTTCCTCAATCAGGCTTATTCTGATCATGCATTTCAGATAGGTGCGGGGCAGACAATTTCTCAGCCATATACCGTGGCATATCAGACATCACTTTTGGATATTAAGAAGGGAGATAAGATCCTGGAGATAGGAACAGGAAGCGGTTACCAGACCTGTATACTGCTGGAAATGGGCGCGAAAGTATTCACCATTGAGAGACAGAAAGAGTTATTTGACATCGCACAAAAAAAATTGCCTCTGATGGGTTACGTTCCAAAGATGTTTTACGGAGATGGCTATAAAGGCATTCCTGCCTATGCGCCGTATGATAAGATTCTCGTCACCTGCGGAGCGCCTTTCATACCTGAAGAGCTCATAAATCAGCTGAAGACGGGAGGGAGGATGGTTATTCCGGTTGGCCGTGGAGATGTGCAGATCATGACATTGATCAGAAAGATATCAGACACAGAAATTGAAAAGGAAGAACTAAAGGAATTCCGCTTTGTTCCGATGCTTGAAAACCGGGAGTGGGGGAAGTGAATATTGAAAAATGCAGATTGAAAATTGAAAAATGTAATTAGTTAATTTTATAATTCGTTTATAAGTTAATTAAAAAAAATCTCAAATACATTTCAATAAAAAAGATCGCCTTATAGAGACGATCTTTTTTTTATTGAGCTAATTAAAGTCGATTATTGATCCCACCATACAGGTAATAAAATATCTGAAATTACCGTAGCATTAGGATTATTTATACGCTCATCAAATGGCGTTACTAATCTTCTAGGAATACCATTGACTACGGCATTTGGATTTGGTGACAATACCGGCAAACCGGTTCTTCTCCAATCAGACCAGACTTCAGGCTGCGTAAATAAAGCAATATATTTCTGGGTCATAATCTTATCCAACGTAATGGTTGCACTTGTTTCAGAAGCCTGTGCTGCTAAAAACACAGGATCAATTGTAGCTCCGGTCACTTTTTCTACTGAAGCAATTACAGCAGCGTTATGGGCGTCAGCAGCCGGTTGCAGATTACCTAACCTGAAATTAGCTTCAGCTTCAATAAATTTCATTTCAGCATAAGTAATTAAAGGCATTGGAGAATCTTCGGATCCATAATAAGCACCAAGATTTGATGTATTCGTATTAATTGAATCAGGAGCGGTACCGGAATAACCGCCATCATCATCAGTTGATGCAAAGAAAGGCAGGCGAGGATCACCGGTTGTTTTTAAGAGCTCGATAAAAAATTTACCCATCTTCATGTAATTTACACGGGTATTATTAAATGAATACCATTGATTAAGTTCATTACCATTTGTTCCAAAAACTGAATTCGCATCATCTGCGCTACTTGTTACTCCTGAGGAGGCAATATAGCTGAGTGCTTCAGTTGCAGAACCTGACGGATCCCTTTTACTAAGACGGTTTGCGTAACGAGCCTTTAACATCCAGGCAGTTTTAATCCACATACTAGCATCTCCTCCATGAATGAAATCGTCGCCAGCAGGATAAATTAAATTCGATTTGGATGCGTCCAGATCCGCAATTGCACTGGATAATGTTGCTTGAATATCAGCAATAACACTTTGCTGAGGATCAAAATGCGGATGATAGTGTGATTCACCTTCCGCAGCCTTCAAAGCTTCAGAATTTGGAATATCACCCCAGATATCTGTAGCTAATCCCAATTCCAAAGCCCTTAGTACTTTAGCAATTCCGCGGTAATGCGGATTTACATCTCCCGCAAGTTCTATTAGTGTTTTATCGGATGACAATCCGGAAGCATAAATAGAATTCCATTCGTTGATATTATCGCCTTCCTGGATCAGGTAATTTGCAATATCGACAAACTGAAAGTCGGTACCTGCACTTTGTTGCACAAGAATAGAAGGTATTCTTGACAATTGTCCGGTGTAGTGAACCATTACTGCCAACTCACAATGAGATAAAAGCAATGGGGCTGTTACTTCGGCGGGTTGATTGGGTGATGTATCATACCCTTCTGTATATTTCTTACAACCACTCGTTACAAGAAATACGGCTGATATAATTATGATGGTTATTTTTTTCATAGGATTTTAATTTTTTTACAAATTCACCTTAACAATATTTAGAAACTTGCCCTTAGGCTAAAGATGTATGATTTTGTACTAGGCATATTGAAATAATCAAAACCGCCGACATTTGAGCCAGCACCGGTTAAGCTTGTTTCAGGATCCACTCCTGGATAGTCAGTAGACAACCAGAGATTTCTTCCTGTAGCTGATAATTCAAGTCCCTGGATAAAAGATTTAGGGTTCTTAATATTGAATTTGTAGCTAAGGGTAACTTCTCTGAGTCTTACCCATGATCCATCATAAATTGCCTGCTCTGTTGCAGCACCATTATCACCAAGATATCTGTTATAATAGTCAAAGGCAGAAATTTCAGTTGTATTGGGTGAAAAAGTACCATCAGGATTCTGAACTACACCGGGAACTATGTAATTGTGTGATCTGTCGGCTGACTCCTCAGTTCTTCCTAAACGATGTAACCTGGCAATTGTACCATTCCAAAGATCACCACCTTCACGTATATCAAGCAAAGCATATAAACTGAAATTTTTATAGGTAAAAGTGTTGCCGATACCGGCCATCCAATCAGGATAAGGATTACCTACATTTCCTTTCAGGTCATCGACAATTGGTCTGCCATTAGAACCGACTATTATTTGACCATCCGGACTTCTTTTCCATTTTGTTGCGTAAAACACACCATAAGGTTCACCTACGATAGCAAATGATCCTATACTTTCAAAAGCAGATTCAAGATCAATCTGATCAACACCTTCTGCTAAAGCAAGTACTTCATTTTTATTCCGAGACCAGTTTATTTCGATGTTCCAGTTAAAATCCTTCAGTTTAACAGCATCTCCGGATAAACGAATCTCCCAACCTTTATTAACCATCTCACCTGCATTCTGATAAACATAATGATAACCAGAACTTGCTGGAATTGGCCTTGTAACAAGAATGTCCGTTGTTTTTTGGTTGTAATAAGTTACATCAAGATTGATCCTTCCATTTAAAAATCTTAAGTCTGCGCCTACTTCAGTACCGGTTAAAATTTCAGGAGTTAAATCCGGATTTCCCAAAATATTTAAATCTGTATTACCAAATCCATTTTGTCCCAGGTAAGGAAAACTTACACCATCTGTGAACCCATCAGTGAATATTGGAGTTAAGTAATATGTTTTGGATGAATATGGGGGAGGAGCAATACCGGATTGCGCATAAGATAACCGCACTTTACCAAAGGATAAAACTTTATTTTCCTTTAGTAACTCTGTGAAGACAAATGAACCGCTAGCTGATGGATAAAAAACACTTGAAACATTTGTTCCATAGGTAGATGACCATTCGTTTCTTCCGGTAACGTTTAGATAAACCAGACTTTTATAGGAAGCATCTGCTGTAAAGAAAAACGCTGATGTACGAATAACCTGAGATGACTGGCTGGCATATAGATTGGTTGCATTTGACAAGCTATAAAAATTTGGAACACCAAGATCGCGACCACGTGAAAACAAATCGTCATAGTCCCTTTCATTTAAATTACCTCCCAGAGTAAGGTTACCAATTATGTCATCATTAAATCTGTGATTTAGAGTTGCAAACAAGTCATGATATATTTCTCTGTTTCTCTGATCATTTTCCCATATTTCACCAGTTGGTTCCGGAGTATCATGTGCACCTACTGCAAAAACCTGTTTACGATGATCGGTGTAAACATCTGTACCCAATCTGTATGTGAAGGTAAGAAAATCAAGAGGTGTATAGGTCACAGCAAAATTTCCAAGGAAGCGATTTATATCGTCACTGAAAGGATTATTATATGCTGACCAATATGGATTATCATAGGCTGAAAAATATTGACTCTGCAAACCATTAGGATATAAATATCCGGCATCGCCAGTTCCTTTTAAATCATAGCTGGCCGGGGCACGGGTAAGGGTCAACATTACTCCGGAAAGATTACTTCCATTTTGAGCTTTAGTGCCGGTAGTCAGGATGTAATTTGCAGTACCGGAAATACTTATTTTTTCACTGATCTTTGTATCAGCTGTTAACCTAACAGAGGTTCTTTTAAGATCTGTATTGGGAACAACTCCGGTTTGATTTGTGTTACCAATCGATAAACGCATTGATGTCTTTTCAGTACCTCCCGAAACAGATAAATCATTTACAAAGGTATTTCCTGTTTCAAAATATTCATCCATGTGATCATGGGCTGTTAATCCGAGTGATGAAATTGTCGGTCCCCAGCTTCCAGAAGTACCATCACTAACATCGTCGGCAGTACCATATACATAATCAGGTCCCGGATCACCTACAATATATGTAGCAGGAGCCTGTACACCATTGGTGACAAGTCCACCGCCTCCGGCTCCCTGTGCATAGGTTTCCTGAAGCTCGGGAAGTCGGCTGACTTGTGCAGCTTCATAAGATGATGAAAAAGTAACAGCTACAGGACGACCACTTACCGGTTTTCCTTTCTTGGTTGTTATAATGATAGCTCCCTTTCCTCCACGTCCACCATATAGCGAAGCAGCAGCGGGTCCTTTAAGTACGTTGACTGATTCAATGTCATCAGGATTTATATCAACCGCCCGGTTAGAATTATTCACTCCATTCAGTCCTGCATTGAAAGGATAATCACCTGCTACCGATCCATTGGTTGAGTTATCAATAGGAACACCATCGATAACTATCAGCGGTTGATTATCTCCTGTAAAAGTGGAATTTCCTCTTATGATTATTTTACTTGATGCACCAGGTGTTCCGCCTGAACCAATAACCTGAACTCCGGCCGCTTTAGCACCAAGGCCTTCTACGATGTTTACCTCACCTGACCTCTTTAAAGCTGCTCCTTCTACTTGTTGTGTAGAATAGCCGATTGATTTTGCCTCGCGGGAAATTCCTAAAGCTGTTACCTGTACCTCATCAAGTTTTAATGCATCATCCTCCATAGTTACGTCCATTACATTGTTCGCACCTAATTCAATGTTCTGGGTTTTCATTCCGACTGAAGAAAATTTAATCGTTTTCGCATCAGCCGGCAATTTCAATGTATAATTTCCGTCAATGTCAGTCACAGTTCCAACTGTTGTACCCGCAACAACAACACTGACACCCGGAATACCAAGATTATCCTTTGCAGAAATAACCTTTCCAGAAATTGATCTTTCTTGCGCATAAATTTGTGTGCACAGCAATGCAAACAAAAACGCAAATAGTGTAAATGCTTTTCTCATAGAGTTTGGTTTTGGTTAAACAAAATTTAAATGAAATTTCGGTCAATTTATAAAAATTTAAATTATACTTAACAAATCATTTTTTCCAATAATTTAACATTTTATTATAAATATTTCATTTTCATGTTATTTTACCTGTTAATAAAAATTTAATGCATACATTTTATAAATCACATTCTCTTAAATTCATTTAGAATCCTTGTTAATGTGCATTTTTTCACATTTCTGTACAATAAAATTTAACAGTAATTATTCCTCTGATTACAAGCAGTATGAACATTGTCTGTTGGAAAATAAATTGAAATACTTGACTGATGTTTTCATGCAATGCTAAATTTGCGCCCATAATTACAAACTAAACCCAAAAAACACTAAAAAATGAGAAAACTACTATTGACTGCTGCTTTAGCTTCTACTTTCGCTTTTGCTAATGCGCAAACAATGACTTCTAAAAATGGCACTCCAATTCTTCCTGAAACTAATGACTGGTCAATTGGATTTGATGCTACCCCATTGTTAAACTATTTTGGAAATATGTTTAACAACACTGCCAACAATACGCTAAACATGAGTTACCCAAGTAACAATGGTATGACGATCGTTGGTAAAATGGTAAAAGATGAAAGCACTGCTTACCGTGCTAAAGCCGCTATTAATTTTGGCTCTCATACTGATACCTACGGAACTGCTCTTTATAACAGTTTCGACAGTCTCTTCACTCCAAGTGAAGCAAAAACAAGCTCGATGAACATCACCCTCGGTGCCGGTATTCAAAAATGGCGCGGTAAAGGCCGTCTCAAAGGGTACTACGGTGCTGAAGCAATGATCGGCTTCGGAAGCGAAACTGACACAACTTACACTTATCTAAAATCGCTTACTACAACAAGTGGTATCGGAAGCGTTCAGGTTTCTGAAATCAAAGGTGGAAGCATCTTTGGTTTTGGCGTTAATGGTTTTATCGGCGTTGAATATTTCTTCGCTCCTAAAATGTCTCTCAGCGCTGAATATACATGGGGTATCGGAATCAGCAGCGTTGGCGAATCTGAAGTTTCTTATACTGAAGTCGAAGCTCCATCCGGAACTCCTGTTGTAAGCTCAAAGTCTGCAAAAGGCGACAAATCATCTGACTTCAATGTTGGTGTTGGAAACACTGTTACTCCAAACATCATCAATTCAGGCGGAAGCGGCAGCATCGTTCTCAGCTTCTACTTCTAAAAATTATTAGTCTCCCGAAACTATCGGGAACCAAAAAGCCGATTAACCCTTGTGGTTGATCGGCTTTTTAATTTAGTAATTTTGCCGGCTAATACATATTCGGCTAATTGGCTAATTGGCTAATCGGCTAATCGAAATATTGGCTAATTACTCCCGGCTAAGCTCCCGTTCAACATCACGCTTCTTTATCGTCTCCCTCTTGTCAAACATCTTCTTTCCCCTCGCCAGCGCAATCTCAACCTTTGCAATTCCCCGCTCATTGAAAAAAAGCTGAATGGGGATTATGGTTGTCCCTTTATCTTTTAAATTCGACTGAAGCTTGTTCAGTTCGATTCTATTCAAGAGTAATTTTCTCGGCCGTTTCGGCTCGTGATTGTTATATGAGCCCTGCTTGTATTCGGATATATGCATGTTCCGTATCCAGAGCTCATCATTCACAAATAAACAGAATGCATCATTTAAACTCGCCTTCCCTTCTCGAACGGATTTTATCTCTGTTCCGGTCAACATGATTCCTGCCTTGTAAGTGGAAAGAAAGTTATACTCAAACGAGGCCTTTTTATTCTTAATCGTCAACTGCTGTTCCTTCACCATGCTGCAAATATCCTATTTCAATTCTGAATCGGGAAGCGAAAGGTAATTATATACTTAGCGGTCAGGTTTTGTGAATTTAATTTTGGGCATAAAGCGGTAATAATGAAAATTCAATTCACAAAAATTGACTTATCGAAGTATAATCTAACTATTTCCTATTTAAAGAAGTTTATTTTGTGCGATAAGATGAGTTTTACAGCGCTGACGGGTGAAAACCTTATTACCTTAGTAACAATAATCAGCACCGAATACACTTACCTTATTACCTTATTTAAAATAAATTTCATCTATCCGTTGATATTCCTTCAACGCTATTCCTTTTTCCTCACGATAAGAACGGGAATCTTAACCCTGTGCCTGACTGCATCAACCGTTGCACCAAACAGGAAATCCTTAAACCCCTTATGACCATGTGCACCCATGATCAGCAAATCTGCCCTGAATTCCTTAACAAGCAACGGTATCGCTTTTTTAGGATTCCCATAACCAATCTTAGTGCCTACATTAAAACCCAACGCATTCAACTGTTCCGCATATTCATGCAGATATTTCTGATCGGAATGAAATTCGTAATCGCGTATTTCATTTTTCATTACCAATGCTCCCGCCGACTCGACTACATGAATCAGCAGGTACTCTGCCTTTTTGCCTCCCTGGGCCAATGCATTGCTTATATTCTCGCCATCTAGTTTAGAGAAGTCGAGCGCAACTGCTATCCGCTTATAAGGATTCACTTCAAGATTTTTAATCGGCTGATACATCTCATGTGGTACTCGCGACAACTTTGCTGCCCTGGAAAATAATGGCTTGAATGTAATATACAACAAAAGAACACCCGCGGCCAGAATCAATGGCAACACAAAGAACAAGAGGAATATCGGATTCTCAGTTGTGCTGATCCATTCACTTACCTGTGCATAGATAAGCCTCACATTCAGTCCTACGATGATCAGCGTAAATATCCACGCCGCCACTTTCAGATAGTTATTGATTACAAATTCCTTCATCTTGTTTTTATCACTCACAAAATGTATCAGAGGAATTATAGCAAAGCCCAGTTGAAGACTCAATATCACCTGTGAAAGAATCAGCAGTTTCCCTGTTGCCTTTTCACCAAAATAATAAATCACTATCAGTGCCGGAATGATGGCAAGCAACCGGGTGATCAGCCTTCGTATCCACGGAGCAATGCGGAAATTCAGATAACCTTCCATGACGATCTGTCCGGCAAGAGTTCCGGTTATCGTTGAACTCTGCCCGGCTGCTATCAATGCAATGGCAAAAAACTTCGAAGCCCATTCCGTCCCAAGCAGAGGCGCAAGAAATTTATGCGCATCCTGAATTTCGGATACATCATATAAGCCCTTGTTGAAAAATGTCGCCGCCGCAAGTACCAGGATCGCCGCATTCACAAAGAATGCAAGATTGAGTGCAATCACCGAGTCAATGATATTATACCTGATCGCCTTGCGAATATCCTTCGATGTGCGATTGAACTTTCTCGTCTGCACAAGCGACGAATGAAGATATAGATTATGCGGCATCACCGTGGCGCCGATGATCCCTATTGCAATATACAACGCAGTCTCATTTGGAATTGACGGTACAAATCCCTTCACCACTTCATGCAAATCGGGCTGAGCAAAAATCATTTCTGCTAAAAAGGCAAGACCAATGATTGCAATCATACTTAAAATGAATGCCTCCATCTTACGTATCCCAAAGTTTATGAGGAACAGCAGGAGGAAGGTATCCAGCACGGTAATGGAAACTCCAACCAGCAGAGGAATACCGAATAACAACTGAAGTCCGATCGCCATGCCAAGCACCTCTGCAAGGTCACAGGCGGCAATGGCAATTTCGGCAAGGATGTATAGAGAGATATTCACAGGCTTCGAATATGATTCCCTCGATGCCTGCGCGAGATCGCGTCCCCTCACAATTCCCAGCCTTGCACAAAAACTCTGCAGGAGAACGGCCATGATGTTTGACATCAGCAACACCCAGATCAGCGTATACCCAAACTGACTTCCGCCGGCAATGTCTGTAGCCCAGTTTCCGGGATCCATATATCCTACGCTTACAAGGTAGGCCGGACCAAGAAATGCAAAGAATTTTTTAATGCCTGATTTCTTATGTGTTGTATCCACAGAGGCATTCACCTCCGGGAGTGATAATTCACTTTGCTTCATTCGATTTAAAAAGTTGTAATATTCGTATATTTCATTTGGCTGCAGTAACCAGAATATTTTTTGCCACTTCGGCACTGATGTGTCTTGTAATTTTAGATCCGTTCACCTGTATGGTCATGGATGAATCGTATGCTGTCACTTCCCTGATAATTATTTTCTTTCCAAGCGAGAGGTCATTCTTATCCAGGTATTGAAGAAAATCCGGCCGGTGATCGACCACACCGCTGATGATGAGCTTCTCATTCAGGTTGGCAACATTCAACGGGATGTTTTTCCTTGAATGAAAATTTCCATTCTCATCCGGAATAGGATCCCCGTGCGGATCCCATTTAGGCTTACCCAAAAAAGAATAGAGCCGCTTCACAAGCGATTCCGACTGAATATGTTCAAGCTGTTCTGCAATATCGTGCACCTCATCCCAGCTATATCCAAGTTTCTCCACCAGGAACAATTCCCATAAACGATGCTTCCGGATAACACCGATGGCCGATTTTTTTCCCTGAGGCGTAAGTGATACTCCCTGGTATGGTTCGTAGTTCACCAGCTTCTTTTCGGCCAGCTTCTGAATCATATCGGTTACCGAAGCAGGGGAGGTGGAGACGGCAGATGAAATGCCATTCGTTGTCACTTTGTGGATGCCCGACTCCTTCAACTTATAGATAGCCTTCAGGTAGTTTTCTTCTGAGAAAGATAAAAACATGAATTAAAATTTAGGCAAACCTAAAAATTAAATTCAGGATATCCTAAAAATAAATGGTAAATTTTTTCAACACCCGTTTGTCAATTGCATAAACAGATGCTTACTTTTGCCGCGTGAATTTTTACAAATCGCTGATCCGCCCGGTTTTGTTCTTATCTGACCCTGAGAAGGTTCACTATCGCGTGTTTAAGTGGTTGAAATTCCTGCTCAGTCTGCCATTTGCCGGATCAGTGACACGGCGATTGTATACCGTGCACGACCCTTCACTGCGCAGAACGGTCTTCGGAATCGATTTTCCAAACCCGGTCGGTCTGGCCGCTGGCTTCGATAAAGACGGAAAATTTCTTCATGAATTGTCCGCCCTTGGTTTCGGTTTTATCGAAGTCGGTACCGTCACTCCGCTCCCGCAGCCAGGCAACGATAAACCCCGGCTCGTCAGGCTCGTCAGGGACGAAGCGATCATCAACCGGATGGGTTTCAATAACGAAGGAGTAAAAGCTCTCGCCGGACGACTCAGGGATCGCCCGGAAAACCTCGTCGTCGGCGGAAACATCGGTAAAAATAAAATCACGCCAAACGACCAGGCTCTTTCCGATTATGAAATGTGTTTTCGTGAACTCTATAATTATGTCGACTACTTTGCCGTCAACGTAAGCTCTCCCAATACACCGGGTCTCCGTTCACTTCAGGAAAAGGGGCCACTGACTGAAATACTTTCAGCACTCCAGGAAATAAATAAAGATTTAAGCATCATCCATTCAACTTCAGGAAATAAATCCCGCAAACCTGTTCTGCTGAAGATTGCTCCCGACCTGGAAAATTCTCAACTCGATGAAATCATTGATGCTGTTATCGAATCCGGAATTGACGGAATTATTGCAACCAATACGACTCTGTCAAGAGAAAATCTAATCACTCCCGCAAATGAAATTGAAGCTGCAGGTGCCGGCGGACTCAGCGGCAAACCACTTACAGACCGCTCCACAGAAGTGATCAGGTACATTTCCGGAAAAGCAAAAGGCCGATTCTCAATCATCGGTGTAGGTGGAATTCATTCACCCGCCGATGCCATCGAAAAACTGAATGCCGGCGCGGATCTCGTTCAGATCTATACAGGTTTTATCTATGAAGGTCCGGGACTTGTAAAAAAAATACTTCGTGAAGTCAAAGGTTAAAGTTCAAAAATCAAAAATCAAAAATCAAAAATCAAAAATAGAAGTTAGAAGTCAAAAAGGCCACCTCAAAAAATAAATCGAATAAAATAAAAACAGAAAACAGCAGGTTTTTCAGAAATAATTTACCCTCTTCGATTAACACCCGTTCATTTCGGTGTTCCGTGCTTCAGTACCTTTGCCTCAATGTAAAAAATGATTTCTTCTGCAATATTTTTAATCTGATCTCCGGTACGCTCCAGCTTCCTGATGGTGGAAATAATTTGCAGCGATTGCCCGATCTTGTCGGGCGACTTCTTAATGTAGCTTTCTATCACCGAATTTGCCTGCGCATTCTTCTCATCCAGGAAATCATCTTTCTGAAAAATTCCACGCGCAATTTTTGAATCCTCATAATCGAATGCTTTTCTCACATCATCCAGCATCTGTATGCACATGCCAAACATTTCATTCAGATTCGATACCGCAATGAGCTCCTTGTCAAATGCATTATTTGCATCCACCACGTACCTGCTGATGCCATCTGCAATATCTCCGATCCTCTCCAGGTTATAGTTGATCTTCAATGCCGCTAAAACAAACCGAAGATCGATTGCAACCGGATTAAACAATGCAAAAATATTCTCACAGTCCTTGTCAATCTTTAACTCCAGTGCGTTCACGCGCTTCTCATTGAAATTAACCTCACGTGCAAGTTCCTTATCCATCAATAAAACCGCCTCATTCGCCTTCTTCATCTGAAGCTGAATGATGTTAAACATTTCAAGGATTTCCCCTTTCAGCCGCTTAATTTCTATATCGAGATGTGTCATGACCGCCCTGTTGCTTTTTTTAAATGTATCAATGATTTTGTTTTATATTTAGTTCAATGCGTAACAAAGGATCATCCTATCCGAACCTGCCCGTAACATAACTTTGAGTTTTTGATTCTGTCGGATTCGTAAAAATAATATCTGTTGCGTCGTATTCAATAAGTTCGCCAAGGTAAAAGAAAGCTGTCTTGTCGCTCACCCTCGCCGCCTGCTGCATATTATGAGTGACTATGATAATTGTATACTTATTCTTCAATTCATAGATAAGTTCTTCGATCTTGGCTGTAGAAATCGGATCGAGGGCCGAAGCCGGCTCATCCATTAATATGACTGATGGCTCAATCGCCAGCGCGCGCGCGATACATAGCCTTTGCTGCTGTCCGCCCGAAAGTTCGAACGCCGATTTTTTCAATTTATCTTTTACCTCTTCCCATAATGCTGCCTGTCTCAACGAGGTCTCAACCCGCTCTTCCACGAAAGACGAATGGTTCAGCCCGTTCACTCTCAAACCGTAGGCAACATTTTCAAATATGCTCTTTGGAAACGGATTTGGCTTTTGAAATACCATTCCGATTTTTTTTCTAAGTTCATCAATCCGTAAACTCTTCGACTTGTAAATGTCCTTATTATCGAACAACACATCGCCCTCAATACGGATTCCGGGGATCAGATCGTTCATCCTGTTAAACAATCTCAGGTAGGTCGACTTACCGCATCCCGAGGGACCGATGAGTGCGGTAACCGTATTCTGTTCCATCGTAAGGCTGATGCCTTTCAGCGCATGAAATGCACCGTAATACAGATGGACATTTTTCGTTTCTATTTTACTCATAAAACCTAATTCATTTTAACCTTTTTACCGAAATATCTCCTCAGTGCATTCGCAATCAGATTTAAAATTAATACAAACAACACCAATACAAGCGCAGTTCCATAAGCCATGTCCCGCGACTCCTGTATTTTTGTTCCGGAGGTTGAAATTACATAAAGATGATAGGGGAGCGCCATCACCTGATCAAAGATACTCGAAGGAAGTTTAGGTAAAAAATACGCTGCAACTGTAAAGAGGATGGGAGCCGTTTCGCCCGAAACCCTGCCGACCGATAAAATTAATCCTGTAATGATATTCGGATAAGCGATGGGTAAAATCACCTTTCTGATCGTCTGCAGTTTGGTGGCACCAAGCGCATAACTGCCGAGCCGAAACGAATCGTCGATTGCAATCAGGGCTTCTTCCGTAACACGGATAACGACCGGCAGAGCAAGTAATCCAAGCGTAAGTGAACCAGCAATGATTGAATCTCCGAACCCCATTGTGTTTACAAAGAGGGCCATTCCAAAAAGCCCGAATACGATCGAAGGAATGCCCGCCAGGTTATTTGTCATCAATTTGATAAATCGCTTGTACCAGCTGTCACGCTCGTATTCATGAATGTAAATTCCCGCCATCACGCCAAGAGGGAAAGCAACAATCATCGACCCCAGCACCAGGCACATGGTTCCAATGATCGCCGGGTATATTCCTCCCTTCGTCATTCCGTCTTCCGGCATGGCAGTGAGGAACGTCAGGTTAAGCATATGCCACCCTCTTACGAAAATAAATTCCAGTATCCAGAACAAGATGAGCAGCACAAGCAGGCTCAGAAGCCTGAATATCCAGAATGCAATTTTTTCTTTTACCAGCTTCGACATATCAGCTATTCATTTTGCGTTTATTACTGATCGACTGAACCCAGAGATTGATCGCCATAGTTATAATAAAAAGTATACAACCCAGGGCAAATAACGCCTTATAATGAACACCGCCAGCAGGAGCCTCTCCAAGTTCTGCAGCAATCGTAGCTGGAATCGTCCGAACCGGTTGCAGCAATGAATGAGGAATCACAGCCGCATTACCTGTTACCATAAGTACTGCCATCGTCTCACCAATCGCACGGCCAATACCCAGGATAGCTGCCGCTGATATTCCCGAAATGGAATAGGGGATGATCACCCGGCTGATTGTCTGCCAGTGATTCGCCCCTAAAGCCAGTGATGCCTCCTTCATGCTTCGAGGCGTATTACGTATCGCATCTTCCGAAACCGTAATTATGGTCGGAAGAGCCATCACTGCGAGCACAATGCTTCCGGCCAGAGCCGTTTCGCCAACAGGTAATTTGAATATATCGTGAATCAAAGGAACAATGACAATGAGGCCGAAAAAGCCATAGACTACCGAGGGTATTCCCGCAAGCAGTTCTATCACCGGCTTCAGAATCTTTCTCAAACGCTCATCCGCAATTTCTGCCATGTAAATAGCCGTTGCCAGTCCAATGGGAAGTGCAAATAAAATAGCGAAGAAGGAGACAAGCAGCGTCCCAAGTATCAACGGCAGTACTCCCAGCAATACAGCAGGCTCAGCCGTAGGAAACCATTGTCTTCCCAGGATAAAATCCGGAACGTTGTTTTTATTTACATGTACAATCTTTCCCTGCGGCGAACTCACCAGGTATTTTTCCGGATAAACGGCAAGCATCTGGGGAGTGGCAGCAACGAGAGAGTCCAGCTTCCGGGGAAGATACTCAAAATTCTCCCCGATCTCCTCGTCTGAAAAATAGTTCGACAAATCGTTTATCGTTAAAAGAATAATGCTGTCGTTCTTCCCGCCAATTTCTTTCCAGTTCGTTATATGCTGATCAAAAATATCCTTAATCTGTAATGCATTTAATTTTGTTACCGGATTTGCACTGTTCACAACAATCGTGTTATGATTTTCGAGTGGCGAAGTATTAAACAATGAAAATCCCTCGCGAAAAAGAAAAATAATAATAAGCAAAACGGTAAAAGCAGAAATCGAACTGCTAAGCATTAAAACTCCTTCAATGAGTTTTTCAAAAAAACGCTTTAACTTATTTTTCAATTAAAAATTTTTTGTAACAATTTTGTAACACAATCATATCAATAACCGGAAAACAGCGGTAGAAATTCTACCGCTGTTATCTGCTAAACCCATTGAAATCTATTTAAGAGAAATGTAACCAACTTCGTCCACGATCTTTTGTCCTTCAGGCGATAACACAAAATCGATATATGGTTTCACCAGCGACTCCTTTGAAACAGGATAGTAATAGTAAAGTGGCCGGACAACAGGGTATGTCTTATCTTTTGCCGCTTCGATTGAAGCATTTACAAATGTCTTTCCATCGTATGAAACAGCTATGTCCTTTACCTCTTTCGTCATATAGGCAAGTCCGACATAACCGATCGCGCCTTTCGTCTGGCTCACCGATTGTATAATCGCACCCGTTGCAGGCATGTTTAACACAGATGAAGCATAGTTTTTCCTGTTCATCACATGCTCCTTGAAAAACTCATAGGTACCGGAGCTTGTTTCACGGGAGTAGACGACAATTAACATATCATCACCTCCAACTTCTTTCCAGTTTTTAATCTTTCCCGTAAAAATTCCCTCCAACTGCTGGCGGGTAAGTTTGGAAACTTTATTTGAGGGATTTACGATTACAGACAATGCATCGTTTGCGATGATCACTTCTTTAAATGCACGACCTGCATCCTGCATTTTCATGCGTTCATCCATTTTAATTTTACGTGAAGCCATGGCAATATCCGTCGAATTATCCGTCAACGCTGCGAGGCCAACACCACTGCCTCCGCCGATAACGGTAATGCTTTTACCCATATTTTTCTTCATATAGATTTCTGCTTCTTTTTGAGAAAGCGGAAGAACCGTATCGCTTCCTTTAATTACTATTTTCTGCGCCTGGCTGATGAATACCGAACCAAATAATGCAGCTAAAACTATTATTTTTTTCATTTTGATTTATTTTTTTATTCGAGTTTATTATTTTTTTTAGAATTTGATCTGTGCCCGTAATGTGAAAACATTATCCATTACATCATTTGTATAACCTGACAAATTCGATGATGTTTCATTCATTACTTTGTCGTAATAAGCAGTGAGTTTTACATTGGCATCCCAGTTATATGATAAACCAAAACCCCAGGTGGAATATTTAATATCGGTTGCATTGGTTGCCTTATAACCAGAGGAAACACTTTTGCCGATCTCATCACCCTTAACATCTGTGTTTGGATCATACCAGTCATACTTTATAACAGTTTGCCATGGAGAATGACCAATGTTTTGTACAAAGTAGAAATAAGCTCCATTAAAATTTCTTGAATAAATATCACTTGCAATTACAGTAGTAGTGGAAGTTGTAACAGTATTTGCTAAGCCTGTTGTCGAATCTATCGTTGTAACAGAAGAATAGGTTGTTGAAGTCTTAGCTGGAAGAGCAATAGGACTGACAGAACTGGCTGATGTTCCCGGTTGTTTTCCCTGGATATATTCCGCTCGTAATGTTGTGATTCCCGCCTTCCAGTCAAAGCTGACCTGCGCATCGACTCCATAATAAATTCTTTTAACTTCCGACTGAGCGTTAATATTCGTATTTATATCCGCCTTCTTCTTTTCAATTGTAAATCCCTTAACACCATTTGGATCAGTTCCGAAAACATAGTCATCAGCAACATCCTGTCTGTATCCGCCATTATAATATGATGCACCTGCACCCCATTTAACTGTTTCTGACAAAGTTGACTTACTCACTACGATGTGCCCGATAAAATCCTTGAACTTATCAAAATCATTCGTGTTTCCATTTGCACTTGGTCCGCCGGTTCCATTAAACATACCCATTTCAAGTTTCAACCAGTTCCAATTCGAAATCTTGGGTCCTTGTATGGTTAACATCGCTCCCATGTCTCGCTCATTAGGCATCAAAATCTGATTAAAGCGTGCACGCTCGGGAGATTCGCGGAGGCTGGAAGAATAACCGATCTCAAATCCAAACGGACGATTATGGTTTCCTGCAGTCAATGAAAACCAACCGACCCAGGGATCAGTGAATTTCATATACATATCTCTAATTGAAAACCCTGCTTGTGTAGCATCTATCTGGAAAACGTAAAGTGAAGTTGACCAACCCTTATCATTAACGGGAGACTCATATTGAACTTTAACCCTCGCTCTTCTTAACTGAAACCTTTTGTCAACTCCAGGTGCAAAACTACCCCCAGCGTATCCCTGGGAGCCTGCAGAATCCGTAACCTGGTATTCAGGATGCATGTATCCGCTTATCTTGATTCTTTTCAAAACATCCAGTTCTGACCGGATTCCCGCAACGTGGGAGGTAAGCGTATCTTCACCCGTATTCTCCTGGGCTATCGAATTAAAAGTAAGAATGTTAAATAAGCACAAAATAATTGAGGTAGTTTTTATTTTCATTTGTTACAATTTTGCAACAAAGAAAATATGGCGGGGTTAAGCGATTGTTCGATTAATATTAAGTTAATGTTAAATGTAAACGGAGAGTAAATTCTGTATGAACAGGAATTCATAATTCTCATTGATTTTAAGCACAAAATCTGTATCCGATTCCTTTTTGAGTGGTTATGAATTCTTCACCAATTTTCTTTCTGAGCCTTAGAATATGAACATCAATGGTCCTTTCTTTCGAAACATGCAAGCGGTTCCAGACCTTGGTAAAAATTTCCTCACGGGTAAAGACCTTTCCCGGATGGCTGGCCATTAAATGAAGTAATTCGAATTCCTTCCTTGATAAGGGTATAAGCTTTTGATTCAGATAAACAGTGAATGACTCTCTGTCGATTTGAAGGGCTGCTTTTCCATTCCTGTTGTAGAGCATTTTTTGTGATGCACTCGAACCGCTCAGACGGGCGGCAATGCGTTTATATAGTGCAAGGTGCCTGATCGGTCGTGTTACAAATTCATCCGCTCCGGCATCAAACATGGCTTCTTCGATCGCTTCGGAGTTACTCGAGGAAACAACAATTAGAATGATCTTTTTATAATCCGGGAGGCTCTTAATTTTATGACAGAATTCGAGACAAGGCATTTCCGAACCGTCTGCATCGATTAAAATACCCTCTGGGATTTCTTCCTTTAATGACTTCAAAGCTTCACTGACATTCGTGAATTCACGAGTATGATTACCCTTTGACACGAATTCATCAATTAAAGCTTCCAACTCACTTCGGTTTTCGGTTATGAACCAAAACATAGTTTGAGATTTTATCTGTTAAATAATTCATGAATCATTTCAAGCAAAATAACCGGTCGAATCGGTTTTGTAATAAAATGATTGGCGCCTGCATCAAATGCACTCATCGTCGTATATTCATCAGAATCGGCCGTGAGGAATAAAACCGGTATGTTCTTAAGCGACTGGGTAGTGCGGATTTCACGGCAGGTTTCTATGCCCGAAATGCCCGGCATCCTGATATCCATGATTATCAGATCAGGCTTGTCGTTTTTGGCCAGGTCAATCGCGTCTCTTCCGTTATATGCCGTTAATACCTGGAAATTTTCCTTTTTCAGGTTATATCTTAATATTTCCACCACATCCGGCTCGTCATCAACTACAAGTACTTTTACTTGCTTTTTCATTCAATTTTCTTTCGAAAGTACGCCGGTAGTGTAAAAATGACATTACTGTAAAATGAACAAATTGTTAATTTTGAACAGACTATACAGTTGGTGTTTTCGATTGAAAAAATCAAAAAAACTGTTGAGAAATAATCAACCTCGACAGAGCGTTATTGAAAATCCAAATCTATTTTCGTCAGATATGTCAAAATTAAAATCCGTAAAAAGATTTGCCTGGATTTTAGTGGCCGTTCTCGGAATCATCGTGACCGTGATGGGCATTATCATTTACCGGCAGATCTTTACTGATAATATTGCCGCAGCCGGTAATGAAAAGGAGTTTTTATACATTCCTACCGGCTCCACCTTTGACGATGTGGTGGGAATTCTTGATGAAAAGAAATTGCTGATCAATGAAGAGTCGTTTCGCTGGACAGCCAGACAGATGAAATATGATACGCGTGTTAAGCCGGGGAAATACCTGTTGAGGCCGAAGATGAATAACAAGGAATTGATATCTATGCTCCGTGCCGGTAAACAGGTTCCTGTGAACGTGACATTCAACAACATCCGTACAAAGGAGCAACTGGCTGCCAGGATTGCTGAACAAATTGAGGCGAAGTCGCAGGCTTTAATAAATCTCATGAACGATAACGATTACCTTGGAAGAATGGGGTTTAACTCAGCCAATATTCTTTCCATGTTTATCCCGGACACCTATGAATTTTACTGGAATACCTCGGCTGATAAATTTCTGCAGCGAATGAAAAAAGAATATGACAGGTACTGGACACCCGAGCGGCTCGAACAATCCAGGAAGATCGGCTATACACCATTACAGGTTTCTGTTCTTGCATCGATCGTACAAATGGAATCTAATAAGGAAGATGAAAAGCCTATAATCGCCGGAGTATACATTAACAGGCTTAAAAAGGACTGGAAGCTGGAAGCCGATCCTACGCTGGTGTTTGCATTAGGTGATTTTTCAATTTCCCGTGTCCTAAGCATTTATAAAGAGATCGATTCGCCGTACAACACTTATATGTATAATGGCCTCCCGCCCGGACCAATATGTCTTCCCACACGTTCATCGCTCACGGCGGTATTGAATTTTATTCCTCATAAGTATATGTTTTTCTGCGCGAAGGACGATTTTTCCGGGTATCATGCTTTTGCATCGACCTATGATCAACACATGATTAATGCAAGGCGATTCCAAAAGGCCCTCGATCGTAGAGGCATTCGAAGCTGATTTCTATGCTAATGAACATGTTAACCCAATGAATTAAAATTTTAATTTCGCATCTGTAATTATTACTCTCAACAAATGACAAAAATAAAGTTTGGAACAGATGGCTGGAGAGCCATTATAGCCAAAGATTTTACCGTTGAAAATGTTGCCCGGGTTGCGGAAGCGACAGCAAACTGGCTGTTAAAGAATAATCCAAAACCATCCATCGTTGTCGGCCACGATTGCCGGTTCGCAGGGGAACTCTTCACAGATACAATTGCCATCGTAATGGGTTCAAAGGGAATTAAGACTTTTCTCGCAAAAGGATTCGTGTCTACACCGATGATTTCCCTTGGGGCAGTGAACTACAAGTGCGATGTGGGAATCATAATTACAGCTTCGCACAACCCTCCTTCCTATAATGGTTTCAAATTAAAGGGCTCTTACGGAGGGCCGTTGAAGCCATCACTCGTGCAGGAAATCGAAGACATCATTCCGGAAAAATCATCTGTCGATTTAGATTCAATTACCATCGATGAGCTTAAGAGCAGGGGACTGGTTGAATTTGTCGATCTCGAATCGATGTACATTAAACACGTTGAAAATTATTTTGATCTCGATGCCATCCGGAAGTCGGGACTGAACCTGGCCTACGATGCAATGTATGGTTCGGGCCAGAACGTCATTAAGAAACTCTTCCCGGAAATAACAAAGCTGCATTGCGATTACAATCCCGGATTTATGGGCCAGGCTCCGGAACCTATTCATAAAAACCTTGGTGAATTCAGCCGTCTGATCATAAAAAAAGGAAACATCGATTGCGGACTTGTTACTGACGGAGATGCAGATCGGATCGGTATGTACGACGGCAAGGGTAATTTTATCGATTCGCATCATATCATTCTTTTACTTATTCATTACCTGGTAAAATACAAGGGATTGAAAGGCAAAGTATGCATAGCCTTCAGTACATCACCTAAAATCGGCAAGCTTTGTGAACATTATGGCTTACCATACGATACGGTAAAAATCGGTTTCAAATACATCTGCGAGATCATGCTTAACGAGGATGTCCTCATCGGCGGGGAAGAAAGCGGCGGTATTGCCATCAGCAAGGGACATATTCCGGAGAGGGATGGAATATGGATGGGTCTGATCATATGGGAATTCATGGCGAAGAGCGGTAAAAAAATTGACGAACTGATCAGGGAAATTTATGATATCGTTGGACCATTCGCATTTGAGAGAAACGATATGCACCTAAAAGAAAGCGTTAAAACCCGGATCGTGAAAAATACGGCTAACAATGTGTACCATGCTTTCGGTCCTTATAAAGTGAAGCGAATGGAGGATATGGATGGATATAAATATTTCTTCGACGATAACGACAACGAATGGCTTCTCATCAGGGCCTCAGGCACGGAACCGGTTTTACGGACCTATGCCGAGTCGTCAACCAGGGAAGGTGCGTTCAGAATACTTGATGAGGCGAAAAAAACCCTTCTAAACGAAAATTAATATATGGCACACGACATCGATTATAAAATAATAGGGGACGACATGCAGGCTGTGGAAATCGAACTGGATCCGCAGGAAGCAGTGAGAGCAGAAGTAGGCGCCATGCTGTGCATGGAAGACGGCATTCAGATGCAGACTACAACCGGCGGTGGAATTTTCTCCGGGTTGAAGAGGATAATCTCCGGTGAAAATTTTTTCATCACCAGTTTCCTGAATACCGGAGCAGGCAAATCAACGGTCACTTTTGCAGCGCCTTATCCGGGGAGAATAATTCCGCTCAATCTCCGAGACATCGGCGGGAGTTTCCTGTGCCAGCGCGATGGCTTTCTGTGCGCCGCCGAAGGAATCGACATCAACGTGGAATTTACCAAACGTATCGGTGCCGGTTTATTCGGAGGAGAAGGTTTCATCCTCCAGCGACTTTCCGGGGACGGCAAGGTGTTTATTCATGCCGGCGGTACAGTGATACGGAAGGAATTAAAAACCAGCGAGAGACTACGGGTCGATACCGGTTGCCTTGTCGCCTTCCAGCCAACCGTAGATTATGACATCCAGTTTATTGGTGGTGTCAGGAATGTTCTCTTCGGCGGGGAAGGATTGTTCTATGCACAACTTACCGGTCCCGGAGTGGTCTATCTCCAGACTCTTCCTTTCTCCAGGCTTGCAGACAGAATCGTAAGTGCTTCCGGCTGGGGTGGAAGAAAGGAAGAGAGCAGGGGAATAGGCGGCCTCTTAGGCGGGATCATTAGCGGGAGAGAATAACTCTTACTCCGGCATTCTGTCTTCAGGTTGATTACTCTTAAGGTCTTCCCTTACTAATAAAATAAATCCTGCAAGATAGAGAGTACAAATTACGTATACCATGTGTTTTGTTTTAATTGTTAATTGATAATTATTGTTTGTTGTATGATTTTTCCTGAGTCCTGAACGAGCAGCACCTTGTAGATTCCACCCGGGTATTGCAGTTGATTAAAGATTACTTTTGTGTCGGTCTTCACGATTTCCCTTTCCATAAGTTTCTGTCCCTTCATGTTTATAAGGAATAGTCTTCCTTCTGAATTGTCCGGTACAATTACATTTAACTTATTGTTAGCGGGATTCGGATAGACTGTTAATTTTTCAGAAATCGATTCTTCTTCAATTCCTGTAGGAGAATAGAATATCGACTCCGAGATATTGGAACAATGATGATTGTCTTCTGTCATCACCTGGTAAAATCCCGTCGACTGAGCGACCAAACTCTGAGAAACTGCATTTGGCAAAGGAGCATTATTCAGGAACCACTGGTAACTTGTCGCGGTTGTGGATATGAGTTCATTTCCCTGAATTGTAATCACTGGCACAGCCGGTAGTGCATGAACGGTTATATAATTTAGTTTCATGGCCGTTTGTGTTCCATGATTATTTGTTACCGTAAGCATTACATTGTATACTCCTGGCTGAGAATAGGAGATAACTGGATTTCTGAGTGCAGAAGTGGAAGGTGTGCCTCCGGGAAATAACCATTGCCATGTATTTGCTCCTGTGGATGCATCATTAAATGTTACCTGGCCATTGGCACATACCGAAGTCGTTTGTGCATTAAAGTTCACAACAGGAAGGTTGCAGTCGCGCACCGTGATTGAATTGAAATAATCTGAAGAGTAATAACACGTCTGGACATTCAATCCGACCTGGTAATATCCTGCTGATGTAAAATTCAACTGAGCTGAATCTCCATAGGAATAAACGACATTGTTCAGGAACCAGTTTGCCTGCGATGAATATGTCGAAGAATCGAGAAGAGTTATAATATCGCCAAGACAAACTTCCGGGTCGCTGCTGAAAAAAGCGGATGGCACTTTACATGTCAGATTCAAGAGCCAGATATCGCCTGTGCCATGCTGGCCGGTTACATCCAGATCGCTGCTGAAAGTATAACCGGTAACAAGAAAACCTCCATCTGCATTCTGCAATACATCAACCGGACGATCGTTTCCGGAACCACCATAGTTGTAACTCCATTCCTTTGCAAGCGATGCATCCGTTTTTAACAGCCAGATATCCTCTTGTCCGAGTGCATTTTTAATATCAATATTGTTTGAAGTACTACCCGACGTCAAAAGGTAGCCACCATCCATCGTTTCAATAATGGAAAACAGATCATCGCCGCCAGTGCCGCCAAATGTCTTTTCCCGGATAATCGTGCCGCTTCCGTTCAGTTGCAGAACCCAGCTGTCGCCATACCCGTAATTACTATGAACATCGCCATCCGACGAACGTGTATATCCTCCCAGCACAATATTTTGACGGGAATCAACAATGATGGATTGCGCGGTCTCATAATTTGAACCACCATATGTTTTATTCCAGATAACATTGCCATTCTGATTGCATCTTACTACATAAACATCATAGCTTCCATGGTTGCTGAAACTGCCATTTGTTGAGTTTGTAGTACCACAGGCATAGATATTTCCGTTGCCATCCTTAGTGAGTGAGTAACAGACATCAACATCGTTACCACCCGAGGTTTCTTCCCACAGTAAATTTCCTGAACTGTCAGTCTTTAGTATCCAGAAATCCTGGTCACCATGATTAAATGAAACATCATCATCGCCGGAATACGTACCGCCTCCAAGAATAAATCCTCCGTCGGCTGTTTGCGCATGCGAATAAGTGAGATCAACTTTTGATCCTCCGTAGACCCGTGTCCAGCGAATCTGACCCGTATTGTCCAGGCAAATCAGAAGGGCATCGAAGTTTCCTTTATTCGTTGGAATGTCGCCATCGGTCGACGATGTATACCCGGAAATGATAAGATTTCCGTTAGGAAGCTCTGATATGTCGGTACCAATGTCGATCGAACTGCCTCCGATCGACTTTTTCCATAAGATATTTCCGGCTGAATCGATCTTGCTTAACCAGATGTCTGTAGAGCCATGATTAAATGAAATATCTCCGTCATGGGAATCCACATTGGAAAGGACAATAACATTCCCGTCGTTTAACCTGAGTATACTTCCGGGAATATCCTGTAAAGAGCCACCCATACATTTTTGCCAATCCTTCAGCGGTGGCGCTGCTGCGAAAACAGCTGTTGCCAGGCTGTGAGTGACGATTAACAATATCAAACAACTCTTTTTCATCTTTTTTAATCCAAATCGGATTAATACTTACAATTTGCACCATAACGCGACGAGAGTTCAATATTTTTATGTAAATCAATGATTATTATAGGCTAACAAAGTCTATTTAAAGTGATTATTTGCCTTTTTTAAATCAAAATCAGGGATTCTCATGGTCCAATACCGGAAATAAACAACATCCTTGGAAAAACATTACAAACGTCAGAAAATGGCTTTTTACTGAAATCTGTAGGGGTATAAAAAGCGTTAAATATTACCGAAAAGCATTTTTATTTTGAACGCAACCTTTTTTACAATCTCATAAGATTGATTAATCCAGTTCAACCCCGTAAGGTTGAAAAAAATGACCCAGCCCCGTAAGGCTGGGTTTATTTGTATAAAAAATATTTTAGCGGGTAAATGACAGACTCTCTTTCTTTGTCACCAGGGAATAAATACCAAACAACAGTCCGTTATAGAATAAATCACCAATCAACTGGTTTTTAAAAAATGGCAGGGCCATAGTATAACTTTGAATCGTTCCCTGAATTGTGTTTGGATACAACTGCAAATCAAGATACCACATCGGGAGATTTGTTATCAGGAAAAAAACTACTGATGAAAGGATCGAAGCTGCAGCAATTGAAAACACGTTCTGCCGGCGGCTGATTTTTGTTCCCATCCAGACAGTAAAAACGAAGCATGCATATACAGGAAGCATGCTGAAATGAAAACCAAGAATCAGATCCGAAAGAAACATGATGGCAATGGGCAGGAGAAAAGCAATTCTCCTGTCTTTGAAAACTGCGCCGGAAAAAAGAGCAATTGCACCAACGGCAGTGAAATTAAAAGGATGCGGAATAAAACGCGTCGTGATTGCCAATACAATCAATACAGCCGGAAAAATAACCGGATGATATTTTTTCTTGTTGTCACTCATGATTCTCTGAATAAATTATTTATTATTCCTGTCAGGGTTCTTACTCAATAAACTCCTGACAAAATAACGGTGCTAAGTTACATTTTTTTATTTACGAAATGGATGCCTGTCATTCCATTGATATCCCGGTTCCGTTTGAAAATAATTAATTACCTTATCTGATAACAGGCTGGCCAGCCTGCTCTTAAAGCTAAAATAATCATTGAAGTAAACGGGTTTCCCGCCGATATTCGCTTTTGCTTCCCGGGCAGTGCGGCCTAATTCAAGAGTTTTTTTCTTTTTATCGATTGCGAGTTTAACTGCATCCAGTAAAATTTTGAAATAAATTTTCAGTCGCTCGTTATATCTATAATCTATTCCGATATAATGGATCTCAAGCTCATCTTCGTGTTCGATATATGTTGCAAAGCCGACAAGTTCATTATTAAAAAAATATCCAAAAAAAGAAAATGTCTCCGGAAATCTTCTCTTAAATTCCAGGAAATAATTTTTATCGATCAGGCAAAGCCGCACCGTTTGCTTCGAAACTACCTGCCCGAACAATTCTCCGATTCTATCTATGTTATCTTTGATTTCATGAAACTCCATTTCTCTGATTTGAAGTTCATCCGCTGCCACTACAATTTTCTCGGCCCGTTTCCTGTACTTTTTGGCAAGCGACTTAAGGTAGTTTTCAAAAGAATTCCATTGGGGTGCAAGTTCAAGGGTCATGGTCAGATCCGACGTATAGCTTTTCCATCCAAAAGGCATCATGATTTCAGGTGTAAATGCAGGACTTAGATCCTTTAAAAAAAATAAATCAGTTTTAATTTTATTTTGAATCTCTGACAATATGCCCAGTATATCTTTCTTTTCCAACACATCCTGTTTGTAGTGTATCGCCGGGAAATTAACTGCAAACAGATTACCGCAAATCAGGAACTGAAAAGAGCGCAGCCTCAAAATTAAGCCTGTAATGAATGAAAGGATGGTGGGATTTTTTAAACTTATACTCTTATTGGTAAATCTCAACAGTTGAAAATAGATTACTCCTGCATTTCTAAATTCTTCGTTATGTTTATTCTGTATAAGCACGTACCTGAAAGTGAGATTTACGGGCCTTGACTCTTCAATAAATTTCAGATAGGATGAATTCAGAAAACTGGAAGCAGTTTCATCCCAATGGCCGATCAGATTATGATCGAGCGAATCATATATGGAAATTTTGAACCCGTTAAAAAAAAAAGTATCAATTAACATCCTGTCTGTTTTCCCTTGGCCCAAAAATATGAATGATAATCTTTCAATGCTTAATTAGCACTGAAAGATTATCATCCAGAATATCTTTCAAAAATGATCAGGGTCCGAAAGGAGGGAAAGGAGTCTTCTTTGATCGTGGAGCAAGGTTCTCGATAATACTAAGATCAAGTGATTCTACTGTGCTATCGGCATTGATATCGCAGTTATTGTAACCCTGGGTAAATAATGCAGCGCTATCGCCAACCAGGCCAACATCCACGTTATTTATATAACCATCCTGGTTCACATCTCCGCAATACATTGCATATACGCCAGGCTCGACCTGAACAACATTTCCACCCCAGACATCAGCCGGGTTTGAGGAAAAATCAAAGAGAGTGTCGCCGGTCAGCATAAACTGGGTGCTGCTCCATGTTTCAAGGCTATTCCGATGTCTTACCACAAAATAGTACGGACTATCAAGAGCCAATAAAGGGAAGTAACCCGTGGCAAGGCCACTGGTACTTAATAATGCATAGCTCGTATATTGAAGTTCAGCCAGATCATCATACAAATCAATAATCAATGTATCAGCAATTGTGTCTGCCGGGTTCAAAACAGTTTTCATGGTCCTGTTGGTGAGATATAATTCCTGCAAAAACACCTTGACTGATAATCCAATCGGTCTTTCTTCAGTAGCAAAACTGGTAACCGGACAACCATTATTATAACTGTTACCGTTTCCAGGTATCAGTTGCCAATAATACGTTCTGTCCGGTTGAAGTACACCCGTAAATAGTGTTGTATCGGTCGTTGTACCTAATACCCGAACCGGAGGATTTACCGTGTCGAATTTCACTTTATAATTATCAGCACCTAAAATCGGATCCCAGATTAAATCTATACCGGAAGCTGACATATTTATTTCAGCATCGGGAGGTAACGTGAGATCAGAACATTCAGGAGCAGGTGACGAAACACTGATCGAGAAATTACCGGAACCTCCACCAATGCCTGCATGATAAACCCTGATGTAGTATGTACCGCCAATGGTTAAACCTGTGGCTGTTAATGTTTCCACCTGTCCGTTACCAAAGCTGTTCTTGCATGAAATAGAATTCAGGCTTCCGCAGGTTCCATTCAGTAATTGAATTACAGCGTTAAAGCCGACACCGCCACTTACGGTAATTACCTCAATGGCTTTTGGAGCTACGAATTTGTACCAAACATCATCATCTGGATTTTCGCCTCCACCGAGTCCGCATGAAGGAGCTGTTGAAAGGGTAGCAGCATAAGTATTAGTTCCAGGTGTCAGCGTTGCTGAGATCGGAAGAGAAATTGCATTGAGGCAATGATCATTAGCTGGTGGTGTAGGTGTACCGCTGACACATATTGCAAATTCACCGCTACCAGGAGTACCATAACCTGCACCCCTGTGATAAACACGTACATAATATAGATTGCCAGGAACTAATGTTGTAGAATTTATTGTTTCAGATAATCCCTGTCCCACTGTATTTGCACAGGCAATAGAAACCAGTGAACTATTAAACAATTCAACGGTCGGATCGTAATTTCCTGATCCAGATACTTTGATGGTTGTATTTGCATTATTGGCTGTGAAATCAAACCACACATCATCGTCTGCTGTTCCTCCGCAGGCAACAGTCTTTGGCGATGGTGTTGCAAACGCACTCTTGTACATCACCCCGCATAATTCAATGCAAGGAGTCGGATTCACACTCAGATGAATTGGATTTCCAATGGAATCATTCGGCGGTACCTGCGAAACAGGTACATAAGGTGTATAAGTTCCGGGTGTGAATGTAATCCTGGAATTACACTCTGGTACTGCATATAACTGGTTTTGAACCGTACCTGCAAAATTTCTGGTATTGGCAATCTGCTGTTCGAGATATTCGCCCGGCTGCCCTGTAGAACTTATCGAAGTCGCGTTGATACCTAAACTATATGAATACGGATTATTCACAGTGCCGTCAAAACCATCCATCGATCCATAATCAAAATCGATTTTATTCGATCCCTCATACAATTTTACCTGGAAATTTAAATTCGGTCCGCCGGTATTGTATGTTTCCATACCTATCCATTCTACTGTGAGTATCCTGCTGCCAACCGATCCGGTGGTTTTATATTTTATACAATTGTCCAGGTTGATCTGAAGATTCGATCTGCCTCCCTGGCAGGTAATATCATCATAAAAAGGGGCAAGCAATTTTGGTGATGCAGGAGTTCCGAAAGATAATCCGCTGTTTAAATATCCATATGGGTTTCCGGCATTACCTATCGTTGGTGTGCTTGTATTAAAAGTGATGAAACCGTTTACTCCTATCAGGAAACTGGTATAAGTAACGCCATCGTATACAAAGTTGAAACCGATAGAAACTGCATTACTTAAATTATCATCCGTATCCGTTCCGTTTCTCCAGGATGAAACTGTTGACCCAGTTCCGGCAATGGATGAATAGGTAATTCCGGTTGACCGGGTAACTTCGTACGCAAGTCCCTGCCTTGTGGTGAACTGATTTTCAGTACATCCAACCGACTGTCCACTTCCATCCAATGCGATTACTTTCCAGAAATAGGTTGTATTGGCTGAAAGGAATCCCGGATTATAAGTCAATGATGCCTGGTTTGATGATACTAATGGAGGATTTGTTGCCGTACCGAAATAAACATTATATCCGGTTGGAGTGGCACCGGCACCGGCACTCCAGCTGAGTACGGCATCGAGCAATACATTCGTTGCAAGGTTTGCCGGCGAAGAAATAACCGGACAGGAAAGCGACGGCATATATAAGAATGAATTGGATGCTCCGATGGCAGCGTTATTACTGTTATTTGCTGCAACCGTACTTGCCGTACTCGAGGCAAACGTGGCGGCTACAGTTATACTTGAATAATCTGTACTCGATGTTGTTAATCCAATCGAATACAATCCCGGATTCGCATTTATGCCGGCTCCATATACAAACTGAATTTTATTTGACCCTTCAAATAACCATGTCTGAAACTGAATGGCCTGGTTAGTGTTTACAACCGTAACGTTCCAGTCAACGACAAGTGTTCTTGACGGCGCTGACCCCAGTACCTTTGATCGAACGGTTCCGGCTACAGTTTTTAAATCGTCCCAATAAGGTGATATCCTTGGAAAATCGGTACCACCGGTTATTGAATTCGTTGCAGTAGTTGCAATCGCGGTCGCCCCGAGTCTCATATTTCCATTAGAGTTAACGGAAAAAGATGTATAAGTAGTCCCGTTAAATGCAAAGGAAAAACCTATTGGAGTGACTCCTGATGCACCGTCGTTTGTATTTATATTAACCAGGGTGGTAATGGTACCGCCACTCATCGCATCCAATGTCGCCGTAGTGGTCGTTAAGCCATAAGAACTCAAAAGTGCTTTTGTGGGATTACTTGCAAACGCAAGAAGAATTATTAGCAGTAACTTTAATTTGAAATTGTTAATGTGTTTGTTGGTGCGTAGTTGTGTTTTCATATTCGATAATAACCCAAAACAGTGATGCGATATAACGCATGCTGCTCTAATTGTTGATAATTATTATTAAGTAATTTTAAGGTAAGTGTCCCAGAAGTATTGATAATAGTATGCTTCCCGTTTCAAATATAATCGATCGTAGAGTAAATAGCAAAAAAAATTACGACTTAATCACTATTTATTCATTTGGTTACATTTGCCTAACTTTTCAACGCTTATATGCCATCATTTACCAGAGAACTCTTACCATTCGCTAAAACAAACAGTTTTGACAGGTTAATCCTTGATTTTTTAAACAAAGACTCTTTTTTACGCAAATTTTATGCATTTGATCATGATGCGGAAGGAATCAGGAATCGCCTGAAATCCTATGAAAACAGCTTCCTCAATAGAAATGACTTGAAATCTGTCATCAGCAGACAATATAGTCATTGCGGAATTCTCCCGTCGGATGCTGTGTCTAAAAACCTCGAACTGCTCACGGATCCTAAAACTTTCACCATTACCACCGGTCATCAGCTCAATATTTTCAGTGGCCCACTTTACGTAATCTACAAGTTGATTTCCGCCATTAAACTTTCTGATGAATTAAAAAAAACATTCCCGGGTAATAATTTCATCCCTGTTTACTGGATGGCCACGGAAGATCACGACATTGAAGAAATTTCTTCAGTTGCTGTATTTGGAAAAACAATTAAATGGGAAAGTACCTGGAAAGGACCTGCCGGATCAATGCCTCTCACAGGCATGGATAATGTCGTGAATGAACTTAAAAATGTTTTTGGCAATTCCCCTTATGCCGAAGAACTAACGGCTTTATTCGAATCCTGTTACCTTAATAGTAATAACCTCGCCGATGCAACCAGGAAATGGACGGATCATTTACTGGGCAAATTCGGATTGATAATTATTAATGGTAATGAAACTTCGTTTAAAAAACGTTTTGCAGGAGTTTTAAAAGATGAAATCTTAAATCAAACCTCATCTGCCATTCTAAATAACACCACTTCCGAGCTCGGAAAGAAATATCACCCGCAGGTGAAGCCCAGGGAAATCAATCTCTTTTATCTCGGAGAAAATTTCCGCGAACGGATCGTCAGGGAAAACGACGTCTTTAAAATTTTAAATACCAGTATCCAATTTACCAGGGAAGAGATACTCACCGAGATCGAGAAAAATCCGCAAAACTTCAGCCCTAATGTAATCATGCGGCCTGTATACCAGGAGAGTGTTTTGCCCAATATCGCCTATATCGGCGGACCTACAGAGGTTTCCTACTGGCTCGAGTTGAAAGGATTGTTTGAACATCATCAGGTGCCGATGCCTGCCGTGTTTCTAAGGGATTGTGCACTGATAATCGAGAAAAATGTTGCCGCAAAACTCCGGAAACTATCAATTAATAATCCTGAAATTTTTCAAAACGCTGATGAACTGATCAAAGAATATATTCATAAAAACGATCACGACCAGCCGGAATTTCAAAATGTGACCGCAACCATCACAGGCGAATTCATCAAATTAAAAAATGCAGTTTCACTCGTGGATGTCACCCTCAAAGCAGCCGTCGAGGCCGAAAGTCAAAAGGTAACTACTTCGCTGCATACACTCGAAGAGAAAATCATCCGGTCTCTCAAAAAGAAAAATGAAGTTGAAGTAAACCAGATCCGGAAAACCAGGGAAAAACTCTTTCCTAACGGTAAACTGCAGGAGAGGCACGATTCTCTGTTGCAGTATTACCTGCTATGGGGAAGTGCATTTATCGAAATGCTCATGGAAAATTTTAACCCTCTTGAAAAAGAATTTAAAATCATCGAGGAAAAATAATTGCAATTATTAATGCCAAATATTGCAACGGCAGAAATTAATTGACGATAAACTTCCCCGAACCAAATAACTCTGTATCGTTGGTAATTAAAAAAGTATAAACGCCGCCTGTAAGTTCTTCTTTGCGGAACGCATAATTGTTTCTGCCAGGAAGTATGCCGATGATCTCATCGTCAACGATTCTGCCCGTCATGTCGTATATCTTTACATGAACTTCCTGTTCGCTGCCCGTCCCATTGTTTTCAATCGAGATCATCGAGTTTTCAGTCATCGGATTGGGATAAACGTACGATGAAATTGTTTCTGAATTTATGTCCGCTACCTGTGTCGGTAACATCCATATCTCCTGTATACTCTGGCTGTTAATGCTGTTACCCGCATAAGGTAATCCGAACATGTCTTCAAGCGTGTGGAGGAGATCATAATGAGAATAGCCCTTCAGATAATAGTTTCCCTGCCTGACCATCGGGCCAATGAACAAACACATGATCTTGTTGGTGGTAGTGAAATTATCCTCATCGAAGGTCAGAATAAACAAGCTGTTATTCAGCTGCGCCCATTCTATATAGGCCCCTAATTTATCTTCAACCCACAAATCACCTCTTGCAATCCGCGCCGGATCTGATCCATTGTGCATGTCATTGTTCTGATCGGGAATCACGAATGAAAGATCTGGAAGATTATTGAAATCGGTCGGGAAGTCGAGCATGGATTTATTGCATGATGCAGGAATCTGGTTTGTTCCGGTGCCCTGCCAGTTTACCCACGGACAATGTTTTCGTGCATAAGCTCCCGAAGAAGCTACAGTGGATCCCATCGATGGCAGTCCTTCAGAATAAGCTTCAAATGTAAATCCCGCATTCAACAATGAAGCTCCAAGATTGGGAGTCGTCCATGGTGTTCCGGCTGGTAAATTATCTGTTGTTTCGCCCTGGTTGCTCCCTGAAAACAGCATGATGTAATTCGGCTGACTGGGATGTGTGAGCGCATAATATTCCATCAGGTTTGCCGATTTGAAAACAAGCTGATTCAGATAAGGTGCAGATGAATTGCCTATCAACTGGGCATATGAATGATTTTCCAGTATACAAATCACAACATGATCCGGCCTCGGAACCGTTGCCAGTGCTGCCTTTCCAGTCGATAGGGTGATTAAAACAAATATTGATACTCTGAATCCAAATACTAATCTTTGAAAATGTGTTCGAATGGACATGTAAGTTTCGTTAGGCAAAAAATTCTACATATGTGATAAGTAAAGGAATGTTTTTACTTTGGAGTGCTAATGAAGTGTAAACCTGGCCTGTTAAGTTTGCCTTGCCTGATCCGACTTCACATTATGCTGACAATGATAATAAATTTTTTAATCAAATAACAAGACCCTAAAGGTTCAACTTAATGTGTTTATAAATAATCAAATAATGTTTTTTCGTAATTTTTTTATAGCCGCCCGGTTGGATTTGGGTTTAAAATTATCCGGATATAATTAGAATGTTCCCGGTAAAAGGTTAAGAATTCTGGATACTTTTGCGCATGCACGAAACCATTTTAATTGCTGATTTCGGATCCCAGTATACTCAGCTCATCGCTCGCCGGATTCGTGAACTGAATGTGTATTGCGAGATCCATCCGTTTCATCACTTTCCGCCAATAACGGATAATGTTAAGGGTGTTATTCTTTCCGGAAGCCCGTTTTCGGTAAGAGATAAAAATGCTCCTTTTCTCGAGCTCCGTGAATTGAGGTCGAAGGTTCCGGTACTTGGGGTTTGTTACGGTGCCCAGATGATGGCCTTTCAGAATGGAGGAGAGGTTGTTCCTTCTCATTTCAGGGAATATGGCCGTTCCCATCTAAACAAAATCGATGATGGCAATGATCTTTTCAGAAATATCCAGGTGGATTCAACCGTTTGGATGTCGCATGGAGATACAATCGTGAAAGTGCCTGAAAATTTCAAAGTCATAGCCAGCACTCCTGAAGTTCCTGTCGCGGCCTTTAAAATTAAAAACGAACCAACTTATGGTATCCAGTTTCATCCTGAGGTCACTCATTCCGAAAAGGGTAAAACGCTGTTGAAAAATTTCCTGGTGGATATCTGCGCTTGTTCACAGGACTGGACACCATCCCTGTTTGTTGAAGAAACTATTTCCGGATTGAAAAAACAGCTGGGAAACGACCAGGTGGTTCTTGGTTTATCGGGTGGCGTCGACAGCTCGGTTGCCGCCGTTTTACTGCATCGTGCGATCGGAAAAAATCTTCACTGCATATTCGTCGACAATGGCCTTTTACGGAAAAATGAATTCAAAAATGTCCTTGAATCATATGTACACATGGGATTGAATATCTCCGGCATCGATGCCACCAAGGAATTTTATTCTGCTCTAAAGGGTATTTCCGATCCGGAAGAAAAAAGAAAAGCCATAGGAAAAACATTCATCGAAATTTTTGATCGCGAAGCTCATTCCATTCAGAACGTAAAATGGCTTGCCCAGGGAACTATCTATCCTGACGTGATTGAATCAGTGAGTGTGAAGGGGCCTTCCGCAACAATCAAAAGCCATCATAACGTCGGCGGACTCCCGGAAAAAATGCATCTCAAAGTGGTTGAACCTCTTAAAACTCTTTTCAAGGACGAAGTAAGAGCTGTGGGCAGGGAATTAAAGATCGATGATGTCATTCTCAACCGTCATCCGTTTCCGGGTCCCGGCCTTGCTATCCGTATTATCGGAGAGATTACCCCGGAAAAAGTTTCCATTGTTCAGGAAGCCGATGATATTTTTATTTCCCTCCTGAAAAAAGAAAATCTTTATGACCAGGTGTGGCAGGCAGGAGTGATCCTTATGCCTGTACAATCGGTAGGAGTAATGGGCGATGAACGAACTTATGAAAATGCTGTTTGCCTCAGGGCAGTGACTTCCGTTGACGGGATGACGGCAGACTGGAGTCACCTGCCATATACTTTCCTGGCAAAGGTTTCGAATGAGATTATTAATAAAGTGAAAGGAATTAACAGGGTCGTCTACGATATCAGTTCCAAGCCCCCTGCAACAATCGAATGGGAATGATGTTTTATAATTATAGAGTTCAGAAAAACCCGGATTCATCTCTCCGGAATATGAAGATATTCGTTTTATTGCTCGGATTGTTTTTCCACGGTGATCTTCTGCATGCTCAGACGCTGAGTAAAAGCGATACAGCCAATGTCAAGTTTTTAAACTCAAGGAAATTTTACATCTATAAGGTTGAAAAGGGAGAGACACTCTTTAATATTTCACAAAAGTTTAAAATCCCACAGGAGGAAATTCTTCAGTTCAACCACGAAATAGAAAAAGAGGGACTCAAAGCCAAGATGAAAATCTGGATACCTGCATACAGCTGGCTGAAAAAAGACAGTGTGCCCGAAAAAGCAGTTGAAGTAGTTGACACCAGGAAGCAGACCTACAGGATTGCAATCGTAACCAGTCTGAATCTGCCAAGAATTTATTTGTCCAATGATTCGTCAGCAAACGACGTAATGGAACCATTGAATAAAAATGTTAAAGAAAACCTGGAATTCGTGGAGGGAGTATTATACGCTTCCGAACTAATGAAAGCAGAAGGATTGAAAGCCCATGTTTTTATTATCGACGCAGAAAGTGACAGCCTTAAGCTGATCAGCAAGCTCCGGAAAAACAGCTCGCCTGATTTAATCATTACCAATGAAACCGGCAGTCTTCTTCGCGGTATTTCCAGGTTCATTTCATCAACAGAAATAAGATTAGTGTCGTGCAGCAATAATACCATCGAACTGATCAGGGGCAGCAAAAACTCATTTTCGATGATTCCTTCTTCAGGAAAGCAATGTGAACTTGCCGGAAAATTCGCAGGAAAATATTTTCAAAATCCGTCGTTGCTTCTCATAAGGTCTCCTTACCCTAAGGAGAATGAAAGAAGCGATCTCTTTAAGTCGGGCTGGATCACGGTTCAGCAGTCATCTGTCGGCCAGGTCGAATATAATAAGAACGATCTGGATCAGATCGTAAACAAGCTTGATAAAAAGAAACAGAACGTAGTATTCATCCCATCCTCGAACGAGGATATGGTTACTTCCGTACTTTCAGCTTTAAGTGCCAGGATCCCGGAGTACCAGGTGAGCGTGATCGGAATCCCGACCTGGCAGTATTTTGAAACCATAGAGCAGAAGCTGTTTGAGACCTGCAATGTCTATCTCTTCAGTTCGAATTTCATTGATTACAACAGGGACTCTGTTCTTACATTCAGGAAATATTTCAGGGATAAGTTCAGCATGGAACCCTCAGAATCTTCTTTCCAGGGTTTTGACGCATATGTTTTTTCAGGAAAATCTTTTTTAATGAATGGAAAAAAGATGTTTGAAGAAAATCAATCCCTCACTGTAAACGGATTATTCACAAACTACACGTTTTCTCATCCGGAGGACGGAAAGATAATGGAGAATCAAAGTATCCATTTCTATCAGCCTTCCAAAGATGTGTCGGTAGACCTCGTTAAAAATTTCAGAGAGAAGTAAGATGCAAAATCAAATCACGGATTGGTTCAGGGATTTGCAGCTTGATATTCTTAAAAATTTCGAAAATTTTGACGAGGAACTCGAAGTTATTACGGACACATGGGAGCGACCTGGAGGTGGGGGAGGGATTACCCGTGTTTTCGGTAAAGGAAAAATTTTTGAAAAGGGCGGAGTGAATTTCTCAGCTGTACATGGTCGCACACCGGAATTTCTCCACCGCCAGTTTACCGATTCGAAAAATATTTCAGATACATTTTATGCCACGGGGGTTTCCATTGTCATTCATCCCGTCAACCCAAACGTGCCGATCATTCATATGAACGTCCGCTATTTTGAAATGGGAGACATCAAATGGTTTGGAGGTGGCATCGACCTGACACCACATTACATCAATCCAGACGATGCTGTATTTTTTCATTCTGCTCTTAAGCAGATGTGCGATCAGCATCATCCTGATTATTATGCCCGCTTTAAAAAGGAAGCCGACGATTATTTTTTCATACCGCATCGAAATGAGACCCGTGGAATAGGCGGAATTTTTTTCGACCGGCTCGGAGCAGATGATCACATTTCGCTGGAAGACCGGTTTGAATTCGTGAAGTCGACCGGAAAATTATTCTTCCCGGTCTACATCGAAATCGTTAAGCGGAATATGTCCATGCAATATGGTGAGAAGGAAAAGAACTGGCAGGAACTCAGACGCGGCAGGTATGTGGAGTTCAACCTGGTGTACGACAGGGGAACCCGGTTTGGTCTCGAAACAAACGGCCGGGCGGAATCGATTTTGATGAGCCTGCCTCCGCTGGCGCAATGGAAATACGACTATAAACCTGAAAGCTGCAGCAGGGAAGAGGCTACTCAGAAATTGCTCAGGAAAAACATCGACTGGATCAAATCATGAAAACTTTCGGTGAAAAGGTCCTACGGTTTTATTCGAGCCTCGAGTTGGATTTTCCCCGGCCTCCACATGTGGAGTTGTTGCTCCCTTTCGGCAACCCGGAATCATTTTCTCTGGCAAAATCATTTTTTCAAAAATTTTATAACGATGATAAAAAGAGAACATATATACTGGGAATTAACCCTGGAAGATTCGGTGCAGGACTCACCGGTGTTCCTTTTACGGACCCTGTACGACTTGAAAAAGAATGCGGAATAAAAAATGAACTACCGAAAAAACCTGAACTGTCCAGTTTATTTGTGTACGAAATGATTCGTGCATTCGGCGGAGTAGATTTGTTTTATGAGAAATTTTACCTCACCGCCGTTTGCCCGGTAGGTTTTGTCTCCAACGGGAAAAATATCAATTACTATGATGATAAAAAATTGCTTGGGTGGAGCCGGCCATTCATTATCGAAACCCTGAAACAACAAATCCGTTTCGGAGCATTGAAAAATACTGCTGTCTGCCTGGGCGAAGGAAAGAATTATAAATTCCTGCTTTCCCTGAATGATGAACATAAATTTTTCAGTGAGATCATACCGCTGGCTCATCCCAGATTTATCATGCAATACAAGAGGAAGGAGCTGAAGTCGTATATCAATTTGTATGTAAAAACATTAACAGGTTCATTGTTAAAAAACGAAGACCGTTAGTGGTTTTCAGGGTTTATGAATTAAAAAAAATTAGCATATTTGCAGCATAAAACAGATCAAAAATGTCGCACGATAATTCATCCGCACAGGGAAAAAACACAAGTCTTTGGTATACATACGTAGGCAAAGGCGGAGCAGCAGTATTTGCTTTTTTATGGATTTTACTTTTGCTGTCCTGGATCTTTGGTGTTCTGAAATGGGGATGATTTAAGGGTAAGGTTACTTTTCTGTCCTTAACTTACTGGCCATCTTTTTAATTTTCTGCACATACAGACTGTCTTCGGCATAATAATTTCCGAGAAACACCAGGTAGCTTTCGCTTAATTTGAAATTTTTTTCCTGCCAGTATTTATAATCCCTGATACAATCCTGCCAGTTCTCATAAACTGCATAATTGTTTTTGCCTTTGTACATTTTCAATTCACTCTGACTGCCATTGATGATTGAATTCGTGCCGGGAAGATAAATTCCAATTGCAGCAGTTTTTCTTTTAAAAGGGAAACGCATTCCTATGAGGTTGTTCGTTCTCCGGGTAAGATACGACTTCAGGTTTCCGGATTCAATCATGATCTGGGCAAAGACCTGGTCGTGACACAGGATGTGGTTTTTCTCGAGCTCGCGGTGAAGATTTTCCACGGTAAGTGGCAAAGCAGCGCCCTGCGACGATTTATGGAGGTCATTTAATTTAACTCCTGTGGTGTTGAAAGAAAAATCGTTGAAGGTGAGAATGAAAAAGAAAATGAAGAAGAAGAGTAAAAATATATTATTCCATTTCCTGGTTTTGAGGGTTAGTGTTGATTGCATGTAGTTCTCGCAGCATGAATTCATGCATACGATGTGATCCCTTTCTTTGTGAAATTTTCTTGAATAACAACAGCTTGTCTTCATCGTTTATCTTTTTTATGAATTGCATTTGGCAATACATGGCTGTCTGATTCAATTTTTGAATTAAGCGGTAAAAGTATGGATGTTAGCCAATTCAGTAAACCTTATTTTGTGAATCGCCGCTGAACAATTGGTCAACGGCCGGTTTTGGTCAGCAAAAGGAAGTTTATAGCCTTTCAAAAAATGAACAGGATGAATATGCATTTTTCAGGTTTTAAAGGGTTATTAAAAGAAGTGTGCCCGATTTTCGATGAATGGGAAGGGAAATGAAGGTTTTGATAAAATCGGTTTAAATGGCGGAGCTGCGTGAAGGGATTCCGCTTGCAGGAAAATTAGATTGGTGCGCGGGTTTTACTAAATAAAACGTCTAATTATAGGACGAATGAGGAATTTCCGCCCTTTCGCGGTTATCCACGTTTGTCTTATAATGTATTGCGTTATGTCTAACGTACGCAGAAGGGAGTGAGGCTCACGACTATTGTATTGCTTTGATTTCATCATATACCTGCTGCATTGATTTGCCAAGATCCATTGCACAGCTTCTAATGTGAGTAGGGGGAATGTCGCGATCTTTACTTGGTCTTATAATTATCGATCTCCTAAGTTGTATGCTTCCTTTAGGATAATTCCATTTTTGATGTGATCCCTTTACGCTAACAGGAATTAAACCAAGCGATCTTAAATATTTAATAAACAGTTCACGCGGTATTGGACGAAAAGGTATTTATGCAGTAATGCGAAAAGGAGTTGTAAAAGTATGGCTGGATTTATTTAATAAATAGGTAGGGACAGAGGTGGTTTCTGGTTGCTTAAAGTGTGGTTTTATACCAGCTTCTAATATCCAGCCGAGTCTTGTTAATTCACTATGCAATAGATTTTTTTCCTCCATCTCTTCAATAAATATTCCAAGCCTTTCAATAAATGCGTCTTTTACATCTGCCTCAGAATCTCCATAAGTGCTTAATTCAAGAGCAGGGCAATAGGCTACATAAGTATCATCTTCCAAAATAATCATCACGGCAACTTCGCATTCTAAAGTTCCATCAGATTTTTTTGTTATGGTATTTTTTTTCATTTGTGGTAGAGTGGTGAAAATTTTTATGCCAATTCGATGTCAATTATACAATCTTCTGACCATAAAGTTAACGATTTCTATGGGAAGATATTACTTTTTATGTAATTAACCCTATTTTTTTACAAAAAAATAACATTTGGCCATCACTTGGCGTGTATGATTTTGTATTTCATTCAAGGTCGCAGGGCTGTCCATAAATTATTTCTGTGCAGATGACACGGAATTTTTATGAGTGTCGCACAGTTTAATTTATGGACAGCCCTGCGACCGTCCCCCGAAGATTCTGATTCCGCTTCCTTCAAGCGGAAAGAAAAGAATCTGAGTGGAGTGAAGAAAATAAAACTCTTCAAGTTAATTGATAAAGATATTTGTGATAAGATAATTTATGCTCAGGAAGTTTATGAAGAAGCAAGATTGAATTATATTAATAAGCATCGCAAATAGTTCTACACATTTTTAAGCAAGACGAAATTCTATCCGTTAATGCTTTTGTTTTTGCCCGAGTCAATTTATATTCAACAGGGTTTATACTTGAAAGAATTTCTGAATTTACGAATCTTAAGCATCTGAATTTTTCATCTTTCTCGTTTGTATATTCAATCATTGCTTTTGCTGTGAAGTCGGCGTGCCAATGAGCCATTTTATTTCTAACATTAAAAGCCTCGTCAATTTTTTCTTTATAGGATTTTAAATCTAAACCGTTATCGGTTTCATATTTTTCTACTACTGCTAAATATTTTTCTCTGCGTTCTTGCCAGTAGAGGCGGCCATAATCTTTCTTATAAAAATTCAATAATGTTAGATTAATTAAACCCTCGATACCAATAAAGGAAGAAATGATTAGCCCTCGAATAAGGCTTGAATCAGCAAGCATCATTTCTGGGATTGATTGTTTTTTCTCCATCCCACAAACCTAAAACATTCGCGCAAAACTTCGGAGCGAAAGCAAAACCGCTTGCAAAGAAATCAGAGCTGCGTGCGGGGCGTACTTAATATAACGTCTAATTATAGGACGAATGGGGATTTTCACCCTTTCACGGATTATCCCCGTTTGTCCTATAATTAATATTATGTTAAATAGTAATATTGAGAATCCAGAAGAATTTAACCATCCGCCCTTTTTAACCAGCCTGTATTTCCCAATAGGTCACTGGCGATTTGATGGATTAAAACCATCGGATAAAACTAAAAACAGAAAAATAATCTTTAGCAGAATCCCACTCCACTCACGCTTTAAAATATAGTAACCCCGGCTAAAGAATAATTTTCATAAACCTGGTTCCCGGTCATTTCGCTTTAGGATAACTTTACTTACTTTGACCCTGGCTTACCACTTCATCTTCTATATTCGAACTCATATGCTAAAACCTCTACTGTTGCTGTTTTCGTTCTGTACTATTTCGACAGGACTTTTCTCTCAGGTTCCAAATGCTTCATTTGAAAACTGGACCAATGGAATGCCTGATGGCTGGACGGCAAACAATTTCCCGCCGGATTTAATTCCTGTAAAGGCTACAACGGATGCTTATGATGGTACTTATGCGTTGAAGGGCGAAGTCGTTGATTATAACGGCAGCGCAGTTCCGCCAAATGTGACTCCGTCAAATGCCAGCGGTCTCGGATTTCCGATCAACCGGCGATATGTCGATTTAACCGGCATGTATAAATCGAACCTTGTTGGATCCGATATCGGAACCATTTCAATTGTTATTTATCATTCTTCCGGTCTGTCAATCGGATATGCTTTTGCTTACCTGCCCGCTGCAGCGAATTATACAAGATTTACAATTCCAATTTCCTATACGGCAAATTATCCTGCTGCCAGCGCACATATTACAATATCAATGGCCGATTCAACCGGCTTAGGATTCCATATAGGCTCTGACATTTTTATAGATGCACTGGAATTAGAAACTGTTACAGGTATGAATTCCATTTCTCAGAATGCTCTGAATATTTTTCCCGTTCCTGCCACAGACCACATCTTTATCGACGCAGGAATATCCGGCGTACACTCGTGCCAGGCACAATTAATCAACGACCTAGGCGAAATAATTCTCAGTAAAAAGTTTGAAAACTCCGTCAGCTCAAATCCTTTCATCGATATCAATTCTGTTCCTGAAGGAATTTACCAGTTGCTGATTTCCGATGAAGACAAAAAAAATCTGCTGACTAAGAAAATTGTGATCAGCAGATAATTTTTCAGGTCAACCCGGAGTTGATTTTCTATTTCTGATCAATCAACGCCTTGATCTTTTCGTACTTTTCAGTCTCGCCGGTTCTCACATACAATTGCTTTAAAGAAATCAATGTTCCATTGTATGTGAACATATCGTCTTCCGTTTTTTTCGGATTGTTCTGTAATGCTTTTTCCAGGTATGGTTCTGCCTCTTTAAATTTAGCATCGAACGCTTCTTTCGCTTTACTGTATTCTACATTCGACGTAATCTTATTCGCCTGGTTTGCCATTTCAGCGGCCTTATTGAAATACAACGCGCCAAGATTATAATTCAACTCATAATTATCCGGCGCTATCTGCAGCCCCTGTTTATATGTAGCTTCTGCCTTGCCAACCAATTCATCAAAGTTTTTTGGCTTCGGAAGATCTTTTCCATCTTTGTCCTTCGGATTTGCGAGATTATCATACGTGCTTCCCAATGCCAGGTAAAGACTTGGATTGTTTGCATCTTTTTTAATTGCCGCATCGAGCGATTTTGTAGCTTCTTCATTCCTTCCGGTCGAAAGCAGGATATTTATTTCCGCAAGCAAAAGATTGATGCTGTCCGGATACACTGCTATACCCGAACGAATCAGTTTCAATGCATTGTCATTGTCATTTTCCTGTTTATATATGTTAGAAAGGCTCAGGTAAATATTATCATCCGGGTATTTCATTTCCACCAGCTTCGAATAATACTGCTTCGCTTTCGCATAGTCACCGGCACGCTCCGCTGAATAAGCGCTATTCAGTAAAACAGACGTATCGCCCGGCGTCATCACCTGCACTCTCTCAAATTCTGCCAGGGCTGTTTTATAATCTTTTGCCTTGAAGGCCTGAACGCCATTATCGAAAACCTTATTCGTAATCCATGGTATTCTCAATGCCTTGATCTCATCCGCCCACTCATTATCCGGATCCTTTTCAAGGGCCTTCTGAAAAGACTCATATGCTGTTTGAAGACAATTATCACAGAGGCTTCCGTACTTTTCATTCTTGTAAAGCGATTGATATATCAGCCCGCGATAATACCAGGTCTTCGCCATAGCGGCCGACTGTTCATTCAAAATCGCTTCATCAATTGCTTCCTTTGCCTTATCATATTGCTGATATGGTTCCTTGTAATAATTATATGCAGTTTGCACTTTCGCTTTCTGTGCCACTGCATAAATCACACTTAAGCAAATAATTAAAAAGAATGAGCTGGCTTTTTTCATATTTCTTTGATTGCAGATTATTATGTTAAATCGGTTTTTCCGTTTTCAATTTCTCCATCTCCTCCATTTTCATCTGATGGTTTTTTATCTTCCCCATTGTTCGTCATCGTCTCTGCAGATGGCGTGTTTGAAGCCTGCTTCTCATCATCCTCTACTTCCACCTTTGCTACGGAAGCTATTTCGTCGTCATCATCGAGACGGATCAACCTCACCCCCTGCGTGGCGCGTCCCATGATACGAAGCTCTTCAACCTTCATACGTATGGTTACTCCCGATTTATTGATGATCATCAGGTCGTCTTCGTCCTGGACTACCTTAACTGCAATCAGGTTACCGGTCTTTTCTGTAATGTTGATTGTCTTGACTCCCTTAGCGCCGCGGTTCGTCTTCCTGTATTCCTCAACTTCGGAGCGCTTTCCATATCCCTTTTCAGAAACGACAAGCAACGATTCCTTCAACGGATCGTCAATGCAAACCATTCCGATCACCTCATCGTCCGCACCGTCTAACGTAACTCCCTTCACTCCTATTGAATTTCTTCCCACCGGCCTAACGGTATCTTCATTAAACCGAACCAGCTTGCCTTTCCTGGTTGCAATCATGATTTCGTTTTTACCGTTTGTAAGCCGAGCTTCAAGCAGGCTGTCATTTTCTTCGATGTTAATCGCATTGATACCCGACAGTCGCGGACGGGAATAGGCTTCCAGGGCGGTCTTTTTAATGGTGCCGTTCCTTGTAGCCATGATGATGAAGTTGTTGTTTATGTATTCCTCGTTTTCGAGATCTTTTACGTTGATGAATGCCTTCACCTTGTCATCCGGCGTAAGACTAATCAGATTTTGAATAGCTCTTCCCTTGGAAGTTTTATTTCCCTCCGGAATATTATAAACCTTCAGCCAGTAACATCTTCCCTTTTCGGTGAAGAAGAGCATGTGATTATGATTGGTGGCAACGTAAATATGTTCCACAAAGTCTTCGTCGCGGGTGGAGCTACCTTTCGCACCTCTGCCTCCTCTGCCCTGCGTGCGATATTCCGAAAGCGCAGTACGTTTAATATATCCGAGATGTGAAATCGTGATGACCACTTCTTCGTCGGCGATAATATCCTCCATCGAAATGTCGTCGCCGGAATGAACTACTTCCGTTCTCCGCTCATCACCATACTTTGATTTGATTTCTGTAAGTTCGTCTTTGATAATATCCATCCGCAACTCTTCGTTGGCGAGTACGTCACGATAATAATCGATGAGCTTCATCAGCTCGTTATATTCCTCCCTGATTTTATCGCGCTCGAGACCTGTTAATCGCTGCAACCTCATTTCGAGGATAGCCTTGGCCTGTATCTCCGACAGCTTGAATTGAGCCATCAGCCCATCCTGGGCAATCTGTGGCGTCTGAGATGCGCGAATCAGCGCTATCACTTCATCAAGGTGATCGAGTGCGATGAGTAAACCTTCCAGTATATGTGCCCGCTTTTCCGCTTCGGCGAGTTCGTACTGTGTACGTCTGACAACCACTTCATGCCGGTGGTTGACAAAATGAGTGATGAGATCCTTCAGGTTCAAGGTCATCGGGCGACCATGAACAAGAGCAACGTTATTGATGCTGAATGATGACTGCAGTGCGGTATACTTGTAAAGGTTGTTCAGCACTACGTTGGAAATCGCATCACGTCTGAGTTCATACACGATTCTGATTCCTTCACGATCGCTTTCGTCGCGGATATCGGAGATGCCTTCGATCTTTTTCTCATTCACCAGGTCGGCAGTTCGTTTAATCATCTCCGCTTTGTTTACCTGGTATGGCACTTCTGTAACGATGATTCGTTCCTTCCCGCCGGCAGCTGATTCGATGGATGCTCTTCCACGCATGACAATTTTACCGCGTCCGGTCAGGAAAGCTTCTTTTACACCTGCGTATCCGTAAATGATTCCGGCCGTTGGAAAATCAGGAGCTTTCACGAACTTCATGAGCTCTTCGATTGTTATTTCTTTATTGTTGATATAAGCAATGGTACCGTCTATGACTTCCGACAAATTATGCGGAGCCATGTTGGTGGCCATTCCCACAGCGATTCCGGATGCTCCGTTTATAAGAAGGTTTGGGACCTTTGAAGGGAGCACCGTTGGCTCCTGGAGACTGTCGTCGAAGTTGAGGGTGAAATCGACCGTATTCTTTTCGATATCCGCAAGCATCTCCTCGGCAATCTTCCTGAAGCGCACTTCGGTATATCGCATGGCGGCAGGACTGTCGCCATCCATGGATCCGAAGTTTCCCTGTCCATCGATCATCGGGTAACGCAGACTCCAGTCCTGCGCCATTCTGACCATGGCATCATAAACAGAGCTGTCACCATGAGGGTGGTACTTTCCAAGCACTTCCCCGACAACACGGGCAGATTTTTTGTAGGGACGATTGCTGGCAAGGCCAAGGTCCTGCATGCCATAAAGTACCCGTCGGTGAACAGGTTTAAGCCCATCTCTCACGTCGGGCAAGGCCCTGGAAACGATAACGCTCATCGAATAATCGATGTAGGCCGTTTTCATTTCCTCTTCAATATCGATTGGAATTATCTTCGATCCGTCTGTCATTTCTTAAATATTGAGTTCTTAATGAATTATAATAAATTTATCCCCGTCATTGATCAAAGTTTCAATCACAGGAGGTGGAATTTTAAGGTGTCAGGTAAAGAATTATTGACTTTTATACCCTTAAAAAAGAAGCCCGAATTTACAAAAAATAACCTGAACAGAAAGCCGTTTATTAAACAGATTTTTGTTGAAAAGTATACCTGTCCGATTGACAGTAAATTGTCAAATGCATGTTAATTGCATCGCGCTTGAAAACAAATATCTAATTTTGTTGATATCTTACAAAACACCCGTAGAACCTAATATATCAACGAGCGTTATATCGAATAAATAAAACTTAGTATGGAAGCAAAATTTTCTCCCCGCGTCAAAGACGTAATCACTTTTAGTCGTGAAGAAGCATTGCGTCTTGGACACGATTACATAGGCACTGAACATCTCCTCCTAGGACTTATCCGTGAAGGCGAAGGAATGGCCATAAAAATCCTGAAGTCCCTGGGTATCAATCTTGGAGAACTTCGCAAATCAGTTGAAAGTTCAGTGAAGGGTACCTCCTCTTCCATGAGCAACCTGAGCAATATACCTCTGACAAAACAGGCAGAGAAAGCATTAAAGATCACTTATCTCGAGGCAAAAGTTTTTAAAAGTGATGTGATAGGAACAGAGCATCTGTTACTTTCTATTTTGAAAGATGAGGATAACATAGCCACGCAGATTCTGAATCAGTATGGAATCAACTACGATATCGTAAAAGAAGAACTCGACATTATGAAATCTAATTTCAAATCCGAAGCACCTCAGAATCCTGCCGATGACGATCCTTATGCAAAGGATGATGAAGGCAGCAGCGGTGTTACCGGTAAAAAGAACACCGATTCCAAGTCAAAAACACCTGTTCTGGATAATTTCGGACGAGATCTTACAAAAGCCGCGGAAGACGGTCGCCTCGATCCCATCGTTGGCCGTGAGAAAGAAATCGAAAGGGTTTCACAGATACTTTCCCGCAGGAAGAAGAATAATCCGATCCTCATCGGCGAACCCGGCGTTGGAAAATCTGCCATCGCAGAAGGTCTTGCCCTTCGCATCGTTCAGAGAAAAGTATCGAGGGTTCTTTTCAATAAGAGGATTGTAACCCTGGATCTTGCTTCACTTGTTGCCGGTACCAAATACCGCGGACAATTCGAAGAAAGGATGAAAGCTGTGATGAACGAACTCGAAAAATCTCCTGACGTCATTTTATTCATCGATGAGATTCATACTATTATCGGAGCCGGCGGAGCCTCTGGTTCGCTCGACGCATCCAACATGTTCAAGCCAGCCCTTGCAAGAGGCGAAATACAATGCATTGGCGCAACCACGCTCGACGAGTATCGTCAGTACATTGAAAAAGACGGAGCTTTGGATCGTCGTTTCCAGCGTGTTCTTATCGAGCCTGCTTCGATCGATGAATCACTGGAGATTCTGAATAACATTAAAGAGCGTTATGAAGAACATCATAACGTAAACTATACTCCCGAAGCAATTAAGGCTTGTGTGAAACTTACCTCAAGATACATCACCGACCGTTTCCTTCCGGATAAGGCTATTGATGCTCTTGATGAAGCCGGCTCGCGGGTACACATCACCAATATCCACGTTCCTAAAAACATCCTTGAACTCGAAAATAAAGTACAGGATATAAAGAATGAAAAGAATCGCGTAGTCCGCAGCCAGAAATACGAAGAGGCTGCCAAACTCCGTGATAACGAAAAACAATTACTCGAACAACTCGACATAGCCAAACGTCAGTGGGAAGAAGAGACTAAGACTCACCGTTACACGGTAACTGAAAACGATGTTGCAGAAGTTGTGGCCATGATGACCGGCATTCCTGTCACCCGTGTTGCCCAGACTGAAAGCACCCGCCTCGTGAAGATGGCTGAAGAATTAAAAGGGAAAGTGATCGGACAAGACGATGCAATTGCAAAGGTTGTGAAAGCCATTCAGAGGAATCGCGCCGGGTTAAAGGATCCGAATAAACCGATTGGCACGTTCATTTTCCTCGGCCCTACCGGTGTTGGTAAGACAGAACTGGCGAAGGTAATTGCAAGATACCTGTTTGACTCTGAAGAGGCTCTCATTCGAATTGATATGAGCGAGTACATGGAAAAATTTGCGGTATCACGACTGATCGGAGCGCCTCCGGGATATGTGGGATATGAAGAGGGAGGACAGCTTACCGAAAAAGTAAGACGCAAGCCTTATTCTGTCGTGTTGCTTGATGAAATTGAAAAAGCGCATCCGGATATTTTCAACCTGTTGCTGCAGGTACTTGACGAAGGAGTTCTGACTGACAGTCTGGGCCGCAAAGTTGATTTCAAGAATACAATTATGATCATGACATCAAACATCGGTTCGAGGCAGTTGAAGGACTTCGGTCAGGGTGTCGGATTCCAGACCAATGCCAAACTCAGCGGCGCAGACGATCATACACGTGGAGTGATAGAAAATGCGCTGAAGAAAGCCTTTGCGCCTGAGTTCCTGAACAGGATTGATGACGTGGTCATGTTTAATTCACTCGATAAAGAACACATCCATAAGATCATTGACGTTGAACTCGTTCATCTGTACAAGAGAATATTCGAACTTGGTTATAAGATCGAACTTTCCACCGAGGCGAAGGACTTCATCTCTGAAAAAGGATTTGATGTGAATTACGGTGCGAGACCGCTTAAGCGGGCTATCCAGAAATACCTGGAAGATCCGCTTGCCGAAGAGATCATCAAGGCGGAACTTGCCGAAGGAGACACGATCGTTGTAAACTTCGACAAAGAATCAAACAGTCTGAAGATCTCCGTAACAAAAGCCAATACTCCACCTCCACTTCCTCCGCCTGCAAAATCGGGTACGTCAAGGAAGAAAAAAGAAGAATAATAATTAAAGTTAAAAGTCAAAAGTCAAAAACGCATTTTCATGATTGCGTTTTTGACTTTTGACTTTTTTTTAGCTTTGATTTTTGAATTTTGAATTTTGATCTTTGATCTTTGACTTTACTCAGGATTGAAATTTATCCATCACCTCACTGCTAATACCTGTCGTTGAATAACCACCGTCGTGATAGAGGTTTTGCATGGTCACCATTCGTGTAAGATCGGAAAACAGGGTGACACAATAATCAGCGCAGGCATCTGCACTTGCGTTTCCTAGCGGTGAAATCTGGTCGGCGAAATTGTAAAAATTCTCGAATCCTTTGATTCCGGTGCCGGCTGTGGTTTTGGTCGGCGACTGCGACACGGTATTAACCCGGACGTTTTTAAATTTACCGTAGTGATAACCGAAGCTTCTGGTGATCGATTCCAACAAAGCCTTGATATCGGCCATGTCAGTATAAAACGGGAACGTGCGCTGTGCAGCAATATAAGTTAAAGCCACCACGCTGCCCCATTCGTTGATGGCATCGAGCTTCATGGCCACGCTAAGCATTTTGTGCAGCGACATGGCCGAGACGTCGATGCCTTTTGCGAAGAAATCGTAATTGCTTTCGACGTATGGAATATTTTTGCGGATGTTCACTGACATTCCAATGGAATGAAGTACGAAATCCATTTTACCACCGAGTTTCTGCGCAGATTCATTGTACAATCTGGTGATGTCCTCGACGGAAGTAGCATCTGCGGGGATGATTTCAGACTTCGTTTCATCAGCAAGCTTTTTGATTTCTCCCATTCGCATTGCAATGGGCGCATTGGTTAAAATAATTTGCGCTCCTTCCTGGTGACAGCGCTGTGCAACTTTCCAGGCAATTGAATTGGCATCCAGCGCGCCGGAAATGATTCCTCTTTTTCCTTTTAACAGACTATAAGACATGTCGTAAATTTTTGACAAATATAGCAGAAGGATTCACTTAATTATTACTTCATGCAGTTTCAGTCATTTATTACAACAATTTTTCCCTTGCCATATTTTTTTGTTTCATCATGCAACTGAAAATAATAAATTCCAGATTCCCAGCCGGAAGCATCAACCACAAATTGTTGAGATTTTTTTTCATCTGCATCATACACCAATTTCCCATCGGATGAAAACACTTTCAGGGAAATGCTTTTATATTTATCCTTCAGTTGAATCGTAAACTTGTCAGTTGTAACAGATGGAAATACCGAGAAATTAATTTGTTCTAACTCATCAATTCCAATCGTCAACGCGCAGGTAGATATGGATGAAAAATTATTATCGAAGAAATCCTGAATTTTATCATCCACACGAAGCAATGCATGCAATGAAGAGTCTGCACCGCCGGGGACTCGAGCCCACACGGCGGCTTTAGTTAAATAACTGACCTGCCCTGGTATCATTGTAAATTTACCACTGCTCATGATAAATCTCCTGTCGCTCGGATTTATCGGTCCACAACCAATGCAGGGATTTTTTTCCGACCATTCAAAACCCGGATCCACGCCCTGAGTACCATAATGTGAAGGATCGGAATTTCCCGGATACATGTAATTGCAGGCAGGAGCACCGGGAATACCCCAACCCGATCCACCGTAAAGCACATGCGACTGATCTTTCCATGTATTTGTCATATAGTAATAGTGATCCAAAGCCGAAACAGGATTTCCCGTAACTGACGCGTCGTTATTGTAATACATAAAGCCTGACATCAGGATTTCCTCACCGGGTTCATCGATAATCGAATCATGGTCGTTATCCACCTGGTCACCTGCATCAGCCAGCGGACCCTGTAAAATGTCAATTCCAACTGCGGGAATCAATGTCCCATAGCCATTTGCGCCTTCATCCAAATCATCACCATTATAACCATATCCCAAATCACGCCCTACATCACATCCAACATAATCATCCTGGTAATAACCCAGGTCTACATCTGTAAACTGTCCAACCGCTGTTTCATACAAAATCGAAGAACTCCTGTTTATAAACTGATAGGTGTAAAAAGTTGTGTTGCTTAAGTCTGAGTCGTCTGAACAAAAAGCGTATGCCTGTGCTCTGATTTCCAAACCGATTGGAAAAACAGAATTCGTTTCACTATGAACATTACCGACATCATTGAATACCCACCAGATGGTTTGATCTCCCAACAAACGGTTGTCAGTTCCCGGCGGCTGTGTTCCGAAATAATATTTTGGATAATCGCCATCAGCTACGCTGTATATTCCGTCGCCGTTATTATCGTAAAAAGGTGCCAGAAAACTGCTCTCACTATACGCAGGATCCCCATTCCCCGGCCAATCCTGAATGACCTGTGAGGGTGGTGCTCCGTTCACGAAATCATAAACTTCCTGCCTGGTGATTTTCCACATCCTGTCATAATGAAGACAACGGGCAGCATTAACTGATACATTAGCTGTATCTATTGGACCCGGCCAGAAATCAGAACCACTCTGACGATATGTTTGAGCGGCAATCTTTAAATTTCCGGATCCATCTTTTCCGCCAATCCAGATTGCACCCGAAAAGAGCGAATGCTTTCCAGAGTTTTTTGGAATTTCATACAATGCTGATCCTGACAGATCCCACCACATGTCGCCATTGATCCAGATCGGAGCTCTTACGTTTCCAATATCGAGATCTGCATGCGATGTAGAGGGCGAACAACCTGCTGCAACTGCTACAGGTTTATTCTGACTTTTTGAATTACTATTTTCCCGCGAATAGACATCCGGGGAAATAAAATACACGAGAATGATTAAGGAAGAAATAATTTTTTTCATAAGGACAGATTTAAAGTTTCAACAATAAAGGTAATATAAATTACGCACCTAAAAGTTCCCTTGCATTTTCTTTTGCAACGGAAGTTGGCTTTTCTCCACTGAGCATGCGTGCAACTTCATCGACTCTCTCGTCAAATGACAATTTCCTGACGCGCGTGAAGGTCTTCTTTCCAATAATTTCCTTGTATACGAAAAAGTGATCCTCTCCCCTGCTTGCAATCTGTGGAAGATGCGTGATTGAAATCAACTGGTGCGAAGAAGATAATTCCTGCATGACCTTCCCGATCTTGAATGCAGTCTCGCCGCTCACACCCGTATCAATCTCATCAAAGACGATGGTCGGGAGTTCGACAAGCTTCGCAACACTTGCCTTTAAACATAGCATAAGTCTGCTTAATTCACCGCCACTTGCAACCCTGCTGATGTCGGAAAATGGAATACCCTTGTTTGCAGAGAATAAAAATTTTATCCTGTCCATGCCCCTTTCATTAATCTCCTCCTCCTGCGTGGGCGTCATCTCAATTTTCAATACTGCATTCGGCATTCCCAATTCGGAAAGTAATTTTTTAATTTTTGTTTCAATTGAAGGAATTGCCCTTTGCCTGTTTTCAGAAATCTTTATAGCATCTTTCTTAACCTGATTAAAAAGCTCTTCCGTCTCTTTAGTTTTATTCCTGATCTTCTCTTCGAGGGAGTTGTAGGATGAGAGTTTTTCATTTAATGACTCACGAAGCTGGATGAGTCCATCAACACTTTCCAGCCTGTGTTTCTGCTGTAGCCTGTAAAGCAGGTTTAATCTGTCGCTGACGATTTCCATGCGTTTAGGGTCCGGGCTGATCGAACCGGAGATCTGTTCAATCTCATACTCAATATCCTTTATTTCAATCTGCACCGCCTTCAACCGGTTTACGGCATCCGAAATTTTCGGGGAATATTTTGATAGTCCTGATACAAGATTAGTTACCGCAGAAAGTGAAGACAACAAATTATTCTCATTGCCGCTGACGGCATCTGAAAAATGACTGACACCGGTTTTAATTTCTTCGGCATGACTCAGAGATGAAAACTCCTGTTCCAGTTTTTCCTGTTCGCCGTCAGAGAGACTGGCTTCGCTCAATTCATCGTATTGAAACTGCAGGTAATCCTGGTCTGTCTTGGATTTATTCTCTTCTTCGATGAACTGCTTTAATTCAAGAGCTGCATTTTTATAAAGACGAAATTCGCGGCGGTAATCAGATATCAATTTCGCATGTCCGGCAAAAGCGTCGATGACAGATAATTGAAAATCGGACTGGTTCAATAAAAGAGTCTCGTGCTGGGAATGAATATCTACCAGCAGGTTTCCGAGCTGACGAAGCTGGGCAAGATTAACCGGTGTATCATTGATAAACGACCTCGATTTTCCATCCTTCGTAATTTCCCTGTGAAGAAACAGTTCATCCTCTGCATCGAGTTCCTGTGCTTCGAGAAATGCTTTGACATTTTTTGAAGCAAGAAATTCACCCTCGATAATACATTTCCGCGACTTATCCAGCAAGGCAGAAGAATCTGCCCTGTCACCAAGAAGCAAACCCAATGCTCCCATCAGCACCGATTTACCCGCACCTGTTTCTCCGGTGATAATGTTTAAACCACTTCCGAACTGAAGCTGGAGTTCGTCGATGAGGGCATAATTCTGAACGTTCAATTTCCTAAGCATGGCTGTGAAGGTAAAAAAGAGGTTTTGAAAGAAATCCCAATAAATTAAAAATGTTTTAAATTCTCCTTCGTAATTAAGATTTTGATTTTCAATACTGTTATTTAATGTATTTACACTGAAGGTTAATTTATTTCTTACCGGAAAAGATTTCAATCCGTCGTCCGTTTCAAGTTAAGATCAATCTGAAAATTAACTTCTTGAAAACGTTGTTCATATCTTTTGAACCGCATCAGTACTGACATTTGAGGTGTATCTATCTTTAAATCCATTAATAATACAGATAATTCATGGCAAATAAGCTTAAGAGCGAGCCTGTTGAGGAGGTTAAAGAAAAGAAGGAACGGCAAAAAAAGAAGAAAATTACATTTAGTGACCGGATAGAAGCGATTCGTTCTTTTTTTGGTGATGAAAGGACACATAAGATTGCGGGATTGCTATTGATCATGTTATCTTTTTTTATGATCGTTTCTTTCATTTCCAATTTTTACACGTGGAAGACAGACCAGGCCATTGCCGGCGCGGATTCAATCTGGCAGTTGTTATCCAGAGGAGATGTGAATGTTGAAAACTGGCTGGGAAAACTTGGTGCCATTACCGGATTGAGATTTCAAAACGACTGGTTTGGCATCTGTGCATTTGCTTTCCCATTCTTAATGATGCTTTTTGGAATTAAAATTTTATGGGATATCACAATTTTACCATTCGGAAAAACTCTCAGGTATACATTGTTTACGATGGTCTGGCTTTCGACATTCCTGGGTTATATTTTCCATAAGCAGTCAGACTATCTCATTCTTGCCGGTGGCTATGGATACCGGATGAGCCAGACGCTCAATTCGATTGTGGGTTTTATCGGTACGGGCACGCTGCTTGTATTTTCTTTTGTTGGATTCCTTGTAGTTGCATTTAATATTCCGCTGAAGAGAAAACCAGGCATCGTTGCAGAAGAAGGAAGTGTGGAAGAGACAGGCATTCCTGTAACAGTGGAGAATCTGAAAAATCCCGAAAATGTAGTTAAGGATAAAGAAGCAAATACGGTTGAGTTGGAGCTTGACGATTCATCAGAAGAGGAAGAAACGGAAGAAGAAGGAGAGTTTGTTAACCTTGATGAGGAAGAAGTTGTTGATGCGTCTGAAGAGATGGAAGAAGAGGAAGAAGAGGAAACCGTTTCACCAGAAGAGCTTGAGATAACGCCTGTATCCAGGCCGGTCATTACTTCAGACGGTGAAGTACCGATGGAAGTTGAAGCAATTGTTAATGATGAGTTGATAACCGAAGGCTCTCAGGAGCTGATGCATGCGCAGGGTGATTATGATCCGACTCTCGATTTATCATCATACACCTACCCTACTCTCGATCTTCTCGAAAATTACGGCGACAAGAGAATTGAAGTCAACAAAGAAGAACTCGAAGCTAATAAGAACAGGATTGTTGAGACGCTTAGTCATTACAACATCCTGATAGAAAAAATTAAAGCTACCATCGGACCGACGGTAACGTTGTTTGAGATTGTTCCGCAGGCCGGAGTAAGAATCTCGAAGATCAAGAACCTTGAAGATGATATAGCACTGAGTCTCGCCGCACTTGGCATCCGTATCATCGCCCCGATTCCGGGGAAAGGAACGATCGGAATAGAAGTTCCGAACCAGAAGCCCGAAGTTGTTCCTATGAAGAGTGTCCTCGGTTCTGAAAAATTCGTGAATAACGATTATGAATTGCCTGTGGGATTGGGAAAAACGATCAGCAATGAAGTGTTTGTAGCCGACCTCACCCGCATGCCGCATCTACTCATGGCCGGAGCTACAGGTCAGGGAAAATCGGTGGGTTTAAATGCCATCCTCGTCTCACTTTTATACAGCAAGCATCCCGCCCAGGTAAAATTCGTTCTCGTTGATCCGAAAAAAGTTGAACTCACATTATTCAAAACGATAGAACGACATTTTCTTGCAAAGCTTCCTGGAGAAGCCGAGGCAATTATCACCGATACTAAAAAAGTGATTGCCACGCTGAATTCGCTGTGCATGGAAATGGATCAGCGGTATGAGTTGTTAAAGGATGCACAGGTTAGGAACATCAAGGAATATAATGCAAAGTTTATCGCCAGGAAGCTTAATCCAAACAACGGACATAAGTTTCTCCCTTACATCGTGCTGGTGGTTGACGAGTTTGCTGATCTGATCATGACAGCGGGTAAAGAAATCGAAATGCCGATAGCGAGGCTGGCGCAACTGGCGCGGGCAATTGGAATACACCTGATCATTGCAACACAGAGGCCTTCGGTAAACATTATCACCGGAACAATCAAAGCCAATTTCCCTGCAAGGATTGCTTTCCGGGTGACGTCCAAAATAGATTCCAGGACCATATTGGATACGGGAGGTGCGGATCAGCTGATCGGACGGGGCGATATGTTATTTTCTACAGGAGCTGACCTGATCCGCCTTCAGTGTGCATTCGTCGATACTCCGGAAGTAGACAAGATCACTGAATTTATCGGTTCGCAACGCGGTTATTCCGATGCTCATTTATTGCCGGAATATATCGATGAAAGCGGTGAAGGCAGTAAGGATATGGATCTCGATGACAGGGATCCGCTTTTCGAGGAGGCTGCCCAGATTATTGTACAGCATCAACAGGGTTCAGCGAGTTTGCTTCAGCGGCGATTAAAACTTGGCTATAACCGCGCAGGCCGGATTATCGATCAGCTTGAAGCAGCCAAAATAATCGGTCCCTTTGAGGGTAGCAAAGCCCGGGAAGTTTTAATAAAAGACCCGATGAGCCTTGAGCAAATTCTTAATGGCCTGAGGCACAGGGAGAATTAGAAATTTATCTCTACCGGTTTTAGTTTGGAATGTTTTTTGAAATTCTCCTGAAAGAACTAATTTTGAAAATTAATTTAAAGCGGGGAAAAATGAATTTCAGGGTATTTTTTTTACTAATCTTTATCACTTCTCAGTCTGCATTTGCACAAACCGATAAACAGGCACAGAGCATTTTAAACGGTTTAAGCAATAAGTATAAATCCTATACCTCCATAAAAGCCAGCTTTTCCATCGTAATAGAGAACGAAAAAGATAAAACCAGGCAAAGTCAGACGGGGACCTTATTTTTAAAGGGTTCGAAATACAAACTGCAGATTGTCGGTCAGGAAATTATCAGCGATGGAAAAACAAGATGGACTTATGTGAAGGATGCAAATGAGGTTCAGATCGATAATCAGAAAAAAGACGAGAATTCCATCACTCCGACAAATATATTTACCATCTATGAAAAAGGCTGGTTTTCAAAATTAATTAGTGAGAAAAAAGTCAAAAAAGCAACTTATCAGTACCTTGAACTGGTTCCTTCTGATGCTAAATCCAGGAATATTTTCAAAGTTAAACTCACAGTGAATAAAGAAGAAAAGTCGATCGTTAGTGCCTCTATGTATGATAAAAACGGTACAATTCAGACGATTATGGTTGATAAATTTTTACCTAACGGCGCTAATGATGAAAGCATATATGTTTTCAAAAGCGAGAATTACCCGGGATCAGAGGTAGTTGACTTGAGATAAAATCTGATTTTTTTCAATTTTTCTTATCAGGAATTTTTCAGTGACATTTTTCTTGTATAAATTCACTCCCGAAAAAACTATAATCAAATGAAAAAAATTTACCTGGCATTATTACTATTCGTTCCTTTTATAACAAAGGCACAACCAACTATTATGCAGTCTGATTTACCTGTGATTGGAAATACATACATCATGGGCGTAGACGATGCATTCACCGGAGCCGTTCCTACAACCGGACCGATGCAGACATGGGATTATTCGACGCTTGCTTACCCTGATTATGACACTACAGCATTCATCGACCCTTCTGTAACTCCTTATTACATTGACCATTTTCAATCAAACGTTTCCAGTTACGATCCTTCTTCTGATGCTTATAGATATTACACCAACGCAACGGACGGATTTTATTTAGACGCGGTTCAGGATCCATACAGGAGTAGCAACTTCTTTCCTCCGCAATTGATTGTTCCGGTACCGTTCACTTTCGGCAATACGAGAGCAACTTATTCCACCAGCCAGTTCGACACTTCAATTACGGATACAACCGGAACATTTATTTACAGGTTCATCTATCGTATCGGCTCTTTCCATAAAGCGAACGGTTATGGTACACTTACAACGCCAAACGGAACTTATAATGACGTTCTTCAGGTTAATATAACCGATACGGTCTACGATTCTGTTTATGTTGACATCGGTGGAGGGAATTATCTTCCACTGTTCGGATCGATGACTCAGTCAGTTTCATATCGGTTCTTCTCTTCCGGACTGACTTCTAATTTCCTGATGCAGCTGGATTTTGACAGCACGGGGACGATTCCTATGTCTTCGCAATTCCTGGTAGATCATCCGTTAGGTATTGATAAGGTGGCTGAGAATAAGCAACCGATGGTTTATCCTAATCCGGCTTCTCAAAACATTAACTTTAAATACCTGAATGAGAATACGAAGGTTGTAATTTACGATAACAACGGTAAAGAAGTGTATCGTATCACTGATTATGGACTTAAAAATATCAATATACAAACCCTGAAAAATGGTGTTTATCACTATGAAGTGAGTAATCTGGGAAAAGTGCAAAAAGGAAGCTTTGTTGTACAACACTAAAACATCAATTCAATACAAAGGAAGGAAGCCATTGTGGCTTCCTTTTTTTTTGCTTTTCTCTGAAATAATAAATGCTTATATTTGATTATATGAAGTCAGCATTATTAAAATTTTTATCCCTGTTCTTATTTTTTTATACTGTGATTGCAGTTTCAGCACAGGAACCGTCTGAAAAAAAGATCACTGACTATCAGATTTTTCTCACCAAACCTGCAAAGAATATCAAGCTATTAATGTATGAGAAAAACTTTGTGCCGATACAGGGCAAGATATCTGAGGATAAAAAATCAATCATCATTAAAAATTACGAGAGCGGCTCCAAGGTTCATGTAAAGGTGGAATATGAAGACGGCACCGTCGAGGAATTTGTCAAGAGCCCCTGCTACATTGACCCGGTTATAACATAGAAAAACGGATATTGATTTATGCCATCAATCCTGAAAGAGCCTATTCCTTGTCCAGGCCATACAACAAATTGACCCTGAATTTCCTTTCACCGGCATCCAGCTTCTCTGCACTCGATTTTGATATTTTAATAACGATGTCTTCATCCTCAAAGGAGTCGGGAAGCTGTCCTGTCACCTTCACATAGATTTCCTTAGAGTTGGAAATATTCTGGACTTTGATAATAGTACCAATTGGAGCTTTTTTATGGAGAGCGTAATATCTTTCGTCGCCATTTTCATCTTCCTTTGCCCAGGTTGCATATCCCTCCTCCTCTACTTTTCTACGGCTGTTTGCAAAAACAACCTTTCCCTTATTCTCGGGTGAGACGATTGATGGATTATAATCGACTTCTTCATTTCGCTTTACCTTATCGGATTTTTTCACCGGTGTTTTTTCCTCAGGCGCCTTTGGAACTTTATCAGTCTTTATAACATTTTTTTCAGGCTCAGGCGGTAAAGTTTCGATGACTGCCTTTTCTTTTTTCTCAATGGTTACATCAGGTTTATTTACCGGAGCGTCTTTCTGATCGACTGAATTTTTATTTTTCGAATCCGATACGATAAGTTTCTGTCCGATAGAGATTTCATTTGATTTTAATCCATTCCATTTCTTTATGTCATCTACGGAAACCTTATGCAATTTAGAGATGCTGTAAAGGGTTTGAGACTTTTGAACAATATGATACTGTGGTTCACCACTGATGTTTGAAGTTTCATCCATATAATTCTTATCGTAATATGGATCATTAGCCTTTAACTTTCCTAAAGGTATCAGGATTTGTTTATCGATAATAAGCTTGTCATCGGATTGCTTATTAGCCATTCTCAATTCTGCATAGGTAATCCCGTAATTCTTTGCAATGCCGTACCATGTTTCGCCCTTCTTAACAGAATGTAAGATGTATTTCTTTCCATCGACGGTGACAGTCTTTCCAGAACCGGGCTGCTGTGCTGATGCTGCATTCAATCCCGCAAAATAAAAAATGCACAGCGAGGTTAGAATGGATAAGAATACTATCCTGGAAACACTGGTATGACTGGGAAAAATGAAATTCATTGTATGGGCTTAACTAATTAAGTAACGATGTTTTACTAAGATTAATTGGAAGTAACACCTGTGTCAGCCGGATTATTTTGCCTGTAAATTTTTTTCGAAATTAACAATAATCCAGTAAACGTTATTGCACCATTCAGTATAAGCAATTCGAAGCCGAATTTATATCCGTTGAACCAATCTACGGAGTGATCATTGAGAAAAAAACAGATGGCAGGCGATAATACACAAACCATCGGTACATAAATATCCTTTACGGGTTTACGTGTTAACAAACCGAAAGCATATAATCCCAGTAAAGGTCCGTATGTGTAGCCTGCGATAGTGAACAACTTATTGATCACAGCTTCGTCGTTTATGATCCTGAAGATCACAATGAGAATCAATAAAAGTACGGCGAAACTCAGATGGACAATATACCGTGTTTTCTTTTGTCTTTCTTCAGACCAGTTTCGTTTTTTTAGTCCGAGGAAGTCGATGCAAAACGAAGAAGTAAGCGCAGTCAGGGCACCATCTGCACTTGGATATGCGGCTGAGATCAAACCGATAATGAAGAAAACCCCGGCAGCAATTCCAAGATAGTTGAGTGCGATAACCGGAAACAGGTTATCCTCTTTTCCCGGCGGAGGCAATGCAATTCCTTTCGTTGATGCAAACTCATATAACAAAGCTCCGAGAAAGAGAAACAATAAATTGATGAAAACCAAAATCGCACTGAACCAATACATGTTCTTTTGTGAGTCTTTTAAAGTGCGTACGCTGATATTTTTCTGCATCATCTCCTGGTCGAGCCCCGTCATGGCAATGGCGATAAACATCCCGCCGAAGAAATGTTTGAGGAAATAGCTCTTCGTCCTCCAGTCGTCATTGATCAACTGAGTATATCCTTCGTCGGATATTTTAGTTATTGCCCAACCCAGACTCCATCCCGTTTCTTTGAAGATTAATATCACCGTTAGAACCACGGCTAACAGCATGAATGTGGTCTGAAGTGTGTCTGTCCAAACTATGGTTTTTACGCCACCTTTGTACGTATACAGTAAGATCAGCAGGATAAAAGTCGAGACCGTCACCCAAAACGGTATGCCCCAGCCGTCGAAAACGAATGTCTGAAGTACATTCACAACTATATAAAGTCTGAATGAGGCGCCAATGGCCCGGGAGAGAATAAAATAAAATGCGCCAGTCTTATAACTCCAGAATCCAAACCTGTTTTCCAGGTAAGTATAAATGGAAGTCAGGTTCATTTTATAATAAGTCGGAAGCAGAATGTTGGCAATTACAAAATAACCAAAGAGGTAGCCGAAAACGACCATCAGGTATGTGAAATGCGATGGTCCGACGAGTCCGGGTACCGACATAAATGTGACGCCAGACAATGAAGCGCCGATCATTCCATAGGCGACGAGATACCATTTTGAGGATTTATTACCTATGAAATAAGATTCATTATCTGCATTTCTGCTGGTACGCCATACAACGTAAAATAAAAGTGCAGAATAAGCGATTACACAGATAAGTATTAATGCAGGAGTCATGAACCGGGTTGTGTATAAGAACCGAAGTAAGTAATTTAGCCCCTGACCGTTTAGTACCCGGATTCATTTTTATTAACAAGAGAACATGAGTAGTTTTTCATCGAAAATTCTGGATAATGTTGTTATGGAGCTTAGCCGGTTACCGGGTATTGGTAAACGTTCAGCCTTGCGATTAGCGCTTCATCTGCTGAAAGTTCCGTCTGATGATGTGGCCCGATTAAGGCAGTCGCTCCTCCGTCTGCGTGAGGAAATCAAATATTGCAAAGTTTGTAATAACATTTCCGACCAGGAGGTCTGCGGTATCTGTTCGGATCCGCGCAGGGATGATTCCATTTTATGCGTTGTCGAAGACATTAGAGACATCATTGCCATCGAGAATACGAGTCAGTTTAAAGGCAAATATCATGTTCTTGGAGGAATCATCTCTCCGATCGACGGTATCGGGCCAAATGATTTAAATATTTCTTCCCTGATCGAAAGGCTGGGAAAGTCTGACATCAATGAAATAATTTTAGCATTAAGTGCAACCATGGAAGGAGATACAACCACATTTTTTATCTATAAAAAAATCATTCAATCGGGATTTTCCGGTTGCAGATTTTCAACCATTGCAAGAGGAGTTTCAATAGGCGATGAATTGGAATATGCCGACGAAGTGACATTGGGACGCTCAATCCTGAACCGGATTCCTTATGAAAACTCATCGATACAATAATTGAAATTTGTATCATACATTCGCTTCAAAATTGGTTTCAGGATCTCTTTTTATCAGTAAACAGATTTAATGAAGTTATCGGTCGTCATAGTCAATTATAATGTCAAGTACTTCCTGGAACAGTGTCTTCAGTCTGTCTTAAAGGCCAGTGCCCGGCTCGAGACTGAAGTATGGGTGGTCGATAATCATTCGGTCGACGGCTCGGTTGAAATGATCGAACAGAAGTTTCCGGGAGTCAAGGTGATTGCAAATCCCGACAACAGAGGATTTTCTAAAGCGAATAACCAGGCCATCCGTCAGTCAGCCGGCGAATATATCCTGCTACTAAACCCTGACACGGTTGTGGAGGAAGATACCTTTACGAAGGTGGTGGAATTCATGGATCAGCATCCGGAAGCGGGTGCATTGGGCGTAAAGATGATCGACGGGAGCGGGAAATTCCTGCCCGAGTCAAAGCGCGGACTGCCGACGTATGATGTGGCCTTTTACAAGATTTTTGGTTTATCGGCGCTCTTTCCAAAATCAAAGACATTTGGGAAGTATCATCTCGGCTACCTGGATGAGAATGAGATTCACCAGGTGGATATACTTGCCGGTGCTTTTATGCTTTTGAGGCGGGTGGCGCTTGACAAGGCAGGACTGCTCGACGAGGATTTTTTTATGTATGGAGAGGACATCGACCTGTCGTACCGGATTAAGAAGGCAGGATATAAAAACTATTATTTTCCAAAAACGAGGATCATACACTATAAAGGAGAAAGCACGAAACGCAGCAGCGTGAATTATGTGTTTGTGTTTTACAATGCGATGATCATCTTCGCTAAAAAACACTTTTCCAGGTCGAATGCCTCGTTGTTTTCCTTTTTCATCCGCATTGCCATTTACCTGAGAGCCTTTACTGCACTGCTTGCGCGTTTTTTCCGGTTCATTTTTCTCCCGCTGCTCGATTTCATCCTTTTGTTTACCGGTATTTATGTGATGAAAAATTACTGGAGCTCAAATTTTGAAATACATTATCCAGATGCATTTTTACAGATTGCGGTTCCGGGATATTGCCTCATCTGGATATTGACGATTTTCTTCAGCGGCGGATATGACCTGCCGATCAAGCCGGCCCGGATCGTAAGAGGTATTTTTACGGGTACGATCCTGATACTTATCATCTATGCCCTGCTTCCCGAAGAACTGAGATTCTCGAGGGCGCTGATTCTCCTGGGCGCATTCTGGGCGAGTGCGGTTATCATTACGGCGCGACTGATCATCAATCTATTCTCTAAAAAATTTTCCCTTGCAGAGGAAACCAGGAAGAGACTTATCATTGTTGGAAATGAAGAAGAGGGCAACCGGGTACTTTCCATTCTGAATTTATCCGAGACGAATCATCACTTCATTGGTTTTGTTCTTCCGAAAGGGAGCGATGAAAACCTGTCCGCTGAATACATGAATTATTATCTCGGAAAAGCGGAACGTCTTGAAGAGCTGATAGAAGTATATAAGATCGAAGAAATTATTTTCTGCGGCAAGGACGTCTCTTCTCAGGAAATCATCAACTACATGTCCATGATACCTGCTGCAAACGTGGAATATAAAATTGCTCCGCCAGAGAGTATGTTCATCATCGGCAGCAGCAGTGTTGATGATCCGGGAGAATTGTATATCATCGACATCAACAGCATCGGCAAAAAGATCAACCGCAGAAATAAAAGGATCATCGACATTTTGGTCAGCCTGTTTTTTCTCGTGACTTCTCCTGTGCTTTTCTTTACCCAAAAAAACGGAACGATGTTTTTAAAAAATATTTTCCTCGTGCTTGCGGGGAAACTTACCTGGGTCGGATATGCGGGGAAATCGCTGCTTCTTCCTAAAATCAGGAATGGTATTTTGAATCCTCTGGACAGTCTTAACAGCAGGGTGAATGATGAAATAACCATAAATCGTTTAAACTCTTTGTATGCACGCGATTACAGGGTATATACTGATCTGAATATCATACGAAAAGGCTGGAGAAATTTAGGCAGACGATCCGTGTAAAAACCCTTATTATTTATAAATTTGTGCATTGACAATTTAAAAATTCCACGATGTTCAGGTTAATAATGCCGAAGATGGGAGAAAGCGTTGCCGAAGCAACCATTCTCAAGTGGCTAAAAAAAGAGGGTGATCGAATTGAAGCCGATGAGCCTGTTTTAGAAATCGCCACCGATAAAGTTGATACGGAAGTTCCGTCGCCGGCGGCAGGAATTCTTTCGAAATGCTTTTTCACTGAGGGGCAGGTCGTGAAAGTAGGTGAAGTAATTGCAGAAATCTCTTCAGATAAAGAAGAAAAAACAATTACTCCACCACCCGTAAAAACTGTTCCTGAAACAGAGAAGCCGACTTCCCCTTCTTCAAATGGAAAACAATCCGTCCAGCACACAGGAACTACCATCGTTTCCGGTTCCGTTAGCAGGACCTCTTCATCAGGAAGATTTTATTCTCCTCTTGTAAGAAACATTGCAAAGGAAAGCGGACTTTCGATGGCAGAGCTTGAGAAAATTCAGGGCAGCGGTGCCAATAACCGGCTTACCAAACAGGATCTCCTCACCCATCTTGATAAAAAACAGGCACCTGTTGAAGTGCAAACGAATCCGGCTTCGACAGTCAGTCTGCCCGTTCAGCAGCCTTCACCTGCAGTCTCCGTGAGCGGCAACGTTGAAATCATAGAAATGGATCGCATGAGGAAACTCATCGCGGATCACATGGTGATGTCTAAACACACATCTCCGCACGTTACTTCTTTTGTTGAAGCGGATGTAACCAACATGGTAAAATGGAGAGAGCGCGTAAAGGGGGATTTCGAGAAGAGAGAGAAAGAAAAGATTACGTTTACACCATTGTTTATTGAAGCCGTTTGCAAAGCGATAAAAGACTTCCCGATGATTAATATTTCGGTCGACGGAAGTAAAATCATTATTAGGAAAAACATTAACATTGGCATGGCAACGGCGCTTCCATCCGGAAACCTGATCGTGCCGGTGATAAAGAATGCCGATTACCTGAACCTTGTGGGATTGACGAAGATGGTGAACGATCTTGCGAACAGGGCAAGAAACAATAAACTCAAACCGGACGAAATACAAGAGGGTACTTTCACAATTACGAATGTAGGCACATTCGGAAACGTGATGGGAACTCCAATCATTAACCAGCCACAGGTCGCCATACTTGCCTTGGGTGCCATTCGTAAAAAGCCGGCAGTGATTGAAACTCCCCAGGGTGATACGATCGGAATCAGGCAGATGATGTTCCTTTCTTTATCGTATGACCATCGTGTGGTTGATGGAAGCCTGGGCGGCAGTTTCCTCAGGAGAATTGCAGATTACCTTGAGCAGTTCGACAGTAACAGGCCGGCTTAAATGAGTTTGATGTTCTGTTTTGATGTTTTTGAAACAACCTTGTCAGAATGATTCATCAGGAAGTTTACCTAAGAATAACGCTTTGCGCATGAATAAAATTCTTGCTGTCTTATTTATTTTTTTTCTGCTGATTTATCACGGCGAATCGCATGCACAGAAATCCAAAGTACGTGTATTAACTGCTGACGAGATAAAATCTATTAAGAAAGATGCCGGAGATTATTTCAATGCCACGAATTACAAAGACGCATTGAATGCATACCTGAAAATTTACCAGTCTGATCCTCAGAATACCGAGTTTAATTTTCGTATAGGTTACTGTTACCTGGTGACAACCATCAACAAGAGAGAGTCGGCCAAATATTTGGAAAAAGCCTGTCTTGGGAAGAATCCGAAGAAGGAATGGTTTTATTACCTGGGCCAGGCGAGCATGTTTAGCGAGAAGTGGGACCAGGCAGAAAAAGCCTTTGTGGATTATAAAAATGCAACACATGATAAACCGAATAAAGATTTCATCAGTCCCGACAGGATGATAGAGATGTGCAGGAACGGGAAAGATCTGTGCTCGAGACCGGTGAACTGCATTTTTAAAAATGCCGGTAAGACGATAAACACTCCTGGTGATGAGTTTAATCCTTTTATTTCAGCAGATGGAAAATTCATGGTATTTACTTCGAGGAGAAAAGGAAATGTGGGTGGGCTTATAGAAGAGCTGGGACTGTATACGGCAGATGTTTACTGGTCGCAGTGGAAAGATTCGATCTGGCTGAAAGCTAAAAATGCGGGTGTTAACGTGAATACTGAATGGGACGATGAGTCTGTGGGTCTTTCACCGCTTGGTGATGTGATATGCATTTTTTTCGACGACGAAGATGCTTTTGCAGATCTGAAGTTTTCTTCGTTGAAAGGAAAGATGTGGCAGCGGGGTGAACCGCCGCCGGCACAGGTGAATACGATCCAGTACGAAGGAAGCGCATGCATGTCGCTCGACGGAAATACGATGTATTTTTCGAGTAACCGCAAAGATGGTTCCGGCGGAAGCGACCTGTGGATGATGAAGCGAATAAAACACAACACATGGGAAGACCCGGTTAACATGGGAAAGGGAATTAATACGCCCTATGACGAAGACAGCCCGTTTCTCACTCTCGATGGCAAGAAACTTTATTTCAGTTCGAGGGGCTGGAACAGCATGGGAGGCTTCGACATTTTCTGTTCGACCTGGAATGAAGCTGAACAAAAATGGAATACTCCGGAAAATATTGGTTTCCCTCTGAACGATGCGGAAGACAATAACTTCATTTCATTAACCGGCGATGAGCGTTATGCATATCTTGATGCGATCAGGCCGGATGGACTAGGCGAACGCGATATTTACCGGGTAGAATTCCTGGACTCGATTCAACATCCATTCAACTCGGTGGTAATGGGGAATTTTACAAGTATCAACGGACGTATAGAAGTGAAGAAAATATCTCTTGAAAATAAAAATACTGCCGAGGTACAGGAATTTTTTCCGCTCACCTCCTTTCGTTTTATTTTTGCAGTGAAGCCCGGCACCTATGTGTTGAAGGCTGAAGGAAATAATTTTCCTCCTTTTGAAGAGGAGATCACTGTAACAAACAATTCTTCGCCGCTGGAAATAAACCGGACGATCGATGTAAAAGCATCACACTGATTATGAAATTAATTCTGAAACGCCCGCTGATCTTTCTCGACATCGAAGCAACGGGATTGAATGTAGGCAGCGACCGCATTGTCGAAATCGCTTTGCTGAAGTTGCAGCCAAACGGAAACAGGGACTCGAAAGTTTACCGGGTAAATCCCACCATACCCATTCCGGCTGAAGTGTCTAAGATTCATGGCATCTACGACAAGGACGTGGAAGATTGTCCTACATTCGCTGAGCTGTCTAAAGAGTTGAACGCATTCATGGGTGGCTGTGATCTTGCCGGGTATAATTCGAACAAATTCGATATTCCGATGCTGATCGAAGAATTCACACGTTGCGACATACACTTTGATTTGAGCAACAGAAAACTTATCGACGTCCAGAATATTTTTCATAAGATGGAGCAGCGTACGCTTGCAGCCGCTTACATGTTTTACTGCAACAAGAACCTTGAAAATGCACATTCGGCCGCTGCCGATACTAATGCCACGTTTGAAGTCCTGATCGCCCAGCTGGAAAAATACGATTCACTCAAAGGAGATGTGGATTTTCTGTCGGAGTTCAGCGGCATAAGTAAAAATGTCGACCTCGCCGGCAGGATCATCTTCAATGAAAAAGGTGAAGAGATTTTCAACTTCGGTAAACACAAAGGCCGTCTGGTAGCTGAAGTTTTTATGACTGACACATCTTATTATGACTGGATGATGAAAGGTGACTTTGCTACGAATACGAAGACGGTGATAACGCAGTTGAGGCTGAGGGGGAAGAAGTGATCCTCTCATTCCCAACTCTTCCCCCGATGTTGATTTCGTTCATTTCTTGTTATTTATTTGCGGGAGAAGGGAGCTATTTCTATCAACAAAAAAACCAATAACAAACAATAGACAGTAACCACCCCCCATAAATGAAATTCATCTGCATCGGCCGCAATTATGTGAAACACATCGAGGAACTCAATAATGAAATTCCTGGTGAGCCAATCTTTTTTCTGAAGCCGGATACCGCTTTGTTACCTAAAGGACAGGCGTTTTATATTCCCGGTTTTTCGAGCGACATTCATCATGAGATTGAACTGGTATTGAGAATATGCAAGGAAGGGAAAAACATTTCTGAAGAATTCGCTTTTCGTTACTACGATGCCATTACGGTTGGCATTGATTTTACGGCACGAGACATTCAACAGAGGCAGAAGGAAAAAGGTCTTCCCTGGGAGCCGGCGAAAGCATTTGATCATTCCGCTCCGGTTGGCAAACTGGTTTCATTGAATGAGCTGAACGACCCTAAAAGAATTCTTTTTCATCTTGATGTTAACGGTAAGACACAGCAAAAAGGTGACAGTTCCTTAATGATAAACACGTTTGATAAAATTATCAGTTACGTCTCTGCTTATATAACTTTACGAAAAGGCGACTTTATTTTTACAGGGACTCCGGAAGGAGTGGCACAGGTTAAACCCGGAGATTTGCTGGAGTGTTACCTGGAAGATCAGATGCTTTTAAAAGTACAGGTAAAATAATTTTCAGTCTTCTAGTTAATGGTGTCTGTGCTGGTAGCGCCTGCATCCATGGAAGTAACTCCTTCCGAACTGTTGATGGATTCTTTGGTCAACAGCACCTTCCATTTTCCGTCCATTTTCTTCATGGGAAGCTGGAGTTCTCCTTCTTTACCTTCTTCTTTATAATAGATGGTGGCATTTTCTCCTTCAACTTTCTCCCGGGTGATTTCAAATTTCAACTCCCTCTTCGTCGAGTCGGCGCTCATTTTCTTAAAGCCCGCCATCATATCGAGGAGTTTCTCCGTTTCCTCGGTGCCATATTTCTTTGCAGTCTCGAAATCCTCCGTGCTCATAGATTTAAGAAATTTTTCCGCAACAGATCGTGGTGTGTCGCTGCCTCCACAGGCAATGAAACCGATGATCACTGAAAGAAACATTATGGAAATTCCATTCTTCATATAATTAATTTTGAGAATAAATTTTCACCACATGAGGTGAAAGATATATGTTGTCGCACGACTCATATCTTACCCCGGATAAAGTTGTTAAAGGTAAAAAATTATCGATTCCGGAAACCCGGGTAAGAATTTTATAAACTAACTCCGTGCAGTACATCTTTTCATCCGACACTAAATCGAACGCTTCGTCAAATTCAATTTTCCTGTTAAAGAAAACGGAAGCCAGCGAATCAATACGGTCAGCATCCTGATCGGTTCTGTAGACTCCAAAACCATTTGACTGAAACGGGCTGCAGAAACTTACCAAGGGTTCCTTTCTCATGGTATTGCAAGATCCACCTTCTCCTCCCAAAACATGATAAACATAGATTTCGCCGGCCTCCCTGTGAATAATGCCTGCATGGGAATATCGCGGATCCTTAAGAGAAAGTTTCCGGAATGCCATGCTGATAAATCCGCGGCCATCACGGAATATCAGGTCACCCGACTGAAATAATGAATCAGGAATTGAGGATCCGGCATACCTTGCTGTTTTAACTATCAAAGGATTTTTTTGCCTGATCGATGTAAATGAAAACATGAATATTGCCACGAGCAATACAAGCATCATCAAAAAATCGGAATACTTTTTCATTTACATTCTTTCAGGAGCCACGATGCCAAGCAATCGCAGCGCCTCCCTGATGACGGCAGAGGTACATTCACTCAAGGCGAGCCTGAAGGAAGTGGTTGACGGCTCATTTTCATCAACGATCACGTGGTCATGATAAAAATGATTGTAGGCTTTAGCAACCTCGTAGGCGTAGTTGGCAACCAATGCCGGACTGTAATTTTCTCCGGCTTCGCGAATCGTTTCCGGGTATTTGTATATCAACCTGATCAGAGATTTTTCTTCGGACGATAAATTATGAGCTGAAAAACCGGCGACATCCTTTTTCATGCTGCTGCCCTTACGCAATACCGAACATATTCTCGCATGCGTATACTGAATAAACGGACCTGTATTTCCGTTCAGGTCGATGCTCTCTGCCGGGTTGAAGAGCATGCGTTTCTTTGGGTCGACTTTCAGAATGAAATATTTCAGTGCACCCATTCCGAGAGAATGGTAGAGTTCTTTCGCTTCCGGAGAATCATAGTTGTCGAGTTTACCCTGTGCCTTTGTGGTCATCTCTGCCTGTTCGTCGATTTCCGAAATGAGATCGTCGCCATCCACAACGGTACCCTCGCGCGATTTCATTTTGCCTGATGGCAAATCAACCATGCCATAGGAAAGGTGGTACAATCCGTCAGCCCACGGTCTTTTCAGCTTTCGGAAAATTTCCCGTAGGACTTTAAAATGATGCTCCTGTTCATTGCCGACAACATATATCAGCTTTTCCAATCCGGGATAATCATCAAATCTGAGCTGGGCGGTTCCCAGATCCTGGGTAATGTAAACGCTCGTTCCATCATTCCTGAGCAATACCTTTTGTTCAAGTCCTGCATCGGTGAGGTCGATGCGTACGGAACCATCATCAGACTTAAAGAAAACATTTTCGGAAAGTCCGTGGGCGACAATCTTTTTTCCAAGTAAATAAGTGTCCGATTCATAGTAGGTCTTGTCGAAAGAAACTCCAAGTTTTTTGTAAGTAACATCGAAGCCATCATAAACCCAGCCGTTGAGTTTTTTCCAAAGTTCGATCGTATGTGGGTCGCCAGCCTCCCACTTTCTCAACATTTCCTCAATTTCCTTTTGCAGGGGGGCGCTCTTTTCTGCCGCTTCCCGGCTCATCCCCTGCTTAATGAGTTGTTCCACCTGCTCTTTAAATTTTTTATCGTAGAGGACATAATATTTACCAACGAGGTGATCGCCTTTCATTCCGGAAGATGAGGGAGTCTCGTTGTTGCCAAACTTTTCCCAGGCGAGCATGGATTTACAGATGTGAATGCCACGGTCATTGACGAGGTTAACCATCAGTACCTTGTTTCCATTGGCTTTGAGAATTTGTGCCACTGAATATCCCAAAAGGTTATTTCTGATATGGCCGAGATGCAGGGGTTTATTTGTATTGGGAGAAGAGTATTCAACCATCAGATATCCGGTTTTTTCCGGGTGAATTACAGACGGAGAAAAGAGGAGTTGATTATCACCGTAAATTTTCTGAAGAAAACTCTTCCAAAATGCACTATCGATGGATACATTTAAAAACCCTTTAACGACGTTATAACTTTCGATCGGGAAGCCGGAAGATTTAATGAATTCGCCGATCTCAGAAGCAGTGGCTTCCGGCGATTTTTTCGAGATTTTGATCCATGGAAATACGACAAGTGTAATATCACCATCGAATTCCTTTTTTGTTTCCTGGAAAGAAATATCGTTTGCCGATACATCTGAATTATACAGGCTTTTGATGGCACTGACAATTGTTTGTTTCAGTGAATTTTCAAAATGCAGAAATTGAAATTCATTCATATCACGTAGTAAGCTGGCTGACCACCCGTTGAAGAATTTCGAAGGTGTTTTCGGCCATGAGGTTTTCTTTATCGAGAGTAGGATTTATTTCGGCGATTTCGAAGCAGACCACGCGTTCGTTCTGAATCAGTCGTACAAGAAGACTCCCTGCTTCTTTTTCGGTGATGCCATTCCTGACCGGTGTACCCGTTCCTTTGCTGATGGAAGAATCCATGGAGTCGACGTCGAAAGAAATGTAGATGTTATGGCACCGGTTAAGGTGAGCGAGGGCATCACGGGCGATCTTTTCGACGCCATTTCTTTTGACCTCGCTGGTACTGAAGATTTTTACCTTATGCTTTTTCAGAAGATAAGATTCTTCGGGTTCCACATCCCGGAGTGCGATGTATACGATGTCACTGTATTCGATTTTGGGAGAGATGTTGCCGAGTTTTTTGATTCTGTTCCAGTAATCCAGCGTTTCCTTATCAGGTTTGTTCATCTTGTTCTGGGAGTTGTCTTCAGCGAGAACAGCAGCAAGCGGCATGCCGTGCATATTTCCTGATGGGCTTGTCCATGGTGAATGAAGATCGGCATGAGCATCAATCCAGATCACACCGAGTCGTTGCTTGGGAAAGGCCATCCGTATGCCGGAAATCGTACCGGCCGAAGTGCTGTGATCGCCAGCCAGGATGATAGGAAACTCATTGTTCTTCAAAGATGTTCTTACGGCGTTAGCCGTTCTTTCAATGACTGCAAGAAGTCCTTTGATACGTTTTGCATAAAGGCTGCCGGTAGATTCGAAGAGCAGTTGATTTTCGTTCGGTACTTCCACAGATTCGATTTTCCGGAAAAGATTGCTTCCATAATCGAGGGCTGCGATCTTGAGTGCATCCGGACCCATACTCGCTCCTCTTGTACCCGCGCCAATTTCGGATTTTACCTCGATGAATCTTATCTTTTTCATCATACAATTAAGTTTAATTCAATACAAAATTTTTTTCTACAACGCAGTCAGTAAAAGTAAGTTACTTACATTAGCGCCAATCTTTCAATCCGGGTCATCTGCATCGCCGGAATTTCATTCATCCAATTGCCTCAATTCAAATGAAGAACACCTATCGCGATCTGATTGAACAGACGTTTTACTTTCCACAGGAAGGATTCGAAGTCATCGATAATAACCTTCACTTTTACGGAATCGACCTGATGGAGATCATCAAGCAATATGGTACACCGCTGAAAATCTCTTACCTTCCTAAAATTGGATCGCAAATTAAGAAAGCAAAACGGATTTTCAATGTAGCCATCGCCAAAGCCGATTATAAAGGAAGTTATACCTATTGTTATTGTACGAAAAGTTCGCATTTCAGTTATATTCTTCATGAGGCCTTAAAACACGATATCCATCTTGAGACCTCATCTGCATTTGACATACCGCTGATCAGGGCTCTTTATGCTGAGAAAAAAATCGACAAGAAGATCTTTATTATCTGCAACGGCTACAAGAGGCCACAGTATATCGATTACATCGCCGGACTGATAAACGACGGCTTTGAAAATGTGATTCCTGTGCTCGACAGTATTAATGAGTTGCAGCATTATGACAAGAAAATCAAAGGAAGAACAAAGGTCAAAGTCGGAATCCGGATTGCTGCTGAAGAAGAGCCAAATTTCGAATTCTACACTTCCAGGCTTGGAATCAGGTACGACAAGATCAAAGATTATTATCTCAAAAACCTTAAGAAGAACAGCCGCTTTCAGCTGAAAATGCTGCACTTCTTCATCAACACAGGAATCAAGGATACGGCATACTACTGGAGTGAATTGCATAAGTGCGTGGAAGTATATTGTGAGCTCAAGAAAGTCTGCCCCACACTCGACTCCCTTGATATCGGCGGCGGATGGCCGATTCGAAAGACCCTTGGTTTCGAATATGACTACGAATACATGGCCGAGCAGATCATCAAACAGATCAAGACAACGTGCCGTGCCCAGGGCGTCGACGAGCCTAATATCTTCACAGAATTCGGGAGTTTTACCGTGGCAGAAAGCGGTGCAACACTATATTCCGTAGTTGAAACGAAACAGCAAAACGACAATGAATTGTGGTATATGATCGACAGCTCATTCATTACCACACTTCCGGATACCTGGGGAATCAAACAGAAGTTTATCCTGCTTGCAATCAATCATTGGGATAAAAACAATACAAGAGTAAATATCGGGGGTCTGACCTGCGACAGCGACGATTACTACAATACTGAATCACACGTAAACCAGGTTTATCTTCCTGAAGAGGATAATTTACAGAAAGATCCGTTGTACATCGGGTTTTTTCATACAGGAGCGTATCAGGAAAGCATTGGTGGTTATGGCGGAATTCAGCATTGCCTGGTTCCAGCACCAAAGGTCGTTATAATTGACAGGGATGAGGACGGAGAATTGACAACCCGGTTATTTGCCAAAGAACAAAGCGCGAAGAGCATGCTCAAAATATTAGGTTACTGATTTACACCTAAGCCGTTTCAATTCACCACCACCATTGAAACTACTTCCGCCAATAAGATTTTGTATTGTAGAAAGCTGATCATCGTATAGATTTAAACAAAAAATAATTCCATTTCTTCCATTCAGAACTGACCGATGTTATCGGATCATTGAAAAGATTCACAATTATGGTTACAGGACTTGGCGGTGTTTTTATCAAAGCAGAAAATCCCAAATACCTCGCTCGCTGGTATGAAGATAACCTGGGAATCAATTTCGGAAACACGGTGTACTTCAGTTTTAAGTGGCGTGAATTGAACATGCCCGAAAATATATCACATACGGTTTTTAGTTTTTTCAGGGAAGACACGACATATTTCTACCCGGGAACAAATGACGTGATGATCAATCTCCGCGTCACTGATCTCGATACGCTCAGAATCCAGCTGAGGAATGAAGGTGTCTTTGTAATCGATAAAATTGAGACGTATGAATACGGCAGATTTGGCTGGGTCATGGACCCGGAAGGAAATAAAATCGAGCTGTGGGAACCAGTCGATGACGGTTTTGAAGACAGAAATAAACCCATGAATCTTGACCAGGTAACGGGACTTGGCGGAGTTTTTCTTAAATGCCCCGATCCCCAGGCGCTGATGAAATGGTATTCGAAAAACTTCGGATTATTCTTCAGTTATTCGTCGCATACTTTTCAATGGAAAGACCTCACTGACAGGGACCATACAGGGCACACCGTCCTGTCATTTTTTGCCCAGGATTCATCCTATTTCGCACCGTCAACCAAAAATTTTATGCTGAACTTCAGAGTTAAAAATCTTTCCCTGGTGTTATCTGATTTGAAATCTTCAGGGGTACAGGTGATGGAAACGACAGAAACATTCGAATACGGAAAATTCGGCTGGCTGCTCGATCCGGAAGGGAATAAAGTTGAATTGTGGGAACCCGTTGATGAAAAGTTCGTTTTCTGAGAGGTATTAACTATAAAAATTCGACCTCCGTAGCACCTGTTCCATACTTTTCACGCGGTGCTTCATTAAACCGGATGTTCGGAAACCTTTTCAATTCTTCACGAATCGAACTTCTTAATACTCCATTGCCCACACCATGAATGAAGGTAATCTTGTGCAGCCTGTTTAAAAGCGCCTGGTCCATTTCATACATAAAATAATTAAGCTGATATGAGATGATCTGGGAATTACTCATCGATGAATAATCCTTGATTAATTCCTGGATGTGAAGATCGACGACTTTTTGTCGTGTCAATACTGTAAATTTCTCTGATTTATTTTTTCCCTTCAATGCAATGTTTCTGCGATGCTCTTCTTCCTCCTCTTTTTTAAACTTATCCAAAAGTTTCGTTAAGTCAATGCTGTCGGCTGAGGAAGAGACATATAAGGGCATCAATAAAACAGTATCATCTTTCTTATAGAACAATTTTCTGAAGTTCGTATCAAGAAAATCCGATGAACTGAACCTGAAAGATTTGGTAAATGGCGGCTGAGGTTTAAATTCATTCATTCCGAAAAAAAGAAACTGAAATTCAAAACCTTCAAAACGATGTAATTCGTCCTGTGAAAAGATGCCAACAAACACTTCACTTCTCGGCTTTAACTGTCCGAGACTCAGGCCGGAACGAATGTCTTCCAGTTTTTTGGATACAGTGTAACAGAGAGAAAATGTGGTGTTATTTACGATGAATAACTCCACGTCAGTAGTTAATGGACTTTTTTCATTCATTAACCTCACCGCAGCATAAATAGTATTATCAATTTCAAGATTCTGTATGAGGCTATTGATAACTTTTTGAATCGATGCAGACTTAATTTCAGGTATAATCTCTTTCGGTTTATTTTCGGTGTTTATCTGCTCTTCATCTAAAACTAACTCGATTAAAACGAGATGCTTTTCATCGCTAATATGCGTAAAACCATGGGAGTCTGTTACTTCCACTTTCTCATTGCTGAGAATTCTGGAAATCGTACCTTCAATGGCTTCATTTAAAAAGCGAACCTTATCTCCGGTTTTGAGTTTCACATTCTGAAGTTTATATGAATTGAAAAGTGAAATTAATAGATTTTATTCTGAAGTATAAAATAGAATCGATTTTATTTACAATTTTGTATCGCACAAGTTATGAATAGAGGAATTGTCTCCTCTTTCGTAGTAGTCCTTGGTTGATCCTCAAATTAGTATTCATTATTTCCTTTTTAATTTTTAAGTATTTCTTATGGATTTAATTCAGCAGTTAATTGACTTTATCCTACATATTGATAAACACCTGTTTGAAATTGTAGAACGATATGACAAATTAACTTATCTTATACTGGCATTAATCATATTCTGCGAGACAGGATTGGTTGTTACTCCGTTTCTTCCCGGCGACTCTTTATTATTTGGTGCGGGGGCATTAGCCGGGGCAGGATTTTTGCACCTGGGTTTGCTGATTCTAATTCTTTTTTTAGCTGCAGTTATTGGGGACAATTTAAATTTTACTGTAGGAAATTTCATCGGCCACAAATTAGTCGCTAAAAAATCGAGATGGATTAGGAAAGAGTACCTTGACCGGACTCACGAGTATTATGAGCGACATGGAGGTAAGACAGTAATAATTGCGCGTTTTGTCCCCATTGTGCGAACATTTGCTCCATTTGTTGCAGGTTTGGGAAGTATGACCTATAAGAGATTTTTGATGTTCTGCATCGCTGGAAATTTAATATGGATTCTCACGTTTACACTGGCTGGATATGCTTTGGGCAACAATCCGTGGGTAAAAGAGCATTTCTCAATCGTCACGCTTGGAATCATTGGAGTATCACTGGTCCCGGTATTCGTTGGAATAGTTAAAGCAAAATTCAATAAGTAGTTAGTAATAAGTTAAAATTAAAAAGGAGGAAAATTAATGAAACGATTTGGTTTATTTGGTCACCCGCTAGAACATTCATATTCAAGAAAATTTTTTACTGAAAAATTTCAGAGGGAAGGTCGTAGTGATTGTGAATATGAAAATTACGATTCTGAAAACATATATGATCTTAAAAAAATAATCAGGGAAAATCCTGACCTGGTTGGTCTCAACATTACCAGTCCGTTTAAACAGGAGATCATTCCGATGCTTGACAATCTCGATGACATCTCACAAAAGATTGGGGCTGTTAATACCATCCGCATCGTACGTTCGGATGTTACTAAATTCGAGCTCTTCGGATATAATACGGATGCATGGGGATTCGAACTCGCCATCCGTCCGATATTAAGGCCCCATCATCGCAGAGCCCTGATCCTTGGTACTGGTGGTTCTGCCAAAGCGGTAAGCTATGTATTCAGAAAATTAAATATCGAACACTTTTTTGTCACACGAGAAGAGTCGCGTTTTCATTACTCTTACGCAGACCTTAACTCGAATACCATGAGGGCATTCCAGATCATCGTCAACACTACTCCACTCGGAATGTATCCGAATGTAAATGAGTGTCCGAATATCCCTTATGAATTTCTGACGCATAAAAATTTATGTTTCGACCTGGTGTATAATCCTGCCCAGACTAAATTTCTTGAAAAGGCAAAAGAATCCGGAGCCTTCATCCATAATGGTTTCAGGATGCTCCGTTTGCAGGCCGAGAAATCCTGGGAAATCTGGAATGAGCCGATATTTGCTCATTAAAAGTTTAAAAGACCGGTACTACAACCGGTCTTTTTTTTGGATTTTTCCTTCCGGATAAAAATTTTTTGAACCGCTATTTCGTATTTTTGAAATTCGATGATTCCTCCTCTCATAAATCAAAACCCGATTCAAAAGAATGCCCTTTAAAATAACAAGTGAATTCCAGCCCACAGGAGATCAGCCGGAGGCAATCAGGCAGCTGACGGCCGGATTGAAAAGAGGCGATCACGCACAGACGCTTCTTGGAGTAACAGGTTCCGGAAAAACTTTTACAATTGCCAATGTTATCAACGAAGTTCAGAGACCTGCGCTGATCTTAAGCCACAATAAAACACTGGCAGCTCAATTGTACGGCGAGTTTAAACAGTTTTTTCCGGAGAATGCTGTTGAATATTTTGTTTCCTACTACGATTACTACCAGCCTGAGGCTTTCATTCCGAGGACGAACACTTACATTGAAAAAGATTTATCGATCAATGAAGAGATAGAAAAACTGCGACTGAGTACAACAACCTCGCTGTTGTCGGGACGATCGGATGTGCTGGTCGTGAGTTCAGTTTCCTGTATTTATGGTATTGGCAATCCCGCCGATTTCAGAAATAATACCATTAACATTCAGGAAGGACAAAAGATCAGCAGGAATGGCTTTTTACATAAGCTGGTTACCTCACTCTATTCGCGTACCGATACCGATTTTACGAGAGGAAAATTCAGAGTCAGGGGCGAAACTGTGGATGTTTTCATAGCATATGGAGATACGGCATATCGCTTCAATTTTTTTGGTGATGAGATTGAAGAAATATCAACCATCGATCCGGTTTCGGGAAGGACAATCGAGAAGAATAATGCAGTCACCATCTACCCTGCCAACATATTCGTGACGAGTGCAGAGAGACAACTTGAAGCGATCTGGGAAATCCAGGAAGACATGGTGAAGCAGGTAGAATATATGAAATCGCTCGGTCAACATCTCGAAGCAAAGCGTTTGGAAGACCGTGTGACTTATGATCTTGAGATGATAAGGGAGTTGGGATATTGTTCAGGAATAGAGAATTATTCCAGATACTTTGATGGTCGTCCGCCGGGAGCACGTCCCTTCTGCCTGATTGATTATTTCCCCGACGATTTCCTGATGGTCATAGACGAGAGTCACGCTACCATTCCACAGATCCGGGCAATGTATGGCGGCGATCGTTCCCGAAAACAAAACCTTGTCGAATACGGATTCAGGCTGCCTGCAGCACTTGATAACCGGCCTTTGAAGTTCGATGAATTCGAAACGCTGGTTAAACAGGTGATATTTGTTAGTGCGACTCCGTCGGATTATGAATTGCAGCAAAGTGAAGGTGTTTTGGTTGAACAGGTCATTCGCCCTACAGGCCTGCTTGACCCTGAAATAGAAATCAGGCCGAGTAAAAACCAGGTGGATGATTTACTCGAAGAAATTGACAGGACGGTAAAAAGCGGAAACCGGGTTTTGGTGACGACACTCACAAAACGCATGGCAGAAGAGCTTACCAAATACATGGCAAGGCTCAATATTAACTGTCGCTACATCCATTCCGAAGTTGAAACGTTGGATCGTGTTGAGTTGCTGCGAGACCTGAGACTGGGAAATTTTGATGTGCTTGTCGGCATAAATCTCCTGCGTGAAGGACTCGACCTGCCTGAGGTTTCGCTGGTGGCCATCCTGGATGCAGATAAGGAAGGATTTCTACGAAGTGCGCGTTCACTCACGCAGACGGCTGGTCGTGCGGCGAGAAATGTAAATGGAAGGGTTATCTTCTATGCAGATAACATCACGGAAAGCATGCGCAAGACGATTGACGAGACAAATCGCAGAAGAGAAAAACAGATGGATTATAACCGTGTGCATGGAATTACCCCGAAGCAGATCGTTCGTTCCACAGAAAGTATCATGAACCAGACGAAGGTTGCAGACAGCAAGCTGGCAGAACCAAAAGCCTATGTTGAAAGTGAACAATTAAGCATTGTTGCAGACCCGGTGATACAGTATATGGATAAGGACGAATTGAAAAAACTCATCGGGCAAACGAAAAAATCGATGGAGCGTGCCGCCAGGGATCTCGACTTCGTGGAGGCTGCAAGGCTGAGAGATGAGATGTATTCACTGGAGAAGCTGTTAGGTTGATTGTTGTCTTTTTATTTTCAACCGTCGTGTTTAAGAATTACAGAATTATATTCTAAAAATGTTTCATATAAAAACCGTAATATATCAGGTTGTCCTCTTGAAAAGGAAAAATAATCTTTGATTATTTAAAAAAGCCGTCGTTGCAATGGCTTGCAACGATGGTTCGTACGGTTGGGGAAAGAGGGTAACCGTACGCACCCGGCGCAAGCCATGTTTTTTTTCAATTTTTTTCAAATCAATTTACCGAATCAGATGCAGGGCTCTCAACTTCGCAAAGCGGGGGCCCCGGGGCAGGCACGCTTTCGCCCGCGCCCCCGGGACCCCTATTGTATTTTCATTTTTAATAGCCATTTCATCTTTAAAGAAAAGTTTTTACAAAACCTGATCCTATGAAAATTATTAATCGTTATTGTTAATTTTACCACCAACAACACTACCTATATCATCTCTCTAATAATCCACTTCTACGATGAAAGAAATCACTCCACAGGAGTTAAAACAAAAGATGGACAACAAAGAAGCATTTCAGCTGATCGACGTACGCGAACATTATGAATATGAAAAAAGTAATCTGAATGGAGAACTCGTGCCAATGGCGGAGATCTTTGACTATGTCGACAATATTGCGAAAGATAAGCCGGTAATCATTTATTGCAGATCGGGAAATCGCAGTGGTGTGGTCATACATGAATTAGAAAAGAGGTTTGGATTTACCAATTTATATAATCTCAAAGGCGGCATAATCGCATATAGCAGAGATGTTGATCCTTCGATTGAAGTGTAGCGATCGTTTCAGACTAAAAATACAGCCCATGAAAAACCGGCTTCCTCCCCGGACTCAATTCAATGGCTGGCGCCGGAAGATGCACGATGTTAATCAGTTTGAACACTGATGATAAAAATTTTGATTTCGTTTGCACACGAGCGAGATCGAAGTCAATGGATATGTAGTACTGACGGTATCTTTCGAAAGTCGGTATTTCAACGCCATCAACAGTCGTCGGATTTTCCTTTCCACCCGTCATACCATCTGCACCGTATCCCAATGCAACACTAAACCATCTCGGGAAAAAAGAATTTTTCCAGAACGATCTCGGGTTGATCGTCGCCCAATAAGTAAGTCCGTTATAATCCTTCAAAATATTTTCAGGCAATGTGCTGCCTAAGAGATCAGGATTGTATTGAGCGTATTCTGTCCGATGGAACGAATATTTTAAAACAATTTTTTGCTCATGCCAGGTTAATTGTTGTCCGGCAAACAACAAGACTCCGCCCGTATTTGCCAGGATATCTCCCATGCTGAATCCCCATTCCGAAGAAAAGCCATCGAATACCTCTATCGTCGTTTGGAACGCGAATGCGATCCCGACACCATACCATGTTGCCTTCTTTTCCGAAAACCCCGCCCAACGGTAACAATGCATGAGGGGTTTTGCTATATTATATGCATCCCAGAAGTGTCCAAACTTATCCATCTGTTCCCATTCATCGTTGTCGTTGAAAAAATGAAAGGACGTCTGTTCATAATCGCTGTACCATTGAGAATACAACCACGTCATGCTCAAACCATATACAACCGGAATTGAATAATTCAACATGTGAACTCTCTTTCTGTACGGCTCCGGCGCTCTTTCCAGGAAAGCAAGTGTATCAAATTTTTCACTTGTAAAACGATCGGGAGGTTCAGCAACAGAAAAGAAACACGACAATAAAAGAGAGGGTAAATAAAAATACTTAAGACGAATATTTCTACTTGACATCAGAGTTACAAAAGTTAAAAATTTTCATCGTAAAAGAAAGATACTTCCCTTCTTGGTTTTTTCAATCTTCCCAATCGAATAATTAACAATATAATTGTAAAACCCTTCCTCAACCGGATTGCCCTTATAATTGCCATCCCAGTTGATATTGCGATCAGCCGAAGAATATATCAATTCGCCCCAACGATCAAAAATATACATATTAAATTCGGACGTCTCGGAACCAAATACAATAAGTGTTTCATTTTTTGCATCGCCATTTGGAGTAAATGCATTGGGAATAATGATATCGTTGATGCAATCTTCAATAACAACTAATGTATCAGAAGTTTTGCAGCCGGCTGAATTTGTAATCTGCACGGAATATTCACCAGGTTCTTTCACGATGAAAAATGAGTCAGTCGAATAATCCTGCCATTGATAAGAAGCAAATGCACCAGGCGACAATAAAATTTCCGAACCGGAACAAATGACTGTATCGTTTCCAAGCGAAACTTCGGGGTATGCATCCGGACCAATTCCAACACTAATTAAAACTGTAAGTGTACACGTTCCGGGCTCTGTTACAGTTACCGTATAATCCTGCGCAAACAGATTATGCGCCAGAGGCGTTGTCAGCGATGCATCATGCGACCAGTTGAAGGAGATTCCCGATCCGGGGTTGACAACAATTACTTCTGCCGTACCGTCATTATCTCCGATACAACTTACAGGCATGGATTGCGTCGAGGCATCGATAAGTTTAACCTGTTTAACGATGGTTGTATCCTCCGCACAGGCTCCGCTGGCGTTCATCGTTACGGTAAAAGTTCCGCCTGATGTAAACTCATGCGTGGCATTACTTCCGATAAAAGTATTGTTGGGAGAATTTACATCTCCGAAATCCCATGTCCATTGATCGTGACAGTCAACATTTACATCCGTAAAACTGAGCGTCCGGCTGTCGATGCAGGAATAAGTAAAATCGTCGGCCATCAGGGGAGCTTCTGAGATGGAGAAATTATCGAAGGCCAGTCCGTCGTAATCATTGCAGGTTGTTCCGCTGCCGAAAGTGAATCGGAATTTTACCCGGGGCTCGTGACCCAGCGATTTGAGGCAATGCGAAGTAACCTTCCAGGCTCCGCTTCCTCCTCCTCCACTGCAACCGGAAGAAGTTGGCTGAATATTTCCGGACCATCCCTGGGAATTGCCGATAAAACCATTCAGGTTAATGATGTTATTGATGTTATACCAGTTCTGGTCGTTACATTTGGTACGGTCGTTATATGCTCCCACATTTTTCCAGGTTGTGCCGCCATCCGTTGTATATTGCAGGTTTCCTCCGTCGTAACTTCTTTCTGTTTCCACAAACAGAAGAAAAGAAACATATGGTCTGTCAAGCGCAGTGAAATCGAAACACGGGCTCTCCACCCACGAACGTTCTCCGTAATTATAAAACGAAGCCGTCGGACCGCCGGTGATCCAGCATTTCGTTCCTGCTCCAGCAGAGGTGATTACACTTTTGGCAGGACTGCACCAGGTCCAGTCGTTATTCGTACCGCCGGTAATCCAGTTTGCGGTACCCGATTCAAAACTCTCCGTATAGGGAAACGAACTGATAACCGCGGTACACTGCGCATCAGCCTGCTTTAAAATCAGGCAAAGTGTATAAACCAGTAAAATACTTCGGAGTAGACGCAAAACAAGACAGATGGGAATATGCAAATCAACGGAATTAATCGAAGGCAGTCAAGAATAAACGGCCTGCAACCAGGTAAAAAATGGGCATTTTACAGTCCGGTGATGATCTTATCCTTCGGATACCTGACTTTATATCCAAAAACTATTTTACGCGTTTCGCCGGCTTTAAGATCGAGTTTCCAGCTGACAATTCCGGTGGTTTCATTATAGTTGCCACCAGATAATTCCCCTGTTGAAATTTTCATCGATTCGTCCGTTTTCAGCGGAACCTGATCGTCAATTGTAAGCGTGACTGCTTCTTTCTTATTGTTTCGTACCGATATTTCATACAGGAAATCTTTTTCAACATTTCCACCAATGAATTTAACTGTATTCATGTCCTTCACCTTTTCCCTTTTAATGACTATACGTTTGTCACGCCCAAAAGAAAGGTTTAAAGTATCCGTAGTTGTAGCCGGATTAATATAAGATTGCCCTATATAACTACCTTCCAGGTATACGTTGGAATTTCCAGGAAGCAGATTTAATTTTTCCCACCCCGTGATACTGGCCATCAGAAAAGCATCTTTATCAAGTTTAGGAGTTCCGAAATATGCAAAGGATGCAGGTAATGAATGCGTCTGTATATCCATCATTACTTCTTTACCGTCAGACAGCACTGTGTATGGTACCTGGATATCGAATTCGGTGACCAGTTGATTCTCCTGAACCTGGGTTACATCCCTGGTTGTACGGCTGTCACCGGCAGAAACAATAACCTGATCAAGCTGAATGGCAGGTTCATTACTTTGTTTTGCGGATGAAGCTGCTGATCTCGACTGAAGTTCGTATACCGGTTGATATTTAAGATACCAGGGATATAATGACGGTTTATTTCCACCCAGTGAAGGATTACCTGTAGACAATGCAACATGAACATTTTCCCAATTCTCACCTGTATTCTGGCTCACGCTTGCTTTGTACAACAGGCTCACCGGGCTATTCACGTCTCTGGCTCTTAAATCATATGATGGTTTCCAGGATGCACCATGAGCAAAGTAACTAAGCTCCACATCGATTGTTGTATTCTGACTTGCCGAGACATTTACGAGTATGGTACCGGTCGGTTGGTTCATCCTGCCGTTTTCGACGTCGATTTGTTCGTTAACGCGTTTTATCTTCTCCGAGAGCTTTAACTGCTTTTTATCAATCTCCATTATTTTCGTCTTCAGTTCGATCATCCGCTGGCGGTAAAAATCGATTGCCTTTTTCAGATTCTCCGCATTCACTCCGACATTATCACCACCTGTTGATTTATTCGCATTCAGCATATTTACTTCTTCACTATAAACTGATTCGAGCATATTCAAATCGCCCATATCATTGTTGAGAACCTCGAGTGAATCTTTGAGTCTCTTCAGTTCAGGCGAGGTCTTTTTTTCTTTCAGGTAATCGAGGGAATAAGATGTTGATAGAATCAATACGTCTCCCTTTGCTGCAACGGTAATGGAATTTTTATCGATCTGAGACGATAAACTCTCTACTGAAAGCCGGGTGATGCCTCCATTCACATTTGTTTTAAAAGTTCGGGTGATCTGGGCTCCGGAGAGATACACTTTTACATCTTTGATTTCGGATTTGATAATGCTCTTCTCATTTTCAGCATAAACTTTTATCATGGAGCATAATAAAAAAAAGATGACTGTATTTTTCATTTCGACTGGATATTTATCTGATAAACAAATTTAGCATAATTACTTTGAGGTCACTACAAATACCGTCCGCCTGTTCTTTGCCCGCCCTGACTCAGTTATATTGTCGGCAATCGGCTTAGTCTCACCAAAACCCCTGAAGGAAATTCTCGATGGATTTATTGAGAGGGAAATAAGATAATCCGCAACTGCCTTCGCACGATTCTCCGACAAAATCATATTACTCGCCGGGTCACCGATATTATCGGTATGACCCTGAAGCGCGACGATTAATTTTGGGTTTTCGTTTAAATAGACTGAAAACTCATTCAGTACCGTTTTAATTGTATCGTTAATTTCATAACTATTCGTTCCGAATAATATATCGTTTATCGTGTATTGTCCTCCGACAATGAGTTTTTTTAGTTCGATATCCACTTTTTTGACTTCAAGATTACTCGAATCCTTTGCAGAAATATATTGTGACTCGAAAGCATACCCTTCCTTCTTAATGGAAACGAGGAGATCATGATCCATATTGACGATGAATGCGTATTCGCCGGTAACTGAATCGACTTCTATTTTACTTATCTTATTCGTTACGGCATCCTTAATTTCAACTGCTGCACTTATCGTTTCATTATTCTCCGGACCGTTAATGTCCCCTTTTTGGAAATAAACTTTATCAGGACGCGCTTCCGGATAGAGACCGAAGGAATAGATATCGAAGCCTCCCGCTCCGTGGTTTAACTTGTTCGATGCAAAATATCCTGTGCGTCCATCTGTGCTTACGAAGAAACCAACTTCGTCAGCATCGGTGTTGATCGGGTAACCGAGATTAACCGGCTTCCCCCAGTTTCCATTTTCATCCATCTTGCATTTAAAAATATCATAGCCGCCCAATCCGGGTAAACTGTCCGATGAGAAATAAAGCGTACGGCTATCGCTGTGTATGAACGGCGATTTGTCGTTGCCATTCGTATTTATATTCGCTCCCAGTTTCACAGATCTTTTCCAGTTGCCGCTTTCATCCTTGACGGACTTATAAATATCGATGCCTGTCAATGAATCTTTCGCCGAGGCAAAATAAAGCGTTTTGCCGTCAGAAGAAATTGAAGGCTGAGAGTCCCATTGTTTGGGGTCGTTGATATTCGGACCGAGATTTTTTATCTCTGTCCAGTGGCCATCCACAAAATCAGAAGTGCAGATATCGAAATTTCCCTTCACATTCACAGTAAAAAAAAGATGTTTATTGTCAATCGTAATTGAAGCTCCCCCTTCATTGTTGCTGCTGCTCCGATTGAACGGATCCTCCATCGGCTTCCCTCTGTCATAAAAGCCATCCGGCTGAAGGTGAGCGATCATGAATTTCTCCACGCTCTGTGGAACGAGCATGTTCTTATCTGCCAGTTCAAAGCGGCGTGTAAAAAATGCAAGCTCGTTGTCAGGCGAAATGTATGGAAGGTATTCCGGATCTGCTGAAGAAATATCCTTGACAGGAACAGGGCTAAAAGGCACTGGATGAGCATAGAGCCTGGATTTGGCCAGCATGCCCTCGGCATTCACTGCATGAGTCTCGTTGATCTTATCGAAATCAAGAAATCTCTTAAGGTATTCTTCTGATTCCTTCCATTTTTTCAGATCAAAATAAAGCCATCCGAGTTGAAAATAAATTTCAGGATCGAGGTCAGGGCACAATTCGATGACCTTTTTGAAATTCAACTCGAGTTCCCTGTCGTCCCGTCGCTTTAAAGCAATTTTACCCTGCAACTGGTAAGCGTCAACAAAGTCCGGATCCTCATCGATAGCTTTTCCCGCATACTTAAGTGCCTCGTCATATTTCCGGTTTTTAAATGCCTCACTGGCATCCTGGAAATATTTAATCGCTTTCTTATTCTCCGACTTCGGACAGGAAGTTTCCTGTGCCTGAAGTCTGCAGCAGACTAAAACATATAAAGCAATGAAACATACAAGAACAATCTCATTAAAACCCTTCTTCACAATTTACTTTTTGAATAAATCCTTCAACTTATCCTTGGCAGCCTTCTCGCCGGCCTTCTTCAGGCTGTCTGCCTGCGCTTTCGCTTTGGCTTCAGCTTCCTTTTTCAAACGCTCGGCCTCTGCCTGAGCCTTTTTCTTTTCCGCATCGAGCTTCGCTTCTCCTTCCTTCTTCAGGCGGTCAGCTTCCTCCCGGGCCTTCGCTTCCGCTGCTTCTTTTTGCCTGTCGAATTCTTCCTTCGCTTTCGCTTTGAGCTCGTCCATTGCCTTTGCTCCTGCCTTATTCAAATCGGTGCCAATCTTCGGATCCATCACTGTTCCGCCGATGGTAATGTTTACCGGAACAACATCCCCAACGCTCATATTTGCACCCTTCGAATTTGCTGATGCAACAAGACTGTTCAGTACGCTGTTTGCTGCTCCTCCGAATGCTGAACGTGGAATCTGGGTTGCCATAGTGTAATCAATCGTCTGATCGAAACCATTCGACCCGGCAACTGTTGATTTGATACCATTCACATTCATTTCGAAAGGATCTACGTATACCCTGCCATTGACAAATTTAAACGAAGGACTCACCGGAGGTATTTCGAGTTTTTTCCAGGAGTCCATTTTAAGCGCGTCGGCGATCTTTACAAATGCAGGGAAGTTGGTGACGGTTACCGTGCCGGTTGTAAGTTTTCCCGCACCGGCAAGCGAACTCATGACGGGCGACATTTTACCGTCGAGATCACCCTTAACAGTCATGCTTGTTGAAATTTTACCGTTGCAGTTTTTCGCAATAGGCGCCAGCTTCTGCACCGTCTCGAATGCCTGTGTTGTTTTCTGTATATCGAAGTTCTTCGCATTCAAAGAAAAGTCGAACGTAGGTTTTTTAATATCAGCCGAGCTGTATCCGCCACTCATATTCAGAGAACCATCGAGTAAATTCATTGCCACATCCTGCATCCGTATGGCCTTGTCTTTGATCACCAGTTTACCGGCAATATTTTTAATCGTAAGATTCTGATAAATGAGATTGGTGATGGCAGCTTCGAGAGTGAAATCAATATTGGCAGGAATATCGAGCACGGCAATTTGCCCGCTGTCGGTCTTTGTACCGCCACTCTCCGCAGGAGCAGTCTCGCCAACCATGAATTCATTCAGATCGATAGTTGATGATGCAAGTTCGAGTGTCCCTCTCAAAACTTCATCCCTGATTGCGTAAGCGAGAAAATTGTCGAGCGAACCGGAAGCGTTGAAATCGCTCTTTCCCACCTTCGCGACAAAAGTATTCAGCGCAACGCGTTGAGGGTTGAATGTAAGTTGCAGGGCATTTATCATCACTGGTTGCTTCATATCCTTGGATGAATAATTCATACCGGAAATTCCGAAATTACCGCTTGCATTGAACTGCTCGAATTTCTTTTGTTCGATGGACGACATCCGTCCGATTGCAGTAACGTCTGCAGTAATGATTCCGCTTAGCGTTGTCCCTTTTTCCAGAGGTACGAATTTCTGAATGCCCGCAAGATCAATCTTCCCTTTCATGAAGGCGTTAATATCCGGATCACTCACAGGATTTTTTAAAACGAGTTTTGCATCAAAAGGATCGTTGTTCATTTCGACATGAAATCTCGAAAGATTGATGAATGTATGATCCGGAATTCCGTCAGGATTATTCACTACGAGATCGACGAACACATTCTTAACTGAAGAAGGCAGGGAAGGATACTGGAACATTCCATTTTCAACCTTCAGGTTAATTCCGAATCCGGGCATGGATGCAGCATTGTATCTGCCTTTGATGAAACCATCGAGTGCCATTTTTCCCGATGTTTTGATGTCCTTAAAGTTTTCGGAGTACAATGCCGGTACGATGGAGATGAAATTCCTGAAATCCGATTTAGCCGCATTAAATTTGAGATCCATGTCGATGTTCGTATCCGGCATGGCTACCCAGCCGTCGACTCCCAGTTGCAGTTCATTCAGGAGAATTTTGTTTTCCTTAAATGTAAATTTGAAATTCTTCATGTCCATGTCGATGGCTGCATCTATATCCGCTGCCGATTTTGAAATATAATATACGCCTCCATAGGCAAGATCAGCCTTTTCCACTTCCGTCTTCGTGATGAGCGTAAACAGATCCTGTGTAAAATCACCCTTACCGGTATGATTTACTCCCGTGAGACGCAGCAGGAACGGCATGGACTCGTCATTATAAACGATGCGGCCATTCGAGAGAGAATATTTTTTTAATGTAGCCTTGAAAGCGGACGGTTCACCCGGCTTTTCATCCGTACCTGCAGATGGTTTGGCGATATCCCAGTTCGCTTTGAGTTCCTTATTAACAAGGAAATTCATAACAGGAGACTCGACGCTGACACTATTGATTTTAATTTCAGATCCGCTGATGACACTCATGATATCGATCGTGAGACCGAGAGTTTTCGCATAGATGAGTGTATCGCCCTCGAAGGGTGCAAGGTTGATGATGCTGAGTTCCTGCAAATTCATGGAGAGATTCGGGAAACTCCGAATGAGCGAAAGATCGAAATCGCCGAAATTGAATTTAGCATTGAGGTTTTTATTTGCCTCTTCCTTGATCTTGCCGACGATTTTGTCCTTAAACAGAAACGGAGCAATGAGCAGAAATAAAAATAAAACTCCGATGATGATTGCGATCCACTTAATAGTTTTTTTCATCTTATTGATTAATTACCTGTTTGAATTGGGTGATTGATTTAATGGTTTAAAATCGTGAACGAAAATAATTCAATCTGATTTTGAATTTCTGTTTCTTAATGAATGATCTGCCATGACGAGTGCAGCCATTGCCTCGACAATGGGAACTGCCCTGGGAACCACACACGGATCGTGACGGCCTTTTGCGGCCAAGGAAATTTCCTCTCCTTTTTCATTGACGGTTTGCTGTTCCCTGAGAATTGACGAAACCGGCTTAAATGCCACTCGAAAGAAAATATCCATGCCATTCGAGATCCCTCCCTGAATTCCACCTGAATGATTGGTTGAAGTAAATATATTTCCGTTCTCATCCTTCCGGAATAAATCATTGTGTTCGGAACCCTTCATGCTTACGCCGTCAAATCCGCTTCCATATTCAAAGCCATGAACTGCATTGATGCTTAGCATTGCCTTTCCCAGGTCAGCATGAAGTTTGTCGAAAACGGGCTCTCCCAAACCGGCAGGTGAATTCTTTATGATACACTGTATGATTCCACCGGTGGAGTCACCTTCATTCCTGATTTTTTCAATGTACTGGATCATCCGTTCAGATACTTCGATATCCGGGCAACGGACGATGCTTTCTTCTACCAGTGAAAGATCCAGATCCGCGTACCCTGCTTCTGTTTTAATTCGGCCCACCTGTGAGACGTAAGCGGCAATGCTGATTCCCGACACCGACAAAAATTGTTTTGCAATCGCCCCCGCAAAAACACGCGCGGCAGTCTCACGAGCACTGGAACGTCCTCCTCCCCTGTGATCCCTTATTCCATACTTCTCCTGCCAGGTGAAATCTGCATGGGATGGTCGAAAACTGTTTTTCAGATTATCGTAATCGGATGGTTTGTAATCGAGATTCCTGATCAGAAAAGCGATCGGAGAACCAAGTGTCTGCCCTTCATACACACCCGATAATATCTCAAACTGGTCGTCTTCCTTTCTTGATGTAGTGACGATGGATTGGCCGGGTTTCCTCCGGCTCATTTCGTAGCGGATCATTTCGAGGTTCAAATTCAGACCTGCAGGGCATCCATCGATGACACCACCGATGCCGCCACCGTGAGATTCACCGAATGTGGTAAGTCGAAATATTTTTCCGAATGTATTTCCAGCCATGAATCGTCAAAATTAATCAATTCATACGATCGCATTCATTTTGTTATTAAATCCAATTAACATACACAAACTAATAACTTCATCAATGTGAGTAAGAAAGAGTTAAAATTTTTCACTTATAAATAAAGTTTTCACGTCCGGAATATTTCGAATATTCGTTGCGGCTCCTCGGATGCTTTTATTATAATTGTTAATTTCGACGCCGCATCCGATAATGATGAGCATCTTAATTGAAAATATCAAGTGCCTGGTTCATACAGAACAAACTCCTGTGTTAAAGTATTCAGGCGCGGAAATGAATAAGATGAAATTCCTGGAAGATGCATACGTATTTATTAAGGACGGACTGATTCATTCATTTGGAAAGCAATCGGACGATGAATCGAACATGATCCGGAAAAATCAGCCCGGAGTTACTGTTATTGACGCTACAGGGAAAATCATTTTCCCTTCGTGGTGCGATTCACATACGCACCTGGTCTATGCCGGATCCAGAGAGAATGAATTTGTTGACAGAATAAAGGGAATGACCTACGAAGAGATCGCCGTCCGGGGCGGCGGCATTAATAATTCGGCAAGGAAACTGAGGCAAGCATCGGAAGATGAATTGTTTGAAACGTCTTTCAACCGTTTAAATGAAATCATTAAACTGGGTACCGGGGCCGTTGAAATAAAAAGTGGTTATGGCCTCGACCTTGCAAGCGAATTAAAGATGCTGCGTGTAATTCGCAGATTAAAAGAAAAGTCACCATTAGCTATTAAAGCAACATTTTTAGGAGCACATGCTGTTCCGGAGGAGTTCAGGGGAAACAAGGAAGGATACCTTGACCTGATTATTCATGAAATGTTGCCAGCCATTGAAAAGGAAAAGCTTGCAGAATATTGCGACATTTTCTGCGAACGGAATTATTTTACTAAAGAGGATGCATTGAGACTCTTTGATGCTGCACACAAACACGGGCTCATACCGAAGGTTCATGCCGAGCAGCTGAGTCATTCAGGTGCAATCGAAGCCGGCGTGGAATCAAATGCAATCAGCGTAGATCACCTTGAATATGCAAACGATAACGACATTGCAATTCTCAAAGCATCTGATACGATGCCTGTACTCCTTCCCGGAGCGCAGTTCTTCCTTGGACTTCAAAGTCCCCCAGCACGTAAGATGATCAGCGAAGGTTTGCCGGTTGCCATTTCGAGTGATTTCAACCCGGGCAGCTGCCCAAGCGGAAACATGAACCAGATGATTTCACTTGCCTGCATTCAATATAAAATGACCCCGGAAGAGGCCATCATCGCCTCCACCACCAATTCGGCTTATGCAATGAACCTGAGTTCGGAACTCGGAAGCATTGCAGTGGGAAAAAAAGCAAACCTTTTCATCACAAAAGAAATTCCATCTTATTCTTTTCTTCCATATTATTTTGGAAACAATTTAGTAGAGAAAGTAATTTTGCAGGGAAAAATTATCATTGGTTAAAATAATAATTCACAAAATGAAAATCCGGATAATACCCGGATGAATGATGTTCAAAATATCGTAGTTTTAAACCCCTCAACGAATAAACAACCGCCACCTAAATGAAACAACTTCTCGAATGTGTTCCAAACTTCAGCGAAGGAATTGATCTTTCATTGATAAAGTTGATTACCGATTCCATTGAAAGCGTTGACGGTATTCGCCTGCTCAACGTTGATCCTGGCAAAGCGACTAACAGAACAGTGGTCACATTTGTCGGGGAACCGGAGCAGGTTATCGAGGCGGCATTCAGAGCCATCAAAAAAGCGTCGGAGCTTATTGATATGAGCAAGCACAAAGGAGAACATCCACGCATGGGTGCAACAGATGTTTGTCCGCTGATACCGGTTTCAAACATTACCATTGAAGAATCGGTGGCTTATGCGAAGAAACTTGCTGAGCGGGTGGGAAGAGAATTAAAAATTCCGGTCTACCTGTATGAGGCTGCACAGAGCAATCCTTCAAGAAAGAACCTGAGCGTGATCCGGGCCGGAGAATATGAGGGCTTTTTCAAAAAGATAAAAACACCAGAATGGAAACCGGATTTTGGCCCGGATGAATTCAATGCAAGATCCGGCGCCAGTGTCATAGGCGTGAGAGATTTTCTCGTTGCATATAACGTAAACCTGAATACCACATCCGTACGCAGGGCCAACTCTGTCGCTTTCGACGTCCGTGAAAACGGCAGAAAGGTGAAGAACGACAAGGGAGAAGAAATCGTTCAGCCTGGAACGTGCAAATCAGTAAAGGCCATCGGCTGGTTCATCGAAGAGTACGGTATTGCACAGGTAAGCATGAACCTGACTGACATCAATGTTACTCCGCTTCACAAGGCTTTCGATGAGTGTGAGAAGAGCGCGAACAAAAGGGGTATGCGGGTAACCGGCTCGGAAATCGTGGGTGTGCTTCCGCTAAAAGCATTGACTGATGCTGGTAAATTCTTTTTGGAAAAGCAGAACCGTTCGTCAGGAGTCTCGGAAAAAGAGCTGGTGAATCTTGCTATCAGGACGATGGGTCTGAATGAGCTTTCTCCTTTCAGGCCCGAAGAAAGAATCATCGAATACCTCCTGAAAGATAAAAACGATGACCGGCTCGTTCAGATGACACTTTCAGATTTCGCCGACGAGACAGCTTCGGAGTCACCTGCTCCCGGAGGCGGTACGATCTCGGCATACATCGGTGCCCTGGGAGTTTCTCTCGGAACGATGGTGGCAAATCTTTCTTCCCATAAAAAAGGCTGGGATGAACGCTGGAAAGAATTTTCTGTTTGGGCTGAAAAAGGTCAGCGGCTCAAGAAAATTTTATTGTCACTCGCCGACGAAGATACCCGTGCCTTCAACCGGATCATGGATTCATTCGCTTTGCCGAAATCAACCGATGAGGAAAAATTAAACCGTTCAAAGGCCATCGAAGATGCAACGAAATATGCCATCGAAATCCCGCTGAAAGTCATGAAATACTCACTCGAATCCATGGAAATCATCCGCGCCATGGCCGAAACCGGCAATCCAAATTCCGTTTCTGATGCGGGCGTCGGCGCCCTCTGTGCCCGGTCGGCAGTTATTGGTGCGTACTTAAATGTAAGAATTAATGCTTCCGGACTAAAGGACGAAGCATATAAGAGTAAAGTTCTTACGGAAGCAGCTTCAATAAGGGATTCAGCCAAAAAAGAAGAAGAAAAAATATTATCAGTTGTTGAAATGAAAATGGCATAAAAGTCTTGAACCTTTGAGACCGGATGTCGTATCAGAATTAGATATCTAATATTCTGATTATAGTTTCGTTGTAACCTGTGCATGTGGTCCCATAAAGCTTATACCCGGTTCTTTTATTCCTTTCCGATTCAGCTGGTGATTGTACTGCTGAAAAAGAACCATTTGCTTTTGCTTTACTGGATCATTTTATTCGGCTGGATCACCAACTCAACTTCTAAAACTTTCGGTATTCCTTATCTTTTTCTGGATCCCGAATACATGGGGTCGGTGGGCTTCTCTTCGTTCTTCATCATGGGATTTGCTGCCGGGAGTTTCATCATGGTGTTTAACATTTCCAGTTACATCGTAAATGGCTTCAGGTTTCCATTCATAGCCACGTTGTCCCGTCCCTTTTTAAAATTCTCGATTAACAACTTCATCATCCCACTCCTGTTTACCCTTGTTTATCTCGTAAACATCATCTATTTCCAGGTCAATAACGAATACCAGTCGGTCTGGAATATCATCACACAGGTTCTTGGATTTATCGTGGGTCTTTCGCTGATCATCATGATCACGCTTACCTATTTTTTCAGAACGAACAAAGACATCATCCTGATGTATGGAATGGAATCATCGGATGCGGATCCGAATGCACCATTTGCTGAACACCTGGTAACAGAAGCTGACCAAAAGAAAAAGCGGTCAAGAAACAGAAGAAAAGTAATCCTTGAAAAGAGCTGGAGGGTGGATACCTACCTGAGCTCACCCTACAAAGTGAAGCTTGTAAGGAATACGGCACACTACACGAGGGAAATGGTGGAATCGGTTTTCCGCCAGAACCATCTGAATGCCGCAATAATCGAAATCATCGTATTCGCGATATTCATCCTCATGGGACTTTTTAAAGATTATTCTTTCTTTAAAATTCCTGCAGGTGCGAGTGTTATATTAATCTTTTCGCTGTTCATAATGCTGAGCAGCGCTTTTCGTTTCTGGCTTAAAGCCTGGTCGACATCCGTACTCATTCTCCTTATCCTGATCTTTAATTACATCTCTCAATACGGGTTGTTCTATTCGGACAACAAGGCATATGGACTGGAATATAACAAGGCAATTTCGGAGTACAGCATACAGCATTTCAATGAGATCAGTGATTCGGCGAATGTGATGAAGGATTTTAATTCCACCATCCAGATACTGGAAAGATGGAAGGATAAATTCATCACGAAGAATACAAAACCAAAGATGATTTTCATCAACTGTTCCGGTGGAGGATTGCGGGCCTCGATCTGGTCGTACAGGCTGATGCAGATGGCAGACAGCATAACCAATAAAGAATTTTCTAAATGCACGCAACTGATCACCGGTGCTTCCGGAGGAATGATAGGTGCTGCATATTATCGCGAACTCTACCTCCAGGAAAGACTTGGTCTTTTGAAAAACTACAACAGCCGGAAAAATCTGTTCAACGTCGGCAAAGATTTGCTTAACCCGGTTGCTTTCAGCATTACCGTAAGCGACCTTTTCTTCAACATTCAGAAATTTAAAGAAGGCAATACCAAATTCGCCAAGGATCGTGCATATGCTTTTGAGCAACAGCTGAATGAAAACACGGGATATATACTGAGTAAACCGTTGTCGGCTTACAAACAGGCCGAAGCGAGCGGACTGATACCAATGATGATCTTCACTCCTACCATTGTTAATGATGGAAGAAGGTTGCTGATATCGCCACAGGATATGAGTTACATGACGACTCATACCTCTGACAGCACCTTCCGTTTTGACCTTACGATCGATGAAATAGAATTCAGAAAATTATTCAGTGAACAAAATGCAGACAACATCAGGTATACGACTGTATTGAGAATGAATGCAACTTTTCCGTATATCCTGCCTGCGGTCAGTTTGCCGAGTAAACCGATGATCCATGTGATGGACGCAGGAATCCGCGATAATACCGGATTGAAGACATCGCTCCGCTTCCTCTATCTTTTCAGAGACTGGATCGAAAAAAATACAAGCGGAGTGATTTTTGTCGACATCAGGGATTCGCATAAAGAACGGCCGATCGAAGACAAGCCACGGATGACGTTACTGGAAAATATCATTACACCACTCGGAAACATATACGGGAATCTGTTAACCATACAGGATTACAACCAGGATGAAGCATATGAATATGCCAAGGGCTGGTTCAAGGGAAAATTTGACTTCGTTAAATTCGAATTGCCGACAAAGGAACAGGACATTTCCCTGAGCTGGCATCTAACCACGAGGGAGAAAAACAGCGTATACAATTCAGTATTTCTGCAGGAAAATAATCTGAGTTTCCAGAAGCTTTTAAAGCTGATGAACGAACTCGACATGGATGAATCTGCATTGATAGTCTCTGGAGGCGACAGCGTCAGGTACATGGGGTATTCATCCGTGCTGCATCACTAATATTTCAGCAATTGCAGCAGCTGAACTTCGAATCGTTTCTTAGGTAAAAAATTCCATTCGAGATCGACATTCATGGGAATCGGAGTATCGAGGCTCGCAGAACGCACGACAGGAGCATCGAGCGCATTGAAACAATGCTCGGCAATGTGTGCTGAAATTTCTCCTCCTATTCCGCCTGTCAATGTATCCTCGTGAAGGATGATCACTCTTCCCGTTTTACTCACGGATGTTTCGACGGCTTTTTTATCCCAGGGCAGCAACGATCGCAGGTCTATCAGATCGGCAGAAATTTCCGGATGGTTGTTCAGTGTCTCCAGCGCCCAGTGAACGCCAAAACCATACGTGATGATAGAAACATCATTCCCCTCTTTGATCAATCTGGCCTTTCCGATTTCAACGGAATAGTAATCGTCATAAACTTCTTCTGAGATGCTCCTGTAAAGTGCTTTGTGCTCAAAGAACATCACCGGGTTTGGATCCTCTATGGCAGCGATGAGCAGTCCCTTGGCATCGGATGGAAATGCCGGATAAACGACCTTTAATCCCGGAGTGTGGACGAACCAGGCTTCGTTCGACTGACTGTGAAACGGCCCGGCGCTGACACCGGCACCGGTTGGCATGCGGATAACTGTATCAACAGCCTGACCCCAGCGGTAGTGAGTCTTCGCCAGGTTGTTGATGATCTGGTTAAATCCGCATGTTACGAAATCTGCAAACTGCATTTCGACGATCGACTTCATACCATTAATGGCAAGTCCCTGCGCTGCCCCAATGATTGCGGATTCACAAATTGGGGTATTCCGTACACGTTCTTTTCCGAATTCATCTACGAAACCAAGCGTAGCCTTAAATGCACCGCCATATTCTGCGATGTCCTGTCCCATGATGATCAGTTTGTTGTTTCTCTTCATTGCCATTCTCATGGCATCCGTAATCGCATCCAGGTATCTCTTTTCAGATTTTTTCCCGGAGGCAGGACGGATTACGGGAGTATCTTTCTTTTCGTATACGTCGTTTATCTCGATGGAAGTATTCACTTCCGGGTTTTGTTCGGCAAATGTTATTTCCAAATTTTTCTCGATATCCTGCTTTATTTCACTGCGGATCAACGTAATATAAGCCTCATCGATAACTTTTTCTTTAAGAAGAAAATTTTCGAAATTATTTATTGGATCCTTTTTTCCCCATTGTTCAAAGAGTTCCTGCGGGACGTATTTTGTACCGGAAGCCTCTTCATGACCACGCATTCTGAAAGTGACACATTCGAGAATTACCGGGCGGGGTTTTTCCCTGACAGACTTTGCAAGACTGCTGATTTGAGAATATGTTTCGAGAATATTGTTACCATCCACTTTAACCGCTTCCATTCCATAGCCGATTCCTTTATCAATAAACTGTTTCATTCGAAACTGTTCGCTGGATGGTGTGGATAATCCATACCCATTGTTTTCGATGATGAAAATTACCGGGAGGTCCCAGACGGCAGCGACGTTCAGACTTTCATGAAAATCACCTTCGCTGGTACCGCCATCGCCGGTGAAAACGGCGGTGACTCTTTTATTCTGTTTCAGCAGGTCGGCGAGGGCAATTCCATCGGCAACGGCCAATTGCGGACCGAGGTGAGAGATCATTCCGATGATCCTGAATTCCTGTGTACCGAAATGAAAAGACCTGTCGCGGCCCTTTGTGAACCCACCGGGTTTACCCTGCCATTGGGAGAATAATCTGTTAAGAGGAATGCCGCGTGTTGTAAAGACACCCAGGTTGCGGTGCATGGGGAGAATATATTCGTCCTTATTGAGTGCTAATCCGCAACCAACGGAAATTGCCTCCTGTCCGATCCCTGAAAACCATTTGGAGATCTTTCCCTGCCTGAGCAAAACAAGCATTTTTTCCTCGATCAGCCTGGGTCTTAGCAATTCCTTATAAATGACCCTAAGTTGATCATCGCTGTATGGCGATCTATCGAAATTCATCGTGGAATAATTAGCCGGCAAAATTATCTAAAATTGCTTTGTATCTTTGCTTTAATTATTCGGATATGGACATCCAGTTGTTATTAGTGATAATTGTTTTTTTCGTCGCTGTTTTTTTCTTTTCGCGGAGATTATTCCTCATGTTTAAGGGTAAAAAACAGGCAGGTTGCGAGAAGTGCGGGATTGCGGAAGAAGTGATGACAAAAAAATAAATCAACAATTTTTATCAGGTAATTAAAATAAAAAAGGAGCTTCATTTAGAGGCTCCCTTTTAAATCTTTCTGAAAACAGGTGGTATTACTTTGCAGAATCACCAGCCATTTTTTCTGACTCCATTGTGCTATTAGCCGAATCCTGCATAGCAGCCTGCTCCTGCATGGCACCAGCAGCTTGTTCAGCGGCAGCAATTGAATCTTGCATTGCTTTTTCAGTAGCAGCTTTTTCCTCAGCGCTAGGACCGCAAGCTACAAGAGCAATAAAGCCAGCAGATAACAGTGTAAAGAGAACTTTTTTCATTGTTTTTTAGGTTTGTTTTTTATTAGTGGGCGCAAAAGTATTAAATGATTTTGATTTAACAAGAAAATAAACCAAAATAATCAATATTTTACTGCTAAAATGCATTAAATGGTATTAATGGCCTCTTCCGCCGGTAACTTTCTTAGCTTCTTCAACTTTTTTCTGCTCTTTTGTCTTAGGCTTAGGCGCTGGTTTTTTAGCTGCCTGCGCTTTGGCAATTGAATCAGCCTGCATGGCCATAGCTACTGAATCAGCATGAGCTTTTTCCATAGCAGCCTGCACGGCAGCCATTGAATCGGCAGCCATCTGTGCCATAACTGCATTAATAGAATCCTGGCGAGCTTTTTCAGCCGCAGCTTTTTCTTCGGCACTTGGTCCGCATGCAATAAGTGTTGCAAATCCGGCAACAAGGATTAAGGATAAAATCTTTTTCATTTTTTTTATAAGGCTTGTTTTTTAAATGAAAGGCAAAAGTACTTTTAATTTTATATTGGCAAAGAAATTGTAAATTTTTTTTTCAAAATAATAATACCTTTGTCACCAAACCAAAATCTATCAAAAATGAAAAAAAACATTTTAATACTCTCCTTAGTAATGGGCACTGGCATAGTTTTAATGACCGGTTGTTCGAAAGACGATGAAACTGCTCCCGTAATTACTTTAACCGGTGCTTCATCTCTTGAAATTTCACTTAACAGTCCGGACTGGACTGACCTCGGCGCTACCGCAGAAGATGATGAAGACGGCCCGACTACTGTTACATCGGATGCCAGCTCTACAAATCCCAACACAGACCTTGTAGGTACATACACTATTACGTATACATCTACGGATGCTGCCGGTAATGTTGCAACTGCAGTTCGTACGATCCGCGTAAAGAATGACGCAGAAGATTTTGCAGGCACATATGATGTTTATGATACTATTCCTGGAATTTCTGCCTTCATTTATACGCAGGAAATTACTGTCGACAATACAGTAAACAACAAAGTCCATTTCAGCCGTTTTGCCGACTATGCAAACAACTCTAACATTTACGCAAATAAAAATGGTTCAGGCGACCTGGAAATTCCTCTTCAGACTGCAGTTGATATCGGCAGCGGGTCAGGATCATGTGATGTTGCTACTCACAAATTCTCAAGCACAGGTTTCACCGGAACAACTACCGGTTTCATCCTGCAATATATCGATGAAATTTCATCACCTTCTACTTGTATAGGAACGACTACAGGAACTGCTACCTATACCTTACAATAATTTTTGTTACTGCATTTTTAAGCCGGTTGCTAATCCAACCGGCTTTTTTTTGCTCATTCCATATTTGTTACATTCGCCATCGTGGAAGTTATGCAAAGCAATTTTGTTGTCCTGCTCCGTCGGCTCGGACTACTCATTCTAATCTATTCTCTTTGCAGATTATTATTTTTAATTTTTAATTTTTCCTACTTCGCAGAAACAGATCTGAGTGTTATTCTAAAGAGTTTCTTTTTCGGAGTACGTTTCGACCTCACCGCAGTTATCATCTCGAATATCCTTTTTATATCACTGCATCTCCTGCCCTTTCGCTTTTTTTATACTATACCCTATCAAAGGGTGCTGAGAATTCTCTTCAACCTGGTTAATATACCCTTGCTGCTGTTGAACAGCATCGATTGGGGGCTCTTTAAATTTACCGGTAAAAGAACCGGTGCGGAAATTTTTAAGATCATGAGCTTTGGAAATGATTTTATAAACACACTTCCGAAAATGATCATCGATTTCTGGTATCTGCTGATCATCTTTTTCCTGATCATTTATTTAATGAACCGATTTTATCCGAAAGCTGACCACCTTTTTGTACATAAAATAAAAAACAAACCTGCATTTATTAATACAGCATTGGGCAAAAGTGTTCTCTTTCTAATTTTTACCGGTCTCACTTTTATCGGTTTCAGAGGTGGCGTTCAACTCAAACCTCTGAATATTCTTGCCGCTTCCCGTTACGGTACCGGTAAGACGACCGCACTCGTTTTAAATACATCATTTACTGTTATTAAGACCGTAGGCAAGCAAACGATTTCCGAGACACACTGGATGCCCGATGAAGAGGCTTTAAGGATTAGTCCCGTTATTAAAGTCCCGCGGGAAGGCGCAACCTTTTCTCCGAAAAATGTGGTCATCATCATTCTCGAAAGTTTCGGAAAAGAATACATAGGCAGTCTGAACGGATATGAAGGCTACACTCCTTTCCTTGATTCCCTGATCGGAAAAAGCCTGGTTTATGAAAATGCATATGCAAACGGTAAGCGTTCCATCGAAGGAATTCCGGCAATTGTTGCAGGCATTCCCGCCCTTTTACCCGACCCGTTCATCACCAGTGCGTATTCCTCGAATACCATTACCACACTTCCATCGCTTCTTAAATCAAAGGGGTACACATCCGTCTTTTTTCACGGTGGTACCAACGGAACGATGGGCTTCGATAATTTTTCAAAGCTTTCGGGTTTCGATAATTATTTCGGTAGAACGGAATATGCCGATGACGAGGATTTCGACGGAAGCTGGGGAATCTACGACGAGCCCTTTCTCCTTCGGTCTGTTCGGGAAATGAATAAAATGAACCAACCTTTTTTGTCGGCGATCTTTACCATTTCCTCGCATCATCCATACAAGATACCCGGACAATACGCCGGTAAATTTCCGGTCGGGACTCTTCCCATACACCAGTCAATAGGTTATGCTGATTATTCCCTGAAAAAATTTTTTGAATCTGCTTCGGCGAGTGAATGGTATTCGAATACCCTGTTCGTGATCACTGCCGATCATACCGCAATTTCGGAAAAACCATTTTACCAGGGGCGCGCCGGACTTTATTCCATTCCCATTATCTTTTATTCACCTTCTGATCCGATGCTTCACGGCCGGGTGAAAAACACCATTCAGCAGATCGATATTTTACCCTGCGTTCTGGATTACCTCGGATACGATCAGCCGTATTTCGCTTTCGGAAAAAACATGCTCAATGATAATAATTCAGGCTATGCAATCAGCTTCATCGATGAAACATACCAGTTAATCCGGGATCACTATTCACTCATCATGGGAAATAATGAAAAGTATAATTTTTATAATTTCGAAAATGACAGCACGTTGAAAAAAGACATTGCAGGTACCGATACGACAAGGGAAAAAAATATGGAGATGCAGTTGCATGCATTCCTCCAGAATTTCAATCATGCAATGATCTTTAATCAAATGAAATAGTTATGAAAAAGATCAGATTCATCATTAACCCGAGATCAGGTACAGGCAGGAAGAGCGAGCTTCCCGGGCTCATAGACTCTTCGATCGATAAGCAAATATTTGATGTTGAAGTGTGTTTTACGAATGCTCCCGGGCATGCATCGGTTCTGGCCAGGGAAGCAGCCGAAAAAAAGTATGATATCGTCGTGGCAGTTGGTGGTGACGGATCCGTGAACGAAACTGCAAAATCCCTTGTCAATACCGGCACAGCACTCGGAATTATCCCCACAGGCTCAGGGAACGGCATGGCGCGTCACCTGGGTATTTCGGTAAACCCGGATAAATCGATCAGGGTGTTTAATAATTATCAAGTCGATACGATTGACACTTTATATGTAAATGAACATTTCTGCATTGGAACAATAGGCATTGGTTTCGATGCGCATGTTGCCCATTTGTTTTCCAAAGCCGCGAAGCGCGGATATTCCACCTACGTTAAACTGGTGCTCACGGAATTTTCCTCTTATAAGGATCAGCATTTTTCTATAATTGCCGACGGAAAACAGTATGAAAAAGACTGCTTCCTTTTAACCTTTGCCAATTCTTCACAGTTTGGAAATAATGCAATGATTGCACCGAATGCAGATGTGAAAGATGGTATCATCGATATTTCAATGATCAGGAAATTCCCTGCTTACACAGCCCCGTCGCTCATTTACCGGCTAATGAAAAATACCATCAATCACTCAAAGTATTTTAGCTCGCTGAGAGCAGAAAAAATTACAGTACTAAATAATTCAGAAATCAAAGGACACATTGATGGTGAACCTGTTCTTTTTGCTTCTGATATTGAAATCGGTGTGAAACGCTTATCATTAAAAGTGGTTATCCCTTCCTGATCCGGATTCACATGGCCTTTAAAAAATACATCCGCAGCATCGTTTATGCAATGTCCGGTATATCTTATGCTTTCAGAAGCCAGTTCAACATGCGGTTTCACATCTTTGCTGCCTGCATTGTAATTTCAGCAGCGATCTTTTTTAAGGTAAAGCCCATCGAGTGGTGCATACTGCTTCTCTGCATCGGATCTGTCATAGCAGCGGAATTAATCAATACATCCATCGAAGTGCACGTGGATATGACCTCACCCGATTACAATGAAAAAGCCGGCCATGCAAAAGATCTTGCTGCCGCCGCGGTGCTCGTAACATGCACCGTTTCAGTTATCCTCGGATTGATTATTTTTATACCCAGGATTTTTTAAACTATACGGATGGCAAAGAAAGATAACAACAGCGGTATCGTTTATTCGACCAACAAAGACTTTAAATATACCACGCAGCCCCATCAGTCAGCTACAATAGCCGCCGGTCAGCAGGATCTGAAAATTTTCCTCGATCGTAAGAATCGTGGCGGTAAGACAGTAACGATCGTAGCCGGCTTTAAAGGAAAAGATGACGACCTTGAAAAACTGGCCAGGGAACTCAAATCCAAATGCGGTGTCGGCGGCTCTGTAAAAGACGGTGAAATTATCATCCAGGGCGATCATCGTGACAGAATTATTACCATACTCACAAACTCAGGATACAAAGCGAAAAAAGCCGGAGGATGATTACGCGTATTGCCTATTGATTCTTCTCTCTGATTTTTTTATACAGATTGATGGCAAGCACAAGCAGAAGGGAAAAAACGATCAGGCCGGTTAACCCTTTTATCCAGTTAGTTGTATCTTTCAAGATCACAATAAAGACGATTGCAACGAGAAACACGGTTGCCACTTCATTCCAAAGTCTCATCTTCATTCCTGTAAAGGGAATAACATCCTTCCGGAACTTTTTGAATATCCAGCCACACATCAGGTGGTAGATCGTCAGTCCCCCCACAAAAGCAAGTTTTAATAAAAGCCATCCCGGAACGTTGCTTCCATAAATTGTAAACATGTACCATAAACCAAAAGTCCAGGCAAGAATTGCAGATGGCCATGTAATTCCATACCAAAGTCTTTTCTCGGCACCTTTGAAATGATTTATCAGGATAGTTTTGTCGGGTTCATTCTTATGGCCAGCTTCCGAATGATAGACAAAAAGTCGCACGATGTAAAACAAACCCGCAAACCAGGTGATAACAAAAATAATATGCAACGCTAACACATAACGCATCTTTCAATGATTGCTTCCGGAGATTACCCTGTTATAAAGATTTTCATAGATGGGAAGAATCTCGTTAATGTCGAATTTCTTTGCATGAGCAAGTGCCTGTTTTTTGAATGTTGCGAGACGATTTTCATCACTCAAAATATGAATGGCATTCTTCGCCATGTCCTGTATATCACCGACATTACTCATGTATCCGGTTACGCCATTCACATTCAGTTCCGGCAAACCTCCGGTATTTGTTGAAATAACCGGAACCTGGCAGGCCATGGCTTCGAGGGCTGCGAGACCAAAACTCTCGGTTTCGGAGGGTAATATAAAAATATCACCGATGGAGAGGATCTCCTCCACTACATCCATTTTACCCAGGAACCGGATATGCTCTCCAGCCGGATTCTCACGTATTTCCTTTTCGATCTTGCTACGATCGGGGCCGTCGCCGATCATGAGTAATTTTGAAGGAATCTTTTCTGCGATGATATTAAAAACAGAAATCACGTCGCTGACCCGCTTTACCGGGCGAAAGTTTGATGCGTGTATGATCAGCTTTTCGTTGTTGGGAGCGATGGCCTTCTTAAAATGTTCCTTGCGAAGCTTAGTGAAACGCTGCAGGTCGATGAAATTCGGAATCACATCAATGTCCTTGCAGATTCTGAAATTTTTAAATGTATCTTTTTTCAGTGAGTGTGATACTGCCGTAACTGCATCACTCTGGTCGATGGCGAATGTTACTACCGGGCTGTAACTTTCATTCTTACCAACGAGTGTAATATCCGTGCCATGCAGAGTAGTGATGAATGGAAGTTTTGATCCCTGCGATTCCATTATCTTTCTTGCCATATAGGCGACGGAAGCATGCGGAATTGCATAGTGAACGTGAACGATGTCCAGTTTTTCGTATCGCGCAACATCAACTAACTTACTCGTAAGTGCAGTCTCGTACGGAGCATATTCAAAAAGCGGATAATCGGCAACACTCACTTCATGATAGAAAACATTTTCAACAAAATGTTCGAGCCGCACGGGCTGACTGTAAGTGATAAAATGTACACTGTGCCCCTTACTGGCAAGAGCCTTTCCCAACTCGGTTGCCACTACTCCACTTCCTCCAAAGGTCGGGTAACACAGGATGCCGATTTTCATATAAAATTTATTGGAGGGCAAAGGTAAAAAATTCCTTCAGTTCAATTGTAGGTTAAAGGTTAAAGGTTAAAGGTCAAAAATCAAAACTCAAAAATCAAAAGTCAAAAATAGTTTTACTGATAGTGAGCACTTCAATTATAATTCAAAAAAATTAATACTTGAATAAATGAAATACATTCTCAAGTGGAATTTTTGACTTTTGATTTTTGATTTTTAACCTCCTAAGGATTAGAAACAATCGATTCATAAATAATTTCCTGAATCCGCGTCCTCACATTCATCTTGACCAGTTTGTCATTCGAAACGTCGGGATGAATGCGATTGGAAAGAAAAATATAAACGAGTCCATACTCAGGATCTGCCCATGCGCAAGTTCCGGTGAATCCCTGATGGCCGAATGTAAACGGTGAAGCTTTTAAACAACACGGGCTCTGTTTAGACGGGTCCGTTTCAGGTTTATCGAATAACAATCCACGGCGGTTACCCGGAACTTGCTTTTGAGTGAAGAGTTCCACCGTGGCCGGCTTTAAAAATTGCCTTCCGCCGTATTTGCCTTTGTTTAAGAGCATTTGCATAATCACCGCAAGATCGTTCGCATCGCTGAAGACTCCTGAGTTACCGGCCACTCCGCCGAACATTGCTGCGGCAGGATCATGAACAAATCCTCTCAGCAACTGCATCCGGAAGACTGTATCATTTTCAGTAGGCACAATTTCATTTGCACGGAATTTATCGAATGGATTAAATGCAAGACGGTTTAACCTGAGAGGTTTGTAAAAATTCTCATCTAAATATTTATCCATCGGCTTATCAGCAACTTCTTCGATGATTTCTTTCATCATGATCGGCCCTAAATCGCTGTACACGTATTTCCCTTTCTCTTCAACCGCCGATGAATAGATCCTGTTAAAAATCGTATCAGCATAGGTGTTCAGCAGATATAAACAATCCGCAACATGCAATGTATACTTTGCACTTACCGTATCGGAAAATAAACCTGGTCTGAGCCCGGCTTCAGAAACAGTCTCCCTGTAAAACGGTATCCAGGGCTTCAATCCGGCTTCATGCAATAAAATTTCCCTTATCGTTAGGTGACTCTTATTCGTTCCTTTAGTCCCCGAAAGATATTTTGAAAGCGGGTTCGAAAGATTTATTTTCTTCTTTTCATAAAGCGACATAGCAGCGAGACCGGTCGCTGCTATTTTCGTAACCGATGCAATGTCGTAGATGTCGGTATTCCTTACCGTATCGTTTCCATTATAGGTTTTATTTCCAAACGATTTCTGATAAACGACCTTCCCATTTCTTGCAATCAAAACCTGGCAACCCGGCGTTGCATTTTCGGCAATTGCATAATTCACCAGGCTGTCGATCCGGCTGAGGACAAGCGACGACATGCCGGCAGCCTCCGGAATCGTGTATTCAAACCGGATCGGTTGTGGCGTAATCACACCCGTGCCTTTGGGGAAATTTGCGATTGCATCAACGGGTAATTTACCGGAAGCAGAAAGCCCACCCATTACGACCTGGGCGGCAATGGAGTGCGTCAGAGGAAAATCTTCGTAAGCAAGAATGATTGCCTTTGCCGACTTCAGCCGTTCAAAACGAGTGAGCGTATATGCATTACCGAAGTCAACAAAAACAGACTTGTAGGTGTACATCACTGTATCGATAAACCAACGGGCAACTTCCGGTATCCCGTATCCTGTCTGAGCTTTCATGGAAGTGCCATGGAGGCTCACAATTACATAATCATAATTAGAGAGAAAGTTGAAGAGGGCTTCAAAGACAGCTACCGGAGCATCTTTGTCTTCTGCATAAATATCAACATTACCATAATACCGCAACTGCTGCTGAAATGTATTTTTTAAATTATCGCCGATCACTACGCTTGCAATCCTATACGGCTCCCTCGATCTGAAAGGCAACAACGAGTCCTTATTCACAAGAACGGTTACCGATTCTTCATACATTTTTCTTTGTAATAACCTGCCGGCGCCGTCATTCAGATCATTGTAAAGATTTGTTGTATCAATAAACTGTTTTTGATCAAGTCCGCACCAAAATTTTGCCATTAAAATTTTTTTCACCCTGGCATCAATTTCCTCCTGAGTAATCTCACAGTTTTCAACTGCATAATGAATTTCGAGGATTGCCTTTCCCACATTCTCTGACAGCAACAGAACGTCGTTGCCGGCAAGCAATGCCAGTTTATCTACGATGCCCGGTTCATACCTGGCGGAAACCGCTTTCATGTTCAGCGCATCCGTAAATATCAGTCCTTTGAAATCGTATTTATTTTTCAGGAGGTCAGTAACGATCGACGACGAAAGCGTGGAAGGCATGTCCGGCGTTGTATCCAGAGATGGTACATTCAGGTGTGCTACCATCATTCCTGTGAGTCCGCCGTCAATCAATTTCCTGAATGGATATAATTCGATCGAATCCAGCTCAGCCGTGTCCTGCATGATGGTAGGAAGAGTGAAATGCGAATCACTGTCAGCATTACCGTGACCGGGAAAATGTTTGCCGGTGGCGATGATATGATTATCCTGGAGTGCTTTCATGTATGCGAGCGAATTCCTCGCAACGGTCTCCCTGTCATCGCCAAACGAGCGGCTGCCGATAATGGGATTAAAAGGATTATTATTTACGTCTGCATCAGGAGCAAAATTCATGTGAATGCCAAGTCGCTTGCAGTTTTTTGCGATCTCACTTCCCATTTGATAGATGAGAGCATCGTTCTGTATGGCAGTAGAAGTCATCTGCCTTGGATAGCGAATCGTACTGTCGAGCCGCATGGCCAAACCCCATTCTGCATCCATACCGATAAGCAGCGGAACTTTAGATACCGATTGATAATAATTCGTGAGTAATGCCTCCCGAACCGGACCGCCCTGGAAAAAAATCAGACCTCCTACTCCATACCTCGTAATCTGATGTGTGATATCTGCCACATGAACGGCATCCTTATTACTGAAAGCGGCGATCATGATTAGCTGGGCGATCCGTTCATCCCTGCTGAGATTTTTCATGACAGAATCGGCCCAATGCTCGGCCTGGGGTGTAAAAAAGGGCGGATCATCTGAGGCGGATGCATCAATGATAAATTTAAAAGATAAAATCAATACCAAAGCGGTATGCAAGACCCACCTGTTCATATTGCGATAGAAAGAATTCTTTAAGTCGTAAATTTAACTCTTAACATTATGACTTCGAATATGAATCAGGAGTTGTTCTCAACAATTTATCGTTAAGTAACTTTAATGAACTCAGGTAGAATAAATACTATTTTACATTTATTTTGACGATAGATTATGTCAAACAATAAACCGAAAAAATCAGCCCTGGCGCTGATTGTCATTTTAATCCTGGCAATGGTTTTTCGAAAGTACGGTTTTGGGCTGAGTTCAATTATTCTGAATATCAGTGTGGCTGCACTTTGTTTTATTATCATTCGCTGGCCGGTATTCTTCAAGAATATTTATGCCCGGATCATCTCTGCTTTCTTCCTTGTTCTTTGTCTTGCATTTCTGCAATACTGGCTGTCGGCAAAATTTTTTCACCTGGACAGCTGGGGCGATGTCCCGGTGAATACGCTGTGGATGATGGCCTGGATGATTTTTTCAATTCTTTCATTCAGGGAAATTATAGAAAACGGAATCACGCTGGTTCTCTGGCTATATATTAGCCTGGTGCTGAGCACGACGATTTTTTTTAATCCAAGGGAGTTTCATGAATTTTACCGCTATAGCATGTATGAAGAATACATTCGGAAAAAGTATCCGGCTCGTATGGGTGTCGTGGCTGATTATTTCATTGATAAATATAAAGACGCAGACACTGCTGCTGCCTCGGCCTTTTTTCAGGAGGCGGTGCATGCAGAAGAAAAAGGTGAATATCAGGAAGCACTTGTATATTATAACAGGTGCATCGACGAGAATCCGGATGATAAAATTGCTTACCACAGGCGGGGATTTCTGAAACTCACGCATCTGGATATAAATGAAGACGTGGCGATTTCGGCTCTGAAGGATTTTGACCGGTGCCTCCGTCTTGATAAAGGATATACGATCGCATATTTTCATCGAGGCATTACATTCGGATATCTTGGAAATAAGACAGCTGCCTACATCAATTTCAAAAGGGTGTGGCAGGCAGACAGCATTCTTGGCCAGGACGAGTTCAAGAAAAAATATGGTGTTTCAAAAGATACCTTTTCTATACCACTTCACCCTTGATTCTTCCCTGCGGATGATCCTTTCGATATTTCGCTGATGCGTAACTAGTATTAATATGGCGACTGCCAGAGAAAAAATATTTATACTTGAATTGGTCGAATAAAAAACCATGATCACAACCGGAAAAGTTATTCCGCTTACCATGCTGCTTAAGGAAACATAACCGCTCAGGTACAGGGTGATAATAAATGCAGCTGCACATATCAATGCCGCCTGAGGGTGAATGCCAATTAATATTCCGAGCATAGTCGCAACGCCCTTGCCTCCACGAAAACCGACATATACCGGAAAGATATGTCCCATCAGGCCGCAGACGGCCAGTGCCAGTTCAAAATCGATAAACTCGGGCGATTGAGAATCGTAATCTCCCATGAAATATGCCAGCTTCACTGCAAGAAATCCTTTCAGGACATCCATCACCAGTACAACGATGCCGGCTTTTTTTCCAAGTACACGGAATGTGTTTGTTGCTCCTGCATTGCCACTTCCATACTCCCGTACATCGATGTTATAAAATGTCCGACCAACCCATACGGCAGATGGAATTGAACCTACAAGATAAGCGGCCAATAAACCTAAGAGGTTAGGTAATGTCAGCAATGGAAGTCGTTTTATTTTCCCAAAGTCTCAAAACCTGATGCGGGAAATATTGTCGCAATCATAGTTAATCATCGGCTAATTCACAACCTTACCTGCTATCTTCATCATTTTGAGGCTGCATTTTTCTTACAAAATTTTTAACGGCTCTGTCGGTTGCCAAAACGTATTCAAAATCAAGCTTATCTTTTACCTTCTTTATCCTTTTATCCGGTTTGATTTTGGATATCTCATCGTTGAAGGCACTGTAGGTTGAATATGTCTGCATCAGACCACGGCTGTAACTGAAGTAAAAATACTGTCCGTTCTCAGGTTCGAGATAAATATTCAGAGCATCTCCGCTGCGCTTATGAACAATTTCGATGTACCCTTTCATTCTCCTGTTTATGCTTGTCTTGTCTATACTGCCAAGCCCGATCGTGCCTACGGACCTGTAGCTTCGCGTGCTGTTATTCCACACCAGTTTGAGTTCCGTAAAGAACAACGTGTGCCTGAGTTCATCAGGAATCTTCTTGAACGCACCATAGAGGTTTATCTCGGCGATCAGTTTATCGGCACGCTCTTTACCAACAAGTTCGGCTAACCCTTTCTCGTAAGTCGCTTGTCCGGCTTCAATCGTTGGCTGCAGCGTCGCATTCGTCGAAAGCTGTGTGCTCATTACCTTCAACGCATCATCATTGAAAAAGAAATCGACTGCCGCCAGAAGATTCAGACTCGTGCTGTCGTTATTGAGGTTGTTGCTCACGTTTCCAACGGTCAAGAGTTCGACCTGACCGAGGTCGCAGCCGAAATCCAGTTTGCCTTCTCCATAAACCAGGCACCGGTAATCATCGAGACTTAAGAAATTACCGGCTATGCCGGGTTTTTCCAGTTTCTCCCTGGTGGTAATGCAGAATTTATTGCTGCCTCTTTCATAAAACAAAACTCCATCTGCTTCTATGATTTCGAGGTCAGTCGGTCGCTGCTTCGGCATCAGGAAAGCGGCATAAATACCCGTGCTGTCGGCCGTTTGTGCTACGGCAGATGCGAGCTTGACACCGTCGTCGGTGATTGGTGATGAAATCGGTATGCTGACGAATGCGGGGTTTATATCTCCGCTGAACCGGATCCAGTTTTTCTGAATCTTGTCGCACTGAATATTGGGCTTGGTATACCCTGTGAATCTGAGGAATTCGGAAACTGCAGTCAGATGAACATTCCCTTTAAACAAAAATTGCGGACTCAGAGGAAATCCCAGCGAGTCTGAAAGTTCGCCGTCAGCATACGTCTGTGAAATGGTGTCGACGGCAATCTTATCAAAATGCAAATGGTGCTTAACTTTTTTCTCGTCTATATAATCATAGTCACCATTCCCTTCATATTTCTTCCGCCCAAGTATATTAACTTCGGCATTGTAAATTGTATGGTACTTTGTCGTGTTGTTTGCTATGATCCGTGCATCTCTTAACGTGCGCATCTTTGCATAGCGTTCAACCACAACTTTTCCGCTGTCAGGGATAACCGATGCATCCGCAGTCTGAATCAATGCTACCTTATCCGCCTTGATCAGGTAATCCCTCAGAGAATACCTGGCAAAAGGCGCCTTCCATCGTAAAGAATCCTGACGCGGCTCCACACTTATGAAGTCCGATCCATCGAGTGCCACGCCTGATTCGGTGGTGTCTCCGGCTATCGTTTGCTTGCCCGCAGAGAGTTCCACCTCTTTTTGATCCATGAACCATTTGAACCGGTCGATAAAACAGATATACTCATTCAGCGGGAAGCTCACGTATGAACCGCCGCCATTCGACTTAAATTCCCCGAGACGATTAATGAAATCGATGTGTGAATTAACGTTCTTTGTTGTAAGCGCCAGTGCGAGTGTATTATCCGATGCCAGTCTGAAATCGGAAGTATCGGAGTCGAAAACATCTTTTTTATACTTAAACAAATTCGCCTCCAGCTCGCTCGATGAAAACATCATAATGCCGTTTCCGGTCATTCCTTGCGGTTTCAGGGTCAGGTTGCCGTTTAACGTTGCGAGCGTATCGTACATGCGTATATTCGAATTTTTTTTATTGATATTCATATAATCACTCTGTGGATACCATCGGATAGCAACCGTGTCGGCCTTTACAGCAGGGAATTCAACATCAGCAAGTGTCTCTTTCCGGTTTACAAAACTGCGTGTAACCGCTTCCATAGAGTCGGGCAGGAAAAGATAATCTCCCGAACTTGAAGTTGACGTCAGATAATCGAGCGTTCCATTTCCGTGAAGACCTTCGTTGCTCAGACTCACGGTGCTGGTGAATTTACCTTTACCGCCATAAGCCGGCCAACCTGCCGGCCCTGTACCCCGCACAAGTCCGAGCGAGAGATCAGGTTGCAGCTTCAGCGTATCCCTGAAGTCAGGAAATATTCCCGCCGAAACAAATTCCCCGTTAAACCTAAGGCCCTCTCTCGTGAAGTTATCGAGCGAGTCAATTACAAAAGGATCGAGATGGAAGTAGAATTTATCACGCACATACACGCCCTGCTGGATGTATGGCTTATCGTAATTCACATAAGAATCCTTCTTCGAATTAAAGATCGGGTAATTCGGATATTCATGCATGCCCGATTTATTTCCCTGGAAATCGATTAACAGATCACCGGTAATATTTTCAAGCACGCTCCTTACGGCCAGCAGTTTTCTCCTGCCGAATTCATCCTGGTCGGCAGGATCTTCACTCTCTACTTTTATCAGGAGGGAATCGACATTATTCAGGTTCACCTTGAAATTCTGGTAATCGAAAGAAAATTGTTTTCCGTAAAAATCAAACCTCCCGGCATGAACCCTTCCTGCAAATGTAAAGTCCCTGTCCTTATTTAATTTAATCTCCTGGTCCTTGGGATAGATTACCACATTCTGCGAATCGCTGAGAATGATAGGTGCAAGACCCCGCATGGTAATTTCATAATTCAACAGGTTGATGCTGGCGTTTGGTTTAGATTCAATGATCGATTCAAACTGTATGACATCGTAATCAGTCTTCCCGACGTTAGCAAGCAGATAATAGTACAAACGATCTTTGATCAGGGCCTTATCTTCGGTTCCGTCATAGGCAACAAATCCTTCGTTGGAAAGACGGATGAGCATGCTTCTTACTTCGGATGGTGGCAGCTTCATATATTTTGCCAGGTCTTCCGTGTAGATGACCCTGCTTCCGCCGTTTTTCTCCACAAACTGTTTGATCGTAAAAAGCGGATGCGTTGAACTCAATCCCTGAAGTCGAAGGAACCTGAGCTTCCTGAAATAATTACTTGATTCAAAAGTTGCCTTGCTTTCTCCTGTTCCACTGATCATCTTCAGATTTATTATTGGCTCATCAATCTTCCAGTAAATGGCATCGAAATACATGTCGACCTTATGAAACGAATCGAAATACGGACTCTTCGATTTTCCTTCTTCTCCCCGAATGAGTGAAAGCTCCCGGTCTTTAACGTTATATTTGAAGGTCACGCCTGGATGATAGATCGAATCCTTTTCAAGAAAGAACGTCACTGAGGCGATATCAGCCGTTAATTTATCCTTACGAATGGCAAAGCTTTTCGATTGCGCAAGCAGAAACGGATTTTTATCACGGTAGAAAATCAGTGATGCGTTTTCCTGGGCATTCCCGGAGCCGATAATCCGGTTCCCAACCATTGAGAACCCACCACGGTAATCGATATCAGGAACGATACTTTTAATCTCAAGTCCGGTGGTATAGGATTCAAACCTCGGATACGATGCCGACTCTGCATTTACATTGGCGAGAATCTTATCAGTATATTTTCCAATGAGTGGCTTCTTGAAATAAGCCGTATTCCGGAAAGTCACTGAGTCGGCGGTGAATTCGATACCGGAAACATCCACTATGTAGTTTTTCAATTCAGCGTTAGCGGTATTCACATCCACTCCTGCCCGGGCCCAGTTTACATTTCCACCCTGGCCATAAAATAACTGCCGCGTCGGATACAGAAATCCTTTTGTATTGGTAATGACGGACGAGTCGCCGCGTGCAGAACAGGTGAGCGTAAGGGAAGGAAAAATAATTTTTGGAATTGAATCGAAGTCGAATGAATAATTTGCATTATCGCTGTGCCAGTTTGTGGACGGTGACTGATAGAGTGTATTGTCCCTGAAAAGATTATTACAGGTGATGATATAGTTTGCAAAGTGCCGCACCGGTAACTGAAGCAGCCTGTCCAGACTCTCCTGCCAGGCAGCGAAACTTGCGGCCGACTGCGTACTTTGTGCGAAGCTGTTCAATGCAGACAAATAATTACTGAAGTCGGGAAATGCCTTCATCCTCTTCTTCAGCATTGCATTGGCGGTACGGTAAATTTCATCCTGCTGCTGCCGCGTATATTTCCCGGAATTCCACGTAAGAGTAAAAGCCTCCATAAGCTTCTCACCTTCTTTTTTATTTGTTTCTTCAAGGAACTGCTTCATCTCGGCAAGAAATTTCACAGGTTCAGGAGTGAAATTCTTAATTGTCTGTCCATAGGAGTGACAACATATCACGATAGAAATGAGAGTAAAATATATTTTAATCCTGAAATTCATGATCAGATTTTTTTGTAATGAAGAGCAAGCCAGCCGTTGCTGACAGTTTCTGTAACAAAGGATAATCCATTCCCGGTTGCGTTTGCATCTATGATATTTTTATCCTGCAATAATATGCCGCTCATGAGCAAATCACCTCCTTCGGTCAGTGAATTCACATATGCAGGAATATCATTCATTAAAATATTCCGGTTTATATTGGCGAGTATGATATCATATTGTATTCCATCAAGCAGGCTTGCGTCGCCGCGAAGTACCTTTACTGACCGGGCATCATTTCGCTCGCAATTTTCGATGCTGTTATGATAGGCCCATTCTTCAACGTCGATAGCCGTTATACCGGATGCACCGAGTTTCGAGGCAAGTATTGCCAGCACACCTGTACCGCAGCCCATATCAAGGACCCTTTTACCTGCAAATGAAAGATCGAGCATGAGTCTGATCATGGAAGCGGTGGTCGCATGATGACCGGTGCCGAACGACATTTTGGGTTCGATTACGATTTCATGCAGGTAGTCATTTCTCTTTTCATGAAAGGGTGCACGGATATAGACTGCCTCTTCGATGATCACCGGCTCAAAATTACTCTCCCATTTCCTGTTCCAGTTCTGATCCCTGATGAACGATGTTTCGTACCTGATATTTTTCCCGGATCCGGGAATGTTGGAAATTATTTCCTGCAGGTCCGTCTCGTTAAAATTTTCCGAAACAATATATGCATTGAGTCCGTCCGGTCTCTCCTCGAACATATCAAAGTCGTTTTCGCCCAGCCAGGCGATGATGATTTCATTCAAGGATACATCGTTGTAAAATCTGACCTCGGTATAATCCATTTCGGCAAGTTATCTGGCAAACGTTTTTTCCATGGATTGAATAATCGACAGAAATTCGCCGGCTTTCAGCGATGCGCCGCCGACGAGTCCGCCATCAACATCGGGACATTCGAATAATTCTCCGGCATTCTTCGATGAAACGCTGCCTCCGTATAAAACTGAAATCTGGCCGGCAATCTGCTCTCCGTATTTCGATCTGATTTTTTCCCTGATAAACGAATGCATTTCCTGGGCCTCGGCAGGTTGTGCATTCACACCCGTTCCGATTGCCCACACAGGTTCATAAGCTATGATGCATTCCGCTATATTCATTTCAGATACATGAAACAGTCCATTGTTTAATTGCTTCTCAACGACATCGAAATGCTTCTTCTCCTTTCGTTGATTTAAATTTTCTCCACAGCAAAAAATAGGAATGAGACCGTTTTCGAGAGCTCTGTCTGTCTTCCTTGCAAGCACATGGTCTTCCTCCATGAAGATTGCTCTTCTCTCCGAATGCCCGATGATAACATGTTCAACACCGATTGAGGTGAGCATGGAGGCAGATATTTCTCCCGTATAGGCTCCCTTATCCTCACTTGAACAATTCTGCGCGGCGACCGAAAATAAAGGATGACTCTGAATGCGTCCCACGAGGTCGTGCAGGTATATAAATGGGGCAGCAAGAATGATATTGTTGTTCAATTGCAGGCTTGTTGCATCAACCAAAGCATCAGTCAGCGCCATGGCCTCAGCATAACTGAGATTCATTTTCCAATTGGCAGCAATTACCTTTTTTCTCATGTTCCCAAGATATTCATTTCTTTTATTTCATCGATCCAAAAAATTCAGTTAAAACAAATATTTGTACAGGGGAAATGTGAACTTCCGGATCATTTCCTGAACACTTATTCAAAGATTGGAAATCAGTAAAACTTTCTGTCAGAAAACACTAAAGAGGCGCCGAAATAATTTTAACATTTATTAACGCGCTATCCTTTCTCCGCAGCAACGAACTGCATATCGTAAAGTTCACGGTAGAGGCCATTCTGCCTGAGAAGCTGCTGATGATTCCCTTCTTCCATCTTCCTTCCGTGATCGAGGACGATGATCTTATCTGCATTCTGTATCGTAGCAAGCCTGTGAGCGATAACGATCGAAGTCCTCTGGAAGGTTAATTTGGAAGTCGCCTGCTGTATCAGCTCCTCCGACTCGCTGTCAATGGAAGAAGTAGCTTCATCCAGAATCAGGATCTTTGGATTGAAGACATATGCTCTGATAAATGAAATTAACTGTCTCTGGCCGGTCGACAGCATTGCACCCCGTTCCATGACATTGAAGTCGTATCCACCCGGCAGGCGACTAATAAAGTCGTGCGCCCCAACTGCCTTTGCTGCTTCGATAACCTGTTCCCTGCTTACCGACGGATCTCTGAGTGTGATGTTGTTGAAAATACTGTCAGAGAAGAGGAAAACATCCTGCAGCACCACCGCAATTTGTTTCCTGAGTCCGGAAAGTTCGTAGTTCCTGATGTCCGAATTATCGATCAGTATGCTTCCCTTCTGAAATTCATACAACCTTCCGACGAGGTTAATGATGGAAGATTTTCCAGCTCCGGTCGCGCCGATGAGTGCAAGCATTTCACCCGGCTTCACATCGAAACTGATATCTTTCAGTATCCATTCAGGCTCTGCTTTCTCAGTTACGGGAAGTTCGTTATAGGCAAACCAGACATTTTTGAATTGAATTTTTCCTTCGATATTTCCTGCAAGGTGACCATCATTCACGATAAACTCTTTCGTATCAAGCACCCTGAAGACCCGTTCGCTGCTGACCATGCCCATCTGCAGCGTGTTAAACTTATCTGCAAGTTCCCTGATCGGGCGGAAAAGCATGTTAATAAACATGATAAATGCCACAACATTTCCCAGCGAAACGTCACCTAAAATGACACCATGTGAACCCCACCAGACGAGCAAACCGAGGGAAGCGGCTGATAACAATTCCACAACCGGAAAGAAAATCGAATAGTACCATACTGACCGAACATGCGCCTTCATGTGATCTTTGTTGATCGCTTTGAAACGACGCATCTCTTCTTCTTCTCTGTTGAAAGCCTGAACGATGTTCATGCCCGTTATGTGCTCCTGAACAAAAGTATTTAACAAAGCAACCTGGGTCCTTACTTCACGAAATGTTTTGTTTATTCCTTTCTGAAAAATCCGGGTAGCGACAAATAAAACAGGAATGGTCGACAAAGAAATTAATGATAGCCTCCAGTCCTTGACAAACATGACCGTGATGATTACAAACAGTTGAAGCAGGTCTCCAATAATCACGATCAGCCCCTCGCTGAATATGTCCGCAATCGTTTCGAGGTCGCTGATGGTTCTCGTCACCAGTGTTCCGATCGGCGTATGATCAAAATATTTTAATCTCAACGCGGAGATATGTCTGAAAAGTTTTACTCGCAAATCTTTTATCACTACCTGTCCGAGCCAACTGGTCAGAAAAGTATGATAATATTGAATGAGCGTCTGGAGAAGAAGCAGCGCAGTCATCAGCAGCATCATGTACAACAGCCCCTTCCCGTCGAAAGTCATGATGTAATGATCGATTGTAAACTGAATTAAAAGAGGTCTCACCGGTGAAATAAAAGCGATCAGCAGAGTGAGTGCGACAGCGATGTTGAATTTTTTCCGGTACGGTTGTACGAAAGAATAAATCCTCCTCAGAATGGAAACGTCGAATGCCTTGCCGCTAATTGTCTTCTTTGCCATTAATATACAGGAAACGGGTAGAGAATTTCGGTTAAATACAATCCATGAGCCGGAACAGAAAATCCTGCTTCCGTCCTGCTCTTACTTTCGATGATTTCGATAAATTCACTTTCATTCATCTTTTTAAGTCCCGCTTTCAGTAATGTGCCGACAATTGCCCTGACCATATTTCTTAAGAACCTGTTTGCAGATATGATGAAAATTAATTCTTCACCATCATGTTTCCATTCAGCAAAGGTAATCAGACATTTATTATTGTTGGTCTGAGAATTTGATTTGCTGAAACTTGAAAAGTCATCGTATTTCATCAACAGGCCTGCGAACAAATTCATCCTGTCGATATCAGGATCATAAGGAAAAAAATATGAACGGTCGTTTAAAAACGGATTTTTATTCCTGTACATCCTGTAAGTATATGTGCGGGAAGTCGCACTGAATCTTGCATGCGCTCGTTCGTCGACCGGGAAGAAAGAATGAATGGCGATACTTTTTGGAAGCACGGCATTTAACTGGTGAATCAGGTTTCCTTCCTCTGTTGCATTATCAATATCGATGTGAGCGAAATACCTTGTGGCATGCACGCCTGTATCGGTGCGTCCGCAACCGATGGTCTCGACGTCCTTTTTTCTCAATACCGTTTCCAATGCCAGGTTTAATTCCGCCTGAACGGTGTGGGCATTCTGCTGAATCTGCCAGCCATGAAAATCGCCGCCATTAAAAGAGAGCCGAATAAAATATCGCATGATTAAATTTAAAAACTGACATTAAAAATGATGAGCAAAGGACGGATATTTTTCTCTTCAGGAATCAATGAGGGTATTCTATTCTTACATGGTAAATACTGATAAGCATTTTCTTGAATAATTTTCTCAATTCGCTGATATCCTTTAAAGTGATGGGGCTGTTGTCAAATTGCTTTTGTTCCATCTGATTATCAATGATATTATCGACGAGTTCGCTGATAAGGCTGGCATCCGCATTCTTCAGACTGCGTGAAGCAGCTTCCACCGAATCAGCGATCATCAAAACGGCAGTCTCCCTGGAAAAAGGCAGCGGACCCGGGTAACGAAAGATCTCATCATCCGGAATTTTCTCAGGAAAATTTTTCAGAAAAGAATGATAGAAATACTGAAGCCTCACCGTCCCGTGATGCGTCCGGATGAAGTCGAGGATCTGTTCGGGTATGCCATGCTTTTTCGCCTTTTCGACGCCTCGAATCACGTGGCTTTTTATAATTCGTGCGCTTTCCTCGAATGACAAATCATCGTGAGGATTGTTCAGCGTATTTTGATTTTCGATGAAATACATCGGCATGTCGATCTTACCGATGTCGTGGTACATGGCGCCGGCCCGTACTAAAAGAGGGTTGCCTCCAATGTGATAGATTGCCGCTTCAGCGAGGTTTGCCACCTGAAGGCTGTGTTGAAAAGTGCCGGGAGCCTTCATGGACAACTCCCGGAGAAGCACGGAATTCGAATCGGCAAGCTCCATCAGCGATACGTCCGACAGGAATCCGAAGGCTTTTTCGAAAATGAAAATTAACGGGAAAGCAAACAGAGTAATGATCGAATTGCCGAGAAACCATTTCATGTTCATCCAGTCGATGCTTCGCAGGTTTGCCTCATGAAGGATGGTAACGCCGATAAAGGCGATGGAATACGTCATGAAGATCATCAGCACGGAAATAAAAAACTGCACCCTCCTGCTCATGTTCACGATCGTGAATATGGAAACCATCCCGGCCACGGTTTGTATAAACATGAATTCAAAACCGCTGGGAGCCTCGAAACCGATGATCAGCAGAGCGACGATATGAGTGAACAAGGCAGTGCGCGTATCGTAAAACGCCCTCACAATGATGGGAAGAATACAAACCGGGACGAGGTACATGTCGAACAGGTTGATCTTCCTGGCCCAGAGAAAAATGTAAATGATGAGAAGAATCAAAAGCATCAGCAACAGTAACCTCGAATTGTCGTCGTATATGTCTCTCCTGAATAAATAGAGAAAACAGATAAGCATGCTGAGTGCTAGCGACACAAGAATGAAATGCCCCAGATACATCATCCATTTGGTCGAGCCGCTGAATTCCTGGTGTTTCATCTCATTCTTCAGCGACTCCAGCTTCTGCAACTTCTGATCATCCACTACTTCACCCTTTAAGATAACCACTTCGTCCTTCTGGACAAGCCCGTGAGAAAGAGAAATCTTATCGAGCTTCTGTTTGGTCCATTGCCTGGTAGCCTGGTCATCGTACAAAACATTATGAGCCAAAGCATTCTCCAAGAGTGGTGTCAGGAGGCCCTTATCTGCAGAAGAAATATTGTTGAGCTGATCTACAATAAACAGATAAGCAGACTGAACGGTAAGATAATCCTTCAGGTTGTGCTCCTCGGCGACATTTTCCCTTACGACCGTAATGATGCCATCGGGATTATTGCCGATCGACTGATCGTTGATGAGAATGATACCGCGGTCGTATACCATCTTAAGAATCTGTTCTCCGATGGTAACCTGCATTTGTTTCAGCTTGAGAAGCTGGTTGTACTCTTTGTCATTGGTAGATTTGCCTTCGAAGCGCTTTTTCCAGACCTCATCCAATTCGTTTTGAAATGAATTTATTTTTTGCAATCCTATCTCTTCATCGAAACGGTAAAATGGATGAGCGTTCTTCATGATGGAAGCCTTTTCATCGTTCAGTTCACTTTCCGTTTTATTGATGGCAAAATCAAACGGCGCCATCAGGCTCTCAAATGCCCAGGGCTTGCCCTTACGATAAGTATAATTGAATTGTGTCTCTTTCGGAAGAGCTATGACAATCAATGCGATCGTCAGGAAAAACATTATGTATTTCGAAATCGTCTCATGCCGGTTCGAAAGACGGATAAAATAGCTCTTCATTGGGTTACGAAAATAGGAAAAATGAAACGAGAAATTTTAAGCCGGTATAATGACTTATCGAAAAGATGTTGTTAACTCAAAAGGTGACCATCCATTTTATTACCTTTGCGCATTAATTCAAAATATGAAAGAAGTATATATAGTATCTGCCACCCGCACACCGATAGGAAGTTTTGGTGGTGCATTATCAACCATGACGGCCACTCAACTGGGAGCATTGGCAATCAAATCGGCTTTGGAAAAAATCAAACTGGATCCGAAAGAAGTCAACGAAGTATTTATGGGAAATGTGCTCTCCGCAGGAGTTGGACAAGCCCCTGTTACGCAGGCGTCTAAATTTGCCGGCATTCCTGATACGGTTCCCGGTACCACCATTAATAAAGTATGTGCCTCGGGAATGAAATCGATCATGCTGGGAGCCGAATCCATCATGCTCGGTGAAAATGATTGTGTCGTGGCCGGTGGTATGGAAAGCATGAGCAACGTCCCGTATTACCTCGATAAAGCAAGAAACGGTTATAAACTTGGGAACGGATCAGTCACTGACGGACTCGTTAAAGATGGTTTATGGGATGTTTATAAAGACTATCACATGGGAAGCGCTGCAGAATTATGTGCTACGGAATGCAAGATCAGCCGTGAAGAACAGGATGCCTATGCGCTCGAGTCATATCGGCGATCCAAAGAGGCTTATGCAGCGGGCTCTTTCAAAGATGAAATCACTGCGGTAAGCGTCCCCGTTAAAGGAAAAGATCCGGTCGTTATAAGCGAAGATGAGGAATATAAAAATCTGAGAGCCGATAAGGTGCCAACATTAAAACCCGCATTTGCAAAAGAAGGTACCGTAACTGCCGCTAACGCTTCCAAGCTGAATGACGGAGCCGCAGCCGTTGTGCTCATGAGTAAAGAAAAAGCCGACAAACTTGGAATAAAACCTATTGCAAAGATTTTAAGTTTTGCAGATGCCCAGCAGGCTCCCGAATGGTTTACCACTACACCGGCGAAAGCCATTCCGCGTGCAGTTGAAAAAGCCGGACTAAAAATGGACCAGGTAGATTTTTTCGAAATCAACGAAGCGTTTTCTGTTGTCGCAATTGCCAATAACCAGCTCATGAAACTGGATCCGAAAAAAGTGAATATCCACGGTGGAGCTGTCTCTCTCGGTCACCCGCTCGGCGCCTCCGGTGCGAGAATTATCGTCACTCTTTTAAATGTGCTCAAACAGAAAAAAGGAAAATACGGTGCCGCAGGAATCTGTAATGGCGGCGGCGGTGCAAGTGCAATGGTTGTTGAAATGATGAGCTGATTATCATGTTTGCAATTTGTAATTTAAGCGTCGTTCCTGTTCGAAAAGAAGCATCCGACCGAAGCGAGATGGTGACCCAGCTGCTTTTCGGCGAGATGGTTGAAATTACCGACAAGCAGGAAAACTGGAGGAAAATAAGGATCCTGTATGATGACTACACGGGATGGGTCGATAAAAAACAGCTCGCTACCGTTAGTGATGAGGAAATCGTTCAGATTAAAAATTCCACCCCCATCATGTCTGCCGATCTTGTCCAGCTTGCCCTTTGGGGAAATAACCAGATTTGTCCGATCGTCTTCGGCAGCTCGTTACCCGCTTTTCACAATCACAAATTTCAAATCGGTGGAATTGAGTATACCTTCGACGGTAACATCGTTGAAATAAAAAAACCGGATCTGTCCAGAGTCGTGGAAAACGCATACATGTTTCTGAATTCTCCCTATCTCTGGGGCGGGCGGTCTCCCTTCGGAATTGATTGCTCCGGATTCACTCAGATGGTTTTTAAATTATGCGGGATCAAATTAAAAAGAGATGCTTCTCAACAGGCCGAACAGGGTATTACGGTTAACCTGGTGGAGGAATCCCGGACAGGCGACCTTGCCTTTTTCGATAATGCAGAGAAGAAAATAACACATGTGGGGATCATTCTCAACGCTACCCATATCATCCACAGCAGTGGCCGCGTAAGAATCGACAGACTCGACCACCAGGGAATTTTTAATGAGGAGACCAAAAGCTACTCTCATAGTCTTCGGTTGATCAAAAGAAACATTTAGTTTATTGAAGATTGAAGAATAAGTGGTTATTAGTTATTGGTTATTGAAATAACCAATTTCAATATTCAATATTCAAGAATATCTCCCGTTCAAACCCTCTTTTTTCCCGTTCAAAGTATTTTTAACAAATATTATTAACTTTATGTCGAATTTTATGCTCTAACCCTAAATCCTCATCATATGAAAAAAATCTACAAAGCAATTCTCTTATCAATGGGCCTGTTACTTTCAGGTTATTCTTTTGGAGTAATACATAATGTTTCAGTCGTGAATTTTCAATTTTCACCTTCTTCTCTTTCTGTGAATGTTGGAGATACAGTTCAATGGACACTCGGTTCAGGATCTCATACTACTACATCCACCTCGATTCCTTCAGGAGCAACGCCATGGAATAGTCCAATTACTAATAGTGTTCCATCATTTACCTATGTCGTGACTGTTGAAGGCACCTACGACTATATCTGCCAACCACATGGTTTTGCCGGGCAATTTGTTGCTATCAATACAGGAATCAAGACACCTTCCGTATTTGCAGGCTTTAACCTTTCCCTGGTTCGTTCTTCTGTTTATAACATTAACTATACGCTGAACCGCACATCAGATGTGAAAATTTCCCTTTATGATGTTACAGGTAAATCGGTAAAAGTATTTCTCTCTTCCAAACTATCTGCAGGCGACTATTCGAATACATGTTATCTCGACGACATTCAGAAAGGCATTTATATTGTCGAAATGCTGATCGATAACCAAAGACTATCAAAGCGACTTATCGTCGAATAGTTTTCTCTCTATATGCGTAAAAAAAACCTGCATTTACCCGTGCAGGTTTTTTTATGTATCAGCATTTCAAGTTTAATTTTATTTAAGAGTCATTTTGGCGCTTGATTTTTATTAATATGCCATTCTGCCGTCTTGCTTTCACTGGCAACTTTTTTGTGTGAAAATCGGCAAATTTATAGACCATGAACCTAAATAATTTCACAATTAAATCACAGGAAGCGATACAAAATGCACAACAGCAGGCTGAATCACTTGGGCAACAATCAATTGAACCTGCCCATCTTTTCAAGGGAATTCTCGATGCCGACGATACATTAATTCCATTCATCTTAAAGAAAGTGAATGTTAACCCTGACAAGATTTCAAACGGAATAGATACGATAATGAATTCTCTACCAAAAGTAGAAGGAGGCCGGATTTATTTATCAGATGAGTCAAATAAAATTATTCAGAAATCAATATCACTCGCCAAGACATTTGGTGATGAATTTATTTCGCTTGAGCACCTGTTGCTTGCACTGGTTGCTTCAAAGGATAAGACAGGACAGCTCTTGCGCGAGGAGGGATTGAACGAGAAGGATGTAAAAGCAGCAATTCTGGAATTGCGAAAAGGTGCTAAAGTAACAAGTGTAAGCGCCGAAGAAACCTACAATGCCCTGAATAAATATGCAAGAAACCTGAATGAACTGGCCCGTCAGGGTAAACTCGATCCGGTGATAGGAAGAGACGATGAGATCAGGCGGGTGCTTCAGATCCTTTCAAGGAGAACGAAGAATAATCCGATCCTTATCGGTGAACCGGGAGTTGGAAAAACAGCCATCGCCGAAGGCCTTGCACATCGTATCATCAACGGCGACGTCCCCGAAAACCTGAAGAGTAAACAAATCTATTCCCTCGACATGGGCGCATTGATCGCAGGGGCAAAATATAAAGGCGAATTTGAAGAGCGACTCAAGTCAGTCGTCAAAGAAGTCATCAGTGCCGAAGGCGACATCGTTTTATTCATCGACGAAATACATACGCTCGTTGGTGCCGGCGCCGGCGAAGGAGCAATGGATGCAGCAAATATTCTCAAGCCTGCGCTTGCGAGAGGAGAACTGAGAGCCATCGGCGCCACAACATTAGGCGAATACCAGAAATATATCGAAAAAGACAAGGCCCTTGAACGCCGTTTTCAGAAGGTAATGGTAGAAGAACCGGGTACTGAAGATGCAATTTCGATTTTAAGAGGACTGAAAGAAAGATATGAGACGCATCACAAAGTCAGGATTAAAGACGAAGCGATCATCTCTGCTGTGGAGTTGAGTCAGCGTTACATCTCCGATCGCTTTCTGCCTGATAAGGCAATCGACCTGATGGATGAAGCAGCCGCGAAACTTCGTCTCGAAATAGATTCCGTACCCGAGGAACTCGATGAGCTGAACAGAAGAATCATGCAGCTGGAAATCGAACGCGAAGCAATCAAACGGGAGAAGGATACGAAAAAAGTAAAAGAACTGTCAGAACAGATTGCCAATTTACAGGAAGAAAGCGGTCAGCTTAAAGCACGCTGGGAGTCCGAGAAGCAGGTGGTGAAAGGTATTCAGGATAACAAAGAAAAAATTGAAACCTATAAGATCGAAGCCGAACAGGCTGAGCGTGCAGGCGACTACGGAAAGGTGGCGGAGATCCGTTACGGACGTATCCGGGAAGCGGAAGAAAAATTACATCAGCTTGAAAAACAACTTGCCAGTCAGCAGACGGAAAAGGCTCTCATCAAAGAAGAAGTAGATTCGGAAGACATTGCTGAAGTCGTTTCCAGGTGGACCGGCATACCTGTAACACGCATGCTGCAGAGCGAAAGGGAAAAACTCCTGCACCTTGAAGAAGAATTACACAAGCGCATCATCGGGCAGGACGAAGCCATCGCTGCGCTCAGCGATGCCGTAAGAAGGAGCCGCGCCGGTTTGCAGGACATGAAAAAGCCTATTGGCTCATTCATTTTCCTTGGTACCACAGGCGTAGGTAAAACAGAACTCGCAAAGGCTCTCGCCGAATTTTTGTTCAACGACGAAACTGCAATGACGCGCATCGACATGAGCGAATACCAGGAACGTCATACAGTGTCCAGGCTCATTGGAGCGCCTCCGGGATACGTCGGTTATGATGAAGGCGGACAACTCACCGAAGCAGTCAGGAGAAGACCTTATTCAGTCGTGCTGCTCGATGAAATCGAGAAAGCCCATCCGGATGTATTCAATATTCTGTTGCAGGTTCTCGACGATGGCCGACTTACCGATAACAAGGGACGAACAGCCGACTTCAAGAATACGATTATCATCATGACTTCGAATATTGGTTCGCATATTATCCAGGAGAGTTTCGAAGGAATGACTGATAGAAACAAGGATGAAATTCTCGCCAGCACGAAAAACAAAGTGTATGATTTACTGAAAAAGACGATCCGTCCTGAATTCTTAAATCGCATCGATGAAGTAATCATGTTCCAGCCATTAACGCGTAACGAAGTAAAAGACATCGTCAGGATACAATTCACACAGTTGCAAAGCATGCTGAAGCAGAATGATATTTCAATCTCCGCTTCCGAAGATGCCATCGAATGGCTTTCACAGCTTGGCTTTGATCCTCAGTTTGGAGCGAGGCCACTCAAGCGAGTGATGCAGAAAAAAATCCTGAATGAACTTTCGAAGCAGATCCTTGCCGGGAAAGTAAATAAGGATGATCACATTCAGCTGGAACTAAACAATAAAAATGAATTTGTTTTCAGGAATGTTGGTTCTGCCGTAGAGGTATAATTATAAACAGGGATCATATCAATTAATGAATATGATCCCTTTTTTCATTAATATTTCCGCAGTCCTGTTTAATTTTCCAATAACCCGGTTCAGTATCAATTATTCTTCATTCACCAACAAATATTATTCTATCAAAAATATTTGTAGTTTTTTTGCAACCAAATGTCGATTACATGAAATTAGTATTAACCAGGCTTGTATTTTTATTTTTACTAATCAGGATTTCAGGTTCCGAAGCCCAAGTGTTTACGAATATGAACATGGGTCTCCCCGGCTTGCAATCATCCAGCACCGCCTGGGGCGATTTTGATAATGATGGCGACCAGGATTTAATTCTCGAAGGTTTCAGCAGCATCCAGGCTGAAAGAGGATTTTTATACCGAAACGATAACGGTACGATGGTCCTCATCGATTCTTCCATCATACATACATTTAATGGTACGGCCAATTGGGGCGATTATGATAACGACGGTGACCTCGATCTCTTAATCAACGGACAAAATAACGGTAACGGCGCTGTTGAGCTGTATCGCAACGACAGCAATGTTTTTACACCTGTGCATCCTTCTCTTTATAAACTTATCGGCATCATGCGATGGGTCGATTTCGATAACGATGGCTTTCTGGATATCGTCGGCACAGGAATTGAGGACTCCATGTTTACAGTCGTTTCACCCTTGTACAGGAACAATGGAAATGGAACGTTTACTCTCGTACCTACGAACCTCCCTCCTATGACCGGCAGCGACATACAGGTGGCCGATTACGATCATGACAGTCTGCCCGATTTATTCATCACCGGACGAGACATAAACTTCAATGCCATCACCGGCACATTCCACAACGATGGCAATGGAAATTTCACCATGGACACCTCATCGTTCCGGCAGATGTGGACAGGTACAGCAAAATTCGGCGACGTCGACAATGATAATGACATCGATATTTTATATGATGGTGTGGAAGACGATATTTTCGCTCACAGCCTGATTTACCTGAACGACGGTAACGAAAATTTTACTGAAGCAGTTACCAATCTCCCTCCTACCGGCGAACCCGGCTCAGTCGACTGGGCCGACATCGATCATGATGGCGACCTCGATGTATTGTTGTCCGGCGCATACCTGATGAGAAATGATGGCGGCGGAAACTTTACTGATATTTCGCCATGGACTTCCGGATTCTTTGTTGTTCCGGCCATGTTTGTTGACTACGATAACGACGGCGACGATGATATTTTCAATATGAACTTTTTCAACAACAATGAATCGACTATATATAGAAATGAACTGATCACCGGGATTTCGGAGTATACAGGAGATTTTTCATTTTCGTTCTTTCCAAACCCGGTAAATGATTTCGTTAATATCAATCCGGGAGATTTTAACAAACCGGAATTAAGTATTATTACCGTCGATGGAAAAATCATCCTGCATGAAAAAACTTTTTACAACAGTGAATATGATCTTTCATCGCTTGCTCCCGGTTTTTATATTCTCGAGCTGAAAAATGAAAATTCGGTTACACGAAAGTCATTTCAGAAACGGTAATCGCTGCAATCATATTTTTAAGTACGTTTTTATATTTAATACTTTTCTTCACAAATGATGTTCCTTCATTTGCCATGATTCATTTTTAATAAAACAGTTACTAATTCACTATATTTACCCTCAAAATCCTCCTTTCCATGAAGAAACATATACTCTCCCTCATTACAGTTATATTTATTTCAAGCCTTGCCTTCTCCCAAAATCTGGCGAAACGCTGGGATCGTACTTATGGCGGTTCTCTGCAGGAAATCATGTCTACGCTCATTAAAACCAACGATGGCGGCTTTTTACTCGGTGGCTTCTCACTTTCTGATATCGGCAATGATGTTTCCGAAACCTCACGTGGAGCTTACGATTACTGGGTCGTAAAAACTGATTCACTCGGCAGCAAAATGTGGGACAGAAGATTCGGTGGCGATCTGCAGGACCGGTTATATTCACTCGACCAGACGAGCGATGGCGGATATATCCTTGGAGGTTTTACGACGTCGGACAGTACGGGCGATGTTTCCCAGCATACCAAAGGCAGCCTCGATTACTGGATTGTAAAAATTGATGAATTCGGTGCTAAGCAATGGGATAAAAGATATGGCGGTGCCGACTATGATCAGTTAAGCGGAGTAAGGCAAACACCCGATGGAGGATATATTTTAGGCGGCTGGTCTTATTCTGACAGCACCGGCGATGTTTCACAACATACGAGAGGCGCAGAAGATTTCTGGGTGGTGAAAACTGATCCTTCCGGAAACATTTTATGGAATAAACGCTACGGAGGAAATGGAAATGATCAGTTGTTTTACCTGGAGAATTCCTCCGATGGAGGTTATATACTTGGCGGCAGAACTGCGTCTGACAGCAGCGGAGAGGTTTCTGAAGTCTCCAGGGGTCAAAATGATTACTGGCTGATCAAAATCGATGCAGCAGGCAACAAAGTCTGGGATAAGCGATACGGCGGTTCCGCCAACGATAATTTCTTTTGGCTGGAAGAAACCTCTGATGGAGGTTTCGTTTTGGGTGGATACATTCAGTCGACTCCCGGTGGTGATGTTACCGAACCATCGAGAGATACTGCTACCGTCGATCTCGTTTATATCGGCGATGTATGGATCGTTAAAACGAATGCCCTCGGTGCAAAGTTGTGGGATAAACGTTTTGGCGGTGATCAGAAAGAAGACGCTTTTGGATTTGTTACTCAGACATCTGATGGCGGGTATCTCTTCGGCTGTGCCTCCTACTCAAATGCCAGCGGAGATAAAAGCGATAACAATTTCGGAATGGAACAATCATGGATCGTAAAACTGGATTCATCCGGAAACAAACTTTGGGATAGAACAATCTTCACCGGCGGAGAAGACGAATTTGCTTACCCGGTTGAAACTGATGATGACTGTTATCTCATAGGTAACTGGTCATATGCTGATTCATCAGGCTTCAAAACCGAAGATGCGAGAGGCGGTTATGATTACTGGATCGTCAAGTTCTGCGAAGATTCATTGCCGCAGTTGCCGGTTGCCGGTTTCTCAGTCGACCACAATACACTATGTTCCGGAGGATGTTTCAACTTTGAAAATCTGTCATATAATGCAGGTTCCTTCGTCTGGTATTTTCCGGGATCCGACATCGACAGCAGTACTGCTGTCTCGCCAATAGATGTTTGTTACCAGGATACCGGTCATTATACAGTAACACTCATTGCAATGAATTCAAGCGGCAGTGATACACTTGAATCGATCGATGTAATTTATATAGCACCGTTGCCGGATTTTTCTATCGTAAGAATCGGAGATACATTATTTGCTCCTCCAAATTTTGCCTATTACCAATGGTTCTTTAACGGACAGTTCTTACTGAACGACACGTTGAGCTATTACTTCGTGACTCAGACCGGAGATTATACGGTATCAGTAATTGACAGTAATGGTTGTCCGGGAAGCGAAGGTATTCTCGGGGTGAATGTAGGTATCAGCGATTTGTCAGAAAACCTTTACACGATAAACGTTTTTCCTAATCCGGTTCAAAACATATTAAATGTCACCGGACTTGAAATTTCAAAAAACGGCAGAATAGAAATAACCGATATCGCCGGGCGAACAGTATATTCCAATTCCGTATTGGAAAAATCGATTCAGATTCCGGTCGACTTTCTGACTCCGGGAATTTATATTCTGCACGTTGAAAGCGGCAGCCAGAAAATGTATCTGAGATTTGTGCGATCTTAGCGCTTGTGGATTTTTGTCAAAGATCATAGGTTAATGGTCAAAAATCAAAAGTCAAAAATCAAAAATCAAAAATCGAAGGTTAAAAGTCAGAAATCAAAGGTGATGCATTTTTGATTTTTGATTTTTGACCTTTTACTTATACCCGACCATGGACTTTTGATCTTTCCCATGAAAACAATACATTTACAAAAACATCAAAGCATTATGAAAAAATTTATTCTGTTTCTGATTCTTGTACCGGCAATTTCATTCGCACAGAAGCCGAGTTGTTGTGTAAGTCCGATAGAAAAATTTGCACAGATAGCTTCAACGGAAGAGTTTGCCGGCATTCACATGGCACCGCTTCCATTTCATTTTGTTTCTGAGATCGGTTCTACAATTACATTCGATTGTGAAGATGGTGTTCAGGGAAATGCATTTGAGATCAAAGCCTCAAAACCGGGTAACAACTGGCTGTTTGTTTTTCATGAATGGTGGGGGCTGAACGATTACATTCAGCAGGAAGCCGAAAAACTGGCCAAAGCCATGCCGTCTGTCAATGTGCTCGCCATTGATTTATTCGACGGCAAGGTTGCTGAAACTCCGGAAGCCGCACAACTTATGGTACAGGCTGTCGAAGACATAAGAGCAAGAAATATAATCAATGGCGCCATCACCCACGCCGGGAAAAAAGCAGTCATCAGTACCATTGGCTGGTGCTACGGAGGCGGCTGGTCGCTTCAGGCAAGCCTCATGGCAGGAAAAAAAGCGAATGCCTGCGTCATGTATTACGGAATGCCGGAAACAGATGTTAAAAAACTGAAGAAGCTGAATTGCGAGGTCCTTGGAATATTTGCTGCCAATGATGACCATATCACTCCGGATATTGTCGAGACTTTTAAAAAGGATATGATGACTGCCGGAAAGAAATTAACCGTCAAGACTTATAAAGCCGATCATGCATTTGCGAATCCGAGTAATCCAAAATACAATAAAACAGAAGCCGACAAAGCAAATAAACTTGCTTTGAGTTTTTTAAAAATGAGGATTAAGTAGCAGTACTTTTCCCAGATTCATCGTTGATAATCCATACCAGGAAATGACACACTCATTTCTTCATCTTTGATGTTTAATTTTAGCTTTCTAATTGTTATTTTGTTCTAAATTCTTCTGGTTTACCAGGGCAGTCAATGAGTCTTCAGATCATTCATCAGGTTCTTACCCGGCATTGGGGATACAGTAATTTTCGCACACTCCAGAGCGAAATTATTCTTTCCGTGATGGATGGAAAAGATACGCTTGCCCTCCTTCCTACCGGCGGCGGAAAATCGATTTGCTTCCAGGTTCCTGCGATGGCGCAGGATGGAATTTGCGTGGTTATTTCCCCGCTGATAGCTCTCATGAAAGACCAGGTCAGCAATCTCCAGAAGAAAAATATTCCCGCTGTAGCTGTCGTTTCCGGAATGAGTAAATATGAAATCGACATCGCCCTGGATAATTGCATCTTCGGCAAAGAAAAATTTCTGTATATATCGCCTGAGCGGTTAGCCTCCGACCTTTTCATCGAACGGCTGCAGAAGATGAAGGTAAATCTCCTCGCCATCGACGAAGCGCATTGCATCTCGCAATGGGGATATGATTTTCGTCCTGCATACCTCAAAATTGCCGAAATCAGAAAATTCCTTCCTGATGTTCCGGTCCTTGCACTCACTGCCACCGCCACTAAGACCGTTGAGAAAGATATCGTTCAAAAATTAAATTTCAGAGAGCATAACATTTTCCGGAAAAGTTTCGAACGCAAAAATCTTTCTTACGTCGTGCTTTACGAAGAGGACAAATTAAATCGCCTGTTAAAAATCATCAGTAAAATAAATGGTACGGGTGTCGTGTATGCAAGAACCCGTAAAAAGACGCAGGACATAGCAGGTTTCCTCGCGAGGAATAAAATTAAAGCCGAACACTATCATGCCGGCCTGAACTCAAAAATCCGCAATACGGTCCAGGAGAACTGGATGAAAGAAAAGACACGTGTTGTTGTCGCAACCAATGCCTTCGGAATGGGCATCGACAAGAGCAATGTCCGCTTTGTGATACATTTTGATTCACCCGAAAGTATCGAAGCTTATTACCAGGAAGCGGGTCGCGCCGGCCGCGACGAAGAAAAATCGTATGCTGTATTATTGTATAACCAGACTGACCGTGCTGAGCTCGAAAACCGCCTCGAAACAAATTTCCCCGAACTGAAGAAAATCAGGAATACCTATCAGGCGCTGGGAAATTATCTCAAACTTCCTGTCGGTTCCGGCAAAGGCGTCAGTTTTGATTTTGACCTGGGTCAGTTTGCCAATACATACAACTTCCCGTTGGCCGAAACCTACAACTGTCTCAGAATTCTTGAACTGCAGGGATTAATTACAATGAACGAATCTGTTGGACTTCAGTCGAGAATTCATTTCCTCTACCGGGCAGACAATCTCTACGAATTCCAGGTGAAAAATCCGTCATACGATCATTTTATAAAAGTAATTCTTCGTTCCTATGAAGGCGTATTCGACGATTATACATACATCAATGAAGATGACTTATCAAGACGTGCGGTGATTTCGAAAGATGAAGTAGTGCGTCTCCTGAATACACTTGACAAGCTGAAGATACTGTCATATCTGCCTGCCAACGACAAACCACAGCTTACATTTATCGAAGAGCGTCTTGATAAAAAAGATTTCTTCATCGATAACGAAAACCTGGCTGACAGGAAAAAAAGATTCTCAGAAAAGATACGTTCATTTATCAGCTATGCGGAATCACGTCACCGCTGCCGCAGCCAGATGCTTGTTGCTTACTTCGGAGAGACTGATACGCAGCGATGCGGTGTATGCGACTATTGCCTGGAAAGAAACAAGGCAGATGTCAGCGAGCTTGAATTCGAAAGCATTCATTCCGAAGTAAAAAATATCCTGCTAAAAGAATCTGTCGGCCTCGATGAGTTGATCGGTCAGATTCGTCCTTCCAATGAAAATAAAACGATACGGGTTATCGAATGGCTTATCGACAATGAACAAATCCGGTACGTCGAAGGTAACAGGCTCGAGTGGATCGAGGATTGACAAAATCATTCTGTCTGCAATGTATCACACAAATCTTCCATGAAACTTCCTCCCTCCTTTTATCTTCGAAAAGACGTACTAAAAATTTCCAGGGAACTCTTAGGTAAATTTCTTTTTACCTCGATCGATGGAAAAATTACCGGCGGAATCATTACAGAAACAGAGGCCTATGCCGGTGAAGGGGACCGTGCATCACATGCCTTTGGAGGAAGGAGAACGGAGAGAACTGAAATCATGTATAGCGAAGGCGGCACCGCTTATGTTTATCTCTGTTATGGAATCCATTCGCTCTTCAACGTCGTCACCAACAGAAAGAACATACCGCATGCAGTATTGATCCGGGCGATTCTCCCCGTTGAAGGAATCGAAACGATAAAGCGTAGAAGAAAAAAACCGAAAGCGATTGAAACAGATTTGTGTGTGGGCCCAGGCACCGTTTCACAGGCGCTGGGCATTCACTTCCGCCATACCGGAAAGAAACTCTCCGGCAGTGAAATCTGGATCGAGGATAAAGGTTTGAAAATCCCCCGCGGTATAGTCATTACCGGACCCCGCGTGGGAGTCGGTTATGCAGGCAATGATGCGCTGCTACCCTATCGCTTTCGCGTGCTAAATAAACTGGTACATGAACTCTATTGCCGAAAAATAAACCGAAAATAATTTTCAGAGTTTGTAATAAATCAGTCATCAGTTTTATTTTGGATATTTATATCATCAGTTAATTAAGCGTACAATCTTTTCAGAACCCACGTGTACTCTCCATTAACATCTTCACATTATCCTTGCAGAATCCATGCTCTTCTCTCGTAATGAACTCGTAGATGATACCTGTGAGTGCTGAGGGTTTGGTGAAGACCTGAACGAGTCCCGGACATTTTAACGGATCTGAAGATGCAAATTCTGCAAAACCCTTTTGTTCCCAGTCACGCATCGTCTTCTCCACATCATCCACATGATAAGCGATGTGATGAATTCCTCCCATATTATTCCTCTCCATCACCCATTTGCCGACTATAGAGTCTTTCGAACCATCAGAAATAAATATCTCCGGAGCCATGTGATAACTGGAGAACTCACCTGCGAAATATAATTCCGTCATCCAGGGCATATTACCTGTAACCTGTTCCGGAGGAAGGAGCACAAGACAGTCGGCAACCGATTTGTCTTCAAATTCTATCTGGAAACCCTCTGGCAGGTCTTCAGCCAACCGGTATCCAAAACACTTTATAAAGAATTCAGCCGTCTGAAAACGGTCTTTTACCCTGTATGCAATGTGATCTATACGCATGATAATTTTATGTTTGAGTTGGTTATTATATCACAAAACACCGCTTAAGGTCAATAAAAATGGACGAACCGGTAAAAAAAATAGGTGAAAGAAATAAATCTGAAGAAGAATTTCTATTTTTAATCCTTTATCAGAACAGACTATTTTATTCATTTAATAGTAATTACAGGACAAACGTCAAATCGTTAATCCGCGGAAGTAGCTCAGTTGGTAGAGCGCAACCTTCCCAAGGTTGAGGCCGCGAGTTCGAGACTCGTCTTCCGCTCATTTTTTCATCTCGTCTTTTTAAGGTTTCTTTGCAAAATGTCAGATTTTGCAAAGATTATTTTGTCACCCGGCAAGGAAAGATCACTTCGCCTGTTTCATCCCTGGGTTTTCTCCGGTGCTATCGCCAAATCACCAGGAAAAATTAATGAAGGAGAAATCGTGGAAGTGTTTTCCTCGAAAGACGAATACCTGGCGACCGGGCATTTCCATGAAGGCTCAATTAAAGTCAGGATATTTTCTTTTGAGAAGACCGAGGGCGGACAATCGTTCTGGGAACTTAAAATAAGGAGTGCATTTGAATTACGCAAACGTCTTGGACTAGTAGATAACTCTTCGACAAACATGTACAGGCTCATTCATGGCGAAGGAGACGGCCTGCCCGGACTCATCATAGACATATACGGAACAACGGCAGTGATTCAGACACATACACTGGGAATGCATCGGGTAAAACAATTTATTGTCGAGGGTCTGAAAAAAATTTACAAAAATCTCGAAACGATTTACGACAAGAGTGCCGAAACCATGGGAAAGCAAAATGTAAAGGATGTAGAAAATGGTTTCCTGATGGGAGAACTCCCGGAAGATTCATTCCGTGAAAACGATGTTTTGTTTAATGTAAACTGGGTGGAAGGACAAAAGACCGGCTTCTTCATCGATCAGAGGGAAAACAGGAAATTGCTGGAGACATATTGCAAAGGTAAAAAAGTATTAAATACATTTTCCTATTCAGGCGGTTTTTCGATGTATGCGCTCAAAGGCAGTGCTTCTTTGGTTCATTCTGTCGACAGCTCGAAGAAAGCAGGAGAACTATCGGAAAAGAACGCCGCATTAAATGGCTATGAAAAGAATCATTCATTTTTTGCAAAGGATGCTTTCGACTTTTTGAAACATTCAGATGAATTGTATGACATCATAATTCTTGATCCGCCTGCATTTGCAAAGCATCTGAGTTCTGTCGACAATGCAATGATAGGCTACAGGAACCTGAATACAGAAGGATTAAAACGAATTGCAAAAGGCGGGCTGCTATTTACTTTTTCCTGCTCACAGGTTATCGATAAACAACTTTTCAGGAAACTTGTCTTTCAGGCCGCAGCGCAATCGAAGCGAAACGTTCGAATCATCCACCAGCTATCGCAGGGGCCTGACCACCCGGTAAGTATTTATCATCCTGAAGGCGAGTACCTGAAAGGTTTGGTGTTGCATGTTGAATAAGTTCGTTTACTGTGATTGGAATTCTGAAATCAGAAATCAATCTTTTTGTCCGTGTCTCTCCATTAACAGAAAAACATAAAAACAATAAAACAACAAAACGACAAAACAACAAAACAATAAAACAATAAAACAATAAAACAACAAAACATTAAAACAACAAAACAACAAAACAACAAAACAATAAAACAACAAAACAATAAAACAATAAAACAATAAAACAATAAAACAATAAAACAATAAAACAATAACAACCATCAACAAACAACCATCAACCAACAACCAACAAAAGTGCAAGTAAAATCCACATACAAAGACATCCTCAACATAGCACTCCCGGTGATGGTAGGCAGCATTGCCATGACCATACTCAATGTGACGGACACGGCATTTCTCGGGCGGGTTGGAGAAACGGAACTGGGAGCGTCTGCTGTCGGTGGTGTATTATATTTTGCATTTGCCATGATCGGAGTTTCGATCGGAACCGGCGCGCAGATCATGATAGCGCGGCGTTCGGGAGAAAAAAATGAAGGAGCGGTAGGAGAAATTTTCGATCACAGCCTGATCATTCTGTCATCCATCGGATTATTCCTGTTTATCATACTGAACTTGTGTTCTCCGTTTATTCTCAAACTGATCATTCAGTCGCCGGATCTAATTACTGCAACGGGCGAATTCTTAAAATACCGTTCGTACGGTTTGTTGTTTGTGATGATAGCAACCGTTTTTCGATCATTTTATGTTGGTATTGCGCAGACGAGAGTATTTGGAATTTATTCCTTCCTGATGGCGGGAATTAATCTCATACTTTGTTATCTCCTGATTCTTGGTCACGGAGGTTTTCCTGCCATGGGCATTGCAGGTGCCGGTCTTGCCTCATCCATTGCCGAATTCCTTGCATTGATTTTCATCTTTTCCTATACCTATTTGAAGTCGGCGATAAAGAATTACAAGCTCTTCAGGTTTGCCAGCATTACCAAAGACATGTTTAAAAAAATCATGAACCTGTCTTTACCTCTCATTGTACAGAATTTATTGTCGATGGGATCGTGGTTTATCTTTTTCGTATTCATAGAGAAAATCGGGAAACATGAGCTGGCTATTTCGAATATGGTGAGAGGTGCATATATGATCAGCATGACGCCAATCTGGGGGTTTTCTGTTGCGGCCAACAGCATGATCAGCAACATCATCGGTCAGCAAAAACACGACGAGGTTTTTAACCTGCTGAACAAGATTATCAGGCTCACAATCGTTATTGCCGGCGTGATGGTTTTAATTAACGTGATTATTCCCACTCAGCTTTTAGGCATGTTTACGAATGATGAAAAATTAATTCATGATTCACTGGGTTCACTTCAGATTGTTGATTTAGCAATGATATTTTTCTCCTTCGCAATGATTGCGATAAGCGCAGTCAGCGGAACCGGTGCAACACGTGTAGCATTGAACATTGAGATCGGAGCGATTGCCATCTATCTTATTTATAACTATTTAATGACCTTCGTGTTTCACAGCAACGTAGAAATGATCTGGTTCAGTGAAGTAATTTACTGGTTGTTTACCGGTGTGGCTTCCTATCTTTATATCAGGTCGATGAGGTGGAAAAAAATCAAAGTGTAAAACTCCGTTATATTGGAATTATAAACATGACTGTTCACCCTTTTTGACTCTTGACTTTTGACCTTTGAATTTTGATTTTTGACTTTTAACCTATTCCAGTACATTTGCCGAATGTCATTAAAGCCGTCTGTCATTTTTTATGGCACACCCGAATTCGCAGTTCCGTCCCTGGACATTTTAGTAAAAAACAAATACCCTGTTTTGGCTGTCGTCACTGCGCCCGATAAACCCTCCGGCAGAGGACAAAAAGTGAATGCATCACCGGTGAAGGAATATGCGGCAGCTAATGGTATCCATGTCCTGCAACCGGTCAATCTCAAAGATGAAAATTTTATCAATGAACTCCGTGCTCTGAAAGCAGATCTGCAGGTAGTCGTGGCATTCAGGATGCTGCCTGAAGTGATCTGGAGTATGCCACCGAAGGGAACATTCAACCTGCATGCTTCCCTCCTTCCTCAATACCGGGGAGCTGCGCCGATCAACTGGGTTATCATGAATGGTGAAAAAGAAACCGGCATCACCACTTTTTTCCTCGATAAAAATATTGATTCGGGGAAGGTAATTTTCAGGGAACAAACCATGATCGGTAAACACGAGACCGCCGGAGAACTGCATGATCGGTTAATGATTGCCGGTGCTGCGCTCGTGCTGAAAACGGTAAAAGCCATCGGCGATAATGATATACACCTGATGGACCAGAGTGAAATGAGTATGGGCAGGGAATTGAAGACAGCCCCGAAACTGAATAAGGAAAATACGCGCATCGATATCAGAAAGCGTCCGGAACAGCTATGCAATTTTATTTTCGGACTGAGTCCTTACCCGGGAGCACACACGCAGCTTAATAATAAAAAAGGAATCAGCTTTACGCTGAAGATTTTTAGCGCAATGCCTCATGAGTCATTGCATCATCATCCTGCCGGTAAAGTTTTAACCGATAACAAAACGTACCTGAACATTTATTTGCCTGGGGGGTATATTTCGGTGAATGAACTTCAGCTCGCAGGAAAAAACAAGGTAATGGTAAAGGATTTTCTTAACGGTCATAAAATTGAGGGTGACTGGTATATTGAGTAATATTTTTAATCAGCAATCAAGGAAAGCTTCAGAATATTTTAATGAAAAAACTGGTAGTACTGAGTGGTGCGGGTGTGAGTGCAGAAAGCGGATTGAAGACTTTTCGCGACAGTGATGGACTCTGGGAGAATTACAGGATTGAAGATGTTGCGACTCCGGAGGCATGGAGAAAAAACAGGAAGCTGGTACTGGATTTTTATAATGAAAGAAGGAAACAGGTGCTCAAAGCAGAACCAAACAGGGCACATCAGGTGTTAGCCGGGCTACAGTCGGATTTCGATGTAACCATCATCACACAAAACATCGACGACCTTCATGAAAGAGCAGGTTCCGGAAAGGTCCTTCACCTTCATGGAGAAATATTCAAATCGAGAAGCACCGTTAATCCTTCTCTGGTCTACAGGATCAATGGAGCAGAACTCAACGAGGGAGATACCTGTGAACTTGGCTCGCAGCTTCGTCCTCATATCGTCTGGTTTGGCGAACTCGTGCCTGCACTCGAAGAGGCAGCGAGAATCGTTTCGATGGCTGAGATTTTCATCGTGACGGGCACATCACTGGCAGTATATCCGGCTGCCGGACTGATTCACTATTCACCGCCCGGATGTGAAAGATATATCGTTGATCCGAATGCTATGGAGATCAACGGATACACAACCTTTCGAGAAAATGCGGGTACCGGGATACCGAAACTCAGGGACCTCTTACTCAATAAAAAGTATCAGGATATCAAATGATCGATTCAGGATTTACAGATTCAGAAGTATTCAGATGGGTTTTGTTACCCATTTTGATTTTCATTGCCCGTACCATCGATGTAACACTTGGCACGCTTCGAAATGTTTTTATCTCAAAGGGATTCAGGAACATCGTCCCGTTCATCGGTTTTTTTGAAGTCCTCGTCTGGCTGATCTCAATACGCCAGGTCATGCAACACCTCGACAACCCGGTGTGTTATATTGGATTTGCGGGCGGTTTTGCCATGGGAACCTATGTGGGCATGCTTATAGAAAACAGGCTGGCACTGGGTTTACAGGTACTGCGTATCATCACCCCCGGTAATACGGAAACTCTGGTCAGCGCCCTGGCAAAACACAATGTTGGAATAACTGTTATCGACGGACAGGGAATCAAAGGCCCGGTTAAGATCATTTTTAGCATTGTAAAAAGAAAAGACATTAATATGATCCGGAATATCATTAAAAAGGTAAATCCCCAGGCTTTTTACTCAATCGAAGATATACGAATTGCCAACCAGGGTGTGTTTCCGAAAAAAAGCACGATTAACTCAAAAATCGACTATATAAGGAACGTTTTCCCCGATGTGAAGGAAAAATAGAGTAATAAACCGACAATTGTCAATAAGAAATTAAGAAAAAAAAATTTCAGAAGAATCATTTATATATTTTTGTACGAAATAACTCAAAACCATATTATAAATCAAAATGAAAACTAACGCTATTTTAACATTATTAGTTGCTGGAGCTATGAGCTTCACTTCTTGCACGAAAAAAGTTGATGAGAAAACTATTGCAGAAATAAACCAATTCAGTACTGATTGGACCGCTTTAGGTGAAAAAGCTGCCAACTGGAGCAATGAACTTTCTCAGACTGCCACTAAAGCCAAAGATTTTGCAGCTCAACAAACTGCAATGATGAACAACATGGCTAATTCAAAAGATCAGGCGATGAAGACAAAAGTTACTGAAATGGCTGCCGCAGCAAATCAGGATGCTTCTAAATTTGAAGCTATGCAGAACGAGTGGAATGGTTTCAAATCTGCCTGGGATGAGACTACAAAACAATTCAGCGAGTGGAATGCCAAGGTTATCAAAGGCGAAGTTACACCGGAAGAAGCAACTAAAGGTCTTGCAGATTTCAAGACTAAAATGACAGATGCTCAGACAAAAATTGACAGCTGGTCAAATGCTTATGCAGAAGCTAAAACTACCTGCGAGCAGAATATGGCTATGGCAGAAAGCATGAATATGCCTGAGAACGCTAAAAAATAATCTATTTTCTCTTTTAAATGAAAAAGGTCTGAGAAATCAGACCTTTTTCATTTGATTATATTCATTGATTTCACTCAACAATGCCCGGGAAAAATTATTAAAATATCTCTTATTCCTGAAAGCAGATACCCAACGCATTCCATGAATAACATCTGTCAGGAAAATCTCATCTGCCTTTAACAGGTCTTCTACCGTGATCCCCTTTTCTACGAGAGGAATACGATGCGACAGAAGATGCTCGATGACCGTTTCACGCATAACTCCTGCCACACAAGCTTCCGTTAATGCAGGAGTAAAGACCTTATTGGTATCGACCAGGAATATATTGGAGCTGATGGCTTCGGCTATTCTTCCGTCGGTATTTAATACAAGACAGTCTCCGCTGTGAATCGTATTTTTATACAAACCGGCCATTACATAATATAAAGCGTTTGATGACTTAAGATTAGATAACCTGCTGACTGGCTTTTTGATATCCGAATAGATTTCTATTTTTAATCCATTCTCATTCAACTGATATTCCTTATGCGCAACGGAAGACGTCTCGATAACATACGAAACATCATTGCTGTGAGGAGTATAAAGTCCACCGTCGTTCCTAAAGACTTCCAGCCGGATTCTACCATTCCCTTTCAAATTGTTTACCTGATCCAGGTGGCGGATTGAAAGATAAAGATTATGAAACGTAAGGTCGTCGTTTGGATTCATTCCCAATAAGTCCATACTTCTGGAAAGCCTGGCCAGGTGCTTTTCGAAAAAGAGGATTTCGCCCTGCATTAAACGTATCGTTTCAAAAATGGCATCTCCATACCTGAAGGCCCTGTTAGCAGCCGTAAATACCGGCTGAGAGGCATCGATAATGTTGCCGTTGTAATTGATGTATGTTGGATTCATAGACAATAAAGATAATTTCAATTTATCGATTGCGTGTTGGCAATAGTTTATTTTTTTAACAACGCTTTGTGGTTATTGATTTGCGGCCGTTTTTATCTGATCCGATAAAAGTCTATTGCCCGGATAGCAGCGTAACCGCCAGTTCCAGCAGTGAACCGTTTACATTCATCTTTATTGATTTTACTCCTGCTTTGATACCGGCTTCTATGTCTCTGTCTGCATCGCCGATGAACCAGGATTCAGAAGCATTGATATCAAATCGTGCAATCGCCTTTTCGAGTAACAGTGAATCCGGCTTACGGCAAAGACACATGGAAACTGAAGGATGATGCGGACAATAATAATACTCATCGATGGTTACACCTTTATTCCTCAGGTAACGGTCGAGATGCAAATGAAGATAATCGGTGTCTTTTTTAGTATAAAGTCCTTTTGCTATCCCTGATTGATTTGAAATGACGATTAACAGATATCCATTTTCAGAAAACATCTTAAGCGCTTTATCGACATTTTCGTTGATGATCATGTCCTCCAGAAGCCAGGTGTAATCTCCTCTTTCACGAATGAGGACACCATCACGGTCGAGGAAGATTGCCTTGCGTTTAGATTGCATTCCTGAAATAAATTAACTTTTCAAAAAAATCGAGCAACAGCGAAGGTTTTAAAAGCACTGTATAACCAAAACCATATATGGCACCCCACATATGCGCGCTGTGATTGACATTGTCCCCGCCTTTTTTTCCCATGTAATAACAATAGGCTAAATAGAGTATTCCAAAAACTATTCCGGGCAGATTAATAATATAGTATAATGATAGCGTCTTCAACGGGTCGAAAAGTATGAATGAAAACACAACTGCAGAAACGGCACCGGATGCGCCAAGTCCGTTATACGAAGGATTTAGTTTATGATTGTTGTAAGTCGGAATGATCGACATCATTAATGAACTGAGATAAAGAATTACAAAATAGAAACTACCACGCTCTCCAAACGCATCAGAATAAAAATATTCTACGATACCACCGAACGAATACAATACGAGCATATTAATAGCAAGATGAATTCCATCTGCATGAATGAACCCCGACGAAAAAAACCGGTACCATTGCTTGTTTGTATTGATCAGGTAAGGATTGAATATCAGTCTGGAATATAATGCATGATTCTGAAATGCAAGGAGACTGACGAGGATGGTTATAACGAGGAAAATTGTAGTCATAGGATTGAATATAAAGCCAGATACTAATAGCTAAGAACCAGGAAACAAGTTCTAAATCAGGATACAAGTTTTGCCGGTACTTTTAATTTCAAACATTGAATCGAAAGTGCATCACATCCCCATCATTCACCAGATATTCCTTCCCTTCAATACTTAATTTCCCTGCTTCCCTGCAAGCAGCTTCCGAACCATACTGAACAAAATCATCATAGCGTATAACTTCTGCCTTGATAAACCCTTTTTCGAAATCCGAGTGAATTACACCCGCAGCCTGCGGCGCATACATTCCCTTGGTAATGGTCCATGCACGAACTTCCTTCTCTCCTGCAGTAAAATAAGTGGAAAGATTCAACAATCTGTATGCGGCATGAATGAGTTTGCTAACACCTGATTCTGTCAAACCAAGATCTTTCAAAAACGCCGCCCTGTCGTCGTAACTTTCCAGTTGCGCAATCTCAGCTTCGATAGCTGCGGCGATTACAAGAACTTCTGCATTTTCATCTTTCACTTCAGCTTTAAGCGCATCAACATATTTATTTCCGGTATTGACTGAAGCTTCATCGACATTACACACATATAAAACGGGCTTCGCGGTGAGTAAAAAAATGTCGGCTATGAATCGCTTATCTTCCGGGCTGACGGGAGCGCTGCGGGCCGACTTACCTTTTTCGAGGTGTTCTTTATAGACTTGCAGAATTTCCATGCACTTCTTCGCTTCCTTATCCACGCCCGACTTGGCCATCTTCTCCGTTCTTGCAATTTTCTTTTCGACACTCTCAAGATCCTTCAGCTGCAACTCTGTATCGATGGTTCCTTTGTCTCTCACCGGGTTCACCGAACCATCCACGTGAACTACATTGGGATCTTCGAAACAACGTATTACATGAATAATTGCATCGCACTCGCGTATATTACTCAAAAACTGGTTACCCAGTCCCTCGCCTTTGCTGGCACCTTTTACAAGACCTGCAATATCGACGATCTCAATGGTCGTCGGCACGATTCGCTGAGGTTTTACAAATTTCTCTATGACATTGAGCCGCTCATCCGGAACGGTGATCACTCCTACATTCGGTTCGATTGTGCAAAAAGGAAAATTAGCTGCCTGTGCTTTGGCATTTGAAAGACAATTAAAGAGCGTCGACTTTCCTACATTCGGCAGTCCGACGATTCCACATTTGAGACCCATCTTTGGTGTTGGTTACTTGTTATTGGTTATTGGTTAATCGTTTGGTGTTTGGCGTTTGGTGTTTGGGGTTGGGGTGATGTGAGATAAGAAAACTACTATTTCCCTGTTGCAAAAGTTTGATACTTTAGAGTTCTTGCGGGATCCACAAGGGTTAAAATTTGCAAGGCCCGGTTCTTCTCGTCGCTGGTCGCCTGAGCATAAAGATTCACGATTTCATCTACCTTGGCAAGAAAGAATATATCCATGATGACAGAATTAGGTTTATCCTGGTAAACTTTTCTCAGTTCATCCAGGTTGTTAGTGATCGTAAGTCGCGCATCGAGAATATTATCATAAAACTTGTCGAAACCCAGCCGATGGTATGTATAACTGAAATTCCTGAGTGGCTTGAATGAAACATTCAATAAATTCTCGACGATCCAATACCTGTTTCTCTGACTGCTCTCAAATGATTTCCAGCCCTGGTCCGGTAAACGCTGGGCATTGTTCACGATCGTTTGTGCCTTCACAAAATATGGTGTGCCCCCTTCCGGAGAAAACGAATCGTAGTCGATGCCAATAATGATGTAGGCATAAAAGGCTACGACTGCCGTAAGATTTGAATTGATATTCGTCTCGTCAAAATCAATGACCTGATCCTGGATATATTTAAATGTAAAATTATCGTCCTTGTGATTGATCATCGTCGTATTATAAGAACTGCCATAGACCGGGCGGCGCGACTGAACCTGTATGTCTGCCTTAAAATTATCGTCGTTTCGCTCGCTGATCGTGATGACCATGCTGCATTCGATCCGTTCCTGGTTAAGAAATTCGTCGTCCGTCCATTTCCTGTTATTGAGAAACTCCCTCAGATCGGTCTGCAGGTCGTCGTAAATACTCTTATCGCTTGCCTGGATCGCAGGTGTTAGAACGGATACCTGGCAGTTTAATTCCTGGGCATAACTGGACAGTCCGGGAAACAATGCAAGGATTGAGAATATTAAAATCTTCCTCATATTATTATTTTTTTATTTTCTCCACCATCACATGCACGAGGTCGCGTGCCACTTCTTCCTTTGGTTTTTTTCCGAAAGCATGTTCGGTTCCGGAACGATCAATGATGGTAACCTTATTCGTCGACACCTCAAAACCTGCTCCGTCGTCATTCAGCGAATTGAGGACGATCATGTCCAGGTTTTTTGATTGCAGTTTTTCTTTTGCATGTTTCATTTCATCATTCGTCTCAAGCGCAAAACCCACGAGGAACTGATCGTCTTTTTTCCTTTCACCCATGTTTTTTAAAATGTCCGCCGTAGGAACTAACGATAACGACATTCCGTTATTTTTCTTTTTAATTTTTTCATCGGCAACGGCATCCGGTTTAAAATCGGCAACGGCGGCAGACATTACAATAATATCCATCTTTTCAAAATCCTTCATGCAGGCATTGAACATCTCCTCTGCCGTTTTCACTTTTTTCAATTCAATGGAATGATCCGATAAAGACAGACTGCTGGGACCGGATACGAGCGTAACGCTTGCTCCCTGCCTTGAAAGCTCCTCGGCAATGGCATAACCCATTTTGCCTGAAGAACGATTCCCGATGAAACGCACAGGATCGATCGATTCGAATGTAGGTCCTGCGGTGACCAGCGCATTCATTCCACTCAATGGCAGATTGCCCGAAAAGTACCTGCTGATGAAGTCGAAAATCTTCTCCGGCTCCTCCATCCTTCCTTCACCGTAAAGTCCGCTGGCAAGTTCGCCGTCAACAACAGAAATTACATGATGATTTTTCAGTGCTGAAAGTTTGTTCAGATTCTCCTGAACCGCTGAATGCCGGTACATATCAAGGTCCATGGCAGGCGCAATAAAAACCGGGCAACGGGCAGAGAGATAACAGGTCAGCAGGTGGTTATCGGCGATTCCAAGTGCCATCTTGGAGAGCGTATTGGCCGATGCCGGAGCAAGTACAAATGCGTCGGCCCACAAAGCAAGTTCGACATGATTATTCCATTCCCCTGTTTCCGTATCATGTGAATCGGTAATTACCGGATTCTTTGTGAGGACCGATAATGTCAACGGTGTGATAAATTCCGTTGCTGCATGCGTCATGATCACTTTCACTTCGGCGCCGGATTTGATAAATAGCCTGGCTAATACCGCAGACTTGTAAGCTGCGATGCTGCCTGTGATTCCCAACAAGATCCGTTTTCCACGCATGATTATCTAACTTAAACGAAAAAATCCAAAACAGTTACGTCCTGGATTTCAACTTCGTTATATCATTCGATTCAGATATTTTCGTTTTTCTCAGAAACAGGATTCCGGTAGTATATCTTATTTTCTGTGAATTCCTGAACAGCAATCAATGTCGGCTTAGGCAAACGCTCATAATACTTTGAAATCTCAATCTGCTCGCGATTCTCAAATATCTCTTCAAGATTATCTGTCGAAGAATTAAACTCTGAGAGTTTTGAATTCAGTTCATCTTTCATTTCACTCGCTATCTGGTTGGCGCGCTTAGAAATAATGACCAGTGATTCATAAATGTTTCCCGTTTTTCTGTCGAAGTCAGGAATGTTTCTGGTCACCGTTGTGCTTACTTCTGATTTGTAATTCATGGCTGTATTTATTTTGAGGATTCTATTGTGTTAATCGTGAATTTAATTTGTCTAATTTTTTCTGTGTCAATTCTTTTATATCATCAGCCTTGCCCTTCAACCTGCTCTCCGGAAATGCAGAAACAAACTCGGAATAGGCAACCATCGTGTCTGCATACCTGGCAGCTTTCTTTTCTTCAAAACTGTTTTCCGCAAGGAAATAATTTGCCTTTACTATTTTAAACAACGCATCCTCCCTGAAATTGGTAGAAGGGAAATCGTGCAACAGTACTTTATAGGATGTAATCGCTGCCTTGTAGGAATCCATATCATAATACATCTCTGCATTCTTATAGGCTTTCAATTCCAATTTGCCTCTTAATATGTCGATCAGCTTATTACACTGTTCTATTATCGTACTCTGCGGATAACGGTCAGTAAACAGCTGCAATTCGTTTATCGCTTTGATCGTGTTGGTCTGATCGAGCGAATACTGAGGAGAATTCTGGTAATAGCAATATGCATGCATGTATGAACATTCCTCTGCAAACTCGCTGCTTGGGAATGTCCTGGCAAATGTCTCGAAATCATAGGCTGCTGATTCATAATCGCTCAGCCTGTAATTCGTATAAGCATAATAATAATAGGTCTTTTCTGCCTTCTTGGTTCCGCGATACACCGTTATCAACTCCTCCAGTAAAGGCAAAGCCTTGAAATAATCGCCCTTATTATATAGCTTGATTGCCAGGTCCAGTTTTGCATCCATGTCCCGTCCCTTTTGAATCTTCGTATAATCACTGCATGATGAGTGCAGTAAAATGAGGCAAAATAGTCCGGAAAGGAGCTTTTTCATGGGCGGGCAAAGATAGGAAAAATCCGTTGAAACCAAGTTAAAAGTGAAAGGTCAAAAACGCATTATCCTGATGGCCCTTTTGATTTTTGATTTTTGATTTTTGATTTCTGATTTTTGAAATTTGACTTGGTTTTGACCTATGATCATAAACGATCACCCCATACTTTTTATTCTTTAACGATTTTCACCGTCCGCTTTTGTAGTCCATCATCTGCAGTCAACAGGTAAATTCCCGGCTGAAGTTCCTTGCCCAGGCGCATACTGCCGGAAAAACCGCTAATTACATTACTGAATACTACTCTTCCCAAAATATCCTTAATGCAGACTTTTAATTCCCGCGAAGCAGTCAGTTCCCGGCTGTTCAGTGTCAGCTCATCTTTGAAAGGATTCGGAAATACCGTTAAAGCTGACTCATTCTTTTCAATTCTACCGGTAGCGGTAAGCAACTGGCCGGTAACTTCAAACTGATCGAAGGCGCCTTCCAGTACATTTCCCGCAGGGTAGTCTTCTATTTCAACAGAGAGTTGCATAGTCGATGTCGGTGTAATCAATGATGAAATTAAAAATGACGAAAACAACCATGAACCGTTGGAAGGACTATTCACCTCGATCGTTTCAAGCACCACATCGGTAAATCCGTTCGATAACCTGATTTTCATGGTATCGTTGGGCTGATTCAGATTGTAACTGTTATCTAAAAAACGACGTGAATAGCTAATATGCGGATCGGCATAAATAGTAGCGTCAAAAACCGGGGAAGTAAGAATGGTATTTCCGTTATCCACATCATGCGATGAGAAGGTTCCTCCTCCGTTGTCAGTAACATAACATGAAGAACTGCAATCGGTCGTCACGTCAAAATCAGGATTGATTTCAACCAGGTTATCATCGAAAGTTCCAACCGGCTCACCTCGTTCCCACGCATTGGATGATGATCCGTTTACCGTCCATCCGAAATCGAACGTAAAATCATCGTAGTATCCTTCTGCAATCACTGCATTAAGCGGCATGCCCTGTGTGAGTGTCATGGAAACACAGCTTGTGCGATATCCCCATTTGCCGGCATTCATCGTATAGGTTTCCGGAACAACAGAAGGAATTGTGAATTCACCATTCACATCTGAAGTGGCATTATAGTTCAGTCCCGGGCCTTCGAGGAATACAGATGCGCCGGCGACCGGCAGACCGGTAAGACTATCTGTAACGGTTCCTGAAAATGCAAAAGTCGGGATTGGCACAAGCAGCACATTCAGTGCTGTGAGTACTCCGTTATTCAGACTAACGTTAACAGTCCGTGAGTAGTAACCAGCCTTGGAAAAACGGATATCGTATGACCCGGCAACAGCAGTTCCTGTTTTAAACTCACCTGAAATATCAGAAGTCCTGCTGATAGTTGTTGTAAGCACTTCCACCAGCACACCGCTCAATAAATTATTTGTTACGCTGTCAGTCACGGTTCCTTCAAGGTAACATCCCCTGATGTAGGTCGGTGATAAAACATAAAGTCCGTTGTCGATGTCGGATGCTACGATCGTTCCCGAAGGCAGAAACGGGTAAACTCCCCAGCATCCATTGAAGCCGCCACCGGCACCCTGGGTGTAAGTATCGTAATGCCCGACTTCGATCGGATTATCAGGATGAGACACGTCGGTGATAACAACTCCTTCTTTATACCATGAGGTGATTGCATAATCATTCAGGATATGTGTGTTGTGAATGATTGCGCCACTGCCGGGAGCGGTTTGAAATCTGGATAATTCCCTGATATTGGAAAGATCGGAAATGTCGTAGGCGCCAAGGAATGATCCGTTGTTTTCGTCGGTTGTAAAAAGTGTTTTGTGATTATCCGAAAGCCACGTATTGTGGGTAAAGTTTGTGGGCGTATTCTGCGTTGCAAGCAGTACAGGGTTTGATTTATTTCTCACATCAACCACGGCAAAAAATCCCGAGTAGATATGCGCTTCGTACATGGTATCGTTTGAAACAATTCCATCATGAACGTATGCAGTATTCCCTCCTGAAGGAAATTCGTATTGTCCGGCATATGCTGGATTCCAGGGATCGGTTAGATCAAGAAAAATAGTATTTCCTGAACCGATATCACTTCCATAAAGATAGAGGTATCCGGTTGCGGTATCACAATGCAGGGCATGAATGGAACCGAGTTGATTTGCAATTAATCCGTCACCCGTATATTGCTTAAAGTAGAATGTATCGGGTAGCTGGCTGAGGTCAACAACTGTTAATCCACCCCCGCCTTCAGTTGTTACGTATGCATATTTTCGATAGGTTTTTACTTCTCTCCATTCGGACTGGGGACCATACACGGAAAATTTAATAACTGGGTTCGAAGGAACAGTAACATCAACGATATCGAGGCCATAATAAGTACCGACAAGAGCGTATTCGTTTCCGAGCGTATCTACAAATCCGTTAATATTAGCCAGCGGAACACCATTATAATTCAGATAAGCGGCGAGTTGCAGGTTCTGAGAAAATGCATTGAGACTGAATAAAAAAGCAATTACAGAGTATAGTTTCTTCATAGTTTGATGATTCAATTTTATGGGCGGTAAAAATCAGTTTTTTAATTTATACAATTACTATATTTCATTAAAATGACAGTTGGATTATGAAATGAGGCTGATAAACAGACAAAATTAACTTGAAATAATAATCGTTAATAATTTGATTGTTACGTATTTATAACTCCATTGGAGAAAATTGAATATTAAATGAATTTGTTTGAGCATACCTAATAATAATATGAAGGCCGGTAAGTAAATCGGGGAACGATATTCAAAATGTTCGCTATGCTTGGATTTTATTTCAAAATAATTACTTTTGCCCCTATTGGCTGAAAAAACAGGCTAAATTCAAAGTCAGGTTTTTTGTTTTAAAAAGATTTGATATAAATTAAACAAACAAGGAAAATCGTAAAAAGGTGGATTTATTTGAAAAGATAAAAAAGAACCGGGGGCCGATAGGTCAGCATGCAAAGGATTCTCATGGGTATTTTACTTTTCCAAAACTTGAGGGTGATATTGGAACCCGAATGATATTCAGGGGAAAGGAACGACTGATTTGGAGTCTTAACAATTATCTCGGTTTAGCAAATCATCCGGAGGTTAGGAAAGCAGATGAAGAAGGCGGAGCCAAATTCGGTTTCGCTTCTCCGATGGGTGCGCGAATGATGTCAGGGAATACCAACCATCATGAAAAGCTGGAAAATGAATTGTCGGAGTTTACCGGCAAAGAAGATACGATCCTGTTAAATTACGGGTACCAGGGAATGGTTTCGGCGATCGACTGCCTGGTTGATCGTCATGATGTAATAGTATATGATTCCGAGAGTCATGCCTGCATTATCGATGGTGTTCGTTTGCATATGGGAAAACGATTTGTATTTCCTCACAACGACATCGCCAATTGTGAAAAGCAACTTGAGCGCGCGACGAGAATTGTAAGTGAAACTGGTGGATCCATATTAGTTATTACCGAAGGAGTATTCGGAATGAGTGGAGATATGGGCCGTTTGAAAGACATTGTTAAGCTGAAAGAGCGCTTTGATTTCAGGCTCTTTGTGGATGATGCACATGGATTTGGGACGATGGGAAAAACGGGTGCGGGAACGGCGGAAGAACAGGGAGTGCAGGATCAGATCGATATCTATTTCGGAACGTTTGCAAAGAGTATGGCAATGATCGGCGGATTTATCTCCAGCCGGGAAGATGTTGTTGAATATCTGCGATACAACATGCGATCACAGATTTTCGCAAAGACCCTTCCATCGGCGCTTGTGATGGGTGCATTAAAACGACTGGAATTACTACGCAGTCAGCCCGAATTGAAAGATAACCTGTGGAAAATCGTCAATGCACTTCAGAGCGGACTTAAGAAAGCAGGATTTGATATAGGAAAAACGCAATCGCCTGTTACGCCTGTATATATGAGCGGAACAATTGGAGAGGCCACCAACCTGATTTACGACATGAGGGAGAATTATGACATTTTCTGCTCGATGGTTGTTTACCCGGTAGTGCCAAAAGGCGTAATTATTCTTCGACTGATACCAACAGCGGTTCATACATTAAAAGATGTTGAATATACCATCGACGCATTCAATAAAGCATACGTAAAATTAAAAGCCGGTGAGTATATGTCCGACAAAATAGCTGCGTTCTGAAAAAGAAATTAAATGTTCCAATAAACAAGTCTATCAAATTCAAAAACCCCACAGCAAATGAAAGAATACGAAAAAATCAAACAACTGTTAGCAGCCATTGAGGAAGATGTTATTAAGTTTTCTGAAAAAGGCAATGCAGCTGCAGGAACCAGAGTTCGTAAAGGACTTCAGGATGTTAAACGTGCCTGCCAGGAAATGCGTGATGCCATTCAGGAAAGGAAAAAATCTGACGCACCACAATCTTAAAATGTAAAAAACCCTGGTGGTTGCCAGGGTTTTTAGATTAAAGAGTCACGGTATTTTAGTTTTTTTCTCTTAAGATTCAACTTGTGATCGTAATCTGCTTTTGCTCTTATAAAAAGGGCGAACGGGATTTTATACCCTTATTTACAAATTCCCCCGAGGGATAAACTTTTTTGAATCCCAGCTTAATATCCCAGCAAAAACTCCAAAAAATAAAATGCAGTGAAGTACAAATTATCGCCAGAAAATAATTTGAATTCATTAAAGCAATTAAGATATTTGCACCCCATTTTTGGCGAGGTAGCTCAGGTGGTTAGAGCGCAGGATTCATATCCGCCAGCTGGCGGAGAAGGGTTCGAAAAATGATTAGTACTTTGAAAAAAAATATTTGGCGAGGTAGCTCAGGTGGTTAGAGCGCAGGATTCATATCCGCCAGCTGGCGGAGAAGGGTTCGATAAATGATTAGTACTTTGAAAAAAAAATATTTGGCGAGGTAGCTCAGGTGGTTAGAGCGCAGGATTCATATCCGCCAGCTGGCGGAGAAGGGTTCGATAAATGATTAGTACTTTGAAAAAAAATATTTGGCGAGGTAGCTCAGGTGGTTAGAGCGCAGGATTCATATCCGCCAGCCGGCGGAGAAGTGTTAGATAAATGATTAGTACTTTGAAAAAAAATATTTGGCGAGGTAGCTCAGGTGGATAGAGCGCAGGATTCATATCCGCCAGCCGGCGGAGAAGGGTTCGATAAATGATTAGTACTTTGAAAAAAAAATATTTGGCGAGGTAGCTCAGGTGGTTAGAGCGCAGGATTCATAACCCTGAGGTGGAGGGTTCGATTCCCTCCCTCGCTACTAAACCAAACGGAGTGCCTTAATCAAAAACAGTTCAGAAACAGAATCAGAATCAGTTCGGACTCAGGCTGAGATTCAAATTCCCAACGCAACATAATCTTAAACTTTTTTATCTTCTATTTTTTTCAGGCTTTTAATCCTTGAGATGAGTACCGTCGAAATTTCTTCTGCTTCGCTGTCATATTGAAGTTTCATTTCGTCAGAAGGGATGTACTATGCATCCCATCATTTAATATCCTTATTATTTATCCCTATAATCGAAAAAAAATCTCTATATTGAGCAACTCTGAAAAAAGGGACATTAAATTAACTAAATGACCGTGAAGCAAGATATCAAAGCTAAAAAAAGCAGTAAATACACCATTGAGTACGAAATAAAGTCATCTCCCAAAATACTTTATAATTATCTCAGCAATGCAAGCAGCCTCGAAGAGTGGTTTGCCGACAAAGTAACTATTCGTGAAGGTGATTTTATCTTTCATTGGGACGGAACCGAACAACGTGCCCGGATTGTCAATAAGAAAGATAATCAGCTTATCAGGTATAAGTGGGTAACGGATGACAAAAAAGATGAGACGTACTTCCAGTTCGAGATACAACAGGATGAAATTACAGGGGACGTGGCTTTAATCATCACCGACTTCGCTTCTGAAGATGAGAAAGAAGCCAACAAGCTGCTATGGAACAGCCAGGTTCACGCCCTCATGCATATCATCGGTTCCTGATAATTGTTGTCAGTTGTCTACCGGAATTGATCTGAATCATTTCCTGATTTAAGCAACGTAAAAAAAAGCTTAAAGGTCTCCATACAATAACCGTATAAATCATTATGTGAATTAACGGGCAGCCTCCTGCTGATTTTTATAAAGGACTTTGAACCCGTCATTTTTTCCAGGTCATTCAATTCTTCCAGCGGCTTGTAATTTTCTTCAACGAAATCGTATTGCCAGGGCGTGTCGTTCACACAGAAGAACACACCCTTACCATACAATTTAGCCAGGTTATTCATCAGCGCAGTTCTGTACCTCTCCAGCGCCTCGCCCTCCAGGTGAAGGCTGAAGCTGAATTCATGTCCCCACCAGAACATCGTGCGGAACGAAAATACCGATTGCCTCGAAAATAGTCTCGGATAGTCGAGCAGGATATACGGATACAGCTTATAATTTTCTCCCCTGAATATCTTTCCTGAAGATATATTCAGCCCCTTCACTTCAAAGTCATGGTCCGAAATCCAGTCCTTCATATCTCTTTCTATCGATCCAAACAGTTCCATAATTTTTTTTGTCGCGCTGTTTTTCACTAAGAAAAAATTACGCTCCCCGATGGCGTCTGACTCGTCCTGGCTAAAATTGAAATTAGTAACTTGCACCTTGATTTTGCTTTTTGCAAATATAACTTGAAGAAACTAACATTACTTGTTTTACGTGCATTCGCAGGCCCCATGGTCCTGACTTTTCTGATTGCATTGTTTGTACTGCTGATGCAGTTTCTCTGGAAGTATATCGACGATCTCGTCGGAAAGGGTATCGACTGGGTGATCATTGTAAAACTGATGATCTACGTCTCCATTACGCTTGTACCGCTTGCCCTTCCGCTCTCCCTGCTCCTCTCCTCCATTATGACTTTTGGTAATCTCGCCGAACATTTTGAAATAACAGCCTGCAAGTCGGCCGGCGTTTCGCTGCGGCGGTTGATGCGCCCCCTGGTACTTACTGCCATTGCAATCAGCCTGTCAGCATTTTTTTTCAGCAACAATGTATTGCCGATTGCCAATCTCAAAATGAACGCTCTCCTTTATGATGTACGCCAGCAAAAACCAGCTCTTCTAATCAAGGAAGGAATTTTCTATAACGGCATCGACGGGTATTCTATAAGGATAGGTAAAAAAGACAGCGACGGACAAACGCTGCGAGATTTAATCATCTACGATCATACCGAAAACCGGGGAAACACAAAGCTCATCATGGCTGAAAGGGGACGCATGGCAATGTCTGATGATGAAAGATACCTGCTGCTGACATTATTTAAAGGCTCCAGCTATGAAGAAAGGCCCAACCGGCCTGGTAAGTATTCGCGTCCTTTAATGCGTACCGAATTTGAAGAGGAACTGGTTCGGTTTGACCTGAGCTCATTCAAGATGACACGAACGAATGAGCAGCTCTTCAAGGATAATTACCAGATGCTGAACCTGCGGCAGCTGAGTCTTGCGGCAGACTCGCTGAGAAACAGGATCAATACCAAAGAAAAAGACTACCTAAAACAGCTCACCGGTTTTCTGAATATCGATACGGGTAAGGTAAAGAACCGGTTTTCTCCCGAGAAAGCGGAAAAAGAATTCATCAATAACTTTCCAGCAGACCGAAGAAGGATCATAGCGAATTCGGCCATATATTCTGCAAGGAACATGAAAGAGATTACCGACAATGCCACCAACGAAGTTAAGATGATCTCAAAAATATTATCCAAACACGAAATCGAATGGCAGAGAAAATTCTCTCTCTCCCTTGCGTGCCTCATCCTGTTTTTCATTGGCGCACCGCTGGGTGCCATCATCCGCAAAGGCGGACTAGGAACGCCTGTAATCGTTTCCATTATCTTCTTCATCACCTACTACATCATTTCAATTACCGGTGAAAAGTTTGCCAGGGAAGGCGTCATTCCTGCCTGGAAGGGTATGTGGCTTTCCACAATTGTGCTCCTGCCGGTGGGAATCATTCTGACATATAAGGCTACCACCGACAGCGTGCTTTTTGAGAAAGAGACGTACCTCAAATTATTCAGGAGACTATTTGCGAAAAACATTCCGTAAACTATCAGACAAAAACCATTTTGAAAATTCTGCAGATCTGTCACCGTGTCCCATATCCACCCATCGACGGGGGAAACATCGCCATGATGAATATGGCACTGGCGCTGATTGAATCAGGAAATGAATTGCATCAATTTGCACTCAATACATCCAGACATTTTGTGGAAACAAGTACTGTTCCGGCCGATCTGCAAAGTAAATTAAATCTCAGTAGTTCAGCAATTGATACGAACATTAAGATTCACTCGCTTATCGCCAACCTCTTCACGAATGAATCATACAATATCGTGCGCTTTTACAGCAAATCAGCCGAAGAGCACCTTAAAGAACTGCTTAAACAAACAGCCTTCGATATTGTACAACTCGAGACACTCTATACAACGCCATACATCGAGTGCATCAGGAAAAACTCTCACGCTAAAATTGTGCTTCGCGCACATAATGCAGAACATATAATCTGGCAGAGGCTTGTTCACAAGGAGAAGAATCCGTTCAGGAAAAATTATATTCGTCTCCTTGCATCGAGACTGAGAACTTATGAGATTGAAACCCTTCAGAAAATCGATGCATTGATTCCAATCACCGACGTGGATGAATCGATTTTTCACCGTTTACACTACCGGGGGCCGGTATTAACGGTTCCCGTAAGCCTGGATCTAAACGACTACCAGGTTAATGATAACGATAAATTGGAATTATGTCTTTTTCATCTGGGTTCGATGGACTGGATGCCGAACCTGGAAGCTGTCGAATGGTTCCTGAAAGAATGCTGGCCTACGGTGCATGCACAGCATCCGGGATTAAAACTTTACCTCGCAGGAAGAAGTTTTCCTGATTCTATTATTCGGGCAAATCATCCGAATGTGATCTGTGAAGGCAGAATCGAAGATGCGCATTCGTATATGGAGAAGAAACAGATCATGATCGTTCCGCTGCATTCCGGCAGCGGCATGCGGGTGAAGATCATCCAGGGAATGGCGCTGGGAAAAACAATTATCTCAACAAGCATCGGCGCCGAAGGAATACCTGTAACCCCGGATAAAAATATTCTCATCGCAGACACTCCCGATCAATTCATTTCTGCAGTGAACCGATGTATAGATGATTATGAATTCTGCATGCAAACGGGCAGACAGGCAAGAAAATTTGCTGAAGATCATTATTCAAATGCTGCAGTCGGAAAGCAACTCTCATTGTTTTATCGCGCTTTGCTGAGGATCAGAAAGAATTGATCTGAATTTTTAAACTGAGACAATTGGTTCTGCTGTAAATGTCAAAACTCCTGGCCTCTTTACAACCTTTTAACCTCTCTCTACCCCATCGTTTTCACCGTTAGCCAAATAGGCAGGATTCTTACGATTTTTAATTTGGTAACTTTCTTTTAGATTTCAAACTCTCTCTTATGAAAAATTTCTATCTTTTAATTGCTGCTTTTTTATCAATACCACTGGAATTGTTCTCACAGGCATCTTGCAGTAATCCTCTGAGGGTAGATTTATGTCCGAGTATTTACCTGGCTAATCAGACCAATGCCGCCATGGGCGACGACATGCCTGGTTCATGCAATATAGCGGGGCAGGATTTAGTGTATGAGATAAATGCACCAAACGGCGCAGACAATATTTTCGTCTCAATCATTAACGCCAGCGCTCCATTAATTGTTACCGTGATAAATTCAACCTGCACAAACAGCGGCTGCAGTTCACGAATTGTTGGAAGCGGGAATTCAAATCTGATATTCCCGGTATCCAGTGTTCCTACCTATTACCTCTGGGTGGATGCATCCTCGATAGTCACCTACGGAATTTCCATTGCAGGTGATACAGGCTCTACATGGGTTAACATTCCAAACACGAGAGGAAATCTCGGCTTTGACAGCGGGTGCGCCTTCCCGGTTTTCAATCCTGCTAAACCGTACTTCCAGGTAACATATAATAATGTTTATAAGACCGACCCGATGACTCTTGCCCCGCTGAATGTGCCGGGCAACATGTGCATAACAACCTTTTTTGAAAATACAACCGGCATTGAAGCCGTAAAAAGATTTCAGTTTATCTTCAACCCGGCCGGGTACTCTTCCGTTTCTGCACCGGTATTTCTACCGGGAAATTACTTACCCGGAAGCTGGGTCTCATCGAAAACCGGTAACACCTGGATATTCGATTTCTTTGACAATGCAGGCACTAACAGCGGTGATTTTTCCGGTACTCCCAACAGTTGCCTGAGCTATACATTTTGTTTTGATGTTACGCCGTTATCAAATAATCCGGCCTACACAGATGTGGATGTAACTGTCTTTGGTGACGGACGCGGGGTAGGCTTCAGCGGCTTCGTAAGAACAGGCTGTTGTCCACTCCTGAATCCTGCCTGCAACACCGCAATTGCAGGAGGAGGCGGAGGTTCCGGATCGGCTTTTCATTATACGTATAATGACCCGCCATTACCTGTAAAGCTACTCGACTTCAGCGCCACAATGGAAGACAAAATAGTCTCTATTGATTGGTCCACTGCATCGGAATCAAACAACAGCTATTTTACAATAGAGAAATCAAAAAATTCGATGGAATGGACTGAAGTGCATCGTATTGTTGGAGCCGGAAATTCAACGCAGATTAATCATTATCATTCGATGGATGAATTTCCGTTCAGTGGTATCTCATATTACCGGTTAAAACAAACCGACTTCGATGGTAAGTCAGAGTATTTTAAAATTGTTTCAGTAGATGAAAATAATAAACCGGGAATAAAAGTATATCCGAATCCTGCATCGGGAATCCTGTATATTGAATCGCAAAATACAAATCGGCTCGATTGCAAATTGTACAACATGCTTGGAGAAGAAGTTCTTGCAGTGTTTGAAAATGAAAATAATCTCAGTCATATAAACATATCAGGTCTTTGCGCCGGGATTTATTTTTTATTTATTTCGCGTGAAGGTGAAATTGTGCAGAAAGAAAGAGTCGTTTTTGGGAAGTGATTGATGGAACACGGATTTTCCAGAATAAACCAATCTTCACTGATTGATGGCTATTAAAATTCAATGTGACCGGACTTTTCCATTGATCCGTATAAATCCCTGCGATCAATAAACTCCTTGTTCTATTCTAACGGAATTAAAAAATAAAATTCCTATGCACCCGGTACAATCCTAACTTCAAAATCAGAGATCTGAATTTTTCTATCCTTATACAATCCTCCGATAGCTTTTTTAAAAGCTTTCTTTGAAATTCTCAGTTGCCTGTAAATATCATCAGGCGAGCTTTTGTCGCCCAATTTCAGGGAGCCATTGCTTTCCATTAGCGCATTCATCACGATGAGTTTCGCATCTTCGATATGCCCATAACCTTCCGGCTGCAGTCGCAGGTCGATCTTTCCATCCTCGCGAATTTGCCTGATATATGCCCTTTTCATATCGCCCAACTTAATTTCCTCAAACACCTCGTTTGAATAAATAAGTCCTTCGAACTGGTTTTCGATGATTGCCTTATATCCCAAATCCGTTTTCTCTGCTATGAGAATATCAACTTCTTCTCCGTCCTTTAAACCGGTAACATCACGGTTGATGTATTTCATCCATTTTGTGGTGGCTGCAATTCTTCCTGAAACATCATCGATAAAAATAAATACAAGGTATTCCTCTCCCTGCTTCATTATCTCTCTCTGCTCAGAATATGATACGAATATGTCCTTCGCAATTCCCCAGTCGAGGAATGCTCCATGAGGATTTACATCCTTGACTTTAAGAAAAACGAATTCATTTACGGTTGCGTAGGGATGAAGTGTTGTCGCTACGGGACGATTTTCATTGTCGAGATAAACAAAAACTTCCAGACGATCGCCGACTTCAGTACCCTGAGGTACATATCTTGAAGGCAATAATACATCTTCCTTCTCATCCGTAAGGTAAACTCCCACGGTTGTTTTTGTTTTTACAATCAGCTCGTTATAGTTACCGATTTCAAGCATGGACGATCTCATTATACATGCTTTCCTTCAGCGATCTGATCGCTTCATCAGTGATGTATTCGTCATAGCTCATCCGTTTATCGATAACTCCTGACGGAGTAATTTCAATGATTCGATTTGCGACGGTTTGAACAAATTCATGATCATGCGATGTAAACAAAGCTACGTGTTTCCAGTCCTTCATTGAATTGTTGAAAGCTGTGATGGATTCGAGATCGAGGTGATTCGTCGGTTCATCAAGTATCAGGCAATTAGCATTCGTCAACATCATTCGTGAGATCATGCAGCGGACTTTTTCACCGCCGCTGAGCACGTTCGATTTTTTAAACACTTCTTCCCCGCTGAAAAGCATGCGGCCAAGAAATCCACGGATATTGGTCTCGTCTTTGTCTTTCGAAAATTGTCTCAGCCAGTCGATAAGATTATCCTCTCCATTGAAAAAAGCAGCGTTGTCGTTCGGCAGGTATGCCCGAGTAATAGTACTTCCCCATTTGTATTCTCCCGAATCAGGTTTGATATTATCCATCAGTATTTCAAAAAATGAAGAGATAGCTCCATGGTCCTTTGAGAGAATGACGACCTTATCGCCCCTGTTAAGTGTAAATGAAATATCGTTGAAATAAACTGTTCCGTCAGAAGCTCTCTTTGAAAGATGTTCTACAGTCAGTACCTGGTCGCCCACTTCGCGTTCGGCTTTAAAAATGATTCCCGGGTATTTCCGTGTCGAAGGCTGAATATCATCCAGAACGAGTTTCTCCAGAAGTTTTTTCCTGCTGGTAGCCTGCCTCGACTTGGAAGCATTGGCGCTGAATCGTTCGATGAATTCCTGGAGTTCCCTGCGTTTGTCCTCTGTTTTCTTATTCAGATCAGCACGCTGCCTCAATGCAAGCTGACTGGATTCATACCAGAATGTATAGTTACCGGTATATAATTGAATTTTCCCGAAATCGATATCGGCAACATGAGTACAAACTGCATCGAGAAAATGCCTGTCGTGCGAAACTACGATTACGGTATTTTCGAAATCGGCGAGAAAATTTTCGAGCCAGGAAATGGTCTCTACGTCAAGGTCGTTTGTAGGCTCATCGAGCAATAATATTTCGGGGTTGCCGAAGAGAGCTTTGGCGAGCAGTACACGCACTTTTTCCTTTCCGTTCAATTCGCTCATGAGTTTATGGTGATAATCCTCAGAGACTCCCAAACCGGAAAGAAGACTACCAGCATCACTTTCGGCGTCCCAGCCATGCATTTCAGAAAAGAGAGATTCGAGTTCTCCGGCGCGGGTACCATCGGCTTCGGTGAAATTTTCTTTTGCATATATGGAATCCTTTTCCTGCATGATGTTCCACAATTTCTCATTTCCCATCATCACCGTCTGAATGACCAGGCAATGATCGTAAGCAAAATGGTTTTGGCTGAGGACGCTCATGCGTTCACCGGGAGTAATAACGATCTCTCCGGTATTTGGGTCGATGTCTCCAGAAAGCATTTTTAAAAAAGTCGATTTACCGGCTCCGTTTGCTCCAATCACTCCATAGCAATTGCCCGGGGTGAACTTCAGGTTAACATCTTCAAAAAGAATTCGTTTCCCGTATCTCAGGGAAAGGTTTGATACTGATAACATTTGGGGGATTTTAAGAACTGCGAAGATAGGTCTTTATTCAGGGAAATGGAAATTTTTATCATGATTAAGTGTCGCTGCATTTCATTTTTTCTGTCAGAATATGCAGAATTTTCCGCAGAATAGACGGAATGTTTAGGAATTCACAGGAATGAAATTCTTTAAAATGTGATCTTATTGTATTTGTTTTTGTATTCGACAGGACTTAACCCTGTTACCTTCCTGAAGACGGATCTAAACGCTTTTGTGTCAGTGTAACCTACGTCAAACATCACTTCATTAATATTTTTCCGGCTCGATTCGAAACTACGTTTGGCGGCTTCGATTTTAATCCGTTGAATGTATTCGAGTACGGAATTATTTGTTGCTTTCTTAAACCGGCGCTCGAAGCTCCTTCTCCCGAGAGAAACTCTCTCAGCGAGGTCGTCAACAGAAATTCTCTCAGTGAAATTTCCTTCGATGAATTTCTGAGCCTTCAGTATTTCCTTATCATCATGATTCTTCTGACCCTCGAACATCATAAATGCCGCCTGGCTGTCGCGGTCGATGTCCACAGCGAATATCTTGGAAGCAAGGATTGCAGTATCGCGGTCAGTATATTTTTCGACAAGATAAAGTAACAATGTCCAGTATGAATTTGCTCCACCGCTCGAATAAATACCCTTTTCTTCTGTCATGATCGAGCCATCGACAAGCTCAACCTCAGGAAACATTTGCCGGAATTCATTCGCAGTATTCCAGTGCGAAGAGCACTTCTTTCCGTTGAGCAGACCTGTTGAAGCAAGAAGGAATGAACCAATACACAGCGATGCCAGTTCAGCGCCTTTCTCATATTGATCGATGATCCATGGAACGAATTTTTTGTTTAGTTGTAATGCAGTTCTTAAATCCCCACTCAGCGCCGGAATAAATATAAGGTCAGTCTTGCTTACCTCTTTAATGAGTTTGTCCGGATGGACGGTATACAGACTGCTATTCAATTTCACGTCTCTTTTTAAACCTACCAGCTGAATATTGAACTTTGGTTTTCGCCGGGTAGACTCAAAATATTCGTTCACCATACGGAACATATAATGCGGATCGGCAATAGCTTCGATGACGGCGGTTTCAGGGACAAGTATTGAAATATTTATCATAAACGGATGGGATTAGAATTAACCACGGCACAAAGTTAAAAAAATACATATGTCGCAAAGCACCCTTCTTTTGACGTTTTTGCACATTGCATCCTGGCAAAACCGTTTGCACATTTGTATCCATGAGAATTCAATATATTTAAACTATTAATTAAAAACACATCAAATGGAAACTACCAAAAAGAGAACAGTCGTGACAGTCTCAACAAACATTAACGCACCAATTGAAAAAGCCTGGAAATATTTCAATGATCCGAAGCATATTACAAGATGGTGTTTTGCTTCGGACGACTGGCATGCTCCGGCTGCTGAAAGTGATTTCAAAATGGGTGGTAAAAGTAAAGTCAGAATGGAAGCCAAAGACGGTTCAATGGGCTTTGATTTTGAATACACTTTTACGAACATCATAGAAAATAATGTGGTTGAATATGTAATGCCTGATGGCAGAAGAGTAAAAGCATTGTTCGAGAAGAACGATAACGGCACAAAGCTTACCGAATCTTTCGATGCAGAAGAAACAAATCCGGTCGAAATGCAGCGCGGTGGCTGGCAGGCGATACTTGATAATTTCAAAAAATATGTTGAACAAAATTAAAACGTAAAAGATGAATCAGAGACCATTAAAAACATGCCTGTGGTTTGACGGACAGGCTAAAGCTGCGGCTGAATTCTACTGTTCGGTTTTCAGAAATTCAAAGATCACTTCAGAGAATCCAATGGTTGTAGCCTTTGAATTGAGCGGAACAAAAGTAATCGGATTAAACGGTGGACCGATGTTCAGGATAAATCCATCCATTTCATTTTCTGTGACTGCCGGCCTGCTAAACGAAGTGAATGAAATATGGGAAAAACTTCATAATGGTGGTAAAGCGTTAATGCCTATTGATAAATACCCCTGGAGTGAACGCTATGGCTGGGTACAGGATAAATTCGGAATGACCTGGCAGGTGTCTTTGCCTTATGAAAATAATCCGGGTCTGAAAATCACTCCCAGTTTCCTATTCACGGGAAAACAATTTGGAAGAGGTGAAGAAGCCATAAAATTCTATCAGTCCATCTTTGAGAATAGTTCAACACTCACGATGTTTCATTATCCGCAGGGTGATGAGAATGAAGGCAAGCTTATGTTTTCCGAATTCAAACTGAATGGTAACACACTTATCGCCATGGACGGTCCGGGAGAACACAATTATACTTTCAATGAAGCAGTGTCGCTTGTAATCGATTGCGATACTCAAAAGGAGATCGATTATTACTGGGAGAAACTAACGGCTGCCGGTGGAGAAGAAAGCATGTGCGGTTGGGTGAAAGATAAATTCGGTGTATCATGGCAGGTTGTACCATCGAACATCGAAAAGCTTATGCAGGATCCTGATAAAAGCGGACGCGTGATGAAAGAAATCCTAAAGATGAAAAAGCTCGATCTGGCGATATTAGAGAATGCCTGATTAAACGATGTCCTACATTAGTGCTTATTTGAGTTTTTCCGGAAACTGCAGGCAAGCCATGTCATTCTATCAGGAATGTCTCGGCGGAAAACTCACATTTCAACGAGTCGGTGATTTTCCCATGACGAAAAAACTCCCGGTAAAAATGAAAGAATGCATTCTCCATTCAACCCTGGTAAATAAAAATGTCATATTAATGGGGACAGACCTAATCGATGAGGCCGGGTTGAGGAAAGGAAATTCGGTTGCACTTTTCCTGAGTTGCGCGAGTGAAAAAGAATTCAGAATGTATCACCGTAAACTTTCAGCAGGCGGAATAGTTTTACAGCCCGTCAGGAAAAGCCACTGGGGATCCTTTACGGGAAATGTAACCGACAAATTCGGGAACCAATGGATGCTATATTATCATAAAAAATAAATTTATTTGTTGAAAATTATAAAAGATCCGAAACCGATGAAGCCAGCAAAAAATGTTGACGACTATATCAAAAACTTTCCGCCGGAAATACAAAAACAATTAAAACAAATGCGGAGTATTGTAAATGAAGCTGCCCCGGATGCGACAGAAAAGATCAGCTATGCTATGCCTACGCTTTTCATGAATGGTAATCTTGTCCATTATGCTGCATACAAAAATCACATCGGCTTCTATCCGACACCATCAGGCATAAGGGCTTTCATGGAAGAAATTTCAAAATTCAAAAATTCAAAGGGCGCAGTACAGTTTCCGGTAAATAGACCTTTGCCTGCAGGACTGATTAAAAAAATTGTAAAATTCAGAGTGAAAGAAAATCGTTCCCGGCCTGAAAAAAAAAGTTCCTGATCTTTAAAAAAAACTGATCATGTCTTACCAGTAACGCATATTTTGCCCCGGGGCGCAGAACGAAAATCGCCGTGCTCTGTGTGTTCATTTTTTTTCAATCCCGGTAAATTCAATGGAAAATAAAAATGGCTGACGCCATGCATGTGACCCCTTCTTTCCCCACATGCATGACTATCCGCCGGCTGGCGGACAGCAGATCAAATACACGAAGGACTAAATTCCAAAAGAGAGTTCCAACCGCACAAATGGTGTTTATTTTATACCAAACTAAGTGTGGACAGGTTTTATGAATGTATAAATCGATGCAAGTATAAATACATGATGTTGCAAGGGTTGTAGAAATTAAATATTGATCACCCAACCTTGTTTACCATTTAAGCTACTTAATATGGAGAAAACGAATCAAATTACTCCTTACATTTGATATATAACCGATCCTGACAATTAGCACCATGGACAAAAGACAATTTCTAAAGACGACCGGGCTCATCGGAGTAGCTTCACTCCTGCCCTTCGGTAAAACATTTTCAAGCGGTAAAAATAATAATGGCAACTGTGACCTGGTTCCATCCGAAACAGCGGGCCCCTATCCGCTCGACCTGAGCAGCAATGCATCCATGTTTAGGACGGACATCAGGGAGAATCAACCTGGTGCAGATACGCTTGTGAAATTAAAAATTATCGGTTCATCGAATTGTTTGCCCATGCAAAATTGCCGCGTTGATATCTGGCATTGCAATGCGTATGGTTATTATTCAGGCTATACAACAAGCGGACAGATGGGAAGCCAGAACAATGCCGGGCAAACGTGGTTGCGTGGCATTCAGATGACTGACGCCAACGGCGAAGTTCAATTCCTGACGAAGTTTCCCGGCTGGTATAGCGGAAGAGTCTCTCATATTCACTTCCAGGTCTTCCTGAGCTCTGTACTTCAGGTAACTTCCCAGCTTACATTTCCCATTGCAGAGAAAAATCAGATTTATACCACTGTCGCACCGTATTCGACCTATGGCGCTGATCCTGTGAGTCCCTCGAACGACAATGTGTTTTCTGACGGCTATGCCTTGCAGATGGCGACCCTAACCTTTAATACTTTTACGAATCAATACGAAACTTATCTCGAAGCAACCATTAACGGAACAGGGACGACAGGTCTTCAGAAACTTGAACCAGAAACAGGAGGACAATTCAAACTCGCACAAAATTTTCCGAATCCATTCGTTGAAGAAACAGTAATCTCATTCAATTTAAAATTTCCGTCCGACATAAAAATCGAATTGTGGGATGTGACTGGAAAAAAAACAGCAGAAATTTCAAGGGAAAATATGAATGCCGGTGATCATTCCATTCCTGTAAATTTGAAAGCGCTGGGTATACCAATTGCTAATTATGTCTACCAGCTGGAAGTAACAAACATCAATGGCTCCTTCAGGCAATGCAAGATGATGACAGCTGTTCGTTAATCTTTTTATAAAAAACATAGCTAATTATATAGTCCGGAATTTTCAAATAAACTATACTTCACCGGCGAGGATTTGTGATTTTCAATTGGTTTATCCATTTAATGTATAATTCCTCTTGCATGGCTTTGTGAAAAGAATCATTCGAGGAGCAGGTGCAACAAATGTCTACTAAGAAGCATTGTGCTGTGCAGGAGAGCATGTATTCCCTGCATGCTGTTAGATTTTTTTCATAACAGGTTGGGGTGTTCCGGGTTGTTTTAAGGATCTTGCTATGAATTAACGGTGTGCTGAGCAACAATACATTGGCGATTGCTTTGGTAATACATATATTTTGCCCCGGGGCGCACTTCGAAAATTGTTGCTCCCTAATTGATCCTGTTTTTTTCAATCCCATAAATTCAATGGAAAATAAAAATGGCTGACGCCATGCATGTGACCCCTTCTTTTCCCCACATGCATGACTATCCGCCGGCTGGCGGACAGCAGATCAAATACACGAAGGACCAAATTCCAAAAGAGAGTCCCAACCGCACAAATGGTGTTTATTATATTGCAACTCTTTCACCAGTGAAAAAAAAGAATCCGGTCTTACAGTATATCACAAATAAAATTCCAGGTTTTAAAGTCAACATACGAGCATAAATCCTCATATGTAAATTCCCAAAAACCGTCCATCCGAAGAATAACAGGATATGCAGGATCGTAACAAATAAATACCATGGTATTTTTTTTCTTATTTTACCGTCCTTCAATTTCTTAAAATAAAAATTAACCCTTTGAAAAAAATTATCATTCTCGGTGCAGGCATGGTCGGCAGAACGATGGCCATCGATCTCTCAAAAAAATATGATGTGACTTCGACAGACATCGATCAGAAATCTCTGCGCATGCTTTCCGAGAAACACAAAATCAAAACCAGAATTCTGAATGTAACAGACACAGCCGCGCTTGGTATGGCGATAAAAGATTTTGACCTGGTCGTGTCCGCTGTGCCGGGATTCCTCGGGTTCCGGACGATGCAAAATGTAATCAATAACCGGAAAAATCTGGTCGATATTTCCTTCATGCCTGAGGATGTACTTGTTCTTGATCCGCTTGCCAGGCAAAATGGCGTTACCGTCATCATGGATTGCGGAGTCGCTCCAGGCATGCCGAATTATATTGCCGGTTATCACAATGAGCGCATGAAAATCGATCAACTGGAATACATGGTTGGCGGACTTCCTAAATTCAGAACTTTTCCCTTTGAATATAAAGCACCCTTTTCCCCCTGTGATGTCATTGAAGAATATACACGCCCGGCCCGGTTTGTCGAAAACGGAAACATCGTGGTTAAACCGGCGCTCAGCGATACTGAACTGATCGATTTCAGAAATGCCGGGACGCTGGAAGCCTTTAATTCGGATGGACTCCGTTCGCTGATTTATACATTGAAAAACATTCCTTACATGAAGGAAAAAACTCTGCGTTATCCCGGACATGTCAGGTTAATCCAGGCATTCGAGGCTGCCGGTTTCTTTAACAGGAATAAGATTAGCGTAAACGGAACAGAAATAATTCCATTTGATGTTACTTCCCAGATTCTTTTTGATGTCTGGAAACTGGGAAATGAAGAACCTGAATTTACAATAATGAGAATTGCAATCAATGGCGTGGAAAACGGAAAAAAGAAAAATATTGTCTATGATTTATATGACGAATTTGATCCTGTTGAAAAATTATCGTCGATGAGCAGAACTACGGGTTATACCGCAACCGCAAGCGCAGGATTAATTCTTGAGAATATCTTTACCAACAAGGGTGTATTTCCACCGGAGTTAGTAGGTAAGAATAGTGAGTGTTTTAATTATGTTTTGAAATATCTAGAGGAAAGAAACATACATTACCTGAAAACCGAAAATTTCCTTCCCGAAAACTGACAAACCGGGAATTTTAATTCACATAAATTTACATAATGTTCATATTCATTCTACCCTTGAAGATTAAAAAATCCAACTGCAATATTTTTTTTTGAATATATAATGTTTCTTGGTTAATGTGCCTTTTTACCAGATAAAAGGGCGATTTTAAGGCTTTCATTTCAGAAAACAATCAGAGCTAAAGTTATTATACAGACAAGCAAAAAACGTTGGCGTAAGTTTTTTTACTCCCGGTCATATTTTATTATATTAGATAAAGCCTAAGTTATATACTTTTGGACTATAAAAGCAGAAACCACACCTTAACGCCGCTGTGAAGCATTGTCACAAATATTTTTTCCTGTTACTGGTAACATTGTCTGTTAGTGTAACCTCCTTTGCCGAAAGACGGGTGGCACGCATCAGCGAGAGTTATGGTCAGACAAATATCTATGGCGGACAGGGCATCAACTACTACATTGTTGGCATTCTTAAATCCGATGAGTTATTCTATTGTGAGCCTGCTAAAAACGACTGGTATAAGGTTACAGCATTAAAATGGACTGATAAAGGCGAACAGATAGAAGGATACGTACTGAAGGAACTTGTAGAATTTCTCGATGAATTGCCTGAAATTTCGAAAAAGGAGCTGATACTCGTAACCTTTGAGAAACAAATTGAATTCTCCTACAAGGCTCAAAAGGGAGACAGCACTAACCGGAAAAACGCCAGCATCGCACTGGATAAATACAGCAAGACCAAATATGTTCCGATTGCTTCCATGTTTCCTGAATATTTCTGCAAATCCAAGGATAGTGTCGCGCTGTCATTTTTTCTCGAAACAATTTTCGCAGATAATGGTTCATCGAGTGATATGACCTACACCTTTTTAACCGACTGTTACCTCTGTGATTCTGAACTTATGCTTCAGCAATTAAATGTCATAAGCAGGAGAAACCAGAGACAAATCATCATCGATAGTGTTGTGAGAGGATTAAAGAACCATTTCAAGGTACAGGATATCGTATTCGAAAAACCTGAAAATCAAACAAAGAAAAATTATGTTGAATTCAGCAAGCTTGTAAAAAAGCTTGAAGATGTTTCCCAGTAAATCTCTTTACTTTAATACCGGTGCAGGGCAATATACCGCCGAGTGCTGCGCAGTACCTGCCTCTTTGCAACATTCATCCATTTTCATAAAGGTTCCGCGATAGATCAGAAATACGGCAAGAATGATGGCTGCGACTGTTGAGATGCGGGAAAACATACTCCTCAGCCTGATACCTATAAAATTTGCTGCAACGGAAATGGTCATCATTACCGGAAAAGTTCCCAGGCCGAACAATGCCATATAAAGCATACCGCCCGTCACAGAACCGGAAGATGCTGCACCTGCAATTGCCAGGTAAACAAAACCGCAGGGCAATAAGCCATTTATAAAACCAATAAAAAATAACGACACCCATGACTTTTCTGCATATAGTTTTTTCAAAATTCTTCTGATAAATAACGTAAGCGCATTCGAAGAAGTGAAATTCCTGAAGCGTGAATTTTGAAATGAGGAGAGAATTAAAGAAACAAGGATCAATGCACCTGCGGCAAGGCTAAGCTCTCGTTGAAATCCTCTCATCGCAATCGCCAGGCCGAGTATTCCGAAAAGTACACCAAGAATGATATAAGTAACTACTCTACCGGCGTTATAAATCAAACGGCCGGTGGCAACGCTTAGACCCGTGCCTGTCGCTTTGGGTAACATCAAAGCAAGCGGTCCGCACATACCTGCACAATGGAAACTTCCCAGGAAACCCAGCATGAATGCAGAAATGTAAAATGCGAAGTTCATATTACTGAATAAATATTCTCTTTTCCTCAAAACACTCTTTCCCGGCGGTGTTCCATTTCGCCTGAACCTTCCAGTAGCCATGCGAAAGTTTCGCCAGTGAGAGTAGTTGCTTTCCCGAATTATCCGTTGAAAAGTTCATCGTGAAATCATCCTTTGCCCGGTCAGGTTTATAGAACATCAATACGCCTGATACGCTCTTTGTCTTACCATCCGTTATTATTTCAAGATCTTTCGAATCGTCTTTGTAAACGAACGATAATTTTACTGACGAATTAATTGCGTTGTATCCCGCATCGATCCGATCCTGGTACCTGACGGCTTCTTCGTAATAATTATCCGTGACCAGGTCGTATTTCTGCTGAGATGCCTTTACGGCAAACAATATCATACCTGAAACGAAAACGAGGTAGACGATTCCGATACTCCAGCCCCAATGTAGTTTCATTTTATTTCGAATTTATTTTTCATATTAATTATTAGGTCCGAGGAACGATGTTACTGCCTCGTCGACTTTTTTACCTTCTGAATAGATCTCAAAAACAACCTTCGTCTTGGTTTTGGTTATTTCAGATTTTGGCAATACGAGGAAGAAAACGCTCTGTGCGACTGCCTGTCCTTTTATCCTGGTTATACCGTTTCCTACCCAACGGATCTCTCCTTTTTGGTTAGCCGCCCTCAATTCCACAGGAATGTCATCGAATGTCTTATTCACCATCTCAATGCTGAATAAATTACTGATGTGGTTATCATCCGGCTTCTGATATAACTGACCCGGAGTTCTCAATATAGTAGTGTCAATATTACTTCTTAGCGCAAGCAGAGTTATTAATGTTCCCAGTAAAATGGAGAGTACCACCGTGTAACCGATGATACGGGAGGTAACCTTAAATTTTACACCCTTTCTGATGGCATTCTCACTCGTGTAGCGAATCAAACCATGAGGCTTGTTCGTCTTGTCCATGATGGAATTGCATGCATCTATACAGGCCGTACAGTTTATACATTCCAGCTGCGTTCCGTTACGAATGTCGATCCCGGTCGGACAAACCTGAACGCATAAATGACAATCGATACAATCACCCGTCTTTTTTTCAGGGGCTTTGCTGATTTTACCTCTCGGCTCTCCCCTGTTGTAGTCATAGCCCACTATCACGGAATTGGGATCGAGTAATACTCCCTGCAGTCTTCCGTATGGACAAACCACGATGCAAACCTGTTCGCGAAAACGGGCATACACTCCGTAAAAGACACCCGAGAAGAAAAGGATGGCAATAAATCCAGTGGTATGAGCGGAAATATCATCACTCACAATTTCCTTCCATTCGTCGAAGCCGATGATGTATGAAAGAAACGTGTTCGAAATGATAAAAGCTATAATGAAAAACACGATGTGTTTGATGATCTTTCTGGTTGCCTTATATCCATCCCAATTTCTTTTGTCGAGCGACTTCTGTTGCATCATATCACCCTCGATAAAATACTCGATGCGCCGAAAGACCATTTCCATGAATACCGTCTGTGGACAGGCCCAGCCGCACCAGAGTCTTCCGAACAGGGCAGTAAACAGAGCGATAAAGACCACAAATGTGATCATGGCCAAAACGAACAGGAAAAAATCCTGTGGGAAAAATGATATTCCGAATAAGATAAATTTCCGTTCGATCACATTGAACAACATGAACGGATGTCCGTCGATCTTAATAAGCGGTAAAGCAAAGAAGGCAATCAAAAAAGCATAACTTACCCAGATCCGGGCGTTGTACAATTTGCCCTTCGGTTTTTTAGGATATATCCAGGCGCGCTTTCCTTCTGCTGTGATGGTAGAAATGCTGTCCCGAAATGTTCCATCCTGATCGATATTTTCGCCTGTATCCTGAGTTTCCAATTTCTTTTTATTTTTTCATTTCAGCCGATACAACGCTCGCAGAGTCAACGCCTGCCTTTTTCGCTGAGTCGGGCTTTGCTGCATTTTCTTCCATCCAGATGTCACCCTGAGGCTCTTTTGCTCCGGCCGGATTTGTACCTTTTAATGTCATGATATAGGAGCCAACCTGCTGTATCTGTTTGGGCGACAACTGCGACTGCCAGCTGATCATGCCCTTGTTGGGTACTCCATATGTAATGGTCTTGAAAATATTTTTAATTCCTCCGCCATGGATCCAGTAATCGTCAGTGAGATTCGGCCCGACTTGTCCGCCACCATCAGCACGATGACAAGCAACGCAGAGTTTGACAAACGTCTCCTTCCCCTTTGAAATCCCGTCTGCATCGGTTAGTGCCACTACATTCTCTTCGTTGACAAAATTTGCATTTGCTTTCATGCGTGCTTCTTTCTGCTCAGCCGCAATTGCAAGTTCTTCCCTGTATTCTTCTCCCTGCAGTTTACCGATTCCGGATACATGAAAGTACAATAAATAAAATACGGCGAAGGCAATGGTAAAGTAAAATCCATATTTCCACCATGGTGGAAGATTGTTGTCGAGTTCCTTTATCCCGTCATAATCGTGATCGAGCAATACATCCTTCTCATGTTCGACAGGAACACTGTCAACCATCTTCAGGTAAAGGCGGCGGAACAATGAATCCTTTTTCACTACTGTTTCCCGCTGAACTTCTGCGTGTTTTTCCTCAAAAACCTTCGGCGCCATTGTTTTGATCAGGCTGATATTCACCCTGTACAGAATATAGATGGTGATGACCATCATCAGGAATAAAAAACAAACGATGTAAACAACCGGGTCCATCGCCCACTGCGGGAACTGCGCCGGCACCTTGGTCTCAGCCGCAGGCGACTGTGCAAATGCCGGAATGCCTGCCGTCAGGAATAACAACATCAAAAAAAATCTTCTGCTTTTATCCATGATTAATGGTTTCACGACTTTCCCGGATAATAATGTAGCCATGTTCATTCTGAAAGTATTAAGCGACTGTATGATTAAGTTTCGTTTCATTTCTTTTGCAATTTTTATTCATCATTACCTGATAATGGAATTCTGCTTATCTCTTCGAAATCTTTTTTCTTAGACCTGATTACCCAAACGGCAATCATTGTAAAGAAGGCAAAGAACATCACGAAGGAAAAAACAGGATAAATGCTGATATTTTCTATTTGAGAAAGGACTTCCTTGTACATGAGTGATTTATTTTTTTTCAGTTAATCTTTCTTTTTTGATATCGATTCCGAGGCGCTGGAGGTAAGCAATGATTGCAACAATCTCCTTATTGCCCTGAACTTTGATTCCATCTTTGGCAAGGTCGGCACTGATGGAATTTGCCTGTCTCATCAGGTCCGTATTCGCAACAGCATCATAGCCGTCAGGATACGGAACGCCGAGTTTCTGCATGGTTCTGATCTTGGCAGCCGTCGTTGACGTGTCAAGGTCATTTTCGATCATCTGCGGATATGGCGGCATTATGCTTCCGGGCGACATGGTACGGGGATCTTCCATGTGGTTGTAATGCCATGAATTAGGATATCTGCCGCCTTCGCGATGGAGATCCGGGCCGGTACGCTTACTTCCCCATTGAAACGGATGATCGTAAACAAATTCTCCCGGTTTAGAATATTCTCCGTAACGCTCGGTCTCGAAACGGAATGGACGCACCATCTGTGAGTGACAGACATAACATCCTTCGCGGATATAAATATCCCTTCCCTGTAATTCAAGCGGAGTATATGGCTTTACGCTTGCAATGGTTGGGACGTTCGACCTGACCATGAAAGTCGGTATCAATTCGACGAGACCGCCAATTAAAATTACCACAAGACTGATGATCAGCATCTGAATTGGTCTGCGTTCGATCCAGCGGTGCCAGTGGCCTTTGTGTTTTTCTACATATACCTTTTCCAGGGCATATGCTTCAGCCGGTTCGTCAGAAACGAGTTTACCGGACTTGGCGGTCTTAACAAGGTTATAAACCATAACTACAGCGCCAATTAAATAAAGGGTACCGCCCAATGCTCTCAACATGTACATTGGAATAATCTGAACAACAGTTTCCAGGAAGTTAGGGTAACGCAGCACTCCATCTTCAGTGAATTCCTTCCACATGAAGTGTTGTGTAAACCCGGCAAAATACATCGGGATTGCATAAAAGATGATTCCCAATGTTCCTATCCAAAAATGAAACCCAGCCAGTTTCTTTGAGTAAAGTGAGGTGTTATAAATTCTTGGTATTAACCAGTATAATATACCGAATGTGAGAAATCCGTTCCAGCCAAGTCCGCCGATGTGAACGTGACCGATTATCCAGTCAGTAAAGTGAGCAATGGCGTTCACTGACTTCAGCGAGAGCATCGGTCCTTCGAATGTCGACATACCGTATGCCGTTACCGCGACCACGAAAAACTTAAGTTCAACATTGTCTCTTACCCTGTCCCATGCACCACGGAGGGTGAGCAAACCGTTAATCATACCTCCCCAGGATGGAGCGATAAGCATGACAGAAAATACGACGCCGAGCGACTGGGCCCAGTCAGGCAGAGCAGTATAAAGCAGATGGTGAGGGCCGGCCCAGATGTACAGGAATATCAGTGCCCAGAAGTGGATGATTGACAACCGGTAAGAATAAACCGGCCTGTTCACAGCTTTCGGCAAAAAATAATACATCAAACCGAGGTATGGAGTGGTGAGGAAGAATGCAACTGCATTGTGCCCATACCACCATTGAACCAATGCATCCTGTACGCCGGCGTATACTGAATAACTCTTTAAAAATGAAACAGGAAGTTCGATCGAATTTACGATATGAAGAACGGCAACAGTAACAACCGTGGCAATGTAAAACCAGATTGCAACATACAGGTGCCTTTCCCTGCGTTTGATCAGTGTTCCAAACATGTTGATGGCAAACACCACCCAGATTAAAGCGATTGCAATGTCAATCGGCCACTCGAGTTCTGCGTATTCTTTTCCGGAGGTAATTCCAAAAGGAAGTGTGAGAGCAGCGGACAAAATGATCAGCTGCCATCCCCAGAAATGAACCTTGCTTAACAGGTCGCTGAACATCCGGGCTTTCAGTAATCGCTGCAGAGAATAATAGATTCCCATAAACATTCCATTCCCCACGAAAGCGAAGATGATTGCATTCGTATGCAATGGCCTGACTCTTCCGAAGGTTGCGTGTGGATCGAAATTCAGAAAAGGAAAAGGAATCTGCAGGGCTGCAAGCAATCCTACGAGCATGGCTACGATGCCCCAGACCACGGTAGCAATGGCAAAATTCCGAACAATCCTGTTGTCGTAATTGAATTTTTCTATCGTCATTTTAAAAAAACGTTTGGATTATGTAGTTTGATTATTTTCTATGTTATTATTGTCGTTCACCGGCTCGTCATCGAAAAGTATCCGCACCGATGGTGTATAATCATCGTCGTACTGACCATTCCCTACCGCCCAGAAAAAAGAAATCAGGAACCCGGTGGCAACAAGTAAGCTGGCAATTATCAAAATGATTATTACGCTCATAATTGACACAAACCTACTTTGTGGGGTATTTTTTTATTATGATAAACATTATATGTATTCATGATTTATGTCAGTTTGAAATTTGTAACTATCTCATTCATCGGATCATTTCAATTTGTCGTTCCTTGCTTTTTTGGGAAAACTCTGTAAATAAATTAATGAACTGTCTCATTTAAAGCCAAGTAACTTTCCTTTAATAGTACTTGAAATGACGGTAAATAACACCAGGCTTATTGTGCTGATCGGCATAAGGATGGCAGCAATGAGCGGTGAGAGTTTACCCGTAACTGCGAATGATAATCCGATGAAGTTATACAGCAATGAAATGATGAAGCTGATGATTATTATCCGTACGGCCGACTTCGAATAAGCGAGTAACTTTTGGAGTTTTTCCAACTGTGATGCATCGGCAATACCATCGCTGGCCGGAGTGAATGAATTGGTATTATCGGTAATCGAAATCCCGACATCACTCTGCAACAGGGCGCCGGCATCATTCAATCCGTCTCCGACCATCATCACTTTAAGTTTCTTCTCGTGAAGGCATTTAATGAAACTCAGTTTATCAGAAGGTGACTGGTTGAAACGGATTTCAGCATCTCCCGGAAAAATTTTCCTGAGGTTGCTTTTCTCGCTTTCGTTATCGCCTGTCAATACAGCAAGCTGATATTTTTTCCTTTGCAGTGATTTTGCAAGCTCATCGGTTCCCTTCCGGTACCAATTACCGAAAATAAAATGCCCGGCATTCTTCCTGTCAATAGAAACGAATACTCTTGTGAGGAAAATGGAATCGTCTGCGGCGGGACTGCCGGTAAAGTCAGCAGTTCCAAGGCGAACGAAGTAACCGTTGACAAGAGCAGAAATACCCTTACCGGTAGTTTCCCTGAAATCGGTCACGGGATAAAAATCATCCGACGACAATGTTCTTGAGACCAGTTTGCTCAGTGGATGAAGGGATTGCCGGGCCAGGGAAAAGACGAGTTTTCTTTCCTCGGTCGAAAGCAGATTTCCCTCATATCCGACAGATGTCGAATTGTTTTCCGTAAGAGTTCCCGTCTTATCGAAAACGACAACGTTTATATCGGCCAGCTTTTCAAGCGCCTGATAATTCCTCAGGTAAATTTTATTCCTCCCCAGAATGCGCAAAATATTCCCATAGGTGAATGGAGCAGATAAAGCGAGCGCGCATGGGCAGGCAATGACCAGCACTGCAGTGAAAGCGCGCATGGCAATGTGGATATCGATACTCCACCAATAGGCAGCTGAAACGGAAGCGATGAAAAGAACGACATAAATAAACCACCTGCTAATCGACTGAACCAATTTATCAAAACCACTGCTTTCCCTGCCTTCATAATTCCGGTTCCATAGCTGGGTCAGATTACTCTGTGAAATTTCTTTGGTCACCTGCAATTCAATGAGCGAGCCGGTCTGTTTTGCACCGGCAAAAACTGTTTCTCCGGCATGCACCGTAACAGGCATCGATTCGCCAGTAACGAAATGATAGTCGAGGCGTGCATTACCCTTCAGAAGCATTGCATCAACGGGGATGATCTCGTTGTTCCGGATTATGATCCTGTCCTTTATCTTCAGATCGTTTACAAACACATCCTTCTCGATTCCGTTTTTAATGGTGGTAACCGAGATTGGGAAATAGGATTTGTAATCACGGTCGAAAGCCATCGAATCGAAAGTAAAGTCCTGAAACCATCTTCCGATAAGCATGAAAAACACCAGCCCGCTTCCGCTGTCCAGAAATCCGGCGCCGGTCCGTGACAGGATCTCAAAGGCGCTTCGCAGAAAAATTGCTGCAATGCCCAATGCAATGGGTATGTCGATGGAAGTTGAACCATGCTTAATCGCCTGATACGATTTTATGAAGAACTCGCTGGCACTGTAAAAGAAGACAGGTAGCGAAAGCAGAAGCGTCATATAACTGAAGAAAAGTTTCAGTTCATGATCAATAACCTGTCCCGACGAAAAATATTCAGGAAAATAAAGCATCATGATATTGCCGAAACAAAATCCCGCAACGCCGATCCTGATTATCCGGCTGCGGTTTGCCCTTTTCTTTTCTTTCTTTCCAATGGAATCCAGATTCAGTGATGGCTCATAACCCAACTGCGTTAGAGCCTCGACGATCTTACGCAGTGAAGTCTTCCTGTTGTTGAACGTCAGATGAATTTCCTTCTTCAAAAAATTCACATTCGATTGACTCACCCCATTGTCGACCCTTTTGAAATTTTCTAAAAGCCAGATACAACTGCTGCAGTGCATTGAAGGTATGTGGAAGGATACCCTCACCTCTTCACCATTCTGAAAACTGATCAGCTTCTGAAAAAATTCAGGCTCATCCAGAAAACTAAATCGTTTTCCGGTAAGGCTGCCCTGCTTGATTCCCGGATTCCTGTTCAGGTCATAATATGTACACAGGTTGTTCTCTGAGAGTATCTCATACACCAGCTTACATCCCGTGCAACAGAAAGATCTTCCTTCTGATACAATTGTTTCGCCATTACAAAGGTCTCCGCAATGGTAACATAAAGTTTTCTCGGCTATTTCCGGCATCAATTGCAATATTAATTTGCGCCAGCTCCTTCCAAACTGATTCCTGACCGATGCTGATATGATTTATGTCATACTTAAACAGCAAAGCTATTTCTTCTTTACTTTGATGGCATTTTTCAATTATTCCATTATGATTACAGGAAACGAAAAGATAATTATCCGGTCTATTGAAAAGAGGGATGCCGAAAAATATTTCAATTTAATTAATGAGAACAGGGATAGAATATCAAAGTATTTTCCTAAAACAGTTTCTTCGAACAAAGATCTCTCTTCTACCATCCAGTTTACGGATTTAAGAATATCTCTCTCGGAAAAGAATGAATTCTTCACGTATCTGATTGAAGAGAGGGTAACGGAAAAAATCATTGGCTCCGTATTCTTAAAGGATATCGACTGGCATATAGGTAAAGGAGAAATGGGCTTTTTCATAGATCGCAATTACGAAGGAAAAGGAATTATAACCAAAGCAGTCGGCCTGGTGACGGATCATCTTTTCGCAAATAAAAATCTGAATAAAATATTCCTAAGGATCAGCCGGGATAATTACGGAAGCCTGAGGGTGGCAGAGAAAAACAGATTTACCAGGGAAGGCGTCCTGCGAAGCGATTTCAAAACCTTTGATGGAGAACTGATCGACGTAATGTATTTCGGATTATTAAAAGACGAAGTGTCAAAATAACGGAGTGAATAGCTACATTTGACTTATCTCCGATCATAAAATGAAGCGTTACCTTAAAGCCATAATTTCAATATGTGTAATAATGGCTGCATGCATACGATTACATGCGGACCAGCCACTGTTGAAAAACGAGGCAATTGTTTTTTCATTTTATACGAAGTCGTCGAGCCAGGTTGTGCTGGCAAAAGACACATCAAACAAATATATCGTTTACAGGTTTATGAATAAAGGCAGGATTGAGATGGAATTTCCGGAAAGGGATACCGGGAGCTGGAAAAAATTCAAATACTCATTTTATTTGCGTGGCGGCGGCCCCGGAAACGAGGGCATGGATTTGAATTACTTTTTCTTCGACAATGAAAACTACAGGTATGTAATTTATGATACCTATACTTCCGCCGGGAGCAAGAATTCGATCGGAGTAAAAGTGATAAACGTGGATACAGGCGTAACGACAGACATACCGGGCAAAGTGAATACCCGACAGGGTTCGCTGACGGATTTTCGCGACAATAGCCTTGTAGAGATATCCGAAGAATTGTTCGATTAGAATTTTTGCTGATGAAAACAGCCTTAATCACCGGGTCAAATAAGGGAATTGGATTTGAAATTGCCAGGCAGTTGTGTAAGAAAGGATTACGGGTTTTTATTTCAGGCCGTGATGAGAATCGGTTGTCTGATGCTCAGTCTAAATTAAACAGCGAAAATCTCAGTGCCGAAGTTTTATTGATGGATGTAAGTGAACTTAAAAGTATTATGAATGCATCTGAAGTTTTTTTAAAATATAAAACCAGGCTGGACGTCCTCGTTAACAATGCCGCTATCATTGTCCCACACGATGAAAATCTTCTTACCGACAGCGTTGATTTACTAAATAAGACAATTCAAACAAATTGCTTCGGACCCTTGAACGTGATTAAAGAGTTTTTATCTTCTTTGAACCGGCCCTCGCGGATCGTTAATCTTTCCAGCGGCGGTGGCTCTATGACGGATCCTGTCGGAGGCTGGTCGCCGGCTTATTGCATTTCCAAGACGATGTTAAACGGACTCACGCGACATCTCGCTTACGAACTCAGTGAATATGGAATATCCGTGAATGCAGTCTGTCCCGGCTGGGTAAAAACCGACATGGGAGGCAAATCCGCTCCGGTCTCCGTACAAAAAGGTGCTGAAACTCCGGTTTGGCTTGCAACGGAAGCACCATCTGATATGACCGGAAAATTTTTCCGTAATAAACATGAAATTGATTGGTAATAAAAATAATATGAACTTAGAAAATAACAAGATCCTGATTACAGGCGGAGCAACCGGAATTGGTTTTGGCATGGCCGAACGATTTTTAAAAGAGAAAAACCAGGTAATCATCTGCGGCAGGAGGCAGTCGGCTCTCGATGACGCTAAAGCAAAATACCCTGCGTTGATTACCAGGCAGTGTGATCTCATGAAAAGCGATGACAGAATCGCGCTTTACGACTGGATTTTAAAAGAGCATCCGGATACGAACGTGCTTGTAAACAATGCCGGAATACAAAACTGGATGAAGATTACAGATCCTGATTTCTTTCCCCGTGCGCATGAAGAAATAGTAATCAATGTTGAAGCTCCGTTGCATCTCACTTCCCTGTTCATCAATCTCAAAACACTGGACACAATTTTAAACATTACCTCAGGATTGTCATTTGTCCCACTTACGAAAACCCCGGTTTATTCAGGAACAAAAGCATTCTTTCATTCATTCACGCTCTCTCTCCGTGCTTTGTTAAAAGAGAAAAATATCTCGGTGATTGAGGTAATCCCGCCTGCGCTGAATACGGACCTTGGTGGAAAGGGACTTCATGATTTTGCACCTCCTGTGAGTGAATTCATCGAATCGATCTTTGCACAATTGAAAGAAGGTAAGAATGAACTGACATTCGGGTTTACAGAAGCGATGAGTAAAGCCGGAGCCGATGTTTTCCAGCCTGTCTTTGCAAGAATGAACGCTGCCGGTTAGAACCGCTTCAGCCTCCAATCCGGATCATACTCCGGTTCTCGATTTTGTCGGGATTGGTTTGCCCTCCCATGCTTGCAGCCTTTTTATACACGCATTGCCTGATGACCGGAATAATGTCTTCTCCCCGCCTGAATGGAGTAAGGAGGTCTGCTTCGCCCCTGGAGAAGAGGCAGTTTTTCATCTTCCCATCCGCAGTGAGTCGCAGCCGGTTACAATTTCCGCAAAAGGGTGTCGACATGGTGGTGATGAAGGCAAACGTTCCGGCACCCGATGGTATCCGGTATTTCTTCGACGTGCTGTGGACCTTATCCTCCAGCTTCTCAAATTGAAAATGCAGACGAATCCTTTCGAGCATTTCCGTATAGGTAAATAATTTGTCTTTACTCCAGTCGTTCCCCGCAAAAGGCATGAATTCAATGAAACGGACATGCACGGGATTCGTCAATGTGAACTTAATAAAATCGATCAGTTCATCATCATTCACATTCTTCAGCACGACTACGTTCACTTTCACATGAAAACCTTCAGAGATCAGGAGGCGGATATTCGACATGACCTGCGGGAAATAATCGCGGCTTGTCATTGCCTTAAATCGATCGGCTCTCATGGAATCGAGACTCACGTTTATAGAAACGATGCCGGCAGATTTCAGCTCATCCAAATACCGGTGAACCAGTACGCCATTAGTCGTCATGCAAAGCTTAACTGGCAATGTTGACAAACGGCGGATGATTTCCGGGGCTTCATTCCGTACCAGTGGTTCGCCACCGGTTATCCTGATCTTTTTTACTCCGTGATCAGTAAACATTCGTGCAATGCTGAAAATTTCATCTGCACTCATCAGTTTGTCATTGGAATAAAAATCTTTCCTGTCAACAGGCATGCAGTAGCGGCACCGCAGATTACACTTATCGGTAAGAGAAATCCGGAGGTAATCGTGAGTCCTGCCAAATGAATCGGCAAACGCTTGTCCGGTTACCGGTCGTTCTTCATTGCTAAGCATGGTATGTAAAATGGCAGCAGCCTGAATGCATGATTGTATGTCGGAAACGAGAATTGATTGCTGATCAAAAAATATCCCGATATTTGAATAATGATGTAATGGAAGCCTTAAAGGTATTTATAAAAAATAACTTATGGATCAATTGCCGGTAATTCTCTTTCTGATCATTATTGCTTTCTTATATTCATCAGTAGGACATGGAGGCGCAAGCGGCTATCTCGGTATGATGGTACTGCTCGGTGTGAGTCCTGCACTCATGAAGCCCTCTGCACTTCTGTTAAATATCATCGTTTCAGCCATTGCGACCATCCAGTTTTATCGCGCAGGCTATTTCAGGAAAAATCTTTTCATTCCATTCATCATCCTCTCTATTCCTTTTTCATTCATCGGATCGATGATTACGATAAACGAGCATGTTTACAAAGTCATTCTCGGAATTTGTCTGCTCATTTCCGTATTTCGGCTTTTAATGATGAACAAAAACGTTGTTCAAACTGAAAATAAAAAATTCTCACTCACGGTTGCATTAATAATCGGAGCATGCATCGGGCTTTTATCTGGTATGATTGGCATCGGTGGCGGAATACTACTTTCCCCGCTGCTCATTTTGCTTCACTGGGCTAACATCAAAGAGGCGGCCGCCGTTGCCGCACCATTCATCCTGGTAAATTCACTTGCGGGGATATTCGGACTTAGCCTGACCGGGATTTTTTTTACTCCACAGATCCTGTGGTGGGTGGCTGCCGCTTCAGCCGGTGGTCTGGCAGGATCCTACTGGGGAAGCGCCAGGTTCAATTTCATAGCCTTGAAATATTTATTGTCAGTCGTATTGATATTAGCCGCAGGAAAATTATTTATAAGCTGATTTATGTTGAGCGTTCAGGAAGCAAAAGGACTTTTATTCAATAGCATATTTCCCCTGCGGACCGTAAAAATATTTACAAAAGATTCCATCGGTTATGTTCTTGCGGAGGACATCTTTTCCCCTGTTGATGTTCCACTGTTCAACCAGTCGGCCATGGACGGCTTTGCGGTAGGCGTGCATGATCAGATAACCTCAGGTGAAAATTTATCATTCAGGTTGACCGGTGAAAGCAAGGCAGGAGGAAAACCATTTCCCGGCTTAAAGAAAAATACTGCAACATCGATCTACACCGGAGCCGCTGTTCCTCCCAATACTCTATGTGTCGTCATGCAGGAGAAAGCCACGGTCAGCGAAAACCTGGTTATCATTCCTTCCTCTGTCATTACAAAGAATGGCAATATCAGGTTAAAAGGATCACAAATCCGGAAAGGCGACCTTGCTATAGTGAAAGGAAAAATTATTAACCCTGCCGCCATTGGGTTTATCTGTTCCATGGGTATTAAGTCCATTCGTGTTTTCAAAAAGCCCGTCGTTTCGGTACTGGCCACCGGTGATGAATTACACATGCCCGGATCAGGATTACAGGCAGGAAAAATTTATGAATCAAATTCATTCATGTTGCATGCCGCTTTGAAACAATATGGATTCGAAACCCGGAAGGTGAAGTCGGTCCGCGACAATGAAAAACTGATTCTCGAAAATATCTGTCACATGCTGTCAAAATCGAATGTAGTCATAATCTCCGGTGGTATATCAGTTGGAAAATATGATCTGGTGAAAGACTGTCTCGGAAAATTAAATGTGAAGGAGATCTTCTATAAGGTTGCCCAAAAGCCCGGAAAGCCTTTTTTCGCCGGCAAGCTGAAGGATAAATTAATTTTTGCTGTCCCCGGGAATCCTGCCGCAGCCCTGGTCTGCTTTTATGAGTACATCCTTCCTTCGCTGCGAAAAATGAGCGGTGTTAATAATTACCAATTGGAAAATAAAATGCTTCCTCTCGCCCATCCTTTCGATGTGAAAGGAGATCGTGATTTATTTCTCAGGGGGATTATTGAAAATGACAGGATTAAAATTCCCGAAGCACAGGAATCTAACATTTTGAAATCGTTTGCCGAAGCAAATGCACTCGTATTCATTCCGGCGGGAACTGGCAGAATGGAAACCGGACAATTTGTCGAAACTCACGTGATACAATAAAATGAAAGATCGAAGACCATTAATTTATATAATTTGAGTAATTTTCATCTCTGGTATAAAGGGCATATAATGACGATGAAAATAAAAGTTCTTCTTTTTGGAATCCTCGCCGATGAAGCCAATAGCTCTGTGATTGAATTTGAAAATATTCAGGATACGGACGCGCTTCTCCAAAAATTAAAAGACAGGTTTCCTTCCGTCGGTAACTTCAGATTTGCAACAGCAGTGAATAAAAAAATTATCTCCCGTAATACACCGGTTAATGAAAACGATGAAATCGCCCTCCTGCCCCCTTTTGCCGGGGGATGAATTATGCTTCACCCGAAAGAAATAGAAAAGTACAGCCGCCAGATACAACTTGATGAGGTAGGTAAAAACGGACAGGAAAAACTCAAACGAAGCAGGATACTTGTAGTAGGCGCCGGCGGACTCGGTTGCCCTGTAATTTCATATCTCGCCGCGGCTGGCATCGGTAAAATCGGCATCATCGATTCCGACGTTGTCGAGGAATCTAACCTCCAGAGGCAGGTACTGTACGATGAAAGCGACATCGGCAAAAATAAATCGATCGTTGCAAGTGAAAAGATAAGCCGGTTAAATTCACTGATCAGTATAAAAGCATTCCCCGAAAGACTCGTCGCTTCGAATGTTGAAAAACTGTTTGGCCAGTTTGATATCATCGTTGATTGCACCGATAATTTTTCAACCCGTTATCTGATCAGCGATGCCTGCTCGTTGCTTAATTTACCTGTGGTATGCGGGTCAATCCATCGTTTCCAGGGACAGGTAAGTGTTTTCAATTACCGTTCAGCCAATGTCCCAATGCCGGGGCTGCGAAGCCTCTACCCTGCTCCGCCTGGTAAAATATTAGCACCTTCATGCGCAGATGCCGGCGTGCTTGGAATTTTACCAGGCCTGATCGGAATGTTGCAGGCCAATGAAACATTAAAAATGATTTTGGGGATTGGCGAAATTTTAACCGGCAAAGTCCTCTGTCTGGATGCCTTAAGCATGACCACCGGTATTTTAACGTTTGAGCGGAACGAGAAATATGAAATGCAGGCACCCGGATCCATGCATGAGTTACGCTCAAAAAATTATTCCTTCGATTGCAATGATCAACCATCGGCAAAAAATATTTCACCCGGAGCGCTGAAGTTGTTGCTGGATTCTCCCGATGATATCCAGTTAATCGACGTCAGAAACATGAACGAAACAGCCACCCCTTCTAAATTTAAAACAGTAAAAATTCCTCTCCCCGAAATTGAATCGAGGAAAAGCGAGATTCAAACCGGAAAAAATGTAATATTTTTTTGCAGCACAGGAAAGAGAAGCGCAGCTGCAGTTGAAATACTGAACAGCAAACATGGTTTCAGCAACGTATATAACCTCGAAGGAGGACTCGATGCATGGATTAAGGTCATGGGAAAAACTGAATCAGAATGACGAACATGGAAAAGCAATCAAAAAAAATATTCGTTGAGGGGCCGATTGCACCCGCATTTATCGCTGAGGCAATTGCCAGGCACAGCAGCAAAATGAATATTGGCGCACACCAGATCTTCTTAGGGCAGATTCGGAAAGACGTGCTGGGCGACAAAACTGTTCAGGCAATCGAATTCACAGCATACCGGGAGATGGCCGAAGAAGTTTATCATGAATTGCGTGAAATCATTTTTAAAAAATACGACCTTGCATGCATGCATGTTTATCACAGTCTGGGAAAAATCAATGCAGGGGAAATCAACCTGTTTGTATTTACCTCTTCTGTTCATCGCCGGCAGGCAACGGAAGCCTGCAATGAAATGGTCGAATTAATTAAAACAAAGCTTCCCGTCTGGGGAAGAGAAATATTTGATGAGGAAAATTATCGATGGAAGGTTAACAGTTAATTCACGACTCAGTTTATGATCGATATTACAGGGAAGATACATACACTTCGTTATGCCAGGGCCGGGGCCATCGTCAGGACCGGCAGCCAGGAAACGATCGATGCAATCAGGAATAAGACAGTACCGAAAGGCGATATCTTCGAGATGAGCCGTGCCGCAGCTCTGCTTGCTATAAAACAAACGAGTAATGTCATCCCCGACTGTCATCCGTTACCGATCGAATTCGCTTCTCTTCATTACTCGATTTCGGGGCTGGAAATACATATCGAAGCGGAGGTTAAAACCATTTTCAAGACCGGCGTCGAAGTCGAAGCCATGCATGGTGTGTCGATTGCGGCGCTTACGATTTACGACATGCTCAAGCCGCTCGACAATCAGCTGGAAATAGCTTCGATCAGGCTGCTCGAAAAAAAAGGCGGGAAGTCTCAATTCAAAGAGGAATTTATAAAACCGCTGACAGCAACCGTCATCGTCTGCTCCGATTCCATTTCATCCGGAAAGAAAAAGGATCTCGCCGGCAAAGCTATCATTCAAAAACTCGGTCTATTAAACGTAAGCATAAATGAATATGTCGTAATTCCCGACGAAGCGGAAGTGATAAGAAAAAAAGTGCTTACCCTTGCCGATACACGGGTGAACATGATCATTCTTACCGGTGGCACGGGTTTATCGCCAAGAGACGTTACTCCTGAAGCAATCAGGCCGTTACTCGAAAAAAATATTCCCGGCATCGAAGAAGCGATGAGGAGTTACGGTCAGCAACGGACTCCATACAGCATGTTGTCGAGGAGCGTTGCAGGGATGATAAGAGACACACTTGTACTTGCCCTGCCGGGCTCAACAAAAGGCGCTCAGGAAAGTATGGATGCTCTTTTCCCGTATATCCTGCATGTTTTTAAAGTCATGGAAGCAACAGGGCATAAACACGGGACATGAAGAAAAATCAATCACCACTTTCGATCAATAGCAGGAAATGAGAACTCACCGGATAGGTTTTTTACGGAAAAAATATTTCGGCACACGGACTTCGCTGATTCTCACCAGCATCGTAATAGGATTATTCACCGCACTTGGAGCAGTCATTCTCAAGAATGGTGTGCACCTGATTCATGATTGGGTAGAAATGATTTCTTCGAGACAAAATTCAGGTTTCCTGATTTTTATCTTTCCCGCAATTGGTATTATTCTTACTGTCGCATACTCACAGATCTTCCTTCACGGTAAGCTGCGCCGCGGCGTAACAAATATCATCTACAGTATTTCACGACGATCGAGTAACATATCGAAAAACAACCTGTATTCGCAGATGATCAGCAGTATTCTCACGGTAGGTTTTGGCGGTTCAGCGGGACTCGAGGCGCCTATTGCAACCACCGGTTCCGCGATCGGAAGTACGACGGCCGGCTTCCTGAATTTCAATTTAAAGGAACGAACTTTACTACTCGCCTGCGGTGCAGCTGCGGGCATTTCGGCAATCTTCAATGCACCCATAGCAGGAGTCATCTTTGCGTTTGAAATACTTTTAGTGGACATGCCCATTCCGGTTATTGTGCCCTTGCTGATTGCCTCCGCTTCTTCCGCACTTCTTTCTCACCTGATCTATTCCGGACAGCCGTTCGTCCTTATTACCGAGAGCTGGCCGTCAGAACATCTCCTGTATTACATCGTCTTTGCATTCATCACCGCATTCGTTTCGGTGTATTCGATAAGGACGTATTTTTTTATCGGCGACCTGTTCACGAGTCCAAAATCACCCTACCTGAAAGCGGTAACCGGAGGATTGTTACTCGGGGGACTGATCTTTCTCTTCCCACCGCTGTACGGCGAAGGTTACGACAGCGTGTTAAGGCTGATTCATCAGGATTCAGCCGCAGTTTTACGAGAGAATCATTTTATTCCTGACGTGGGTATCTGGACACTTGTGATATTTACATTGTCTTTATTATTGCTAAAAGTAGTCGCGACATCCCTCACTGTCGGAGCAGGCGGTAACGGTGGCATGTTTGGTTCATCGTTGTTTTCAGGAGCCATGTGCGGATTCACGTTCGCTCACATGATTAATCTTACAGGTCTCGCACAGTTGAATGAAGTTAACTTTACGGTTATTGGGATGGCCGCCATGATGAGTGGGATCATTCACGCGCCATTAACTGCAATCTTTCTTATTGCCGAAATCACCGGCGGTTATGCCCTGTTTCTTCCCCTGATGATCGTCTCTTCCATATCCTACATGGTATCGAGATATTTCGAACCGTTTTCCGTGTATACTAAAAAACTCGCACTCAAGGGAGACCTTATCAATCTCAATAAAGACAAAGTCGTCCTTTCCAAGATGCAGCTTTCAAATTATATAGAAACTAACTTCATTCCTGTTAAATTACAGGACACACTTTCGGAACTGATCCGCGCCATCGAAGCTTCGAAAAGAAATATTTTCCCGGTAGTGGATGAAGAGCAAAATCTAAAGGGAATTATTTTCCTGGATGATGTAAGGCATGTAATGTTCTCTAAGGAACTCTATGATGAAACCAACCTGAAAGATATCATGGTAACTCCACCCGCAGTGATCGATATACATGAAAGTATGGAAGACGTGCTCAGGAAATTCGACGACACACAGTCATGGAATCTTCCTGTGACCGATAACGGGAAATATATCGGCTTCGTATCCAAGTCAAAGATATTTACTCAATACAGGCATCATCTCATCAAGGACTCTGCTATTCCTGCATAATGTTCTTTAGCTTTGATAAAAAAGAAATAAAAAATATATTTTTAACAAAAATAATTCGAGACGCCAGTATAAATTTCATCCTGGATAAAATATCATTTAAAAAACAGCTTCGTTATAAATCTTTAAAAAAAAATAATTTATGAATCAGGCTCACTTACATTTATTCACAAATCACATTCCGATCATCGGATCGATATTAGGAGGATTCGTTTTATTTCATGGCTTATGGACGAAGAATAACCAGACTAAAATGGCGGCGTATTATGTCATTATCATTTCAGCGATTGGCGCTGTAGTAACTTACCTCACCGGCGAAGGCGCCGAAGAGGCCGTAGAACACATGCAGGGAATTTCACGAAGGGTGATTCACGAGCATGAAGAGTTTGCGGAAATATCTCTCATTGCCATAATCATTTCCGGTGTTGTTTCTCTTTCCGGAATCTTTTTTATTATTAAAAAATCCCCCAGGGCAAGAACCGTTGCCTGGTTAACCTTGTTCATTTCATTGGTCGCCTATGGCTTAATGGTAAGAACAGGGTATCTTGGAGGAATCATCAGGCATACTGAAATATTATCATCAGGCACAGCTGCTGCTGAGGAAGAAAACGAGCACGATGAATAATACTGAAGATTTCAAAATCAACTGAGGATGTCGGGGTCACATCAGAATTTTATTTTCCAGAAACGAATTGCCATTGTTGCTGTTGTTCTTTTTGCAGTAAAGATATTTGCCTGGTATCTCACGAATTCCGTCGCGATATTAACAGATGCTCTGGAAAGCACCATTAATGTGATAAGTGCCTTTATCGGACTTTACAGCCTGTATCTTTCCGCGCAACCGAAAGATCAGAATCATCCATACGGTCATGGTAAAGTTGAGTTCCTGTCTGCCGCCTTTGAAGGTGCCCTGATCACGGTGGCGGGCATCATCATCATCTACGAAGCTATTAAGAACCTCAGGGAACCTCATGAGATCGGCAACCTGGACTATGGAATTATCCTGATAAGCTTTACAGCAGTGATCAATTTCGGAGTCGGCTATTGGGCGGTCAAGAAAGGAGTAGAAAACAATTCGCTGGCGCTCATTGCAAGCGGCAAGCACCTCCAATCGGATACGTATTCAACAGCAGGAATCCTTATCGGTCTGCTTCTTATTTCGCTGACGCATGCAAGCTGGCTCGACAGCGGAGTTGCACTAATATTTGCCCTGGTCATCATATACACCGGTTACAAGATAATCAGGGATTCTATTGCAGGCATCATGGATGAAGCGGACGAAAAGTTACTTCAGAAACTGGTTGAACTTCTTCAGAAATCACGCGGTGAAAACTGGATTGATTTACATAACCTGCGAATCATAAAATACGGAAGCACGCTTCACCTCGACTGTCACCTCACCATACCGTGGTATTTCAATGCTCACGAGGCCCATCATGAAATAGACATTCTCAGTAAATTGGTGAGGGATAATTTTGGGGAAAGCGTGGAATTATTTGTACATACCGATGGTTGCCTCGACTTCTCCTGCAAGATATGTTCAAAGGCAAATTGCCTTGCCCGCAAGTCGGAGTACGTTAAGAAAATCGACTGGACCGTTGAAAATATCTCGTCGAACAGCAAACACAGAATAGATATTTTATAGCGGAGCTGGAAGAAAACAGCTGTTATGCGTCGCACATACTACTGCCGCATGTGTCTCCAAACCTCTGTTTTTATTGATATTTTGAAAGGATTATATCCATTTTCTCCCGGATTGCAGGATGCTTTCATTGTATTTTACACGAATAAAATTAGTTGAAAAAATTAGTGACAAATCCTCAATAATTTAATAAACTTGCAAGATCAATAATTAAAAATACGACAATCACTATGAAAAAATTACTATTTGCTTCTGCATTTCTGTTCCTTTCGATAACATCCTTTTCGCAAAACTTTGAATCAAAACATTTTACCATTCAGAAAATAAGTGATGGTGTTTGGGCAGCAATTGCAAAAAGCGGTGGATATGCAATCTGTAATGCAGGCATCATCGACCTTGGATCTTTCGTTATGGTTGTAGATCCGTTTCTCTCAACAGAAGCAGCCGAAGATCTGAAAAAAGCTGTTCAGCAGCTTACCGGCGATCCCGTGAAATACGTAGTCAACACTCATTTTCACAATGACCATATCGGCGGAAACCAGGTGTTTAAGAACGCATCGATAATCAGCACCGAAAACTCAAGGAATCTCATGGAGAGTAACAAAGAGAAAAATTTTGACGAATATAAAAATGTGGCGCCTATTAAACTCGATGAACTCAAAAAGAAAAACACTACAAAGATGAGTGCGAGGGAGCTGGACGATCATAAAATCATGACAGGTTACTACGAAGCAATGACAAGAGCCGGTGATTCTGTAAAAACATTTTTACCAGATGTCACTTTCATCGATCGTCTGGTTATTTACGGCAGCGATAAGAGAGTATTATTGATGTCGTACGGTTCAGGACATACAGAAAGCGACATGTTTGTGTTTATTCCTTCGGAGCAGATTGCCTTTCTCGGTGATATCCTCTATGTTCAAAGTAATCCACTCCTCTCTGACGGCAGTTCTGACAAATGGGAAACATACCTGAATAACATCGAAGGACTGAATATGAAAACACTGGTACCCGGTCACGGTCCGGTTGGCGGAGTAAGTGACCTGCAGGCACTGAAGTCCTATTTCAAGAATATTAATGAGACTGCAAAATCATACGTGAAAAACGGTAAGTCACCACAGGACGATGCCTCTCTAAAAGCTCCTGCCCCATTTGATACATGGGCGTTGAACGACTATTACAAGATTAATGTGATTTCGGAATACAAGAAGCTGTCTCAGAAAGAATAAGCGTTTTTTTCCAATTAAATTGCCTTTCGTTTTCAATCGAAATCGAAATCGGCCGGATTATGCTCATTCATCAGCAAAATTTCCCTGTTCAGCCTATTTTTTTTAATTACCAGGGGGTTGGGAAGTACCTTTAATGTGTAAATCAAATATCATTGTCTAATTCAAAAAATAATAAAATGAAAAAAACCAATACTTTTCTTTTTGCGGTTTTGCTACTCATCATCAGTCTGCCATCAAAAGCTGCAACAGTGATGGTGAATGTCGAAGATTTCGAATTCGATCCTTCGTCGTTTACAATAAACGTTGGAGATGAAGTCATGTGGATGTGGGACAACAGTGCAGGTCAGCATACTACTACCTCCACAAACATTCCTGCGGGGGCCGCATCCTGGGATCAGGAAATCAAATCAAGCACGCCTGTGTTTTCATACATTGCAACCGTTCCTGGAAACTACGATTATGTTTGCCTGTTTCATGAGTCGATGGGAATGGTAGGGCACTTTACAGTTACCGGTACAACTGGAATCAACAATGCATCCGTAATGCCGGCATTTTCCATTTATCATGCAAATGCGGTAAACGGTGAGTTGAACATCTCTTACGGTGTGACTCAGAACTCAAAACTTGATCTCAGGATCTATGACATCACGGGTAAAACGGCTGGAACATTTTTTTCGGCAAATAAAATTGCGGGTACTTATAATGAGAAATTCCCCCTCACAGGTTTAAACCGTGGCATCTATTTCATCAGGCTGGAAACCTCCGGTGCCATCGTGACAAAGAAAATTTTGATTCAATAGGGTTTATTGTGGTTTTGAATGCAGGTAATTCTGTCGCCGGACATTTATTACCTGCATTTTTATTTATCCTTTCCAAATAGTTCTTCAATTTTCCTGTAGCGGTAATCAAAAATATTTTCAATCTTTTTCCTGATAAATAATTTATGAGCAATCCTGCCAAAAATGCGAAAAGGTAAAATGTACTTTAAATCGTCAGCCATTTCCGTACCTCCATCGACAGCCTTGAATGTATGGGTATGTTCCCACAAGGCATAAGGGCCTTTTACCTGTATATCAGTGAATGATTTCTTTTCTTCAACGCTGATTATTTTCGTCTGCCAGTTAAAAAAGATCCCGGGAAACGGAGATATTTTATAGTCGATAATTAATCCCTCATACATAGTCTGAATTTCCTCCGGCTTCGACTGAATAATAAATTTCAGATCCGGAGGGGTAATTTCGCCAAGATTAGAGGGCTGCGAAAAGTACTTCCACGCTTCTTCAATACTAATCGGAATGAATTGAACACGCTTTAATGTAAAATAAATCATAGCGAGCAAGGTAGCAAGAAACTATACTCCCAAACACATGGTTTCCGGAATTTCTTTTTAAGGGCTGTTAATTGAATCCCATCCTCTCATTTATTCTCCATCAAGCCAAACTTTTTGCATATTTGCGCGCCATTATAAAAGATAAAATGCAATGAAAAAGTGGATAATGAAAGCAATCATTCAGAAGACAATTTCATATCTGCCTTTCAGCAATAATATCAATTATCTGTTTCAGAAATTTGTTACCAAAGGAGTTTACCTGACCGACGAATATTTTTATGACCGGCTTGAACATGCAAAGGTTCATCTGAACAGCTATAAAAAGTATTCCGGAAAAAACATTCCTGATGTCACCCTGGAAATCGGCACGGGTTGGTACCCTGTTGTTCCGGTTGCTTTCTTTCTAAGCGGAACAAAGAAAACTTATTCGGTCGACATCTCATTCCTGACCTCAAAGGAAAGGATCAGAACCACACTTGAGATGTACATCGTATCCGAAAAAGAAAAGAAGTTAACCACCTATATAAACATACTGCCAGAGCGTTTCAGTGTTCTTGAAGAAATTTTAAAAAATATTAATTCATTGAGCCTTCAGCAGATTCTGGAAAAACTCAATATCGTTTACCTGATCGATGATGCAGGCAAACTTGATTTGCCGGATCAATCAATCGACCTCATCAATTCAAACAATACCTTCGAACATATTTATCCAACATTCCTGATTCCAATTCTAAAAGAATTCAAACGTGTTGTAAAAAGAAATCATGGCATCATGTCGCATTTTATCGATATGTCTGATCATTTTGCTCACTTCGATAAGACGATTAACATCTATAATTTTCTCAGGTTTTCTGATAAGCAATGGAAACTTATCGATAATTCGATACAGCCACAAAGCAGGCTTCGGATCTATGACTACAGGAAAATCTATTCGGATTTAAATATTCCCATCAACGAAGAATCGTTCAGGGAAGGTAATATCATCGAACTACAATCGATAAAAACAGATGAAAAATACAGGAATCATCCGCTGAATGAGACCGCAAAGAGTCATTGTCATTTCGTTTCCGTGTTAGTTTGAATTTTTTTCCGGCATTTTGCAACCAAATTTGTCGTGCATGCATGAATGAATTATATTAGCCCCTGCTTGAAAAGACTGTTAATTATACCCTTGCTTGCGATCTGCCTCCTTCAATCAGGCGGCTTGCTTGTTATTTATCAATTCCATCAGGTTAGAATTCAAAACTGCATGATGGCTATTCTGAAAAATGACGGAATTGAATTTGAAAAACTGATTCTGTCAAAGAGTGAATTTATTGAGGCAAAAGTCAACGACTTCGAAATTTTCTATAAAGGTAAAATGTTTGATTTTAAATCAGCTGATATTACCGGCGAAATGGTTGAATTGCTCGTCATCAACGACACAAAAGAAGAGGGTATAATTGATTTAATCAATGAGATATTTGACAATGAAGATAAACAGGGAAATAAAATTCCGGGTCAGTTAACTCAACTGACAGGCATGACTTACCTCGTCTCCGGCAACGACCTTCATTTTATGGTTTTTCAGACAAAGCAGAATTATTTTCGGTCGCATGAAATAAAATTGACACCTTTCTATAATGATATAGCTTCTCCTCCGCCCAAACTGGTATAACTCATTTTTATTTACTGATATTAATGCATCCGGAAGCACCGGATGCTGATCGTTATTAACCTAAAAAAACAGCGGAATGAAATCCTTAAAAATTACTTTCCTCGTATTGCTGTTAATTCAGCCTGGCATAATCATGAGTCAGACAGCCGTAACCGATACGAGCAAATCAATCAGCCTCGACGAATTCGTCGTTTCGGCAAATAAAACCATTGAAACCAAAAGATCTATTGCTCAACAGGTCCAGGTAATCCAGGCCAGGGATATTGAAGGTCTTCAACCACAATCGACAGCAGACCTCATTGCAAATTCCGGAAATGTATTTGTGCAGAAAAGTCAGATGGGAGGCGGTAGTCCTGTTATCAGAGGATTCGAAGCTAACCGCATTCTCCTGGTCATCGACGGTGTACGCATGAATAACATCATTTATCGCGCCGGGCACCTTCAGAACATAATCACGGTCGATAACTCCTCGCTCGATCGGGTAGAAGTTTTATTCGGCCCCTCTTCCACCATTTATGGAAGCGATGCTTTGGGCGGCGTCATTCACATGTATACAAGAAACCCTCATTTTGCAGATCCCGATCAGAAACAGAATCTGAAAGTAAATGCATTCACACGATTCGGAACAGTCAATGATGAGATGACCGGACACTTTGATGTAAACGCAGGCGGGAAAAAATTTGCCTCGCTTACTTCGTTTACTTATTCGCATTTTGATCATCTGAAAGGCGGCAAAAATCAAAATCCGTTTTACACCCAGTCATACGGCGAACGCCCGTATTATGCTGAGCGGATCAACAACAACGACTCGCTGGTGAAGAATAGTGATCGATACCTGCAGGTGCAGAGCGGCTTCAATCAATATGACGTATTACAGAAATTTGCTTACAAACAGAACGATCACGTCACACACGGATTGAACTTACAGTATTCAGGTTCTACCGATATTCCACGCTACGACCGGCTCACCGACCCTGCCGGATCGGGATTGAGGTATGCCGAATGGTACTATGGACCGCAAAAACGTTTGCTCGGAGCATATGATTTAAACATCGACAACCCATCGTCTTTTTTCCAGAAAATACATGCAGGAATCAGTTATCAGTCCATCGAAGAAAGCAGGCACACACGCAGGTTTGGAAACGATAACCTGCAGCACCGCACCGAAAACGTAAACGTAATCGGTGCCAACGTTGATTTCAATAAAGTGATGAGTCATCACAGCATTCGATTCGGACTGGATGCTCAATACAATAATCTTAAGTCAAAAGCCAATGAAGAGAATATTGAAACAGGAGTGAGCGCACCTTTGGATACGAGATACCCCGACGGAGATAACATGATGACGCATGCCGCTCTCTATTTTTCCCACAGCTGGCATGTCAGCGAACAGTTAGTGCTCACTGACGGACTGCGTGCCGGCATGGTGTCCTTGCATTCCACGATTTCTGATAATTCTTTTTTCAATCTGCCGGTGACGACCGTCGACCAGGATAATGCTGTTTATTCCGGCAGCCTGGGACTGATACATTCTCCGGCAGATGACCTCAAGTTATCACTCCTTGTTTCCACGGGTTTCCGGGCACCCAACATCGATGACCTCGCAAAAGTTTTTGAATCGTCACCCGGCAGTGTAATTGTGCCTAATCCCGATCTCGGGCCGGAAAAGACAGTGACCTATGAAATGGGAATTGCAAAAATCTATGAGAACAAGACGAGTTGGGAGAATTCGTTTTTTTACACAGACTTTTACGATGCAATTGTAACGGATGAATTCCAGCTTAATGGCAGTGATTCGGTCATGTACGATGGTACGATGAGTCGTGTGTATGCCAATCAAAACATGGGACGGGCGTACTTGTATGGAATTTCATCGACAATCAAATCACGCTATACAGAAAATCTTTTCATGTCGTTCGGATTAAATTATACCTATGGCAGAATAAAGACCGATTCAAGTGACTATCCGCTCGATCACATTCCTCCTTTTCTGATGAGGCTTCAACTAAGTTATAAAATGGAAAAATTCAGCGCCTCATTTTTTATAAATTATAATGGCTGGAAAAAGCTGAAAGACTATTATCTGAACGGAGAAGACAACGAACAGTATGCCACACCGGATGGAATGCCTGCCTGGTTTACCACCAACCTGCATGCCTCTTACGACGTACATAAGCTGGTTTCCGTCCAGGCAGGGGTTGATAATATCTTTGATACACAATACCGCACCTTTGCAAGCGGCATCAACGCGCCCGGGAGGAATGTATTTGTTGCAGTAAGATTTCATTACTAGCATTTTTTGTTTTTTAGTGTTAAGGCAGCCCCGGCTGCCTTTTTTTATGGAATAACTTTTTTAGAAAGAGTTGCTATCTTGCCGGGAATAACAGCGAAGAAAAATCACCCGGGGTTTTAATATGGGCAAAACTGAAAATAAAAAAAATTTTTTTACAAGACTATGGAGTAAACTTGGTCCCGGACTGGTAACGGGCGCAAGTGACGATGACCCGTCGGGCATTGCCACATATTCACAGGCGGGAGCTGCCTTCGGTCTAAATACCCTGTGGACTGCTGTCATCACCTTCCCGCTTATGGCTTCGATCCAGGAAATGTGTGCGAGGGTTGGGATGGTCACTTCCACGGGACTCACGGGTACACTAAAAAAAAATTATCACAGGTCTGTACTTTACCTGATGTTGCTTTTCAGTTTCCCGGCCATCATCCTGAACATCGGAGCCGACATCGCAGGAATGGGTGCGGTCGGAAACCTGCTTTTCCCTTCGATCGAAGCATCTCTCTTCAGCACTGTCTTCACAATCTTTCTGTTAATAATGATAATCTATCTTCCTTATCAGAAGATTGCCTCAGTATTAAAATATCTCTGTGTCGTATTATTGGTATATATTCTCGTTCCCTTTCTGTACAGGGAAGACTGGACAGGCGTTCTTAAGGCAACTTTTCTGCCCACGATAAAATTCGATAAAAATTTTCTCAGTATTCTTGTAGCAATATTAGGTACGACCATATCACCATATCTTTTTTTCTGGCAGGCCACGATGGAAGTGGAAGAAATGAAACATAAAAAGAAGCATATAATAGTGAATAAAAAAGTGATCAGCGAAATGAAGCAGGATGTGGACGTCGGCATGTATTTCTCGGGAATCGTGATGTTCTTTATCATGCTTGCAACCGGTACAGTACTCTATAAAAACGGTATTCATGAGATCCAAACGGTTGAACAGGCTGCTCAGGCATTGAAACCTTTGGCAGGAGATTCGGCTTACCTTCTTTTTGCACTGGGAATCATCGGAACCGGCCTTCTTGCCATACCCGTTTTAAGCGGATCGCTTTCGTATATCGTTTGTGAGACATTCAACTGGAAAGAAGGGCTGGATAATAAATTTCATGAGGCAAGGCCTTTCTACATGATCATCGGAGCATCACTGATCTTAGGTTTATCCCTGAATTACATCGGAATCAGCCCGATCAGGGCGCTCATCTATTCAGCGATTTTATACGGACTCACCGCTCCTGTTTTAATTGCCATTATTCTGCATATCTGTAACAATAAAAAAGTGATGGGAAAATTCACCAACGGGAAAAAGTCAAACATACTTGGATTCACAGCTCTTATATTAATGACAGCTTCTTCCATCCTGTTACTCTATTTTCAATTTTTCAGTCATGCATCATGAAGCTGAAGCTCATACGGATCAGGTACATACAGATTAAGAGAGAGGCAGGTAATGCCGGAATCTATTCGATTCCAGTGCTTGCCGGATTGATATTCCTGGTATTTTTTTGTGCGGAAATTTATCAGATCAAAAATTATGGCTGGGTACTCACCGGGCTGTTGTTCCTTACCTGCCTTTCGATTCAGATAAACCGGAAGGATAGAATATTCGTCGCCACCCATATCGAGAATCCGCACTTCGAAATATTTTCCGAATATGTCGTGCTAACGCTGCCCTTTTCAATTTCTGCTTTGCTCACAGTCAACCGGATGTGCTTCCCAGCATTGGTGACTTCCCTCCTGGTACTTCCTCTTATCAGCTACAATATTAAACGCAAAACGATGTTCCGAAAACTGTCCTTGATCATACCTGCGTCTGATTTTGAATGGATCAGCGGTTTCAGAAAATCTTTCGCATTTTTATTTCCACTATACCTGCTGGCAGCAGCTTTCTGTTGGTTTAACGTGTTGCCGCTTTTTATTCTCTGGCTTTTCACTGTCTCTATCTTACCATTCTATGGTGAGTGTGAATCCTATCAGGTACTCAGGGAAAGCAACCAACCGTTCAGGAAATTTATTAATCAAAAAATTTTAAGGCACATTAAATATTTATTGCTTCTGAGCATTCCCGTTTTGATCATTAATACTATTTTTAATCCGGATTACTGGATGTTGAATATTATCTTCATTGCAGTTCAGGTATCGCTGTTGACATTTGCCATCACTCTGAAATATGCATTTTACACACCCAATCAAAAACTGGCTGCTAAGAATCTCATTATCTCTCTTGTCTCTTTCAGCTCGATCGTTCCCTATTTTTTACCGGTGCCGGTGATCATGTCGCTGATCTATTACAAGAAGGCAAAAAACAATCTTAGAAATTATTTTGATGATTAACATCAGGAATCTCTCGGTAAATTTTACGGGGAAGCAGGTATTGAAAGATATTTCGATCGGGTTTGCCGAAAAAAAAATATATGGTATTGTCGGCTTGAACGGCGCAGGCAAGACTACTTTCTTCAATGCTTTTGCCGGAGTGATAAAATTTCCCGGAAGGAATATTCTTTTCAATGAACAGCCCGTAACTTACAGGGAATTAGCATTCCTGGAGACGGTCAATTTTTTCTATTCAGGAATTACGGGGAGAGAATACCTGGGAATTTTTAAGCAGACAAATCGTGAATACAATCAGGATGCATTGCAGGAATTTTTACGTCTGCCACTGGATGAACTCATTGAAACGTATTCGACCGGAATGAAGAAAAAACTTGCCCTGCTTGCAATCCTTAAGCAGGACAAACCCATTTACCTTTTCGATGAACCCTTTAACAGCCTCGATCTGGAAACCAACAAATTTCTTGAACTGATCATTACCGCCCTGAAAGAAAAAGGAAAAACCGTTTTTCTGTCATCACATATAATCGAACCACTTCTATCGGTGTGCGATAAAATTTATTACCTTGAGAATGGTCAGTTCATGAAGTCCTTCGACAGACACGATTACCACAAAATCGACGAAGAACTTTTCAGAAAACTCAGGATTGAGGCCGAAGCAATAATTAAAAATTCAATCTAAAAAAAAATGAATCAACACCTTGCAATGGTTGCAATCGTGGTAAAGGATTACGATGAGGCTATAGATTTCTATACCGGAAAATTAAATTTCAGGCTGATCGAGGATACGGTAATGAGCCGGACCAAACGATGGGTTGTAATTTCACCACCGGGCGACATGCAAGGATGCAATTTACTTTTAGCAAAGGCAGCGAATGAAGAACAGGCTTCGAGGATCGGCAATCAGTCAGGCGGAAGAGTATTTCTTTTCCTGCATACCGATAATTTCCGGCGTGACTACGAAATGATGGTAAACAATGGCATTGAATTCACCAGGGGGCCCGCTCAGGAAACCTGGGGCACGGTTGCAGTATTTAAAGATATTTATGGTAATCTTTGGGACCTAATAGAAAAAAAATAAGTATGATAGAAACAAAGGATGCTTATAACGAGTGGGCGCAGACGTATGACCAGGTTATTAATCCGACCCGCGACATGGAATCTAAAGCCATACGTGAGGTTCTTTCAGGTGTGAAGGTAAAACACATTCTGGAGATCGGCTGCGGAACGGGGAAAAATACAGAATGGCTTGCCGACCGGTGCGATCACTTGACGGCAGTCGATTTTTCAAAGGAGATGCTGAAGGTTGCTCTTGAAAAAAACAGGAATAATAAAGTCACTTTTAAACAGGCAGATATTACTCAACCCTGGGGATTTGAAAAGGCAGACCTGATTTGCTGCAGCCTCGTACTCGAGCATATAAAAGATATTTTTTTTATTTTTTCTCAGGCCGCATCATGCCTGAATCCTAAAGGATCTTTTTATATCTGTGAATTACATCCATTCAAACAACTCTCAGGCAGCAGGGCTAAATTCGAAAAAGACGGTTCACTCGTTCAACTGGATTACTATATTCATCATATCACAGATTTCCATTCTTCCGCCATTCAAAACGGATTTTTTTCAGAAGAGATTATGGAATGGTTTGACGATGCGGAAAGACAACAACCGAGGCTGGTTTCATTTCTATTTTCCAAAAAGCAAAACATTTGAGTAAAGATCATGAATACATCCAAATTGATAAATAGTAATTACTCATTAATCCTGAAAACAGTTATATCCGTATGAAAAAAGGCAGACTCGAAGCATTCAGTGATGGCGTTATAGCGATCATAATAACGATCATGGTGCTCGAATTAAAAATACCCCATGAATCCGATCTCGAGGGACTCAAACCACTCTTACCAAAATTTATCAGCTACGTCCTGAGTTTTATATACATCGGCATCTATTGGAACAACCATCATCATCTTCTGCAGGCCATAGAAAAAGTAAATGGTCCCATACTCTGGGCAAATATGAATTTGCTGTTCTGGTTATCGCTCACTCCTTTCGTAACCGGTTGGATGGGAGAACATCATGAGTCCAGTATGCCAATCGCGCTTTATGGATTTATTCTCCTTTGCTCGGGAATTGCCTATTTCATACTGGTCAGAACCCTGATTTCCCATCATGGAAAAGATTCCACTATTGCTAAAGCTATTGGAAACGATTTTAAAGGGAAAATATCGGTGGTAATATATTTCATCGGTATAATTATCTCTTTCTACAATACATGGCTTTCCTTATCTCTGTATTTTCTTGTGGCAGTAATGTGGCTGATTCCGGATAAGAGAATTGAACGCAACCTGTAATTTTACGGGGTCAGGTCTTGTCAATTTTCAAATTCCTGAAAATTTAATGTATACGTCATGGACCAGGTTTGTGAAAGACTTGCAGCCTCTCTTCCTGAAGGGTATTTAAGAAATCACTTCAGGTTTTTAACACCCCCCGATGAAAAGTTTTTAAAAGATGGTTATTTTCATTCAAACAAATGCTTATCGTTGCAGTAAAATCAATGCTTTCAGGGCTGTTTCGATATATGCAGATTCCTGTTGCGTTGATGTTTTGTGTTTTATGTTTATATAAATTGTGAGCAAATTGACAATGAAGCGTACACAAACCGTCCGACTTAAGATAACAATAAGACGTGTTAGTATCATTTCCGGCTGCTTTATGATTTTAGCCGGAGCAATGTTTTTCCTTTTCAATCTCGGACCAAAGAAAGAAGTAATTGCCGCACCGGGAAACGAAACTATTGCTTCAGGTTCTTTCATTATCAATATGGGCGTGACTCCTCAAACTTATGCAAATGGTTTAAAGCCTTATGGTATGATTTACGACCTGATCGTGAATTATAAGATTCCCGTCAAATGGGTGATCAACCAGACCAAAACAAGGGATGGTATCGATTTCACTTATAATGCAGTGAATTACAGCGGCGGCCCTTTCATTATAGAAGCCTCTAACATTTCTTCAACCATAGCCACAAGAATCACATATTGGCTCGGGCAGGGAGTTTCGGGTACTTACACGGTTGGAGCAATCAGCGTTCCGGTATATGCCACACTCACTGTTTTTCCTACGGTAACAATCGACAGTATTTCAGGGAAGGAATCGATCATCGAACAATATTATACGAATGCTGCAATTCCTGCAACTGCATACAACACAAGTGATCCTTCTACTCTTACAGGTTGTATAGATATCTGGACTAACCCTCATGGCGATCCGACCTGGGCAACCCACAGTTATCTCTATAATTTCGTTACAACCTATAAATCGTGGATCTGGGCTGAGTGCCATTCGGTAAGTGTGATGGAGGGCTGCAACGAAACAGTTTCTCCGTTCAGGAAACTGAACTTTTTAACCTCTAACAGCCTTCAATGTTATGGCAATAATAAATGCGGTACAACCGTAACTGAATCGCACGGGGGAAATGCCACTTCACCGTTCACGTATAATTTTCCTACAGATCCCATCATGCAGTTCATGGGCGACATGCACCAGGCCTCTGCCAGCGGTTCTGAAAAGTGGTATATCCCTTTGACGACCGGACAATGGAATTCGAATACAAAAGTTTGCGTAAATTCAAGCGACGGTTCCGGTTCCCGCAAGGGTGCATTATTGGTTTATGGCCCGGCATTTGACAATCCGGCCAACGGATATGTAATGTATGAAGCCGGCCACGACCTGGATGGCAGCGGCACAACTGCCCAGAAAGTAGCAGCGCAGCGAGCCTATTTTAATTTTCTTCTTACCGCCGGTATTTCAAAATCAATCGGCATAACAGCCACAGTTCCTACCAGTGCCTATGAAAATGAATTTGTTGATGTATCGGCCAGTGCTACCGGCGGATCAGGGGTTTATACCTATAAATGGACAAGCCAGCTTGGCGCAGTATTCGCCCCGTCTACGAGTTCCACCACCAAATATAAGGCTCCGAAAAGAACCTCCGGCACATCTGATATAATAACAATAGCTGCAACCGATAACTGCAGCAGGGTAAATTTTACCAGCAAAGTCATTTCGATTACCAGCACTCTGCCAATTAAATTGAAGTCGTTCAAGGCACATGTGGTTGAACAGGGGGTGCTCGTCGAATGGTCAACAGCTTCAGAAATAAACAACGATAATTTTTCGATTGAACGCTCAAACGACGGTATGAATTATTCAGAAGTCGGGAAAGTGAAAGGCGCAGGTAACAGTACAATTATCCTGGATTATTCATTACTCGATCCGAATCCATATACCGGTGTCTCTTACTACCGCCTGAAACAAACGGATTACGACGGCAAGTTTGAAATATTTAATCCTGTTTCTGTGAGGGTGGACGAAAAATCCAAAGACGTTTCCACCATTCGTGTATATCCCAACCCTTTCGAAAATTCTTTTACTGCCGAATTCGAATCTGCCGAAGCCATGGATGTCCGGATTCAGTTACTCAGCCTTAATGCTGAAGTCGTTGCCACAGAAACCATTCACGCGGAAGCAGGAAAAAATTCTTATCACTTTACTTCACCGGCAGAATTAAAAACAGGAATTTATATTTTAAGAATTTCTTCCGATTCAACCGTTCTTTCTGATACAAAAGTCTTTTGCAGAAATTAATGATTGAAATATATTTTTACATTTGCTGAGCTAACCGGAAAATATTTTCCATAAAAATTAAAGCTATGTCATTCGCATCTGAATTCAAAGATTTTGTTGCCAAAGGAAATGTCGTCGATCTTGCTGTCGGTGTTGTTGTAGGTGCAGCTTTTGGTAAAATAGTCACCTCTTTTGTTGAAGATATCATCATGCCTCCTATCGGTATCCTGATCGGCGGAGTTAATTTTGCCGACCTGAAGATTACTCTCAAACAAGCCGCCGTGGATGCTGCCGGTGCAGCGGTTCCGGCCGTCACCATTAACTATGGCAACTTCATCCAGGTCGCAATCAGCTTTCTGATCGTCGCTCTCGCAATCTTCGTTTTCGTGATTAAACCAATGAATGCCATGAAGAAAAAAGAAGCCGCAGCACCCGCTCCGCCTCCTGCCCCTACCAGGGAAGAAACATTGTTATCTGAAATCAGGGATCTCCTGAAAAAATGATAGAGAATTTACCGGCTTATATTACAAACGTTTTTGGATTAACTACACTGGCAGCGCTTTTCCAGTTCTGCCTTATCCTGTTTTATTCCAACCATGAAAGTGCAAAAGCCAAAATAACAAATATCGTCGTCTGTATTACCATCTGGTTACTCGTGCAGATGACTGTCTCCTATACCAATTTTTACAGCGAGGATACCATGTCTCTTCCACCGAGATTCCTCCTTCTTATCGGCCCCCCTCTCATCACTGTCTTAGTACTCTTCGCCACTGCAAGTGGAAGAAAATTTATCGATACACTTCCGCAGTTTCACCTTACGATGCTGCACATCATCCGCGTCCCTGTGGAATGGGTACTGTACTGGCTGTTTTTAAACAAAAAAATTCCCGAACTCATGACCTTCGCCGGAAGAAATTACGACATTCTCTCTGGCATCAGCGCTCCCCTGGTAGCTTATTTCGGCATCTGGAAAAAAATGTCGGGCCGCATTTTCCTGCTTTCATGGAACCTTATTTGCCTCGGGTTATTATTAAATATCGTTATTAACGCTATCCTTTCTGCTCCATTCCCCTTCCAGAAATTTGCTTTCGATCAACCAAATGTTGCGGTGCTTTATTACCCCTTTACCTGGCTCCCGGGATTCATCGTTCCATTGGTTTTATTCTGCCATCTCGCTTCGATACGGCAATTATTAAAAGCAAAAACAGCCCGATGAAATGTTCTCTGGTTTTTATTCTGTTTTCGATAACCAATGCCTGCTTTTCACAGGGACATTTTCCGTGGGAAAATCCTTTAAAAATTTCCGAGTCGACTGACGGAATTATTTTTCACAATGAACGCATCTTCCAGGATTCTGCCGGCGTACCATGTGTGATACGATGGAAAGGCGATACTCTGATTTGTGCCTTCCAGTGGTTTCGGCAGCCGCAGAATTCTCCAACGTGGGACCGTGTAGCGGTAAAATTTTCCTTTGATAACGGCAGCAACTGGACACAGCCTGTTCCAATTGTAATCAATAACTTTCCTGTTAACTACCAGCGACCGTTTGATCCAACACTCACAGTAGTAAACGACAGCATTAGAATTTATTATTCATCGAGCGATGGCATGCCTTCCGGTGGACTGGACAGTTCCATCAATACGTATTCCGCAATAAGTATCGATGGAATCCATTATACCTTCGAACAGGGAGCACGATACGATCATCCTTCCAATCGGGTGATCGATCCTGCTGTAATTTATTTTAACGGGCAATGGCATTATGCATCACCCTCCGGTGCGCCGCAGGATGGCGCTTATCATTGCACAAGCCCGGACGGAATAAATTTCCAGTTGCAGGGAAACTATGCCTCCGATCCAATGCATAACTGGACCGGAAATTTTATGATACCGGACAGCTCACAACTTCGATTCTATGGCAGCGGCCAGTACATCTGGTATAATACAAGCAGCGATGGCACATCGTGGCAGGGTTATGTGAACACCAACCTGGCCGGCGGCGATCCGGGCGTGATTAAAACCGGCGCATCAAATTACATTGCTGTATATGTTGGTCAGCCTTACCTTACAGGAATCAATATTACTGAAGACTATTTTTCGGATGTCCGGCTTTTCCCTAACCCTCTTACGGAAAAAATTTTTCTGAATTCGGACAGAAACAGTTCATTCGACTATAAACTTTATACTACCTGCGGTGCACTACTAAATACCGGATTTTTTTCAAAGGATAATCCGATCGACCTCGCTATCTTTTCACCGGGAGTTTATCTGCTGACTTTAACGGCACAGTCTTATACAAAAACCTTCAGACTCTGTAAATGAAATCCGGCAAATTTTGGCAGGTAGTTTTAATAAGTTAATTCCTGATCAGGATTCCGAATAAAGAAAAATTCCTATATTTCTAAAGTCATAAAGACATGAAAATTGTCTGATTTCAGTAGTAAATAATTCCATTCTCCTCAATAATTCATCAGTATCATGATTAAAAAAATACAATTCCTGGCAATCCTGATTTTTACTTCTTATTCCAACAGGCTTGCCGCACAAATTATTTCCACAGATGTTCCGGACACAACCATCATCAAATCAACTGATCACATCGGCACACATTCATATGCTTTTGACATTGATCATGATGGTATCAAAGACTTCAGCATAGCCGTTAACGCGACAAATGTTTTACCCGCCGGTTGTACGATAACACCCAACATGCAGACCGAACTTTCATCATGGGTTGGCACGATGCCTTCTGCATCGAATCACATTGCAATGGACGCGGGTTTTACGGCAAGCATTGGCGCCGATTCGATTATAGATGCCAATTCACATTCCTGGTCGCTTTCCCAGCAGAATTTCCTTTTCGAAAAAACATTTTCGTATCCTTCATGCTTTTGGGATAGCACGATCAATGGTCATTGGTTAAGCGATACCACAAGTTTTATAGGACTAAAGTTCAAACTGGGAGCGGATATCCATTATGGTTACTTGCATATCAGGTATCAGCTCGGAATTGATTCGCTGAACAATTCTTTTATTTCCGTTACGGTGCTGGATTATGCATACAATTCACTTCCTGATCAGCCAATACTCGCCGGAGAAGTAGTAATAAATTCAATAGATGGAAATACATCGGCTGATTATGAAATTAAATTACAATATAACACGTTAAACAGCCAGTTGAAAATCGAAAACAATTTATTTGGAAATACCATACTCGAGATATTGAATATTTCCGGTCAGATCGTTCATCGTTCAAGTCTGAATAAATCGCAGGAGTCTATTGATTTCAGTACTTACCCGGATGGCACATACATTTATAAACTTACGGCCGGGAAATATTTCAGGAGTGGCAGATTCATAAAGAATTGAGTTTATTTCCGCTGTATGAGGAACTATATTAAATCTTTACTGGGAGAAGAATGGGTTTTCAGGCTGAGAATGATTAAAAAAAAATTATTCAATTCCGCTGGTGAAATCGAAGAAATACAAAACACCGAGAAAAGTAAGTTATTATATTCTTCATTTATAAAAAACGGCGATCTGTGCTTCGACGTTGGTGCAAACATGGGAGACAAAGTACAACCCATGCTGGAAATGAATGCCAGGGTCATTGCAATCGAGCCGCAGGAATCCTGTCAGAAATTTCTCCGCATGAAATTCAAAGACAAAATTATCATTGTCCCTAAAGGGCTCGGATCCGCGGAAGACGTAAGAGATTTTTACATCTCCGATTCAAATACGATTTCTTCTTTCTCAAAGGATTGGATCGACTCTGTAAAAAAGGAAAGATTCAAAGACCATAACTGGAATACGGTAAGAAAAATAGAGATGACCACGCTCGACAGGTTAATCGAAACGTATGGCAGACCTGCATTTATCAAGATTGATGTGGAAGGATATGAACTTGAAGTTTTAAAAGGACTCAGCAATCCCATAGGAATGATCTGTTTTGAATATACGGTTCCCGAACAGACACAAAAAGCAATTGAATGTATAAAGATTATTCAGCAGATTAATCCATATATCGAATGTAATTATACATCAGGCGCAGGAATGGAATTCACGCTCGCTAATTGGCAGGAACCCGGTCAGTTCATGTCGACAATCAAAAGCAGGGAATTTATTCTCTCCGGGCTGGGCGACATTTATGTTCGTTCAATAACATCCATAAATTAATTTAAAGAATTGTGAAGATATCTTCTTGCATACTGTTACTATTCATTTCCATTTCCTCCTGTGCACAGAACTTCGACATCGAACTGTTGAATAAAATCAATGGACCACCCAGCCAGCCGGCAGATAAAAACTGGGAATTCCTTACCAACACGACTGCTCCTTTGAGCATTGCAGCGCCGGTTTCAATGTTTATTACAGGACTTGCCAATCATGACGATGACCTGAAACTTAAGTCCTATCAGACGGGTGCCTCACTTGTACTTTCGACATTGCTTACCAATGGTCTGAAATTAACTGTCAAAAGAAAACGACCATTTGAAACGTATCCGGAGTTAATTTACCGGAAAGATAATGTAAGCAGTTATTCATTTCCATCCGGGCATACATCCACAGCCTTTGCTTTGGCAACCTCACTGAGTCTGTCCTTTCCTAAATGGTATGTGATCATTCCATCGTATACTTACGCTGCTGCTGTTAGCTATTCAAGGATGTACCTGGGAGTTCATTACCCGACGGATCTGCTTGCAGGAATCATAACAGGAATAGGTGTCTCTCTTCTTTCATTTCATTTTGGAAATGTGATAAATGAAAATCACAAGTGACGATTTTTAATATCCGGTCGATTTCGCGTCTGAAACTTTATTGCGTCTGATGCTATGTGCATCTATCGCTTTCCTGGTGTTAATATAATAGTCCAGTCGACCGTTCATATAAAATTTATCATAGTCCGGTGAAGCGGCCAGGCCTATCAATGCACCGGGAATAAAACCGAGTACCGCTCCGGTGGCCGCTTTCTCTCCGGCCGTCATGGAAAACCAACCGGGCGGATCATCGCCATCTGCATATCCTAATATGCCACCAACGAAAAGTCCGATTGATCCCCCGACTACTATGCCCTGTCCTGCACCACCCCTCCTATGCAATTTGAGGGTCATAATCCTGCTTACAGGCACTACCAGTTTATTTACGGTATCACTAATCATCAGCTTACCGTCATCATTCACATCAGGGATAATGGTGATTGAAGAATCTCCGGTTAAAAACAACTTACCCGTAATCGGATATTTTTCTCCACTCACATAAACCTTGCACCGGTTAAATTTAGTGCCAAGAAGATCTTCCTGCGAATAAACAAATGTGCAGGGAATCAATAGAAATAAAAGAATCATATTTTTCATTTAGATAAAATTTAAGAGTTCACTTAATTCCATAGTTTGTCATGAAGTCTGATCGTAATACCTGCCTGAACATTCGACCCATAATAATTCGGTTCGTGATTTCCCAGAGGAATATTCCAGCCATACTGGAAATATAATCTAAACCTGCCTCCACAACCAAATTTTATTGCTGGCTCAAGAACAAATTCGGCATTTTTTAGCTCATTCGTCGCGACCGGTAAATCATTTTTAAAACTCCTGTCATAGAAATCATAACATGAAGCCTTAAGAATCAAAGCTCCTTCCGTTGATTTGGTCACATAACCAAAATCAGTCTGCAGAAAATAATTATTAAACTTCCTGTTCTCGATAAATGAATAATCATTGTATTTTTCAAAGTCAAATGTATAATTATTCTTAGCTGATCCATGGGAAAATCCTGCGCAATATTCAAACCGGCCATTCTGATTAAATGTGAGGTATCGTCCGATTGTCGCATAGAAAGAGTTGACATTTAACTCTGACTTGAAGTTATAGTATACTCCGGCAATGGTATTCACGGTATCAACACTGCCATTCGAATAATAATATACAGTTTTAGCCGGGACAGAAGAATGTTCTTCAGTTGACTTATCAGTATTTAATAAACTGATACCGCCTTGTATATACCAGTGATCTGAAATTGCGCACGCTATGCCAATTCCTGTTCCGTGAATAAAATCGAAATTCGTATTAACCTGACCCTTCTGCGACATTAAAGGGGCCTGTGTTATTCCGTCCCGCATTTTAAACGGCATCTCATCGGCATAAATGCTTTGTTTGTAAATCTGCTTCTGATCAATGTACGTCTGTGAACCGTAACCACCACCTGAACCAGACCAATTGGTTGGCCATAAACATCCTTCCAATAAAAACAACTGACTGATAAGAAGGATTGTGCTGAGTTCTGAAATCTTTTTCATGATGCATGTTTTTATAATTCAGGATTAAAGATCTTTCATCACAGTCCCGCAGCCTAATTAAAAAATGCTTCATTAATCAGAATAATTGCAGAAATTGCAGTAATCCTCTATATTCACCATTCAAAGTCAGATTATCCGTTTTTATATAAATAACTCATTCAAATCAGTAATAATTAATTATAATTCTTTTTCAATTATTAATATTTACTTGAAAAATTAATCTTTAGGCTTATGGAATCGATTGAACTGCAAAAACTCTTTTTTCAACACATAAAAAGCCGGCTGCCTGACCATGTTTCATTCGCTGAAGAAATTGCAGACCTGCTTGAGATCAGCACCGACAGTTCTTACAGGCGTATTCGTGGTGAAAAACCCATTTCCTTTGAAGAAATAAAAAAACTTTGTCAGAATTACCGTATTTCCCTCGACCATATTCTCAGCCTGGAATCGAACAGCACGGTCTTTTATGGCAACTGGGTAGATGCACAGAATTTTGATTTCGAAAAATATCTTTCAGACATGCATTTTCAACTCCTTCAAATTTTAAAGTCATCGAAGAATACAATGTACTATGAAGCCAAGGACATTCCTCCCTTCCATCATTTTCAATTTCCTGAATTGGCATCCTTCAAATATTTTTTCTGGATGAAGACAATCCTGGCCTATCCTGATTTTAAAAACATGTTTTATGAAGACTGTCAACTGAAGGAAACACTTTCGACGACCGGAATAGAAATAATCAAGACCTACAACCAGATTCCGTCTGTGGAAATATGGGGAGAAGATACCGTTAACAGTACGATCAGGCAGATAGAGTTTTACAGGGACTCAGGTGTGTTTAAGTCACAGGACACAGTCATAAGACTCTATGATGAATTATTTGCTCTGATCTGCCACATAGAAAAAGAAGCCGAAGCAGGCGGGAAATTTCTGATCGGGCAATCTCCTCCCGATGAGAAAAATAATTTTCAGCTTTATTTCAACGAAGTCTTCCAGGGTCACAATACCATTTTCATCGAGACAAACGATGAAAAGTCGGTGTACCTGAATCACGGAGTTTTAAATTACATGATCACGCACGACAAACGTTTTTGTGAAAATACCAAAATGACCTTCGAAAATACGATGAGAAAATCTTCTCTCATCAGTTCGGTTAGCGAAAAAGAAAGACACAGGTATTTTCATCTTCTGAAGGATAAGATTATCTCCGGGAAGAAAATGCTTACGTAAATAGATGCATATTAAATTATCGTTTTATATGATTTCTGCGCTATTCTGCCGTCTGATTCTGCGGGTTCTGCGAGAATACAAACTCGCCTGTTAAACAGCAGTCATCCATGAATGCTCCTTGCAACTTTTTTGTATCTTGTAAATAAAATCAGATCGATACAAGTAATTATATGAAAAAGCAATTCAACCTCGTCGTTTTTATTTTGATATCTTTTTATTATTCCCAAGCTCAAACAACAATTACAGACAGCATCATGCACAATGGCGCATGGAGAAATTACAGGCTCTTTCTTCCTTCTGGTTTCAATGCATCATCGCACCTGCCGCTGGTCTTAAATTTTCATGGCTATGGCTCCAATGCGCTCGAGCAGGAGGCCTATACAGGTTTCGATAATGTTGCCGATACCGGGCATTTCATACTTTGCTACCCAAATGGTTTAAACAATGCCTGGAATATCGTAAACGCCAATTCTCCCGACATTCAATTTGTCGATACGCTGATTACCGTACTCTACAACCAGTATAATATTGATCTCAACCGTGTATATTCAACAGGACTTTCCAATGGCGGCTTCCTGAGCAACCTTCTCGGTTGTACGTTGTCGAATCGCATCGCGGCAATTGCCCCTGTCGCAGGCACAAATGTTCCCATTGTACAGAACAGCTGTTCCCCGTCACGTCGCATTCCTGTTCTTTACATTCATGGAGATGCGGACCCGATAGTGAATTATTTCGGCACCTCCGGAACCGTATCCGCTGCCGATCTCGTAGACCTCTGGACAGGTCTAAATTATTGTTCAATGATGCCGGACACTTTTCTCATGCCTGATGTGTCGACAAGCGATAACAGCAGGGCAGAAAGAATCAGCTGGCATAACTGCGACGGCGGTGTGGAAGTTGTACACTACAGGATTTTAAACGGTGGCCATACCTGGCCGGGAGTGCCTTTCATCATTGGAACCACCAACCAGGACATCGTTGCAAGCAGCATCATCTGGGAATTTTTCAATCGTCATGCACTGAATATTGGAATCAACGAAAATGAAAATTCCATCATCAGCAACTTTTCTTCAAACCCCGTCACTTCTACTCTCCATCTTCAATTGAAAAATCCTTCACCCTCTTTACTGAGTATTTTTTCTTCGGATGGACGATTCATTAAATCAACCATGCACCATACCGAAAAAATAGAAATGAATCTTTCTCTTTCTCCGGGTATTTATTTTTTAAAGATTGTTCAGAACGGAAAGACAGAAAACTTCAGGTTCGTTAAATTATAAGTTCCATTTTATTGTGCCTGGCTGTCAAAAAAAACAGCGAGTGATATTACACATGTCACTTAACATAATATTCTACAAAACAGGAATTTCCTCAATAATCAACGGTCGCTGCTTAACATAATATTCAGCAAATGGGGAAAAAATAAAGTAAAAAACGAGTGACTTATTCATTCACTTATATTCTATAAAATTTTTGTTTACAGCAAATTAAAAATACTTCATGAAGTGAGAAATTAACAAGATAACATCTAACTTGGATCGACATCCGGAATAATCTGAACCGATAAATTTTCACGGTTGGAGTAAAACTCAATCAATGTTTCGCGGATCTTTGTCTTTATTTCCCTCGGCGAGGCAGTCCTTTCAATCTTGACAAGGATTGATCTGTAGAAGAGGTTTCTGATTTTGGAAACGATCGGCAGATGGGGTCCGAGTATTCTGTTGCCGAGATTTTTTCTTAATAACTCTGCAAAGACTTCTGATGCTTCCTGTACCACCTCATTTTCTTTATGCCTGAGAGTTAGTTCTATCAGCCGGGAATGGGGCGGATAACCGAATTTTTTCCGTTCATATAAATCCCGCTCATAGAATTTTTTATAGTTGTTATGAACGACTTCCTGAATTACCCAATGATCAGGTTGCTGCGTCTGAATTATGACCTTCCCCCTCTTCAGTTTCCGTCCCGATCTCCCGCTCACCTGGGCCATCAGCTGGAAACTCCTCTCGAACGAACGAAAGTCAGGGAAATTCAGAAGCTGGTCTGCATTGATAATTCCTACCGTACTCACATTATCAAAGTCGAGCCCTTTTGTTACCATCTGAGTCCCGACTAGAATATCAATTTTCCTGTCCTCAAAGTCGCTAATTATTTTCTGAAAGGATGTCCGTGTTCTCGTTGAATCAAGATCCATTCGTGCAACTTTTGCATCCGGGAAAAAAATCGATATGTCCTCTTCGATCTGTTCCGTTCCGAAACCCTTTATTTCCAGTTTATAATCGCCGCAATTCGGGCATAAAGAAGGGAGATTCTCGATATAACCGCAATAGTGACACTTCAATATGTTGCTGTGTTTATGGTAAGTAAGCGTCACCGAACAATTTTTACAATGCGGAATATGATTGCAATTCTGACATTCGATATAATTCGAAAATCCGCGACGGTTCTGGAATAAAATAACCTGCTCCTTTTCTGCAAGAGCATTTTTTACACTTTCCAGGAGTTCAGGTGTGAAGTTTGACTTCATGAGCTTTTTACGCTTCGCTTCCCGCATATCGGCCACAAGGATCTCAGGCATCTGCACACCGCCATGTCGTTCATTCATTTCAATCAAACCATACCTGCTCTCCATTGCATTGTAATAACTTTCCATTGATGGCGTAGCTGAACCAAGCACTGTTTTGGCTTTGTGAATCTTAGCAAGCATGATTGATGTATCCCTGCCCTGGTATCTCGGTGCGGGATCGGATTGCTTGTAGCTTTGGTCATGCTCTTCGTCTACGATGACAAGTCCAAGATCCCTGAACGGAAGAAACAGTGCCGAACGTGCACCCAGTACAATCTGAGAACGGTTGTTCTCGACCGGGTTAAAATTCAAAACGTGATTCCATATTTCCACTCGCTCATTGCTGCTATACCGGGAGTGATAAACTCCCACCTTCTCGCCAAAATATTTCTTAAGCCGTATGATCAATTGCGTAGTGAGTGCAATTTCAGGAAGCAGATACAATACCTGCCGTCCCTCCTGAATGACCTTCTCAATCAGATGGATGTATAATTCTGTCTTTCCGCTCGAAGTTACACCATGCAGAAGCGAAACATCGTGTTCATCCATCGATGACCTTAGTTTTTCATAGGCTTCATGCTGGGAGGCGCTTAGCTTCTGCGGCGCTATCAGCCTGTCTTCAGTCACCGGTATTCTCTCCACGATCACATCATATTCCACCAGGATTCCATTCGTGATAAGAGATTGAATCGAACTTCTTGACACATCGTTGTGATTGATGACCACCGACTTTTTCACTGACTTTCTTTCAGGATCATCAAACAGGTATTTCATGAAGATCATGAGAGATTCGAGCTGTTTTGCTTTCCTTCCCTCCTGCTCGAGTTCGAGAAAAAGATTCTCCAGTGCAGAATCGGATTGATATGCCTCTGCCAGTCTGAGAAAAGTAACTTTTTTTGGTTTGTATCGCTGATGAATTTCCTCACTGATTATGATGAGATTCTTCTCGAAGGCCTTTTTAAGAATCTGGTGAACCGAATTCCTGTTTAGCAGTTTCGATATCTCCTCGATCGACATTTCCTTTTTTTCCCTGAGTGCGGATAGAATAATCTCCTCATTTTCCGTCATCTTTACCTTCCCGGTTTCCGCTTCGTCAACGGCAATGATGCGCGTCTCACTCTGAAGTTTTAGCGATGCCGGGAGACCTGAATTCATTACCTCTCCCTGTGTACACATGTAATATCCCGCCATCCACTCCCACAATAAAAATTGCTTTTCGTTTACCACCGCATGTTCATCCAAAACAGACTGGATCTCTTTCAGTCCTTCCGTCTCAGGATAAAAATTATGTATCTTCTTAATAATTGCCGAATAAATTTTATGCTTCCCGAATGGAACGATCACGCGCCTGCCAATTCCTATCTCCTTTATATAAACCGCAGGTACGCTATATGTATATAACCGTGAAACAGGAAGTGGCAGTAAAACATCGACAAAAAAATCGGGCATGAAGCAAAGTTAAAATAAAGAAACAACCCGTTAGTTGATTATTGAAAAATCATCATGGTTTGAAAAAGCTTTGTACTTTTGCATTCAATGCTACGCTGGATATTTTCCATTCTTTTTATTGCATTTATCATTAATGTCTGCGCCCAAAAGCCGGAAAAAATTGAACTGCTGAATGCAGATGTAAGTGAATTTGACCAGGCACTTAATGCTAATGCAACACGACTGCTCGGCCATGTCATCTTTCGTCATCAGGATGCTACAATGTACTGCGACAGTGCCTACCTGTACAGAAACGAAAACCGGCTGGAAGCATTTAACAACATCAGGATCAAACAAGGCGATTCATTGAATCTAACAGGTAAACGATTACTTTACAATGGCGATACGAAGATTGCAAATGTCTTCGACGATGTGGTAATGACTGACGGTAAGATGACACTGAACACCTCGCGCCTCGATTACGACATGACGAAAGACATTGCCTCCTACTCTGACAGCGGCCATATTGTTGACGGAGAAAATATTCTTACCAGCAGGCTGGGTTATTTCTACAGCAATACACACGACCTGTTTTTCAGAAATGAGGTACTGCTTGTCAACCCAAAGTATACAATGAATTGCGATACACTCAGGTACAATACAACAAACAGGACAGCCTACTTTCTGGGCCCTACCTATATTCACTCTTCGGATAATATAATTTATTGCGAGAATGGAGAATACAATACCATAAATCAGAAATCCAATTTTAAAAAAAATTCTTATCTCCAGACAAAGGAACAAAGACTTAAAGGAGATTCCGTTCATTATGACAGGAATTCAGGAATAGGAAAAGTATATGGAAGTGTGGCAATAGAAGACACCACTAACGATGTAATCATCACGGGCGACTACGGAGAATATCATGAACTGACCGATTCATCCTGGGTAACAGGACATGCAATGGTGACCCAAATCTATGGAGGCGACTCCCTTTTCATGCACGGCGATACATTGATGGCCGTTGGCAACAATGAAGATGATTCGAAAAAACAGGAACAGAAGAAAAAAAATCTTTATGCATTTCATAAAGTGAAAATCTTCAAGAAGGACCTGCAGGGAGTGTGCGATTCACTTGTTTTTGACAGAAGAGATTCAACGATACGCATGTATTATCTGCCTGTACTCTGGTCCGGACTCAACCAGCTTACAGCGGATTCGATTACTATGCAGACCGCCAATTCTGAAATCACTCACATATACCTGGTCAATAATTCTTTTATCACAGCACTTGCTGACAGCGAGAGCACGGCTGCAGCAGATTCAACGCGATATAATCAGATACGCGGCAAAGATATGACGGGCTTCCTGCAGGATAATAAATTGTACAGGGTAAATGTTAACGGAAACGGCCAGACCATCTATTATGCAAAGGATAAAAACCAGAAAAACTTTGCAGTCAACCGCGCAGATTGCAGCGACCTCATTATTTACGTTGAAGAAAACAAAGTGAAATCGATCACGTTCCTGAATGAACCTGACGGAACACTCTATCCAATCCGCCAGCTTGCAGCCTCGGAACTAAGACTGAAAGGCTTTTCATGGCATGGCAACAAGCGGCCAAAGTCGCGCGAAGAAATTTTCTAAATGGAAAAAGATCTCAATCACATACGCATCGACAAATGGCTATGGGCTGTGAGGCAGTATAAGACACGGACACAGGCTTCCGAGGCATGTGAAAAAGGACGAATATTAATTCACGATCAGGCCGCAAAACCCTCACGCCTGATAAAAGCAGGAGACCTCATTTTTGTAAAGCGTACAGGACTCACCCGTCAACTGAAAGTTCTGAAACTTGTTTCAAACAGGCTCGCTGCCAAACTGGTTGAAGAATATTGTCAGGATCTCACTCCTCAGAGTGAAATTGACTCATACAAGGCAAGACTAAAACGCATGACGATGTTCCGCGATCCGGGAACCGGCCGGCCGACTAAAAGAGATCGCAGGGTTCTGGATGATTTTTTAAATCCGGATGATGAATAGCTTACACCTTTCAATTAAAATTCTTCAATAATTTTTATCAGTAATACAAGTATTATTTATCCACAAAATCAAGGATTGCCGGTCTTGTTTTATTAATAAATACATAAATCCCGGATTCAGAATCGACAAATAACTTTTACATTTAGACGTTTATTAAACCCACGATTCTAGATGAAAAATCCAAAAACGATTGAAGAATTAAAGCGAATCTGCTCCCAGGTCAGAAGAGATATAATCAGACAGGTAATTGTTGCAAATTCAGGTCACCCGGGAGGATCTCTCGGCTGCACGGAATTTATGGTTGCACTTTACTTTCACCAGATGTCGTTTTTTCCGGAACAATTTAACATGGATGGAAAGAATGAAGACCTGTTTTTCCTGAGTAACGGACACATTTCTCCGCTCTGGTACAGTGTTCTCGCCCGTTCAGGTTATTTCGATACTTCAGAACTTGGCACATTCCGAAAGATCGACTCCCGACTCCAGGGTCATCCTACCACACACGAAGGTCTGCCAGGCGTTCGAGTCGCCAGTGGTTCGCTTGGTCAGGGACTCAGCGTGGCTATTGGTGCTGCACTTTCCAAAAAACTGAATAACGATAATCGCCTCGTTTATTGCCTTTGTGGCGATGGTGAAATGGAAGAAGGACAAATCTGGGAAGCCGTGATGTATGCGGGTGCAAAAAAAGTCGATAACATCATACTTACCGTAGATGTAAATAATCAGCAGATCGATGGCTCGGTTGAAACGGTGATGCCTTACGGAAATCTTAGACCTAAATTCGAAAGCTTCGGCTGGCAGGTTCTGGAAATGAATGGCCATGATATGACAGAAGTGATCTCAACTCTTGAGAAAGCGAAAACTCTGACAGGGAAAAATAAACCCACAGTAATCTTAATGAAGACTGAAATGGGAATGGGAGTGGATTTCATGATGGGTTCACACAAATGGCATGGCGTTGCGCCCAATGCGGAACAAGCTGCAAATGCCCTGTCCCAGCTTGAAGAAACGTTAGGGGATTTCTGAGTCTAAAATTCTAACGCCTGCGTGCCATGTAAATCTGATCACAGATCGTTTTATCCGGGCAAAAAAAATAGCTTATCTGTTTTAAATAACTCATCATTGAAAAAAAGGAAATTAAATAATCTGCTCAGGCTATCACTGGTTATCTCTTTGATTTACTTTTTATCTGTGAATTTCGTTTCTGCGCAAATTAAAAAATCAGACTTGCCGGAACTGACACGAATTGAATTTCTTTTTGACGCATCACAAAGCATGTATGGTCAATGGCAGACCGGCTCCAAGATTGACGTGGCCAAAAAACTGATGAACCAGTTACTCGACAGTCTGCGTTCGGTCGAAAACCTGGAATTAGCGCTTCGCGTGTATGGTCACCTGAAACCATACCCTCCGCAGGATTGCGACGACAGCAGGCTGGAGGTCCCTTTTTCGAAAGGCAATATTCCGCAGATCATGCAGGTGATTCAAAGACTGAACCCCAAAGGCACAACTCCAATTGCAAAATCGCTTGAACTCTGTGGTAATGATTTTCCTCAAAGTCAGTCGCGGAATATCATCATCCTGATTACCGACGGCATCGAGGAATGCGGCGGTGATCCTTGTGCTATTTCCCAGGCCCTGCAGAAAAAAGGAATATTCCTGAAGCCTTTTGTCATTGGACTTGGTCTTGATCCTTCACTCAAGAAAACTTTCGAATGTGTCGGCCGGTTTTTCGATGCTGCCAACGAGGTGACATTTAAAGAGGCTTTGAATATCGTAATCTCCCAGGCTCTGAACAATACAACCATGCAGGTGAATTTGCTCGACCAGGATTTAAACCCGACGGAAACCAATGTGAATATGACATTCTACGACCGTTTCTCCGGGCAGATAAAATACAACTTCATACATACATTGAATTCGAAAGGAAATCCTGACACGCTCGTCATCGATCCCCTTCCTATTTATAAGATCGTCGTTCATACCATTCCTCCCGTATCGAAAGATTCAATCGTGCTCACTCCCGGTAAACATACCATCGTTGGTATCGACGCACCCCAGGGTTATCTCACGATGAAGTTCGATGGCCCCGCCGAATTTAAAAAAGTGCAGGCAATCATTCGCCAGCAGAATAAAACGAATACCCTAAATCTCCAGGACTTCAATACAGTCGAAAAATACATAGTCGGCAAATATGATTTGGAAATTCTTACCACTCCACGCATTTATCTAGAAGACGTGGATATATCACAAAGTAAAACAACTACGCTGAAAATACCGAGACCGGGAATCGTAACATTGGTAGCAATAAACCAGGGTTACGGCAGCATATACACATTCGATAATAACAAGATGGAATGGGTCTATAATATGGACGAAAACCTGACGAAGGAAACCGTGGTGCTGCAACCGGGCAGATACAAGGTAGTCTTCCGTCCAAGGAATTCAAAAGAGACTTTATACACCATTGAAAAAGATTTTTCCGTTGTATCGGGAGAATCCAATATTGTAATTCTAAACTGATAATCATTCAACCGAAATACTCATCATGAAAAAATTTACTTATACCGATAAAAAAGACACACGTTCAGGTTTTGGTGTCGGTTTACTTGAACTCGGAAAAAAGAATCCAAACGTTGTGGCGTTATGCGCAGATCTCACCGGCTCATTAAAAATGGATGCCTTCGAGAAGGAATTTCCATCACGGTTTTTCCAAATTGGGATTGCCGAAGCCAACATGATGGGAATTGCCGCCGGCCTGACCATCGGAGGTAAGATTCCTTTCACCGGTACATTTGCGAATTTCTCCACCGGAAGAGTTTACGACCAGATCAGGCAAAGCATCGCCTACTCTGGAAAGAATGTAAAGATCTGTGCTTCTCATGCAGGTATTACGCTGGGCGAAGACGGTGCTACACACCAGATTCTCGAAGACATTGGCATGATGCGGATGTTGCCCGGCATGGTTGTCATCAACACGTGTGATCATAACCAGACCAAAGCAGCGACTTTAGCTATTGCTGATCATGTCGGACCGGTTTATCTCCGTTTCGGCCGACCGGTGGTCCCCAATTTTACTCCGCCGGATCAAAAATTTATTATCGGCAAGGCCCTTCTCCTGAACGAAGGCGCAGATGTCAGCATCTTTGCAACCGGACATCTCGCCTGGAAAGCACTCGAAGCATGCGAAATTCTCGCTGAAAAAGGAATTAATGCCGAGGTGATAAATATACATACCATTAAACCTTTGGATGTGGAAGCCGTCTTAAAATCGGTTCGGAAAACCGGTTGTGCAGTAACAGCGGAGGAACACCAGGTCAACGGAGGTCTGGGAGATGCAATCGCTCATGTTCTTTGCGGCAATTTCCCTTCTCCGCTTGAATTTGTCGGAGTGAAAGACACGTTCGGCGAAAGCGGCACACCCGAACAATTGATGAAAAAGTATGGACTCGAAGCAGAAAACATTGTGATCGCTGCGGAGAATGTCATCAAAAGAAAAAAACACGAACTCACGCACTCATAAAATGATTTTGAGTGATTAATATATAAGTACAGGCCACTCTTAAGATTTCAGACTTTAAAAGGCTAATAAAATTAATTACGTAAACTCAAATATCGTTTCTGAGAATGCCTCTCAAACTGACGGCTACAGCGATCAGGAATTACTGGAAAAGTTTTTAAACGAAGACACGCGTCATTATGCATTCAATCTGCTCGTGAAACAATATCAGCAGAAGCTATATTGGCACGTCAGGAGAATACTGCTGGACCACGAAGACGCAAACGATGTCATCCAGAATGTTTTCATCAAAGTCTGGAATAACCTGTCAACCTTTCGCGGAGACTCTCTCCTGTATACATGGCTCTACCGCATTGCCACCAACGAGTCTCTGTCCTTTCTTAAACAGAAAAAAAGAAAAGCCCTGATTTCGTTCAGCGACGTGGAATATGAGATGGCGGCTGATCTAAACAACGACCCGCTGTTTACAGGTGATAAAATCCAGGCAAAATTACAACAGGCTATATTAAAATTACCGCCGCAACAAAGACTCGTATTCAACATGAAATACTTCGATGCGATGAAATATGAGGAAATTGCGGAAATCCTCGGATTGACTGTAGGCGCTCTGAAGGCAAATTATCATCATGCCGTTAAGAAAATCACAAAATATATTACAGGTATTTAAACCGTCAGACATAATTATCATCCAAACAATAAATGAAAAAGGATACCGATAAACCGGAAGAAAAACTCAGAACAATTGCCGGAAAGAACGAAAATTCTTTTTCCGTCCCTGACGGTTATTTTGAAAAGCTTCCGGGTGAAATCATGGATAAGATAAATGCCCTGCCTGACTTCGAAAAAACGGCCGCAATAAATCCTTTCCTGGTTCCGGAGGGATATTTTGAAAATCTTCCAAATGCCATATCAGGGAAAATTACCGCTAAAAAAACCATCGCGCAATCATGGCTGAATATTTTCAGTCGTCCGCGCTTCGTCATTCCCGCAGCCTTCGCAACGATCGTCATTTTAGCAGGTCTGTTTTTCTTCAAACAAAAAAATACAACACTACCCTACCAGGAAATTACGGCAGAAGATCTTAAAAATTCAACTTACCTGCAAAGCATTGATGAAGACTTGTTCGTAGAAATATTATCGACACGCAATAGTGTACCCACCGATGAGACTTTCGAAGAATATCTCATCGATAATCATGTTGATCTCTCTCAAATCGAAAATAAATTATGAAAAAAGTAAAAAACAATATTCTGTTCCTGCTCATATTCTGCACTGTCGCAGTCGCAGCACAGGATAAACGTCCGGCCAAAGAACGCGTGGAAGCTATGAAGATCGGATTTCTCACCGACCGGCTGAATCTTACGACGGAAGAAGCGAAGACATTCTGGCCCGTTTATAACCAGTATTCGGATGAACTCGAAATATTAAGAAAAGGGCGCCGCGATAATATCATAAATGCCAGGGAAAATTTTGATGAAATGAGCGATGCCGAACTGGAAAAAACAGTTGACAGTGAAATCACATTTCGTCAACAGGAACTGGAAATCGTTAAAAAATATCACCCTCAGTTTAAGAAAATATTACCTATAAAAAAGGTTGCAAAACTTTATAAGGCTGAGGAGGATTTTAAACGAAAACTTCTGGATATGCTGCAGGACAGGCGCGACGGACAGAAAAATAATCAGAGACAAGGCCCGCCACCGGATCAAATGCATTAATAAATAAGATAGTGGGTCAATTGTAAAAAGCGGAACAACTGAAAAATTAGATATTTTCTGAATCGTAAAAGCAGGAATGAAACGACGAGGCAAAAGATTATCGTAACCAGGAATTAATGTGTTTTATATTCGGGTGTAACCGCATACAATTCCTTCAGTTTATTCACTGCATAATCCACTTCTTCCTTCGTACTGTATTTACTAAACGAAAAACGAACCGAAGGCCGGTCAGAATTACCATAAAGCGCCTTTAATACATGCGAGCCTGTATCGGTTCCGGAAGAACAGGCGCTGCCACCAGAACAGGCAATGCCGGCAATATCGAGATTAAATAAAAGCATTTCCGAATGATCGGAAGCCGGGAAAGAAACATTCAGTACAGTATACAGGCTCCTGCCCATCGTATCACCGTTGAATTTGATCTCCGGAATGGCTTCCAGTAATTGCTTAGCCATATAATTTTTCAATTCCGTAATATGCTTAACGTGCTCGTCAAGCTGGCTGTATGCAATTTCCATGGCCCTGGCCAGCCCGATAATTCCATAAACATTTTCGGTTCCGCCACGCATATTTCTCTCCTGCGAACCGCCAAAAATAAAAGGATGAATGCGTACCTTACTGTTAATATACAAAAAACCCACACCTTTCGGTCCGTGAAACTTATGTGCAGCACAGGTGATAAAATGCACATGGATTTTTTTCAGGTCGAACCGGTAATGCGCCATCGTCTGAACAGTATCACAATGAAAGATCGCACCATATTTTTCACAGAGTGCGCCTGTCTCTTCCAGGGGTAAAAGGTTTCCGAGTTCATTGTTTCCATGCATGAGTGACACAAACGACTTCTCATTTGTCTTCAGCAATTCTTCGAGATGAGACAATTTCACATGGCCCTTCTCATCGAGATCGACATAGCTGAGTTTAATTTTGCCTTCATTCGCCAGTTCTTCCAGCGAATGCAGAACCGCATGATGTTCGATACGGGAAGTAATTGCATGCCTGATTCCCAGATCACGGATCGAGCAGAAAATAGCCGTGTTATTCGCTTCTGTACCCCCGCTGGTAAAGAAAATTTCCGAAGGAGCCGCATTTAGGTATTTTGCAACTGTCTTCCGGGCATTTTCAACCGCTGCCTTGGTTTCCCTGCCCCATGAATGAATGGAAGATGGATTTCCAAAACTGTTTTGCATGATTGGCAACATGGCCTTCAGCACTTCAGGATCGAGGGGCGTAGTTGCAGCATTGTCGAGGTAAGCTTTCATTTTTTATTGATCATTTCATCAGCTTTTCACTGATCATGTCCTTTATATCGAAGATGATTTTTTCAGCAAGGTTTTCGGCCGTCGTCTGTGACTGACTTTCCGCATATATACGTATGATAGGCTCCGTATTACTCTTACGCAAATGTACCCATTCCTTGTCGAATTCGATTTTTACTCCATCGATCGTATTGATCGGTTGCTTTTTATATTTCGACTGAATGCCTTCCAGGATGCGGTCCACGTTAATATCTGCCGTGAGTTCGATTTTATTTTTCGAAATGTAATAATTTGGATAAGTAGCACGAAGCATGGAAGCATTCTTACCGAATTTTGCAAGATGGGTAAGGAACAGCGCTATGCCCACAAGAGCATCACGACCGTAATGAAGTTCAGGATAGATGATGCCGCCATTACCCTCACCGCCAATCACCGCCTGGTTTGCTTTCATGCTTTCAACCACATTCACTTCACCTACTGCGGCCGCAAAATATTTTCCACCGGCTTTTTCGGTAACATCGCGTAATGCCCTTGTTGATGAGAGATTCGAAACGGTATTCCCCTTTTTATTTTTCAGTACATAGTCAGCAACGGCAACTAGGGTATATTCTTCGCCGAACATCTCGCCATCTTCACAAACGAGTGCCAGCCGGTCTACATCCGGATCAACGACAATTCCCAGGTGCGCATTCTTTTTCTTAACCTCTTTGGCTATATCACCCAGGTTTTCCGGAAGCGGTTCAGGATTATGAGGAAATTGACCATTCGGCTCACAATAAAGTTCAGTGATATCGTCCACTCCCAATGCTCTTAACAGCTGAGGAACAACTATGCCTCCTGTTGAATTTACACAATCAATGACGACCTTAAACTTTTTCGCTTTAATAGCTTTCGCGTCCACAAGCGGAAGGGCGAGAATTTTGTCGATATGTTTCAGATGATAGTTGGATTCCGTTACGTACTTACCGAGTTTATTTACGTCAGCAAAATGAAAATTCTCTTCGCCTGCGATTTCCAGAATTTCGGCGCCGTCAGCGGCAGAGACAAATTCACCCTTCGAATTGAGCAGTTTGAGCGCATTCCATTGCTTCGGATTGTGACTGGCCGTCAATATAATTCCGCCCGCCGCATTCAGGTCGCTTACCGCAAGCTCCACTGTGGGTGTTGTGGATAATCCGAGATAAACCACATCAATACCCAGTCCCTTGAGCGTACCTGCGACGAGATTTTGAACCATTTCTCCGGATATCCTTGCATCACGCCCGATAACGATAACAGGCTTGCGTAATTTATCGGAATTTCGAATGATCCATGTGCCATAAGCGGCAGTATATTTTACAATATCAACGGGTGTAAGTCCTTCTCCCGGTTTCCCTCCAATCGTTCCCCTTATACCTGAAATTGATTTTATGAGTGCCAATGTGTCTTTGTTTTAATTTCGGAAAGCTGCAAAGATAAACCGTTTTAAGTCATTTTTTGAGATTTATTACAAGAATCTGGTATGGAGTTATTAACTAATTTGAAGGTTGGTTGTTGGACGTGGTTTGCTGATTGTGGTCTGCCGGAGGTGGTTTCCTGGAAGTGGTTTGTTGCAAATGGGGGTTGGAAATGAAACAAATAGTTAATATGGATATAGAAAGTGTTTCTCCATCAAATAAATATGACTTAGGTTGTTGAGAGTATCAACAACCAAAAATCAAAAATCAAAAATCAACAATCAGCAATCAAAAATCAACAATCAAAAACCAACACTAACCTACCACGTCCCTGCATAATCCAACTTCTCTCCACCGGTCGAAGCCAGGTAATCATATTTCAACTTCGCTATCTGCCGGAAATGAAGATAGTCGTGTGCCAGCCAGTTTGCAAGTAAGAGCCTTCCTGAAATGGGACCGAATTTAGGATGCTGATATGCATTTCCAAATGGAGGATTCTTTAGAGACTTTAACCATTGAATAGACCTGTTCCGCTCATCGATAAAATCAGAAACGGTTTTTACTAAATCCTTCGAATCATAATTTCTGCTTGTCACCCATCCGGCAGGGTCAATTTTTGGAAATGGTTCTGATGGATTTATAAGGACCAACCTGAGTCGCGCCCGAAAATCTTCCCGCTCTTCATCTAACAGATGACAGGCAATTTCCAAAATATTCCATTTCTCGGGCTGGCTTCTCCAATGAATCAACTCATCAGGAATATTAGTAAAGAGTTCGCTAAATACACTGATGTTACTTTCGAGTTGGGAGATGATATAGTTCGAATTCATCGCAATTAAAATTCAGGAAATCATAATCCGGCAATAATAATTTTCCTCACTGAAATAGTTTTACCAGTTTCATTCATCGCTCGAACAAAATAAATTCCGGATTCCATCCGGTGACTTATATTTACAGATATTTTTTGTTGATTGATACCTGATTGATAAATTCCTTCTCCTAAAATATTTTCGATGGAAAATTTTTGGAAATCATTTTGAATAAAATCAGGCCCAAAATCCAGAATTAATTCTTCGTTTGCAGGTTGCGGATAAACAATGAAACCGGGTCTGTGTTTTTGATTCTCATTAATCGAAAGTAAGGAACAACCAATTGTATCTGTCACAATGAAACAATAACTAAAGACCTGAACTCCGAGATATGGACAGTTATTATCTGAAACTGATACAGTAAAACAATATGGATTACCGATAGTATCGGCAGCTGCCGGCATCCAGCAAATTAAAGCCGTATCACGATATCCTTGCGTAGTTGAAAAAGTAACATTTTGAATTGAATTGTCCCAGGATATGGAAGTAATGTTAGCCGTATCAGGGTCGTACGAATAAATGTTAAAACAATTCATCATGTTCGTACAAACATATTTTGTAAACGAAGGTGTACCATTAAAACCTCCTAAAACAGGAAGTACATTGTTACAGGGTAAAACGCTAATCTGCATATCCCTTTCGACTTCTCCGATTAATAGACCATTGCGAAATTCTTTTACCAGAACAGCAATAACTGAAACATCAGCCTGAATTGGATACATACAAATATTACCCGTATTTGAATTAAATGACATGGGTGGATTTGAAAGTATTGGTTGATCTTTTGAATAGGGGGAATTATAATCTACCGTATCACCCAAAGAAGGCCCGGTCCTTGGAGTGATGAGTTCATAAACTATTGAATCACCTTCTGCATCATATGCACCATGATTAAAACAAAAGCGTTGTCCAACACAGGAAAAGGGTACAGGAATGTTTGAAAAGACCGGAGAATTATTACAAACACCATTCAAATTGTTCAATGTAGAATAAACAAATAAATTATCACCTCCGACTGCGGAAATAGTTGTTACAGCTATGTTTCTTGCACCCTCACTATGGGAGAATGTCCAATTGCCACATTCTCCGGGTAAGGTTACATTACCCTGGTACACCCACTCTTCAATTCCTGTAAAAGTGCCGCCATTGCAGGTGGATGTTGCATTTATACATATGGGTGATATTTGTGTTGGACTCGTAACAGTTGGGGAAAGTGTTAATGTGGGATTAGGGTATCCGCAAGAATTTGTAATATCAATTGCACCTGTAAATGCGTTTACACCTATTCCACTGCAATCCCGATAAAATGAAAATGTAATTTCATATTCGTAAGTCCCCGGCATCGAACCCGGCCCAAGGCAACGATATGTTAAATCAGCTCCCATGGCATGTGTTGCGCATGCATTTTCCAAAGAACAAAACAAGATGATTACGAAAAATATTAAAAACAGCTTCATAGTAATTGATTAGAATTTAAAGATACTAATTATCGCATACAAAATCGATTATAAATTTTAAACCTGAGGTATCTTAAATGGTGATTTTTCATTTCGAAAAAAACGCCTGTATAATGAATTAAATTCATCATATTTGATTGTTGATGCGTCACGAGTGTGTTCCAGGTTTTCAGTTTTTCACTGAATTTTAACCCCAGGGTACTTTTTTACCATTAAAAAATACTCCTCAACTTCTGATTTCCTTTTTCCTTTAAAATGACAAATTAGAAATAATGCGGATTTATAGTCTTAAAATAATTAGTTTTAACTTCCGTTCGAAAAACAAATTCTTCAAGCTCATTTAAAAATTTAAGTAACCCATATGAAAATAATTCTCATTCTTTCCTTCTCATTTATTTTCATTTCAAAATTATACAGCCAGGTATCGTTACCTGTCAGCAATGCAACGGGAAGAGTATATTATGAGGAAATCGTTCCGGTTGACTCTGTGAATGCTGACATGCTTTATATCTATGCAAAAATCTGGGCGGCTGAATTTTTCAGATCTTCCAATGAATCCATACAAATGGATGATAAACAATTTCATGTTTTTGTTGCAAAGGGAATAAAAATATATAATCCTAAAGGATTATGGGAAAGTACCGACGAGGAATACTTACATTATACAATAAAAGTCGAAACCAGAGATGAGCGTTTTAAATTAACCATAACTGACTTCTACTTCGAAAGGGGAATTACCATCACTCCGGCGGAAAATTTTATTGAGAACAAAAAATCCAACGAACAGGAACAAAACCGAATTGACAAGCTGGCGAAATCCATTCTCAATGCAATCAGAACCTCCATAGATTCTCAAAATAGTATTAATAAAACAGGCTGGTAATTCCTCCGTGAATGTTATTTTAAAATGTGATTACCCTTGAAATTTAAAAGACCCATTTAAATATCAGGTTAGCGTCATTTTTCATTACGTTTACATAATTCTAATATAAAAACCGAATCGAATCATCTTTTTCGATAGCTTTGATTCGAATTTAGTTTTTACACTTTTTTTGAATGGGAAATTTTTTCGTCAATGCTTGCATTTTTAACTTTTCCAGACCTGGATCTACCATCCGTGGAAGGGCCTTATTTGTCTCTGTCCTGATTGGATTTATCTGTCATTCTTCTGCGTTTTCGCAGGGGGTAATTCCCACCAAAGGAAAAGATTTTTGGATCGGCTTCCCCTACTCTCCCGGCGCTCTCGGCTCCAATCCGGGATCCAAACGATGTGATGTTTTTATTACTTCTGAAGTGAATACAAGTGGTGTACTTTCCATACCACAACAGGGTTGGACGACGAATTTTACGGTTGTCGCTAACCAGACTACTACCATTACCATTCCCGTAAACATTGTTGAACATAATACTTCTGAAGTGGTGGAGAACAAGGGCGTGGAAATTACCTCACTGGATACCGTAAGCGTTTTCGCAATCTCTTTCATGCAATATACTGCAGACGGGACGGTCGTTTATCCGAAACAATCACTTGGCATTGAATACCGAATCTCCTCCTATAAAGGAATATCGTCCGGTATCACTCCGGGAATCAATTCAGAACTGCTGATTGTTGCAACAGAAGATGCGACTCAGATTTCTATAACACCAACATCTCCAACCTGGGGTGGTCGTCCTGCTAATGTACCTTTTACGATTAATCTGAATGCAGGACAATCATACCAGGTACTTGCATCCAATTACAACGATGATTTAACCGGCACCACCATTGAGTCGACCGGTTCCAGCGGAAGTTGCAGACCCTTTGCCGTTTTTTCCGGATCTACATGTGTTAATATTCCGACTGGTTGTACCGCCTGCGATATATTATACGATCAGGCCATTCCGGTTCCTAACTGGGGCAAAACCTATTTTGCTGTACCGTTTTCGTTTGCTACCGGTTACACGATCCGGATTTTAGCCGATCAGAATAATACGACCTATACCATTAACGGTGGTGCACCCGGCAATCTGAATGCCGGGCAGTTTATTGAAGTCAATAATATCACCGGCCCACAATGCATAACAGCTTCAAACCCCGTTTGCGTTATTCAATACATGCAGGGAGTTTCATGTGCCAGTGCTGGTGACCCGGCAATGATGTATCTGAATGCCCAGGAACAGAAAATTGACAAGGTAACCTTCAGCACCGTTACCTCCACCGTGATTACCCAACACGTAGTGAATGTGATCATGAATTCCGCCCACATTGCCCAACTCACGCTCGATGGTTCTCATGTTTCATCTGCCTCTTTTACCACAATGCCTTTTTGCAATAACATCTCTTATGCAAGGCTTGTTCTTTCTCAGGGTAGTCATACCCTTGCGGCCGACAGCGGCTTTACAGCTTATGCTTACGGAACCGGGCAGGCTGAGAGCTATGCTTATTCTGTTGGATCCTATAGTAAACAACAACCCATTCCCGTCGATTCAATTTTATGCACGAATGATACGCTTCATATCGGAACAACCAATATACTCAATAACCCATGGTGGTCAACAATTACAAATCCCAACGACACCATTGCGATTGGTCCGGTTCTCACACTCACTCCTCCTATCAATCCGGATATTTATCTCGAACATGGAAGTGAATTTCTCTCAGGCTGTGACAAGACGTATTACTTTAACATAGAAATACCGGATCCACCACAAACGTTTGTAACAGCATCAGCCCACATAACCTGTCAGAACCAAACCATCCAATTCAATGCCGGCACGATACCTTCGTCGTCGATCTACCAATACTCGTGGTCACCCGTCACCGGACTTAATAACCCAACAATTGCGAATCCGGTTTTAACTGCAACTTCCAGCATGTGGTATTACGTCTCCGTAACTTCTCCAGGGAATTGTGCTCCTGTTGTCCGCGACAGTATCTTTATTGACGTGCTTTCTATTCCTCTTCCTAATGTAAACGGAGGTGGAAATCAATCCGTCTGTCCGGGAACCTCGGCCATACTGAGTGCAACCGGTGGAATAACCTACTCCTGGAGTCCGGGCGGCGCAACGTCAAACTCAATTTCAGTTTCTCCGTCTACAACAACCGATTATATTGTGTTTGTTACCGACTCGAACGGATGCAGCAACAGCGACACTGTCAGTGTAAACGTCTTTCCCTCACCGAACGCCAATGCCGGCGCGAACCAGTCGATCTGTTACGGAAATCCTGCCAGCCTGAGCGTTACGGGCGGAGTATCATTCATATGGAATCCCGGCGGAAGTACGAACAGAAACATTACCGTGTCGCCCGATACAACTACCGACTACACCGTCGAAATTACCGATGCTAACAGCTGTGTTATTAATGATACGGTTACTGTTACCGTAAACCCTGTTCCTGTTGCTGATGCCGGAACTGACCAGATAATCTGTTCAGCTACTCCGATAACACTCACAGCATCCGGTGGGATTTCGTATTTATGGACGCCCGGCAATGCAACGACAAGTTCCATACAGGTATCACCGCCATCGACCACTAATTATGTTGTGAGGGTTTCTGATGCAAATAACTGCGTGGATTACGATACTGTACTCGTTACTGTATTTCCATCTGTAAGTGGTACCACAACCAGTCAAACCATGTGTATCGGTGAAACAATTCTTTTATCCGACTCAGGTGGAATTTCATATTTATGGAATCCGGGTGGCAGTACGAATAGTTCGATCTCCGTTTCTCCAGCTGCATCGTTGGATTATACCGTTAAAATAATTACCACCAATGGATGCGAGATTTATGATACTGTTCATGTTAATGTAAATTCGCTCCCATCCGCCTACGCAGGAAACGATGCTGCTGTTTGTCTCGGCGATTCTGCTTCGTTGTCTGCTTCAGGAGGAACTTCTTACCTGTGGATATTCAACATGAATCCAAATCCATCAATCGTTATCACGCCGGATGCAAGCCGTGAATATATCGTAATGGTAAAGGATAATAATGGCTGCGTAAACTACGACAGCGTTTACATAACCGTCAACCCATTGCCGGTCGCAGATGCAGGGGATGATGTTATAATCTGTCCGGGTACAGTGGCTTCACTGAATGCTTCGGGCGGACAAACCTACCTGTGGAGTCCAGGCGGAGAAACCAATTCAGCCATCCAGGTCTCGCCTGCTCTGCCGACTAACTATTCGGTGGAAGTTACGGATTTAAATAATTGTAAAAATCAGGATACAGTCCTGGTTGATCTATTTCCTTTACCTGTCCCGGCTATGAGCGTTTCTTCTCCTGCCTGCGTAAACAACCAGCTTATCTTTTCCAACTTGTCCTTGATTTCTGCAGGCACTATTTTACAAAACGACTGGAATTTTGGCGATGGTAATTCTTCCGCCGTGCAACATGCCAGTCATGCATACAATCTGGCGGGAAATTACCATGTCAGGCTAGTCACTACAAGTGATCAAGGCTGTGTAGACAGTACAGGTTTATTACTGACCATAAATCAAAATCCGGCAGTCAGTTTTACGACTCAAAGTGGTTGTGCACTTCAGCTGATGCAGTTTACGGATCTATCTAATGCACTTTCGGGAAACATTAACCAGTGGCATTGGGATTTCGGTGATGGAGAAAGTGATGTTGTTCAACATCCGCTTCATGCTTATTCTGCCGATGGAACCTATGATGTGAGGCTGATTGTTTCAACAGACAGCGGCTGTACTGCAAGCAGGATGAATCATGCGGCGGTTAAAATTTATCCGCTGCCCATTGCCGGGTTTACGGCTCATCCTGATATTGTAAACATCATCGACCCGGAAATTGAATTCCTCGATGCGAGTTCAGGCGGCCTCAACTGGAACTGGAATTTCGGCGATGGGAAAGGCGTTTCCGACCTTGTGAATCCAAGTTATAAATTCAGCGACACGGGAACATTTAATGTACGCCTGATCCTGGAAAACACATACGGTTGCTTTGATACGACTTTCGGAAGCATTTATGTGGAACCATTCTTTGCCATCTATTTTCCGAATGCCTTTACGCCGAATGGCGATAATAAAAACGATTTTTTCAGTCCGTACGGTGAAGGTATTCTCGAGCTCGAACTGTTTATCTATGATCGCTGGGGTAAAGAAGTTTTTACCTCACATAGTATGTCTGATGTTTGGGATGGCGGCTCCAAAAACGGCGCTGAAAATTACAGCGAAGGCGTTTATGTATACCGGGCAAATGTTACCGATTACAAAAGAGGCAAACACGAGTTTACCGGTTCGGTAACGCTGGTGAGATAGATGGATGTTTTAAATCAGGCTCCCAGACAAATAACCTGATCTTCTCCTGAGTATGATAAAAATTAATGTCGATCGTGTCACGAAGTCTGTATGACTCAGAAATCGAATTTTTTCTTGAATTAGAATAATTTTCATTGATAATAAGAAGGTCATATTTCTCACTTCGTATATTTTCATTTATCATGCGATGAAAATTCTCATCCTTCTCTTTTAATTTTTTAATGAAAGGAAACCATTTATTAAATTTTCTTGAAATGGTGCTGGCATAAAACGTATCAGTATAACCAGAGTAATAAGGTACATCGCCATGCTGAATAATAAGAGCAGCTATTTCCTCCGTACTGAAAATATTCTTTTTCAATGAAATCATTTCTTCTAACTTTTTCCAATTGTCGCTGTCGGTTTTGGTAAATTCATTCTGATATAAATACAGGCTTCCGGCCGTAAAAAAATTTATTAAAATAAAAAAATAAGAAACTTTTCCTGGAATGGGTATTGGCCCTCTTAATATCATCATAAGAAATGGAAAAGAGAGCATTTGGTAATAATACGTCATATAAGCACCCTGATTTCCGCCCAGTTTTAGAACCAGGGCAAGGAGAATAAAAATAAAAAGGAAGGTGTATGGTTGAAAACTGAAATCGAAAAGTCCCGTGTTCCAATTCAAATTTTTCAAACGGTCTTTTACTGATTTCCCGGATGTAATACCCATTGTCTGATTATCACCGGCCGAAGGATACTTTTTCTTTTTACCTGAAGACATAAACATGCCAACCAACATTATCAATGTTATACCTGCATTTGTTAAAAAGAATAAGAGCAATTGTGTGATCGCATAGAAATGATTATTGTTTGCTACCAGCAGTTGCGATAGCATCGTATTGTAAAAATAACACTCGAAGAATCTTACCATCAAGATTGCTGATGTAATGAATATTATAAAAAATGAAAATGAAATAATAATTGCCTTTTTTATTGATTTGAAAAGAAACAGATAAAGAATAAGTATCAGATATCCAATTACGAAATATTGCTTTGTGTAAAAAGAAAGCAGGCAAAACAGCAGCCCGGCAAACAACGACGAATAACTGAAACGATTTTGAATCGGCAGTAAAATACTAAACAGGAAAAACAACATCCCCAGCGAATCAGGCCTGTTTAATGGCGTTACCAGGAATAAAATATTGCCATAGAATATGACTACGCCAAAAATACAAAGCCATAATTTAACTTTCTCCCTCCTGAAAGCAATGAAAATAAGAATCAGTGAAAACCAGATCAGGATTGCATTTAGCAATCGGCCAGTTAAAATGGTATTACCCAAAAAACCTGCTACCGCGGCTCCAACAGAAGGATAAATTATTCCGTAAGGATTGAAATAGACCGGTTGGTTCTCCAAAGCAAAGGGATTCAGGTGTTCGGTAATCGCCTTTATTGTCAAAAGTTCACCACCTTCCCTAATCTCTGCAGGAAAAGGATGAATGATCAATCTATAATGATAAACAACGAGTACTAAAAAAAAGACGATTGAAAAAAATTTGAGACACTGGAAAAATAAAAGCTCCGACCTGCTGCCGCCGGAAAATGATTTTAAGTTTACAGGCATAGACTATCTTGAAAGCGTTCCTTAATGATCGGAAAATTATGGTCTTCTCGTAAATTATTTCAATTATATTTCAAATAAAAAAACCTCTGAAATAACAGAGGCTTTTGGTGAACCCGGAGGGAGTCGAATAATTTAATGCCGCTTTGTCGCTTTTGCCCTCAATGCCCTATCAATACAACTATTTACAGAGTGAAATCCAATCAGATAATAAAACGAGATGAAAAGAAATGAAAGTAAATTTTATGAATTTGGTCCGGAATTGGTCCGGAGTTCGTACATTTGGGCAAATGTTTAAAAGCCCAAATACACATGACAACTTCTCAAAGCTCTGTACGCTTATTTCTTGGCGATCCTAACGCACTTCGCAGCACAACCATATATCTGTACTTCAGATATTACAAGTTCATTGGTGGCGATGCAAAACGCTGTACAATTAAATTACCCACCTCCTATACTGTTCATCCTAAAGACTGGAATAAAAAGGATGACGTAATTAAACCTGGCAGGCCGGGCGAATTAAAAACAAACGCCGCCCTTTTCAAGATAAAGAGTGATATAAAAAATTTATGGGCCGATCTATCAAGCGGGGGCCACAACATTGCCGATGAAAAACTAAATGCAGCCATTGCCGATATCGTTAAGGGTATTAAAGTAAAAGATACAAAGAGCGATTTCAACGCCGCCTTTGATTCATACATGGATTACCTCAGAAATACAGAGCGGAGAACGGCTTCCACTATCAATAAATATTATAATGTAAAAAGGTTACTTGAGTTTTTTTCTTTTCATACCGGTGCCTCACTTTCGTTCGAATCTATTGATTTAAAATTTTATGGTGATTTTCAGGCTTACCTATTCGATGATGAGCATGATGTTCCTGCAGGACTGGATAAATTACAACGAGGAAAAATCAAAATGAAAAGGAACTCAGTAGGCAAAGTTTTGAAGGTCCTGAAAAGTTTTCTTAAACATTCTCACTTACACGGATTAACTGATCAGGCCCACTACATGAAATTTAAGTCATTTAGCGAGGAGGTCGAAAAGATAGCGCTTTCGTTCGAAGACCTGCAAATGATCAGGGAGGCCGATTTAGGCGACTCTGTCGTGTTACAGGAGACAAGAGACGTATTTTTATTTGCATGTCTCACAGGCCAACGCTATAACGATTACGCTTCACTCAGGTGGGACGACATTGACGGTATCTATTGGAAAAACACCGATCGCAAAACCGGAGACAAACGAACTATCGTATTACTCCCGGAGGCTATTGAGATTCTAAATAAGTATAGGAAATGCATGTTGCCATTACCTATAAAGAGCAACCCGCAAACCAATGTATTGATAAAAGAACTGGCTGAAAAGGCAGGACTCAAACAACCGGTTAAAATTACTGAGATCGTTGACGGTAAAAAGAAATCGATCATTCATAAAAAATACGAGTTGATCACCTTTCATACATTCCGGAGAACATTTATCACCCTCTCTGAAAAATTAGGATTGCGCCGTGAAATAGCTAAAAGCATTACGGGACACAAGGATGACCGGACCTATCAGAAATACAACAAGATCACACCCGAAGATGTTGCAGAAGAACTATACAGAACTTTTGAAAAGAAGGGGGTGAAGCAAGCATAGAGTAAATAATTTTTATTTATTATTGTATTGCCCAAATACAACCAACCAGATGAATATAAAACGCTTATTAAGAATTACCCTCGACGAACTGGTAGCCAATCCGGTTAATACCACTTTTTGCATCTGTGAATTGTGTATTTGGGCCGTCGGGGGTTTACTTTACAATGGAGTGCCTTTACCCTGGACTGCACGAAGCAGACAGGTATAAACCATTAAACAATTTGACAAAATGAAAACAGAAAATTTATCTCATGGTGAGATTATCACACGGAGCAATGAAGTAAAAGAAAAATTCAAACAGAAATATTCCGAAGAAATTGAATTGGGTGGCGAATCTTTAGCTGAGGCCATAAATGATGCCGCCGATAACGATATTGGCGCCCTTACATGTGCCGGTCGTATGAGTATTGTTTCGCTGATGGCGTTACTCATGGATCCGGATACGCAGGAACTAAGAAAAAAATATCGGTTAACTCATGGCATTGGTGAGACGCTCATGCAGTTAGAACAATTACTTTATGCTATTGATGAGGGTAAGAAAATCAGACGATTTTTAGAGTTTCATTCAATAGACAATATGCACCCGAAAAGACTCGAAAGATATTACAACGAGCATGTATCTGAACATGCGTGAAGATGGAATATTAGCGTAAAAATTAACCAACTGCCGGAGCTAATCACTTCGGCAGTTTTAAAACTTAATTAAATGAAAAAAGAAAAAACACAATATGAAATTGATCTTGAAAATGAAGTTATGAATTTGACAAGTGATCAATTTTTTGCCTTTTTAAGCGAAGGAATAAATAAAGTGCGGGAGGATAAAGGTACTTGGATTAAATCGCCCGAATATAAAATTTGGAATAGGGTTACAAATAAACGGCTTTCGATTGCCCGTAAAATGTTATCTGAAATGAAAAAAAATCCAAAGGAGCAGCACAATAAAATTAACTATGATCAATTTTTTAAAGAAAATTATAAGAGATTTCTTTAAATAAATATTTAAGAATAGAGGTCACAAATGGAAATGAACATCGAATGTTGATAAATTACTTTGGTTTAATTGCGTTTGATTCATTTTTATTATTTAGTTTTGTGTAATCAAATTTTTCTAACATTCATTAATTCAGCCTACGTCTTCGGGTTATAGTAGGAAAGAGTATCAGCAAGGGTTAACCACTTGATCAATTCAGCAAGAGCAACCGCCTCTTGAACAGAGTGAGAGTAAATACCATATATTTTAATGGAAACCCTTACTGTTAATTCTCAAAAAGGAATTAAGATTTTATTATCAATTGAAAAAAAGGTTGACACGTTACGCGATTCGATCGATTCTCTAAAAAATAATCCTCAACCTATCCCTCAAAAAAGAGTAAACATTGATGTTGCGTCTGAAGTTACAGGCTATTCAATCAGCACTCTTTATAGATTAACACATGAGAAGGCAATCCCTCACTATAAAACAAGAGGGGGAAAACTTCATTTTATTGTTAGTGAGTTAAATGATTGGCTTGAGTCGGGTGGCATTGCTAAATTAACTTCAGCAACGAAAAGCAAAAAGTAATATGCAACTCGTGTCTTATGCCTACTGCTATGCAGCGGCGAGACGCATGATGTTGCATTCTTGCGTCCATATTTTTTCACGTTCAAATACATCGGGCCTATGAAGATCGTAGTGTTAACGCCCGATGAGCTTCAATCCCTACTCGTACAATCGAGCTTAATGGCTATTGAAGAATATCTTAAAAGAAATCCTGCACAACCAACACAAAAGGCAGAGGATAGACTACTGACAAGGTTTGAGGCCAGTGAAAGATTACACTGCGATCCCGCTACGGTTTCAAATTTAATAAAACGAGGCCGGTTAAAATCTGAAAAGATTGAACGACGTGTTTACATACGCGAAAGCGAATTAAACGAAAGACTAAAAGCGGGAGGCGTTCAATGAGACATGATCCTAAATTTTATGAAGAGTCAGAAATGAATGTTCGAGTTTCATTACTACTTAAAGAAATTAATTGCCGCTTCGATAGGCCGGTAATAATAAAGGCCTCTCAGGTTCCAATCAAACGAACTGTTAGCAACCAGAAACTATTTGACATTTATAACAAAGAGTTTAAAAAATTCAAAGCGCAAAATCCAACACTAATTGACGAAGAGTTAGAATCCAAATTTGACAAATGGTTTTCTAATAAATACGAAAAAGGTAATTCAACGAAAGGCGGCGAATGGATAGTTTAACCGCCTTCGACCTTGCAGCCGGAATAAACGAGGAGTTAACCGGCTCTGAATTTCCTTTACACGTTCTCCCTGAACGATTGCAAAAGATTATCAAAGCAATGGTTTCAGATTTAGGATTTCCGGTTGAATATATTTCGACATCCATTTTAATGGCTTCAAGTATTGCAATTGGAAACACCTATAAAGTAAAAGTTAAGAACGGATGGAGTGAAGCGATCATGTTTTACATGGCATTGGTTGGAAAGCCAGGAGTGAATAAGAGCGCACCAAAAGAAGTGGCTATGTCGCCGCTAATGAAAAAAGATCAACAGTCTTTCCGTGACTTCTCAATTGCTAAAGCTCAGTTTGATGTTGAAATGGAGAAGAAAAAGAAAGATTATCCGGCGCCGCAAAAGCCAAGATTCTGTAAACATCTTACTCAGGATTTTACTATTGAGGCTCTCTTTTCGTTAATGATGAATAACTCGCGGGGGTTGGGAGTTGTACCGGACGAACTGGCGACATGGTTTAAAAATTTCAATCGTTATAATTCAGGAAAAGGTAGTGAACAAGAATTATGGCTGATTATATGGAGTAATAATCAAATATCAACTGATCGAAAAAACTCAGATCCGACATTGATTTCGTCGCCATTTGTTACCGTGTTCGGAACCATGCAGCCAAGCGTATTTCAGGAGCTTGCATCTAATGGCAGGGGCGCAAATGGATTTATAGACAGAATCCTTTTTGTCTATCCGGAAAACTTAGTGAAAAATCCCTGGTCTGATTCAGAGATCGATCAAAGCGTCTTAGACGAGTACGAGTTCTTTATCAATCAGCTTACAGAGATTGACTGGAACCATGATAACGGCGAAACCAAACCCAACATACTAACTTTCTCCGACGAGGCTAAAAGCGCTCTTTATGCATGGCAGGCAGAGAACACAAATAACTGCAATAGTGAAGAGGGTGAACGATACGCCGGCATTCTGGCAAAGATGGAAACCTACTGCATCCGGTTCGCCGGCTTATTACAAATCATTTCAGATAAATGTAATAATGTACAAAATGTACAGGGTATAATTAAAATAGAATCAGTAAAGGGAGCTATTGAATTAATAAAATATTTCATAATAAATAGTAAGAGAGTATATGATACTATTTCAGGAGATCCATTAGCAACATTAGATAAGAATAAACTTTCATTATATAATCTGTTGAATAATGAGTTTACTACTAATGATATACTTAGAATAAGTAAAGAAATAATACCACCTATTAAATCAAATAAGACTATTAACAAGCTACTAAATGATAATAGATTATTTGAAAAGATTAGTCACGGTAATTACCGAAAGAAAATAGTAGGGTAGTACATTATCTACATTATTACATTTTAAAAACTAAAAACAATGGAAAAGCAAAAAGTAAAAGATTTCACCGGCAAATGCCCTTTTGAAATCAGCATAACAGATCAGCCAATTGAAGAGTTAATTAAAGCCCTTGAATTTGCCAGGGACATTGAAGGCGCTACTCATGTTGAAATGGGTTTTGTGCATGATGGAGAATTTAGGCCTCATGAAGCCTTCAGCGTTTTCGATGAGTCAATGATTAAACCCTTTTCTGAAAGAGATGAAACAGCCGAAGAAGAAGAGAAACGAACACGTGAAGAAAGAGAAACACTTTCACGGATTGAAAGAGCCGAAAGAGCTTCGTTTGAAAGACTCAAATCTAAATACGAACCAGCTTGAGCAATAAGGCAACATACGTGGCCAAATTTGAGCGCGGGAGTAAAAAGCACATTTGCCCCGACTGCAAACAGAAAACGTTCGTACGGTACGTTTATGAGCGTACCGGCGAATATTTACCGGCGGAGTTTGGAAAATGTGACAGGGCAAACAATTGCGGTTATTTCAAGCCGCCTGGAGCCGATGAGCTGAAAAATACTTCTTACAATTTCAAGAACACGCATCAAAGGCAGATACCTCAGCCGCCGCCAATACCTGACTTTGTACCAAATGAATTATTTGATCGGTATCAACTTGTAAAGATTGAAAGCAACCTTCACAAATTCTTTGTCTCAAAGTTTGGGCCGGAGGTTGCCAACGATTTACATAGCCGATATAAATACGGGACAGCATTAAAAGGGGTTTTTGAAGGTGCAGTAATCTTCTGGCAGATCGATGTAAATAATAAAATCAGGTCCGGTAAAATCATTCAATACAATCGTGAAACGGGCCGCAGAATTAAAGACAATGGATTTCCGGCAAGGTGGGTTCATACGGCCTTAAATACACCTGAAAAAGAGTTTCAGTTAGTACAATGCTTTTTTGGTGAACACCTGTTAAGCGAAAATGATTTACCGGTTGCAATATGCGAGTCTGAAAAGACGGCCATGGTTGCAAGTGTTTATTTCCCCGGCTTTGTCTGGCTTGCTACAGGCGGGAGCGCTGGTTGTAAGTGGACGGAGTACCATGTATGCCGGGTATTGCGAAAACGGAAAGTGGTTATATTCCCTGACCTGGGAATCCACAAGGCGACCGGCGAAACATATTACCAGTATTGGAGTCGGAAGGCGGCCATATTGCGTGGACATGGTTTGAGTGTATCGGTTTCCAGTTTCTTAGAAAACAGCCCGAAGGTTACAGAGCAGGAAAGAAAGAGTGGATTTGATCTTGCTGATTTTCTCCTGCAATTGGATTACAAAGAGTTTTTATCCCTTCAGAAGCCGAAAGAATCAACACCTATAATTGATTTCATAGACGAAAGACAAACCACAGAAAAAGCAAGCATCGAAGAAAAGGAATAACCACAGGAGGCAGAAGATTGGAATATAGATGAGATTGAAAAATACTTTGCGGGTGTTTTGTTGCCTAAAGAAATCAAACTAAGTGAACATGAAATAATTTTTGATCCGGTTAAATTTCTTGACAGTCATTTATCGGTATGTAAAACTAATAAAGGGAAGCTAAGATTCAAGCCGTATTATGAACGATTACAGAAGGTAAAAGCTCTGATTGGTCCGGAAAATGAAAGGTATTTGCCAATTACAAAGAACAAAGTTTGAATTTAAAACAGAATCAAAATAAACAACTCCGATTTCGAGAACGCAAAGGACTAGAACCTAAAAAAACACAAATGGAAGAAGAAATAACATTACCCGAATGGGATCTTATCAGCCAATCCTTGCGGCTATACATTTACACGAAGATGGATGAATATTACTGGCGCCGTGTCGAACTGGGCGAAGGTCGTATTGCTTTTAGGGATCACATAAAAGAAGCTGAGGCTATGCTCACTCGAATAGAGACGCTACTATCCGAAAATCAATATTATTAATCCTGTATAAATCCTGTAAAAACAATATGTCAAAATTCAAACCCGGAGTCTCAGGGAACCCCGCCGGTCGGCCGAAGGGTGCAAGAGACAAAGTTAATACCGTTGTGAGAGAGGCGATCTCCGGTTTTCTCGAAAAGCAGTTGCCGGTATTCTTTCAAACCGATTACCCGAAACTGAAGCCCGAAATGAAAGCGCGGTTCCTCTCTGACTTAATCCCTTATGACACGGCCAAACTTTCAAACGTCAGTTTAGAGATTCAGCTTGAGCAATTGACCGACGAACAGTTAACCGAAATCATTAACCGACTTAAAGCGACTGAAAATGAAATTAGATAACAGAGCAGATAAGATAAACTTTCTTAAAAAGCTGCTCAACAAAGAATCGAAGGTTTCCGACCTGTACGATAATCCGCTGATCTGTTTTGTAAACAACGACGAGGAACCCGAAATCTATAAATGCACACAGACGCAGGAACGATTCACAAAGACGCAGGTTGATGAATACTGTAATAAATATCCGTGGAAAAGCTATCTGATGATATACCTGGGTCAACACGAGGTTGAGAAAGATCCTAATGCAATCGATTACTCATTAAATTTTGGAAGATGAAAACAAGAGCAGACAAATTAAAATTACTAAACGACATAATGACTGGTAAAAAACGAGTCTATGATTTATTCAAGAACAGAGAAGAAATATACCTCCACAAAGATGAACAGGTTGACAAGTATAGCGGTCCCGGTGGCATATTCACTCGAAAGGAACTGGATGAATACAAAGAAAAATATCCATGGAAAATGATTTCCATAATTAGTATTGTTCGAACAGAATCCTAAAACAAAGCCATGCAATTCCGTTTTAAACTTAATAATATAATCATTGATGAGCCGACAGGTACTGGAGAATTAACCGATACCCTTGGTCGTGACCGTAATTTAAAGGGGCTTTTCGTACGCAGGATGTCGCGGTTTGCATTCAGGGGTCAGGGTATAAATTACTATTTGCAATATGGAACAATGATTACGCTGCGGACGTTGATTGTACTATCGAGGAGTCTGATGATGGAAATACGTGGAGTCCTTATTATACCGGAAAGATTTTCGTTTCAGAGATTGAATGGAATAATATTAAGCAGTAAAATAGTTAACCGATAAAATTAAATCAAATTTAGACCTCAAAAAAAGACGTAGAACTACCAAAAGAGTTTGAATGGATGAGACCCTATATTACAAGTTTCGCTTATTCACATTTCACGATGATGATTCCCTACAATGTCAGGTATGATGTCGGGGCTTTACTATGGGCATTCAGGCACAGTGAGACGAAACTCGAACAGGATAAAAAGAAAGAGTTCCATGTAGCCCATCTTTACTACTCCAAGGATAGGCTGGTAAGTTGATAATTATAGTTTCATTGTTAGAAAAATGCGTTTTTAGGGTATTTATTGCATTTAAGGATATTGTATAAATACGATAAGTCAAAATTTTCTTTTCAACTAATCCCATTTTTATTAGATTTGTTTGAACAGTGTAATGTTATTAGATTTTGTTTTGTCCCAAGAAAAAAGTTTAATTTTTAAAATACCTTTATGAAGAAACTATTTAACGTTCTTGACTCAATATCAAAGTGGAGTTTCCCGTTTGCTCATATCTGTATAGCAATTGGGATAATTCATGAGCTACTTAAACCGAGTGAAAGTAAATGGGAATTATTTTTGATTGGAGTTGCAGTATTAATGTTGATTGCTCACAATTTTTATCTTTCATATTTTATAAATGCAGAAAATCGCAGGAATGAAAAAGAAAAAAATAGTCTGCAATCAAAAGTTGATGAGTCTTACGAGGATGCGAAGCGAGCTAAATCTTACGTTGATGCCTACGAAGGGATTAGTAATGCTTTTTCTGAGGTTTATGGATTTCTTCTCAATCCAAAAAATGAAGACTTTGAAGGATGTCTCAATGATTTTTGCACAAAATTAAATGACGCATATGATAATATTACTGGTTCAAAATGTCATGTTGTGATAAAGGGTTTTACAGATAAAACTAGGGGACATGATGGCAAAAATGATCGAATGGTAAAGACGATTGGTAGATCTAAAAAAGATCCAAAAAGAAAAGAAATTGATTCTAAAGGAATAGAGCATTGGATCTATTCGAATACAGATTTAACACAAGTATATACGAATGTACTTGACCAGAATAAGGCGTGTTTTTTTGAACCGGATTTATCCTCTAGGGTTCATTACAAAGACACTTGTTTTTGTGCCGTAGGCAATAAACACTTTCAATACTTCGCCGATGATAGTACTCATGAGCACAGGTCTAAAAATTGGCCTTTGCCTTATTGGTCATCTGTTGTGGTACCAATCACTCATAGTGTTGTTCTAAAAAATACCGAAACTGGAAAACAACTTTTTTGTCTGGGATTTTTAATAATAGACTCTGATAAAAAGAATGCATTCAATCCCCATATTGATCCAATCATTTTACAAGGATGTGCAGAGGGTCTTTATTATGCTATCCATCAATCGTTGACTCTTGGTGAATTACAACCTACGCAACAAAGTCATGGAAAAATAAACACCCCTTCAGTAAAACTTGCGGAACAGATAACAGATGGTAATTTTAATCCACTTCCTGCAGGATCTCACACACCAAGCAATGTCGCTAATCCTCCAGTCGATTCTGAAGGCAACCCGTTAATTAAAAAATAATTTAAATTTTTACAGGCTAACTTTAAAATTTATGGCTAATTCAAAAAGTAATTCGAAGGATATTTCTTCATTACACGCTTATTTGGAAAAAATAAAATTATTAAAAAAGCGAATCCAAGAATTGGAAGAAGAAAATCAGAAATTGAGTAATACTTCTCTGGCAAAAACTGTAATCATCGCCGGGAAATCTACCGATGATGAAAATGTTTCTTTAACACCAATGAATATAAATAACAAAAATCCTTTCTACAGAATACGAAAGATTGAGAAAGGAAAGGATGTATTTGTTTTTGAAATGACTCCCGCGTATTTTGAATCTATTTCTGAAGATACACAGAATGAAAATCAGGAAGAAATAGAAAGCGTATAATTTTTTTAGTAATTACAGATAAGGAAAATATAATATAAGTTAATTTCAATTACTATAATAAAATTCTCGTACAGCGCGAAAGGTATGAGGAGTATTTTTACTCACTACACCGCTAAGATTGTTTATCATACTTCTGCACATTACAGTACCCTGATCATTCTCTGTGGAACTCCAATAGAAGTCGGTACCAAACCCGCCATTCTTAAAACTTACCATTGCAACATAATTTAATTCATTAATGCTTGGTAAATACCAGTCATCATATCCATTTAAAATTAGATCATCACAAACTTTGGCAGGATAATTACCATTTCCTTGAGCCGAAACAATCAAATTTGTATTGATATTTCCGGAATTGTAATCGTTTGCTCCGGTCAAAATATCGTTACCGTTTGACCATATTAAATTACCAAGATCATTTTCAGTAACTATAATTCCATAATCTCCGGAAATGTAGGCTAAGTAACCGCCTTGAAAATGCTTTCCAATTAATAAGGATTGATCAATTCCTGTTGCTATTATATGAGAAGGCCTTTCCCCAGCATCTAATCTCTCTTGTAAAGTCATCGGAATAGCCTTAATAGAATCAAGATTAATTTCTATACCAGGTCCAGCAATATAACTACCATGCTTACTTACCTGCGACATAATAGAATAAGGAACACTTAACATTTGTTGAGTACCCATATCAATAAAATCGTTTCCTCCGGCAGTATCTAATTCAACCTGTAAAAACTCTAAACCCGACAACCAATTTACGGCAAACATTGCCCCTGTTATGTTTACACCTGTGCCAATATTCACCGAAAACAACCCAAGAGAATTTGTAGTAATTGTATGCTTTTCCTGAAATGTAACAGGTCCGCTTATACTTTGTTCATGAATTGAGAAGCGAACAGAGATTAATCTATTTGCAATTATGTCCCCCGATGAATTTCTCGCAACCGCCTGATAGGGTATTTTTAATGGTACGTCTTGACTACGTGATTGGAGCGATAAAAAAAGTAATAGAATAAATATGTATTTCATAATAAAGGATTAAAGAATAATACTAAGATAGTAAAATTTTCAAAACATAGAATAAAATCATTGTTAAATGTGACTTCTACGTATCGCTTTTACTATTACCTCCACAATAAGCCATAATCCTAAAATGCTTATTCCAAAACCTATATATTCCAATAATTCATACTGCTCTTCTTTGGTCATCACCGTTGATGAGGCAATTAATAATCCACCCAAAACAAACGATACAGCTATAACTATTCTATATATGAACTGTCGTGACCAATATTTAAACAATTGCCATTTCATATTTCTATCACGAAGCAATTTTATGAGCCGCATACGGAATATGTAATCAATAAAACCAAGGTTATCCGGGTAAATATATATCACCGGCAGGTCGTTTCTTTTATACACATTCTTTTTCTCCCGGTAACGCATCCTCTCTTCAGGATCGTTATACTTCCCTTCAAATTCAACATAAACTTTGTACCCTGGCAGATAGAAATCAGCTCGCCGGTATGCAGCACTATCGTGTTTCAAACCTTTTATGACATATTCTTTTTCAAATCGAAAATCATTGTTCCTAAAATAATCTGCGATAAAAAGTTCTCCCTCAGACGGAGGATTGATCACAAAAGTCTTATCCATTTTTTTTGTTAATTCTAAATCAAATCAAGCATCACCAGGATTCCACCATTATAAATATACAGTTTCCCTCTGTGCTCCCATTCGTTAGAAAAAGTAGAAGGGATCTTTGCTTTTTTACTTTTTTGTTTTGATTTCATTTCAATTACTTTCAAAATTTTTTAATGTAAAGAATCATCACTAATAACTGTAATAAAAATACTTATGAATCTATAAGCACTACCAGCCATCAAAGCAATAAGAGCAATCCAAAAAATAAAAAGTAAATTTTGGAGATCAACAAGACTGATTTTATAAAATAATTTTTCAAAATTAATTATGATTACTACTAAACCGAATATAAGTACATTAGCGGTATTAATAATTGAACTTTTCAAATATGAGTTTATTGTTTTTAAAGTTCCATGGTGTTTTAAAAATTTAATAATCTTACTTCCTGAAACTGAAATTAAAATCCCTTGTAGTGTAATTAAAAATCCAAGTAATACTCCAGCTATATTTATAGATAAATCAATGAGTTTATCAAAGTTTTTAATGCTTACTTTATTTAATAAAATTAAAGGAATAAAAATTGCTAAAGCAAGGATCGAAGTAAGCGCTGGAATATATTTTTCAATCTTCATTTATAAAAATCTCGTTGCCAATTGTATTTGCCAAAGCTTTTAGTTGTGTCAGTTTTTGTTCCGTATAAAGTTCGGAATTTAATCTTGAATCAGGTGCTCGCTGAATAGAAATTTCTCGTCTATAACGTTTCAAAATTAAATCAATTGGTTCAATTTCATCTTCATCAGAAGCCCTACCCGAAATAGTTATTTTACCAGTATTTGATCCTGGATCTTCTGTTGCAAATAACTCGGTAATCAATCGAAAAATGTCTTTTACAAATTGCTTTCCTGCGGCTACCGTCAAGCCCCTTGCCCTATTACCTTTCGACATTACTAACTGGATGTTATTTGAATTAATATTTCGCCAAAGGTCTAACATGCTTTTTACATTATTGCTATGTCTGCCCGAAACAGGTTGATCTCTTTCGAGTCCTTTAATCGCTACATCAATCTTCGATATATATGTAAATGATTCCAATTTTGTAAACACCTCTGGAGAAATTAAAAAACTCAAATTAATTTTTCCTGTCCCCGAATACTTTTCAAAGTATTCGCAAAAAAAATTTGTGGCAACTCCAGACCTGCCTGCTTGATATAATAAGACCTTTCTATTTTTTAGATATAGAAAAACACTTGCCGAAGGCAATCCCTCAACGTTGCTCAAATTTAATGCTGAGGTTTCAAATGCTTCAACATTATACTTTGGCTCAATATCGTTCATCTTGCACTTAATAATATTCCCCGCGATAAAAGCATTAGTATTTTCTAATGTATCAACTATGATGTCATAATTACCAACCGGCATTCTTTTTCTAAAATGGTCAGACCTATTATCATTAGTAACAAAGGTTTCAAAGTTCCCATTTTCACATGTTACTTGAAAAAAATCAATCTTATAATTTTTAGTGTCAGTATAAGGCATAACATTTATGAATTAAAAATATTTTAAATTGGTACGGATTCTATCCTTTTTTACTCATTTTGAAGCCTAAAAAAGCCTGTAACATATTAAATCACAGGCTTTTATCCATTTACTTTAGTGAACCCGGAGGGAGTCGAACCCCCAACCTTCTGATCCGTAGTCAGATGCTCTATCCAATTAAGCTACGGGTCCATTTTTGCGCTGCAAAGATAAATTAATTAGCCGATTGGCCAATTAGCCGATTAGCCAATTCGTTTTGAATAACTTATCGCTGGTGTGCATTGGCTTTGGCTAATTGGCTAATTGGCTAATTGGCTAATTACAATTTTCCTTTATAGTACTTAAGCGCCGTTGGCATATAAGCCTGAATGTCGTTAATCCGCTTTTGATCGCTTGGATGTGTGCTAAGCAATTCAGGCGGTTTGCTTCCACCCTTTGCCGCCATGCGCTGCCAGAATGTAACAGCTTTCCTCGGATCATAACCAGCCATGGCCGCAAAGATCAATCCCAGTTTATCTGCTTCTGACTCCTGCATACGTGAATAGGCAAGAATACCCAGCGTTGATCCTACGCCATAAGATGTGAGAAAAATTTCTCTTGTCTCCTGGCTCTTCTGCGAAAGCGCGACGTCGAGGGCTATGCCTCCAAACTGCGCCAGCAATCCCTGGCTCATCCGCTCATTTCCATGTCGCGCCACGGCATGACCAATTTCGTGGCCCATGACAATTGCCAGGCTCGTCTCATCCTGCGTCACTGGCAGCAGCCCGCTGTAAACTACCACCTTCCCTCCCGGCATACACCATGCATTTACCTCGTTCGAATTTACAAGATTAAACTCCCATTTGTAGCCGGAAATTCTGCTGCTCATTTTATTCTGACTCAGGTATTGAGAAACCGCACTCTGAATCTTCGCTCCCACATTCTTTACCATCTGTGCATCCGGTGTACCTGTTACCGGCGGATGTTCTTTCAAAAACGACTGATATTCCGTCAGACTCATCGAAACCATTTCACTCTCCGGCAATAAATTCATCTGCTTCCGGTTTGTGATTGGAACTTTTGAACAGGCGGTTAATAAAATGATCAGGCAAAACGATTTTACGATGAATGATTTCATTTTTTAAATTTTTAGGAATAAATAAGCAAACCCAAAAAATGGGCCAGCACAAATGAAAACAAAAAAAATCACTTAATCACAGCCGACAAACCACGGTCCGTTAATCCTTCCTTCATCGGCTTCAGTCTCAGGTACGATCCGTTCTTGACTGAACATTTGCCGTTGTAGTGAACAATGTATGTACATTGCTCTGCCTGGACAAGGTCGTGTTCGCAAACTTCGATTAATGCTTCAATCACATGTTCAAAGGTATTCACGTCGTCATTATAGAGGACGAGTTCCCGAACGCGGGCTTCTTTTAAATCATCAAGAATGACCTCATCTAATTCGGTTTCAAACGAGTTTTTAAAAATATCCATAGCAATTGTCATTGATCCGGATGTAAAAATATAAAAAAATTTCTTTTACTCAGCCTACTTTTTCATTTCTTCTGTAAGAGGGATTCTTTTACCATCACGCAGGGCTACCACAAAAGCATCTTTCACACCCTTAGAAAGTACTTCCTGAAGTAAAACAGAGGCCCTCTGGTAGTCGCTGAAATTACCGACATAAAAAATATGCAATCCTCTTTCATCAGTCTTATGTGTGATGCCCTTGTCCATTATCGCAATATAAGACTCAACAAGATTATAAGGAATATCACTCTTATAAGCACCTATTTGCACTTTATAAACTACCTGTCCTCCTGCTGTAACCGTTTCTTCAATCTCTGCATTCGGAGAAGAAGTGTTTTTAACCGACTTGTCTGCCGCACGACTGAGTTTCATCGCCGAGGCATCCCGGACAGCTGATACGTCTGTAGCCGCTGCACTCTGATTCACATTAATTCCCTGCCTGTATGGTACAATAAACGCATCCTTCACTCCTGCATTGATGGCATAGATTTTTGCAGACTCTGCCATCGCATGATCATTATATCTTCCAAAAATGAACTTGTAAAGGTTCGATGAAGTCCTGAGGTATTGTAACGGGCTCATAGACTTTAATTTCACAGGCACGTCTGACGTTTTGTAAACACCCACCTGCACTGCATATTCCGTAAAACTACCTGCTGAATTATTTTCAGGCAACAACGGTTTGCCATAAAAACTTCTCACATCGTTATCTTCACTTAACAAACTCTTTTCATTACCGATGTTTATCTTCCTGAGCATAGCAACTTCTTTGGCCGATTCATCTTTATATGCCGACACATTTTGGCTCTCACGAATCTTTTTGTAAGCATCATTTAATTCAATCCTCTTTCCATTATAATAGGCGACCACAAAGGCATCTTTGTAACCCATCTTCTGTACTTCCTTCTTTACAATGTTTGCCGGCTCAAATGCCCTGAACAATCCCGCGCAGTAACGCACCCATCCGGGACGGGTAGTCTCGCCCGAGATCGGCTGTATGCCCTTAAATTTATCTGACGGTAACGGATTCCTGAACGCACCAATCTGAACTTTAAACACCAGGCCTTCCGGCAAATCAGGATTCATCGGAATAGGATTTTTTTCTGAATAGGAAAATTTCGGATCCGTGCTGAAAACCGTGCGCATGAAATTATCCATTTCATTCTTACCGACATTTATTCTCGATATCTCATTCTCATTAACGGAAAGTTCAGATTCACTTCCTGTTGCTTTTGCCATTACTGCCGAACCTTCACCGGAAGTTACCTTCGATTTATTCGTGTTAACCTTTCTGCCATCTGCTTTCGATATACCTGCTTCAGGTTTTGAAACCGATGATGCTACAAGATTGTCCTGACCCGGCTTTTTAGAAATCCTTGCTCTCAATAAAGCAAGCTCGGATTTCATGCCCTTCACTTCATTGGTATGCTTCTGGGCTTCGGCAAACTTCTCCCTGGATTCTGATTCGTATTTCTCTGCCTGGGCTTTATGTTCGAACGACTGCCTGATGAGGTCTGACTTTTTAGCACTGTCTTTTTCCATCCTCGCCTGATCCATCAGTGCGGTTTCTTTGTCTCTTTCCTCTGATGCAAGTTTACTCAGCCTGATGGCCTCGGCAAATACATCGATGGTTTCTACCTGGCCCTTGTTGATGTCTGCCTTCAGACTCACATATTTCGGATATTCGGGATTGAGTGTATCGATGTTTGCTTCCGATTCATTTTCCGCAGAAATATTTTCGATCGTAGTCCCGGAATTATTCACTCCTGTTTCAGGCTTGACCTCCGAAGGCACCGAAGTGGTTGCGTTCGCCTCAAGAGTAGATGCATCCGGCGCAGGCTTTTCCTTTCCGGCTAATTCATCAGCTTTCATATTCCGTTCCCTGTTTGCCGCATAATCGTTTACATTCATTTTATACTCCACTCCGGAATCGATCTTGCGCGCTTCCTGGATTTTCTTGAGTCCCTCCTGCCATTCATGGATCGATTCAAGCGTAATCTCATTCGATGTACGAATGAGACTATCGCGCTTCGGACAACTGGCAAGACGGCTGATCTCTTCCTGCATGCTTAACGATTGCTTTGTCAAATCGTTCGAATGTTTCAGCATCGACTGGTATTCCCTGTATAATTGAACGGCCTCCGGCTTGACAGGCATTGGCATATTTTTCATATCGCCACCGGAATTCAGGATAGACGGATTGTCAATTTTTGGCGCTTCTCCAGAATCGTTTTTGGCGACCACGGAATTAGAATGAGTATCCACTGCGTTTCCGGAACTGACCGCTCCTGACGGAACCACATTTGATGCAATTTCAGATTCGCTTTCCGGTTGAATGGTGCTCACCTTCGTTGTATCAGTTTTCAGGACATTTGCGGTTTCATTCACCGGCTCCTCTGAACCGGCCTGATTCGATTTACCGGAGTCTAATGCCGATGAGTTTTGAATCTCTTCTGCAACAGTCGCGGCTGGTTTTACCGTACTGTCTGTAACTGCCGCCGGAATCATAGCCACGTTTCCGCTGTCAGGCATTTGTTCCTTACTTGTATTTTCACTTGCAGTATTTTCGGGTTTTACATCCGTAAGATTTACATTTCCGGTTTTTGATGAATCGACAGCGGCCGCTACTTCGGTCGCAGATACTGATTCCGGTTTATTTTCTGTTGCTGCCGTCTTGTTCTCATCCGCCGGAGAAACTATTTCTGATGCGTTTCCGGTGACTGGCATTTCCGTATTGTCCTGAGCTGACTGTTCGGATGCTTCATTGCTTACAACATCCTGCTTAGTTACATCCGGTGATAAAACCTGCTCACTCTTTCCGGTGTCAGCTGTTTTAACACTATCGGCCGCAGGAATATTTTTTTCCGGATCTGTTTCTGCAGTTGAACTGTCAGTAATGGCGGCAGCTTCAGTTTCAAGCCTTCCGGCTACACTATCTTCTTCTTCGACCATTCCCGGAATGGATGGTCCTTTAATTATTACGTTGACTACTTCGTCTTCCTTTTTCCCGGAAGACTGAGTCTTGTCTTCCGATTCCCTGTGTAATGCAGTTTCTTCATCGAGTGAATGTGAAGGCTGAACAGGATTTTCGGTCGCATTTACAGAATCGTTTTTCTGTTCTGAAGTTGGTTCAGACGATTTTGCATTTGCATCAACAGGTTTTTTCCTCTTAGCCGTCGAGGCTGTAGTTGACGAAGCAGTATTTTTAAATATCTCATTTGCTTCATTCATTGCCGACCTGGCTTCTTCATCCTTTGCGGTGGCGGCTATGGCAATCTCATCTGCCTGCCTGAGCAGGTTCTGCGCCTCCGAATGATAGGAGTTGGATTGCATCCTCAGCGATGCAGCGCTATCGCGGTCCACACCCAGTGCATCGGCTTTATTTTTATAAATGACGGAATAATTCTCTTTCTCCGCAGCAGCTTCTCTCAGGGATACAACCTCATTATTCAGGCTGTCGGCTTCGATTTGAATGGCGTTCGCTTCGTCATAGGCAATCTTTGCAAGCTCTTCATTACTTACATCCGTATCAAATTCCTTTGCAGGAGTATTTTCATCTTCGATGATATCCTTTTTCCTGGCTTCCTCTTCTTCCTTCTGCTTTATCTCCTCAGGCGTCAATCCTTTTTGAAGAGTAGGATCATATTTGTCTCTTGCTTTCAGTTTGATTGAAGGTAACCCTGACGAATCAACAACCGTCGACACATTTTCATCTGTTCCCTGGTCGATTGTTGAATTCTGGCTTACGGAAGCATCATCTTTACTTTCTCCGGAAACCGGAGCCGCAGGTTTAGGCGCCGTAACATAAACGATCTGATCGTTGATTTTTACACTCATCATTGAGGATGAATCTGCTTTCGATGAATAAGACCGCGTTACTGACTGTGTAGGTTCGGCAGAACCGGTTGCCGAAAAATAATTCAATAATGTAAGCTCCTCCGCCTGTTCATTTTTATTGATTCTGATAACCTGTCTCAGGCCGGTATCCGGAAGCCCTGCCGGCAGTTCGAACAACTCCGCATGCGGAAGATAACCTCCGCCTTCAACCACGATCATATAATTCTCTCCAGGGGCCAGCGAAAGTTCATATTTTCCAGTAACCGGATCGGTGTGAACCGACGTAATGATTCCATCGCCCGAGCTATTAAGAATAGTGATACGCGCATCTCTTCTCATCTTCTGATCCATTGGAACGAAGACCCCTGAGATTGTCTGCAAATCAATCAGCCCTTTCGGCGTTTCGATTTTACGAATCGAAATATTTTTCGGAGCCGATTCTGCGGTGGTTGCATACGTGGCAGTTTTACCATCCTCATCTATCACGAATAAATAATCGTCGCCGGGAGTGTTGATAGGAATCCCAAGATTCTCAGGATTTGACCATTGCCTGGTATTATAATTATAAACTGACTTAAAGATATCGTAACCACCGATGCTGTTGTGACCCTTACTCGAGAAATACATCGTGCGTCCATCACGATCCAGAAATGCAAAATCCTCATCAGATGAGGAATTAATTGTTGAGCCAACATTTTGGGGTTCCGACCAGGTATTATCTGCCGACTTCCTGATTAAATAAATGTCCTTCCCCGTTTCTTCGCTGTTTCCATAACTCGCAAAAAATATTTTCTGCTTATCATTACCCATGTACATCACAGGTTCCTTTTGCTTTTCCCTATCAATGGGGGTGAGAAACTGTTCGGCAGCGCCAACGATCTTTCCCGGTGCTTTTTCGAAATAATAGTTGGAATAAAAATTACTGCGACTGACCTCTTCGCTTTTTTGTATTACGACGGTCCTTCTCTGCTTTATTAAAATCAAACCGCTTTCGCAATTTCTAATACAGGCATCGATTTCGTACTTTTTCTGTTTGCTGGTATTGGCAAGCGTCTTGTAATGATAAAAAGCATCCTTCGCTCTCGAAAAATCATTGTTGTTCATGTAACTCTTGCCAAGGTAATACCACACTTCCTCTTCCACTCTTGCATCTTTTGCGGCATTCTCAAGAAAGGAAGCAGCATTAGCTCTTTCCTTACCTGACATCAGGAGGCATACGCCATAACGATAATTATAAGATGTTTCAGCGGGATAAAGACTCAGCAACCTGGAATAGTCAGGTAAAGCTGTTTCGTAATTTTCATCTGAGAAAAGTTTGTCAGCCCGTTTTTTCAAATCTCCTTCGGTCGACACTTCTTTTTCGGCACGAATTTGTCCCGACACGATCAGCATCAACAAAAAGGTGAATCGTAAATATCTGTTAATCAAACAGCACACGTTTTCAGTTTTTTATAATCATTATTTATACTAAAAACTCCTTCCATAGTTTCTTTAATCTGATCATTTTTCATACGGAAACCCTTGATTAAAGCGGGGTTTCAACGATCTCTTAAAAATCTTGCAACGAAAAGTGTATCTCCTTTGGAGTCATATCCCTCAAGATATGCACTTTTTTCAAGTTTAAGCGGTAAATGATCAGTAAAAAATTGAATATTTTCTTCATTTTCCATTTTAAAAACAGAGCAGGTAATATAAATAAGAGGGAAACCCTTTTTCAGTGCAGGTAAAATGTTGGTGATAATGTTTCGATGTGCGGGAACGAAATGATCTTTTATCCGATCGGTAATATTTTTTTGCAGCCATTCCGGCGACCGTGACCACGTGCCTGATCCGGAACAGGGAACATCGGCAATGATGCCATCAAATTTTTCCTCAGGGCCTGACCATTCAGATTTTCCGAGATCCATCACATGCGTCTGAAAGGATTTGAATCCTGTCTTTTTCATCCGTGAGGAATAATTTTCAAGAATCTTTGGCCGGGTATCGGTTGCATATATTTTAACCGATTCGCATTCTTCAGCCAGCAAGAGGCTCTTTCCACCCGAACCGGCACATGCATCCCACCAGCTTTCGCCCGAATGAGGTTGAAAAAAACTTTTGGTGAGTTGTGAACTCTTGTCCTGGATTTCAAAAAAACCCTTCTTATACGAATCTGTAATCTCGAGACTTACGGGAAAATCAAACGACAGAATGTAAGGATCTTCGTCAACGTAATATTTAATTTGTTTCTCCTTCAGTTCTTCGACAACCTTTGCGGCGAATGCTTTCCTCATCCGGATCCAGATCCGGGGTTTTACGAGGAAGGACCGGTTCCACGATTTAATATTTATCGAAGGAGAAAGCTGATCGTTCATCGGAAAAATTCCTTCCGGGAAAAATTCAGGGAATTTAAACTGAACAATTTTCAACTTTTCATCCAGCGGTAATTGAGTTCCGGAAATTTCAAATGTTGAATAATTTTTCAGGAGGTACATACAGGAATCAGTGATATCACTGCTGCATAGAAAATTTGCCACAGCCAGGCGGACTTCGAACGGATGTTCCGGGAGGTTTTTTCCGATGCGTAAATAATTAAAAGCCCATTCCCTGGTTTCACGCCGGTCACGCGCTCCCATTTCGGGATGTTTTCGAAAATAATCCTTCAGATAAATGGAGAATGGTTCCGAAAAGAAATAGTTATCTATGAGAAATTTTATTCTCTTTATGAGAGTCTCTTCACGCATCAGGAAAGGGTAAGCTGATAAGCTAAAATAAATTTCAAAGTAGTAAATTGCATGCGGTTAACAGAAAAGCGAAGTTCGCATTAATAAATCAACATTGAAAAAGATTTCAGCAATCGTCCTGATATTCTCAGGATTGATGATTCATCTTACCTGCACACCGAAAAGAGAGCAAAATGAAAAGATTCAATCGGAAGCGAAGACTGAAGCTCCCGAATTAAAAGGAGGAAGTGTATTCGGGCGCGTGACAAAAAACAATTCACTCTACTCCTGCTACATTCCTTCATCATATTCGGAAGGCAGAAAATACCCGGTGTTCATTTTCCTGGATCCGCATGCGAAAGGGAATCTTCCTGTTGAGAAATACAAATCCCTGGCAGAAAAATTTCAATTCATGCTTGTTGGTTCAGGCAGCACGAAAAACGGCATGGACTTAAACCTGTGTTCCCAAATTGTTAACGACCTGGTGAATGAGTCGGTTGCTGAATTGCCCGGGCAGGCTGGAAGAATAACATTGATTGGATTTTCGGGAGGAGCTAAAATTGCACTGGCAGGCAGCACAGGAATCAATGGCCTTAACAGTGTGGTCTATTGCGGGGCGGCTTTCCCTCCCGGCAGTATTAAAATCAGTACGCCATGTATGGGAATTGCCGGAAGTGCCGACATGAATTATACAGAGGTGAGAAACTTCAATTTTTCTCTCAGCGTGAAGGGTACGTATCATACGCTTGTGGAATGGAAAGGAAAACACGAATGGCCCGACAGTTCTGCGATCGCTCATGCCTTTTACTGGAATATTTTCAATTCGATAAGGGAGAAAAAAATTGAAAATAATGATTCAGTTCTATCCGTATTTCGAAAGACGTTCGACAATCTGATAGAAAGCGAAAAAAATCTTTTGGTGAAGTCAGAGTTGATGCTTGAAGAAATTGAGATGCTTAAAAATGTCGCTCCGGTTGAAGAACTGAAGACGGAATTAAAAGAACTGAATAATTCCACGGCTTTTAAAAATGCTAAAAAATCTTTCGACAACATTCTTGCAGCCGAAGACGAAAGAAAAAAAGAACTTATCGCTTCATTTGAAAATAAAGATTTACAGTGGTGGAGAATGCAGATTGAAAAACTGAATAGCGACACGAACAATACAGGCAACAAAAGGCTTTTAGGGTACATTTCACTGGCTTCATGGTCATATTCAACAAAAGCCATTTCTTCCAATGAGAATAACTTTGCATTAAAAGCCCTGAACATATACAAACTTGCGGATCCGAAAAATTCCGAGCAGCCATACCTGCTTGCCTGCCTGTTTGCCAAAAATAATATGCCGGATTCGGCTGTATTTTACATCAATGAATCTGTTTCATTGGGGTTTGATGACAGGAACAGGACCGAAAATGAAAAGGATTTGTTTGCTTTACATGGAAGGAGCGATTTCCAGGAAGCATTGGGAAAGATGAGATGAATTTCCCCGGTGTGAGCTATTCTCTTTTTATGCAATGATTGCCGGGAACAGTAACATCTTTCGGCATAGCAAGTACAGGCTGGTAAATTGAAATTTTGGTGACGGTTTTTGTAGCCGACCCTGGAGTGAAAGACCACTCTAAATTCAGCCTTGATATATTTTTAAACGGAACCGTATTTGTCATTACAAATGTTCCCAGTCTGAAACCGGGTGGAGGCGGAATATTTACGGCAGCTGAATCAGGACAAATGGCTGCCAGCAGCCTGATTTGTTTACTGTTCTGGTTAATGTTCCATTTAGGTGATTGCTGGTAACGGGGCAATGATTTATCTGCAGAACCCTGCTTGTAAGCACCAGTGATTGTTCCGCCATTAGCTATATCATCGTAATTAAAATTAATCCCCGCCTGTAAAAAGGTAAACTTCGGTGAATCCATTCCCTCCCATTCGAGGAATACATCGAACTCAATTGTTTTGGGATCCGGATTTTTAATGTTTTGAATGCAACATTTGTAATCTTTCGATTGAGAAAAGACAGTGGTCGCTATTGATATGAAAACATAAATGATATAGAGTGATTTCCGTTTCATAATGATTGGATATAAATAAAATTAAATATTGAAATAGGATATTTATTATTGTGCTTCGATTTTCAAATCTCTCAATGACTTTAATATGTTCTTTTCGATTCTGGTCACAGGATCCGAAGATGCATCTTTAATGAATTTCACGCCTGTCAGTTTTTCAAACAATTCAATATACCTTTCAGAAATACGATTGACCCATTCATCATTCATTTCAGGTACACGTTGCCCTTCTTTCCCCTGGAAACCATTTTCAATCAGCCATTGTCTTACAAACTCCTTCGATAACTGTCGCTGTGGTTTTCGGTCCTTTTGATTTTCTTCATAGCCATCCGCATAAAAATACCGGGAAGAGTCAGGTGTATGAATTTCGTCGATCAGAATAATCTTTCCATCGGCCTTGCCGAACTCATATTTGGTATCAACAAGAATCAGCCCCTGCTTCAACGCAAGTTCTGTTCCCCGATTGAATAATTTATAAGTATAATCTTCCAGTAATGAATAATCTTCCGCAGTAATAATCTTCTGTTTGATGATTTCTTCCTTTGAAATATCAAGGTCATGCCCTTCTGCTGCTTTTGTGGTTGGAGTGATGATTGGCTCAGGGAAACGATCATTCTCTTTTAACCCGTCGGGCAGCGTCACCCCACAAATCGTTTTCCTCCCCGCACTGTACTCCCTCCAGACATGTCCTGTCATGTATCCGCGAATAACCATCTCTACCCTGAAAGGAGCGCATATTATTCCGATAGAAACATTCGGATCCGGAACATCAATCAGCCAGTTTGGTACGATGTCTTCCGTCGCCCTCAGCATCTTTGCTGCAACCTGGTTTAGCACCTGACCCTTGTAAGGAATCGCTCTTGGTAAAACAACATCAAATGCAGAGATTCGGTCGGTCGCCACCATAATTAAAAAAGAACCTACTGTATATACATCTCTTACCTTTCCCCTGTAAAAATTCGTCTGGCCAGGAAGATTGAAATGAGTTTCCCCGATTGTGGCTGTAAACATTATAGATTGATAGTAATTTTAATCGTTAATTGCCGGACTAAATTAAGAATAAAAAAACTCTGATGGATGAATTGTTCCGGTACAGTAAAGCAAGTTGCAGATAAATCAGCGATGGCTGCAAAAAGGGAATAAAGAGAAACCTGTCAATTCAATGCTGCCTCTTATTTATTGTAAGCATCGATTATTTCTTTCACAAGCCTGTGCCGTACGACATCCTGGGTGTCGAGATAAATAAAATCCACGCCTTTGATATTACTCAGGATCTTAATCGCCTGTACCAGACCGGAGGGCTGATTTCGGGGTAAATCGATTTGAGTGACGTCGCCCGTAACAATAAATTTAGCTGAAGGACCCATTCGGGTAAGAAACATTTTCAGCTGATTTTCAGTGGCATTTTGAGCCTCATCTAAAATTACAAACGCATTGTCGAGCGTTCGGCCACGCATGAATGCCAAAGGCGCCACTTCGATAACCCCGCTCTCTATATAACTCTTTACCTTTTCCCCCTGGATCATGTCGAACAGGGCATCATAGAGTGGTCTTAAATAGGGGTCGATTTTTTCCTTCAGATCGCCGGGAAGAAATCCAAGATTCTCACCTGCTTCCACTGCCGGGCGTGTAAGGATGATGCGTTTGATCTCCCTGTTTTTCAACGCTCTGACGGCCAGAGCGACAGCGGTATAGGTTTTTCCGGTCCCAGCGGGACCGATGGCAAAAACGACATCATTTTTTTCGGTGCTCTCCACCAGTTTTTTCTGGTTGGGAGTCCTGGCCCTGACCATGATTCCGTTTTGTCCGAATACCAGCACCTCACCTGCAGGCGGCTGAGGCGCGTTTTCATGACCGTTTCTGTCGGCAAGGAAATGCTCGACGTTATCGGGTGTGAGACTGCCGAATTTCTGGTAGTGCTGTATGAGCCTGTTTATTTTCTCACTGAAAATATGAATGTTTTTTTCATCGCCGATAACCTTGATTTCATTGCCTCGCGCGACGAGTTTCAATTCAGGAAAATTTCTTCTTATTACTTCCAGGTTAGAATCGTTAACACCAAAAAACTCAACGGGATTAAAGGTGTCTATAGGAATTATTACTTCGCTCAAGTCAGATCATTTTAGTTTTCCAATATTCGAAAAAATATAAGTTATAATACTTAAAAATATGATTTTAGTTTCATGTTTATTTCGTTTCAATACTAATTAAATCTAACTACTTTTGGCTTTCCCACACATATAAGTTATCAACATCCTACAGCATTCTTTTCAATTATGCCAATTCTAACCATGACCACAGACTGGGGGTTGCGGGATCATTACCTTTCCGCTTTTAAGGGTGAGCTACTTACAAAAACACCTGCATTGAATCTTATCGACATCTCTCACGAGATTGAAAAATTCAATACCATGCAGGCGGCTTTCATCATACAAAACTCATATTATAAATTCCCGGAAGGCACGATTCACTTCATCGGAATTTCGAGTAATGAAAACGGCAATTCAGAAAAACCTTTTTTAATTGTTCAGTCAAAGGGTCAGCTCCTGATCGGTGAAGACAATGGCATCTTTACGCTTATTCTTGGTAATGGCAAAAAAGAAATTGTGAGGCTGCCCTTCGACCGAAAATATGAACGAACTGAAATTTACGGTTGCCTGCTTGACACAATAGAAAAACTTGCAGGCGGTGCAGATTACCGGACACTTGGTGTGGAAGAAACAAAGATCGAAGAGAGTTATTTTGCACAACCCACCATTGACGACAAAGTCATTCGGGGAACGATCTTATTCATTGACTCATTTGGCAATGCCTTTGTAAACGTGACGAAGGAATTATTTACCCGGATACAGAAGAACAGGAAGTTTATCATCCATCTCCGTAAATCGATGTATGACATTTCTAAAATCAGCAACACTTACGAAGATGTTGAGGTAGGTGAAATACTTGCCTTGTTTAACCAGGATGGATTTTTGGAAATTGCTCTGAATAAAGAATCGGCGAGCAAGCTTTTAGGACTTAAGTTAATGGACCCGATACGAATTGAATTTGATGATAACCAGGCTGGTTAAACTGACCCTCGAAAGTCATAAAATTGTATTATTCTTAACCCTTTTCAAGTCTTCGGAAGAGAAAATTCTCTCTTCAAAAGGCTGTAAAAAGTTAAAACTTTTTAAGGATCTGAATCATCCATGCATATATTTCACATACTCGGAATGGGATTCTGAATCAGATTTATATAATTACAGAAATTCCGAGATTTTTCAGTCCATTTGGAAAACTGCAAAAACCTGCTTTGCCGCCCCAGCAGAAGCCTGGAGTCTGAATGAATTCAATGAAGAAGTGGGATAATTTTTTTACCGCATCAAAAAAAAGCATATTTTTAACTTATAATAACAGGCCGGGAATCCTGAAATCTTCGTTGATAAGTTCTGCTATTTAACAGAAGTTTTAGTGGACTCTACCCTTCCAATACTTATCTTTACATAAGTAATACAGAAAAAAAAATAAAACCGATTATTTTTATCTGATTAAACTCTAAGCAAAAACCCCTCTAATTACTAAATAATGATGAAAGCCGTTTACTATTCACTTCCGGGAATTATCAGCCGGAGAATTTGTTTGCTATTACTTGTCCTTTGTTCCTTTGGAATAAAGGAGACAAAAGCTTCACACGCCGCAGGTGCGGATCTTACTTATGAGTTTATTGGTAACGGACAATACCGTGTTACATTTTCATTCTATTATGATTGTAACGGACTTGTTTCGGCGCCAACTTCACAACAACTTAATGTATCGTCTTCATCATGTAATTTCTCTGATACCTACACGATGAACCCACTTCCGGGAACCGGTCAGGAAATAACCCCAACCTGTACAACTGCCAGTTCAACCTGTAGCGGTGGTACGGCAGTAGGTATTCAGCAATGGGAATATTCCACCATCGTGACGCTGCCAACTGCTTGTCCTGACTGGCAATTCAATACTTCAGTCGGTAACAGAAACGCAGTTGTTACAACCATTGACGGTCCTGACGGTTATGCGCTCTATGTAGATGCCTGGCTTGACAATACCGTAAGCGACAACAACTCCCCTACGTTCACCACCATTCCAATTGCTTTTGAGTGTATCGGGCAAACCAATAACTATAACCAGGGCGTAATTGATGCTGACGGTGATTCACTGGTTTATTCTTTCATCTCTCCCCGGTCTGACGACAATACCCCGCTTCCTTACAATCCGCCTTATTCAGCCGCTAATCCTCTCCTTTCCTCCCCGGCAGTAAGTATTAATCCTTTCACCGGCGACATTACCATGCATCCTCTTCAGCAGGAGGTGGCAGTTATCACCGTACTTGTTGAGGAATACAGGAATGGAGTCATCATTGGTACTGTGATGCGCGACATGCAGTTATATATCGTTCCATGTTCGAATACGCTCCCAACCGTAACCGGCATTAACGGAACTTCAAATTTCGTAACTTCTTCCTGTACGGGAGGCCAATTGTGTTTTGATATCATTTCAAACGATTCCGATCCGGGACAGGTACTTACCATGTCGTGGAATCATGGAATTCCGGGTGCTACCTTTGACACCAGTGGCGGAGCGGCGCCTATCGGACATTTTTGCTGGGCTCCTTCTGCTTCCGATGCCCGTCCGCAGCCTTATTCATTTACAGTTACCGTTCGTGACAATGCCTGCCCTTCCAACGGATCACAGACATACTCGTATTCGATCACCGTTTCGAACATGACCGTTCAACTCACAGCCACGCCAAGCGTGCAATGTTTTGGCGATCATACCGGTTCAGCCATGGCTACAGCCTCTGGAAATCCGCCATTGACATATGCCTGGACTACACCGAGTGCTACCATTCTTACTACTTCTCAAATTTCCCATCTCGAAGCAGGTCCATACACATTGAATGTTGTTGATGCCAATGGTTGTGTGGGTACAGAAAATTTCACAATCGAATCGCCTGATGAATTAGTGGTTACCATCACTCCTACCAATGCCGGATGTGGCGGCTCTACAGGCAGCGCTTTAGCAAATGTTACCGGCGGAACTCCAAACTATCAGTATTTATGGACACCTGGCGGCCAGACAACGGCAAATGCCACTAACCTTTCGACTAACACTTATACAGTGAGGGTCACAGACAATAACGGTTGTACTTCTACGGAATCAACAAATATCACCAGCAATACGCCGGTTAATTTCTCACTCGTACTTACAGGAGCAACCTGTCTTGCCAACGATGGTACTGCACGTGTCACTCACACTGGTGGAACAGGTAGTTTTTCATATGCGTGGACGCCTGATATCCCCGGAAACCTGACAACCTCTTATTTAACCGGACTGATTACCGGAAGTTATTCTGTGATTGCCACTGACCTCGGTACCGGTTGTACGGAATCTCTGACAGGAATTGTTCAAAACCTTGCCGGCATAACTGCAACGATTACCAGTTCTTCCGATGCATCATGTGAAACGAGTGAAGACGGTGCTGCTTCGGTAGTTGCTACAGGCGGTCAGCCTCCATATTATTATTTATGGCCAAACGGTGACACCACTGCAAGCACTAACCATCTTGAACCGGGAACTCACTTGGCACGTGTGGAAGATTACAATGGCTGTTTAGCTTATGCAAGTGTCACGATCGGATTTACGAATGGTTCACCGCAAATAGACCTTGGTCCGGATACAATGCCTTGTATCGGGCTGCCATATATTATCGATGCAGGTCCCGGATTCGCTTCATATTTATGGAATGATAACTCTTCCGGCCAGACTCTCTCACCAACGTCTTCCGGAATCTATTCGGTGATTGTAACCAACGCTTCAGGCTGCGAAAACTCGGATCAGATCAATGTAACCTTTACATCCTGTTCTGGCAGACCAACAAGGGTAACGCCTACTTCTGAAATGGTCGTTAATATCTTCCCGAATCCTGCGCACAACGAATTATTCGTAAACATCAGTAAAATAAAGAATACCGATGTTACGCTTGTGCTGACTGATATTATCGGTAACAATATCTATTACAACCGTTCGACTTCGGAATATGGCTTCAACAAGAGGGTCGACCTGCAGTCATTACCAGCAGGAATTTATATGTTGCGCGTCGAATATAACGGTGAGATCAAAACTTCAAGAGTAATTAAACAATAAGCCAACAATAGTTTTTAGTGATCAAACGCAGGTAAACAACCTGCGTTTTTTTTTGACCGTCCTTTTAAAACAACCTGATTTAAAACTGCATCAGGGAAATCATTTTTGTATTGAAATGAATTGTTCAAAAGGGATGAATCAATGAGCCATCGAATCATCGAATTTTCAAATTAATTCTGCTATTTTTGTCGCCCAACCTGCGAAACCTTGTTTGCACTCTTTAAAAAAGAAATAAATAATTTTTTCAGTTCCATCACCGGCTACATAGTCGTGCTTGTGTTTCTTAGCGCGACAGGACTGATCATGTGGGTTTTTCCGGGTTCAGAATTTAACATCCTTCAAAACGGATATGCCACTATGGATTCGTTCTTTCTGCTGGCACCCTGGCTTTTCTTATTCCTGATTCCGGCTGTGACGATGAAGATGTTTGCAGAAGAACAGAAAACAGGAACGATCGAATTGCTTATGACCAAACCTCTGACTGATCTGGAAATAGTTGTTGCAAAATATTCCTCCGCCGTTTTTCTTGTTTTGTTTGCCCTGGTTCCAACATTGATTTATTTCTACAGCCTTTATTTCCTGTCTATACCCAAAGGAAACCTCGATGTGGCAGGGATAATGGGTTCTTATATCGGTCTGTTGTTTCTTTGCAGCGCATTCGCCTCTATCGGTTTGTTTTGTTCCGCATTGTCAAATAACCAGATCGTGTCTTTCATTCTCGCTGTAATCATTTCATTTTTTTTCTATTCCGGATTTAATTTCCTTAGTTCTGTAATTACCATACCTTCTGTGAGCAACGTGCTTTCATATACCGGCATGAGTTCCCATTACAGTTCACTCAGCCGTGGTGTGATCGATACCCGTGACCTCTCCTATTTCGTATCGCTTACGTTATTGTTTATTTTCTTTTCACGTTTCATCCTTGAAAAAAGAAAATGGTAGAAAAAACTGCTAAGCGAAATCTCAGGAAACACAGTATCCGCCAGGTCATACTCCTCACTGCCATTCTGGTCTTCGTAAATATCCTGAGCCGCTATGCTTTCACGCGCTTCGACATGACGCAGGATAAGCGATTCACGCTTTCTCCCGCGTCCATGCAACTTGCGAAGGATTTAAAAGATGTTGTCTATTTCAAAATATATCTTGACGGTGAACTCCCCCCGGGTTTTAACCGACTTAAAAACTCCCTGAAAGAACTGCTCGACGAATTCAGAGTGTACTCCGGGGACAACATCGAATACGAATTCATCGATCCTGCTGCGAATCCGGACGAAAAAGAACGAATGCAGCTCTTCCGTCAGCTTGCAGGCAAGGGTCTCATCCCAACGAATCTTGAACAAAAAGAACAGTCAGGTCAGTCGCAGAAAATAATTTTCCCCGGCGCAATCGTCAACTACCGGAGCAAAGAATTTCCATTCCAGGTACTAAAGAGCAGAATGGGAAGTTCGCCGGAAGAAATGCTAAATATTTCCATCGAAAACCTGGAATATGAAATTTGCAGCATGTTACGCAGGATTACCGTCGAAAAAGTATTTACGGTTGCGTTTTTAAAAGGCCAGCAGGAAATTACATCCGATCATCTCAGCGATGCTAATGCGGCGCTCTCTGATTTTTATATGGTTGACACGGTAAGCATCAACGGACAACTCAGCGCCTTGAAAGATATAAAAGTACTGATCATCGCGGGACCTGATTCAGCTTTCGATGAAAAAGACAAGTTTATCATCGACCAGTTTATCATGCATGGAGGCAAGGTTTTCTGGCTCATCGATAAGATGAAAATCAGCATGGATAGTCTCACAGCCTCGAGTACAAATGTTGCCATTCCGTATGAGCTGAACATTGACGACATGCTTTTTAAATACGGTGTACGCATCAATGCAGATCTGCTACTCGACCTGCAGGCTGCCCCCATACCGGTGGTGACAGGCTATGTAGGCAACCAGCCCAAACAGCAACTCTTTCCCTGGTATTATTTCCCGTTGCTTCAAACCGAAAATCCTCATCCAATCGTTCACAATCTAAACTCCGTGAAAGGAGAGTTCGTCAGTTCCCTCGACACCATCGAAAGCGGCGACGTGAAAAAGACGATACTGTTAACGACTGGCAAATTCAGCCGCATCCAGATGGCACCGGCACGTGTGAGTCTGAATATGCTTCGCGACGAGCCAGACCCGAAACTCTTCAATAAACACTACATACCCGCTGCTGTACTGCTCGAAGGTAATTTCGTTTCGAATTACCTGAATCGAATACCGGATGCTCTTGCCCGTTCTCCCGAAATCGATTTCAAAGATAAAAGCGTTGAGAACAGCATGATCGTAGTCAGCGATGCAGACATCATCTCAAATTATGTGAGCAAGAAAGGGAACATCTACATGCTCGGTTACGACCGGTTTACGGGCCAGACGTACGGCAACAGGAATTTTATTCTCAATTGCGTCGATTACCTGTGCGGCATGAAAGATATTCTGAGTTTACGCGGAAAGGAATTTCGCCTCAGGCTGCTCGATCCTTCCAAGACCGAAAAGGCTGCTGCAATTCAATGGATAAATCTTCTTGCACCCGCCATACTCGTCATCGCATTCGGACTCCTGTTCAATTTCATCAGGAAGAAAAAATTTGCAAAATAAATTCATGAAAAATAACAGGATCCTCTTCATCATTCTCACCATTCTTGTTTTGATAACGATATTTTTCATTGTCAAAAATTCCAATACAACCGTCAGGAAAGAACTCAGCGATTTTGCGGTAAAGGATACATCGGCTATTACAAAAATCTTTATAGCCGACCGGAACGGAAACCAGGTTACGCTCGAGAGGAAAGCAGTTAACAACTGGTCATTAAACGATAAATACGAGCCACGGCCAGAACTTCTTAAACTACTGCTCGATGTCATTTACCGTATGGATGTCAGGAACCGCGTTGCAAAAGCTGCATATAATAACGTTATCAAGGCGCTCGCCTCTTCAGGTATAAAATGCGAAATTTACCTGAATGGATCTGATCAGCCATTCAAGACCTATTATGTCGGTGGACAAACAGAAGACGCTCTGGGCACGTTTATGATCATCGATAAATCCAACATGCCATTCGTCACTGAGATTCCAGGATTTAACGGATATCTCACTCCCCGTTACAGCGCAAACGTCGAGGCCTGGAGAAAACCAGTTATTTTCCAAACACCCCTCGGACAGATTAAGTCACTGACCGTATCGTATGCGAATTTCCCCGATAAGTCATTTAACATTCAATCGGAAAATGGAAAATATATAGTGAGATCACCGGATCATAAAACTATAATCGGAAACGTCGATTCCGTAGCGGTGGAAAATTATCTTTCGTTTTACTCAGCCGTATACTATGAATCCAGAGCGAAAGAATTGTTGCAGGTTCAAAAAGATTCAATGCTCCGGCATCAGCCATCCATTACACTCTCACTGAATGATGCGAGTGGAATCAACAAAGAACTTTTCATCTATCCAATGCCTGTATCCTCCGCTTCCCTCGTGCAGCAGGATTCAATTGGAAATCCTTTAAAATACGATGTGGATAGAATGTACGGTTTTCTTAAGCCAGAGAATGATTTTTTTATCATCCAACATTATACATTCGATAAACTCCTGCGTCAGTTAACAGATTTCGAAATTACAAAGCAGAAAAACAGGTAGCCTGCAGCATCTGCTCTTCTGTAACTAAAACGTATTTCTTAAGCAGCAGAACAGGCATAATCCAGAAAAAGCCTTGTATTACAAGTTATTTCAATTCTGAGTTTTGAACTTTTTGTTGATAATTTACTTTTGTGAACGAGACGAATTCCTTTGGATGTGTACAATTTTACATGTAGGTTTGTAAGAAAGTGATGATCCGGGCTTATACCTGTATACGCCTGATTTTGAACAACTAAATATAAAATTTACATCTAAATAATTACAATGAAATTCATCGTTTCCAGCGGTCTGTTACAAAAACATCTTCAGCAAATCAGCGGCGTACTAAATTCAACCAGTGCCTTACCTATCCTTGACAATTTTTTATTTGTGGTCGAAAAAGGTCAATTAACCGTTTCTGCATCAGATATGGATTCCACCATGACCACATCCATGCCTATCAATGAAACCAAGAGCGGTGGCAAGATTGCGGTACCTGCAAAGATTCTCCTTGAAACATTAAAGACTTTTTCCGAGCAGCCTCTCACATTTCTTGTCGATGAGAAGACCCATGGTATCGAAATAGTTTCCGACTATGGAAAATACAAACTCACCGGTTTTGACGGAGAGGAATATCCCAAGATTCCGGTCATGGATAAAGCGATGTCATTTACGATCAGCGCCGCCGCATTATCCGATGCAATCAATAAGTCGCTCTTCGCCACCGGAAACGACGAATTACGTCCTGTCATGTCCGGCGTGTTTTTTCAGCTTGGAAAAGATAACCTCACCTTCGTTGCTACCGATGCACATAAGATGGTCCGCTACCGGAGGAACGACATGAAATCATCCAATGAAGGCGCCTTCATCGTTCCCAAAAAACCCCTGAACCTTCTCAAGAGTATTTTAAGCAGCAGCAATGAAGAGGTAAAGATCAGCCACAACGATAACAATGCGTTTTTCGAATTCGGCAATTTCACTCTTATGTGCAGGCTCATCGACGGTCGATATCCGAATTACGAGGCTGTAATACCCGTCGATAATCCGAACAAACTAACCATTTCCCGCTCTGCCTTGTTAAATTCAGTCAGGAGGGTTTCCATATTTTCAAACAAGACCACACACCAGGTCAAACTTAAAATCACCGGCAGCGAATTACAGATCAGTGCCGAAGATCTTGATTTCGCTAACGAAGCGAATGAACGTCTCAGCTGTCAATTCGACGGCGAAGACATGGAAATCGGTTTCAACGCCCGCTTCCTAAGCGAAATGCTTAATAACCTGGATAGTGAAAACGTCTCCGTGGAAATGTCTGCCCCCAATCGCGCCGGAATACTCTTCCCTACCGAAAACGATAACAGCAAAGAAGAGATTCTGATGCTCGTTATGCCGGTCATGCTCAACAATTAATATTTCCGGTACCGGAAAATTCTTCCTCCGTCATACACTCCCGGCGCAATTGTCCCGGATGCAGATTTGTTAACGGGTAATTTCACCATTCAATTCAAAAACAAATTCAGGCATCCACGCATCATTCGTAAAAAGGGATATTTTTCTCGAGTCCTTTCCGATTTTACCTGAAGTATCGAATTCTATATGCATCACCGCTGAATCTCCCGGTAAAATTTCCTTCTTCGATAACGTATATTTAATATTCCCCCCGCCCGGTTTAACTTTATGCAGCTGCAATGGCTTTTTTCCTTCATTGAAAATTTTATAGTCGTGTATAACTATTTCACCCTGCTTAACCAGCCTGTACGTATAAAACTGTTCACCGGCGCGGATTTTTGCCCTCATGGAATCCTGCATCACGGCCGGCGGAAAAAATTCCGTGATCGTAGCAGTGATGTAAATATTCTTTATCAGCATCGCTGAATCATTCGTAACAAGCTGTACCTGGTCCATCGTAAAGCCGAAATCATTTCTTCTCGAGCAATCATAGGTAAGTGAAATGTATCCATACCCACCCGGATTCAACGGTGATCCCTTTACAAGCACCCTCATGTAGGGCGGGATTTTCTGCAGTATCTGAATTTTAATTTGCGACTTTCCTGCATTAAATATTCTGATCGTGTCGTAAATGTAATCGGTCGTTTTTACTCTGCCCAGGTCGAATTTTGTGGATGACAATCTAAGGTTTCCCAGTTTTTTTGAATATTTATCATTGAATGTCGGAGCCGTTGTCCCCTGTGAAAATGAATTCATGCATGAACAAACGAAAGTAATAACGAGAATGAAAGTTGAAATTTTTCTTATCATAATCATGCCGACTGAATCACAGGATTTTTTCCAGTTAGCATTTCGGCAAAACCTGAAAGATCAATGCCTCCAAAATTTCCTGAACTCATCATCAGGTATACGGTGGGTTTTGAATCCTTTTTCTGCAGATCACTCACCAGCATCTTTGAATCGGTATGCACAATGATACCCCCGCCGCCAAAGGATGTCCGCACGAGTTCACCGGTGATTGGTTTAAGCTTCTTATGCTCCACCGTATGAGGATTGAAATAAACGATTGGAACATCTGCTTCATCCATCGTTCCTGCATACTGGTCGAGGAAACTATCATTCAGGCTGCTGAAAGTGTGTAATTCCATGCAGGCAATCAGTTTCCATCCTGGAAACTGCTGCCTGACTGCATGTATGGTTGCCTTCAGTTTCGAAGGCGAATGTGCAAAGTCCTTGTAAATGGCTGTGGATTCATTTCGTGCGACTAACTCGAGTCTCCTGGCCGCGCCGGGAAAACTGCCGATCGATTTATAAAACTGCTCGTCATTTACACCAAGCCTGGTACAGATCATCCTGGCTCCTTCCATATTCATGAGATTATGCTCGCCAAATACTTTCAGTGGTATTTTACCTGACGAAGTAACCAGGCTTGTTGTACCATTCACGATCTCATATTCAGGAAGTCCGTAAGGAACTTTTTCTGCCTTCGTGGATGAATGTATGGCCGTCCTCTTCACTTCCTCGTCGAGCGAACAATAAACCAGGCTGCCCTCTGCAGGAACCATATCTGCAAAAATCCTGAATTGTTCAATATAGCCTTCATAAGTTGGGAATACGTTGATGTGATCCCAGGCAATGCCGCTGATAAGTGCAATCTCTGCCTGGTACAGGTGAAACTTCGGACGGCGGTCTACCGGCGAGGAAAGATATTCGTCTCCTTCGAGAATAATCAGCGGGGCATTGCTAAGCCGGACCATCGTCTCGAAGCCTTCGATTTTTGCGCCCACCATGTAATCGAAATCAAAGTTCTGCAGGCGCAGCACATGCATGATCATGGATGTAATTGTCGTCTTACCATGACTGCCTCCGATCACAACCCTTTTTTTATTTATCGAATGGCGGTACAGAAATTCCGGGAAAGAAAAAACATGCACTCCAAGCTCCTGCGCCTTCAGCAATTCAGGATTATCAGCCCTGGCATGCATTCCAAGAATAACACCGTCGAGATCTCCGGTGATTTTCTCTGGATACCAGCCTTCCTTTTCGGGAAGCAGTCCGTTAGCGGCAAGTTTCGAAAGTGAAGGCTCGAGGATTTCATCGTCGGATCCGGAAATAACATATCCGTTCTGCCTGAGTGCAATTGCAAGATTATGCATGGCGGCTCCGCCAATGGCAATGAAATGGAATTTTTGATTCATACTGCGATCAATTACCGTGTAAGATAGCCAACTCGCACGATTAAAATCCCGGATGGAAAAAATCTGTTTTCACAGCGTTACTAACATACAAAATACCTAATTTGGGAACCTATTTTAAAGATCATGAAGCTATATACGATCGATACAGGAAATTTCAAACTGGATGGCGGGGCCATGTTCGGCGTTGTTCCCAAATCAATCTGGCAAAAAATCAATCCTTCCGATGAAAACAATATGTGCAATTGGGCGATGAGATGCCTGCTGGTGGAAGATGGAAACCGGCTGGTATTGATCGATAATGGCCTCGGCGATAAACAGGACAGCAAATTTTTTTCCTATTATTTCCTAAACGGTGATGCCACTCTGCACAATTCACTGAGAAAGCATGGTTTTTCCGAGGAGGATATTACAGACGTATTTCTCACTCATCTTCATTTCGATCATTGCGGAGGCAGCGTGAAATGGAATTCCAAAAAGGACGGTTACGAACTTGCTTTCAAGAATGCAACCTATTGGAGTAACGAAAATCACTGGCAGTGGGCAACAAAGCCCAATGCACGAGAGAAGGCAAGTTTTCTTAAAGAAAATATTCTTCCAATACAGGAGAGCGGACACCTGAAATTTTTGAAAGAAGATGAAAGGCTCTGGGAGAATTTTACTTTCAGGATCGTCAGCGGCCATACCGAATCGATGATGCTGCCTGTTATCAATTATCACGGACAGCAAATCATTTACTGTGCAGACCTGATCCCATCGACGGGACATTTACCGGTATCTTATGTAATGGCCTACGATACGCGGCCGTTAATCACGCTTGAGGAGAAATCAGTTTTCCTGAACGAAGCATTGAAAAACAACGCCATCCTGTTTTTTGAGCACGACCTTAATGATGAGTGTTGTTCGATTGTCCAGACTGAGCGCGGAATCAGGGTGAATGAAAAATTCCCGCTTGAAAGTATTTTAAAATAACCGGGTGATATCATAAGTCGATTTTAAATGCTCCGTTTTTCAGGTTGAAAATATCATCTACCACTCCTGCTTTTCCGGTCCTGTCATTGACAATAATTTTCGATGCCGCCAAAGATGCCATGAATTCTTCAGTCAGTTTTTTTGCATCCATATAAACCGCATCGGGCCGGATGACTTTCGAAAACAATTTTGCCTCGCTTAACACGGGATTATCGATCAGCAGGAACTTATCAATTAGAATAAATTTCCCGCAGATATAAATGCTGCCGTACTTTTTTTGTCCTTCCTCCTGGTCAAGAGAAACAATCGTGCGCTTCGAGGGTGACTGCCCCATTGAAAGACATAAATCATCCGAATACCTGATAGCTTTTACCGAATCAACATCGTGATAAATCAACCAGCTGGAGTATCCAACGTTGAGTTGGCAACAGAATTCAGATGTGTTAGAGAAAACTATCAAATTTTTTATCCGCGACTGCCGATGGTGTTCAATGATGAAGCATAAAAAAATTACAATCAGAAAGGTCATGGAAAGTTTCAGGTATAGAACAGCTTTCCTGCCAAGGAACATCAGAACCATTGCAAATAATATGTAAATCAAAACCATCTGAAAAAATGTGATGCTTATTCCTCCCCAGACTGAACCCGGCAAATCGTGGAAGAGAATAGCCGACCGGTTTAATAGGAAAATTACATTCCCGGTAAACCAGGCGAGGCCATCAAATAATATTGGAATAGGCTGCAGAAATAACAGGAATATACCGGAAAAAATTCCCACCGTTGACAAAGGAATAATGATAAGGTTGGCAAGAATGAAATAATTGGGAAACTGGTGGAAGTAGAAAATGCTTACGGGAAAAGTTGCCGCCTGAGCAGCTATAGACACTGCAATCAATGCCCACGTCTTATCTAACAGCTTTTGTTCAAAAGTGAAAAGCTGATAAATTTTCGGATAGAGAAAGGCAATGCCGGCCACAGCGATAAAAGAAAGCTGCAGTCCCACATCAAACAACATCAATGGATCGAAGAAAATAAAAATACAGAGCGCAGACATGGACAATGAATTGTAAATATTATAAGTGCGATTCAGCGATTGACCAATGATAATGAATGAGAACATCATCGACGAACGAATGACTGAAGGCGAGAGTCCTGTAAGAAATGCATAAAACCAGAGTGCGACAATGAGGATGATCAGTCGCGGAAAGCGCAGCGACTTTCTTCTTTCCATAAAGATTAGCAAAGCGGACAATGCAGAAAAGATGATACCGACATGCATTCCCGATACAGAAAGTATATGCAAAGTTCCGGAGGCTGAAAATGCCTGCATGATTCCGGAATCTATTTCGTCGTCATAACCCAATACCAGTGCAGATAAAACAGCATATTCCTGTCCGCTAATGCCCGCGTATCTATAAACACTAAGGAACCGATTCCTTAAATCTGCTGAGAAAGACCTTACGTTTAACCTTTTTTCAGGTTCGAGTTTTTTCCAGTCCTGATGCTTCAGATAAACACGGTGATAAATACGATGTATGGAAGAACGGCGCCGGAAATCGTACTGTCCGGGATTCGCCGGAGGAGGAATTTCTGCAGGCACCCCCGAAAAAAAAATCCTGTCGCCGGTCTTCAGTCGCGCGGCATTTATATCGCCGTTAAAATATAAATAACATTTCCCTCTTGCGGAGACCGGTTGATCTCCGGCCATGACCGATGTAACAGAAACAGGCGAACGGTATTTTCCATTTCCGCCTCTGGGTGCTTCGTCGAGAGTGGCAATGAAATATTTGCCTGCGACTATGCTGGTAAAATAATCAGGCAGTCTCCGCTCGTCTTTTATTTCAGTGAAGAAAAAAGCGATGGCAACATACAGGAATTGAAAAGAGATACCAATATAACAGCGTTGAGAATAAACAGTCTTCTTCTTTGCGAAAAATACCAGCAATCCTGCCAGTCCCATACACAGGAGAAAACCCGCCATCTGAAAATCGATCCATTGATGATAGGAAGCGCAAATGCCAAGACAAAAGGCAGGCAGAATACGAAAAAAAGGAGCTGAGTTGAACTGATTCACAAAGCAAAACTATTCCGATACACATTAGCATATCAAAACAGAACGACTTTCATCAATAAAATAAACGCATAAAAAAAGTTCCGTACTCCCTGAATTTTCCTTTACTGCAAAGGATCAGGCTTGCTGATTCATGATCCGGAAAAAGAATCCTTTACAAAATCCGGATTAGAATCTTTCACCGGATCCACCTTCATATCACCTGCCCTTTTTTCAAATCAGCCGCAATCAGTAAAGCAGTCTTTTCCGCGGCGCCACCTGCATTGAGCATATCCTGTAAAATTTTATACTCTGAAAAAATCCGCGCGCGGTTTACGGGTTCAAGGATTTTCTTCAGCTCGGCCGTTATTGATGCCGGCGTAAGATCATTTTGAATCAGCTCCTTTACAACTTCTTTATCCATGATAAGGTTCACAAGTGAAATGAATCTGATCTTCACCAGCGATTTTGCAATCATGTAACTGATTCTGCCGCCCTTGTAACAGACGACCTGGGGAACATTCATCAAAGCAGTTTCAAGCGTTGCCGTACCTGAAGTAACAAGTGCAGCTTCCGAATGATGGAGCAGTTCATACGTTGAACCAGAAATGACAGAAAAATCCTTTGCATGTGCCAGCTCATGATAAAATGATTCGGGTTGCGAAGGCGCGGCAGCTACGACGAACTGGTAAGAGGGAAATTCCTTCCGCACCGATAACATGAGAGGAAGCATTGATTCTATTTCCTGCCTGCGGCTCCCGGGAAGAAGGGCAATAATTGGCTGCTCGCTTAAGCCCGATTTTAGCAGGAATTCACTTCGACCGGAAAATGACTTTTTCTTGCGTGCAATCACATCGGGTAATGGATGGCCGACATACTCGACATTGTAATCGAATTTTTTATAGAAGGAAGTCTCGAACGGGAGAATGACAAACATTTTCTTCACCATCTGCCTGATCTTTTTCACACGCGAGGATTTCCATGCCCAGACCTGGGGAGAGATGTAATAATAGACCGGGAGGCCCTTCTCATGGGCGAATGCGGCTATCCGTAAATTAAAACCCGGATAGTCGACGAGGATGACTGCATCCGGCTTAAAATTTAAAATATCCTTTTTACAAAAATCAATATTACCGAGAATCGTCCGCAGGTTCATGATCACTTCCGTAAACCCCATAAAAGCGAGATCACGGTAATGTTTAACTATGTCTGCTCCCTCCTGCTTCATCAGGTCGCCTCCCCAGGCGCGAACCTCGAGTGCGGGAATAATTTTCTTCAACTCCCTGATGAGATCCGCTGCGTGCAGGTCGCCTGAAGCTTCTCCGGCTATGACGTATATTTTCATCAGGATAATTTCATGATTAAAACAACAAACGCATAAATTAATGTGGCGCCTAACACACCCCGGGCAGTTTGTTCGCGATTAATGCCGAGCAGGCCAAAGAAAACGGGCAGATTAATGAGCACTGAAAGACTGATTACATGCGTAAGAACTTTTCTCTCAGCGTAACCCTTTAGCAGATCAACGACTGACGAATCGCCGAACTTCAGCAGGTAAAATAAATAAAATGCCAGTGGCGGCGACAGCAAACCAATGATTATTCCCGTTGACATTTTATTTTTCCAGTTCATCTAATAATTTCTTAAACGCCTTTTCTCATCCTGAAATAGACGAAAAAATAAGCAAGCGTTGCAAGCACCGTGATGAATAAAAAGCCTTTACCTGTCTTTTCCTTATCCATGTTTATCATCAGCATCCTGAATATGATTACGTTCATAAGCATGGTAAGAAGCTGAACCACCGGCGGACGCATGATAAACTGGTTGCCGTAATAGTTAACGATCAGAGAACGAATGAAGGAGATCAGGTAATAGAAAAGAAAAATGGAAACGGCGCCACTGATCATTCCGGTAATAAAAGAATCCTTAAGCTTCTCCGCCAGTTTCATAATACATCTGGTTAAGAAAAGGAATTGCATGATGTGCCGTAAAATCATACTGGACCGGCACGAGTGATATAAAACCGTTGGCCAGAGCCCACTCGTCAGTATCGTTTCCTTTGTCCTGGTTAACAAACTTACCGGTCAGCCAGTAATATTTTCTTTTATTCGGATCGAGACGCTCATCGAATTCCTCTTCCCATTTGGCGATGGCCTGCCTGCAAATTTTTACACCTTTCAATGCATCCAGAGGGAGATTGGGAATGTTTACATTCAGCAGCGTTCCGTTTGGAATCCCGTTGGTGAGAACATTTTTTGCGATCTGAGTTGCATAAAATTTTGCGGCGGAGAAATCCGCATCCAACGCATAATTTAACAAAGAGAAACCCACAGATGGTATTCCCTCGATAGCTCCTTCCATGGCAGCCGACATGGTGCCGGAATAAATTACGTTGATGGATGAATTACTCCCGTGGTTGATGCCGGAAACACAAAGGTCCGGTTTACGATGCAATATTTTATCGATTGCAATCTTCACACAATCGACAGGCGTGCCGCTGCATTGAAACCATTTATGATCCCCGTGCATGTCAACCTTATCCAGCCTCAGCGGATTATTAATAGTAATCGCATGTCCCATCCCCGACTGCGGACTATCGGGAGCGACAACGATTATTTCCCCGAGATCCTTTACCGCCTCAACAAGAGCATGAAGTCCGGGAGCGGTAATTCCATCATCGTTAGTTACAAGAATCGTGGGTTTTGTATTCCGAGGCATTTTAGGGGGTTCTTATTGAGTGGGCGAAGGTAAAGAACCAAGAGCCAAGAACCAAGAACCAAGAGCCAAGAAGCAAGAACCAAGAACCAAGAGCCAAGAACCAAGAGCCAAGAATCAAGAACCAAGAGCCAAGAACCAAGAACCAAGAAGCAAGAACCAAGAATCAAGAATCAAGAACCAAGAGCCAAGAACCAAGAATCAAGAACCAAGAACCATGAGCCATGAGCCAAGATTCAAGATTCAATTATCAAGAAACAAGAGTAAGAATTTGGAAGTTAAAAGTCAGATGTTATTGTTTGTATTCTGCTTTCGCGTTTTTCAGATCCTGTTGGAACGTGATTTCAGTGATGGAATTATCGTTCTTAAAATAAAAAACACCGCCCCAATTGTAAACGATCTTCTGATAATTGAATGCAGTTCCTTCTTTTTTCACGACGGTGCGGTAAATGACCCTGTTAGATTCATTGACAGTTTCTTCGGTAACACCTTCGCGATAATCGGAATCGATAATTTTTGGTACAGGAGCAACGGGTCTCGCCTTTGCCTGAGCTTTTTCTTCCTGAAGATTGGTTTTTGCTAAAAGAAGTTTTTGGGCTTCAATATCTGCCAATACTTTTGCTTTCCTTTCTTTCTCTTCCTGTGCGGCTTTTGCCTGCTGAACGGCCGTCAAGGAATCCTGTCTTGCTTTTTCCTCTGCCAATTTCTGAAGTCGTTCTTCTTCCGCTTTCCTTCTTTGGGCCGCATCAGCCTGCGCAAGTGAATCGAGAGTCGCTTTATCCTTCAGTGCCTGCTGGCGACGTCTTTCCTGGTCTTCCTTTTCCTTCTTCAACTCGACAGCCTTTGCTTCAGCAAGAGAATCCTGTGCTCTCTTTGCCCGTGCCTGTTGCTCGATCAGTGCCTGCGCTCTTGCGTCTGCCTCCGCTTTCTGGATGCTGTCTGCTTCGGCCTTTTGCTTTTCCTTTAATGCAAGGGCTGCAGCCAATTCCCGGTCAGCCTTTTCCTTTTCCTTTTGTTTTGCCTCCGCTTCAAGCCTGTCTCTCTCTGCTTTTTCCTGTTGCTCCTGCAGTATTTTTGCTTTAGCTGTAGAATCAGCAACTTCTTTTTGTCTTTTCTGAAGGGCTATGCTTGCTGCCAGCGCCTGATCTGCTTTTTCCTTTTCGATTCGCCGGGTCTCCGCCTCCTGTTTTTCTTTCAGTTCTTTTGCTTTCTGTTCTTCTGCGAGTTTTGCTTTTGCAGCCGAATCAGCTATGGCTTTTTGTCTTTCCTGCTCGGCAATTCTTAAAGCCATTTCACGATCTGCCTGTTCCTTTGCTTTCTTATCCTGGAGAATCTTTGCCTCTGCGGTCGAATCTGCAATTGCCTTTTCCCGAATCTTAGCGGCGGCAATGGAGTCTTGCTGCCTCTTTGCTTCCGCCTTTTGACGCGCCGCTTCCTGCTCCTGCTGTTTTTTCAGAGCTGCATTGGCAGCCGCAACAGAGTCTGCAATTTCCTTGTTACGCTGCTTTTCGAGAGCCTCAACCCGGCTCAAAGAATCCAGCCTGTTCTTTTCCCGGAGCTTAGCAGCTTCAAGCGCACGCTTTTCGTCAGCCTGTGCTTTGGCAATTGAATCGAGTTTCTGTTTTTCCTGCAGCTTCCGCATGGCTTCTGCCTGTGCCAGTTGCTTGTCGGCTTCTATTTTCGCCCTGGAAGTGGAATCAGCGACAAACTTCTGTCGTGCCAGTAATGTAGCTTCTGCCTGGTTGATTGAATCAAGCCTGGCCTTTTCCCTCGCTTTTAATTCTGCTTCTTGTTTTAATTTTGCAGCTGCGGCCAGTTTAACTGCTTCGAGAGAATCGCGCCTGTTTTGTTCTGCCTGTGCTCTGGCGATTGAATCTTTAGCCGCCTTTTCCTGAGCCGCCCTCTGCAATTCAAGTCTCGCCTTTTCTGCTTCTGCTTTTGATATGGAATCCTGTCGTGCTTTCTCCATTGATGCCGCAAGTGCCTTTGCATTTGCTGCTGCGATGGCCAATGCTTCGAGTCGCGCTTTTTCCTTTGCGGCTGCTTCCGCAGCAGCCTGGTTTGCCGCATTCACCCTGTCGATGGAATCTCTTTGCGCCTTTTCGCGCTCTTTTTTCAACCGTTCCTTTTCGGCCATTGCGGCTGCAGCCTCAGCATCACGTGTCTTGGCTTTGGCAAGTGAATCGCTCCAGATTTTATTGAGGGAATCGAGACGGGATTTTTCCTGTTGCCTGTGCAATTCCTCTGCAGCCCTTCTTGCCTGCTCCTGCTCCGACCTGATCTGACGCGTATAATTTTCATCATCCATAAAATTCTCATACGTCGGATTGTATGCAATCCTTGCCACAGGTTTGGTCATGGACCCGTTTTTTGATACGCCTGCGAGGTCGTCAAACAGATCAATGTTGAAAGGAAATTCATAGATGATATCTGCCTGATCCGGCGGAAGCTTCGTGCTGAACTCTATTGTCTTCGATACAAGTCCTTCCTTTGAGAAGGTAATCATATAACTTTTCTGAAGATCAAGCTTAAAACCAAAACTCCCGTTTTCTTTGGATGTTATCGTCTGTGGAGTTACCCCCTGTCCTGTAATCTGAATCGTAACACCCCCTGAAGGCTTATTGTCCTTTTTAATCTTCCCGCTGATCTCGACATACTTTACATCTTGCGACAGAGAAATAAAAGACGCGAAAAAGCACATCATAAATACTATCAGGCCTGCGAATCGTTGTTTAAAAAATGTCATTCGTATTTAACGTGATTTATTGGTTTTTTATTCTTTTAAATTCAATATTAAAGGTACTTAAATGAATGATGTCGGAGGCTTTATAGAATCAGGAAGCAATTTAAGAAAATTGGAAAATATTTTCTGCAGGCCTTCATTTTACACGATTTTTCATAGTTGAATATGCCAATTTCATGCAAAATCTTTCAATGAAAAATTTGCTCAGCTATTTTCATTGATTCGAGTAAAGCTGTGGCATTTAATCCCAGCTTTTCAGGTCCGCCAAAATAATTTACCACATTTTCCGTAGCCAAATTACCTACCAATTCATCGGCAGCCATCGGGCAACCTCCGATTCCTTTCAGGGCGCTGTCGAATCTCAAACAACCACTCCTTTCAGCCGCGGTAACTTTTTCTTTCCAATTTTTAGGGTGACTGTGCAAATGTGCACCAAATTCTGCATCCGAAAATTCGGGAATAAGTCTGGAAAAAAGATGAGTAATATTTTCCTGATTACTTACACCGATCGTATCTGAAAGTGCAATAATTTTTATGTCGCGCTGCACAAGTTTCTTCACCCAGTGAATCACGATATCGGCATTCCAGGGTTCCCCATAAGGATTTCCAAATCCCATCGAAATATAGATGACAAGTTTTTTCCTATTCCTGATGCACAGGGATTGAATTTCGTCAACTCTTCCAAGCGATTCTTCGATGGTCGAATTTGTATTTCTCTTTTGAAATTCTTCTGAAACCGAAAACGGGAAACCGAGATACGAAATTTCATCATAAGCAACCGCCTCTTCGGCACCCCGGGTATTTGCGACAATGGCAAGCAACTTCGTGGCGGTTTCTGACAGATCGAGCCCGGCGATAACTTCCCTCGTATCGCGCAATTGAGGAATGGCTTTGGGTGACACGAAAGAGCCGAAATCGAGTGTATCGAATCCAACTTTCAATAGCGAATTCAGGTAATTGATTTTTCTATCTGCCGGAATGTATTCATTCCATCCCTGCATGGCATCGCGCGGACATTCAATCAACTTTATCTTTCCTGCTCTTTCAGGCATCTGTTAAATTCGCTGGTTCATTATAAAGCGGCTGCAAAAATAGCACTTATCGGGCGATAATCCGGGGATTTTGGTCTTCCGGCTAAAGCAACAAGCCCTTATTTTCAAAGAAAATTGCCAGTTAATGAAAATAAATTAATTTTGCATCCTCATTTAAAAAAACCACTGCCCAATCATGGCTGAAACATCTCAGGATCAAGATTTTATAGTTTCCGAAGCGATCGGTAAAACCGAGCACTTTATTAATCAAAACAGAAAAAGCCTTGGAATAATCATCGGAGCCTTAATCCTGGCTGTCGGAGGTTATTATTTTTACCAGAAAGTTTATGTAGCAAATAAAGAAAAAGAAGCTCAAAGCCTTCTTTTTTACTCTGAGCAATATTTCAATTCTGATTCTCTTAAGCTTGCGATCAATGGCGATGGAAATCATCCCGGACTTGAAGAAATCGTTAACGAATACGGCGTAAGTCCTTCAGGCAACCTCGCACGTTATTACCTTGGCATGGCCTACATGAAGATGAAGGATTATAATAAGGCGATCGAAGTTTTGAGAAGCTATGATGCGAAAGACGATGCAACTGGTGCAATCGTTTACGGAGCAATCGGCGATGCAAACATGGAGCTGAAAAATACCGATGAGGCTATTTCCTTTTATGAAAAGGCAAGCACCGAGAAGCCTAATAATTTCACCACGCCAATCATGCTGATGAAGTTAGCAATCGCACTTGAAATTAAAGGGGATTATAAAGGAGCTAAAGATGCATATACCAAAATCAAGCAAGACTATTCAACTTCCAGCGAAGCCAGTCAAATCGATAAGTATATTGCGAAGGCTGATGCAATGATCAGCAAATAATTTTCCCTCTGAAAATGTTCGGAAAAACAATTGAGGTCTGAGATTGAAAATATTTCGGTCAGAGTTGTTGATGCATTTTCAAATTTTCAAAAGAACACATTTTCAAATTCAGAATGGCTTCCCCTGAAAAATCCCTCTCCCGGGTCAACTCCCTTCCTGATTCAAAAGGAATGCGGATCGGCATCGTGGTTTCTGAATGGAACACCGAAATTACAGAAGCCATGTTCAAAGCTGCAAAGCAGACTCTCATAGAGGCCGGAGTAACACCAGATGATATTTTCAGAATAAATGTTCCCGGAAGTTTCGAATTGCCCCTTGGTGCGAAGTTTTTACTGGAGGCCGTAAAACCGGATGCGGCAATCTGCATAGGATGTGTGATACAGGGCGAGACTAAACATTTTGATTTCATCTGCGATGCGGTAGCTCACGGAATCATGAATCTCGGCCTGGATACGGGTATACCGGTAATATTCGGAGTATTGACTACAAATACGACACAACAGGCGATAGACCGCTCCGGCGGAAAATACGGCAACAAAGGAATTGAAGCAGCTGCAACCGCCATTCAAATGGTTGCTCTCAGGAAAAGTTCTTAACGGATCTGTACCTGTTTCGTAATAACACTATTTGACGACCTGATATCGATAAAATAATTGCCGGCCGGTAAATTATATTTTTCCAGATCGAACCCTTCAATATTCAAGCCTGTATATTTTTTAGCATCAAGAAGGTCATCGACCAATTTTCCGTCAGAAGTATGCAATGATATTTTTACTTCTGTGTTTTGCAGGAGTGTATACCTGACGATGATTTTTTCGGATGCAGGGTTTGGAAAAACAATTACATTTTCCACGAGTTCAGGAAGAACCGGTATGCCTGTAAGTCTCACAGAATCCTGGTAGAGAATCTGGTTGATTACATTCGATGCATTTGTATTGATCTGTACAAGTGGAACACCAAATTCCTTTCCAAGCCATTTATATTCATTCGTGGTTACCGGCGGAAGTTTCACTCCAAGGTTCAGTGAAGTGATGAATGTGCTGTCCTCCTCAACCAGGACAGATTTTACTCTTAATACACTGAAAGTCCCGAACGGTGTAGTGAGTGTTCCCCAGCCATCAACTTTATTGTGACGCGTGCGGCTTACATGATAATAGATACCGATTGTAGAAGTCAGGTCCACCGCAAATTCATAAGCAACTGAATCTTCGTCATCATATTTCAAAGGTAGTTTATACAAAACATCATGAGGAACATAAGCTACCGGCACAGGAACTGAATTAACGACTGCACCAAAACCGGGCTGTTTATATACAGTTGATGTATTGTAATAATAATTGAATATGTCTGTCAAACCCGTAAAGCCAAGATTAAAATCCTGTCCACGGAACGCATGGTTTGCACGATTACCATTCAGGGGATTGTCGATGAAAAAGAAAGACAATAACGGATTCGTGGAGGCAGTGGTAAAAGAAGTGTCGATCCGCTGGCTGGTCCTTCCCAAATCGGAAAAATCCCAATTAAAATTAACTCCTGTTTCCGATGGATCAAGTCCGGTAAATGCAGTACCGATACTCAATACATAGGTCTTTCCGGCAGTCGGTAAATCCTGGCTAACGATAGTATCCTGCGCCATTGCATAACTTGTAATCAATATGAAGATCAGTTGTAATGTTCCTTTCATTGCATGTAGATTAATTGCATCAATATATAAAAAAAATACGAATCCTGAATTACAAATTATGTCTTGAGACGATATTTACCGTGCCATTCAGGTCACCATTTTCAACAGGGAAAACTCAGTAACGATATCTGGTAAAACATTTTTAATTGTTTACCATGGATTCAAACCTGTTCAACACCGATTTGCCAACCGGAGTGAGCGGCAAACGAACATGTTCAGAACAAATATTTAATACATTCAACAGTCCCTTTATTCCGGGCGGATTCCCATCGACAAATATCGCATGGGTTATATTGAGCAGCTTGTAATGCAGTTTTCTCGCTTTTTCAAAATTACCGCTCATCGCCAGCCGCGTCATTTCGGAGAATTCCTTTGGGAATGCATTGGAGATAACTGAAATGACACCGTCACCACCGCAGGCTAAAATTGGCAGAGTGAGGATGTCGTCTCCGCTGATCACCAGAAAATCCTTGGGTTTGTTTTCGATCAGCTTCATCACCTTCTCCATGTTGCCGGACGCTTCCTTTATGCCGATTATATTTTTAACTTCTGCCGCAAGCTGCAAGGTTGTTTCCGCATCCATGTTGCTTCCTGTACGCGACGGAACGTTATATAAGATAACAGGCACCGGACATTCGTTCGCAATCATTTTATAATGCTGGTAAATGCCACGCTGCGACGGCCGATTATAATATGGCGAAACAGACAGTATTGCATCGATGCCTTCGAACTTGTTTTCCTCTATGAAATTCAAAACCTCCTGTGTATTGTTACCTCCTACTCCCAGAACAACTGGCATTTTCCTGTCGACAACCTCTGTTACGAAATCGGTCACAGCTCTTCGTTCATTTAATGTGAGCGTTGCAGATTCGCCTGTGGTACCAAGCGGCACGAGATAATCCACCTTTCCGTCTATGCAACGCTCAATCAGTTTTTTAAAGCTCTTGAAATCGATACTGCCATCCTTATGAAATGGAGTCACGAGGGCGACTCCGGTTCCCTTCAGCCTGTTTGTATTCATTTCCTTTTGATTAAACGTAAAAAATGCTCTATCTCTTCAATGACCGTCTTTATGGGAGGATCGCCGGTGAGTTTCACCATCATGTCAAAATACACGGAGTTGCTGTTGTTGTATCTTCCAACTTTAAATCGTGCTTTGGATAAACCTGAAATGTAACGTAACGGATAGGATTTTCCGTAGTCGAGATTAATCAGAATGTCAAATTCTTCATTGATGAAATTGCTGACGATTGGATTAGTAGGTCTCATGGAAAAATTCAGATCTTTCTTTGTAAAGAAGTCCAGCCCTACCTGTGCATATTGATTTTTACCGACTGCATTCCTGTCAACATAACCGAGAGCCATAATATCCTTTTTGAAATTTGCCCTCACCGTTTTGATATAATTTTTTACCGTATCCGAATCGCGTTCGTCAGTCGCATCGTACAAAATACCGATCCGCATAGCGTCATCGAAGCTGATAATTCCGGGTTTCCTCTCGACTTTTTTAACATCCCGGAGGAAACGCTGGTTCCCGAGCCAGACCCTGATATTTTTATTAAGCAACATTATTTACCAATTAGTTTTAAAAAGCCGCTTTCATCAATGACGTTTACTTTCAGCTTATCCGCCTTCTCGAGTTTACTTGGCCCGGCTTCCTCACCGGCCAGGAGATAATCAGTTTTAGATGTCACGCCACTCTGATTTTTCCCTCCGTGTTTTTCGATGAGCGACTTAATTTCATCACGGCTGAAATTACTGAAAGTCCCTGAAACGACAAATGTTTTTCCATCGAGAAGATTGCTGATTTTTTCCGGAATCGCATCCTTACCTATCTTCATTTTCAATCCGGCGTGCTTTAGAGATGAAACAAGGCGTCGATTGGAGGAATTACTGAAAAAGTCTTTTACACTTTCTGCAATTTTTTCCCCAATTTCTTCTGCTTCCATTAATTCATCCTTCGATGCATTCTCAATAGCTTCGATATTTTTAAAATGCAATGCAAGTTTCTTTGCAACAGTTTCACCCACATATCGAATTCCGATCGCATACAGTACACGCTCGAAAGGTGTATTCTTTGATTCTTCAATGCCCGATAAGATTTTCTGCACTGATTTTTCCTGGAGGCTTACCTTCCTGGATTTCCCGTCTTCGTCTGTATGAATAATTTTTTCGAGACCGATCAGATCTTCGTATTTCAGTGAATACAGGTCCGCAAAATTGTGAATTAAGCCCTTGTCATACAGTAGTTCTATTTTACCCTCTCCGAGGCTGTCAATGTCCATGGCTCTGCGACTAATGAAGTGTTCGATGCGTCCTTTGATCTGCGGAGGACACTCATTAACATTGGGGCAATAATGCTGTGCCTCGCCGGCTTTTCGAATCAACGGTGTTTTGCATTCGGGGCAGACGGAAATATATTTTACCGGAACAGAATCCGGCTTTCGCTTTTGCAAATCAACGCCGGTAATTTTAGGAATTACTTCGCCTCCTTTCTCAACATAAACTGTGTCGCCGATCCGCAGATCGAGCTTTTCGATCTGATCCGCATTGTGCAGCGTTGCCCGTTTCACGGTTGTTCCTGCAAGCAGGACAGGCTGAAGGTCTGCCACCGGCGTAATAGCACCGGTTCTCCCGACCTGGTAAAAAATATCCTTCAGTGTGGTTGAAACGCTCTGTGCCTTGAATTTATACGCTATTGCCCAACGCGGCGATTTGGCCGTAAAGCCAAGATCATTCTGCTGTGCGATCGAGTTAATCTTTATCACCACTCCATCGGTATCGTAGCCCAGGCGATGCCTTGCAGTATCCCAGTGATCCAGGTACCTGAAGACAGCGTCGATGTCGCTGCACACTTTGATGTGCTCGCTGATTTTAAATCCCCATTTCCCTGCCGCAGTCATCGCTTCGTAATGCGTTTTGAATGGAATCGACTGACCATACATTGCATACAGGAAACAATCGAGTTTCCTCCCGGCTACTACTTTTGAATCCTGCATCTTGATCGTCCCGCTTGCAGCATTCCTGGGATTCTTGAGGAGTCGTGCGGAAATTTCATCTTCATTATAACCCTCCTCTTCCATTTGCGACTGAATTTCCGCATTGATTTTTTCGAATGAAGATCGAGGCATAAGTATCTCACCACGTATTTCAAACTCATCCGGATAATCCTTCCCCAGAAGTTTGAGCGGAATGCTTCTGATTGTCCTCACATTGGCAGTGACATCATCACCCTGAACTCCATCGCCCCTCGTAACCGCACGCTGTAAAATTCCGTCAACATACGTAAGGCCGATAGCCACGCCGTCAAATTTCAATTCACAGACATACTCGTATTTTCCATCGATAGTCTTCCTGATCCGTTCATCAAATTCTCTTACTTCATCCTCAGAATAGGTATTCCCAAGCGAAAGCATCGGGTACTTGTGCTTTACCGTCTGAAATTCCTTAGTGATAAATCCACCTACACGCTGCGTCGGTGACTCGGGTGAGGCGAGATCCGGAAATTTCTTTTCAAGACTTATCAGCTCTTCCAGTTTCTTATCAAATTCAAAATCGCTTATGATCGGATCAGAGAGAACATAATAACGGTAATTATGTTCATCCAGTTCCCTGCTCAGACTCTGTATTTTTTTTCTTGCTTCTTCGTGTGTCATTTTTCCAACAGATATTTTTTACTGCCTTTCAAAATCAATGATTACATCTTCAGGGTTTGGTGGCGCAGAACACCCGGTCCTTTTCCTGCATATCCTTATATACCACCGGCAACCGATAACCCATTTGCAAATGTAACGCGGAAATCTGCTTTCCCATCTGCTCATTGAATTCAAAATAAATTTTTCCTCCGGAAATTAAATGCTTTTTACCCCAATCCGCAATATGGCGATAAAAAATCAATGGATCATCTTCAGGAACGAATAATGCAATTGAAGGTTCATGCTTTTTTACCCTGTCGTGCATAAGCGTCTTTTCACTTTCCATCACATATGGCGGATTACTCACGATCAGATCCGGACGTATATCCAGATCAATGCTCATTACGTCGCCATGCTCAAAAACTACTTCAAGGTTTTGCATTCCTGCATTTGTCCTGGCGACACTGAGGGCATCTTCTGAAATATCCATTGCAATCACCCTGGTGTCTTTAAGTTCTTTCTTCAGGGCGAGCGCTATGCAGCCGCTTCCTGTACAAAAATCGACGACGACAGCAGGGTTCTTGCCGGATTTACGGATATCTGTGAGTACCCTGTTTACGAGTTCTTCCGTCTCTCTCCGGGGAATGAGCACATGTTCATTCACTTTTAATTTCATTCCATGAAACCAGGTGTATCCCAAAACATATTGCACAGGTCTTCCGCTGAGGATTTCGGATAAGAGATATTCAAGTCTCTCTTCTTCCGATTGATTCATAAGTTTATTCTCGTTCCTGAAAATATCAATCCTGCGAAAATTCATTACCTCTTCGAACAATAGCCGGGCAACCTGCATGGCCTCGCCGGCTTCATATACCTCCGAAAGCTTTTTCGTACATAAAGAAAATGCTTCGCCAACAGTTTTCATCAGGCAAAAATGGAGAAATAAGATTCAGCGAGCAAATGAGAGTTATATTCAATAACTGTATCCGGTTTCCTGCATCTCCCGTTACAGGAAAAAACTGCGCTCATTAATATGTGCAGGGTATTCCGAAAAATGCGCGACATTTACAAAGCACTAATACTTAATCAGTATGGATACTGCCATTCTCAGTGAAATTACTAATTCAATAGAAAGGGAATTCGGGGAATTAAATCAAATTCAAATAAACGAAAAACCGGATTCGAAGGAATGGAGCATTGCACAATGCATCGATCATATCATCGTCTCGAATGAAGCCTATTTCCCATCGCTGCTTTTGATTGCAGAAGGAAAATACAAGCCAACCTTCTGGGAAACGATTAATCCGCTTACAAATTACACCGGCCAAAGAATGATCGATACACTAGGGCCTGAAATCATGAAAAAATATAAGGCGCCTAAAATTTTTCTTCCTTCCAAAACGGAAATCAGTTATAACATCATTAAAAAATTTGAAGAGCACCAGAACAGGTTGAAAGAACTATTCAATAAACTGGAAACAAAAAACTGTACCGGCAGGGTCATGTCTTCGCCGGTTGCGCCTTTAATCACATTACGGGTAAGTGACGTCATGCAGATAATAACCGTTCATGAACAACGCCATCTGCAACAGGCTATAAGAATAAAAAAGGAATTGGGATTTTCCTGAAAAAGAAAACCCCCGGTTATGAGCCGGGGGAAACCTATCCTAATAATTAACTCTAATTAAACCAATTAATTCAAAACAATTTTTTTCGAAATCGATTTTTCGCCGATAGTAACTTTTATAATGTAGTTTCCTTTGCTCCTGCCGGATAAATTTATTTCCCGCGAATACTCACCACGGAAGTCCTCGAGTAAGTCAGAGAATACGACCTTGCTGTTACTGTCAAGAACCTTAATAGCTATATCATCGGATTGATCACACTGAAAACTGAGTGTAAATTTACCTGATGTAGGGTTTGGATAATATGACAGGTCGTGTAAGCCGTTAATCTTCTCCTTTTCGGTATCTGCAGCAGGTTTTTCAGATTTCTTTGCCCGATTCGAAGAATCAGAACGTTTATAGATAAACACCTGATTGCCATTTTTTGATTTTATGACTTTTTCCAATACCGGCGGCTTTTCATCTGCATCACCCATGATGATTACGTGGTCGGCATCGTCGAGACTGTCGATCTCGTCATTATCTTCAAATGAATAACTGTATGAATATCTATGCTTGCCTTCGCTTTTAATTTCATCGGAATCGAAATCCGGGCAATTAAATTTGAAATGAAAATCCTCGTCGTCAAAATCATCGATGAAAATATGAATGTCTTTCAAAGACTCTTTCATTTGTTCCATGCTTTCTTTCATGCCCTTCATCGACTCCTTCAAATTCTCGTGAAGTTTCTCCCTGTCGGCCTCCGACAATTCAGGAACGTCAATTATGATCTGCTTATTATTTTTTCCTGAACCTTTTGAATGAATGCGAACCCTTGAATGATCCTTATCGCCCAGTTGAATCCCTTCGCCGCTTTCACCGCTAAGGTCGCGTATGATCCTCTCGATATCCATTTCGTCTGTCGCTTCAAAAGTTGTATCGATATGAATAGTCTTTCCGTTTTCCGTCTTGCTGATCTGGATATGAACCTTGCCATCATCACTGTTCACGCTGATTGATTTTGACTGGGCAAACGCTATCGTCATACTGAAAAGGATGAGTGCTGCAACCAGGGTCATCCAGGCTAAAAACTCGCGTAATTGAAGTCTGCTGTGCATGTCTCTCTAATTTTTCGGTAAATTAAATACCCAATTGAACCGGAATGGGTTAATGAGGCGTTAATCTCTGTTAAAGATTGGTTAAATTTCTGTCAGGGTTGTTAATGCTGACTATTTTTACCTCGAATGAATAAAAAGAGCTTCAGGTTTATTATTGTTTTGATGACGATTGCATTGATCGGAATAATAAGCCTACAGATTTATTGGATTTTGCACGACATCCGGATCAAGGAACAGCAGTTTGATCAGTCGGTAAGCCAGGCGATGAACTCGATCGTCGACCGCATCGAAACCAATGAAGCATTAAACATTTTAAATGAGAGAGTTTTCAAGATCGACCCGACGCGGATTACCCAGTTAATGATTCGTGACACATCCAGCGTATTCCCTCTTAATATTACAGATTCGACGATTGAAATTCCGAATCATGCCGTGAAACCGCCGCCGGTGGTTGAGGACCTTGACAATGCAGATATCAACATCGAATTTCATCGTCCGGGCAGTAACCAGACTTTTCTCCGTGTGCAGCGACGAAATTATTTTCAACGCGATTCAACCTCCTCACATACCATTCACAGTTCGAGGATCACGCGTATTTATGGCGACTCAGCGGAAATTGTAATCCGGCAGAACGAAGAAAAGATAAAAGCGCGTCTCGAAAAACTGAACGATGTGATGGACAAGATGGCTATTGAATTTGCCGGACCCGAGTCAAACATCGCAAGCCGGATCGATTCTTCGAGGCTTGATTCGATAATAAAAAACGAGTTGAGAAACCGGGGAATCGAACGTCATGTCGATTACGGAGTGCTGAACGGAAAATCAAATAATTTCTTTATATACAAGAGTGCATTATCGCCAGGTGAACTGATGAATTCGAAATTCAGGATCCTGCTTTTTCCGAACGATATAATTTCAAAACCCGATTATCTCATCTTTCATTTTCCGGGGCGCATGAAATACGTACTTGCGTCGATGTGGGGAATGTTGCTTGGATCAACCTTGTTTACATTTATCATCGTTTTCGGTTTTGCCTACACCATCCAGGTAATTTATCGTCAGAAAAAGGTTTCCGACATCAAAACTGATTTCATCAACAACATGACGCATGAGTTTAAGACTCCGATTGCGACCATTTCTCTTGCAGTTGATTCGATCAAGGATCCGAGAGTGATCAACGACAAGGATAAATTCGAATACTTCACAAAAATCATCCGTGAGGAAAACAAACGGATGAATGCCCAGGTTGAGAATGTTCTTCAGATGGCGTTGATCGAGAAGGGAGAATTGAATCTTCAGAAGAAGGATGTAAACATTCACTCGATCATTCAGAATGCAGTAGAACTGATTGCCCTGCAGGTGGAGAGTAAGGGTGGCACACTCAATTGGAAACTGAATGCAGAAATCCCTTTGTTAAAGGGAGATCCAATCCACCTTTCCAATGTGATTTTCAATTTGCTCGACAATGCAAATAAATATTCGCCGGAGAAACCTGAGATCATGATAGAAACGGCCAATACAAACAATGGTGTTGTCGTAAGGGTAATCGATCACGGAATCGGCATGTCCAAGGATACGCAGAAGAGGATTTTCGAAAAATTCTACCGGGTGCCTACAGGTAATATTCACGACATAAAAGGATTTGGATTAGGACTCAGCTATGTAAAAGCCGTGGTCGAACAGCATAAAGGAATGATAAAGGTCGACAGCGAATCCGGTAAAGGAAGTACCTTTGAAATATATATCCCCTTTGATAAATCTTAAATTCAAAACAATGAATAAGAAAACCAAAATCCTCCTCGTCGAAGATGATCCGAATTTCGGGTCAGTCCTGAAAAATTATCTTGAGTTGAATGATTACGATGTGAAGCTCAGCACCGATGGCAATATGGGCTATGAATCGTTCATTTCCGGGAAGTTTGACATTTGCATTCTCGATGTGATGATGCCGAGAAAAGACGGATTCACGCTGGCCAAAGAAATCAGGGAAAAGGATGCGAACATTCCGATAATTTTCCTTACAGCCAAGACGATGAAAGAGGATATGCTTTCCGGTTTCCAGGTCGGTGCGGACGACTATGTTACGAAGCCGTTTGATTCAGAAGTTCTCCTTTACAAGCTAAAGGCCATACTTAAGAGAAGTGCCGATAAATCTCACGATACTTCTGTGAAGGAGTTTAAGATCGGAAAATATAACTTTCATTTCGACCATCGCACGATAAGTCTAAACGGCGAATCCCAGAAGCTGTCGCCGAAAGAAGCCGAATTACTTCGCCTGCTTTGTGTATACAAGAATGAATTGCTTCCACGCCAGAAAGCGCTGAAGGAAATCTGGGGCGATGACAATTATTTTAATGCCCGGAGCATGGATGTATTTATTACTAAATTGAGGAAATATCTGAAGGATGATCCGTCGCTCGATATTATCAATATCCATGGCCGTGGTTTCCGTCTGATTGATAATGCATAATATTATTAAAGCATCAGAAGGTTTTAATAGAATCTGCCGTTTAGATATTATTTCTAAGCGGCTTTTTTATTAACTTCAAATAAACAACAAAATCAACTGACAGTTAAAGCATTATAGCTATACTATGCAAAGGATTGATAAGAATTATGCGACTATCTGCTTTTCTTATTTGGAACGATTCTAAATAATGACGTCATTTGACGTCATAAAATAGAATCAATGAAAAATCCATACAAATCAGTTTATTAATTTGGGCGTTAGTTATTCATTCTAAATGGAGAGAAGAGATTTTCTGAAAAGAAGTTGTGCATTTTGTCTCGGGGGATCTGTCCTGATCCCCTTTCTTGAGTCGTGCGGCACCATTCCCATTTTCAACACCGTATCGAAAGATAAAACAGTAAATGTTCCGCTTGAAAAATTCGGTAAACATCAATACCTGATCGTCCGCCCGTCTAATATCAGGTACGATATTGCCGTTATCAAACACAATGAAACCGAATACAAATCCTATGTCATGATATGCACGCACGCAGACAACATGTTACGTTTCAACGGCAATGAATTTTCGTGCAGCATGCATGGAAGCACCTTCGACATGAACGGCAATGTACAGAAGGGCCCAGCTGAAAGACCACTTAGAACTCTTGAGACACGTGTTGCGGATAATTCACTCTCAATAAAAATACCCTGATCAATACCGCTTGCTAATCATAGTTTTCACATGATGATTAGTTTTTCTGAATCAGTATTTTTTTCATGAAAGTTTTACCCTCGTTGTTTATTCTTAAAAAGTAAATACCGTCTTCCAGTTCGGGCAAAATTATTTTAGCCGAATAACCAAAGACGTCGGTTTCATAAGTTTGAGAAACCGATTTTGCCATCAGATCAAATAATTCGATTTTCAGGTGTGCATTTTCAAACGATGTATTCAGGGTGATGCTATTCGAAGCCGGATTCGGAAAAACATTTATTAAATTACTGACTTCGCTTTCCTGTATGCCACTCTGAAAATCTATGGTAAAATTCAACGAATAGTAGGCGCCGTAATCGCCGGTGTTTACAACCGGTGATGCCGATGATCCAAAATAGAGCCGCATATTTCCGGATCCGTTATAACAACAGATCCCATCTCCGCTGTTTTGGCCGGTGTCTGTAATCTTAAAATTAAAGCAACCGTTTGGAAGCATAACAGTATCCGTAAATGTTGTAAGCGCAGCCGTAAAACTAATATGTGACCCGACAACATTACCGGCATCATCGGTGATTGTCCAGTGTGTCTGGGTGGGAGAATTATCAGTACGTACTCGTACCCTGACAAAATTGGTATTATATATATCCGTCGCTGAAAAATTCACATGCAATGTGTCGTCGAAAGTGAATTCATCTGCATTACCATTCGGAAGATCGATATAAACATCAAAAGTATGACTGCCTGCTCCAAAAGAGACGGGCGGAAGCTGCACGGAAACCGTATCGGTGAGTTTGAGGGACCCGCTCCAGTTGAAAGTATTTGTAAAACTGCCGTCGACACCATAATGTATTGTTAGTGACTGAAGCGTATCCGCACCATAATTCTTTATCAGGATCTCCGGTTGAAATGCCTGGCAAATCGGATTTGACCGGTTGTACGCGAAGGCGCCGTTAGGCTTTTTCACTTCGATCACGGCGGCATTGTTTACATAATGAATATCATCATAAAAGATTGCATGCGACTGAACATAATATTCAGGAGCATAGGCGCCGGAAGGAACGCCGGTGACCGTATAGGCCGCCATGTTATAATCCACGGTAAGGGAATCATTTGCACCCACCAACGATGTAACGTTGTAATCATGTGGTGTCACGTATGAGCCTGGACACCAGTTTGCGCGGTTGTAAAACCACGTACTTGTAAAGCCGGGTGCGCCTTGCGGGTACAGCGGATTGCTGACGCAATCATTTCTCCAAAGTCGCTGACCGAGATTATTACCGTTTACATTTAACATATGCTGAACATTATAGAACTCAGCCACGTTCTGATTAGGAAGGCAACCAAATCCATGTCCCGTGGTTATCAGTCTGATCTTATCGTAAACAGACTGCGAATCGACGATCAATGTGATCGGCTGGAGATGACTGTCGATCGGGTTACCTGTATTTCCATATTGCCACGTGCCATTCCACAGGTTTGTAATTTTATATGGATGCATCGGAGGAATTCCTTCAATGAAATAAAAATCGGTTGTTACGTCCCAGCCATTGCTGTAACCACAGGCGACCGAATAAAGATTCACGCTGTCGTGCAGCAACGGACGGTAATCAGAAACATCGAACCATAGGACAACACCTTGTCCAAAGGGAGTTATAGCCCGGGCAATTTCGTATGAAGTTTTAACTTCAAAAGGAGTGTAGATGGAATCGACAGTTAAATATAAAACTGAATCCGGAACAACATACACAGAATCTGTGGCAACTCCGGAAGAATCAAAGGTATACTGATTGTAATAAGAAGGCCATACATAAAGCGTATCGGTAGCCGTAAACGGGTTGAGGGAATCATTAAACAGGAAAACTTCCACAGAGGCATTTTGTGAGGAATCGATACGATGGGCCAGCGTATTATATGAGTATGTGTAGGATACAGAATTCATGTACGCAAACGAATCGACTATCGACCCATTCACCCTGAATGAAGGAGCAATCCGGAGAGATGAATCCATGATGCCCGTTGGTTCCAGGACTTTCAAAGTGGCGATACGGTCGTAAATGTCACAGCCCAGTGAAGGAGGGCAACTTAATTCATATCGCAGCAGGATCTTATAGAAGCTGATGGAGTCCGGAGGAAAAAGAAAAGTACCGTTTCCGGAATTACAATTCTGATGCGTGAAATGATCAAATCCATGCACAATTGTAGTATCTCCCGCACCGGCCATTGTTGTTTTGCCTGACAGACAAAGGACTGCATAAACAAAAACAATCTTTAAGTTAAATAAGAGTAAATTCAGTTTCATCTTTTATAGATTTGCATACTTTTCAAATTTATAAATAATCCACAAATTCATGGCATTTTATTTAAGTCTCTTCATTTTTATTGCCTCACTGGTAATCGGCCTTATTTTAATGATTGGCGGCAAAGGAATGGATCGGGGGAGATTTTTACTTTTAACCGCTTTCCATGCTATATTCTTCCTGGCTTTTATTTCATCCCTTATTTTAAAGAGAAATAGCGGTGTCACAACTTTTAATTATTTCTTTCTCGCTTTTATATGCTCCGGTGTTGTACTTTGTGGTCTCGCCTGGAGATCAAAGGCACCCCATGCCCTGAAAATTTATTTTTCGATTTTCGGACTGACGATACCGGTGTTCCTTGTTTCTCCATCGATTCTGCTAAACTTCCTGTTGACAATGAACCTTAGCGGCACGAACGGACCTGTATTTCACCTGTATGGAAAGTATTACCTGGAAACTCAAAACAGCTCTAATTCTGAGGATGATTTTCCTCATTATAAATTGGTAAGAATGCAGGGATTATTTCATAAAACAATTCAGAGAGACCTTTACTTTAGGGGTAAACTTGATTCGGTAAAAGTAATCGATAATGAAGATGCCGGCATCTTGATCCTCAGAGGTTATACGAGCCGGGAATCTTACGTATCAAATGAAACTGACAGCGTTGATTTATCTGTACAGCTCAAACCGAAACGACAGAGTGAGGTGGAATACCGATTATAGAAAAATGTGTCCATTGTTTTTGCGGATATATCGATGAAGAAAATTATACTAATCACGACATTTCTATTGACAGAATATGCTTTTGCGCAATTGCCGGAGACAGATATTTTCCTTTGTTCGGTAAAAAAAGAAAATGGAGCATATGTTTTTTCGAAGCCGGAAAATATAACAGACAGAAAGGGTTACGACAATCAGCCGAATTTCACACCTGACGGTAAGAGAATTTTTTATGTCTCCGTTTCTGACACATCCCAATCCGATATTTTCTATTACGACCTGGAAGCGAAAGTAAGCGTACAGTTCACAGATACAAAAGAAAGCGAGTACTCCCCTGCCTATACGAAAGATGGTAAATTCCTCTCTGTCGTTCGTGTGGATGAGGATTCAGGTCAGCGGTTCTACAAAATCCCTCTTAATAATCCCCGGGGTGCTTCCGTTGTGAACAATACTGACAGCATAGGCTATGCCTGCTGGCTGAACGAAAGCCTGCTTGCAATGTTCATCCTTGGTCCTGCCAATACTTTGCAGATTCTGGACACCAGAACTTCCCGGAGAAAATTGATTGCCTCCGATATTGGGCGCTGCATGAAACTTTCACCAGATGGCGAAAAGATGTATTTCGTATTAAAGAGTAATCCCGCCGAATGGTTTATCTATTCGATGAATTGCAAAGATTATAAACTGACACGCGAGATACCGACACCACCTCACTGCGAGGATTTTGCAATCCTCCCTGACGGTTCGCTTATCATGGGACAGGAAGGAAAATTATTCCTGTCGCAGCAGAATGCCGGCTGGGAAATGGTTGCCAACTTCAGCAGTGAGATGCAGGACTTTTACAGGATTTCCGTAAGCCCCGACGGAACACGCCTTGCACTCGTCGCCTACTCAGGTAAAAAACCATGAGTACGACTCACTACGATTACATGATTGTAGGCAACGGTCTCGCCGGATCGGTATTGTCTGCAATGCTCATCGACCGTGGAAAGAGTGTACTCGTTATCGACAGGTATAATCCGTATTCTTCTTCACAGGTTGCTGCAGGACTCGTTAACCCGATCACCGGCAGACGGGTTGTGAAGAGCTGGATGGCCGATGAACTGATACCGTTTGCTGATGCCTTCTACAGCAGGATTGAAGCTAAATCAAATTCAACATTCTATCATAAAAAAGACGTCCTCGAGGTAATTCATAACACAAAGGATTTAAACGACTGGCTGAGCCGGACGGAAGAAGCCGGACTAAAGAAATACCTTTTGTCCAATGGGCCTGATGATTTATATGCAGGAAAGATCACAGGTTTTAAAAAACTGATTCGTATCACTCTTTCCGGATGGATGAACATACCCGGATTTATAAAATCAAACAGACAGGTTTTAACCGACTCCTATAATTTGATTGAGTCTGAGATGAAATTCTCCGAATTAAAAATATCCAGGGATAAAATCAATTACGACAAGTTCACGTGCAGGAGAATTATCTTTTGTGAAGGTTACAGGTCAGCCGTGAATCCATTGTGGGAAAACGTACCTTTTTTACCGGCTAAAGGAGAAATCCTGCTGATTGAATGCCGCCAATTGCCGGAAGAATATATTTTAATGAGTGGCTTCTTTCTGATACCCGTTGGTGAACATAGGTTCCGGGTAGGCTCTACGTATGAATGGAATTTTACTGATGAATTACCGACAGAAGCGGGTAAACAGAAGTTGAGGAATCTGTTGATTAATTTCCTGAAAATCCCGTTTGAAATCGTGGAACATACGGCGGGCATCCGTCCCACCTTGAAGGACAGGCGGCCGGTAATTGGAAGACACGGCCATTATGACCATGTTTTTATCTTTAACGGGCTTGGAACAAAAGGCGTAATACTCGCACCCTACTTCGCAGATCATTTTGTGAATGTCCTGGAAGGGGATTCAAAATTAATGGATGAAGTGGATGTTAAGAGATTTGACATCTGAGTTTCCTGTCACCGGTTTAAAGCTTCCAGTCTCCTTAATAATGGAGGATGAGAATAGTGAACGAACACATACAACGGGTGTGGCGTAAGGTTGCTGAGGTTTTCGGCAGATAATTTTTTCAATGCATTGATCAGCGATTTTGCATTATATGTCTTCTTTGCAAAATCATCTGCCTGGAATTCATGCTTCCGGGAAAGTACGTGCATGACGATACCGGTAATGGTGGAAACCGGACTGTATATCATGGCAAAGGCAAGCAGTTCGAGATGCAGTCCGGGTTGATGCGCACCCAGGGCTTCAATAAGTGCCGGGTTTCCCTGCAGCAGAGAAAAAATAAAAAGCATGATTCCAGTCTGTAAAATGCCTGTCACCAGTCCCGTTCTTGTGTGCCTGAGTTTGAAGTGGCCCGTTTCATGAGCAAGTACTGCAACAAGTTCATCGATGGAATGTTCGTTGATGAGTGTGTCGAATAAAACGATCTTTTTCTTCTTACCCAGGCCGCTGAAGAATGCATTTGCTTTGGATGAACGCCTGGATCCATCCATTACAAAAACATCTTTCAGCGGGAAATTATTTTTCCGGCTGTATTCCTCGATTGCATTTCGCAATTCTCCTGTTTCCAGTGGTGTAAGCCTGTTGAATATCGGTAAAATCCATGAAGTATAAAAGACGGTAATCAGCAGCATCAACACTGTCAGAAATGCCCAGGCGATCCACCAGAAATTGGAACCTGTCAATTGAAATATGTTCACGAGTATAAATAAAACAATGGCACCTATCACGATCATCAGCAAATACGATTTTAGCTTGTCCATGATAAATGTTTTAACAGTCGTTTTATTGAAACCGAAGCGCTCTTCAATCACAAAGGTTTTATAAACAGAAAACGGCAAGGATAGAAGATCGGATGCAATTCCGATTATTCCAAAGAATGCCATTGCAATGTATGCAGGCGAATGGAGATATACCCGTATTTTATCGTCGAGCCATCCAAATAATCCGAACGACAGTATCAATAAAATTGAAATGAAACTCACGAGCGATACCAGCTGTGAGAAACGGTAATTGACGACTGCATATTCCCGTGCCTTCTCATATTTTTCTTTCGAATAAATATCGCTTAGTATGTCCGGCACCTCCGGAGCCCAGTTTTTTATATTAAGGTATTCAAGAATGGTTTCGAAGATAAAACCGGAAATAAGAATGATAAGTATCAGGTTCAGCATAGCCTGCAAAGTTAAAACTGTAAGATTCTTCCTGAAAAAAAATATGATATGTAAGATAAAAAAATTTTCATTGCTACTCCGGAGTCATAATTCATATAGTTTACCAAGTTGAGGATTTGTTTTGGTTTATCAAAAACTAAAATTACTTAAACTTAATTTATGCCGGGTAAAAACACCTTCCTGATGCTGTCCGTACTAACCACTCTAATTGCTCAAAACATTATAGCTCAAAATTGCGGGACACCGGATGTACTGCAGTTTGGAACAACACTTACAACCACGGGCGCTTCGCCTTACTGGGCTGCAGTACCAGGCGCGTTCTCCTACAATGTAAAATACAGAATACGAAATTCCGGCGACCCCTACTCTGCTCCTGTTTCAACCGGCGCAACATCGATCATGCTGAACAATCTGGTTCCTTCTACCAATTATGAATTCATCGTCCAGGCGGTTTGTGCGATCGACACGGGAGCTTTTTCGTCCAGTGGCTGGTTTACAACACTACCCGCAGCGAGTTCAATTTCTATAACGCGAGGACCTTACATGACGGTTGCAAAGAACCACAGCATAACCATACAATGGAAAACGAATGCGGCATGCAATTCGGAGATCACATACGGCACCAGCCCGGGTGCACTGAATAAGAGTGTAAATGATGCCGGTAACACGACGAGCCATTCACTTACATTGCAGAACCTTTTCCCGGATACGAAATATTATTATTCGGTCGGAACTATCGGCAATCCCATCCAGGCCACCAGTCAGAATTTTTTTCATACCGCGCCGGATGATAACGACACCATACCGCTCCGCTTCTGGGTGACCGGCGATTTTGGAAACGGGAGTTCAGCACAGCTGGCAGTCAAGAACTCATTCGCAAATTTTACCTCAGGCCAGAAGATTAACGGATGGTTATGGCTTGGCGATAATGCCTATTCGAATGGCACGGATCAGGAATACCAGACTCGCGTGTTTGATGTGTATCCGAACCAGTTCAAAAACATTCCTGTATTTCCGGCGCCGGGAAATCATGATTATGCCCAATCGGGATATCATAGTACGGCCTCGCTTGGAACAAACTTCCCGTACTTCAGCATTTTTAATATTCCGACGAATTCCGGGACAGAAAAATATTATTCGACGAATTACGGGAATGTTCATTTCATTGCACTCGACAGTTATGGTTCATACAATTCTTTCTCGAGTGCCATGTATCAATGGCTCGAGAATGACCTGAGTAATAACAGTCAGCAGTGGACGGTCGTTTATTTTCATCATGCGCCATATTCAAAGGGAAGCCACAACTCTGATGATTCGCCGGAGATGTTTGACATGAGAAACAATATTATCCCATTGCTTGAATCTAACGGAGTCGACCTGGTATTAAGTGGTCACAGTCATTCGTATGAGAGAAGTAAATTCATTAAAGGACATTACGGCGTGGAGAGCACTTTCAATTCGTCGTACGTGGTACAGTCAGGCCCGGGCCCGTACACCAAATCATCACGCACCGGTCAGGGAACCATCTATGCCGTTTGTGGTGTATCGGGCGAAGTCTCCTCCACTGTCTCAGGATATCCGCATGATGCAATGCAGTTTTCTGATGTGAGCGATCATGGCAGCATGATCCTGGATTTTACAGGCACGAGTCTCACCGGGCAGTTCCTGACTTCGGGCGGGGTGATCAAAGACAGTTTTACGATTACCAAACCGGCCCTGCAGGTAGCCAATACGACTTCCGAAATCAGGAACAGCCAATCGCCGGGAATTGTAATTTTCCCTAACCCCGCAAAAGAAGAAATTAATATAGCCCTGAATGATATAAACGATAAATCCTTATATATGAAAATATACAATGTAGCCGGTCAGATTGTCTTTGAAAAAGCAATTGCATGCGGTCAGAACAAGAATGAGATAAAGATTAACAGAGGTGAAATTGTAAATTGCTATCCCGGCATGTACTTTATCACTGTGATCGACAGCAGGAAATCTTATTCGAAATCGATCATCATTGAATAAAGGAGATTTAATGTAAATTAAATAGTCTTAATTACTTTGATGCAGGCATTATTGCCTGAGGAATATTCGATATGGATAAAATAGAGTCCATCAGGATATTTGCTGAAATCAATTTCGCATTTGTTTGCTGAAGGGAAAATAATATCACCGACAGAAATCCCCCGGCTGTCATTGATTTCAACGGATCTGATGTTCCCGGTCGATTCCAGATGAAAAAGATTATCAACCGGATTGGGAAAATATTTCAACGAAGCCTTTCCCGGAGCAGAAGGAATGTATGAGGCGGCACATCCCCCATAGAAATCAAATAAATTCTGAAGCTCATTTATCGGTTCAATATTGTTTGGATAAGTATTCACAGTGAGATCCAGATACATATTCGTGACGCTATCGCCCGGATTTGCAACACGCAAGAATGCTGAATATGAAGAGATGCCATTGGGGGCACATCTTGAGTCAGCGCCGATGACCCTTGCACCCTGCAGTGCAGCCATCAGTTTACAGGCCAGCGTTCCGTTTGTATTCAAAAAGCCCGCTTCCATGGAGTCGAGGATCTGCTGGCCGAGTAAAATATTTCCCTGTATGGAATAAGTGGGGCCGGTGATGTGATTTTTATAATCCATGCAATTGATACCCGTAAAAGCTGCGCTTCTGCCACCGCTGTCGAGAGACACGACTCCATATTGCCGGACAGACGGGTTGTTTTGCCAGTCGTTTGCAACGACAGAATCGACGATCTGTTGTGGCGTCCAGCCGAGATTCATATAACCTTTTGCACGCGTCTGGTTTATCGCCTGGTAACTGGCCTGTGTATGCACCACACCAACTCCGGGATGAACGTCGCTGATGATTATGGCGCTCGTTGACGCGCTGGCAATGCAGGTTGCGCCGGCGCTTCCGACCTGGCCGGTGAGTGGATCGACTGCACAGATAGAAAACGTATCCTGGGCTGTAGATGAAAAGGAAAGAAACAAAATCAGGATAAGAAATTTCGCGAAGAAAATACGTGGCATGTAATAATTTTTGCTAATCATTTGATTCGTTTTGAAAATAAATTGTTTATAACTTTACTTCAGGAATGGAATTCAGTTCACAGCACCGTAAAAATAAAATTTATTATGAAATATAAAAACAAAGGGGAAGCAAGCATTCGTATTCATGCACCCGTTTCCGGAGTATGGAGGGCTTTGACGGACCCGGCCATGATTAAGCAATATTTATTCGGTACGAATACGAAATCGACATGGAAAGAGGGAGAACCGATTACCTTCTCCGGTGAATGGGAAGGGAAAAAATACGAAGACAAGGGGACTATCCTGAAAATAGTTCCCGAAAAAATTTTGAAATACTCATACTGGAGCTCGATGTCGGGCATCGAAGACAAGCCGGAAAATTACTATATCATTACCAATTCGCTTCAGGCAATAGACGATGATACCATATTAACCATTACCCAGGAAAATATTGCGGACGAAAAAGCGAAGGAGCATTCAGAGGGGAATTGGAAAGTGGTGCTGGAAGGAATTAAGAAGTTGCTTGAATGATTTTTATGGAATGTTATAATTCACTCGATATGAATCATCAATTTAAACAACCGGTATTCCTGATTCGAAGAAATAAATACTATGTAGTTAGACTGTTCTATTTTAAATTAAGTTTATAATCACAAATAAATACTTTTTCAGTATTTCTAAAAAAATAAATATTTAAGACATCTACCGAATCAATACCATTTGGGGTTATAATGTAATCAAAATTAGGATTATCAGAATAATTTATTTTTTTTAATTTATGAGTCAATATATAAAAATCATCAGGATGAACCCCTTGAATACTAACTTTCAGGTATTTGTTTCCCTCTACACTTGTAGGTATATCAACCACATTAATTTTACATTCTAAAGGAAGAAAATCTCTTTTATATTTTCTATTATCATTTGAGTAAGATCCCTTCCATTTTATTGTTCCATCTGGATAATATTCAATAAAGTCCCCTTCCCTTTTATTATTACAATATCTGCCCTTGAAAATTAGTTGGCCGTTTTTAAAAAAAGACAAACTATCCACACATTTTTTTATTTCCGAATTGCTGTCCTGACTATTATCATGCATATTGCAACCAATAATCAAAATTTCAATTATAAATAATAATATAATATTTTTTTTTATTTCCATGGTATATTTTCATAATGGTATTGACCATCCACTGGGTTTTTAGTAATTATTACTTTGGTCATTGTATCTCCAGGGTAATATACTTTATTTCCATCATGCCCTCCACCGATCGGTATAGTAGTATCACTAGCAACTTCATATGTAGTTGAATTCTCATATTCCGTATAATGTACATTATCTGAACTTTTCTTTTTATTAACTACTGATTCTGCCGATGGCATTATTTTTACATCATTGCTATTACTTGAAGCACCTGCAATATCTTGTAATATTTTTAATTCTGACTGTTCAATTTCAAGAACTGATCCAGTAGCCTTAATTCCATTTTCTTGATTTTTTGAATCTCCATTAACAACGACACCATGTTTCCATGTATTTGATTTACCTAATGGTTTAAAATTGTGCGAACCTTGGAGTGATTTATCAAGAGCTCTTCCAAATCTCCAAAAACTTCCTTCTGCTGTTTTGCATTTATCATGTATTGTTGGATCAACACTTGAAGTTGAAGTATTATCTCTTGCTGTAGTTGGTATTATAGGTTTTTTATTTTTTTCTGTTTCTGCTTGTTGACTATTATTACCAACCCCCATCCCATCCGGATCAATAAACCTAATCGGATTATCAACACAATAATTATATGGAGACCACTTTCTATACATCTCCGCCAATGGATCCACCTGCATCCATCTCCCAATCACCGGGTCATAATACCTGGCTCCATAATCCTCCACATTAAAACTCAAATCGGTTTGAAGTTCCTTGCCGTTGTACTTATAATTCTGAGCAGTGCTGCCAAATGATGAATTATTGCTTATCAGCAAACCATACGGATAGTAATCGTTTATTTCTGTCAGGTGAGTTGAACTGTGGCCAATCTGAAGATTGTCGAAATTTACATCTTTTTGGGATTCATTACTCACATAGACATA
>CAZQOQ010000014.1:0-26903 GCA_964595205.1 uncultured Flavobacteriales bacterium | reverse complement strand
TTTAGCGCTCATCTCAGCATATTCTACTTGCTTTTTCCCAATATGGCAGCTAAACAATAATAAACTTATTAAACAAACAATTTTAAAAATTCTCATATGGAAAATGTAATTTGTAGAGATGCGCAATGGGTTGCACCTAACATTTCAGTTTACGAAACTCGTTTCGTCAATATTTGCCTTATCTGTAGTTGAACATTTAGTTTGAATATTGCAATTCAGGGCTTTATGTATTTATTCGTAATAATCATCAGTTGCGTAAACATGCCCTGCACCCGGCAATAAGGAAGTTTTTTAAAGCACTCATCATAGTGTCAAATGGCTTTTTATCTGGTCGGATTCTTCTGTTCTGACATGGATAACTTTCGCAATTGGGTAACTCAAATGTCCTAAAAATGTCTGAATATAATGAAAATCGGTTCCGTTTTCTAATATATGCTCAACGATGGGTGTAATAATGTGAATATGGTACGGCGATAATAATTCAGATGTATTACCTGCATTTGACCTTGCCCGGCGTGGCAGAAAATTTTTTAAATACTAACCCGGTAAAAACTAATACGCTCTTTTATTTACTCCCTCGATGTAATTCACAAAAGCCCGGTTCACCACACGGTTGCCGCCCGGCGTCGGGTAATTGCCGCTAAAGTACCAGTCGCCCCTGTGATTCGGACACGCGCTGTGCAGGTCTTCGATCTTCTGAAAAATAATCTGCAACTCCGCATGGAAATCTTCCGGTTTTACAAGTTCTGCAATCTTCGCGCTGATCTGTTCCGCGCTGAAAGGCTGGTAAATCATCCGAACAAAATTTTTCATCTCATGAACTCCTTTCTCAAGCTGCTCCTTGCACCGTTCATACACTTCGTCAATGACGTGCTCGAGGTTGTTGTCTTCGAGTAACTGAATGGCCGCGCGAAATGCAACAAGGTCGCCGATCTTCGCCATGTCTATTCCATAACAATCCGGGTACCTGATCTGCGGCGCAGAACTTACGATAACTATTTTCCTCGGACCCAGTCGATCAAGCATTCGCAGGATCGAATTTTTCAGGGTCGTTCCCCGAACGATCGAATCGTCGATCACAACCAAATTATCCTGCCCCTTACGAATCGTTCCATAGGTGATGTCGTAAACATGCGCAACCATATCGCTCCGGTCGTCATCGCTCGTGATAAACGTTCTCAGCTTCGCATCCTTGATCGCAATTTTTTCCGACCGCGGACGAATCGACAATATCTCCGAAAGTTTTTCATCACCCGGATTCGGACCCAGCGCTTTTATCTTCCTCTTCTGCACATCGCGCAGGTAATCTTCCATGCCGTGAAACATGCCATAAAAAGCCACCTCTGCAGTGTTTGGAATATATGAGAATACCGTATTTCGAAGGTCGTAATCAACTGCCTGCAATGTCTGCTGGCATAGCAGCCTTCCTAATTCCTTCCGCTCTTTATAAATATCAATATCACTGCCCCTTGAAAAATAAATCCGCTCAAACGAACAACTCAAACGCTGTGTCGGCTCGTTAATCTTCTCTTCTGTAATCCTGCCATTTCTCTTTACGATGAGCGCATGACCTGGTTTTACTTCTTTTATACTCTCAACAGGCACATTGAATGCCGTCTGTATCGTCGGACGTTCACTCGTAACAACTACCACTTCTTCGTCTTTGTAATAATACGCCGGACGTATTCCCGCAGGATCTCTCAACACAAATGCATCGCCATGTCCAAGCAAACCGGCAATGGTATAACCGCCATCCCAGTTTTTCGAAGAGTTGCGAAGTATTTTGGCAATGTCGATATGCTCGGCGATCAGCGGTGATATTTCCTGCTTACTGTTTCCCAGCTGACGGAATTTCTGATACATCCTCTCGTTCTCTTCGTCGAGGATGTGGCCGATGTTTTCCATCACCGTAACCGTATCCGCTTTTTCTTTCGGATGCTGCCCGATTGCAATCAGGTCGTTAAAAAGTTCATCCACATTCGTCATGTTGAAGTTCCCCGCTACCACCAGGTTTTTCGTCATCCAGTTGTTCTGCCGGAGAAACGGGTGACAGGCTTCTACACTATTTCCTCCATAAGTACCATATCGTAAATGTCCAAGCCAGAGCTCACCTGTAAACGGCAGGTTTTTCTTCAGCCATTGTGGGTCGTTGAGGTATGCCGGATTTTGCTTTGCCGCATCTTCAAACCGCATCTGGATGCGACGAAAGATGTCTGCTATCGCCTGCTTATGATTCGACCTGTATCTGCTGATATAGCGTGTTCCCGGTTCCACATCAAATTTGATGTTCGCCACACCCGCTCCATCCTGACCCCTGTTATGCTGCTTTTCCATCAGCAAATAGGTTTTATTCAGTCCGTAAAAAGCCGTATGGTATTTTTTCTGGTAATAGGATAGCGGCTTTAAAAGCCTCACCAATGCTATTCCGCACTCGTGTTTTAGATTGTCTGACATCTGCGACAAAGATAAGCCTTTTACCCGGGATTTCGAATTTTGCCCTTGGTGGCTTATGTTAAGTTTGGATAAATATGGAGTTAAAACATGGTGGTTTAATGTAATTGATCATCTACCACCATCTTTGAACCTGGAACCTATTTGATTATTTATATTTATCTGTTTGTCCTGTAGGGACGTAATGTTTAAAAATTTAAATGAGGGTTTTTTCCTTCCGTCCCTACTGGACAGTTTTGTCGGAGAGGGGTTTTTTCTACCGGCATTTTGTTCCTAAGGGACAGATATAAAACAACTGTTGAATTTTATAGCTTAGAAAATTATTTTAATCAAATCATTCCTTTTCGGGTAATATAAACACAAATTTTTCCTTATAAATACTTACTCCTTTGTCCCGTAGGGACATTATATCGGTAGAAAACATTCAACACATTCCTTTCGTCCCGTAGGGCAATGTCATTAAGTTAAGCGAAATGGATCCTAAACAGGATCCTCAAATGAAATTTATTCATTTTATTCGAGTATTCGTGGCAATTTTAAAAATATTTGATTGCCACGAATGCACGAATTTTTGAAAAATAACTTTTTATAATTCTTAACTTAATGACATTGCCCGTAGGGGCGTAATATTAAAAGTGCGATCGGAGAATCAAACATTCCGTCTCTACTGGGCGTTTTCGCGTGGTGGCTTTTTTCTACCGACATTTAGTCCCAACAAGAAAGATATAAAAAAATTTAATTAGATCAGGCTTCAATCTCCTCCGCATCCACGCTTACCTTCTGAAAAGCGATCGTGAATGTGTGCAGGCCATTCACATAATCGTAGTTGATCGAAAAATTATCGTGGTCGATTATCTTCTTCACGATTGCAAGACCAAGGCCGACTGAGTCCGGCGAATCTCCTTTCTTAAATCGCTCAAATACCTCCCGGCCCGAAATCGTCAGCGGATCACCACTGTTTGCAATTACTATTTTCTCTTTCGTTAACGTTACAAAAAGATCTCCTCCGTTCTTGTTATACTTGATTGCATTCGACAGCAGGTTCGTAAATAATATTCCTGCCAGATTCGGATTCATCTTTACAACCACGCTGTCGTCAATATCCGTGTGTACTTTGATTTCTCTCGATGAAATAAAAAGCTCCAGGTCTTCCAGTTGCTTCCTCAGCAACTGCCCGAACGACAGCATCTGTCCTCCCGCATACTGATCATTTTCAATCCTCGTCAGCAGGATCAATCCCTTATTCATCTTCGAAAGCCTGTTTACGGAATCGAGTGTTCCCAAAATCTGCTGAACCTGCTCCTCATCGTGGGCATTCTGAAGCAACAATTCGAGCTTCGACCGGATGATCGCAAGCGGCGTCTGCGTTTCGTGCGACATATTCTCGGTAAACTCCCGGAGGTTTTTATAGTCTCTCGAAACTTTATCAGTAAGCCGTGTAAGTTCGGAATTGAGCGTGTTGAATTCGTCCACTTTACTTTTCTGAAATTTAACAACGCCCCCTTTCTGCAGATCAAAATTTTTAAGAATGTTCAGCGCCCTGTAAAACGGATTCCATACCCGGCTGGAAAACCATCTGTTCAGGAAATAAAAACAAATAATTATGTCGAGCGAAACCAATATTAACGTAATAAAAATTCCACTCACAAGCTGTTCGTTTTCTGTAAGCCTTCTCGAGATTTTTACATTGTAACTCTTTCCTTTGACCAGCTGCTGATAGGATAATACACGAAACGGAACTTTCTTTTTTTCATACAGGTCGTAGATCGTCGTATCTTTTATTGAGACCCTGAAGGAAGAAAATTTGTCGATAGGTTCTATTTCGAGCCTGTCGCCGATGATGAAATGTACATCCTGTAAGTCCTTCTGCAAAGCGAGCTGTTTCTCAATTTCCAGTTTCTCGTATAACATGTGTTCCGAAATTTCATTGTCAACGATGTACACAACCCTGTAAGCAAGAAAAGCACTGCTCACAAGTAATAACACTAAAGCGATGATAATGTAATAACGATTTGTAATATTGAGCAGCTTCATTCAGCGACAAATTTGTAGCCCACCCCATAAACAGATTTCAGGTAATCATTCCCTCCATTGTCAGTGATTTTTTTGCGGAGATTCTTAATATGACTGTATATAAAATCAAAAGAGTCGGCTATGTCGGCATGATCACCCCAGAGATGTTCAGCAATGGATTCCTTTGTTAGCACCTTGTTCTGATTGTTGATCATATACAATAAAAGTTCGTGCTCCTTTTTCGTAAGGCTGACCATTTTATCGTTGACGAACATCTGCATCTCTTCCGGAATTACGCGAAGTTCATTGAATACGATTTCCTTCTTCTCCTGCACCGAACGCCTCCTCACTACCGATTTAATCCTCGCAACAAGCTCAGGCATGTAAAACGGCTTTGTCACGTAATCATCCGCACCAAAATTCAATCCCACGAGGCGGTCGTCCAGCGAATTTTTTGCAGAAACGATAACAATAGCAGTATGATTTTCTTTATTCTGCATTTCATTTATCACCTTCAGCCCGCTGCCGTCGGGCAGGCCTATGTCGAGCACAATGCAATCGTATATATTATGGTCAATCTGCTTTATGGCCTCGTTCAGGTTCGTCGCCTGGTCGCAAGTCATTCCCGACTCTTTCAAAAAGGTCATCATCGAATCGAGGAGCTGCTTTTCATCTTCTACAATAAGTATTTTCATAAGAACTTATTTATTAACGTGGTGAATTTTGTCTATCCCGCCAGATAGTTTTGTAAATATAATTATCCTTTGTCAAATTTCATTTTAAATATAGTATCATGAGAAGGGATTGGTTTACATTTGCTACATAATACATATAAAACCAACCATTTCATCCGTTATTTAGTCTACTCTGACATGAAACGCTCTCTGTATTTTACCCTGGCTCTTCTAACGGCAGGAATCATGTTTTCAGCAGGTATGATGGACGACAATGGCCGGGCCGGGTACACTGCTTCTCCCGGTGAAACAACATGCAATACCACCAACTGCCATAATTCCTTTACCTTAAATTCCGGCGGTGGATCTATCATTGCCACGAGTACGATGAACAACTGGACATACGATCCATTGACGACCTATTCCATCAGCATTAAGGTTGAAAAAACGGGATTTGCACTTTTCGGTGTCGGAGTTGAAATACTTACCGGCACGAATGCAAATGCCGGTACTATCACAGTGACCGATGCTGCTCACACCCAGATAAAATCGCGGGTCGTGAGTGGCGTTACGAGGAGGAATCTCGTTCATACGCTGAATGGCGGCGCCTCACAGGATTCCATGATTTTCACATTTAACTGGACGTCGCCTGATACGACTACCGGTCCCGTCACCATGTATTTTGCCGGTAATGCAGCAAATTCGAGCGGCTCAAGGACTGGCGATTATATATATAACTCATCACTGATAATTTCTCCTTCGTCCGGAAATCATACTGGTGATCTGAAGGTAATCGATTCGTTTTCCATACATCCCAATCCGGCAAAGGAGCGCGTTACAATCCATTTTACTCTTGCGAAATACGAAAACGTAAATATCCGGCTCAGCGACCTGCAGGGAAAATATACGGCAGTACTTTTCGATGAAAACAAACCCGCCGGAAATTACGACGAAGTACTTATTCTTCCGGCCGATTGCGAAGCGGGGTTGTATCTCCTGAGTATTGCAAGTGCTTCCGGCAAAGCCTGTAAAAAACTGTTAGTTCTGGAATGAAGCGCGGAACAGAACTCATAAAAAATCTCATTCGGCAGTCTGTTTTCCCCGTTGAGTAAATTATTTTACACGTCTATGGTTCATTTAATAATTTTGTGAGGTAAATGTGTTTCAAAAGCAATAATACTCCGTAATGAATAGAAGGCTTCGATATATTTTTGTTTCGCTTTTATGTATGATGGTGTCTTCCTGCGTTCATGAAACGGATCTTTCAAATTTAAAGAGCATGTCGTTTTCTTCGGACATACAACCGATTCTTGCGGGTAATTGCACACAGAGCGGTTGTCATGCTGCCACCGGAGGTGAATTCCCCCTGGTGACTTATGACGATGTGATGTCGAACGGAGACATTGAGCCGGGAAATGCACACAAGAGTAAACTCTATGAAGTAGTAAGCGGAAAAGAAGGAGATGAACCCATGCCGCCTCCGCCCCGGCCGGCACTATCAACAGAACAATTACAGTTTATATACCTATGGATTGAACAGGGAGCAAAAAATAATTAATTATATGAAAAGTACTTTGAGTGCCATTGCATTGATTGCAATGTTTACAGGATGCTATTACGATAATCTTGAGGAATTACATCCAAATACTGAACCTTGCGATACAACCGGAACAATATCATATATTAACGACATAAACCCGATCATGTTGCACAGTTGCGGAAGCCAGGATTTAGCCTGTCATAATACTGATGCTTCTCAAAGTGGTTATGGATTAGGAACATATGATGATGTAATAAATACTATTGATAATAGCGGAATATTTTTAGAAACAATAAAACATGATCCGTCGATAAGTTCTGCGAAATGGATGCCTAAAAACTCCAGCTCGATGATTGACGACTGCAGCATACAAAAAATCGAAGCCTGGATAAACAGGGGCCGGCCAAATAACTAATTTTACCGTGATGAACATAAGAAAAATAATTATCGCATGCATATTACCTCTCTCGCTTTCGACTGTAAAAGCACAGGATATGCTGAGCGAACTCGACGCGGGTTCCGACGAACCAAAGGATTATGTAATTGCAACATTTAAAACTACACGACTTGTAAATCAGCATACGCTTGAGTCGCTTGGGCCGCGGACGCTCGACTTTCGCATCTCTCACCGATTTGGACCCGTGAATTCGGGATCGTATGGCGCCTGGGGAATTGATGGTCCTGCCAACATCAGGCTTTCACTTGAATATAGTCCGGAGGGGCGCTTCATGTTTGGTATCGGCAGAAGTTCTTATGATAAGGTTGTAGATGGTTTTCTGAAATACCGCCTGCTGCGACAAACAACAGATAACAGCATGCCATTAAGCATGACTCTTTTTGCGGGGGCTTATTATACAGCCATCAAGGATCCGAATGCAGAGGCAAACGGATATGATAAATACGAATACACATCGAGCCGCATGTCGTATTGTTTCGAAATGATGCTTGGCCGCAAGTTCAGTCCGAAATTTTCGCTGCAGGTTGCTCCCTGGTTTGTGCATTATAACCTCGTCGAAAACATCACCGACAAGAACGACGCTTATGGTGTTGCCGGATTATTCAGATTTAAGTTTACCAAACGTTCTGCGATAACATTCGAGTATGGATATCGCATCAACGAGTATTCCGTCGAAAAAAAATACTACGACAGCATGGCCATCGGATATGAACTTGAAACCGGAGGACACGTTTTCCAGATTCACTTTACGAATAGCTTCGGAATTGTCGAAAGCCAGTTTTTCCCTCATACTGACTCGCAGTGGAATGATATGGGGATACGACTTGGATTTAATATTTCCCGGGTGTTTACATTGTAATTTAACACAGAGGCACGGATTACACAGAGGTACACGGAGTATATTAAAAGCTATTGGGGAATTATTATTAAATTATTTAATCAAATCTCTGTGGACCTCTGTGTAATCCGTGGCGCTGTGTTAAAAATTTTCATCGAACTTTCACTGCCGCCAAAATCTTCATCGTCTGCTTATGCTGCACAAAAGCTATGAGCCGATGTTTTTCTGAAAGTTTAATTCCTTTTAGCGGAACCTTTGCCTGACCCGTAGCACCGGGATTATCCCTGGAAATAAAAATCCTGACCACATGATCATGATGCAAAACCTTTCCTTTGTTTTCTCCGCCGGTTACCGTGCTGCTCAAATCATTTTCCGTAATCACACATTTCAAAACAAAATTCTGATTGGGAACTGATAATTGATAGTTTAGAAAAATGGTATCGTTTGCTATCGAATCGATGCCAGCAGTTAAGTTCATTTGAGGAGGTATCGACAACGCTTTTGTAATGTATTCATTCATCTTGCTTTCATTCGAACCGGTAAATGAAAACGATCCATTGATAACCGCTTCCGGTGTATACAATTCCTTCTCGGTTAAAACGCGTGTGTAATTTTCCTGTCGCAGGGTGAATTGATTCCTGCTGAACGGATCTTTCCATCCGCCTTTGTTCCAATAGTCGACGTGGTATTCGAGGAAGAAGACATTCTGATTATTTTTTTCTGCATTCTTTGCGACTTTGCTTAATACGCCATCGGCGGGCGGGCAGGATAAACAACCTTCTGAGGTAAATAATTCGACGACGGCAAATGGTTTTTGGGCGAAAGAAATTGTTGTAATGAAGAAAAATAAAATCAATGTTGATTTCATGAAGGTTGAATTTAAATTTTCAACAATCTGCCAAACGCAAAACTTCCATAATTTGTTTTCAGGGTATAAAAATAAACTCCTTCAGGAAAAGCCGAAAGGTCAATTTCACTTTTATCTGTGGATAAAATTTTTTGACCGAATAAATTCATTATTTCGATTTCAAGGATAACATTTGAATTATCGGGTCTAAAAACAAAGATCCCATTGGAAGGATTGGGTAAAACAGAAATTAATTGAGTGCCCTCGGTTTTTGAAATTCCTATCAGGCTATAATAAAATTCCTCGGAATAACCGCGACAACCGATTGAATCAGTAATCTCAACTACATAATCACCGTCTTGTATCGGTATATAATCCTGCGATACAGCCCCGGCAATTAAATTACCGTTCAGAAACCACTGATAGGAAACTGCGCTTGTTGAATGCAATATGCCATTGACAATTGAAACAAACGGTTTAACGGTATTGCAACCGATCTTAGCAGTTAATGCGTTGTTATCTATACAATTTAATATTGTCGCACCCAATGTTATTGACACACTATAACGACCGGTAATAAAACAAGAACCAAAATTATCAGCTGAAATTCCAAACCCGACTCCTCTACCATCACTCGATGTTATCATCCAGACCAAATTTCCATTGTTATCAAATTTTGCAGTCAAAATTGAATTGGTGCCATTATCGAAAAGTGTGTCACTATCAAAGATAATAGTATCACTGAATTCTCCGGTAATAAAACTGTTGCCATAAATATCGGTTGAAATACTGTTAGCCGAATTAAAATTCCCTGGATTCGCAACATCATGTTTTGCCCATTGCTCATTTCCGGATGAATCATACTTTGCTATGAATATTCCATTACCCACCGTTGTATCAGTATCAAACACTGCCCCGTCTGAGGCATAACCGGTGATATAAATATTTCCTGAACCATCGGTTGAAATACCATTAGATTCGTCCGCTATAATTGAACTTCCGCCAGCGTCTTTGGCCCAAATCACATTTCCGGTTGTATCATATTTTACCAGGAAAATATCGGTACCACCTGCGCTGATTAATGTGTCTTGTGAAAATATTACCGCAGGTCCGAAATTTCCTGTAACTAAAATATTACTATCAAATAAAGTAACACTGTTTCCTATGCTGCCAGTTGCACCTCCGACTTGCTTTGCCCAACGTCGGTTTCCTGAAGAATCATAAGCCGCAACAAAATAATGGGTGTGTGCTATATCGCCAATTAATGTATCAGCGCCAATAATTAATGTGTCCTGGAAAAATCCGGTTATAAAACTATTTCCAGTACTGTCTGCTACAATACTTTTACCCAGGTCAATATAATTTCCTCCCTCCTGTTTTACCCACTGAAATATTCCTGACGTGTCATATTTCGCAATGAAAATATCTTCACTATTGTTTTTACTAATAATTGTATCATTACCAAAAACAGCTGTGTCCCTGAAGTTACCGGTTACATATACATTTCCAATTTTATCCAGTGAAATTCCATAACCACGGTCATGCGCAGTTGGTGAAGCAACATTTATATTGCCGCCTCTGTTAACCCAAATTACTCTTCCTAAAGAATCATACTTTACAACAAAAACAGCATGTTGTCCTATTTCATTGCTATTTAACGCGATTCCGTCAAAATATGCCGGCGTCCCGCTAAAGCCTCCGGTAACATATGTATTTCCGCTACCATCTGTGATTATTGCATTACCAACTGTGCCTCTCGCAACAGGAGCTGTTGCCCACCACCAGTCTGCTGATTGGGAAAAAATGAAATTTCCAATGAATAAAAATAATGTAGTCAGCAGGAATTTTTTGTTTAATTTATTATTCATTGGTGGAGATATGAATTAAAATCTAATCCCGGGTTCTATGTCCAAAAACTTCAACCCCCTTCACAAACTGCTCCTTCCTCAACCCCAACCACTCCAAAGCCGTCCCGCTCATTAGCCTCTCTTTAATCTTCTCGTCGTATGGCATCGATTCAATCAATTTCCCCGGCGAAAGTTCTCCCAGCGGAAAAGGATAATCAGTTCCAAGAGCAAGACGATCCGGTCCCATCAGCTTCATCAGCAAATCCATCATCAACTGATCGTGCACAAGCGTGTCGAGGTAAAATTGCTTCAGATACTTTCTCGGGTTTTCTTTATTGTCAACCGCAACCAAATCCGGTCGCACGTTAAAACCATGTTCGATGCGGCCGATCGTCGCAGGAAAAGATCCGCCGCCATGAGCAAATGCAACTTTCAGTTTCGGCAGTCTTTCGAATACACCCCCGAATATCATCGAGCAAATCGCAAGCGATGTCTCCGCCGGCATTCCGACTAACCATGGCAGCCAGTATTTCTGCATCTTCTCTTTTCCAACCATATCCCACGGATGAACGAAGATCGCCGCGCCCAGCTCCTGCGCCGCTTCGAAGAATTGAAAGAGCTCCGGCGCATTCAGGTTCCAGTCATTTATATGTGACCCGATCTGTACACCGCGCAAACCGATTTTCATGCAACGCTCCAGCTCGTTGATCGCTACCGACGGATCCTGCAATGGTACCGTTCCCAATCCGATAAATCGTTCAGGATATTTATTTACGATTCCTGCAATGTGATCGTTCAGGTACATCGATAGATCAAGCGCATCTACTGCCTTCGCCCAGTAGCTGAACATCACCGGTATCGTCGACAACACCTGTGCATGCACATGATGATGATTGCAGTCCTTTATCCGCACCTCCGCATCCCAGCAATTATCCTGTATCTCCCTGAAAAATTTTCCGTCGATCATCATCTTCGCGCAACACGGTTTGTAATGATCGAGCGAAATAAATCCGCCGTAACCGTATTTCTTTTTCAGGTCAGGCAGATTTTCCGGAATGATATGCGTGTGTATGTCAATTTTTAGCATGGCTCGTCGCTTTCACCTGTTGAAATAACCGCTCATATTTTTCTCCGTTTGCCGCATCGCCGATGTTCCTGTATGTAACCGCTACCAGGCGATAAGGTTCTGTGAATTCAGGATCCGCTTCAATAGACTTCAGGAAATATGCTATTGCCAAGTTGAAGTTTTCTCTCGCCTGCCTCGAGTGTTTGTCCCTGTTTGCCGGATCTTTCGTCATCATCTCCGTTTCACCCAATCCGTACACACCGTAAACACTGGCGACATTATTCAGCGCATGTGCATAATTCGGATTGTAACGCACGGCCTGTTTGAAATTAGTCATGGCTTCCTCGTATCTCTTCTGGTCGAAACAAAGCGTGCCGTAATTATTATAAACGATCGGATGCGATGGGTTGTAGCGCAATGCCAGCTTGTAATCTTCTTCGGCTTGTTTATAATTTTTCAGGTGACTGTATATCAATCCGCGTCGCTGGTAACCGTCAGCATACTGCGGGAATATTTTTACCGCACGGTTCAGATATTCCATCGCTTCGAGTCTTGCCCGTAAAACCATCGTATCCGGCTTCCCCTCAAGATAATCCTCGTTCGAAATATGATTGGCGAGGTAAAACAACATGTGGGCGCTGTTCGGGACATTCTGAACATCGGTTGTGTACAACGAAAGATTATTCTTCCATGTCTCGTTTCTTGCCATGGTAGGGAAAGCAAATAAAACGACGATAATACCAATCGCCGCGATCGCTTTCAGATTATCGTTTATGAATGATTTGAAACCGGCATACGCCTCATTCGCCTTTTCACTGCTAAGCAGCCGGGAAATGAGAACGGCTACGATCAGGCAGAAGCCAAGGGATGGCACAAACATCAGCCTTTCGCCATAATTTGTACCGATAAGTATGATGACATTAGATATAATGGAAGCGGTGATAAAAAAATACAGGATCGAAAAACTGATGATGTCTTTTTTCTTAAAGCGGATGATTGCATAAACTGCCGCACCGGTTAAAATCACGAATGGTATTAAAAATTTCCAGCTTGACAATCCCACAGGAGGAAACGTATTATAAGATGCATCGGAGATCAATGGGTAAGGATAAACCAGCTTGGACAAATACACTCCCAAAATATAAATCGCATTTGCTCTCTGAAGCAGGAAGCCCTTTATGGCTACGATCGAATTATCTTCCATCGGGATAAGGGATTCCACGTGTCCTAATATTTTCGAGCGTATCAACAGGAACACGAGCGTAACCGAAATCATTCCAGCGAGTGTTTTAATGTATTTATCCCTCCCTGCATTGGTAAAAAAGTAATACATCAGCGGCACAACTGCAATAAACGTTATGGCCGACTCCTTAGCGAACAATGAAACAAAAAAGCAACCGATGCCGGCAACATAGGCCCTTGTCGATCCCTTCGTTATATAACTGTGCAGCGACCAAATGGCGGTAAGCACCAGCAGGAAACAGACGATTTCGTCGCGGCTTTTAATGTTTGCAACAACCTCGGTATGCAGCGGATGCGCAGCAAAGATCATCGCGGTGATGAATGGTATGAGCATGGCGCCGTTCATGTATTTGCTCAGCGTCCGGAAAAGGACATAACACAGGAGTGCATAGAAAAGGACGTTTATCCAGTGACTGAGTGCAGGTTTATCGGGGGCGATCTCCCATTCGATTGCAAACATGGCTTTCGTAAGTGGGCGATAGAGCTGATAGTCGGTGATGTTCATGCCAAACCGGTACGAAGATTTGAAAATGGCAGGCACCGCGCTGATGCCCTGTTTGGTCTGAGTGTTATCCCTGATGAGCCCGAAATCGTCGAGCACATAGTCGTGGTTTAGCGTATTCGAATAAAGTAAAAAACCGGTGATGGCGACAAGCAATCCCAACAGGCGGAGCAGCGATCGTTTGCTTTTTTCCTGTTTCTGAATTTGTTTGGCCGAAACAGCCGGCGCATTTTTCTGCTGCGCGATCTTATCTTTCCTCGTTAATTTCTCAGCCATAATTTACGCCGGCATTACAGGGGGTTCCATGACGTGTCCGCATTTTTTACAGGTGCGCAGATCTTTATTACTGTAAAAATTATTCATGACTTTCGGCAATTGTGTTACGATGTCGGTCATGAGAAAATATTCGTCATGTAATTTGTTCTGGCAGCGCTCACAATACCAGATGAAACCATCCTTCATGCCGGGGCGGCGCTGGACTTCCATCACGAGGCCGATGGTATTTTTGCCGCGCTGCGGGGAGTGAGGTGTTTTTGCAGGAAGGAGATAAATTTCGCCTTCCTTTATGGGAATATCGATGTGCTTACCATCGTCGACGATTTTCACGGTGATATCACCTTCGAGCTGGTAGAAAAATTCTTCAGTCTCGTTATAGTGGTAGTCCTTGCGGGCATTCGGTCCGCCGACGACCATTACAATAAAATCCTGTTCGGGTTTATAAATGACCTGGTTTCCAACGGGTGGTTTTAGGAGGTGCCTGTTTTCGTCGATCCACTTTTTGAAATTAATAGCCTTAGTAGCTGCCATGATTATGATATTTTATGAGGTTATCTTTGAAACAAACAGAATGCAAAGATTATTAATAGTTTTGTGATTCTTACTTTTCAAAAATAAAGAAACTTTATTCAAATCAAAGCCGATGAACATCGATTTGCAGGGAAAAAAAGCAATAGTCTGCGGGAGCACAAAGGGAATAGGAAAAGCCGTGGCTGTGGAACTTGCTGCCATGGGAGCAGAAATCATTCTGGTGGCCAGGAATGAGACCGAATTGAAAAAAGTTGTTTCCATCTTGAAATTCGGCCCGAAACACACATACATCGTTGCGGATTTCGAAAGACCGGCAGAATTAGGTGAGAAAGTCAGAAATTACCTTTCAGAAAACGGGCCGGTTCATATCCTGGTAAACAATACCGGCGGGCCGCCGGGCGGACCCATCACGACAGCCGCTGCTGACGAATTCACAAAAACATTTTCGAATCACCTGGTCTGCAACCACATTCTCGCGCAGGCCGTCCTTGAAGGAATGAGGAAAGAAAACTATGGTCGCATCATCAACATCATTTCGACTTCTGTGAAAGTGCCCTTGAAAAATCTCGGCGTTTCGAATACGGTGCGCGCAGCTGTTGCAAACTGGGCAAAGACATGGGCGAATGAGGTGGCGCGATTCGGAATTACTGTAAATAATGTTTTGCCGGGCGCAACGCTTACCGACAGGCTTCGCTCCATCATCGATTCGAAGGCAGAAAAATTAAACATCAGCAAAATTGAAATAGAAAAAGATATGATTGAAGAGATACCAATGAAGCGTTTTGGTATGGCGGAAGAAGTTGCGAATGCAGTTGCTTTCCTTGCTTCGCCGGCAGCGTCATACATTACGGGGATAAATGTTCCTGTTGATGGTGGAAGGACGGGGGCGTTATAATTTTTTTCTGCAAAAGCCGCAGAGAAGAATGCACTATATAATTCAGAAATATTCATTACTGTTCAATTCCATTTTTTATTTTATTTCCCGTTAATATTTCGTTTCGGACCGTTGCTGCTACTTTGCACTTGTTGCGATAAATTTCTTAGTTGTGCCGGGGCTTCTTCCAAAATGTTTCCTGTACGATTTACTAAAAGCATGCACATTCGAAAAACCGGTGTTCTCGGCTACATCTGTTACTGACATCTGATGCTTTTTCAATAATTCATTTCCCCGACTAAGTCGCTTTCCAATTATGTATTGCAACGGACTCTTTCCAAATGCCGATTTAAACATTCTGTAAAAATGGTACTCGGACATGCCGCTCTCTTTTGCAACTTCTGCTACACTTAAATTCTCTAAGAACAATAAATCAATGTACTCTTTGCCGCGCATCAGCCGGTGATACAAATCTTTTTTAGCGCTGGCTTTTATTGCCCTGATCGACTGTAACTGTCGATAAACAGGTATGTGATCCAGTAAAATATTCTCTGCCAGACCGAAATAAAACTCCCGGGAAAACTCAGGCTTATCCTGCTGATCTGAAATCGGTGCTCTCTCAATCCCCCTCAACATTCTTCCCACATTCGTTTCAGAAACATTATATTTATTCTCAAGAAAATCACGAGAGTTGAAAAAAACATCGAGTCCCGGATCCGAAACGGGTGTATCCGAACGAAGGTAACTCGCAACAACTTCAGAGAGAAGATCAGGAGCAACGTCAATACAAATTCCCTTTACCGTTTTGTCAATCTCAACATATCCCTCCGAAAAATGATTTGCTAATAAATAGCTTCCGCCTTCAATTGTATATGTGCGGCCATTTACATAATATTTCTCCACTCCACCGGTAACATACTTGATCGAAAAACTTCTAAAGGGCGCCACACAAAACAATTCACTCAAGGTGGAAAAATTGATCAGGCAGCTCTTCTTCGGTAAATGCCAGTCCGTGCTGCTTTCAACAGTAAATACATTGGTCATACGGTACGTATCGTGCGACTGTAAAAATAATTTTATTTGTTACACGCAGAAATTTCCCGTTGATCCATTAACCTTATTTAACAATTTTTAAGGCGTCTCTGAAAACTTCATCCTGATAAACGGCCAGAAAATAAATTCCCTGAGGAAGATCGCCCAGGCCGCTGAAAACCACCTTCTGAACCGAAGATGATGTTTGCTGCTCTTCTTTCCTGTAAATACATTTCCCGGTTACGTCTCTTAACTCACAACGAATAGCATGAGTGCCCTCAGAATAAATCGGCAATATAAAATTCACATAATCGGTAAACGGATTTGGAAAGGCTATACCGCTTTGGTTTCTGAGAACAACATTTTCAACTGCATTAATTGTATTCCATTGAATGTAAGTTTGCAATAACGCTTCAACCACGGGGCCCAGTTCCCAGGAATTGATCTGGTTGTCGTTGTTCAAAACTGAAATGCTGATGTCGAAATCCGAGAAATACCAGGACGTTGCCGAATAAGACAAATCGCCACCGTGACCATAGGCCTCCCAGCCCAGGAAAAATTTATGCATGAGTCCGAGACCATAGGTCGTCCCGGGAAGCCCTGGCGCAAAATGAGTCGTCTTTGCTTCCGCCATCATCTGAATAGAAAGTAAATCACCTCTCATATACGTTCGCATCCATTTCGACAAATCTATTGCATTTGAATAATAGCATCCCGCCGCACCCCCGGCAGAATTAAGCGAAAGCATATTGTAGTAGAATGAATGAGCATCGTCCTGAACTCCATCGCCGTTCAGATCGATCCACACATGTGCTACCGGAGAGCTTACTGTTTCGAAGGACGGAGTTGCAATTGTACTTAACGACAACGGAGTAAAAAAACGATTTCTCAATTCCGTATAAAATGGATTTCCGGTCGCGCGTTGAATGATCATTCCCAGTAACATGTAATTAGTATTGCAATAGGCCCAATTCACTCCCGGTTGCGAAGGTGGCGACTGGATAAATGTATTTATGAGGTCGGCGGCGTCCCAGATTGAATCAGGATTTGCCTGTAGGGTGGGAAACGTCAGTGGATTTGAGAGTACATCATACAGCCCGCTCTCATGACGGAGCAGCTGGCGAATGGTAATGTTCGGATCGATAAATGGTATCGTGTCAGTCCATTCGTAAAGACTGTCGTCGAGATTCAGTACCTGCTGCTCTGCCAATTGAAGAATACAGGCAGACGTCATCGTTTTTGTAACGCTTCCAATCAGGTAAATGTGGTTTGTATTTGCGTTTACGATAGGATTATTTGATGATCTGCCTGAAGCATTCGCCCATTGAAAATTGTTCGGCATCTGGATAGCAGCGCTAAGCGATTTATTCGCCATGTCGTTGTGCACACTGTCGAGAGTATAATCAAGCATTGAATCCAGAACTGCCGAAATGCTTTGTGAACTGCACGGTAATGATTGAAATACTAAAACCCAGGAGATAATTATTATTCCGATGTTCATTTTCATTATCTGATCATTTGATCTTACAATATTAAAAAGAGATTTCTGCTATCATTTGTCAAATCCTGCTAATTTTGGAATAAAAAAGTTTTAAATTTCAATTTGCCGCTAAAATCGTTTGAAGAAATTGTTTCTAACTTTCCGGAAATTTATCCCGAATCTTAAATTAAAAAGGATATCGTCGCGCAGTAATAAATATTCAACTCCAAATGAAAAAAATCCTCAACTATATAAACGGCGAGCTCGTTGCACCAAAGAGTGATAAATACCTGGACAATGTAAACCCCGCCACCGGCGAAGTCTACAGCCTCATCCCGGACTCGGACGAGAGGGATGTGGAACTGGCCGTACAGGCTGCATCTGCAGCCTTTGAAGAATGGTCGAACATGCACAAGGATAAACGCTCGGCTATCCTTGTCCGCATCTCCGAAATGATTCATGCTCAACTTCCTGAATTTGCTCTTGCTGAATCCATCGATAACGGAAAACCACTGAGTCTCGCCAGCACTGTCGACATTCCGCGGGCTGTTTCCAATTTTCATTTCTATGCTACTGCCGCTCTTCATACTTCCACGAATGCTCATTCGATGGAAAGCTCGGCAATCAATTATACACTTCGTACACCGGTCGGCGTGGTCGGATGCATTTCGCCGTGGAACCTTCCGCTTTATCTCTTCAGCTGGAAAATCGCTCCGGCACTCGCAAGCGGATGTTGCGTCGTAGCCAAGCCTTCGGAAATTACTCCCATGACGGCTTTCATGCTGAGTAATGTTTGTATCAAAGCCGGACTTCCCAAAGGAGTGTTAAACATCGTTCACGGCCTCGGACATAAAGCAGGAATGGCCATCGTCTCACATCCGAAGATTGCAGCCATCAGTTTCACGGGAGGAACCAAAACGGGCGAGACTATTGCAAGGGCTGTCGCTCCTCAGTTCAAGAAATTATCACTCGAACTTGGCGGTAAGAATCCAAATATCATCTTCGCCGATTGCGATTTCGAAAAGGCAGTTCACACGTCAATCCGTTCTTCGTTCTCTAACCAGGGCGAGATCTGCCTCTGCGGATCACGCATATTCGTCGAGCAGCCTGTCTATGAAAAATTTAAAAAGGCATTCGTCGAACAAACAAAAAAATTAACCGTCGGCAACCCATTGGATGAACATACGAAGATCGGTGCCATCGTCTCAAAACCACATTACGAAAAAATCCTCTCGTATATCAGTCTTGCAAGAGAAGAAGGCGGCACGATTCTCACCGGAGGAAATTCAGTGAATCCCGGAGGCGGGAATAAAAACGGATTTTTCATCGAGCCCACAGTCATTGAAGGACTCACCTACGATTGCCGCACCAACCAGGAAGAAATCTTCGGCCCCGTTGTCACCATCATGCCATTCACGACAGAAGAAGAAGCGCTAAAATATGCCAACAGCACCCAGTATGGGCTGGCTGCCACCGTCTGGACCCAAAATCTCAGCAAGGCTCACCGTGTCGCAGCAAAAATCGAAAGCGGTATCATCTGGATCAACTGCTGGCTACTCCGTGATTTGCGCACTCCATTCGGCGGAATGAAAAATTCCGGCATCGGAAGAGAAGGTGGATTTGAGGCGCTCAACTTTTTTACGGAGGAGAAGAATGTTTGTATTAGAATTAGTTGATTCGTTAATTCGTTGATTCGTTAATTAGCCGCGTGAAAATGTAACTACAACTATTATATCTAATTGTACTGCGCAATCTGGTAATACGCAGCATAATTAACGAATTAACTAATCAACGAATTACTCAACCACGATCGACATCGTCTTCGAAAAATCATTCGACCTCACGGTAACGAAATAAATTCCTTTAGCAAAATCAGACATGTTGATTGTCTGGGAATTTATTCCATTGAAAAGCTTGAAATTTTCTCTGTATAATTCCTTGCCTGTGATGTCGTGAATAATAAACTCCGACTTCAGATTCTTCTTGCTTTCCAGTCGAATGGTGAGCATGTCTTTCACAGGATTCGGATAGATGTTGATCGAGCCTTCAATTGCACTGATCTCCTGTAATCCCAATACAACAGTAACGGTTACCGAAGATACATTGGTACATCCATTCAGCCCCACTTCTACAGAATATGTATTCGAACTGTTCACGGTAATTTTACGCGTAGTGGCGCCGGTCGACCAGCTGTAAAAATCATATCCGGGTCCTGCGTCGAGATTGATCGATGAGCCTGACTCAATTACAGTATCGGGGCCCAGAGAGATATCCGGATTCGGGAATACGGTTGCAACAACCGGCTGTGGAGTGCTGGAGCAGTTAGAGATGGCAACAGCATAAAAAGTTGTCGTGGAATCGAGCACAGGCGTAGTGTATGAATTTCCCATTGCGAGAACGGTTCCGCCCGTTGGCTGTGAGAACCAGAAGATCGGCTCATTCGCCTGCGCACTCAGGAATGCAGAGCCGCTGCCACAGATGATGGCATCGCTGCCAACCGGCGTTTGGGCTCTTGGTTCGATGATGGCTCGTATCGGTGTCCTTACCGGGCTTGAACACAGGTCATATGCTTCGGCATAAAATGTTGTGCTTGTTGAAATCGAAGGGGTATTAAACAAAGATCCCGAAGCCAGAGCCGTACCTCCTGTTGGAGTATCATACCAGAATATCTGTACGTCTGCAGTTGCATAAAGTGAAACAACTCCGCCCTCACAGAATGTGCTGTCAGACCCTGCCGGAGCATCCGGAATGGTATTTATCATGGCCAATGCAGGAACGCGTTCACTCGCACATCCGTTATTTGATTCGGCATAATATGTTTTTGTTTCGGAAAGAACAGGCGTAGTGAAATTCACGCCGGCTCCGACCTGGTGACCGGCAACGACAGAATCATACCAGAAGATGGGCGCAAGTGCGCTTGCTGTGAGAGTAAGTGTACCGTCACCACAACGCGATACATCCCTCACAAGCGGCGGCGATGCAGAATTGACGACAACATTTACCGCAACGCGTTCACTTACACAAACGGTTCCCGCTTCGCAATAAAATATTGTGTCGTGAGGTATGAATCCCGTTACAAAAGTATTTCCGGTAAAGAGAAGACCTCCGCCTGTACTTGCATTGTACCAGTTCACTACGGCTGTATCAATCGCCTGTATCGTCACCGATCCTGCTCCGCAACGGGAAACATCCGAAACGACTGGCGTCGCGGTAATTTCATTTATTATTGCGTCTACAGGAACCTTTACACTCGGGCAGCTCAGACTCGTTTGCGCATAGTATGTGGTAGTGTTCGTGAGTGTAGGTGTTGTGAATGTGGTTCCCGTACCAACGATATTTCCATTTGGCGCATCAAACCAGTAGATCGAATCCGGTGCTGACGCAGTAAGAGTCACTATTCCCTCTCCGCATCTGGATACCGTATTTGCAACCGGAGCCTGTCCGCTCGATACAATCGTAACCTCTAATGTGTCTGAGTATCCCGAACAGCCCTGGTTCGACACCCTGACGGTATACTCTCCTCCGGAAACTGCCGTGTACGTTGTATCGGTTGCTCCTGGAATATCAGAGCCATTCAAAAGCCATTGATAGTTGTAACCGGCCGTGTGATTTGCCGTGAGAACTGTATATCCCCCTTGGCAAAATGATGTATTTCCTTCCACATGTGTTGCTGTGGTAATGCCAGAACTCCTCTGCGCACCCGGCGAGCCGCCAAGACATCCTATCTCCCAGTTATTCCCATCGCCCGGATTGGCAGTATTAGACGTTAGCTCACACGTATACCCCTGCCCATCGGCTTCTACGGGCCATGGCGAAACATCCTGGTAATAAAACGAGATCAGCACCTGATCGTTTGCATCCAGCAGCCTGATCTGGTCGCCGCCATTCGAGAGGCTGAATCCCAATTCTCCCATAACATTGTTTACTGACGGGAAAACGCCGGAAAATTTTGTCAGATCCTGGGCAACCACCAAATACCCGTGAGAAGGAATTGCAGTTCCTACCGGAAACACGTATGTATTCAGATCGTCCGAATCCTTTAGCTTCCACCCGCTGATATTTATGGAGCTCGAACTGTAGTTGTGTAACTCTATCCAGTCGCCGGAATTCAACGCCCCGTCCGAATTATAATTGAACTCGCTGATGCATACCGAAGGCGCCTGGGAAGAGCCTGAAAAATAAGCGGTAATCGATTCAGTGGCATTGGCAAAATCGTAGGTAGTCGTCTGGTTGTGATCATTTGAAATGGCATGATTCGAATTCCATCTGTCAAACGTATATCCGGGGTTTGGAATCGCAGTAATCGTAACCGGATTTCCATTGAAATAAACTCCCGTCCAGGGATAAGAAGTCGGAACAACCGTGGAGACCTGTATTCTTCCTGCGCCACTTGGATTTACATTAAATGTAAGTGTAACCTGGCGGTTCAAATTAAACTGGCTCTCGATCTGGTCACGAGCAACTGCAGGACGGTTATTGATAAAACTCTGCATGGAGTTAATGTGGCTATGCCAGTTGCTCACTGTGCTTCCCCATTTCGCAAAATGCTTCGTCATATCGTACTCCATTGAGTCTTGGAAAGAATGCATGATGCCCAGCATGTACGAGGGCTTGAAGATCGTATTAATCAGGTCGGCATAACGATTTATAAATTCGCGTTTGAATTGCGGATTATTAAGCATCGACCTGAACATATTAGATGAATTACTATTTGCTGTTGGGTTAATAGCAATTGCAAGCCTGTTATCATTATAGTTTCCACTGCCTCCACAGCCAAAATCGAGGTCATAAAGCAAATACCTAAGCTTTCCTCCCGGCTCCGAGGGCCTCCACAGCTTGATGTTATTCGTCCAGTCGCCGATCCAGTCCCCATTATTGTAATAGGTCTCACAGATAAAATAGTCCTTGTAATTATCCATGTCCCAGAAATTACTCATCTCATTATAATAACCGGCAGAGGTCGGATTTTGCGATGTTGCATAGTTGTACGATTCCCAGAATACATCATCACTGCCCCTTTTTACTTCGATGGAACTTCCCGACTCTATCATATAATCGACAACTTCATCATCATACCCAAAATTATTTTTGATCCAGTGCTGATCATGGTTTTCATGAATGGTAAATACTCCCCAATATGAGCCGTTCAGGTACATCACCGCGGGCTCTGTACCGATATACCCGGTGTGTGATGGCTTCATCACCCTTTCCATGAAAGCATCACGGAAATGAACAACATTCCAGTCTGTTCCGCCATTTCTCAAAACAATGTTTTTAACCTTGTCGATGTATGGCTTGTCCGGGATGAAAGTATAATTCAATTCTCCCGTTCCGTAGCGATCACTGAGAGAAATCTCCATGCTTTTTTGCGGTTTCGCCCTCGAGTAGTTCCCATAAATTTCAATCTCTGCATCGAAATTAAAAATGAGATTTTTATTCTTGTCGTAATATTCGACCGTGGCCAGCTTTTGCCAGTCCTGCCAGAAGTTAGCGCCCTTGTATGGCGATGTCGATTCTGCATTCGGACCCATTACATAAATCCCATCGTTGTAATCCCACAGGTTCAGTGAATCAGTGGTGATGCAGAATACCGGAAGTTTAATGGTCGTGTTTATGACGTATGTATTCGTCACAACGGCGCTTGGCAAATAACCGGATGCAAACACCCGTGCACGAATGGTCTTAGAGGAAGATATATGTAATGTGGAAGAATATGTCGGTGAAGAGGTTGTTGGTATATCGCCATTAGTCGTATACCTGATCACGCCACCGGGTGTATTATTCGTAAGTGTCACATTCTGTGTGGAAGAATAAAAACCCGGAGCTACGGAAAATACCGGTGGATTGGCATAGCCGGAATAACAGGTCGAAGAATTGTTGGATGCTTCGGGAGTCGGATTTTTAATCAGGCACCAGTTAGATCCCCCATCAGGCTTGCGGCCCATGGAATGATCGGACTGCATATTGGAATATGACTGCTGATCTATTGTGGTTCCGGAACTATTGGTGAGGTATATTGTTTCACCCGCACGGCTCAATTTAAATTTTGCGCTGAAGGATTCATGAGAATGGTTACCGAACCAGGACGGAGTTGATGAAAAAGTTGAGCCGCTTGTTTTCATTCCGAATGATAAAAACGGAATTGCGCTCAGGTCGTTTGAGGATGAGGTCTGGTTGTGTACTTCTACGGCGAGCACATTTGTTCCCTCTATTAAAATTGTCTTCAGGTATGTGGGATCAATGTAAAAAGAATCGGGATCATCCCCCTGGTACATCACAGCTTCGTGAGAAGAAATTGCAAAGTCGTTATAGTTTGGCCGGTCACCCGGTACGCCTAAATTTGCACGCGCAATTTCATGACCGTTTAAGAAAGCAACAAATCCATCATCATAATCGATATTAAAAATTGCCTTGAGTATGTCGCTCGTATCGTTCACGGTAAAGCTCTTTCTCATCATCACGGATCTTGCGCTTGTGGTGATTGTCTTCTGATCATCACCATCGCCATATCCAATACCCCCTGTACCGCTCGACCAGCCTGAATCGTCGAAGGAGAGATTTCTCCAGTTGGTGTCGGGCTGACTTGTGCCGGCAAAATATTTCCATGATGTACTGGCCTTAACCGCCGTCTCCCAGTGATCGACAGGGAGATTATTATTTACATCATTTGCAAAAACGATAAGGTAATCACCCGCACCGAGTGAGTAAGATGGAAAACGAAAAAGATATGGCTGGCTTGCATCGTCGGAAAGACCGTACCCGCTTAGATTTACCGAAGATGAACCATCATTGTAGATTTCAATCCAGTCATCATATTCTCCAGTGCTGCTTGTTAGTCCGTCGATGTTTGCCGGAACAAATTCATTAATAACGATTTGGCCGCTTGTAAAACGAGCGGTCAGTAAAAGCAATAAAAATACAGAAGCTAGAAAAGCTTTTTTCATGTGTGGTACAGAATATGCCGATTTTCAGGAGGAATTTCCGGATACGAAGATAAAAACCTAATGAATAGCGGCGTGAGTTTTTTGACTAACTGTTAGTATTGGTTGGTAAAGTTTTTAACGTTGAAACCCGTTCAACATCGCAAAAGTACGGGCTTTCAGCTTTTCCCGTTTAGACGAATCCCAAATTAATCAGGAAGTAACTAACAATCCCGTTGTGAATATCCCTAATGAAATATTTTTTAGCTTTGATTCAAATAGGAAACGATGGACAAATCCCGCAGAAGTTTTTTACGCAAAGGATCGCTGCTGACCCTCGCCGGCATTGGCGCACAAGTGTTTTCAAATCAGATTATTAACGCAATGTCGCTCCCCGATGGACTTTCCGGCGATCAGCCTTTTACGCTACCTGATTTGCCCTATGAAACTGATGCATTGGAGCCCTTCATCGACAAGATGACCATGGAAATCCACCACGCAAAACATCACCAGGCATATGTTGATAACTTGAACAAGGCCATGGCTGCGGGGAACATCAAGGCTACCCTGGATGAGCTAATATCAAAGGCCGGTACTTTTCCGCCAACGGTAAGGAATAACGCCGGCGGCCACTGGAATCATTCCTTTTTCTGGAAGCTTATGAAACCCGGAGGCGGAGGCCCGCCTGACGGCCCCATAGTAGAAATGATTGAGGAGACGTTTGGAACATTCGATGTGATGAAGACTCAGCTGGAGGATGCTGCACTAAAGCGTTTCGGATCGGGCTGGGCATGGCTCGTCGTGAGTCCCGATAACAAGCTCGCCATTGGCTCAACGCCAAACCAGGATAATCCGCTGATGGATGTGTCCGATTTTAAAGGCAAACCGGTTCTCGGAATCGATGTATGGGAACATGCATATTATCTGAAGTACCAGAATCGCCGCGGCGAATATTTAAAGTCGTGGTGGAATGTGATTAACTGGATCGAGGTGAATAAAAACCTTGAAATGTAATTTGAGAATTTGAAAATGACTTCTCCGCACGGGGGATCTCATTTTCAAATTAGCACATTTTCAAATTCTCAAATTAAACTAATTCAATATCAAACTGAACAAGGTTAATAAACTGGTGTACGCGTTCATCGATTTCCGCTTGTGTCAGGCTTGCCAGTCTTTCTATGCCGAATTTTTCCACGCAGAAGGAGGCCATGGCCGAGCCATAGATAATTCCCCTTTTCATGTTGTCGAATGATATATCGCGGGTTTGTGCCAGGTAGCCGATAAATCCTCCTGCAAACGTATCGCCGGCGCCAGTAGGATCGAAGACATCCTCGAGAGGAAGTGCGGGAGCAAAAAAGACCTGCTCTTTGTTAAAGAGCAGAGCGCCGTGTTCCCCTTTCTTTATGATTAAGTATTTGGGTCCCATATTGAGAATTTTCTGGGCTGCGCGGACTAAAGAATATTCCTTTGTGAGTTGCCTGGCTTCGGAATCATTGATGGTGAGTACATCGACGAGTTTGATAGTCTCTATGAGCGAGTCCCATTGTGTTTCCATCCAGAAATTCATTGTATCCATGACGACCAGGCGGGGTCTTTTGTTGAGTCGCTCGATGACTTTTTTCTGAAGCTGGGGCATGAGATTGCTGAGCATGAGAAATTCGCAGTCCTGGTAGGAATTTGGAATTTCCGGGTCAAAGTCGAGCAGAACATTCAATTGAGTATCGAGTGTATCCCGGGTATTCATGTCAACATGATATCGCCCTGACCAGAAAAAGGTTTTTTGACCTTTTTTAACCTGGAGGCCTTCGGTTCCGATGCCCATTTCGGTGAATTTGCTGATCATTTCGCGAGGGAAATCGTCGCCAACAACAGAAACCAGTTTGATTCCTTTTGTAAAGAAGGAGGCGGAAATGCCTGAGTATGTGGCAGCGCCGCCGATAATTTTATCTGTTTTTCCGAATGGTGTTTCGATGGCATCGAAAGCAACTGTGCCGACAACGACGAGGCTCATTTTATTTCAAAATTTTGGGTGAAGATATTGTATTTCATCGAATATTCTTTACTTTTGTCGCCCCTAAAACCTCGTTTCTGTGTGCTTTAGTCCGCCAGCCGGCGGATGGCTTGAGAAGTGGGCGGGTGGTTTTTCTCCTTGAATTTGACAAAGAGAAAGTCTATTCTTCCTTAGCTCAGCTGGTTAGAGCATCTGACTGTTAATCAGAGGGTCCCTGGTTCGAGCCCAGGAGGGAGAGCCAATTCAAGAAGGTCAGCAATTCGCTGGCCTTTCTTGTTTACTCCATTTTGTAATTGCTTGTG
>CAZQOQ010000013.1:0-126048 GCA_964595205.1 uncultured Flavobacteriales bacterium | reverse complement strand
TCATTTTCAATATTTAGTTTTATCTCTCCATTTTCCATTAACACAGGATAAGAACGAATTAATTTCCCCAAATTATTATAGATACTTAAAGTCAAACTTGTTTTCTTTTTTCTAAATTCTTCAGGTAATGAAATATTACATCTGCCATTGTTTGGATTTGCATATATATTGAGTGTATTTTTACTTTTTCTTTCCACTTCCTCCACATCTGTAATAATTGAGCTCTTCGAGAGAATTAAATCATACGTACCGCCATATGAATTATAAGTATTTTGATCAACAGTTGCAACATTTCCCATTTGAGTTAAAACTATTACTTCCGAATTATTATTCACTCTTACACTATTACCTCTTCCTTTTCCAAAGTGTTTTACTCCCATACAATCTCCATCAGGGGATATCCTTGCCAAATACATATCCTGGCTATCAGTTGGATAAATTATAAAATTACCAAAATCAATACTATCTTTAAAATTAGATGAAATATAACTATAACCATCAGGGTCAGTATATGTGCTAATAGTTGAGTTATCTCCTGCATAGAAATGTTTTACCCATTGTAAATTTCCAGTTGAATCATATTTAACAAAATAATTTTCATAGTGATATTGGATTGGAATTGTCTGAGGCCTGGCATACAACATATTTCCTTCAAATTCCATACTATCTCGAAATGAGCCACCAGCATATACATTACCCAAATCATCAATTCCTAACCCATCAAATGAAACATCTGGAGAATAACTCAATCCTTCTTTATACCAAATAACATCGCCATCTAACGACAATTTTGCTACCAAGGCTCCTCGCCGATCAACGTGATTATGGGCTACTGAATCAATTGTAATAGTATCATGATTTTCATATGCATTAATATACATATAATTATTTTTTATTTTTAATGACCTAACTTCTAATTGAGGTCTCGGGAACCCATCTTCGGTTAAGTAGGTTAAATTTTTTGCCCAAATGCAATTTCCATCAATTGAAAATTTCGATAAAACCGTTCCTCCTAAAACCTGGATATTATCATATCGAACAGGATACCAATGCTCCGCCGCCATATACAATTGGCCACTATCATTTAATGCACATGCAAAAGTTAAGTCAAAAGAACTGGAATCAATTTTTTGATCCCATAAACAATTTCCGGTCGAATCAAGTTTAATAATATATAAAGCCCCTTGATTAGAGCTTGAGAGATTGTTTCCACAACTCAAGCTAAAGTTTGAACAATAAGCACCAAAAAGGAAAATGCTATTGTCAATTTTATTGGTAAGTATATTATGAATATATATACATCCTCCCAGGGGTGAAAAAAATTGCTTAGACCAAATCAAATTTCCGCTTTCATCTAATTTTGCTAAAACTATATTTCCATCAATAGATTTTAAAGTATCATCATTTAAATAAAAATTTTTATTGGGTTCAACAGTAGCATATAGTAAAATATTATTATCAATTAAATCAAGATAAGCTTCATCGAATCCGGAACTACCAAAATGCTTTGACCATAACCAGTCCTGTCCATAGCATTTATTAGTTACAAATATTATGAAACTAAACCCTACGATTTTAATAATATTTTTCATTTTATTCTAAGATTACTTTTTTGACTTGATTTATAGAATTGGTTCTTGCTGAAATAAAGTATATTCCTTTTGGTAAATGTGATAGATTAATTTTTTTAACAAAACTTCGGAGCCTCTCTTTAGAATAGATATAGAATATAAATTGACTTCAAATCGTCCTTTTAAATCGGCAGAACTCAGCTAAAAGTAGTATACTGTAATGAGAAAATTTCATATCTCATCACGTTGCATTAATTTTTTTACTACTGCAAAAATATAATATCTGTTGAAAAAATCTATATTTATCTAATAAGCCATGAAACAATATTTAGCTACGCCGAGCTTATAATTATTTTTCACCTCGCTCATAATTCATATTTAAAAATAAACCACTTCGATAGTCCCAATTGTTTTTGGAACCGTCACGGCAGGTTGTTACTTCTATTAAAATTACAAGCATATCCAGCACACACTGGACATTTAGCCCTAATTGGCTAATCAGCATATCAACAAATTGGCTAATTTACTTCTTCCCTTTTCGCTTTGAAAAATTTCAAATTATAAGTAAACGTCATCATAAAATACTGCTGAAGAACATTGGTTCTGACGTCATCGTAGTAAATATCTGTAGTATTCCTGCTCACGCTTGCATTTTGTTTGAGTATGTCAAAAACACTCAGACGCAATTCAGCTAAGCGGTCTTTTAAAAATTTATAACCGACTGAAGCATTCCATAAAACATAGTTCTGATTGAAGTTTTCCGAAAGCCCTGAGTTGTATTGATGATTCAGGTCTGTCTGCAATACGAGCCCCTTCCAGGGCTGAACCTGTATTTTAAACCGCGAAGAGAGATTAAATGAGTTATTGTCCGCGCCTGGGTCGGATGTGGTATTCACGTTATTGAAATTCGCATTCGATGAAACAAGAAAATCGAATTTTTCGCTGATGTTACTGCTGATCGCAAAGCCAAGTCCGGTATTCGTCGACTGCGAATACGTCAACACATCATTCAGTTCGCCTGGTGTACGGGTATAGTTTGCATTCGCATTCAGGTTAAGTGATGATTTCATAAACCCTAAAGGCAGGCTGTAATTTCCAAATGTTCTCAGACTGTAATATCCATCCAGGTTAACCGGACTGCTGATCTGTGCTCCCTGTGTCAGCGTTATACCATTTACAGTTGTGTCGCTTGTTGCAATGTATGTGGATGTTCCGATAAAGTCTTTTGTAAAAGTTCCGTTTACAAAAATGAAGAAGGAAGTATTCTTGTCTGAATTGGAAGAAGAATACCTGAAGTTAAGTGAATTCTGCCAGTCCTGCTGCAGGTCGGGATTACCGGTCGTGAGCTGAAGCGGGTTGCTGTTATTGACTACATCCTGCAACTGCGTAACGGAAGGAGCATTGTTTGAACTCCGGAAAAAAATTCTGAGATTTTTCTTAGTTGTGAACCTGTATTGCATCATGGCAATGGGAAGGATGCTGTTGAACTGCCTGTCAAGTTTTTTTTCTTCGGGGAATATGCTTTCGTTTTTCAGATCTGCTCTTTGTGCAGATACTCCGATCATGCCGTTCCATTTTTCATACTGTATTCGGTAATAGGCGCCAAGCGAATTAGTAAAATAATCGCTGTTGAATGTATTGGAAAGAGCCGTATCGAGTTCTCCGAATAAATCATAAACGGAAGTGGTTCTTTTATCGGACTCGCTTACGGTATAGTTTCCCCTGTATGTTATGGATAGCTGGCTGTTTGAGTCCAGCGGTTCCGTATATGTTATTTCGGAAGAATAATTCCAGCTATGTGTATCCTGCGTAGTGAGTTGATTGGTGCTGTCGGTTGGAACGGTATCGGTATAATAAACGACAACAGAGCGCAGATCACCATCGCCTTTATTCTGATTATATCCGGTATTCAGGTTCAGTGAAACGGTTCTTCCTTTTTTATGGAAAGAATGACGATAGAGCAGGGGAGAAGACACCGATATGCCTTTCAGATTATTATTTCCTGTTGTAAGCGCATTGCTGATCGGCTCGGAGTTTAAATCATTATTGCCGATCAGAGATGAATGGCTGGTGTTTTCCTGGAATGAAATACGCGGCTGAAACAGGATTGAATTAAGCGTGTCGAATTTATGTTCCAGTCTCACATTTGCCCGATGATTTATATTTACGCTGTTGCCGCTGTTTAATTCTTCGTAAGTCAGGCCGCTTGATTCTTCGGTGATGTACTGCCGATAGAGATTACTCACGGAATTGTTGTCGGAGCGGTTGAAAAAATAACTCAGCGACAAATCGGTTTTCTTCCAGGAGTTGATATAATTTAATCCGCCTGACTGTGTTGTGGTAATTCCGTTCCGCTGATCGACTAAGAAATTGCTTGCGTCGTTTTGAGGCTGGAATCTTCCGCCTCCTCCGCCACCGCGGCCTGAATAATTCCCTCTTTGCCCCTGAGGCCGGTTACCGGAATTGCTGCTGAGTACGCCGACGAGATCATCGTTGGAAAAATTCTGTTCATTGATGTCGTTTCCGTTTGCAAGAATGGTGATCTTTCTTTTTTCTTTGAAGAGGTTCAGAGATGTGCCGGCCTTCCAGTGATCATCGGTGCCATAGCCGCCATATACCCGGCCGAATGTTCCATTCCGGAATTGCGGCCGCGTGACGATATTCATCGTCTTTGTTGTATTACCGTCAAAGAAGCCCGTGAACTCGCTCTGATCGCTTTTCTTGTCGAACACCTGTATTTTTTCGATCACCTCGGCCGGCAGATTTTTTAAAGCAGCATTCGGATCGTCTCCGAGATATGGTTTACCGTCGATGAGAACTTTTTTAACGTCTTCACCCTGTGCCTGAACCTTGCCATCCTGGCTGGTGATACCCGGCATCTTTGCAACCAGATCCTCCGCCGTGGCATCCCTGTTTACTTTAAATGCATCTGCATTATACTGGGTTGTATCTCCTTTAGTCTGCACTGGCGCGACGGTTTCGTTTACATTTACCTCATTCAGGACGGCCGATTTCTCCTTAAGGATGATGGCGCCAAGGTTCAGATTTTTATCGGTCACTTCTTTCGGAATAAACCTGTCGTTGAACCCGAGATAAGAAACTTTTATGATCACTTTGCCAGGAACTACGCTTCCAAAAACAAAATTCCCGTTTGCATCGGTCGAAGTGCCTGCTATTAATACGGAATCGACCGTGCGCAACAATGCAACTCCGGCTCCCGGCAGAGCGCTGGCCGTACTGTCGATTACGTGACCTGTGATCTGAAACACCTGCGAAAACGCTCCGGTAACAGATAACACCATTAAAAAAAGCAATGAGAGTTTTTTCATCGAAAAAAATGACAGATTTAGTTCATCAGGAGATGAGAAATTCCTGTCGCGTTTAAACGGATCAGTTATTATACTTCTTTTGAAGATAAATGCTGTCGAATTCTGTGAGTACCAAACCATCCTTCCTGAAAGCGATCACAATATCCAACAAGTCAAATCCGGCATCTCTCAGAAATTTATCGACTTCAAAATATTTCGATCCTCCTTCATAAGGCGAATCAACCGATTGTTCAACGATAAGCAATTTGGTTTTCTTCAGGGTTTGACTGGCGCCACGCAAAACATCAAGTTCGGCTCCCTGCACGTCCAATTTGAGGATGTCAATTTCTGCCACGTCGCTTTCTTTTTCCATGATAGTATCGAGAGGAGATGCCGGTACGTCCACCGACCTGACTTCCTGAAACTGGTCGTTATTGTTTATTGTCTTGTATGAACTGTTAAAGGTATTATTTGCTATATGAAAAGTGATGGTATCTTCTTTGTCGCTCAATGCAACGGAGAATGGTTTTACTCGTTCGTCGGCGAAGCGTTTTTTTATCTGCGAGGCCAGGTCAGGATTCGCTTCGAAGTTGTAGACTCTGCAACCGGGAATTAGTTTAAGGAAATAGGCTGTTGTGTCTCCGTGTGCACCACCGATGTCGACTACAACGGGTTCCCTGCTGAATAATTTTTTTACCTGAAGAAATTTCACCGGCTTGCTGAGGTGAGCAGCGGCATCAATTAATATTACTTCCTGCGCAAAACGTTTTAATCTGCCGTTGACTTTTACGGGCAGGAAGTAAAGATCCAGGACAGACTTTATTATTTTTTGTTTAAATGAAACCTGCATAGAGCAATTCTAATGCTGAGATTTTAAAATGACCTTAATCCCTGAATTCATTTTTTGCTCATCTCCGCAAAATTCCTGAAGAAAAGCGGAATCGTTTCAATGCCTTTCATATAATTAAAAATTCCATAGTGCTCGTTCGGTGAATGAATCAAATCGCTGTCGAGTCCGAAGCCCATCAATACGGATTTTAGTCCCAGTTCTTTTTCGAATAATGCAACGATTGGAATACTTCCTCCGCCACGTGTTGGAATCGGTTTCTTGCCAAAGGTCTGTTCCATCGCTTTGCTGGCCGATTTATAGGCAATTGAGTTTGTAGGTGTAACGACCGGTTCGCCTCCATGATGGGGCGTGACTTTCACTTTAACTGTCTTAGGCGCTATCTTCTTAAAATGCTGTGTAAACAGTTCCGTAATTTTATCGGTCGTCTGATTGGGAACGAGGCGCATACTGATTTTTGCATTGGCCTTCGATGGTAAAACGGTCTTTGAGCCCTCACCTGTATATCCTCCCCAGATCCCGTTCAATTCAAGAGTTGGCCTGATGCCGGTTCTTTCGAGCGATGTATATCCCGCTTCTCCGTCGACTTCATCAACGCCCAGATCTTTCTTGTATTCGTTCAGATCAAACGGAGTTTTGTTTAATTCTGTTCTTTCCTGCGCGGTGAGTTCAACGACATCATTATAAAAGCCCGGAATGGTAATCCTGTTATTTTCGTCTTTCAGCGAAGTGATCATCTTGCATAAGACCTGGATCGGGTTAGCAACAGCGCCGCCATACACGCCCGAATGCAGATCACGGTTAGGGCCCGTCACTTCCACTTCGAGATAACTGAGTCCGCGCAACCCGGATTCAATAGAAGGAACATCGTTGGCGATAATCGATGTGTCGGAAATAAGTATCACATCGCCTTTCAGCCTGTGTTTATTTTCTTTCACCCATGTGCCAAGGTTCGATGAGCCTACTTCTTCTTCGCCTTCGATCATGAAACGCACATTGCATGCTAAAGAATTTGTCTTCATCATGCTTTCGAATGCCTTCACATGCATATACACCTGGCCTTTGTCATCGCATGATCCGCGTGCATAAATTTTATTGTCTTTGATGACTGGTTCGAATGGAGGAGAATCCCAGAGGTTTACCGGGTCAACAGGCTGAACATCGTAATGACCATATACGATAACGGTTGGTAAAGACGGATCAATAATTTTCTCGCCATAAACAATGGGGTGACCTTTGGTCGGACATATTTCTACCTTGTCAGCGCCCGCCTTTTCGAGTTGTATTTTTATAAATTCAGCGGCGCGTGCCACATCCTTGCTGTACTTACTGTCTGCGCTGATGGATGGTATTTTTAAGAGATCTATTAATTCATCAATAAATCTTTTCTGATTCGCTTTGATAAATTCCTGCGTGGTTTCCATTGTTGTTTCCATAGTATCTTTTGATTGGAGGGTATGAAGGTAAGGGGAATTAGGCAATTAGCCAATTAGCCGATTAGCCAATTAGCCGATTAGCCGTTTAGCCGTTTAGCCGTTTAGCCGTTTAGGCGTTTAGGCGTTTAGGCGTTTAGGCGTTTAGGCGTTTAGGCGTTTAGGCGTTTAGGCGTTTAGGCGTTTAGGCGTTTAGGCGTTTAGGCGTTTAGGCGTTTAGGCGTTTAGGCTTAAAATTTTTGGGAACACAAGTTATTGAAAAATGTATTTGATGATATTAAATATTCAATCTGAAAAATTTCTGCACTTGATTTAAAGCGAATTAGCTAATCGGCTAATTGGCTAATCGGCTAATTTACTAATTAGCCAGCGGCCAGGCATTTGACTCAACCGGTGATTTTTGTTTCACTAATATCTTCCCTGTCATTTCCTGCGGAACGGGCAGCCCCATCATCGTTAAAATTGTGGGGGCAATATCGCACAAACGGCCATCCGAAATTTGATTGTAATCGGCGTCGATTAAAAACAATGGAACCGGGTTTGTTGTATGGGCAGTGTTTGCCGAACCATCGGCATTGACCACGAAATCTGCATTGCCGTGATCGGAGGTAATCAGAAATGAATAGCCATTCTTCAGTCCTGCCTCAACCACACGCTTCACACAGGCATCCACTGTTTCGGCAGCTTCGACCACTGCATTAAAAACACCTGTATGTCCTACCATGTCGGTGTTTGCATAGTTCAGGCAAACGAAGTCTGTTTTACCCTCAGAGAGTTTCTCACAAACTATGTCAGTCACTTCGTTTGCGCTCATCGATGGTTTAAGATCGTAGGTTGCAACTTTCGGTGAAGGAACCAGAATTCTTTCCTCGCCTGAAAATTCCTTCTCTCGCCCGCCGCTGAAAAAAAACGTAACATGCGGATACTTTTCAGTCTCGGCAATCCTCAGTTGCTTCTTGTTGTTGATTGCAAGTATTTCTCCAAGTGTATTGTTGAGGTTATCCTTGTCGTAGATTACGTGCACATTTTTGAAAGATGAATCGTAGTTAGCCATGGTAACGTAGTGTAGCTTCATCGTATGCATGTCCAGCTCTGGAAAATTATTCTGTGTCAATGCCACGGTGATTTCCCTGCATCGATCGGTGCGGAAGTTAAAACATATTACAGCATCGCCTTCTTCGATGATGGCCACAGGCTTGCCGTCTTTTCCGGTGATTGTAACCGGCAGTATGAATTCGTCGGTGACACCTTCCGCATAAGATTCTTTTACGGCTTTCAGACAATCATCCGCAGGTTTACCGATACCCTTTACCAGCATATCGTAAGCCTTCTTAATTCTTTCCCATCTTTTATCCCTGTCCATTGCATAATACCTGCCGATTACTGAAGCGATCTTTCCCGTCGATTTTTTTAAATGCTTTGAAAGATCTTCGAGGTAATGCAGGCCTCCGTTTGGATCGGTATCCCTGCCATCCATGAAAGCATGGATGAATACCTGATCGATATTTTTTTCTCTTGCGGCATCGCAGAGTGCTTTCAGGTGATCGATGTGTGAATGTACGCCGCCGTCGGAAACAAGTCCCATGAAGTGTAGCTTCTTTCCGGTTTTCTTCACGTAATCAAGCGCCTCAACTAATACCGGCTGATTGAAAAACGAACCATCTTTGATTGCCAGGTTGATCTTAACTAAATCCTGGTAAACAACTCTCCCTGCACCAAGGTTCAGGTGCCCGACTTCTGAATTTCCCATTTGGCCTTCAGGTAAGCCGACATCTTCACCGCTGGTTTTTAATTCAGCATTGGGATAATTATATAGCGAATCAACAAAAGGCGTCTTCGCCATGAAGATGGCATTTCCGGAATTTTCAATTCCATGCCCCCAGCCATCCATTATAATGAGGACGACTTTTTTGTTTTGTACCATGGCGCAAAGGTAAGAAAGGAATGGATATTCGGTGAACGTGGATAAGGAAGAAGATGTTTATTCAACCGCCGGAAACTCTACCCTGACAACAGTGCCTGTGGGTGTGTTGTCCCTGATTAAAATTTTTCCATCGTGATGACTGATGATGTATTTGCAGATGAACAATCCAAGTCCTGTTCCTTTGGTCCGGCGTGTCTCTTCATTTCCTACACGGTAAAACTTATCGAAGATCTTCTGTTTTTCCCTGTCGGGAATACCAATGCCCTGGTCGCCGATTTCGAGGACTACATTTTTGTTGTTGCCGGTAACATTCACGGAAATATTCTTGTCGTCGTGCGAATATTTCCACGCATTCTCCAGAAGATTGTTGATTAAAATATTCAATGCATTTTTATCGGCGAGAATGAAATGGCCTTCTTCGATATGCGTAACCACGTTTCCATGATCGGGCATCTGCTGGAATTTCTGAACCATTAGCCTGATGTATGCGGAAAAATTCACCACTTCTTTGCTGAACGAGTATCCCTTATGATCGATAAGATTTGCAAGCAGGGCATTCTCAACAAGATTGTTGAGCCTGTCTGTGTCGTTGATCGCGCTGTTGATAAACGACCGTTCCTTGTTTTTATCGAGATCGTGACGAAGGAGCGTCTGCATATAGAGTTTGATCGCTGCCAGGGGCGACTTAAATTCGTGTGTGATCGATAACAGGAAATTCTTCTGTTGTTTTGCAAGAAGTATTTCTTTCCTGTATGCACTCACCATTACTGTAGTGCCCCAAACGAGCAGAGCAAAAAACACTCCGCCTTCGCCGATGACCATCCAACGCCTGTTGCGGATCTTTTCCTCGAAAAAGGCTATTTCCGACGATCGCTGTTCAGGCGTGAGGTTCATCAGCGACAGGTTTTCAATCCTGTGGTTGTATACCTCTTCATTGAGGGCAACCAGCAAATATGCCCACCAGATAAACTGGAAGAGGACGTAAAAGACAAGTACGAAGAAGATAAATGCGGGTCTTTTCACACTGGCAATATAATGAAATCACCGATTTGGATTGGCAGAAAAGAGTAATAAAAAATTAAAGTTTCGAAAAGGCCGGTAGCGGGCGAGTTTACTGCAAGCGGTCATTTATCCTGACAAAAAAGTTATGCGGCGCACATGGCCGGCGCGGATCAGCTACCGTTGCTCAGACGGAGATCCCCGAGTTCCCGGAATTTTTTTATGCTTAAATACTTTTTCTTGTTGCGGAATTTATATCCCAGAACCAGCATGCCTTTTGGAACAACGGGATCGCCCGGCGTAAAAAGATTGTCCTTTAATTCTGAAATGATATTAAGTTTCAGTATTTCCTGCTTTGAAAAATTTCCTGCCATTTTTCTGTCTTTTCGACACAGATGAAACTTGTACTTTTTTTCATTGATCCACAGATCCTCGAAAATTAATTCGGATGAACATTTCTTCGTCTTCAGTTCAATGTGGTATGTGATCAGTTCCTGCGACTTCCTGTGCACCCATTTTCGCATCCCGGCTTTTATTATTTTGAAATGCGGAAAACGAAAATAAGCTTCATAGATCAGTCTCAGAATAATGATGAGTGTCATCTTTACAGGGAGTTTTTAATCCTGGTAATCATACCTCAAAATATTTCCATCTACCTGTTTTAACAATTGCCAGTTTCCGTTTTCATCGATCTTTTCGATGATATAATATTCAACGCCGTTTTCCCACCCCTCATAAGGCGTCCAGTTTAAATGCACCTGGCGATCTTCATCCATCACACCCTGGAGAATAATTGTTGAAGTATTACCGCTCAGGTCTTCGGCTATGTCGCAGGTATTTCGAACGAGGATTTTATAGTAATAGTGCTCATTCTGCACATCCACATTATAATCCATATAATCTGTCTGCACGGCAGGCACGCTTTCCAGGAAATAAAAATTCGCATTGTCGGTGGACCGGTAAATATCAAACTGCACGACCATATCAGCATGCACCTCGGGCTGGCTCCATTCAGTCAGCACTGAAACATTCTCCACCACAGTCGATCTTACAACATCAACCACCTGTCCCGCGAGAATGTTCAATGGCCTTGCAGCCGCTGTATCACTGTACGATGTATAGGTGTTGCCGCAGAGGTCTGTAGCCATGACTTTATACGAGTACTCCCATGGACATATAAAATCGGAATCGAGATACGAAAACGTATTTGAAGACACCGTAGCGAGGTAATTGAATTGTTCACCCGGAGAAGCGCGGTAAACCTGGTAACTGCTTACCGGGCAGCCACCATAAGGCGCCCAGCTCACCTGGATGTCTCCCCCTGAAGGAGAAGCAGAAATATTTATCGTCGTGTGTTCTGTGAGCTGATCGATTGGAATGGAATTTCCGCAGGTATCGACAGCCTGAACCTTATAGGAATAGGTATACAACAATGTATTCAGTCTGTCATCAGTATATTCTGATGTTAAAGAGGAATTTGTGTTTTGATTGTTGATGAGTGTATAAACCGGGCGGTAGAAATTCATATTTCCATCGCTCCTGTATATGACGTAGGAGTACAGATCCGGTGAAGCATTATTTTCCCAGATGATCTTAACAGAGGTGTTTGAAAGCACAGACACACTCAGGATCGTTGTTTCGTCTGGTGGAAGAGTATCCGCAATATGCAGCATAGCGGGGTAACTCAGAGTTGCGCCGCAGCCATTGGAATTTGTTACCGTAAGTCCGATCGTATATGATCCCTGGCTTGTAAAATCGAAACTTGGATTCTCGTCAGTCGATGTATTTCCATTTCCGAAATCCCAGAGGTAGTTCGGACCCACTGTATTTGTCGATTGATTGACGAACGTTACATGAAACGGAACGCATCCTATTGCATCGTTGACTGTAAACTGCGGAACGGGAGTCGCAAGTACCTCGAGGGGCTGTCCCATGTCTGCGGTATCAGTGCATCCAAATTGATTGTAAGTGATGAGCCGTACATCGTAATTCCCCGGAATGGTGTATTCATGAACCGGATCATTTACGGAAGACGTATCGCCGTCGCCGAATAACCATGCAGAACGGATGTTTCCGGATGATGTATTTGTAAATCCCGCAAGAAAGGGCTGGCAGCCTGAGGCGGCACCAGCGGTGAAAGATGATGCGGGTGAAGGATGAACAACAACCGGTTGCGGAAGTTCATAATAAGCAGTACAGCCGGACGTGTCCTGCGTCACGAGCGAAACTGTAAATGAACCGGTATCGCTGAAAACATGAACAGGGTTTATCGAATTATCGGAATACCCGTCGCCGAAATTCCAGTTATATCCAACTGAGTTAATTGAATGATCGGTGAGTGTAATTTCAAATGGCGCGCAGCCGTCATACGCAGATGCTGTGAAATTCGTGATTGGCCCCAGTACTCTGATATAATGTGATCGCGTTACCGAATCTGCACAACCAAGCGAACTTGATGTTACGAGTTTAATCGAATAATCGCCCGGCATATTGAAGATGTGAGACGGGTTTACATTTGTTGATGTGGTTCCATCACCAAAATCCCAAAGGAAATTATCTGCATCGGAAGAAAGATTGGTGAAATTAACAAGCGAGGGAGCGCAGGCTTCAAGGTCAGATGAAAAAAAATCGGTATGTGGCTGCCGTACTTTAATCTTTGCCGGAAGAAAAAGTGTATCCATGCAATTCGGTGCCCAGAAGGAAGAACCTACAACCAGCATGACGTCGTAAGTGCCGGGCTGTGCATAGGTGTGTACGGGATCCGGCAGGGTAGAGGTCGTTCCGTCGCCAAAGTCCCAGTGCCATTCACCCGCTAAGCCTGACGACAGATTATTAAATTGAACAGTGAAAGGATAACATCCTGAATCAGCCGACGCGGTGAAATTCGCCCGCATCGTCGGGAAATATCCGGAAACAGCCGTATCCGTGCACCCATGAATGTCTGTCATTATCAGGACAGGCAATGTATTCAGGGGATTGTTGTAAGTATATATGGGCGACTGAGCCGATGAGATGCTGCCATCACCCAGGTCCCAGTGCCACGATACAGGATCAATACTAAGATCTGTAAACTGAGTAGTAATCGGATAACAAATCTGATCAGTGGTAAAATTGAATTCGGCATGGGCCGTGTCCACCCGGATGTATTGCGGATAAGAAACTGAACTTGTACAGGTGCCCCTGGTTACAGTTAATGTAACATCATAAACTCCTGCCTGGTTGTATAAGTGAACCGGATCAGATTGAAAAGAAGAATTGCCGTCGCCAAACGTCCAATGATAAGAATCGGCATTCGTTGCAGAGTTGGTAAAACTTACATTGAGCTCATTGCAGCCCTGACGCGAGCCGGTAGTGCTGAAGTTTGCCATGGGGTAATTCACCTTAATGGCCGGACTGACATAATACGTATTTATACATCCGATAGAATCAGTAACAGTAAGACTGACCGGATAAATTCCTTCCGCGGAATAGACATGAAATGGATTCATCACGCCCGAATATTGACCGTCGCCGAAATTCCAATAGTAAGAAGAAGCGTTTTGAAAGCTTGTGTAGAAATTAACGGTATCGAGTCCACAGACTTCACTTTCGCTGGCTACCAGCGGACTGGTTGCATTTGAGAAGATGCTTGATGAAATACTTGAAGTGCAGCCTGACGTATCGGTAACCGTTTGGGTGATTACGTAATTGGCAAGATTCGAATTGAAGATGTGTGTCGGATGCTGAATGGTATCGACAGCACCGTCGCTGTAATCCCAGTTCCAGGATACGGCATTTACTGATGTATCGGTGATTGCCACATTGACGTTGGAACATGTCGACGATTGTATAAAACTGAATCCTGCGGTTGGCCCGTAGACGTGTACGATGCTGTCCAGCTGCATGACCTGCGGTATTCCGAGTGAATCGAATGTAGTGAGTGTAACGGAAAAAATTCCCGGGCTGTCATATACATGCGTGGGAAACTCGGCTTCGGAAGTATCGCCATCACCGAAATCCCAGTGCCAGGCCACTGCATCGCTCACAGCATTGGTGAATTGAACGTTTAGTGGTTTGCATCCTTCCTGCACAACATAGACGGGCCCATGACCGGTATCAACGGGAGTAGTGTCTGGTCCGCCGAAAATAAATGGTGGCGGGTCATAAAACAATGAGCACAGTCCGTTGGAAATTGTCAGAGTCACTCCATAAGGCGCGAATACAGGAAATACATGAAGCGGATTTTCCAGGTTCGAAAAATTGCCATCGCCGAAATTCCACTGCCAGGAAGTGGCACCCACGGAGTTTGCATAGAATTGAACCCGCGCAGGAAAAACGCTGTCGAGCGTCTGACCATAAAAATTAGCTCCAAATGGTTCAAAATATACGATGTTGCTTTGCATCGTTGAGTAAGAACACCCGTCTGCTGTCGTTATATGAAGAGAAACGCTGTGGTATCCCGGACTTGCATATTCGTGAGTCGGATTCTGAGAGGTATCAGTTGTTCCGTCGCCAAAATCCCACAACCACGAAACTGCATTCAGTGAGGTATCCTGGAATGTTGAAATGTATGGAGGGCATTGCGAATCAGTATGTGAAAATCCGGCGTAACCTCCTCGCACATCGTAAGTGCTGTAATTTGGAATGGTCTGCATGCATCCGCCTCCTGCCGACGTTGTCGTAAGTGAAATAACATGCACACCGGGAGTAATAAAAGTATGAGTGGGATTTTTTACCGTTGAAACAGTTCCATCACCGAAATTCCATAACCAGGATGTGGACCCCGGAGACGCATCGTTGAATTGTGCGGTGAGAGGTGCACAACCCGTGGTGACGGGAGGCGGTATGTAATTCGCAGCAGTATTAACCGTCTGGACATATCCTGGTTTCGTAATTGTATCGCTGCAGCCGGTCGAATCGGTAAAGATCAGCGATACGTCAAAGTTCCCCGACTGATTATATGTGTGAATTGGATTTGGAAGTGTGGAAGATGAGCCATCGCCAAAGTCCCACAGGTATGTAAGCGGTCCTGACTGACTGGTACTTGTAAACGATGACTGCAGAGGAGGGCAGCCTATTCTCTGTGTGCCGGTAAAAATCGCCTGAGGAGCGCTGACTGTAATTAAATTGTTTTTTATAATAGTCTCTGTACAACCATATGTCCCCCAGCACTGTAAGGTTACCGAATATATTCCACTGTTGGCATATGTATGTGAAGGATTAATAGAATCGGAAGTCGTTCCATCTCCAAAGTACCATCTGCAGGAATCATAATTTGCGGAGGTATTGGCAAACTGAACTGAATGAGGCGCACAGCCGGTCACATTTGAATGAGTGAAGCCGGGTGCGGGATTTTTCCCCACCGTAATTAAATTGTTTTTTATAACAGTATCTGAGCAGCCGGCAGTTGACGAGACAATCAGTGAAACGGTGTATTGTCCTCCGGTATTATAAGTATGCACCGGATTGTTTAGAGTGGAAGTGGTGCCATCACCAAAATCCCATACACTTCCGGAAACGAACAGATTGGTATTATAGAAATTAACGGTGGTCGGAGTGCAGCCGCTTGTAATGTTAGTCACAAAGTCGGCGTTGTTGTTTAATCCAATGTATATGGTCTTATATCCTTCTGATGTGTCCTTACAGCCAAACGAATTAGTGACAATCAGCGAAACATTATAAATTCTCTGAGATGGAAAAGTATGCAGCGGGTTTTGATCGGTTGAATAGGAAAAGTCGTCGAAATACCAAAGCCATGAAGTTACGCCCGGGCCGTTATTAGAAAACTGAAATGAAGTTGAAGGATCACAGCTGGCGGTGTCTGATACAAAGATCGTGGGATCCGGTTTTGGATGAATGGTAATATACTGGCTCAGGACATAGTCGTCCTGGCAACCACTTCCGTTCATTGCAAAAAGGGTAACGGTGAACGTGCCCGCATAGGTGTATGAATGCAAAGGACTCACATCGGATGACGTTGTGCCGTCGCCAAAATCCCAAAGATAGGAGGTGGCGCCGCCATAAGAAGTGTTTGTGAATTGAAAGATGTTGTTATCCGGACAGGCGGAAGAGCCGTTCGTATAAAATTCTGCAGTGGGCCTGCCATCAACGTGAATGAAATTTACATACTTAGCCGTATCCGGGTTTCCGAGTGCATCAAACGCAATCAGGGTAATCGTATAATTTCCCGGGTTTGTGTAGAGGTTTGAAGGATTTTGCAGCGTGGAAGAATTCCCATTACCCAGGTCCCAATAATAAGAAACGGCACCCGTGGAGGTGCTCGTGAATTGTACATTTAATGGATTGCAACCGGAGGATCGGTTGGCTGTGAAAGACGCAGCCGGTTGAGCCCTGGCCTGATGAATGGATATCATCAGGATGAATGGCAGCAGCCATTCCGCCAATATTTTAACCGGTTCTCGCTTCAGCATTATGGTTTAATTAAAAATTCAAAAGCATATCCTCCTGAAATAGCCTGGCCGTAACAGGCAGAGGATTGATGCAGGTATTATTTAACCTGCACCATTCTCGTGCTTTTATCGAGAAGCAATGGGCTGCTTTCAGGAGAAACAATCGATTTCGGATCAGCTTGTGCAACCAAGCGGCCTTCATTATCGATTTGTTTTATTCTGTAATGTGCAGTTCCGCTTACAGGTTTGGTGTCGACCCAGCTGTACAATAACTCGAGCGGGGAACCGATTCCTTCTTTTAAACCAACCGGTTCGAATTCGTTTCCATCAACGGATCTTTCGATTACATAAATGCAATCGTTTGAATTTCCTTTGGCAACCCAGTTGAGGTATACCTTTCCGGTATTGAAAACAATGCTTTCTTTTACAAACTCCAGTTTACCGGGCTGAGATTTTGCAATCGCCGGCTCTTGCGCAAATGCACTCATCGCTGCAAACACGAGGACATATAACAAGATGAGTTCTAAGGCATACATGAATAATTTATTTGAAGTAGCCTTTGAACGGATCAGTTTGAATGTTCCGGAAGATTGCATACCGTCAAATGATTTGGAGATAAATGTTTTCATCTTTTTGTTTTTTATACTTTATGCAATATATACTTGTCTGTATATAGCCGGTTCTTGTTTAACAGCGTCGTTCTTACAACTGTAAGAAACCGGATAGAATGTGTCATATTTTTCAGGCAGGAACTGTAAGAAATATTATAAAAGGGTTCGAAAGAGCGGTTTTAAAAAAGGTTACAGAAATTAATCAGTTTTTTCCCGTCGATTGAAGATGTAAAAGATCGAATTGATTTAATGGCGCATGATTCGAAAAAAATTAAATGGAATGTATCAAAATCTGTAATGTCCCGTTACAATCTTCAAAAGAAATCTAAAACGCCGATTTGGACATATGGAAACATTAAACAAGACCATTAAGAAATTAAATGAAAATGAATACCAGGAATTGTTGTCTGCAGTTGCCGGTCGAAAAAATAATAAACCATACCTCGTTTTAGAGGCAGCTCGCAACAATAATTTTGACGAAGAAAAAATGATGGACCTGCTTGGCGTGAACCCAAGTACTTATTATACATTAAAGTCGAGACTGAATGAAAGAATCGCCCAGTATCTTTCGCAGAATGTAAAGAACCCGATCGGGGCTCTCAAAGATAAAGTCGCCCTGGTTCCGGCAATGGTCTTTGGCAATGATCGTGAAGTGGCCCTGAGAGCGTTGAAAAATCTCGAAAAACAACTGATTGAGTATGATCTCTCTAATGAACTGATCGTCGTTTATAAGGCAATGGCTCGTTTGAGCATGTATAACGGCGACTTCGATTATTATGAGAAAGAATATAACCGCCATGTTGCCTATTCCCTTGCCGTTGTCAAGGCCGAGGACCTGTTTTATGATTTTGTGAAACGCGCAGGTAATTATTTTCTTACCAGGGAAGAAAAAGACAAAGAAGCGGTTCAGGCATGCCTGAGGGAACTCACAAATATTTCCGAACTCTACCAGGGCCACCGGCTGTTTGTGATGTACAACATCGTAAGGATTTATTACCTCTGCATATTTACTAAATCAGAAAACCTCAAGTCGCTCGAAATAGAAGTCGATACAATTCTTCAACAAATCAAAAAACACTTCGATAAGTACGAACTCGACACATTTTATCAGAGCATTAAATTCCTGGTCGATTATCTTTATTTTGAATATTACCAGAGAACCGGCAATACGGTAAGAGCGGATCACTATTACCAGCAGATAAATGCCAATGTACCTGAAGTGGCTTTCAAACCGGTATTCAGCTTCTATGTCACGCAATTCCTGCGTTCAAAAATCGACAGGTTTTTGGGAAACGGAAATGTTCAGGAACTGACGGACATAAACGCGGAACTCGAAAGCAATTTCGATACTGATATCAGTGAACCCTATCCATGCATTTCACTTCGTTGTTATCTCGCCATTGGGAAATTCTACGAAGGAGATTATTCGGCTTCTGCCCGGATCATGAATAATCTTCGCAACGAATTATCCATGAAGAAATATCTGTTTACCGACGTCGAACATAAGTTATTCCAGGCCATGCAATATTGTTTCATGGGCGAGGATGGCCTGTGCGGCCAGCTTTTACAGAGTGTAAAACGCCAGATCACTGACGACGAAGAGATGTTTGAATCCGCCTCTATTTTTATCAAACTTCTCAAGGCGGCCATTAAACCGGAAGAGTTCAGGAAAAAAGTCAAGAGGCTTACGGAAATCTATGAAGCATTCAAGAATGCAAACACAGGCAACAAGACCATACTATGGTTTGTTAAAATGGATGAAGCAATGATTCGTAAGATGGCCAATCCGATTAAGGAGTAACGGTAACGAAAAAGAAATTTTTCAGAAATTTATTGCCGACAGATATTTCTCACTGAGTGGTTTATTGATGTACTTCACCACGAGTGGATTTGTAGAGGCACGGTTTATATCTTCCGGACTAATCGACGAAGACAGCACGACAATCTTAGAGTTTTTTTTGACCGATGCCGGGAGGTTTTCGAATTCAGTTAAAAAGGCAAAGCCATCCATCACGGGCATATTCAGGTCCAGGAAAATTAACTGAGGCAGAAAATTTTCATTTTCGGCATTCTCTTTCAGGTATTTTAAAGCGGCCTCTCCGGAATTTTTGACAATCACCTGGCTGGAAAAGAAATTGGTGGTTATCATCCGCTCGTTGATAAAATTGTCGATGTCGTTATCATCGATGAGCAGAACCCTGTCGAATTTATAGGAATTGTCTTCAGTTTTCATATTGAACCAGATGAGCAAGTAGTGGTGATGAGTGGAATCGAACCACTGACACAAGGATTTTCAGTCCTTTGCTCTACCAACTGAGCTACATCACCATCTGGCCGGCAAAAGTAGGAAAAAATCATTCACTTCAAATTTTTGCTTTAGTATCTTGTGCGGAAATTCTTAATGCTGTGAACCTCACAATCGACATCGGAAATAATTTTACAAAGACGCTCGTGTTTTTCGATACCGCCCCGGTTTACAGGAATGTTTCAAGGGGCCTGACTTCCAGTTATATTGATCGTCTCACACGGAAGTTCTCCATAGAGAAAACGATGGTTTCTTCTGTTGTTGATCTGAAGAAGCCGGCAATGAGCCTGCTTAAGCGTCTGCCGCATTTTGAATTATTAAACCACAGAACATCCATTCCCATAAAGAACCTTTATTCAACGCCCCATACCCTCGGCAACGACCGGCTTGCTAATGCCATTGCGGGCTCTTTCCTGTTTCCGGAGAAAAATGTGTTAATCATCGACGTGGGAACATGTATCAAATATGATTTTGTGAATGCCGGGAAAGAATACCTGGGCGGAAATATTTCGCCGGGCATGAACATGCGTTTCAAAGCCATGAATGAGTTTACCGGAAAGCTGCCTCTCGTTAAACCCGCTGCTATTAAAACTCTGATTGGAAAATCTACCATGGAGGCAATGCAATCCGGTGTGATGATCGGTATGGCCGACGAGATTTCCGGTTTTATTGAGAGGTATAAAAAAAATTACAAATCGTTGAAAGTCATTTTAACAGGTGGTGATGCACGCCGTTTTGCAGGCGACTTAAAATTGAGCATCTTTGCCGCCGAAGATCTGGTAAATATCGGTTTAAACGAGATTATCAGGTTTAACCGGTCCAAACGTTAAGAAAATAATTTCAGTATTTATCAGTTAAGGGTACACTGATATTCATCGTTGAATTTTCAGCCTGATGTATTTACTTGAAACTCAAGATTAATAAGTTGAAATATAAAAATTTATCATCACCCGGGATTTTAGGGGTTTTTACATTTTTAATTTTTCTCAGTGGCCTTGAAATCCTGAAGGCGCAGAATTCAACGGATTCACCTTATTCAAGATTCGGAATCGGTATCATTAACTCAAATGTCTTCGCATCTAATCTTGGCATGGGAGGAATAGATATCGGAATGAATCAGATCGGTCATTTCAATTACGGTAACCCGGCATCATATGCATCGTTGCTCTATACAACATACGAAGGGGGGTTGGAATTCAATCAGTATGAATTTAAAACTGACAAGACCACTCACCGATCCAACAGCGCTTCTGTTTCTTATTTCGATTTTGCTTTTCCGATAAAACCGCAAAAGTGGTCGCTTGGCTTCGGACTGATGCCCTATAGTGAGGTTGGCTATCTTGTCAATACCAAAACAATTAATTCCTTCAACGATTTTGTGTACGGCAAGTATGAAGGTTCCGGCGGCCTTAATAATTTTCATATTGTCAACGGTTTTAAACTGTCGAAAAAAATATCGCTGGGTGTTACCGCAGAATATTTGTTTGGTGTAATCAACAACGATCGCTCGGTATCATTTCCGAGCATTTATTATTATGGAACGGCAATCAGTTCGTCAACATCCGTGGGTTGGTTTCATTTTACCGGTGGCTTACAGGCATCATTCGACAGCCTGAAAATAGCAAAGAGTGATTCGGTAAAAATGCTCGAGAAGCAGATTTCTATTCTGGAAGAAGCCCTTAGCGGCCTCATCTCGAGAAAAAGCGACAGTATTACGACCGTTACATACGAAAGGAAAAACCAACTCACACAGGAAATCGCCGCGGCTAAGGTGATGTTGGAAAATGTCGTGAATAAAAAAGCGAAGAGTGACTGGCGTTTTGTGATCGGGCTTGTCGCTTCACCGCAAACGGATTTACATGCAACCAATACTTCACTTGTAAATTCTTTCCGAAGTAAATTTTTCGGGACCACTGAAGCTATTACTGCAGTTCGGGACACAATTTCTTATGTCAAGGGCGAGAAGAGTTACGTGCGCCTTCCATGGAATCTCGGCCTGGGTTTTTCATTGCAGAAAAGCAGCCAGTTATTATTCGGTGCCGATTTCAGATACCAGCAGTGGAGCGAGTTTTCTTTCCTTGGTGCTCCGGATTCGCTGGTCGACAGTTGGAAGTTATCTGCAGGTATCCAGTTTATACCAAACGATCGAGCACTGAAGTCGTATTTAAAGAAGATCCATTACAGGTTAGGTTTTTATTATGACAACGGCTACCTTAAAATGAATGGAACCAATATAACCGACATGGGAATTACTGCTGGTTTCGGACTACCGGTAAGAAAGGCCGGAACATTACTAAACTTCACGTTTGTTGCCGGGAATAAAGGCACGACTAAGAACGATCTGTTGCTGGAAAGGTATTTTAAAATCATGATCGGATTTACGATCAACGACCGTTGGTTCATCAAGCAGAAATATGATTAACCCCTTTTTCAAATCCTTCAACCGTAGTGGATTCTAATCACAGAAAAATTGTCGGTGCCTGGCTTTTGAGCGGTTGTTTCCTGATTTTTTGCATGGTAATCATAGGCGGTATCACGCGGCTCACGGGTTCAGGTTTATCGATTACCGAATGGCAACCCATCATGGGTGCAGTTCCGCCACTGAATGAAAACGAATGGCAGGTTGCTTTCGAGAAGTATAAGCAGATACCGCAATTCCAGAAAATCAATTCCCATTTTACACTCGATGAATTCAAATCCATTTTCTGGTGGGAGTTTATTCATCGATTGCTTGGAAGAATAATTGGTGTGGTTTTCATAGTTCCCTTTGTATGGTTTTATATCAAAGGGATGCTCGATAAATCTACCATTCGAAAAGCATTGTTTTTGTTTTTACTTGGAGGCTTGCAGGGAGTGATCGGCTGGCTGATGGTAAAGAGCGGACTAACGGAAAGAACGAGCGTGAGTCATATCCGGCTTGCCATACATCTCATTACAGCATTTATCACATTTGGATTTACGTTGTATTATGCCTTGGAGATTTTGAATAAGAAGTCAGTTAAGGAAACAAGTTCTTCGATGCGTAATTTTCTTTGGTTGCTTTTTTTTATCGTTACCATTCAGATTATATATGGCGCCTTTGTAGCCGGGCTTCATGCAGGAAAAATTTATAATACATATCCTTTGATGAATGGAAAATTAATTCCCGGCGATGCAATGTTCCTGGAACCTTCGTGGTTGAATTTTTTCGATAACCCGGTAATGGTGCAATTCATACATCGGACATTGGCCGTAGTAATTCTTATAATGACATTCTTTCTTTTGATCAAAGGGAAGAAAGAAAAGTCAGGAAAAATTCAGATGAATGGTGTAAAGATATTTATTGGTGCGGTTTGCCTGCAGGTTGTTCTAGGTATATTTACTCTTTTAACAGCAGTCGATATTAACCTTGCTCTGCTTCACCAGTCGGGGGCGTTTTTACTTTTCAGTGTTTGTGTGTACTTGCTTTTTGTATTTCGGAAGCACCCACTGGCTTAGGTTGGTTTAATTTGTTTTTCTGTTTTAATGTTTTTCTTTTACTCATGCTGCAAAGGATTTGCTCCTAACTATGCAAAGAGAAAAGATTGCTTCGAAGATTTGAGAAATCCTTCGAAGCAATCAATTATTTTTTTTTATATATAGGAGCAAATCCTTCTTAGCTGAATTTTAAGCAAAATGGCTTTCTAATTAAAAATTTGAATAAAAGCCCTGAATTTATAAACAATTCACTTTTAAACAGTTTGTTGTGTCAGAATTATTCTTATTTTTCAGCTAGGTAGATATTGGATCGATTTAAAATTAATCTTTAGTCGTTATCTCATTTAAAAATCTTTTAATCTTAAATCCATATAACCATGAGACACAATTTATTTTTAAGAAAATTACTTTGCTTAATAATCACTTTTATGATTATTACTTTTGGAATTACAAACAATGCATTTGGAACTGCAAAGCCAAAAGCCAAAACCAAAGAGTTTAAAAACACCAGTGGAGATGTTGCAAATGATTTTCATCTTCAGGTTTTTAACGGGGGGTCGATTCTAAGTGCCACTTGTCCGGGGTTCGGAACAAATTCAACTAAAACTTTTGCTGATCCGCGTACAGTCCCCCCAGGAATTGAAACGAAAAATGTTAGTTGGCCTAAGTCTGAGAATGTGACGCCAATTCCTGCTGGAGGTACCGTAAAAATTACTTTTACATCAACAAGTGGTCTTACTCTTTTTGATAATGGAGATTGTACATTTACTAAGGATGGTATTGATGTTGGAACTAAAGCGATAAGTGCCGATGCAGACCTGAAAAATAACGGTGCTAATTCCGGTGAAGTTGAATTTTCGAATTATGATCCATTGCAATCTATAGTATTAACCAATATCGTTGTACATGTAGATAATTCAGTCGATCCTGTATCGAGTGGACCTTATTCACCAAACGGAAGTTTAGTGGGGGGTATTCCTTCAACTATAACTTTGGCTCCTGGTGCAAGCCAGACTTATCCTTTCACATTTACAAATGGAGCATATTTTGTTTCGACTCATTATACTTCTGCATTAGTATCGGATCCTGCTGATTTGTTTGATGAGTCATCTTCCAGTGAGCAAGTGCAATCGATTCCTACATTACCCCAATGGGGATTAATTTTATTTGCCGGCCTCTTATTAGGTGGCGGCCTACTTTTTATGAAAACAAAATTGAGATAATACTAATATTCTAAATAAGTTATACTTCATTCAGCAAAACATTTAAAATTGAAAGGAAAAATAAATCATGAAACAAAATTTATTTATCAAAAAAATGTTTGGTCATATCTTGATTATAACATTATTCTGTTGGAATTATTCTTATTCGGCAGACACAAAAACTTATAAAATTACAAACGGAACCGGAGCCGCCGCTAGTGATCTGCATGTTACATTTACAGGAACTGGAGGGACTATCACTACAGTAGTAAAAGTAAACCCAGCCGGTTGTCCTGCACCCGCAATTCCATCAAATGCGCAAGTTACTAATACAATGGTTCTGGACTGGGGCGCTAACTGTGTACCTGCAGGTGGATCGGTTACTGTTGAAGTAACAACTCCTAATGGTCCACTTGCTTTTAATAGTGGGTGTTGGACGAGTGTAGCAAGTCCCGCATGTCCGGGAATAGGTCCGGTTAATCCAAATGATATTGTTTTATCTGTTCAGAAACCGAATGATCTTTTACCTCCAAATCCTCCTTACAAGAGTTCTCCGGGAGAAACAATTACTTTTGTAAATGGTGTAATGTTGCGTAATGTAAGTCATGAGAATTTCAATCCGCAGAATCCACCACCACCTCCGGGCGGCTCGCAAAATCATGCTTTCAGTAGCACTGCATTATTTGAAATTTCTGTTGATAACGGGCAATCATGGCAACCGCATTCTGCACCTGCATTTACAACTGTAAATGTAAATCGACTTGCAGATAATGGTGTTACACAGGTATTTGAAACGGAAATGTTACAATTGGATATTGCAGGAGGAACACTTCCACCGGGAATAATGGTTAGAGAAAGCCCTACCAATCCTAGTTTAGGAAAGCATCAAGCCACACCATTGGGTGGAGGAGACTTTATGGTAAATAGTTTCTTTGATGTATTTACACAACTAAGTGTCGATGGGGGACAAACATGGCTTCCGGCAAATCAGCCATTGAGAGTAACACTAACTAATTTTTCTACTCCAATACCTACTCTTTCAGAATGGGGGTTAATACTAATGGCATTGGTGCTTTTAACTACGGGAATTATTTTTATTTATAAAAAATAATTTTTGAATGCAGTCAGACTTTATTGAATAACAAAGGTCAATTTTATATTGACAGGTTGGTTTAATTACCAACCTGTTTTTTATATAACTGGATGGAAAGTAAATATTGAAAATTAGGTGTAATGACTTTGCTAACTTAATTCCATGCGTGCATAGGCTTTGAATAAATTATAAATTTTCCCACAGATTTACGCAGATTAATCTGCAGATCTCGCAGAAGCATTTTTGACTTTTTCCGCAGGACCCTTTGAGAGCTATTGATTTTTGACCTCACACCTTACTCCCACGAAAAACTCTCAATCAAATGTTTCACATCCTCTTCAACAAATTTCAAAACCGGAGCGATGGAATCCGGGTTTGGAACTGCATAAAAATAAAGCGCGCCACGAACAAAGTTTGAAGTGCTGTCGGTTAGATAAAACTGAACAGAAGATGCAGTATTTCCCTTCACATTATAATAGATGCCATACACTTTTTTTGAAGGAACGAGAATTTCCTGCTCCTGCAAGCCGGATGCCCGCGAAATGTGTTTCATTGATAAGGTTCTGCTGTCTTCCACATATTTTTTCAAGTCGTTGTTAACGCTCTTGTAACTGAGATAAAGTGTACCCTTAAAATAGGGGAATTCGACATTATACCAGCAGCGTTCCGCATTTTGTGCTGTATCGGGGTTAGCCCTGGCATAAGCAGGAATTTCAAAACTGAAAGGACAATCTTGAGGTGTAAAGCGTTCATATTTTTTTTCCGGCAACGTTATTCTGAAATACCCACGCTGTTTCGGAACATAATCGTCTTCACAGCCGGTCATTGCCAGGCTAAAAAAAAAACAAAGAAGGAGAACCAGGTTCGTCATTCCCGTGAAGCCTTCGCCCTGCATATTTTCAGGAGCCTTTTTTTCCGGCAGCGTAATTTTCACTCTCTTAATTCTCTTGCGGTCTGCCGATTCAATCGTGAATGTAATTTCGTTAAGCTTGATTATTTCGTTCCGCTGCGGAATGCTTCCTTTTATGGCAAGAATCAGTCCGGCAAGGGTATCAACATTTTCATTTTCAATTTCAAGTTCGCTATGGTCTATTTCAGTAACCCTGCAGATGTCGTTTAAGTTCGTCTTTCCTTCAAACACATAATTCCTGTCATCCAGCTTGGAATAGAACAAGTCTTCCTCATCAAATTCATCGTTGATTTCACCGACGATTTCCTCTAATACATCTTCCAGCGTTACAATTCCCGAAGAACCGCCATATTCGTCAATCACGATTGCGAGGTGATTTTTCAATTCCTGGAATTCGTGCAGGAGGTCGTTGATCTTCTTGCTTTCTGGAACAAAATAAGCAGGCCGCATCTGGTTTAACCAATTGAAAGATTCATTGTCTTTTTCTCCGAGAAAGGGAAGAATATCTTTCACACACAACACGCCCGTAACCCTGTCGAATGATCCGTCATAGACTGGCACACGCGAATACCTGTGTTCGAGGATAAGCGGAAACAATTCGGGGAACTTGAGTTTCTGATCGAAGGCAACCACATCCATCCTCGATTTCATGATTTGTTTTACATCGATGTTGCCGAAACGGGCAATGCCCTTGAGGATTTTCTTCTCTTCTTCCGGTGTACTCTTGTCGCTCGTTACGTCGATAGCATGTGTGAGTTCATCTACAGAAACGTCGTACCCTTTCTGGCCATATCGTTTGTCGACCATGGAGGTTGACATGACGAGGACCGTACTTAAGGGTCGCAGGATTTTATCAAGAGCAAAAACGATATAGACGCTTTTCAATGCAGAGCGTAAGGCATTCTGTGTCGCATATACCTTCGGCATTACTTCACAGAAAAGTACGATGACGAATGTAACCGCAACAACCTGTATGAAGAAGCCCAGCAGTTCATGATCCCTGAAATTGAACATTTCTTCTATTAAAAGAGAAGAAAGAACTACGATGGCTATATTGACAAAGTTAATGGTAATGAGAAGGGTTGCAAGTAACCGTTTGGGTCTTTCCAGCAATTGATAGGTGAGTTTCGACTTTCCACTTTCTGCCGATTTTAAATCGAAGAACTGCGCGGGCGTAATTGCAAAGAAGGCTGTCTCAGCCCCGGAAATAAAGCCGGAAATAAACAACAGGGCTAAAAGTACAAGGCATTCAATAATATATCCAATTGAAAGAACGAAATCAGGAGAAATAAGGGGCGTGGAATTCAGGATGAAAAAATGAAGACTATAACTGCCGGGGTCCAAGGTTCTTTTTGAATTTTAAAACGAAAATAGCAAACAGGTGCAAGCTACGAAAATAAACAGGGCTTGCTGGTTTTTGAGTTTGAGTGTGTGAGTAAAAAAATTTGTCAGGTAGTATTGTATTTAATTGATTAATAGGACATTGGTTTAGATATGGGTGTAATACAACTCACTCTTAAACTACATATTAAACACACTCCAACCCAAACTCAAACTTAAATTCAGTTTGAGTTGGAGTGTGAGTGTGAAAAAAATTAAAATGTTTGTTTGGTTTAAAACGGAAGGTCGCCTGCAGGAGCATCGTTCGTTGCCGCTTCACTTACATTTTCGACACGACCGTTTGCGTCTTCAACACGCGGTCCGCCAAGCATTGTCATAGTATCGGCGATGATTTCCGTGATGTATTTTTTGTTGTTTTCATCGCCATAACTACGGGAACGAATTTTACCTTCGATATAAAGCAATTTGCCTTTTCGAACATACTTCTCTGCAATTTCTGCCAGGTTTCTCCAAAGCACGATGTTATGCCATTCGGTTTGTTCAACTTTCAGACCTTCTTTATTCTTATAAGATTCGTTCGTAGCTAGCGTAAAGCGCGCAACACCAACACCGCCTTCTAAATACCGGACTTCCGGGTCTTTCCCCACATGTCCAACGAGAATTACTTTGTTAACTCCACTCATTTTTTTAGATTTTATATGGTTATAATTTTAGTCAAAGATAAATACACCTCCCGCCGTATAAAAACTGTATAATCAGGATATATTTTAATGGATAATTTATGATGATTACCCTATCGTCTTAAACGAATGTATTAAGGTAATTATTTTTTTTGAAATATGTTTGGCGTTTGGTGTTTGGCGTTTGGTGTTTGGCGTTTGTAACAGTGCTACAACGCCAAACACCAAACGCCAAACGTTTTTCAAAAAAACACCGGCCGGGAATACACTAAATGTCGCGTTCTTTCAGGTAGTTTTCGATGAGCTTTGGAACGGCGTATCTATTAATCGCATTCCTTTTTACCTTTTTCCATTCCGAATCCGGTTCTTTCATTTGATCGATTGAAACTTCATAAAACCTCGCATAAATCAACTGGTGACTTAAAACATGTTTATACTCCGGTGACACAGAAACAAGTTTAGTTTTTCTTCCGCCGAATGTTTCTTTCCATTCCGCCGATTGTAAAATCGTCGCTTCTTTCATTCTCTTTTTCGTTTCAATCAAAGGAAAATCATGTAGTCCCAGCCAGATGTCTTTATTGCTTCTCTTTTTAATATAGACCGAATCTTTTTGATGAATGACCAGGTAATTAAAATAACGGTTTCTTGTACGGATCTTGTTTTTCTTAACGGGAAAAGAAGCGATGCTTTTCTTATTATATGCAAAACAGGAAGCCGCCAACGGACAACCATTGCAATCCGGAATACCCGGTTTGCATTGCCGGGCACCGAATTCCATGATTGCCTGGTTGAAAGTTGCCGGTGGTAAATCCTTCATCAGTTCTCCTGCAATTTTTGTAAACTCTTTTTTCCCGGCCATAGTATCGATCGGAGTTTCTATGCCAAAATACCTGCTTAAAAAACGAAACACATTTCCATCAACTACAGGATACTTCTCGTCGAAGGCAAAAGACGCAATGGCCGCTGCAGTGTAGTCTCCTACACCTCTTAGCGAACGGATCGATTTATAATCAGAAGGGAATTTCCCTGCGAATTCGGATGCAATTTGCTTCGCAGCTGCATGGAGATTTCTTGCCCTTGAATAATAACCAAGTCCCTGCCACATCTTCAAAACGTCATCTTCTTTTGCTTTGGCAAGAGAAAGTACATCAGGATAACTTTCAGCAAAATTTATATAATAAGCAAGCCCCTGTTCAATTCTCGTCTGCTGAAGAATGATCTCCGATAACCAAATCAGATAAGGATTGCGTGTATCTCTCCAGGGAAGACTACGCTTGTTTTTATTGTACCAGTTTATAATCAGGGAGCCTGTATTCATTGAGTTTCAACAGATTTTTCCGGCCGCAACCTCTGCCCGAAAGTAAAAAATTCCAGTATAAAAAAACCTTTCACATGGGATCTTATGTGAAAGGCCTGCTGGTTCAGAATTAAAATTTTAAAAAGGAACTATTAAAATTTGTACAAGGGTTCCGTGGTTTAAAAAGCTGGATCAAAAATTCAAATCGGTTTTTGTTCATACAATAGGTTAAAAGTATGATTTGAAGTTAATATTGATGTTGAATATCTTTTTTTTCAGGGCAGTTTTTCACTTTTTCAAAGCATTACATTGCGAATGTGTTTTTTCGGGACATTTCACCGATAAATTTTAATATGAACCAGGAAGAAGTATATATTATCATTCCGTGCTTTAATGAAGGTGAGACCATCATCAGATTGATCCATGAAATTGAACAGGTATTACACGACAACCCCATCAGGTGTACGGCTGTAATCGTCGACGACTGTTCAAACGATGATACCCTGTCATTACTGCTGGATCTCAACCTGACCGGAAATCTCAACCTGAGAGTTCTTACTCTTCAGTATAACCTGGGGCACCAGGGCGCAATTGCACAGGGGCTTCTTTTCGCAAATGAGCAAAAGGCATCCTGCGCAATCGTCATGGACGGAGACGGGGAAGATGATCCGGCAGCTCTGCCGGAACTTTTATCGCTCAGGAAGAACGACATCGTTCATGTATTACGGGGCAAGCGCCGGGAGAAAATTATTTTCCGCAGCGCTTACCGTATTTACAGGATGCTGTTCAGGGTCCTGACCAATAAAAAAATGAACTTCGGTAACTATTGCCTCGTGAGCAGCAAGGTGATTTCCGTTACCAGTTCCAGGACGTTTATCCACTTCGCTTCCTTTCTCTCCAAGCTGAGGTTTCAGCCTGTTTCCATTACCTACGACCGCCGCGCACGTCTTGGCGGGGATTCGAAAATGAACCTGGCGAGTCTCGTTCATCATGCATTCAAATCTTTCATCGAATATGCTCAGGCTTTGTTGATGGTATTTCTGAAGTTATTCGTTTTCCTCTTCGTGTTTTTAATTGTCATCGTCGGTTACATCGTATACCTGAAATTATTTACTGACCGCGCCATTCTCGGTTGGGCAAGTACGTTTGGCATGGGACTACTCACTTCGGCACTGGTATGTATTGGTTTCTTTGTAATCGGTGTTTTGCTATTGAACCTTTCGCAGGACAGGGCAGCACTTAAACCGGTAATTGTTTACAGGGTGGCAAAATAAATGAACAATCACAGATATTCGGGTGACGATGTGCTGGACATCATGAGCAAGTATGCCCGGAACCGTAATGCTGAAATCGAAAGACTGATTGTGAAGTTTCTGGGTCTGAATGATGGTAGCCGCACATACCGCGTGCTTGAGTTTGGCGCCGGCAAAGGTGAATTTACTCACAGAATTGCAAAGAGGAAATATATAAACCTGGTAGCTGTGGAAAGTGACAGTTTCTATCTCAGAGACCTGCAGCAGTTTGTTGAAGTCTATAGTTCTCTGGAGAAAGTGCCTGGAACATTCGACTGCATCTTCGCAATCGATGTCCTGGAACACCTTGAAGACGATGAAACATGTTTGAAACTATTCTTTGAAAAGCTGAACACCAACGGTAAATTGTTTGTATACGTTCCGGCACGGAAGGAACTTCTTTCCTCGTTCGACAAAAAAATCGGTCACTTCAGGAGGTATTCAAAAAATGAACTATTTACTAAAGTTATTGAAGCAGGTTTCGTAACAGAGACGATCCGTTATCACGAATTACTCGGGTATTTTGCTTCGATGATAAATAAATGGCTTCTGAACGGAGCAGGACTGAATAAGACCACGGTCAGGATCTATGACCGGGTATTAGTGCCACTGACAAACATATTAGAAAGATTTATAACAGCCCCGGTCGGAAAAAGTCTTTTCATTTCAGCAATCCGGAAAGAATAATTTCACCGGATAACTTTTACCCAGGTATTTCGTAAGTGATACAACCATTTATCAGGGAAAATTCAGATTCTTAATGCTTCCTCAGCAGAATAATTTCCACAGTCATCTTTTATTTAAGTTGATAGTTTTTTCATCGGTTGTTTTATTTGCTATTAATTTTTTGATCCGTTTATACATCATACCGTTTCATGCCATAGAGATAGGTGGCATTGAGATCAATGTTATCGATGGAATCATCAAGATACTCGCCGGTAAATTTTTGTATACAGATCCGGCTTCGCCTCCGTACGACATTATTCAGTATTCGCCGCTGTATTATTACCTGGTAGCAGGAATATCACGACTGGCAGGTGTTTCGGCTTCAGATCCTCAGAGTGTATACATGGTTACGAGGTATGTGGCCCTTGCTTCAAACCTGTCCACACTGGTAATCGTGTTTCAGATCGCCCGGCTATTCAGGGTGTCGAAGGCGGATGCACTTTTAGCGGGGATATTTTCTTTTATAATTCTCACGCAACACTATTATTCCCGGGGCGACAGCCTTTATTGCTTCCTGTTTTTTCTTTCTCAATTTTTCTTTCTGAAGTTTATTGAGGCCGGGAAGGCGGCAGTCCATCAGGGTTTGCCCGCAGGAAAAAGGATTTTTTTTCCGGAGGGAGTGGTTACAAATCTCACTTTGTTTTCGACTGCTTCGTTTCTGTGCATATTTACAAAGCAGAGCGGCATCATCGTCTTATTGACTTCAGGATTATTTCTGCTGTTGAAAAAAGATTTTAAGTCCGTTGGTATCATCTGCATTTTCTTCCTGTTGTGGTCGCTTTTGTTTTTAATGATTTCAGGCTCGATCGGCGGGCTGGACGCATTTTACAGGAACGTTGTACTCGGTGTCAAGAACGGAGCGAGTCTCGACATGATCAAAAGCTTCTTCAACGATAAATATTTCCGGCAATCATTAATCTGGGTTGTACTGGGTTTCTTCTTTTCATTGGGAATATTCAGAAAACAAAAGGATCCGGCACATTATTTCATCTTATTGTTGTTGTTTTCCTCCTTGCTGTTTGCATTCATTACCGGCTTAAAGATCGGTTCGTCGCTTAATTATTTCATGGAATGTTTCATACTAACCATACTTGCCGGATTCATCTATTTTCGAAATCATGAATATAAATTTTTCAGGACTGCATTTTATGTTGTTTTTGTACTGAGCATATCAGTGAAGACAGGCGAATTATTCAGTGCAACATTCATCAGCAAATTCAGGAATGATGACGTTGTGAATTACGAGACTGAGAAGAGGTTGTCGGATTTTATGCTGAATGAAGAGCGGCTTGGAGATACCGATTATGTTTACCTCGATTTAAGGGGGTATACCGAATTATTTCTCCAGGGTAAATCGATATTAAATCAAAAGGATTTCAATTACATGGTATATGTGTATGCATTTCCGGAAATTGATTTCAGGCCATTATTGGAAAAGGCAGACAGGGGACATATAAAGTATATCATTTCAAAACAATCGCTGGAAGAGGTATATATCCTTGGAAGACATTTAAGAAATTTTGCACCGGTTAAAACCTTTGGCGAAATTACTGTATATAAGTTCAAAAGTCCTGATTCTTAGGCTGTTTAATAATGCATCCTTCGAAATTTCGTCAAAAAGTAAATTATTGATTAACAAAAGGTTATTAAAAAATTTTATCAACAAAAAGACCCATTTCATGGAAATTTTCATATTTTGCCATAAATATTGGAGTAATTAATTCAACATTACTTTACTATTTGAATTGAAGCGTTATCTTTGCCGCCCTATTAAATAATACATTAATATTCAAACAAATGACAAAAGCAGAACTGGTTGCTGAAATAAGCACAAAAACCGGTATAGAAAAGACGGTAACATTGCAGGCTGTAGAAGCAGCTATGAAAGTAATTAAGAATACAATGACCGACGGTGAGAATGTTTACCTGAGAGGATTTGGCTCTTTCATCGTTAAAAAAAGAGCTCAAAAGCTTGGTCGTATCATTTCAAAAAACACGACAATCATTATTCCTGAACATAATATTCCGGCATTTAAACCGGCAAAGACCTTCGCAAACAAAGTTAAAAATGCGAAGATCAAGAAGAATCAGACAACTGAAGCAATCGACTAACTGGAATGCAGACGGGCAGCAAACAACTATTGCTGATTGCCGGAATATGCCTTCTAACTGTCGCTCTTTATTTTGCACCCAGGGTTACCGAGAAAAAAAATTCGGAGGAGAAGAAGGCTGAACCTTTTTCATTCGGAATGATGCTTACGGAAGCGAAGGGACAATTAAAGCGGCAGGAAGCAGAAAGGATAAATGTAGTCGAGAATGCTCTTTCAAAAGAACCATCTTCTTTGATTTTAATAGATTCATTGGGCAGAATGTGGGATCGTTTAAACATGCCACAGATATCTTCCCATTATTTTGAAAATGCTGCAATCATTCGACCGGATGAAAAATCCTGGATCAATGCCGCTTACAGGTATTACGATGCATTCAGGATCAGCAGCGACTCAGTGTTAAGAAACGTATTCGTCGAAAAGGCGATTGCTTCTTATAAAAAGGTTCTGGAATATAATCCTGACAATCTGGATGCTAAAACAGACCTTGGATTATGTTATGCCGATGGAACTTCTTCTCCGATGCAGGGTATAATGCTTTTACGGGAAGTTGTTGAAAAGAAACCGGAGCATGAAATGGCCCAGTTTAACCTCGGAATACTGTCGCTGAAGTCGCGCCAGTATGATAAAGCAGTGGATCGGTTTCAAAAAGTTCTTGAGATCAATCCTTCAAATAAGGAAGCCAGGTTCTTGTTGGGTCGAACCTACTCTCTAATGGGTAAAAATGATCTGGCGTTAGAGCATTTAAATATGATACGGGAAACTAACGATGCCCGTTTGAATGAAGAAGTACAAATTTTAATTAATCAAATTATTAACCATTAAACTCTCAGCAAATGCCAAGCGGTAAAAAAAGAAAAAGGCATAAGATGGCAACGCATAAGCGTAAAAAGCGTCTTAGAAAGAACAGACATAAGAAGAAGTAACGGTAGGTTTATCTTCGGTACTCCTGAAGGGATCGTTATACAGCATGCGTTTGGATAAACGATGTTGTACGATGAGACTTTTTAGCTTGTACCGACTTCTTGATGCGCACAGGTATATTACCCGTCGGCTTTTCGGAAAATATCTTGGTATGAGATGCGTCTTATACCGGCCTTGTTCCGGCGAATGCGTATATAAAATTTACTGCCGGCTGTTCTGTATTTTTCTGCATACCGCTCCATTTTAGCGGAGTGTTTGTAAAAAAATTTTAATTGAACAACGAATTAGTCATTAATTCAACACCAGATGAAGTAACGATTGCCCTTATTGAGAATAATCATCTTGTTGAGTTAAACAGTGAAAAAAAAGACCAGCGTTTCCAGGTTGGAGATATTTATCTCGGCCGGGTAAAGAAGCTGATCCAGGGATTAAATGCGGCTTTCGTCGACGTAGGTCACGAGAAGGATGCCTTTCTGCATTACCTCGACCTCGGTCCGCAGGTGCAATCTCTCCTTAAGCTCATCCGTCTTACCACAACCGGTAAGAATCCGGATCCGATGCTTACCAATTTTCAGCTCGATAAGGATATCGACAAGAGTGGCAGGATCACCAACGTGCTTTCACCGAATCAATGGGCGCTGGTACAAGTGGCCAAGGAACCGATATCTTCCAAGGGGCCGAGAATTACTTCTGAACTTTCCCTCGCCGGGAGGTTTGTAGTGATGGTTCCGTTTACCGATACGGTATCGATTTCCCAAAAGATAAAAAGTGCGGAAGAAAGGCAACGGCTGAAGAGACTCGCCATGAGCATTAAGCCGAAAGGATTCGGACTGATCGTTCGTACGGTTGCAGAAGGAAAAAAGGTTGCTGAACTCGACAAGGATATACAGGACCTGGTGTCGAAATGGAAATCTGCTTTCAAGATGCTTCAAACGGCCAAGCCGCCTCAGAAAATCCTTGGTGAACTTAACCGGACATCAACCATTTTACGCGATCTGCTGAATCCGAATTTCAATGCCATCCATGTAAACGATCCGGCCCTGGCGGAGGAGATAAAGAGTTATATCAGCGGCATCGCTCCGGAACAGACGGAGATCGTAAAATTATACAAGGGCAAGCAGCCTATTTTCGATCACTTCGGAATTGAGAAGCAGATCAAGGCGAGTTTTGGTAAGACGGTCACCATGGGTAACGGGGCTTATCTCATCGTCGAACATACCGAAGCCATGCACGTTATTGACGTGAATAGCGGCGGCCGTGTGAAGAGCGACAACGAATCGAGCCAGGAGAATAATGCACTTCAGGTGAACCTCGATGCGGCAGTGGAAGTCGCCCGCCAGCTCCGGATGCGGGATATGGGCGGAATCATCGTAGTCGATTTCATCGACATGCACAATCCCGCAAACAGGAAAACATTGTTCGACAGGTTAAAGGAAGAGATGAAGCGCGACAGGGCGAAACATACGATCCTGCCTCCGAGTAAATTCGGGCTCATCCAGATCACGCGCCAGCGCGTGAGGCCGGAGACGAATATCATCACCGTAGAAAAATGTCCTGCCTGCGATGGCACGGGAGAAATTAAGGCAAGTGTGCTTCTGGTCGATGAAATTGAAAACAACCTGCGGTACTTCGTGCAGGAACAGAACGAAAAGCAGCTGAGTCTGACAGTTCATCCTTTTTTAGAATCCTTCCTCAACAAAGGAAGTCTTTTCAAAAAATCAATTGCTGAAAAGTGGAGTAAGAAATTCAAGGTGAAATTCAAGGTGAATACGAATAATAACTATCACATGCTTGAGTATCATTTTTTTAATAAGGCGGAGGAGGAGATTAAGATTTAGAATTAGCCAATTAGCCAATTAGCCAATTAGCCAATTAGCCAATTAGCCAATTAGCCTAAAAAATAGGGCAAATAAGTTAGCAATTATTAAAAAGTAACCTCCTTTTTTCTGTTTTAAAAAATTTATCGACTATTGTTATTTCTCCATTGGCTAATTGGCTAATCGGCTAATTGGCTAATTAACTACATTTGGGAACTAAACCACACCCCATGCGCATCATAAAAAAAATCCTCATCGTACTTGCAATCCTTTTAGTTGTGATTGCGGCTATTGGTTTTATTTTCTTTCCATCACATATCCATGTTGAAAGAAGCATAACGATTAATCAGAAACAGGATGTCGTTTTTAACTATGTGAACAATCTCGACAACTGGAATAACTGGTCGCCGTGGTACCAGATGGATACAACCGCAAAATATGTAAAAGAGGGACCTGAAGCTGGTGTGGGATCTGTATTAAGATGGGAGAGTGAAGTAAAGAATGTCGGAAAAGGAAGCATAAAAATTACAGAATCAACACCTAATTCCATGATTAGGGAAGAACTGAGTTTCATGGAGGGAGGAATAGCAAATGCATACTATAGTTTTACACCCGATGGTAATGGTACCAAAGTAACCTGGGGCTTCGATACGGAGGCAGGGGCGAACCCTTTAGGAAGAATCATCGGTGGTTTTATGGATGGAATGATTGGCGGTGATTTCGAAAAGGGACTTAACAGTCTTAAAACAATTACTGAATCGATGGTTCCTCCTCCGGCAGTTCAGGATTCGTCAATAGTAAATTAATAATTTCTTCTGTATTTTATTTAACCACAAAATGCACAAAGGCAGCACAAAGTTCGCCAAGAAGGAATTGGAATAAATGTGCAGAGTTTTGAAAGCAATTTTCTTTGTGAACTTTGTGCTGCCTTTGTGAACTTTGTGGTTCATTTTTTTACAGCATTCCAATGATTAAAAAGGAAATCTCCCCCGAAAAGGCCCTTCAAAAAGCCGAAAGCTACTGCGCCTACCAGGAACGCAGCCAGCAGGAGGTGAGAGATAAAATTTATTCATGGGGTCTGCATCAGAGAGAAGTGGAAAATATTATTTCCCACCTCATCACCAATGGCTTTCTGAAAGAAGAACGATTTGCATCAGCATACACAAGTGGAAAGTTCAGAATCAAAAAATGGGGGAAAATAAAAATTCGTCTTGCCCTGCAAAATAAACGCGTGTCCGAACCATTAATAAACAAAGCGCTTTCTTCGATCGATGACAGAGAATATAAAAAAGCTTTGAAAGAAGTCATTGCTTCCCGTTCAAAGGGTATCAAAGAAGAAAATCCGTTGAAGAGGAAAAATAAGATTGCTTCTTATGCGATTTCACGTGGGTTTGAGCCGGAGTTGGTGTGGGAAATAATTAGCCAATTAGCTGATTAGCCGATTAGCCGATTAGCCAATTAGCCGATTAGCCTATTGATTTCACCCTCATTAAAATTCATTCTACAGTTTGGTAATCGTCGGACGCCAAATACTTGGACGTTCCTGCTTTTTAGTTTACAATTAACGATACCTTTATTTTGAAATTGATATTATATGCAAAAATTTATTATTCGTTTTTTTATATTATTTTTATTTCTGTTTATTGCAAACTCTTTAAGTGCACAATTGCAAACTACATGGGTGAAGACGCTTTTTTATGATGCTTCATCTTCGGGTTCACCAGTTTTTTTGAAAAGCTAATAGTGATTCACTAACGAAGCAACTAATTCACTAATTATCAAATTAAAAATCGGCTAATCCGCTAATTGGCTAATCGGCTAATTCCCGTATCTTCGCGCTCAAATAAAAAATAGAATTATCCTTTTAGCTCGAGCCACCATTGGCTAATTGGCTAATCGGCTAATCGGCTAATTAAAATGACCACTGACCAATTAAAAGATTTGAAAGAGCGCACAGAAGCCCTTAGGAGGTATCTTTGACATCGACAATAAACTGCAGCAAATAAAGGAGGAAGAGAGGCTTACTCACGCAGCGGATTTCTGGAACGATCCGAAAAAAGCCGAAATAGTTTTAAAGGGAATCAATCAGAAAAAGAAATGGACGCAGCCATATCTTAAGCTTTCTGGGTCTATCGACGACCTTTCCGTTCTCTATGATTTTTACAGGGAAGGTGCAGCTACCGATACGGAAGTTGAAGAACATTACAAAGACACGATAAAAATCTTAGACGAAGTTGAATTCAAGCGCATGCTGGGTGCGGAGGAAGATCAGCTGAGTTCGTTTCTCAACATCAATTCGGGCGCCGGCGGTACCGAGAGCCAGGACTGGGCGCAGATGCTCATGCGAATGTACATCATGTGGGGCGAGAAGAACGGTTACAAGGTTTCGGAGATCGACATCCAGCCCGGCGAAGCGGCGGGTATCAAATCGGCTACGCTGCAGTTCGACGGTGATTTTGCCTATGGATTTCTCAAAGCTGAAAGCGGTGTGCATCGACTCGTACGTATTTCACCGTTCGACTCCAATGCAAGAAGACACACTTCGTTTGCTTCTGTGTTTGCATATCCGGTAGTCGACGATACCATCAACATTGAAATCAAGGATGCAGATATAGAAATCCAGACTTCAAGATCAGGCGGTGCAGGCGGGCAGAACGTAAACAAGGTGGAGACGAAGGTGCAGCTTACTCACAAGCCGACAGGAATTGTAGTCGTCTGCCAGGTGGAACGTTCCCAGGGAGGAAATAAAGAACGTGCATTTAAAATGCTCCGCTCCCAGCTATACGAACTGGAATTGCGAAAGCGTAATGCGGCCAAAGCCGAGGAAGAAGCATCAAAGAAAAAAATTGAATGGGGATCGCAGATTCGTTCTTATGTTTTTCATCCATACAAACTCGTTAAAGACAATAGAACCGATTACGAGACTTCTGATGTGCAGGGCGTGATGGATGGAGATCTGAATGAGTTTATGAAAGCATACCTGATGGAGTATTCCAAGTGATTTATTGAAGATTGAAGATTGAAGAATGAAAAATAATTGGGTATTGGTTATTTAATTTTGATAATAATATTTTATTCTTCAATCTTCATTTTTCAATAATCAATTCAAGGAAATTGCCCAGATCTTTAGATCGGGATTTATTGAGTCTCATCATCCGGCTTTAGCCAAAACTTTTACAAAAATTATTTTGGCTAAAGCCAATTTTGGTTTGTTATATTGATCCCCGATCTAAAGATCGGGGCAATTAATTCCAAAAATAATATGCTAAAAATATACTTCAAACCAAACTGTGCAACCTGTCAGACAGCGCTCAAAATTTTAAAAGACAATTCTGATGAAGACTATGAGATAATCGAATACCTTGTAGAAGTTCCTACCGAAAAAGAGATCAAAGAAGTGCTGAAAATGCTCGGCATGAAGGCTGAAGATCTTGTCCGTAAGAAGGAAAAACTTTATAAAGAAAAATATGATGGGAAGAAGATTTCAAATACGGAATGGGTAAAGATTCTTCACAAGAATCCAATCCTTATTGAGCGGCCGATATTTGTGAAGGATGGGAAAGCGATTATTGGCAGGCCGGTGGAGAGGGTGCTGGAGATTATTTGAAATTTATTTAACAGCTTCTTTCGAAATTATTAAAGTGCATTCTTCTTAACAGTAAAATGGTGTTTTACAAACTACATTTCACTTACTACTTCAGTAATTTTTTGTTTTACAGTCGTCCATGATATCGGGTGTAATGAAACAGGATCGGGTTCTCGTTCTGCATCATCGAAATAAACCAGGCTTTTTAGTAAAATAAGCTGTGAAGAAAAATTATATTTAAAATTGTAAAATGAAATCAGTTCATTCAGAGTAAAATGTTTCAGCAATTCATAAATATCATAAAAATCTTTTTTAGAACCACGGTTCATTGTACTGTTTAGTTTCATAGCCGCAATATCTTCAATAGAAGCCCTGGTTATTTCATCTGTTTTTTTAAGTGGTTTTAATAAAGGATAATTGTGTCTGATAAAATCTGTTTTCACAGAACGCAATTCCAATGTTAGTGAATTGCTTCCCTGAGATAATACACGAATCGGGAATTTATCATTGAACACGTCAACTAATCTGTTTGTTTCAAATTCTTTACCTGTAAAAAAATCCAGATCTACGGAGATTCTGTGTCCATACTCCAAGGCAAGTGCAGTGCCTCCCACAAGATAGAATTCATTAAGTTCGGGAAGTTGCTGGACTTCTCTTAATAATTCCAATGCATCCTGACTGACTGCTGATATGAATAGCATCGAAATTTTTCTTTTGGAATATTCAATATTAAACTAAAATAATTCAGAGTTTTCATGTCGAGCGTACGGGCTAACAAAAGCTCCGATTTAATTTTTTCCAATCCATAATTTGCCTTTAACAAAAGCCAGTCATTCCACGTTCCCAGCATGCATACACGCTGAATGATAAAACCGGCATGTTCCTTCTCAGAAATAGTTTTGATATCAATATCCCAGAAAAGAGAGGATGTGAGCTGGCTGATCATGAAAGCGAAGATACTGAATTGGATTTTAATTCATTCGAAATGATTGTCTAGGAATTGCTAATGACATTCATGATTTAATTGTATTTTTTCAGGGCTGATTTTTTTGGTAAACCCGTCTTAACTCTTGAAGGATTCATTCCTCATTATAAGAAATCGACTGGATTATTGGCGATATAAATCAATAAATGCACTTGTAAAAGAATTATCTAACCTAAATACTGATGAGCATAAATAGTTATTTTTGCATTTTAATTTGATACTATGGAATACCGAACAGAAAAAGATACCATGGGAACCGTCCAGGTTCCTGCCAATGTTTACTGGGGCGCACAAACACAGCGCTCCATCGACAATTTTAAGATCGCACAGGACATCAACAGGATGCCCAAAGAAATCATCCGGGCCTTTGCATACCTGAAAAAAGCAGCTGCGCTCACAAATCTCGATGCCGGCGTTTTACCCAAGGATAAAACCGATCTCATCTGCAAAGTCTGCAACGAAATCCTTGAAGGCAAATTAATGGACCAGTTCCCCCTCGTCGTTTGGCAAACCGGTTCAGGCACGCAGTCGAACATGAACGTAAACGAAGTGATTGCCTACCGCGCTCACGTCATCAGCGGTGGAAAACTCACCGACGAAAAGAAGATCATCCATCCCAACGACGACGTCAACAAATCGCAGTCGTCCAACGATACATTTCCTACTGCCATGCACATTGCCGCGTATCAGGCTCTGACGGAGGTAACACTTCCCGGGTTAAAAACACTGCGCGACACGCTGAAGGCCAAGTCGAAAGCCTTCATGCACATCGTGAAGATCGGCCGCACGCACCTGATGGATGCGACGCCGCTGACGCTCGGACAGGAAATCAGCGGCTATGCATCGCAGCTCGATCATGGCATTCGCGCCATCGAACATACGCTGCCGCATCTTTCGGAACTCGCACTCGGCGGAACTGCAGTCGGCACGGGAATCAATACGCCTCCGGGCTATTCAGTGAATGTGGCAAGGCACATCGCCAAACTCACCGGACTACCATTTATCACCGCAGAAAATAAATTCGAAGCCCTTGCTGCCCACGACGCCATCGTCGAATCCCATGGTGCACTGAAGACCGTCGCCTGTTCGCTGATGAAGATTGCAAACGACATCCGCCTGCTCGCCTCCGGCCCACGTTGCGGCATCGGCGAACTCTTCATCCCCGATAACGAGCCGGGTTCTTCCATCATGCCGGGAAAAGTTAACCCTACACAATGCGAAGCGATGACCATGGTCGCCGCACAGGTATTAGGTAACGATGTCGCCATCAACATCGGCGGAGCCACCGGGCATTTCGAGCTAAATGTCTTCAAGCCGGTGATGATCTATAATTTTCTACACTCGGCGCGACTCATTGGCGACGTATGTGTTTCTTTTAATGACAAATGTGCGGTAGGCATTGCACCTATCGAAGAAAACATCCGCAAGAACCTGGAAAACTCATTGATGCTCGTCACCGCTCTCAATACAAAGATAGGCTACTACAAAGCAGCCGAGATTGCACAAACAGCGCACAAGCAGGGTAAAACGTTAAAACAAACGGCAGTGGATTTGGGCTATGTTACTTCTGAACAATTTGATGATTGGGTGAAACCAGGGGAGATGGTGGGAGAAATATCCACCCGATAGCTATTGTGATAGTTAATCCAACATTTAACCCGCATTTTGACCAATATTCCAAATGGTAAATAATCCATTTATCCTCACAATATTATCTATGAAATGATTAGTGTAAAAGTTTGAAAATTATTTTAAAATGAAAACATGAAAATACCATCAAGTTCAATTTTCAAAATTATTATATTTTCAAATTTCTTTCACCCACCATTTATCTTCAATTTCATCTGTTTCATTAAAAATCCTACCTATTTCGGGAAACATTATTTTTTGTCCCATCTTTTCAGCATATTTTAAAAATCTTTCAGCCGGATCTTTCCAGGTATGTAACGATAATGAAAATGCTCCCCAATGAACGGGGATGGATTTTTTTACTTGCGCATCAATAGCGGCCTGAACACTTTCTTCCGGAAACATATGTATGTTGTGCCAGTTCTCATTGTATTGACCGCATTCCATAAAACCTATATCGAATGGCCCTAAGCGTTTTCCTATTTCCCTGAAGAGATCGGCATAGCCGCTGTCGCCGCTGAAATAAATTTTCTCTTTCCCGGAATCCAGGACCCATCCGCCCCACAATGATTTGAACCTGTCAGAAATTCTTCTTCCGGAAAAATGTCTCGATGGTGTGAAGGTAATTCCGATATCATCGAATGTATGTTCATCCCACCAGTCGAATTCGGTAATTTTATTTTTGTCGATTCCCCAGCTTTCCAAATGACGCGACACTCCCAATGCAACATAAAAGTGTTTGGCCTTTTCTTTCAATATTAAAATACTCTTGAAATCGAGATGGTCGTAGTGATCGTGCGAAAGAAGGACGAGATCAATTTCAGGGAGTTCATCGATTATGGAAAGTGTATTTTCCGAAAATCTTTTTACCGGGACCAGGGCAACCGGCGAGGCATTATTTCCCAGCATGGGATCGATAAAAACAGTCTTGTTATTTATTCTCAGCAGAAGCACGGAATGACCGTACCAAATAAAACGGGTAACATCACTCCGCTCAAAGAATTTATTTTTATCAAAAGGCAGCACTGGAATTTTCCTTTTAGGCGACCTGTTTTTAGTTTTAAAAATCTGTTTGAATAATATTCCTGGAATCTTAGAAAGACTCATCTTCATCGGAGTATCCACCAGGTTTTGAAATTTTCCGTCGACCCAATTCACTGACTTTTGATACTTGGAAATATCCATTACATTAACCTTCGCTCCATACTTTTTCATAGATCCATTCGTTCAATAGCGAATATTTTAATTCATTAATACACCTTAGTACAAAAAGAAAAAATAAAGGAGAATCAAATTTTTAGCTGCGGGAGGCAGAATCCTTAATTAACGAATCAACGAATTAACGAATCAACGAATTGATTAAACGTATTTTTCCCCCTTCTTAATCTTCACATCATTAACCAGGTTCCTTACCTGCTGTTCATCATCTTTAGGACAGATCAGTAAAACATTTTCGGTTTCGACGACGATAAAGTTCTCCAGACCCTGTATTACGGCGAGTTTGTTTTTACTCATGTTGATGATACAATTCGATGTATGATCGACCATGACATGCGGGCCGACGATGGCATTTCCCTGTTTGTCGTGGGGTAGATGTTCATAGAGTGATTTCCAGGTTCCCAGGTCACTCCAGCCAAATTCTGCACTCAGCACAAATACGTTTCTTGCCTTTTCCATGATGCCATAGTCGATGGAAATATTCTTACAAAGTGCATAAGCCTTGTGGATGAATTCGCTTTCGGATGGTTTATAATAATGTTCGCGGCCTTCCTGAAATATTGCAAACATGTCGGGGAGATGTTCTTCGAAAGCCTTTAAAATAGTTTTTGCATTCCATAAAAAGATGCCTGCATTCCATAAAAATTCCCCGCTCTTGAGAAAGAACTTAGCCATTTCGAGATTCGGTTTTTCGGTAAATGTCTTTACCTTCCTTATCCTGAATTCATCCGTGCTGTCATCTTCCTTGAATTGTATGTAACCGTATCCCGTATCGGGGCGGCTGGGTTGAACTCCGATGGTAAGAAGCACATCGTTTTCGGCAGTGAAAGCGAGTCCTCTTTTGATTGCCAGTAAAAAATTCTTTTCGTCTTTGATGATGTGATCCGATGGAGCCACAACAAGGTTTGCATTGGGGTTAATCGTAGAAATTTTTGAAGCAGCATATGCCACGCATGGAGAAGTATTTCTTCTCTGTGGCTCAGCGAGTACCTGGTCCTTGTTAATCTCAGGAATCTGCGCATACACCATGGGAAGATAGCCTTCGTTGGTAACAATATAGATATTCTCAGGAGGAAGAATGGAAGCAAACCGCTCGTACGTCTGGCGAATCAGCGTCTTTCCTGTTCCTAAAATATCAATAAATTGCTTTGGGAAATTATTACGACTCATGGGCCAGAATCGGCTACCGATGCCTCCGGCCATGATGACACAGTAATTGTTTTTCATCAGCTGTTTTAAAAACTTTTCGTGTGTAAAGGTTTAGTCGATAGCGTTCGGGGGTTTTGTTTTTTTGTTTTTTTGTTTTTTTGTTTTTTTGTTTTTTTGTTTTTTTGTTTTTTTGTTTTTTTGTTTTTTTGTTTTTTTGTTTTTTTGTTTGGCGTTTGGACTAATTAGAGGGGAATCAAATTTCAATATAATTTAAGTACAAATTGTCATGTTTTTTTTTGACTTCACTTAAGCCCACTTAATGCTTTCCTCAGAGATGCAAACACTTCAGGGATTTCAGCGGAGTTACATGTGCCTACCGATAGCCTGTACCATGGTGAATCGTCGGATGAGCCGAACGCAGAAAATGGAACCAGAGCCAGTTTTGCTTCGTCGAGTATATATTGATTCACATCCTTCTGTGTCTTTAACTCTTTTCCGGTTGATGTTTTTTTACCTTTCAGATCCAGTCTTACAGTGAGATAAATGGCTGCCTGTGGTGCTATGGCGTCTACCTGAAATCCTTCTTTCCTGAGCATAACAAATCCGTCATAAAAATCCTGTAGACGCTTGCTTATTTCTGATTTGAATTTTACAAGATAGCTGTCTACCGCTTTTTTATTTTTCAGAAAATCTGCTGTCGCAACCTGTTCTGCCTTTGGCGCCCATGCACCAACGTGCGACAAAATAGCTTTCATCTTGTCGATCACACTTTTTGGTCCGGTAGCCCAGCCGACGCGAACGCCCGTGGCGGCAAAGGATTTGGATATACCGTCGATAAAGATTGTATATGCTCTCATCTCGGGTCTCAAAGAAACCGGGTCAAAATGCTGTGTACCGCCATAGGTGAGTATCCAGTATATCTGATCATACAACAGGTACAGGGGTTTTGAATTTGGTCCGCGCCTCTTGTTTTCTTCCAGGATAAGATCACAGATGTCTTCAAGTTGTTTTTTGCCGAAGACGGTTCCGGTAGGATTTAATGGCGAGCATAATGCGATGAGAGTCGCCTTTTGGATATAAGGACTGATGTCGTCGGCTACCGGCATGAAATTATTTTCAGGGCTCGTTTCTACGAGGACCGGATTCGCTCTGGAGAGATGACAGTAGTGGTTATTGTTCCAGGAAGGAACCGGAAAAATAACGGTATCGCCCGGGTCCAGCAGTGTGGTATATACTGCATAGATAATGGGGCGGGCGCCGGCGGAAATTAATACTTCATCGGTGGTGAAAGTAAGTTTTTGCTTATCGGCAAGATATTCTGCAACGGCCTTCCTCAGTTCCGCCATTCCGTTAGCCGCGGGGTAATTGGTCTGGTGATCGTGATAAGCACCAATAATTGCATCGTTTAATTCGGCTGGAATGGGAAAAATTTTCGGGTCGAAATCGCCGATTGTATAATTATAAATTTTCTCACCCTTACGGATTTTTTCATTCACCTCAGCAGCTAACTTAATGATTTCCGATCCGATAAGTGTTTCAGCCATTTCTGAAACCCCGGGCGAAGTCCGCTGTGAGAGTACGGTTTCCGACATCTGATTCTGGTTAAAAGGTTACTGGCAAATGTAGTAAAATTAGCTTATTAGCCAATTGGCTGATTAGCCAATTCGTTGAGCCAAAAGAGAAAACAAATTGGGTAATTTTATCGCGGCTTTTTGATTTTTCGTAGTGAAGACGAGGTAAACATTAGCCTGGTTTTTTGCCACAAGCGCAAAGGTCTAACATACGAGATTACAAAGGATTATTAACTTATTTTGTTGACTTCAGCTAATGGGCTCACGAAATAAATCCTGTTAGAATTAATTTCAAGGCAATGAAAGCGGCTGCGGATTTTATGACCTTTTCGAAAGACATAACCTGACCGTGACTGATTTAGAGCGAAGAGTGAATTTTCAGGCAGATCTTCGAGATGAAAAACATTTTCTTCGCGTTTGTCATACTTCCTGAGTGTACGCAGCAGTTCATGATCCGTACAACTCGAAGCGGCAGGATTGAGAATATAATTTGCAAGTGCGGTTTTAATATCGTCAGGAAAAATTCCTTTGATTATGAAAATTTTAAGCAGCTCACTGAACTCATATTTCCATTCTCTTCCATGTGGTTCATGATACTTATATTTTACAAACGTCTCAAGGTGCGCTACCTCGTGTACGAATGTTATCAGGAAAGAAAATGGATTCAAGTCATGATTGACGGTGATCTGGTGGCCCTTGCCTCGTTCGAGTGGCCGGTAATCGCCAAACTTGCTGGAGCGGCCACGGGTAATTTTCAAATGAATGTTCTTCTGAACGATCCATGAAGCGCAGTCGTCGACGACAGTTGGGGGTAAGTATTTCGAAAGGATGGAGGTGATTTTTTCTCGCGACATAATGACTATAAAAATAGAACGAAACTTCACAAATATATACAAGTGAAAGGGTATTTTTATAAACGATTTATCTCGATTTGTGTTGATTACGACGTCGTTCAGCAAAATGTTAAATGGGTTTTATAAATAGTTCAATTTAATCTGCGCAGATCTGCGTCATTTATCTGCGGGATCAGCGGGAAAAAATTGCATAGAATTTCCCGCAGATCTCCGCAGATTGAAACCGCAGATTTACGCAGATTTTTTAGATGAGATTATTCAGCGAAGTGTTCAGCAAAATTTTATTAATGCTTTAATTTAATCTGTGGGATCGGCCGGAAAAAAATCAGTCGAAATTACTTCAGCAACTGATATGCAATCAGGCTCGCCAGATATGCCATTCCGCTCATATACAGGATCTGGAACAATGCATATTTAGCCCGCTTCGTTTCCCGGTAAACTACAGCTATCGTACTCATGCATTGCATGGCAAAGGCATAAAACAGCATCAGCGAAATACCAGTAGCAAAGCTGTAACGCGGTCCTCCGGTGTCTTCGTTGATTTCATTCTGCATCTTTTCCTTGAGCGTTAGCTTGGCCGATTCACTCGTACCTACACTGTAAATTGTCGACATCGTACCCACGAAAACTTCCCTCGCCGCAAACGAAGTTATCAATGCAATTCCAATTTTCCAGTCGTAGCCGAGCGGTTTAATCACCGGCTCCAAAACATGCCCCAGCCTTCCCGCATATGAATATTCGAGCTTCTCGGTCTGCAGCTTCCTCTCTATTTCCGCCGGGGATGTGGAAGCAATGACTTCCGGGCTGCTGTATTTTTTTTCTATTCTCTCGAAGTTATCTCCCGGGCCGAAGGCCGACAACACCCAGAGAATAATTGAAATCGAAATGATCACCTTTCCTGCATCGAATAAAAAAACCTTAACTTTTTCCGCAATGTGAATTCCAATCGTCTTCCATCTCGGCACCCTGTACATCGGCATTTCCATCACGTAAAAACTTCTTTCCTTTGATTTAAGAATGTGTTTCATTACCCATGCCGCACATATTGCCGCAAAGAAGCCAATCATGTAAAGGAACATCAGTACCAGTCCCTGCAGGTTTACGCCATAGATGTATTTCGCCGGAATGATCAATGCAATGAGCAGGGTGTATACCGGCAGACGCGCCGAGCAACTCATCAGCGGTGTCACCATGATCGTAATCAATCGCTCTTTCCTGTTTTGAATCGTACGCGCGGACATGATTGCCGGTACCGCACAGGCTACTCCGCTCATCAGCGGTATCAGAGATTTTCCATTCAGTCCGAAAATCCGCATCAGCCGGTCCATTAAAAAACTTACGCGCGACATGTAGCCGGTGTCCTCCAGAAGAGCGACAAATAGGAAGAGCAACGCTATCTGCGGAATGAATACCACGATTCCGTTTAAGCCCGCGATGATTCCATCCACCAGCAAGTCGTTCAGTAAACCGGGAGGCAGGCTGTTATTCACAACCTCACTCGTCCACCTGAAGGCGCTGTCGATCAGATCCATCGGATACCTCGCCCAGGCAAAGATCGCCTGGAAAATCAGGAATAAGACAAGCAGGAAAATGGCATAACCCCACACCCTGTGAGTCAGAATATTGTCAATGCGATATGAGTAAGATTTACGAATTGGATTTTCCGGAGAGGAAATATATTCATTCACGATCTTCGTGATCGTCTTATATCGCTCGATCGTTTCTCTCGCCTGCATCTGCGGTGCATTGAAATGCGTCCGGTTGCAGACTTCCCTGATTTTTTCTCTGTTGTATTCGTGAATTTCGAAACTTGAAATTTTATCCAGATTATTCGCAACTAAAAATGCATTGTAATCGCTTTTGACATTGATAACATGTTTTATTGTATCAATCACTTCCGGCGAGAACGAATGGATGTCGATAAAATCCTCGACGGGTGGTTTGTATGGACGAAATATCGCTTCGCGCAAGGCCGGAAGTCCCTCGTGTTTCCTGGCATTCATTGGTATGACGGGAATACCAATTTTTCCCGACAAACCTGCGAAATCGATTTTAATTTTTTTGAATCGTACGATATCCATCATGTTTACAACCAGGATGACGGGAATTTTCAGGTCGATGATCTGGGAACATAAAAAAAGATTTCTTTTCAGGTTCGTTCCGTCCGCAATCACGATCGTTAAATCAGGATGAAATTCATTATTCGGATCACATAATAATTGGAACGGAATGATCTCTTCAGGCGATTTAGGATACAATGAATAAGCTCCCGGCAGATCGATGAATTCACAATCGGCGATTTCTCCGCTGGAATTTTTTATGATGGCATGCCCCGTCCGCTTCTCTACTGTAATACCCGGGAAATTCGCAACCTTCTGGTTAAGTCCTGTCAGCGCATTAAATACCGACGACTTCCCGCTGTTTGGGTTTCCAATTAATGCTATTTTGAGATGTTTATTCAAGAGCCATTAGTCTTTAGTCTTTAGTCTTTAGTCTCTAGTCTTTAGACTAAAGACTAAAGACTAGAGACTAAAGATTAACTTCGTACTTTAATTGTGCCTGCTTCATCTTTTCTCAGACTGAGTATATAACCCGAAATGGATATGGCAATCGGATCTCCGAAAGGAGCGATGCGGATGACTTCTATAACTTCACCGGGTATGCAGCCCATTTCAAGAAGTTTAAGAGACAGTTCGTAATCTGTGAATGATTCGATGATCCCTTTCTGACCCTGTTTTAATTCTGATAAGTAATGCAAGCCGGATTCCATGCCTGATCGTAAAGAATGATTTAAAAGGGCTTCAAAAGTATTTTAATTTCTTAATAAAATCAGCATTATTTGAGAATACAAAAGAGTGATTCTCAACCCCGGATTTCTTTTTTTTGTTTTGATGAATCTCCCAAAACTGGCGGACAATCACATTTTTTCCTGAATAATGCACAGCCGGATGATGAAAGGCTGATTAATATCAGGACGATCCAAAAGAGTTTTGAGATTTTCTGCTTTTGTAGCGGCAAAGTAACCATGTATTTTTTCTGTGTCAAGAGAAGGGATCAATTGAAGTTTAGGGCCGGATCTATTACGGAAACTTCAACAATATATTGATAAATATCTTGATTTATTCTAACGCATGCACGTTACAAAATGTTATTTTTAGCACGATTATGAACTGGCTTTTTCACCTCGGCAGGTATTGGATTTTCATTAAGGAACTGATCATAAAGCCCGAAAAGCTTTCGATTTATACGAAACAGTTGATTCGTGAGCTGGATAACTTTGGCTACGGCTCATTGGGTATCGTTGCTCTTACATCGGTATTTATGGGCGCTGTAATCACAATTCAGACGGTTTATAATCTTGTGAATCCCCTGGTGCCGATTTCCGCCGTCGGTATCGTAGCCCGGGATTCAATCATACTCGAATTTTCTCCTACGATGATGTCGCTCGTGCTTGCAGGTAAAATCGGTTCCAGCATTGCCTCTGAAATCGGCACTATGCGTGTCACGGAGCAAATCGATGCACTGGAAATTATGGGAATAAATTCGTCGGCTTACCTGGTGCTCCCAAAAATTGTCGCCGCCGTTCTCATCTTTCCCTTCGTCGTTGTTATTTCCATGTTTCTCGGTGTTTTCGGTGGATGGATTGCCGGCACCCTCGCAGGCGTAATCAGTTCCAGCGAATATGTCCGGGGCATTCAGGATGGCTTCGTCCCCTTCAATATTGTCTTTGCATTGATCAAGACCGTGACATTCGCATTGATCATTACAACCGTATCTGCGTATCATGGCTACCATACCGAAGGCGGCGCACTCGAAGTGGGCAAGTCCAGCACAAGCGCCGTCGTATACAGCAGCATACTCATTCTCGTTTTCGATTACATCCTCACTCAACTGATCCTTACATGATAGAATTAAAGAATATATCAAAGGGATTTAACGGTAAGATGATTCTTCGTGACGTAAGCTGTGTATTCGAAACGGGTCATATGAACCTCGTAATCGGTGGAAGCGGAAGCGGAAAGACGGTGATGATGAAATGCATGGTCGGTTTGCTCGAAGTGGATTCCGGCGAGATCTTATACGACAACAAACTTTTTTCGAAACTGGACCGCGCGGAGCGTAAGCCTTTCAGGCAGGAAATCGGAATGGTATTCCAGGGCGGCGCTTTATTCGATTCTCTTAATGTAGAACAGAATGTCATGTTTCCGCTCAATATGTTTACGCGGCTCAGTATCGAGGAAAAAAAAGAACGAGTGAATTTCTGCCTCAAACGTGTGAACCTTATCAATGTAAATCACCTCACTCCATCGGAATTGTCAGGCGGTATGAAAAAACGTGTGGCCATTGCCCGCGCAATTGCTCCTAATCCAAAATACCTTTTCTGCGATGAGCCTAATTCCGGGCTCGATCCGCAGACATCCATCGTAATCGATAACCTGATAAAGGAAATCACGGAAGAATTCAACATCACTACTATCGTCAATACTCACGACATGAATTCCGTTTTGGAAGTAGGCGATAAGATTATTTTTCTCTACAAGGGAGAAAAGTGGTGGGAAGGAAACCTCGATGATATCTTAAAGGCTGATAATAAGGAGTTGAATGATTTCATCTTCGCCACAAAACTTGCCAGAAGTGTAAAGGTTAAACAATAAAGCACAAAGATTTAAATTTTTTGATTCCTTACCTGTTTGTCCCGTAGGGACGTAATGATTAAAATTTAATCGAAGAACTCCACATTCCGTCCCTACGGGACGGGTTTGTTGGCGGGTCTGTTTTTCTACCGATATTTTGTCCCTACGGGACAGAAAAAAATCATTGAATATTTTATTTTAACAGGAAGCGTTTCTTTGAGCTTCCGATTGCCGGAAAATCATCCATTCAAAATCCATGGATATAAATTTTTTGATTACTTACCCGTATGTCCTGTAGGGACGTAATGATTAAAATTTAATCGAAGAATTCCACATTCACCAAAACATAAAAACATAAAAACACCAAAACAGCAAAACAAAAAAACAACAAAACATCTGAAAGCATCAACCTATGATTACAAACAAAAAAAACGACTAAACACCAAAGTTCAGTCGTTTTTTTTGAGCTTAAAAAAACTTATTGAATAACAATACTCTTGTTTTCTTCTCCGGATGAGTTCCTGATACTAATAGTATAGACACCGGAAGGAAGGCTGCTCAGATCGATTCTTGAATACATGAATGTATCATGGTATTCGGTTTTTACAACCTGGCCAGCAGTATTCAAAATATTTATGGTTACGCCTTTTTCTACGTTGCCTTTTCCTGTTACATAAATTACATCAGTAGAAGGATTCGGGAAGACGTTAAATACCGAAGTCTTTGCCGCCGGATCTTTTATTCCATTGAGAGTTCCTTCAGGGTTATTTACACGCAGCATGAGCGCCAGCTTGAGATTAGCCACTTCAAGCTTTGACCATCCTGCACCGTCAAGATTGAAGAATCCTGCGTTTGGTGTATAAACATTGTTTGATATACCAAGGGTAAGATTATTTGTGTCGAGCTGGTTTATCACTACACAATATAAGCCTGCATTTACAGTTACCGGACTGCTGAAAGGAAGGGTCAGGAATGCTCCGCCCGTATCGTCAACGGTGAAGTTGTAAACAGCTGTGGAACCGATCGATACTCCCGGGTTACCGGAAGCGACTGTGTAAATTGAAGCGGTAACTCTATCGCCTAATGTCGGACCATTTACATAGAATGATACGGAAGTGAATTGAGAATTCTGATAAACCTGTACGAGGTGACCGAAAGAAATCGGAGCACCATCGAAACCGACTGTTCCCCTGAAATCCTGTACGTCGATTGCAGTGAAGTCTCTGGCATAAGAAGAATCGTCAACAACGATAAATCCGGTACCCATATCGTTTGAAGGAGTAGAATCGCCGGGAACAGCAAGCGTCTGGTCAACCAGGTAAAGGCCGAATTCCGTCGGCAAATATGAACCTACAGCATTCAGATAACCGGAAGTATCAGTTGGATTGATGGTGCCTGATGCGCTGGAAGTATCATAATAGAAATTTCCGAGCGGATCAGTGACTGTGAAATAAATTTTAGCTCCGGTAATCGGTGTAGATCCATTGTTTATGAATTTACCACGAAGCTTGAAACCTGCATTTTGCAATACCGGAAGCACGGTGTATTCTCCGCAATATGGAGTCATTAAAATTCCATCAACCTGTGGAAGGTCAGAAATACTTACGTCGTCAATCATCCATGAATATCCGCAACCCGCAGATGTGTCCACACCGGTAAGGTTTGTATCAGGGCTGTAAAACTGGAAACGAATCCATACAGAGTCCTGGTTTCCTGCGACGGATGATATATCTAATGCAAGTACTTCAGGATTGATGGCTGAGTTGTTATTTGCACTGAATTGATTTGCTGTGAGGTTTCCATTCACTTCAAATTTCGTCCATGTACTGCCGTCTGTACTTACATATACATAGGAGCTGTCGTGAAAGCGTCTGTAATACTGTGAAAATTCCAGTCGAACATTTGAATGGCCGGTCAGATCAATCGGGTTGACGGTGGTAAGATTCGCTACCTGGTCGCCTGAGCATAGTAAATCTGAATCGAACAGAGCATAACCGTTAGCAGCAGATGCTGACATGATAGGATCGATCGGGAATGATCCGTTTGGAATAGCCGTTCCAATTACCCAGTCGTCGGCGGATGCGTTTGGCGAATGACTGACATCCCAATTAAGTGGATTGCTGAAATCGTCAGACCAAATTACTGCGGCACTGTGATTTGACTGAGACGAAATCGTATGTCTTGCCACTGAGGCTGAATTTAACCTGGCTTTGTTTTTTCCTTTCTCGATGTTGATTACTTTCAACTGAGCATTACCAGTTAAATACCCGAGCATGGAAAGCGCGAATAATAAGTATACTTTTTTCATTTTTATTTGGTTAGAGATTTAGTTCGCTAAAGTAAGTTTTTTATTACAATAATGGATTCGAAAGCCATTTTTAACTTTCCTTTAATTATTCATTTTTCATTTAACAGTAATGGTTAAATTCGGTTTGTCATTAAAAATCGATGCCATAAAAACCGCCGTAAGCAGAATGGAAATTTTTTACCTGGCGATATTTATTTTTTTACTGAAAACACCGTCCCGACTGGTAATTTTTATGATGTACAAACCATCTGAAAGATTATCGGTGATTATTTTTTCATCCGAGAAGCTTTCGAAGTTCCTAGAATACAATTCTTTGCCTACAGAATTGTAAATCACCAGTGAAGCATTTTCAATTTCGGAACTAATGTAAAAACTTCCGTCTGACGGATTTGGATAAACTGTAAATACATTGTCATCGATTTGCAAAATTGAAGTGTTGAATGAAGATTCCTTCAGTGCGATTGAAAATTCACCGGTGGCGCCATTGTATCCGTCGATCATGAAATAATATACATGGTCGGCTAACAAACCGTATAGAGACTGGATAACAGTGTCGACACCGGCACCATCGTTGGGTCCTTCGGCACAACCGATAAACGATAAACTTCCGTTACAAAAATCGATGGTGTCATTTGCGGTAAATACACCAAGCCAGCTGTGAAAACCGCTGCCCGCCGCAGAAGTAAGCCAGATGTCCAGTGTGTCAATATTTGTTTGCGCAGTGAATGTGTACCAAAGCGTATTGTTCGGCGGTGAACATAGAAATCCGATGTTAGTGATGTAATTGTCCAACGGATCGGTCGGATATGCAGAGGTGGTATTCCCTGTCAGAAAAGGTCCGTCGATCGTGAGAGGAATCGCGCCGCATATTGTGTCATTAACAACATTTCCGACCGGGCAATCCGGAACATTGCTGTTTGGATCTATCTGCACATAAACCTGGCCGATAAGCGTACTGCCTATAACATTGCAGGTTCCATTCAGGCTTAACACGACGAAGTAAGTACCCGTATATGGTGCAGTGAAATTCAGGCTGTTCGGGCAGTTCGGACCGGCATATGCACCCGGTATGATATCCATCAGGCTGTCTGCTATCGTTAACGACACTGAGTTTCCATTGCAGCTATCTGTGGAAAAAATTACATCGGAGCCCGCAACGAGATTTATCGAATAGCTGTCGCCGTTGTAGAATCCGTAAGGCCCCGTTGTTCCCACACTGTCGACACCGGTACAAAGAAATCCCGAATAATAGCCCGGACCGTTTGGATCATTAAATCCGAAAATCAGAGTATCGACAGGCTGGCATTGACTGAAAGCATGGTATGAATGAAGAAAAATAATTGCTGTTGTCAAAAAAAATAATCTGTAGAATTTATTCATTGTTTTCTTAATGTTTTTTATAACTAATCAATCCAAAATATTCATCATCCATAATTCCGGGTGAGGAAGTCTGTCACCTGACAACAATCTTCTTTACACTGGTAAGATCGCCTGAAATAATTCTCACGAAATACAGTCCGGGTGAACTTTCATCCAAATCTATTTCAAAATTATTCAGTGCCGGAACTTTTTCAGAGTAAATCAATGTTCCAACGCTATTAATAATTTCAACGGTAAGTTCTCCTGAAGCATGTTCCCGTGTATTTAAAATAATTTTTCCAGTTGAAGGATTCGGGAAGACAGTTACATCAGTAAAATTGTTTAGAGAGGAAATTCCAACTCCTGAGTCAGGACCGATGAACAGGTTATCCAAAAGCATTCCTACCAGCGAATCCCCCGGCAGACTCTGAACATGAAATCCAATGTAATAGGTGCCGGAGTTTGCAACGGTGAATTGAGCGGATGCCTGCTGATAGAAGATATTATCTAACACGGTTTCAGGAACGATTTCCTGGATAACATTGTTTGAAGATTGAGCCTGACCCGTCATCACGTGGTAACGCGCTCTCGTTGAGGTGCTGGTGGTACGATAATAATATTTTAAATTATAAACGATCGTAGAATCCAAATCAAGGCAGGTGGTAAAATACCAGTCGTCTGCAGTAGCGGAAGAAAGCTGTGCACAATAATTTCCTGCATACGGGAAAAGCGTACTCACATGCCATGTGGCTGAATCTCCGTTATTGTCTTCCGTAAAATAACCCGTAAGATCATCGGACGGTTCGAAGCCGTTTCCATAAACTGTGTTAGTGTTCACCACATGAGGCCCGTTGAAAAAAGCAAGTGTAAAAGAGTCGTTCGACGATAGTGTATCACCAGTCAAGTCAATTGAAGCTACAACCGTATGATTGCCCGGAACCGAAAAATCTGTCGTGGCTGCAAACGTATAATCGATTGACGACCCCGGTGGAATAGTATCGGCCGCTTGTTCAGTAACAGGAGTTCCTCCGTCGACAATGTAGGTCACGTCGAATCCGCCAGTGATACTGTCGCCGCCCGTATTGGTAACGGTAATTGTTACCTGTTTATTCGATGAAAGAAGTGTACAACCGGCAGACGGCGCGACAATATTGGTCACAGAACCATCGATATTGGGAGATTCATAAAGCTGAACATCGTCGATCATCCAGAAAAAGGAAAAGTCCGCACGATAGTTAAAACAGATATAGACGCTGTCCTCGTTTGCCGCAATGGAACTGATGTCGATATCGAGAAAATTCGGATTGGCGGTCGACTGATATTGGGATAGACCCGAACTCGAGTTATGAACTTCTGTCCACGAGATGCCATCAGTGCTCACCAGAATAACAGCGGTATCGTTATAATATGTCAGGTATTCGTTTAATGTCAGGTGAACAGTGGCATGTGTGCTGCAGTTTATCCTGGGGGAAATGAGACTTGCATTTTCGCCACCTACCGAATGTCCGGCAGAGTCGCTGTCGTAAATCATGTATCCGTTTGCAGCGCTTGTTCCGCTTACGCTCAGCGAATCGTAAAAACTGTTATAGGTTCCGGATGTAGTATAATGCCAGTTTACTCCATTACCGGAACTGTCGACCGCCATCCATCCTGAAGGCAAACCTCCTGAAAAATCTTCGCTGAAGAATGGTGTTGTTGAAATGGAAATATTATTCTGTTGCGAATTCGGATTCTTTGCAACAGAAGATAAATGTTGTTTGATGAAGCTTTCGTCTCTTCCGCGTGAAATTAACGTGCAGAAAAGAAAACAGAGTACAATTAACGCCGCAGAGTTTTTCATTTCATTAGCAGATTGATGGAATTCAAATGTATGGATTTATCAATTACGCCTGCAGCAACCTCCCGAATGCCTTACAATGCAACTTCGGCATATGATTCGACCGGCGGGCAGGCACACATCAGGTTCCTGTCTCCATAGGCATTATCCACTCTTCCGACTGAAGGCCAGAATTTATGTGAGCTGATATAAGATAAAGGGAATGCAGCTTTTTTCCTCGGATAAGAATGCGGCCAGTTATCACTGCAGATTTCATTCATCGTATGAGGTGCATTCTTTAAAACATTGTCTTTTTTATCTGCCAGCCCATTTTCGATTTCTTCGATCTCCCTGCGTATCTGAATCATTGCATCGCAGAACCTGTCAAGTTCCGGTTTCGATTCACTCTCGGTGGGTTCGATCATGATTGTTCCTGCAACCGGAAACGACATGGTAGGCGCATGGAAACCATAATCCATCAGCCGCTTTGCAATGTCTTCCACTTCAATTCCGGCCGATAATTTGAATGGCCTGCAATCGACGATCATCTCATGAGCGACACGATTCCTGGAGCCGGCATATAAAATAGGGTAATGATTCTCGAGCCTCGCTTTGATATAATTTGCATTCAGGATTGCATATTTTGTTGCATCGGTTACACCCTTTGCGCCAAGAAGCCGTATGTAGGCATATGATATTAAAAGTATGCTGGCACTTCCCCACGGTGCAGCAGATACTGCCGTAGTTGATCCGCCTGTTTTAACCAGCGGATGCGATGGAAGAAATGGCGCCAGGTGTTTCGCTACTCCGATCGGACCCATGCCAGGTCCGCCGCCGCCATGAGGAATGGCAAATGTTTTATGGAGATTCAGGTGACATACGTCGGCTCCGATGATGGCCGGATTCGTCAGCCCCACCTGTGCATTCATATTCGCACCATCCATGTATACCTGTCCGCCGTTGTCGTGGATGATCTTCGTAATTTCAATAATGCCTTCTTCGAAAACTCCATGTGTGGATGGGTAAGTAACCATCAGGGCAGACAGACTTTCCCTGTATTGTTCGGCTTTATTTCTCAGATCTGAAATGTCGATGTTTCCATGATCATCACACTTCACGACAACTACTTTCATGCCGGCCATCACTGCGCTTGCTGGATTCGTGCCGTGAGCGGAAGATGGGATAAGAATGGTATTACGGTGATGATCGCCCCTGCTCAGGTGATATGCTCTTATCACCATCAGCCCGGCATATTCACCCTGTGCTCCGGAATTCGGCTGGAGCGAGACTGCATCAAAACCGGTGATCACCGAAAGATATTTTTCAAGTTCTTCAATCATCTGGCGATAGCCTTCGGCCTGTTCAACCGGCGCGAATGGATGTATCGACGACCACAACGGCCAGCTGAGCGGAATCATCTCGGTAGTCGCATTCAGTTTCATCGTACAACTGCCTAAAGCGATCATCGAATGATTCAGCGACAGATCTTTATTCTCAAGCATTGTAATGTAGCGAAGCATTTCCGTCTCCGAACGATGAGTGTTAAAAACCGGGTGAGTCAGAAAATTCGATGAACGTTTCAGATTATCTCCGATCACGCTCTTCAGATTTTTTGAATCAGAACCGGCGGCCTGTTTCCCTGATGCTTCGGAGAGTACATGAATAATTTTTTCAAGCTCTTCATCGCCCGTCGTCTCGTCGATGCTGATGGAAAAAGTGCTGTCGCCGGCATACCGGAAATTTATTTTAGCCTTATCGGATGCTTCTTTGATTTTATTGATGAGACCTCCTGAATCGAAACTTAGCGTGTCGAAAAAGGATTTATTCTTCCTTTTATATCCCATCTGATCAGCAGCCGCAGCAAGCTTCTTTGCATTCTGATGAATCGTGCCGGCAATTTTCTTCAGTCCGTCGGGTCCATGATATACCGCATACATCCCGGCCATGACGGCGAGCAATACCTGTGCAGTACATATATTTGAAGTGGCTTTGTCCCTGCGTATGTGCTGTTCTCTTGTCTGAAGGGCCATGCGGAATGCACGGTTACCATGACTGTCAACTGAAACACCGATGATACGCCCTGGCATTTCCCGCTTGTAAATTTCCCTGGCTGCGAAGAATGCGGCATGGGGTCCGCCATAGCCGATTGGAACACCGAAGCGCTGGGTATTTCCAAAAACGACATCTGCGCCAAACTCTCCCGGAGGAGTTAACATGACGAGTGCCATCAGGTCAGAAGCGACGGCGACCTGGATTTTCTTCGATTGGGCCGAATCAATCCACGAACTGTAATCATGAACATCGCCATTCACCGATGGATATTGCAGTACGGCTCCGAAAAAAGAATCGTCTAACGCCGTACTGAACGGATCGCCTGTAACGAGTTCAATTCCAAGAGGAGCAGATCTTGTTTTGAGTACGTCTATCGTTTGAGGAAAACAATCTTCTGCAACAAAAAATTTATTTGCATTGCTTTTTTCCCTGCTTCGTGAAGCATAAAACATATGCATGGCTTCGGCTGCCGCGGTTGCTTCATCAAGTAACGAAGCATTGGTGATTTCCATACCTGTGAGGTCGAGAATCATGGTCTGGAAATTCAGCAATGCTTCCAGTCGCCCCTGCGAAATTTCCGCCTGGTATGGTGTGTATGCAGTATACCATCCCGGGTTTTCAAAAACGTTTCTTTGTATCACTCCGGGAGTGATGGTATTATAATAGCCTGCGCCTATGTGCGACTGGTATACTTTATTTTTAGCTGCCATTGTACGCAACTCCCTGAGAAAACTGTATTCGCTGGAAGGCGGTGGCAGTTGTAATTTATTCTTAAGACGGATCGCAGCGGGTATCGTTTCCTGTATCAGATGATCGATCGAACTGACGCCGATTTCTTTTAACATGAGGCTGACGTCCTTTTCAACTGGGCCTATATGGCGGGAAGAAAACTCCGGAGATGACATATAAAATTCAAGGTTTTAGAGAAGTGCAAAGGTAAGAATAAGTATGTGCGAATGTTATTAAGCTTCTTATGGAATTGGTTTTTTAGATAATTGTTTTTGTATTTTTGAAAACTAACTCGAAAAAATGCAAAAATTTTTCTTTACGCTGTTTTTCATTTATTTCTGCCAGTCAGTTTCCGCGCAGGACACGTTATTGTTGATTTCAGGGCGACAAATAGTTGTATCCAGCATCGATCTAAATAACAATACAATAGCTTACCGGAGGATCGACAAGAAAGATAAGCTGAAAACGATTGATCCTTACAGGGTTTTTTCAGTGAAATACAGGGATGGTTCTGAGAGAATTATCTACCAGCCCGATTCACTCGATCCGATCGATTTTAAAGTGGAGGAAATGAGGACTTTCATCAAGGGGGAACAGGATGCCCGTTATCTGTATAAAAATAATTTCATTAAATATGCCGGTTTGGGAATCGGTGCCGGGTGCGCATTTCTCGGTTTCTATGGTGTTGTCGGACCACCGTTATATGCGACAGTCGTTGGTTCCTATTCCCCCAATGTTGAGAAAAGATTAACAATTAAAGTCTCAGGCGACGCAGCCGCTGCACTTGGAATTGAGGATAGCAGTTACCTGAATCGTGTCACCGGTAATGTGGTTGGTCCGGTTGTTAAAAAGGATCAGAAGCTGAAACTCGGAGGAGCGACACTCAGGTTTGAATCTGATGCCGACCTGGATAAAGCCATCGAGCTGATCAATTCAAAATTCAGTTGCATTCGTGTTCATGCATCAAACGATAACGGGAAAATAAATTTGTATAAATCCAATGCGCCTGAACTGATAAAAGTAAGCGAATATCGCGAGGGGTTCGAAAAGAAGGTGAGGGATTACAAGATCCGGAATGCAATGATCTTTGGCCTCATTGGCTTTGTTGCAACAAGTATTACACTGGCTGTTTTTAACGACTAAACGGATTTTTCTCGCAATTACCCGAATTCACCGGGAAATAATGGTATGAAGTTTTAATATTTACTATATTACTTTCGTTATCCTGTTGTAATTTTGCAAAGATGTTAAAGGGTCTAAAGTGGGGCTTCAATAATTTTATCTTTGGTAACCTGTTTATTGCCATGTGCGCCACCGGAATGGTGTTTTCCACATACCTGATGAATCACCTGGTTATTAAGCTCTCACCGTTTACGGTTTTTCTTACTGCCGCCACATTTCTCCTCTATAATTTCCACAGGTATTCATACAGGTTAAATTTCTATGGCGTCAGGGAGTTTCAATTTTCAATTCAGAATATACTGATAAGGACGGGAGAGAAGATGTTATTTGTTTTCGCAGCTCTTCTTCTGACGGCAAGTTTCTTCTTTATGTCCCCCCGAATTTACCTTTTTCTCCTACCGCTAATTATCCTCGCATTTTCATATACAGTGCCGATCATCCGATGGAATGGTAAAATAATCAGGCTGCTCCAGGTTCCAAACCTTAAAACTCCTGCCATAGCCGTGGTTTGGGGCATAAGCACAACGGTCATTCCCCTGGTTGAACAGAATATCAGCATATTATCTTCTTTTGTCTTACTACAGGCCGTCAGTCGTAGCCTGTTTATTTTCGCTCTCTGCATTCCATTCGAAATACGCGACCTTGATTCAGATATAAGAAAAGATATAAAGACACTTCCGGTATTAATTGGCATAACCGCTACAAAGATTACCGGTGTGGTTATTATTCTGATTGAAATATTCCTCCATCACCTGATGCACGATTTGTCTCCAACGATGGTGCTTTCTCTCGATCTCTCTTCACTGGTAGCATTAATTTGGATTATTCAACAAGGTAAGAATGCAGGTATCTATTATTACAAATTTCTTGTTGATGGCACAATGCTGGTTCGGTTTTTATTTTTGTTTCTTTCAATTCATATGGCATGAGAAATTATGATAAAGAGGTTTTTGAAAAATTGATTTTGCTTGTCAGAAATGAGGATGAAGGGGCCTCAAAATGGCTTGTCGAAAACGATTACCGGGAACTAAAAGAATTCTGGGATGCCTGCGACGGTATGGAGAAGTCGTTCAAGTGGCTGCTCGAAAACGGTTACCGCCAGCTCGCCGCAACTGTCGATGCCCTTGAAGGAAACGATAAAGCAAAAGTCTTTTTATTAAACAGCGGCAATCGTGAACTCGCCGCTTTCGTCGAAGCAACCACCGGCAGCCAGAAGGCCGTAAGCTGGCTCCTGAAATATGGTCACCAGGGCTGGGTCATGGTAGCCAAAGAATTTTTTGACAAAGAAAAAAAGAAAGACAAAAATTTCTTCCTCACCTTTTTAAATTTCGGTAACCCTTTCAGGTAGGTCGGTGAAAACTTTTTCAAGCGATTCGCAGATTTTTTTCGCGACTTCATCAAGAATCTCCATGCTGTGCGCCTGTGAAATAAACCCAACTTCATAGCCTGACGGTCCAAGGTAAATTCCATTATCCAGCAAATCATGATGAAGCAGCCTGAAGAATTTCATGCTGTCAGGATTTATATCGTCTGCCGTTCTGATATTTTCTTTTTCGGTAAACGCAAACCAGAATATAGAACCAACACTGAATACCCGGAACGGATAATTTTTCTTTTTTGAAAACGTTTCCAGCTTCTCTTTGAACGCAATTGTTTTCCTTTCCAGCTCTTCGTAAAAACCGTTCTTCAGACATTCGCTCAACTGTGCTATGCCAGCAGCCATCGCAACAGGATTTCCCGATAGTGTTCCGGCCTGGTACACTTTACCATCAGGGGAAATGCAGCTCATGATTTCATTCCTTGAACCATAAGCGCCAACCGGCATTCCGCCTCCGATGATTTTTCCATAGGTGATTATGTCGGGAGAAATGCCATAATATCCAGCCGCACCTTCAAAACCGATTCTGAATCCCGATATTACCTCGTCGAATATCAGTAGTATGGAATTCTTCAGGGTAATTTCCCTGAGAAACTCAAGGAATTTTTTATCCTGAAGAATCAAACCGTTATTCGCCGGCACCGGCTCTATGATAACGGCAGCAATGTCATGCGCATAATCCGAAACAGCAACTTCCAGTGCACGCCTGTCGTTCAGCGGCAAAACGATCGTGTCGTTAGCTACCGATTCCGTGACGCCGTCGGATGATGAAATGCCGAATGTGCTGAGCCCGCTTCCTGCTTTCACCAGCATCGAGTCGGCGTGACCATGATAACATCCTTCGAATTTAATGATCATCGGCCTGCCTGTAAATCCCCGCGCAAGTCGTATGGCCGACATCACCGCTTCTGTTCCCGATGAGACGAAACGTAATTTTTCGATGAAACGGTTATGATTGAGGATCAGGCCAGCAAGCTCGTTTTCTTTTTCTGTCGGTGCACCGAATGTAGTGCCCGCCGAAACGGCATTTACTATTGCACTTTTCACACGCTCATGATTATGTCCTAAGATCAACGGTCCCCATGAGCAACAGAAGTCAACGAATTTATTCCCATCTGCATCCCAGATATAACAACCGTCGCCCTTCTCAATGAACAGCGGTGAGCCGCCAACCGAACGAAAAGCCCGTACCGGAGAATTTACCCCTCCGGGAAAATATTCTTTGGCTTTTTTAAATAACGCTTCCGATTTATCTCTTTTAATCATATGTTGCATAAATTAATAAAATATTTTCTTCGGGAATTGTAAAGGTAAATACTTCTTTTTAACCTTTGCGCCCCAAATGAATTTACCGGATTAAATGGCATTAAAACGAAAGTTAAATTCTATAAAATCCTGATCAACAATCTCGCAACTCAAACCCCAAACGCCAAACGCCCAACGCCAAACGTTTTAGCAGCTACATCAGCAATGTCTTTCCAAAATACACTCCAACATGCAAAAGATCTGGACTCGAAGGATCCCCTGAAGAATTTTCGGGAAAAGTTTTATTTTCCTTTGATGAACGGAAAGGAAGTCATTTACATGACAGGAAATTCGCTCGGGCTGCAGCCAAAAACGACGCAGGATTATATCCTGAAGGAATTGGAAGACTGGGCAACGTATGGAGTTGAAGGACATTTCCATGCCAGGATGCCATGGTTTTCTTACCAGGATTTTCTCACCGATCAGGTTGCAATGCTTCTCGGCGCCAGGCCTGTGGAAGTTGTGGCGATGAACTCCCTCACTTCAAATCTGCACCTGCTTTTGGTTTCTTTTTATCGCCCTTCGAAACAGCGATTTAAAATCATCTGCGAATACGATGCATTCCCTTCGGATCTGTATGCACTTCAGTCGCAGGTAAATTATCATGGATTTAATCCTGAAGAAGCAATCGTTTATCTCAAAGCCAGGCCGGGAGAATATTTGCTGAGGGAAGAAGACATTCTTTCAGCAATCGATCATCACAAAGATTCGCTTGCGACCGTTATGCTTGGTGCAGTAAATTATTATACGGGACAATATTTCGATCTGAAAAAAATAAGTGAAGCATCTCATAAAGCCGGCGCAACAGTCGGGTTTAACCTGGCCCATGCAACCGGAAATGTAATTATGCAACTCCATGATTGGAATGTGGATTATGCATGCTTCTGCAGCTATAAATATCTGAATGCTGGTCCCGGCGGAGTTTCGGGAATTTTCGTTCATGAACGATTTGCCGATGATCAGACGATTCCGCGTTTCGCAGGGTGGTGGGGAAATAATCCTGATACACGGTTTAAGATGCAACGCGATTTTGTTCCGGCGAGAGGCGCAAGAAGCTGGCAGTTAAGTAATGCTCCTGTACTGTCGATGGCGGCTTTGAAAGCGTCGCTCGATATTTTTTCCGAAGCAGGTCTCGGCAGGCTTCGAAAGAAGAGCGAGAGCCTCACAGGCTATCTCGAATTCATCGTGAAGGATATCAATAAGTCGTTTTCGGAAAATGGAATGAATGAACCGGTGAAAATTATTTCACCTTCAGATTCCTCTCAGCGAGGCTGCCAGTTATCGTTCATCATCGAAAAGGATGGTAAATCGGTTTTCAATAAAATGACAACGAAGGGAGTTATCTCTGACTGGCGTGAACCCGATGTGCTGAGGGCTGCACCGGTTCCGCTCTATAATTCATTTGAAGATGTTTTTCAATTTGGGAATATTCTTAAGGAGGCCTTGTCTTAAAAGGCTGAAAAATTAAAATGATGAAGAATCAGGAATCAAAAGAAATTATAATTCTCGGCGCAGGACTCGTCGGCTCTTTGTTTTCAATCTATCTCGCCCGCAGGGGTTACAATGTTCACTTGTATGAGAGACGGCCAGATATGAGGAAGGAAAATATTCCCGCCGGTCGCTCCATAAATCTTGCTTTATCAGATCGTGGATGGCGGGGACTCAGGGGCGCCGGCATTGAAGAATCGATCCGTAAGGTTGCCATCCCGATGTATGGAAGGATGATGCATAACGTCAAAGGTGAACTTACCGTTCAGCAATACGGCGAAAAGGATCAGTCAATTTATGCAACATCCCGTGGTGTCCTGAATTGCGTTTTGATGGATGAGGCGGAGAAGAATGGAGTAAAGATTCATTTCAATGAGAGATGCACAAGCCTCGATCTCGAAAATACCACTGCATTTTTCGGCGACAAGCCTGTAAAAGGAAAAGCTATCTTCAGCGCCGATGGAGCTTTCTCTGCAGCACGACTTCAGCTTCAGCTCAGCACCGACCGTTTTGAATATTCGCAGCACTATCTCAATCATGGTTATAAGGAATTATTGATTCCCGCAGGAAAAGATAATTCTTTCCTGATGGAGAAGAATGTATTACACATCTGGCCCCGTGGCGGATACATGCTCATCGCTCTTCCTAATCTCGACGGCAGTTTCACCTGCACGCTTTTCTTTCCTTTCGAAGGGGAAGAATCATTTGCAGCAATAAAGACAAAAGAAGATTGTAAAAAATTCTTTCAACGGGTTTTTCCTGATGTGGTGGAACTAATGCCCACTCTTGAAGAGGACTTTTTTCATAATCCTACCGGCTCGCTTGTAACCGTAAAATGTTTTCCGTGGTCATACAAGGATCACGTTTGTTTACTCGGAGATGCCGCCCATGCCATCGTTCCGTTCTATGGCCAGGGGATGAATTGCGGCTTCGAAGATTGTACCGTGTTCGATCAACTGCTCGATAAGCATGGCGACGACTGGAATTCACTCTTCCGCGAATTTCAAAACATCAGAAAGCCGAATACTGATGCCATTGCTGAACTAGCCGTTATGAATTTTATTGAAATGCGCGATAAAGTCGGTACACAGAATTTCCTCCTTCAGAAAAAAATCGAAGCACGGATGCATGAAAAGCATCCATTAAAATGGCTCCCTTTATATTCGCAGGTAACCTTCAGCGACATTCCATATTCAGATGCCCTGGCGAATGGAAGACGTCAGGATGAAATCATGAAAAAGATTATGGCCATCAGCGACATTGAAAAAAAATGGGACAGCGCTGAGGTGGAAAAAATGATTCTGGATCACATTTCCTGATTGCAATATTTAAACGAACGATGTTTTTGGAAAAGAAGGAATCGAACTATTCAATATTTAAAAAGGCCTGGAATCATGCCTGGAGTTCCGGTTCGTTCAGGGTACAGGCGATTATCACTGCAGTCATAGTGTCATCATTTACCGTGATCTTCGGAAAGTTTTTTGATTTCGTTGAAAGCAGGCAAGGGGCATTATTAAACGATTATGTGCTCGATCTTCTGCCATCTTATGATGTTTCATGGGTCGTGTTTTTCTTTTTATACAGTGGCATTTTAATCGGCCTGTATTATCACCTGATTCACCCGAAAACAATTCTTATCGTTTTCCAGACATATGTAATAGTGACCCTGGTAAGAATCGTGACCATTTCAATGTTACCGCTCGAGCCACCCACGGGATATCTTCCGCTTAGAGAACCTTTCGTACAACTTTTTACAACCGGCGGGAAGATAATCTCAAAGGACCTGTTTTTTTCGGGCCACATGTCGACGATATTATCTTTGTACTTCGGTTCGCATCGGAAATTTGTCAGAACGTTTTTGCTTTTTTGTTCGCTGATGGTTGGAGTTATGATTCTTATTCAACATGTTCATTATACCATCGATGTCGTTTTTGCTATTCCGGCTACATGGATTATTTATAAGTTTTGTAAAAAGTATTTAGGCGGCAGAACATATTGAAACCAGTGGATAAAAAACCCGTCAAAGAAATCCTGCAGTGGGATACGGTCAACTGGTCGAAGGCGCTCGAATTCTGGGAAAGGAATATTTCACCAGAGGAAAAAAACCTGAAGTGTCTCGAACTTGGCTGCAGAGAAGGAGGGTTGTCACTCTGGCTTGCCTTGAAGGGGTATTCCGTTGTAGCGTCCGACCTTCACGATGCCGGGACTACCGCCTCACCATTGCATAGAAAATATCATGTTGAAGACAGGATTACTTACTTGGACATCAACGCACTTTCAATACCTTATGAAAACTATTTCGACATCGTCGTTTTCAAAAGCATACTGGGAGGAATTGGGCGGAACGGCAATAAAGAAAACCAGTCTGAGGTAATCCGCCAGATTCATAAGGCATTGAAACCGGGAGGTAAATTATTTTTTGCCGAAAATACCCGCGCAACAAAGATTCATGAATTTGCCAGGAAAAAATTTACCGGGTGGGGACAATCCTGGAGATACGTTTCCGTGCAGGAAATGGGAGAGTTCCTAAGACCTTTTTCAGGTTATTCGATGAATTCGGCCGGATTCACCGGCACCTTCGGCCGGACAGAAAATCAGAAAGCCATATTAGGGTACATCGACAGATATTTTTTCAATTGGATGATGCCGCGATCATGGAAATACATCGTCTATGGTGTGGCAAAAAAATGACACATGAATTATTCAGATCAAAAACGGATTGCTCCGTCGCTCCTCACCGATGGTTGTTGCAGGACCATGTCCCGGATAAACTATTACATCATCATCTAAGCTGAATAGCCTTTCATTAATGCTTTTTAACAATGTCTCATAATTTCCACCAGGCAAATCGGTGCGGCCAATGCTTTGCATAAACAGGACATCTCCGGAGAAGAGTGACTTTGTCGGACCATGGTAAAAAGAAAAGCTGCCCGGGCTATGGCCGGGAGTGAAAATTGATTTCAATGTCGATGCGCCAAATTTGATTTCGTCTTCTTCAGTAACAAACATCGAAGGTTCCGGGGACGATTCGCAGTCGATGCCCCACATTTTACCATATTCCGGAGCGGCTTTAAGAAGCGGGATTTCAATGGCACTCATCTGGATGGGAATGTTGTATTTTCCTGTCAGAAAATTATTGCCCAGAATGTGATCGATGTGTGAATGGGTCAAAAGAATCCTAACGGGCTTGAGGTTATTTGTGGCAATATATTGTTCCAGATGGCGTTTTTCATCAATGTTATAACAGCCCGGGTCAATGATAATACATTCAGAAGTTTCATCGGAAATCACGTACGTATTTTCCTCGAATGGATTAAATGTAAAGGGCCTGATTTTAAACATGGTTCGCGAAGGTTCAATATGAGGTACAAAATACCAAGTATTTTCCGGATTTTGTGAGAGGAAATTGTTGATTTATACGACTGCCAACTGTTTATTGTGCTGTAAAAAATAAGTACATTCGCATGTAGTTTCCCGGGCTATGATAATGTCAGTATTTCTTCCCAAGAACAAACCCTTAATGAGAAAAACTTTTCTTTATTTTTTCTTCTTCCTGGGCATTCTCATTCTTCATGTTTCCAAATCCAGTGCCCAGTTTTACAACGGCTACGAAATGCAATTCGGTAAAAACCGTGTTCAATACGACGATCGGTTCTGGTCGTTCATGAAGTGGAAATATTTCGATACGTATTATTATCTCGGCGGAATTGATTTGGCTTCTTTCGTGGGAAGGAATGCCGAAAAAGATCTCGCAGATATCGAAAAGCTCTTCGATTATAAGCTGGACGGAAAAATTCAATTTATCATCTACAACAAACTCAGCGAAGCAAAACAAACGAACATCGGCCTTGAGACGGATGAAATGGAGAATAACACCGGCGGAATCACGAGAGTGGTCGGTAACAAGGTCTTCCTTTATTTTACCGGCGATCATGAAGTGCTTCATCAGCAAATCCGTGAAGGACTTGCTCGTGTGTTGATCGACCAGATCATGTATGGTGGCGATGTGAAGGACAGGATTCAGAATTCTGCATTGCTATCGCTGCCCGACTGGTACATCAATGGCCTGGTTTCATACGTTTCTGTTTCCTGGAATGTCAATCTCGATAACCGAATCAGGGATGGCATCATCAGTAAAAAATATCTCAAATTCAACCACCTCTCCGGAAACGATGCCGTTTATGCCGGTCATTCTGTCTGGAAATACATCGTAGACACTTACACCGAAAGTTCCGTTGCAAACCTCCTGTATATGACGCGCATCAACAGGAATATTGAAAGCGGCCTGATGTATGTTCTTGGACTAAATATGAAGGACCTCACGCTGAACTGGACTACCGCAATGAAATCACGTTATGAAAATTCCGATAACGGCCGGGATAGCATCACTTCAGTTTCAATTTTAAAGCGATCGAAGCCAAATTTATTCTATACTCAGCTGCATACTAGTCCCGATGGCAGGTATAGCGTATACGTCTCCAACGACCTGGGAAAATACAAGATTAAATTATTCGACCACGAGAAGAAAAAAACAAAGAGAATTCTTAAGAGTGGATACAGGTCGTATACCCAGGAGACAGATGTGTCGTTTCCTGTGATCGCCTGGCATCCTACCGGAAAGTTGATTGGAATCATCAGGGAGAAAAAGGGAAAGCTCTGGCTCGGGACGTATACGCTGGAGACAAATAAATACATCGAGGGACAACTTTTTAATTTCGAAAAGGTTCTCGATTTCAGTTATTCACACGACGGACAGACTATAGTTTTATCAGGAGTGCAGAAGGGCCAGACTGACATATATGTTTATAATCTCCGCACGAGGACTTACGAGCAGATCACAAAGGATTTTTATGATGACATGAATCCACATTTCATCGATAACTCCCGGGCAATTGTTTTTGCTTCTAATCGTACAGAGGATTCTTTAAAGAATGATAATAAAAAGCAATCGCTTAGCGGACTGGGTTATGATATTTTTTATTATGATTATCGCGGAAAATCATCAGTGTTGCACAGGATCACTTCGACGGATCATATTAACGAAGTTCAGCCGATGCAATATGACTCTGCAAATATCTCCTACCTGAGCGATGAAAATGGGATCGTAAACAGGTATGTGGCCCGACTCGACAGTGCATTGAGTTTTGTGGACACTATAGAGCATTACAGGATGATCGTGGACAATTATGTGGTGACGGATTATCCGCGAAATATTTTATACCAGGATATTAACCAGACTCAGAGCAGGGTGAGCGAAATTATTTTCCGGAATGGAAAATATCATCTCTATGTAAATGATGCGGAAGAACAACGTTCGTTTAGTCAGAACACACTTCCGAAAACATTATTCCGAAATGAAAGTCTGCAGAAGAAAGAAGTAAAAACTGAGAAGATTGCAGAACCCGAAAAACCTGTCGTTACTGAAATTGAAGCTCCGCCGCCTCCGGTCGATTCCAATGCAGTTGATATCGATAATTATATCTTTCAAAGTGATTTCCCGAAATCGAAGAGTAAAAAGGAAAAAAAGAGCAAGCTGACCGAACTCTTCACGATAAAAAAAGATTCCGCCAAGGCAGATCCGGATTCGGTAGTATTCAAGTTGCCGAAACAAAGAAACTACGAGACTGCATTTTCTTCAACCTATTTTGTAGCCCAGCTCGACAACAGCCTGTTGAATCAGTCGTACCAGCTGTTTACCGGCGGAGGAGCCATCTATTACAACCCGGGTTTGAATGGTTTCTTTAAGATTGGCATCACCGATCTGCTGGAGGATTATAAAATTACCGGCGGATTCAAACTGGCAGGCGATCTGAACAGCAACGAATATTTCCTCAGTTATGAAAACCTGAAAAAGAGATTTGATAAGAAGATCACTTTCTACCGCCAGGTCCTTCATATCGATCCGTTTGCCAAGTTGAATTCTCACGAATTGCGCTTCACGGGTTCGTGGCCGTTTAGCGATGTTTCTTCAATCAGGGGATCGGTTGCATACCGGAACGACAGGCTTGCAATTTTATCGATCGACTATACAACCCTGAACATGCCAAACGAATACCTGAACTGGGGAAGCACGCGTGTGGAGTATGTCTTCGACAATACACTCAAGACAGGCGTGAACCTGTATAATGGCACCCGACTGAAAGTGTTTGGAGAATACTATAAACAAATCGACAAGGAAAATACCGGCATGGTTATCCTCGGAACGGATATCAGGCATTATCAGAAAATTCACCGCGAAATAATATGGGCAAACAGGCTGGCATCTGGAACGTCATTCGGCAAAGAGCGCACGATATTTTATATGGGCTCGACAGATAACTGGATTTCTCCGACGTTTAATTATGAGACTCCGATTGATTACACACAGAATTATTATTTCCAGGCTCTTGCTACTAACCTAAGGGGCTTCGATCAGAACATTCGAAATGGAAATACATTTGCCCTAATCAACAGCGAACTGCGAGTTCCAATATTTAAGTATTTACTCAACCGCCCGATTAAGTCAGACTTCATACGTAATTTCCAGATCGTCGGCTTTGGAGATGTGGGCACCGCATGGTCAGGCTCGTCGCCTTACGATTCAACCAATGCATTGAACCGGAAAATTTATTCTCAGACTCCTTTTGTCGTGACTATCATCTCGCAGAATGAACCAATCGTGGGTGGTTTTGGTTTTGGCTTACGCAGCAAGATACTCGGTTATTTTTTGAGAGCCGATTGGGCGTGGGGAGTTCAGAACCGAGAGGTGCTGCCGAGCCAGTTTTATTTTTCACTTGGTCTCGACTTCTAAATAAAAAAGTTTGGCGTTTGGAGTTTGAAGTTAGATTACGAAATTTATTTATCCCAAACCCCAAACCCCAAACGCCAAACAAAAATAAATGGTAAATAGAATAAAATCACTCGCAAATAAGTACGCTGATGACATTGTCAGTTGTCGTCGTCATCTTCATAAAAATCCAGAGTTATCTTTCCACGAATTCAATACACAGAAATTTGTAGAGTCGAAGCTAAAAGAATTTGGTATTTCAAACATGCTTCGAATGGCCAATACAGGAGTCGTTGCAATTGTTGAGGGAAAAAATCCGGCGAAGAGAGTTGTTGCATTGCGTGGCGATATGGATGCGCTTCCGATAACAGAAACAAATGATGTAGACTATAAGTCTTCGAATGAAGGAGTGATGCATGCCTGTGGTCACGATGTGCATACATCGTCGCTGCTAGGCGTTGCACGAATCATGAATGAAATTAAGAATGATTTCGAAGGAACAGTTAAGTTTATTTTTCAGCCCGGCGAAGAAAAACTTCCGGGCGGTGCTTCGTTGATGATTAAGGAAGGAGTTTTGGAGAATCCAAAACCTGCATCCGTAATCGGGCAGCATGTGATGCCGCAGATCGATGCAGGGAAAGTTGGTTTCAGGAAAGGACTTTACATGGCGAGTACGGATGAAATATATGTGACAGTGAAAGGCAAAGGCGGCCACGGTGCCATGCCCCATCTTACGATTGATCCTGTTTTAATTACATCTCACATGATTGTTGCGCTTCAGCAGATCGTAAGCCGGAATGCCAAACCCACGATACCGTCAGTCTTGTCGTTCGGTAAAGTGATTGCAAACGGCGCGACGAATGTGATTCCGGATGAAGTTTACCTTGAGGGAACCTTTCGTACACTGAACGAAGAATGGCGAAACGAAGCACACCAGAAAATGAAAAAGATGGCGGAGATGATTGCAGAAAGCATGGGAGGGAAATGTATTTTCGATATTCATCGCGGTTATCCGTTTTTAATCAATGATGATGCAGTTACTGATCGCGCACGCAAGGCGGCTGAGGACTATTTAGGAAAAGAGAATGTGGAAGACCTCGAGATATGGATGGCGGCGGAGGATTTTAGTTTTTACTCACAGAAAGCTCCGGCATGTTTTTATCGTTTGGGAGTTCGGAATGAGGCAAAAGGAATTATTTCACCAGTACATACCTCTACATTCAATATTGATGAATCAGCCCTTGAAACGGGGATGGGTTTAATGGCATGGATGGCATTTCGTGAATTAGGCCATTAAACTTTACACTTGTCTGATAGATATTTTATTTATATTCGTATATTTCGTTTACTTTATTAATACAATAACCATATGACATGAAAAAATTCTACTTTTTTTTGTTTTTGGTTTTAAACACCATAACAGTTTTCTCTCAGCAATGGGCACCTGTAGGCGCTAAATGGTTCCATAGTTTAGTTTTTGGTTCAATAAATGGTTATATGGAAACAAAGGTAGAATCGGATACCATTTTAAATGGTAAACCATGTAAGCGCGTAAGCCAGGTATTAAGAACCGTTCAAATGCCTGGAAATTTCCTTTTAAATTATACAAGACCGGAGTTTTATACATATGAAGATTCTGGTAAAGTATATGTTTCAAAGGGAGGTTTGTTTTATCTCATACAGGATTGGAATGCACAACCCGGAGATACAGTTCCATTTCTTTGGGACAATATGGATTTTGCTCCATCCGGTTGTGATCCCACTGGGCATATGATAATCGATAGTCTGAGTACTGTCAACATCAATGGAGTGAATTATCGTAAGCAGTTTGTCCATTATTATGACAGTATCGTTTCATTACTTCCGATAAATGATGTCATTATAGAGCATTTTGGATCAACACAAAAAAATTTCTTTTTTTCCCGAAGTGTTTGCGATTCTACTTCGATTATTGATGTTTATTCTTATGTAGGATTGACTTGTTATTATGATCCATCTGTCAATTGGATTTTTTTCATTTCGGGTTATACTTGCGATTATTTAAGTGGAGACGAAGAACTCATTCAGAAAACTCTATTAATATATCCGAATCCTGCATCTGAGAAAATATGGATTTATTATCCCGGAAATGTATCAGAGATTAATTTGCAATTGATGGATATTACTGGAAAAATACTTTTGGACAAAAAAGCTTTAAAAGACAATGCTCCAATTGATGTTAGTAACCAACCACCCGGCTATTATTTACTGAAAGTCCAAACTTCAGAAGGAAATTTTTCACAAAAACTTCTAATTTATTAGCTTAAAAAAATAAAAAAAGTACTTATTTGAAAATTTGAGAATGTGGTAATAAACAAAGCCCGCGATTTTGCGGGCTTTGTTTATAGAGTTAAAGTAGTTTATCCCAATTATCTAATCGGCTAATCGGCTAATCAGCTAATTGGCTAATTGGCTAATTACCTAAGCATCAATCTTCGCATACTTCGAATTCTTCTCGATAAAATCTCTGCGTGGCGGAACATCGTCGCCCATGAGCATTGAAAAGATCCTGTCTGCTTCTAATGCATTGTCGATCGTAACCTGGCGGAATGTACGCGTCTCAGGGTTCATCGTGGTCTGCCATAATTGTTCGGCATTCATCTCGCCGAGACCTTTGTAGCGCTGCACACCAACGCTGTCCTCTTTTCCTTCTCCTGCTAATTGCTTAATGGCTGCTAAACGCTGTTCGTCAGTCCAGGCATAAATCTGATCCTTGCCTTTTTTCACGAGATAGAGTGGAGGAGTGGCAATATATAAATAACCACCTTCAACCAGTTCTTTTAAGTGACGGAAGAAAAACGTAAGTATAAGGGTGGTGATATGCGACCCGTCAACGTCGGCATCTGTCATGATGACGATTTTGTGATAACGGAGTTTTTCCATATTCAACGGACGACCTTCTTTATTCTCATCTTTAAAAACACCCAGTGCCGTATAAATATTCCGGATCTCTTCGTTCTCATAGATTTTGTATTCCATGGCTTTTTCCACGTTGAGAATTTTACCCCGCAGCGGTAATATGGCCTGGAATCTTCTGTCCCTTCCCTGCTTTGCAGTGCCACCGGCCGAATCTCCCTCAACGAGATATAATTCACATGCACCCGGATCCGAATCCGAGCAATCGGAAAGTTTCCCGGGTAGTCCGGTGCCGGTTAATACATTTTTACGCTGAACGAGTTCTCTTGCTTTTCTGGCCGCATGCCGTGCAGTAGCGGCAAGGATTACTTTATCCACTATCATTCGGGCCTCCCGGGGATTTTCCTCGAGATAATTAGCCAGCATTTCACTTACGGCCTGATCAACCGCGCCCATCACTTCATTGTTTCCCAGCTTGGTCTTCGTCTGACCCTCGAACTGCGGTTCAGCCACTTTAACAGAAACGATTGCGGTAATTCCTTCACGGAAATCATCGCCACTGATTTCGAGTTTGAGTTTTTCGAAGAGTCCGGACTTGTCGGCATAGTTCTTCAGCGTGCGTGTCAATGCTCTTCTGAAACCGGCGAGATGAGTTCCGCCTTCATGAGTATTGATGTTATTTACATATGAATATATGTTTTCATTGAAGCCCGTATTGTATTGCATGGCTACTTCAACAGGAATTCCCGCACGTTCGCCTTCCATATAAATGGGAGCTGAAGTGAGCTTTTCCCTGTTCTCATCCAGGTATATGACAAATTCCTTCAGGCCGCCTTCGCTGTAAAACGAATTAGAAGGGAAATTTCCATCTGCATCAGGCTGACGTGTATCTTTAATATTGAGCCGAACACCTTTATTTAAAAATGAGAGCTCTCTCAGTCGCGTTGCGAGTACTTCGTAATTGTATTCAGTGGTAATGAAAATTGAATTATCGGGAGTGAATGTCGTCTCCGTGCCTGTATGATCTGTGTCGCCGATTTCTTTTACAGGATAAAGCGGAATTCCTTTTTCATATTCCTGTACATATTTTTTTCCGTTCCTGTGTACTTCTACTTTCAGATGATTAGATAACGCATTCACGCAGGAAACTCCGACACCATGCAGTCCACCGGAAACTTTGTAAGTGTCTTTATCAAATTTACCACCTGCATGCAGGACAGTCATAACAACTTCGAGGGCGCTCTTTTTTTCCTTTGGCATGATGTCGGTCGGAATTCCTCGTCCGTCATCTTTCACATGAATTGCATTTCCGGGAAGTATGGTCACATCGATATTTTTGCAAAAGCCGGCCATGGCTTCATCGATGGAATTATCCACCACCTCATAAACGAGATGATGAAGGCCTTTGAAGCCGATGTCGCCAATATACATGGCCGGGCGTTTCCTGACGGCCTCGAGTCCTTCTAAAACCTGGATACTCTCTGCCGAATATTCCTGGCTCTTTTTCTTTGTACTTGCGTCTGTAACTGGTCCTGGTTCTTTCACCTGTGTTTTTGTAAATTCACTCATTGTAATATTTGAAATTTATCCCCCCGATGCTTATTTAAAATCGTTCAAACAGGCATTAAAAAAGCTGATCGATCTCAGCTTTTCATAAGATTCAAATGTATGAAAATAAGATGGTTAATTCAAGGGATTGAGGAACAAATCTCCAAAGATTTAAACAGCATAATTATTTGAAAATCAATAAATTAACAGTAATTCAGATGAAGATTTTCAAGGACAGAAAAACGCAGGGGATTAGTAGTCGATTTCGAGGTCTAATTTCTTTTTCAGATCATTGATCAACGGGTTTTTTTCTGCGAGTTTTTTATACTTTTCTGAAGGTGTATATGGCGTCTCTGAATTGTTTTGGTCGATCACGACTTCCACTTTCAAATTGATTTTATAATTGGAAAGATTCTTTCTAAGAAAGCCGAGAAGGGTAGTTTTATTTTCATTGAATTCCTTCTCGACGGCGGAATTGTCGACATTAAAAACCATGTTGAAGTCATCAAGCATTGTTGGTTTCCTTTTCAGGAAAGCGGTATGCAAAGCCATCCTGCCGTCTTTAAATAACTGTTCTGCATATTTATTCCAGTAATTTTCAAACTCAGCTTGTGTAAAATTATTTGCTAGATCGGGCAGGGGTTCTTCAGCAGTGACTTCAGTTTTTTTTTCCGGGTCAGAAGTTTTTTTTCCGCTGATAGAGACAGATTTTTTCCCGGGTATGCTGACTGCTGGTTTCTTGTTTAATGGAGTTTCAGGAGGAGCTGTGGTTTTGGGCTGTTCTTTAATTTCTTCTGCTTGTTTTTCTTCAGTATGTTTTTCTTCAACTTTCGGTGCTGCCGGCGGAATACTCCTGATGCCTGCATCAACTTTTTTTTTAACCGGATCTGAAGAGCCATTAGAGGTGATTTTACACATCTTAAGAAGTGTAAGTTCGATGTGCAATCGCTGATTCTTCGCGGCTTTATAATTAATATCGGCACTGTTCGTAATGTCAAGTTGCTTCAACAGCCATGTTGCATCACAGAAATGAGACTGAACTTTATATTTCTCGCGGACATTCGTACTGACTTCGAGCAGAACCAGTGTAGATTCATCTTTGCAGACCAGCAGGTCTCTGAAATGAGAAGAGAGGCCGTTTATGAAATTATGCGCGTCGAAACCATTATTCAGAATTTCATTAAATGTTAAAAGAATATTGGAATAATTTCCGGCAAGCAGGTCGTCGGTAATCTTGAAATAATAATCGTAGTCGAGAATGTTCAGGTTTTCGATTACGTCTTTGTAAGTGAGTTTCTTGCCGGCGAAACTGACAAGCTGATCGAACAGACTCAGTGAATCACGAAGAGCTCCATCAGCTTTTTGTGCGATGATGTGCAAGGCATCTTCTTCTGCATCGATACCTTCCTTTTCGGCAATCTGCTGAAGATGTTTAACGATGTTCTCAATGCTTATCCTGTGAAAATCGAAAATCTGGCAACGTGACAAAATCGTTGGTATGATCTTGTGTTTCTCTGTGGTTGCAAGAATGAATAATGCATACGAAGGCGGCTCTTCCAGTGTCTTTAAAAATGCGTTGAACGCTGCGGTACTTAGCATGTGAACCTCATCGATGATGTATATCTTGTATTTCCCTAACTGGGGAGGATACCGGACCTGCTCAACGAGCGCCCGGATGTCTTCCACTGAATTATTGGAAGCAGCATCGAGTTCATAAATGCTTAGCGAATTACCCTCAATAAATGAAAGACAGGATGGGCAGGAATTACAGGCCTCAACGTTTTCGGAAATGTTTTCGCAATTGATCGTCTTTGCCAAAATACGCGCTGTCGTTGTCTTTCCCACACCACGCGGCCCGGTAAAAAGAAAAGCCTGAGCCAGGTGATTGTTACGAATGGCATTCTTCAGCGTCTGGGTGATGCCCGGCTGACCAACAACTGTATCGAATGTAACGGGCCGGTATTTCCGGGCGCTGACAATAAATTTTTCCATAAGGTTCTAGTGTAGCAAAGATAAACGATTTTATGATCATTTAACAATGGAAGCGGGAGGTCTGACTGCAATAAGATCGAACACCAGTATTATTTACGGAATTACTTTTTTTCCTTTCTCATTCACCGATCCCCGGCTGTCTTTCTGAGATAAAATTATTGAACGATATGCAACGTAAAAAAATTTCGTAAGCTTCATGATTTACATGTAACGTAATTTGATTTTCTTTTTTAACCATCAACTTTTTTTAACATCATTCAATAATCTGTCGTCATTGTCTTTTCGAGGCAACATCGATGTAAAGTTTTCAACAAACAACACTTTTTATTAACATTTGCAGTTCAAAACTTTGCGCATAACTCATCATCATCATACTTTTAGCCCTAACTTTATAATCATAATCACTAAAAACAAAAAAAATGAACAAAGCTGAATTGATTGATGCTATCTCATCAGAAGCAAAGATTACAAAAGCAGACGCGTCACGCGCTTTGCAGGCATTCATGAATGTAACTTCGAAGACCTTAAAAAAAGGAGAGCGTGTAGCTCTTATTGGCTTCGGGACATTTACTGTCGCTAAGCGTTCTGCGCGTAATGGACGTAATCCGCAAACCGGCAAGCCAATTAAAATTGCCGCTAAGCGTGTTGCTAAATTCAAAGCAGGTGCTGAATTATCTGCAAAGGTCAGATAGTAATTCAAGTTCAAAAAAAAAACCCTGTGCGTAGCAGGGTTTTTTTTTGAATTCAAAAATCATTTTCCCGTAAACACAGGTTTCTGTTTTTCTAAAAATGCTCTTACTCCCGCTTTGAAATCTTCCGTGCCTGCCGCTTCTGTCTGAATCTTTCCTTCTTCATTCAATTGTTCGTCCAGTGTGTTTTCAAAAGTTTTATTCAGTAGTTTTTTGGTAAGGCCAAGTCCCCTCGTTGCCATTTCGGATAATGATACCGCAAGCTTCCACGATTCACTACCCAGCTCTGAATCTTCAAAAACTTTATAGATCATACCCATGCTCATTGCTTCATCAGCACTCACCTTATCACCAAGCATCATTATCGCCGTCGCCCTCTGAAAACCGATGAGTCGCGGAAGAAAAAAAGTTCCGCCGCTGTCCGGAACCAGCCCGATCTTACTGAATGCCTGGATAAACGAAGAAGATTTGCAGGCAACAACAATATCACAGGCAAGCGCAATGTTTGCCCCCGCCCCGGCAGCAACTCCGTTTACCGAACACACTACCGGCTTTTCCATCCTGCGAATTCCAAGTATGATCGGATTGTAATGTTCATTCACAATCTTTTCAATTCCCGGGCCCTGCGGCGACATGGCTTCTGATAAATCCTGTCCTGCAGAAAATGCCTTGCCTGCACCCGTAAGATAAACGGCACGAACCTCAGGATTATCCTTGCATTCTTTCAAAGCTTCCTGCAGAGCGAGCGACATCTCCCTGTTAAAACTGTTAAATTTTTCCGGGCGATTGAGTACGATCCGGGCAACGTTGCCTTCTTTTGTGAATAAAATCATTTTGAGTGAATAGTTTTTGAAATATGATCAGTGACATTTAAACAAATCAAACGGCTCCATGCATTTTTTGCATTTGTACAGCGCTTTGCAGGCCGTGGATCCAAACAGGCTTACCATCTCAACATCAGTTGATCCGCATCTCGGACACTCAACTTTTCGATCGCCGGAAATTGAATTCTTCACATTCAGCTTCCCCGGTGGCGCTATACCGTATTTTCTCAGTCGTTCCTTCGCATCTTCACTCAGCCAGTCGGTAGTCCATACCGGCGAATAGGTGGTTTTTACTTCAGCATTTTCAATTCCGTTCTCCCTAAGAATGTCTTTGATTTCCTTCTCAATAACTCTCATCGCCGGACAACCGCTGTAGGTTGGAGTGATTATAACCGTCACTTTCCCTTCATTGATTTCGACGGAGCGTAAAATTCCGAGATCGGCAATATTGATCACGGGTATTTCCGGATCTGGAATTACAGAGAGAAGTGTGAAAATATTTTCTTTTGTGAGGACCAACGTTTTTTATTGTGAGATGACTATGAAAATTGTTTATTGGTCAGATAAGAATCCGGCAGTCGTCGCGGGATCATCACCAGGTGGCTCCAGGAAACGACCTTGGAAGTATCTGCATTTCCGAAAGTATGTGCCCGAGATATTCGGTGTGTTTGCCTTTTATTCCCCCGGTAATAACATATGCATCTTCAGGAATAGCAAGTGTTGCCTGCGACAAAACTTCTTTTATTTTTTTATCCCATTGTTTTTTCACTGCCGGCATGTCTACTGCAATTCCGGATTTTAATAATTCCGCATCTGTCTCGTCGGTAGTAAATAAATCGCCCGTATACCGCCACAGGTCATTGATTGCATCTGTCATCCGTGAATTGCTCTCGGCAGTTCCATCGCCGAGCCGGTAGGTCCATTCACTGCTGTGGCGCAGGTGATAAGCAACCTCTTTAAACGACTTTTCTGCGAGGGCTGCAAAGGTTTTGTCTTTACTGTCTTTCAAATGCTCAAAGAAATAATATTGAAAGGCGCTTATAAACAGCTGGCGGACGATTGTATGAGCGAAATCGCCATTCGGCTGTTCTGCCAGCAGTGTATTCCGGAATTCCCTGTCGTTTCTGAAAAAGGCAAGTTCATCTTCACTGCGTTTTTTATCCATCAATTCTCCGGCATAGGTGAGGAAAGCCCTTGCCTGTCCGATCAGGTCGAGAGAAATATTAGTAAGTGCAATATCTTCTTCCAGGATTGGTCCATGACCGCACCATTCGGCAATTCGTTGTCCGAGAATTAAACTCGTGTCCCCAATGCGTAAAGAATATTCAGCAATTTTTTGATTTACCGTATTTTCCATCTTGTCATTTATTAATCAAATACAGCCCCGGGAGTTTTATAAAAGTTTGGATTACGATAAATCTTGTCATTGGCAGGATCGAAAAATGGTCCCATGTCTTCAGGTGTGCTTGAGACAATGTTTTCAGATAATACAACCCAAAGGCATGTGGCTTCATTTCTTCTCGAATATACGTCTCTCGCATTCTGAAGTGCCATTTCTTTATCCGGAGCATGTACGCTGCCTGCATGTTCAAAGGGAAGGCCGGATTTTTTTTGAGTGAAAACTTCCCATAAAGGCCATTGTGTGGAACTCATAATTGTAATTTATATTTTTATTTCAGGCTGCAACCGTTTTAGGCGAATGTTTTGCTGCATATGCTTCAGCGGCTTTGCGAACCCATTCTCCATTTTCATGGGCTTCACGGCGGGCACGCATTCTTTCCTTGTTACATATTCCTTTACCGTTAATCACGTCAAAGAATTCATCCCAGTTGATTTTTCCATACTCATAATGTTTCGTTGCTTCATTCCATTTGAGATCCGGATCGGGAATTTTGATTCCGATATTTTCAGCCTGGGGAATGGTCCGGTCTATAAATCTCTGCCTGAGTTCATCGTTAGAGAAACGCTTTACTTTCCATCTGAGAAGTTCTGCACTGTTTGGAGATTCTTTATCAGGCGGACCAAACATCATCAGCGAAGGCCACCACCATCGGTTCACGGAATCCTGTGCCATTGCTTTTTGTTCTGGTGTTCCCTTCATCAGCGTGGCAAGAATTTCATATCCCTGCTTGTGATGAAAATTTTCTTCTTTGCAAATCCTGACCATTGCTCTCGAATAAGGGCCATAAGAACATTTGGCAAGAACAGTCTGGTTCACGATAGCCGCTCCGTCGACCAGCCAGCCGATGGCGCCCATATCGGCCCATGTAAGTGTCGGATAATTAAAAATGCTCGAGTATTTTGCTTTGCCGGCTAAAAAATCATTCAGTAATTCTTCGCGGCTGATGTTGAGCGTTTCTGTTCCGCAGTAAATATACAGTCCGTGACCCGCTTCATCCTGCACCTTTGCAAGCAATACTGCTTTACGGCTCAGGCTCGGAGCACGCGTGATCCAGTTTCCTTCAGGCAGCATGCCGACAATTTCAGAATGTGCATGCTGACTCATCATTCGAATCAGTTGCTTTCGGTAACGTTCAGGCATCCAGTCCTTCGGTTCGATGGTGTCGCCATGTGCGATTCGTTCTTCAAATAGCTTTTCCTTTTCAGCTTCTGTCATAATTTAATTTCGGAATTTTAATATGTTGCAAAGATCGGTAATTTCAGGATTTCAGCTTAAAAAATTGAACATTTTGAAAGATAAACATCCTGAAAACTGCCGGTAAACAAAGCTAATCTATTTGTAATAGCCTGCCAAATGATTTAAATCAGGATTTTTTTCTTTTACTTGCCTTTTCTGATGCAATCTCACGGGAGGAAAAAAATTATTATTTCTGTTATTAGTGATCTTGTTACCGATCAAAGGGTAAACAGGGCGGCAACAACGTTACATAATAACGGTATGGATGTGCATGTGGTAGGAAGGGTAATGAGAAATTCGTTGCCGCTGAACGACCTGCCATACCGTACCAGGCGTTTTCGGCTGATTTTTGAAAGAGGACCATTGTTTTATGCAGAGTACAACATCAGGCTGCTACTTTATTTATTAGTTAATAAGGCTGATGTTTACCTGGCAAACGATCTTGATACTCTTGCGGCAAATTTTATCGCATCTAAACTGAAAGGCGTCCGGCTCGTTTACGACAGCCATGAATATTTCACCGAAGTGCCTGAGCTGGTAAGCCGTCCATTTATCCGTTCGATCTGGTTACGAATCGAGAGAGTGATTTTTCCGGGACTGAAGCATGTTATGACCGTGAATGAATCCATCGCTGAAATCTATCGTGAAAAATATGGTGTGCCGGTGAATGTGATCAGGAATGTTCCTTTCACGCCGGATCATTCCATGCCGGTTGAATCCAGGAAAAAATGGAACCTTCCGGACGATAAAAAAATTTTTTTATTCCAGGGTGCGGGCATAAATATCGACAGGGGAGCAGAGGAGGCGATCGATGCTATTTCTAAGGTGAACGATGCAGTATTGCTTTTTATCGGTGCCGGCGACGTGATCAACCAATTGAAGGAAATTACTGCCTTGAAAGGGTTGAAGCATAAGGTTTTTTTTATTCCCAAACAGCCGATGAAGGAACTTATACGTTTCACGAGGATGGCTGATTTCGGTCTTACCCTTGATAAGTCAACTAACCTGAATTATAAATATTCACTCCCCAATAAGTTATTCGACTATATTCAGGCAAATCTTCCTGTTCTTGCCTCTGACCTTGTGGAAGTCAGGGGCATCATAGAAAAATATGACATTGGTGTGATCGCAACATCGTATGATACTCAGACTATTGCAAATAAAATGCAAGAGATGATTGCAGATGCGAATCGTATTGCACGTTGGAAGAAAAATTTAAATATTGCGGCGGCTGAATTGTGCTGGGAAAAGGAACAGGATAAATTCTTAGAGATCTTTTCGAATGTCGTCCGGAGTTAAATTACATATAATCTCTTTTGATATACCATACCCCCCGGATTATGGAGGTGTGATTGATGTTTTTTATAAGTTAAAGGCCCTGTATGAAGCGGGCATTAAAGTAATTCTCCATTGTTTCGAGTATGGCCGCGGACCTTCGTTTGAGTTAAACAGGTATGCCGAGAAAGTTTACTATTATCCGAGGAAGAATACGAAGTCGCTGCTTTTTAATACCTATCCGTTTATTGTACTTACGCGTAATTCACCCGAGCTGCGGGCGAACCTTCTTTTAGACGATTATCCGGTTTTAATGGAAGGGCTGCACTCAACCTACCTGTTGAATGATCCTGCATTTCAGAATCGGAATTTGATCGTAAGGACGCATAATGTGGAGCATGAATATTATAGCAACCTCGCGCGCATTGAAAAAAATGTTTTCAAGCGGTACTATTTTTACAACGAGGCTGGCAAGCTGCTGAAATATGAATCGAGCCTGAACAAGGCCACATCGATAGCTGCCATTTCTCCTTCAGACACGGCGCATTTCATGCATTTGTTTTCAGGAGTGCATTATATTCCTGCTTTTCATCAGCATGATAAAGTAAATGTCAAAGGCGGTAAAGGTGATTTTGCATTTTACCACGGTAACCTGGCTGTGGGTGAGAATAACGAGGCGGCATTATATCTTGTTGAGAAAGTGTTTAAGGATTTTCGATATAGACTCGTTATCGCCGGGAGCAAGCCATCAGAGGAATTGAAAAGAGCAGTGAAAGAATCATCAAACGTCACACTCGAGGATAATCTTTCACATAATGAAATTCAAAAGCTGATAAGTGAAGCGCAATGCAATGTTCTGCCAACTTTCCAGGCCACAGGAATCAAGTTGAAATTACTTTCCGCATTATATTCGGGGCGAGCCTGCATTGTCAACACACCGATGGTAATTAATACCGGTCTCGAATCGCTCTGTTCCATTTGCGATTCTCCGGAATCCATGAAAGAAGAAATTGCCGTAGCGATGGAAAGGCATTTTCCAATGGAAGAAATCAAGCGCAGGGAAGAAGTTCTTTTAAAAGATTTTTCAAATACCGAAAATGCGAAGAAGTTGATACAGTTATTTGATTGATTCGTTCATAATGCCCGGCTGTTTTGATTTGTCACGGGTAGACAAAAAATCAGGCAGTGGCAAATGACTTGGAATCGATAAGTTTACCACCCTCACAACGAATTATCCTTGCGGGGAATTTTTCAATCAGCGGATAATTATGAGTCGCCATCAAAACCGCTCTGCCGGAATTGCTGATGTCAAAAAGAAGCCTCATGATTCCTTCCGAAGTTTCCGGGTCAAGATTTCCGGTAGGTTCATCGGCGAGGATTATTTCAGGCTCATTGAGCAAAGCACGGGCAATAACGATTCTCTGCTGCTCGCCGCCACTCAATTCATGTGGCATCTTGAAGCCTTTCGTCGCGAGCCCGACTTTTTCTAAAACTTCGTTTATGCGCAACTTGATTTTATTCTTATCCTTCCAGCCCGTCGCCTGCAGTACGAATAAGAGGTTTGCATTCACCGAACGATCAGTCAGTAATTGAAAATCCTGGAAAACAATACCCAGTTTTCGGCGCAGGAACGGGATTTGCTTTTCCTTCAGATGATTCAGGCTGAACCCTGCAACCGTAGCTGTACCTTCTGTAAGTTCCACATCGCCATAAATTGTTTTGAGCAGGCTGCTTTTCCCGCTTCCTGTTTTACCTATGAGATAAACAAATTCCCCTTTTTCAATGTCGAGGTTTATATTTGACAATACAGGATTATAAGACTGGAAAATACTTGCATTACTGATATTTATGATGGTTTCTGTCATCGTTTAAAATATATTTTTGTTATTTCACCCGGAATGATTGCTTAAACCGGTGTATGGCACTTGTTATTATAAACTATATCAGTTTCTGGATTTTCCCAAACGGCATTTCATTTATCAACCGGATGATTTCTTCTTCTCTGTCACCAAGCCCCGCTTTTACAAGTGCTTTCTCCGGCCTGTCTACACGGAAATATGCAACAAGTGTGAATTTATCATCTCTAAGTTGAACGTAGTCAGGAATTTTTTCGGTACCCTTTACCTTTAGAATATACATATAACAAAATTAAGAAAAGTTATTGCCTTCAGTGAGAAGGGTCCGTAGTTCTTATAAACAAAACATTCGTTATCGCATAACGATGTTGAACGTCCTGCCATTTACCGTTAAGGTCGCAAAAGCATCGCAATCACCATTGCCATAGTCAAAGGTGCGTGTCGGTTTACCCGTTGGTGTCAGTTCAAATGTCCCTTCGGTGATATATGGGCAAAATTTTATGTGCAGTCCATTCGTAATTGTAACTGTAAATGAATTTCCGTCGAAATTGGTTCCGCTTGCTGTGCCTGTTATCACATATTCATCGTCTAAAAAATACAAGGGCGTTCCTGCGCCGTGTATCCATTCCCTGTTTCGGACGGACGACCAGTCCATCGTAGCGCCATTCGAATTGATAAGGTGACCATTAACGTTTATCGAAAAATTAAGATTATGATCAGCATTTTCTCCGTTATTGGTTACCGTCTTTGTCCCCGTTACCTGGAACATCTTCGTGCTGTCTTTCCCGACAAAATAATTATCAAAGGATATTGTAATAATCGTTCCCGAATCCCTGTAAGCACCGGAATAATTGATGTTAATTGTCCCGCGCCTGTAGCGTGCATCCCTGCATAGACAATTGGTTGTTCCGAAGTTAACGATGATCGTTCCTCCCCCTGAACCATTTGGCGTGTTGGTGACTGTTGCACATGAACTGAGGATCGTATTCTGAGGATCCGAAAGTCTGTAGGAACTCAATGAATCATTCTCAAGGGCTTCATTTGCAATATTGTTTATATCGCTGAATGTGCTCTCTGCAAGCGAATTATCCTCGGCTGTCTGAGTGTCATACTCAGGCTCCTCCGTGTTTTTTTCTTTTTTACATGCATTTATGAGAATGATGCCGTTCAAAATAAGAACGATGACCAACATGATTTTTCTCATGACAGGAAATAAATAAAATGAATATTAGTAATAGGGTATTTTATACTGTGATTCTTACAAAAGTGTTTCCGTGTTTAAAACTATGTTGGTAAAAGCAATCTGATATTCAAAGTCAGGCCTTTATTTCGAATAATTTTGAATGATTTCCCGTTTCATTAAAAATTTTTGACAAAAAAATGATGGCCAGAATAGTATTGTTGGTTTTACTTTTTATTGATCTGACTGTTTTTGCGCAAGAGACAGCAATTTTCCGTGACCCTGAGTTTCATTACCAGGTCGGACTTGACCTGTTGGAGAAGCAAAAATATGGAGCGGCTCAGAAGGAGTTTATGAAAGTTGTTTCCTCGAAGGGCAATATTTCTAATGCGACTCTTGGAAATTCTTCTTTTTATATCGCAAAATGTGCGGTCGAATTATTTAATAAAGACGCAGAATATTTGTTGCTGAATTTCATTTCCGGGTACCCGGGAAATGCAAATTACGAACCGGCCATATACGAACTGGGAAATTATTATTACCGCCTTAAACGATACAAGAATGCTGTCGAATGGCTCGCAAAAGTTGATCAGTCTGAGCTGGATGCTGAAAAAAAGGACGAGATTAATTTTAAGGTCGGATACAGTCATTATATGATGAATGAGTACGAAAAAGCCGCGAATGCTTTTTTTGTAATGAAGGATGGGAATTCAAAATATGCCACAGCAGCGCAGTATTATTATGCACATATTAACTATGTGAATGAAAAATACGAAACGGCTTTACAGAGTTTTCTCAAGCTTAGGGAATCTGAAGCCTTCGCGCCGGTAGTTCCATATTACATTGCACAGATTTATTACCGGCAGGGCAAGTATGATGAGGTTTTGAAATATGCACCGGGCTTGCTCGACAGCGTAAACACGAAAAACGGTCTCGAGATATCCCGCATGGTGGCTGAGTCTTATTATCGCCAGGAAAAATATAAAGAGGCGCTTCCTTACCTGCTCGATTACGAGAAGAATTCGCCTGCCGCAAATTCAAAGGATTATTATGCGGTAGCATTCTCATATTACCGCATCGGTGATTATGAAAAGGCGGCATCATATTTCCAAAAAGTTATTTCGGCAAACGACAGCCTTTCTCAGAATGCATATTACCATCTTGCCGATTGTTTTTTGCATACCGGTAATAAACGCTCGGCGAGAAATGCTTTTCAATCGGCCGGCAAGTCTGACCTGGATCCTTCCATTCAGGAAGTGTCTCAGTTCAACTATGCGAAACTATCCTATGAACTGAATTTTCAGTCGGTGGCCATCGAATCATTCCGGAATTTTATTAAGAATTTTCCTGCAAGCCGGTACATCGCAATGGCTAATGAAATGATGATCGATGTATATGCGAGTACTCATAATTATAAGGATGCCATCACAGCTCTCGAGGGAGTTGAAAATAAGAGCCAGAATTTAAAAGCAGTATATCAGAAAGTGACCTATTTCAGGGGAGTCGAGCTTTACATGGACAACAAGCCGGCCGAAGCGATTAAATTATTTGAACAGTCATTATCCATGCCCTTGGATCAGAAACTTGTTGCAGAGGCAAATTACTGGTCAGGCGAAGCGTATTATAAAATAAATAATTACGAAGAATCGATAAAGTTTAACAGTGATTTTCTCGTGACTCCTGCGGCATTGCGGACCAGTCACTACAACACAGCAAATTACAACATCGGTTATGCCTGTTTTAAAAAAGAGGATTATAACAATTCACAAACCTATTTTAGAAAATACATTGCCGATAAAAAACAGACTGACGATGCGAGGTACGATGATGCATTGCTCAGGATTGCCGATTGTTTTTTTATGATGAAGAACCAGGTTTCTGCATTGGATTACTACAACCAGGCAATTGCTGCAAACGCAAAGGCTGCAGATTATGCACTTTACCAGAAAGCGATTATACTCGGAGTGCAGGGAAAGATGAATGAAAAGATAAGTGCTCTCCAGAAGCTGATGGATAAATACCCTAAGTCAGTTTATTATGATGATGCTTTGTATGAAGCCGGACAGGCATCTCTTATCGCTGGTGATAATGATCAATCGGTAAAATACTTCAGGAAGGTTATGAGCGATTACCCGACAGGAATTTTTGCACGTAAGGCCGAACTTGGCGAAGCGCTTGTTTTTTACAATACGAAACAGGATGATCGTGCAATGGCTGCCTATAAAAAGATCGTTCAGAAATATCCGAATACGGAAGAATCGAGGCAGGCGCTTACTCAAATCAAAAACATCAGCGTTTCTCAGAATAAGGTTGATGACTATCTCATGTATGTTAAAAATATACCGGATGCAAATATCACGGGTGCAGCCGAGGATTCCCTCAGCTATGAGGCCGCAGAGCTTCGATATACCCAGGGTAACTGCGAGGCTGCGGTACAGGATTTCTCGAGATACCTGGAAAAATTTCCGAATGCGATCTTCCGTATAAATGCCTCATACCTAAAATCAGATTGCCTGTACAGGGATAAAAAATATTCTGAAGCTTTGCCCGGATACGAATACGTGATCAGTCAGCCCGCAAATAATTTTACGGAGAAATCGCTGTTGAATTCCGGAATGATCTATTATAACCTGAAGCAATATTCGGATGCAGCGGTCGCCTTTGAAAAACTCGGCGATATGGCAAAATCAAAAGATAATATTCTTGCTTCACTTGCAGGACAACTTCGCACGAATTATCTCCTCAATGATTGCGATAAGTCATTATCGGTATGTCAGAAAATTTTTAATTCCCAGACTGCAGATAAAGACCTGATTAATGAGGCCCATCTCGTTGCAGGCAGATGTTATCTGCGGAAAGAAAATTTAACTGAAGCTAAAGCAGAATTGTCAATCGTGGCCAGGCGAACCAACAGCGAAATGACTGCTGAAAGCAAATATCTGCTGGCCCAGATTGAATTCAGGCAAAACAACTTCAAGGAATCCCAGAAACTGATTCTTGAAATTCAGAAACAAAATCCTTCTTATGATTACTGGATTGCCAGGGGTTTTATTTTGCTTGGCGATAATTACCTCGCGCAACGGGATACATTCCAGGCAAAGGAAACCTACAAGAGTATCATTGAGAATTTCGAGCAGCAGCCTTCTTACCCTGACGACCTGAAAGAAATTGCCAGAAATAAACTCGCTGCTATCGTACTCGAAGAAAATAAAAACGCAGTTGAAGAGAAGAGGAAACCGGAAGCGGAGCCGGAGGATTCACTGGAAATTAAACAATAATGTATGATCGCAGGTTTTCTCTTGATAACTCAAAATGAAAGTAAAAAGTCGATGAAAATATTTTTGAATGTGTTGATGTTTCTTTCTTTGCCTGTCTGGCTTTTCGCACAGGATGATAAAGGCAATCTTGGTGATAAGGAATACATAATCATCAAGGATTATAAGCCCGTTTTAGGAGAGTCTCTGAAGATCTCGGATTCTCCTGAAGGAGATACAGCTTCGGCAACTCCTCCCGAGATGAGCTATGATTTTCGAGATAAAAAGCTCACGTCTGATTATGAATTATCGACAATCAGGGCAGTCAAGATCAAAGACGAACAGCTCGCAAAACTTTACCGTGCACACCTCAGGCTTGGACTTGGAAATTATACAACCTATGTTGGCGATCTCTATGTAAATGCCCTTCGTTCAAAGAAAGGCGCACTGGGTCTTGCACTGAATCATTTTTCCGGAAATCCCTCGTTAAGCGATGTCGGTTATGCAGGATTCAGTCATTCTCACGGTGGAGTCTATGGAAAGTATTTTTTCGAGAACAAGACGTTTACCGGGAACATGGATTACAACCGCGATGTAGTGCATTATTACGGTTACAATTCATCCGATACGATTATTGAAAAGAGCCTGCTCAAACAACGATTCAACACTTTTGGTATGAAGCTGGGGCTGGCGAGTAACTACCTTAATCGCGAGCATCTCGATTATGAAGCATTGTTTGGTTTCTCCACTATCAGCGATTCGTATGAGGTAACTGAAAATGATTTTCTCATAGCAGGAAAACTGGGTAAGCAGTTTAACGAGCTATATGTCAATACTGATTTATCATTTAATTATTTTAAAAAATCGCCTGCGAAAAATGAAACGCTTAGTCTTGAAAACGACCTCAATCGCAGCATCATTGGTGTTATTCCATCCATTGCTTTTAACAGGGATAAAGTTAAACTCATTTTGGGTGTGGATGTGGAAATTGAAAAGAACCTGGGTACGGATATTCATATCTTTCCGAAAATCGATATCAGCCTGCCCATTGCAGAGAATATTCTATATGCATTTGCAGGCGTGAACGGTAACATGATTAAAAACACATACCAGACGATTGCAAAGGAAAACCCATATATCTCTTCAAGCGTCACCCCGGAAAATTCGGTTAATAAGGTAGAGTTGAAGGCCGGCATGAATGGTAATTTTTCTTCCAGGCTGTCATTCATGGCAATGATTATATATTCCACGATCGGCCAGATGCAGCTTTACGTAACGGACTCGGTTTATTTTAACAAGTTCAACGTCATTTATGATGATGGAAAGGTTTTGAATCTGCATGCGGAACTGAACTACAAGGCAGCTGAGAATTTCAATGCAACACTGCGCTTCGATCAGTTTGGTTATTCGATGGATAATAATACCGAAGCCTGGCACAAGCCCAATACGGAAATGGCTCTGGATATGAAATATAATTTCTGGGACAAGATCATCGTAAAAGGCGTTATCTATGCACGGGGAAAATATTATGCTAGAGCGAATAATAGTCTTGGGTATTATGCAACAAAAGTTGACGGATACATGGATTTAAACCTGGGATTGGAATATCATTATTCCAAAATACTCTCGTTGTTCATCGATATGAATAACCTGGGATTTTCGAGATACGATATCTGGTATAATTATCCATCGGAACGATTCAATGTGATCGGCGGTCTTAAATATTCGTTCTGATCCGGAGAGTGACTATTTACTTTTAAATTTTTCGATAGCTTTCTTTGTGAAATCGGAAAGCACCAGTTTTCCGCTCATTGCGGCCCGTTCTTCCAGCAGCGTATCCCAGTGATCAGTTCCTTCCCAGAAAATTTTTTTTAACATAGACATAGCAGCGGGATTGCTCATCAGAAGTTTTTCAGAAAGAGAATTTATAGCCTGGTCAAGTTCTGCGAATGAAGAAAATACTTCTGCATACATGCCTTTCTCTTTTGCCCACGAAGCGGGTCTCCATTCAGTTGCATTGATGGTAAGTTCTGAGAATGCGGATTTGCCGATTTTTCGCTCTACAGCCGGGCCCACAACAAAAGGCCCGATGCCAACAGCAAGCTCGCTGAGTTTTACGGAAGCGCTGTCATGTGCATAGGTGATGTCTGCCGCAGAGGCCAGCCCGACCCCACCACCAACCGCTTTTCCCTGAACCCGCGCGACTACGAATTTAGGCGCCTTGCGAATGGCATTAATGACTGCAGCAAACCCGGAAAAGAATATTTTCCCTTCATCAAGCGATTTGATTGAAATCAATTCATCGAAAGAAGCTCCTGCACAGAATGCCTTTTCGCCTTCACTTCGAAGGACGATTACTCTTGTTGATTTGTCCATTCCCGCCTGTTCAATTTCAGAAGCCATCTTTCTCAGTAAATCGCCGGGAAGAGAATTGCTCTGAGGGTGAAAAAAAGTTATTTCTGAAATACCATTGTTAAACTGTCTGTGTACCTTGCCTGTCATGTTGTGAAGTTTGCGCCCAAAAGTAAGGAAATCAATTCGACAAATCAGAGGTCGCCCGGATCACCACTGATGCTGCCTGATTGCTCACGGTTACGGCAGGTTTTACATATTCATGACGGGCTATCAGTCAAATAATATTGTAAATTGGAGCCACCATAATCAAAATGCATGAAAACGTTTTTAGCATTCACGGTTTTAATCGTTGTAGTTTATTTATTTACCCGATTAAGTTTTAAGGAACAGAAGAACGACATTATGTCGAATGTGGAAAGCAGCGAAGCAGCGGAGGCGCTCGAAGCATGGATTCATGCTAGAGTCTATCCCGGCAACACACTGCCTGCCGATAGGTATCTATCCGAATTCGAGAAACTTCAGAATAGAAAATTACAGAGAGCCGCAACATTTCCCGGTCAATGGGATGCTATCGGCCCAAAGAATTTCGGTGGCCGGACGCTTTGCCTGGCATTTAATCCTGCAAACCCTCAGACAATATATGCTGGTTCAGCCTCCGGAGGATTGTGGAGGAGTTACTCGGGCGGGACTGGCGCCAACGCCTGGCATCCTGTTCCAACCGGCTTTCCGGTTATCGGAGTGGGTGCAATCGCAATCGATCCGCTCGATTCGAATGTAATTTATATCGGTACAGGTGAAGTTTATTTTTACCAGAACACGGGTACCGGTTTTGCAATCCGGACCACTCGCGGCACGTATGGAATCGGAATATTGAAATCGACAGATGGCGGCACAAACTGGACGCAGGCTCTTCCCTGGCAACTTAGTGATTTGCGAGGTGTGCAGGATATCATCGTTAATCCTCAAAACTCGAATACTGTTTTTGCTGCCACAACTGAAGGAGTGTATCGCAGTCATGATGCCGGATCTACCTGGATACAAAGCAGCACCGTGTTGATGGCAACAGACATCAACTACAAACCAGGAGACACAACGCTTATGCTGCTTGCTTCGGGAAACTCCGCAAGTACCGGAGCGGGTATATACCGGTCTGTGGACGGAGGCGCGAGTTTCTCCCGGGTGGTAGGTGGACTTCCGGCTACCTGGTCGGGTAAAACACTCATTTCTTTTAGTCCGTCCAATCCTGGTATCGCATATGCCAGCATTGCCAACCAGGTTGCCGGTTTGGGTTTGTACAAATCCATCGATGGCGGATTGATCTGGACGGCAGTAAATTCATTGAACTATCAGAGTTACCAGGGATGGTATTCACATGATGTTGCGGTGCGGCCGGATAATCCTGATGAGATTTTCTGCGGCGGAGTCGACACTTATCATTCAGTTGATGGTGGAATAACACTCAATCAATCTTCATACTGGTTTAACTGGGATTTTAATGCTACGACGATCGGCGGTATTGAAGGACTGCCAGATTATGTGCATGCGGACATCCATCACATTTACTGGCATCCATCAGATTATAACATCATTTATTTTGTGACTGACGGTGGTATTTTCAGAAGCACTAATGGCGGAGTTACTTTCGAAGGTTGTAATGGAATGTACCAGACACAACAGTTCTATGCTAATTTTTCAAATTCACCTCGCGATTCATTGTTTGCGATCGGCGGTATGCAGGACAATGCGACTGCCGTCTATGAAGGAAATTTAGGATGGAGGAGGGTGATTGGAGGAGACGGAGTCTCCACGGCAATTCACCCGGCAAACGACAGTATTGTATATGGTGAATATCAATACCTGAGCATGCTTCGTTCCGATGATCATGCAAATAATTTTTTCAGCCTCGGAGTTTCGACAGGAACCGTTCAGAATTTTGCAGGACCGTTTGTTGTTTGTCCTTCTGCTCCTGATATATTATACGCAGGGAGTGATTACGTGGCAAAATCTATTGATGGAGGATTCAGCTGGAATTATATGAATTCCGGAGTGCCACTCGATGGAAATCCTGTTCTTGTTTTAGAGGTCTCGCAAACAGATGAAAATATTGTTTATGCGGCGACGACGCCTGTGATTCTTCCGCAGATAAATTTATATAAGACGATTGATGGAGGTAGCACGTGGACGGATGTTACCACAGGGTTGCCGGACAGGTATATTATGGACGTGGCAATTGATCCCGAGGATAATGAAATTGTTTACACCGCCGTTTCAGGATTCGGAACGAATCATGTTTATAAATCCACAGATGGAGGAAGTACCTGGAATGCGAGTGACATCAACCTGCCCGATGTGCCTACAAATACAATTTGCATCGATCCGTTGAATCATACCACAATCTATGCGGGAAACGACCTCGGAGTTTTTGTGTCAATTGATGGTGGTGCAAGCTGGAGTGATTATAACGACGGCCTGTATGATGCAACATTCGTAATGGATATTTCTGTTTCACCTTCAAACAGGAAATTGAGAATTGCTACGCATGGAAAAGGAGTCTTTGAAAGGGAAATGTTGCCATTGACTGTAAATATAAATCCTGTAATTGCCGGTAAATTCACGCTGATGTCCTTTCCAAACCCCGTGTTGGATCGGGCTGAAATTTACTCAGATGCCGGTTTCACCGAAAACGTTACGGTAACGATTTATAATACGGCAGGAAGAGTAAAAAAAATTGTAATGCGCTGTAAACCGGTGAATAAAAATAAAATCATCGTCGACATGAATGACATGAGCGATGGTATTTATTTTTTGAAAATATCAGACACGAGAGCAAGCGGGGTAATTAAAATTATAAAGAATTAGTTTTATTGCAATTAATGTGATTTGATCATCTGTTGAAAATTTCTGTTTTTTTATGAAGAGGTTCTTAATTATTTTATCACTTGTATTGTCGGGTCATCGTTCAATGGGGCAATGTCATTATGTATGGGCTCAATGGAATGACCAGGGAATGACAGATACCGCCGTAGCATCACTTGTGATAAATGGGAGTACCATTAACATGACAATGACAGCCAATTATAATTTTGATTTCACTCCCTCGATTTTTAATTACGGTATTTTTACTCCTTACCCCGATTTACCTCCGAACACTACTTCGCCAAGAACTACCTGGTCGGTAGGATTGGGAGGGCATACAACGATGTGTTTTTCACAGCCGGTAGTAAATCCTGTACTGTTACTTGCATCCATCGGCCGGCAATTCACATCGATTACGATGAGTTTTTCACTACCATATAATGTATTGTATGACGGAGGAGGAAATACATTCGTCAATAATACTACAATTACCGGCGAAGAGGGGTATTGTATTATTGAATTTCCGGGCACATTCAGTTGCGTGACAATTTTTTCTGCATCTGCAGAATACTACACCAATTTAACATGGGGAATGAAAAATCCGCTCACGGCGGGATTTACTTATTCGACTCAGTGTCAGAATAACTCTGTATCATTCTCTTCTGCAACTTCAACCATTAATGCTCCGGGAACCATAATTGCCTATCAATGGGATTTTGGAGATGGTAACACCTCAACTCTGCAGCATCCGTCACATACATATGCCTCGCTTGGTAATTATAATGTTTCCCTGGTCGTTACTTCGGATAATTTATGTAATGATACGCTCACACAGGTTGTTTCCCTGGCAAATACAGTGAATGTAAATAATCCACAGACTATTTGTTCCGGCGAATCTTATTCGGTAAATAATCATACCTACACCATTGATGGAAATTATGTTGATACCATTTTAGCAGGCACAGGTTGCGATTCAATAATACATACTCAGCTTACGGTTCACCAATCATCTTTCATTACCAACCCGCAATCACTCTGTAGCGGAGATGCATATACCATCAACAATCACACATACGATATCACCGGTGATTATTATGATACACTGTCAACGATTCTGGGATGCGATTCGGTGATACTGACTCAGTTGATTGTTAATCCGAAGGAGTTTACCGATAATCCTGTCACAATCTGCAGCGGCGATGTATATTCCATCAACTCTCATAATTATACCATCGCAGGAACCTATTATGATACACTTGTAACTATTTTGGGGTGTGATTCCGTTGTGAATACACGCTTAACGGTAAATAATAACACGGTTACGGACAATCCGCAGAGCATTTGCGACGGGGATAGTTATTTTATTAACTCACATAATTACAGTATACCGGGAAGTTATATCGATACGCTTGTCTCCGTCTCCGGATGCGATTCAATTATCAGGACTCAGCTAAATGTATTTCCGGTCCCGGCAGTTAATAATCAACAGGCAATCTGCGATGGTAATAGTTATTTAGTCAATTCACACGTTTATACCATCGACGGGATTTACTTTGACACATTATTTTCAATTAACGGATGCGATTCAGTTGTTATTACACATTTGACAGTGCAAACCGCAGCCATTATAAGCAATCATCAGTCGATTTGTGCCGGGGAAACATATTCGATCAATTCGAATGAATACGATTCCGCCGGGACGTATTACGATGTGTTTACGTCTTCTGTTGGGTGCGACAGCACTGTGGTTACGGATCTAACAGTTAATCCGCTGCCTGTTGTTTTATTCTCACATCCTGACGATTTGTGCATAAGCGATTCTGCAATTGCCCTGAATTTTGCAACACCTGTAGGAGGAATATACAGCGGAGCCGGAGTAAATAATAATAAGTTTGATCCGGCATCAGCTGGTGCTGGCCAGCATCCGTTAATTTATTCCTATGCTGATGCTTCTACGGGTTGTACGGCTGACGCAAAAGAAAATATTACTGTTCATGCATTACCTGAAGTACGATTATCCGTTACTCCGAAAGTGGCCTACCTTCAGGATGCGAAGATTTCTTTTACCGATTTAACTGAAAATGTGATCAGTCGTAAATGGGATTTTGGCGACGGTATTTTCTCTCCGAAAGAAAAGGAATTTCATCAATACTCGGATACCGGGCATTTTCAAATTTCACTTCTTGTAACAGACAGTTTTGGTTGTAAAAATATTTCTCATGATGTCGTTTATATCGGAAGGGAGTTTGCATTTTATATTCCCAATGCATTCTCGCCTAACTTCGATGCGCTGAATGATTATTTTAGCGGTGATGGAATAGGAGTAAAGCAATACAATTTAGAAATCTATAACCGGTGGGGAGATTTGATTTTTCAGACTACCGATTATTATAAACCGTGGGAAGCGGAAAATGTTCCTGCTGATACTTACGTTTATAAAATAAAAGTGTCTGATGATTTGGATGTGAATCATGAATATATAGGGAGGGTTTCGGTTATTCGATAGTCTTTTTTTGTTTGATTGTTTTTTTGTTTGATTGTTTTTTTGTTTGATTGTTTTTTTGTTTGATTGTTTTTTTGTTTGATTGTTTTTTTGTTTGATTGTTTTTTTGTTTGATTGTTTTTTTGTTTTATTTGTTTCAAAATATTTTTCAAGAAACGACAGACTTTTTATTAAATCATTTTTACTGGTATAAATTATTTTCAATTTGATATTTTCCTCAGTGAACTGTGTGCTAAACCTTTGTGTCCTCTGTGGTAAAATAGAAACGTCGAGGTAGCTTTGCTTGATATAAATTGAAAATTTCTTTTTAACCACAGAGTACACAAAGGCTTAGCACAGAGTTCACAAAGAAGATAGTTCTCAGCTTTTCGGAATTTGAAATCCGTGAAAGAATAAAGTAATAATCCGGCAAACGAAAAAAGCCACCCGATTTGCGGATGGCTTTTCAAAATAATTTTATTGAAATATTAGTTAGAGCTATATTCCGGAAGTTTACCTTCTTTAACCAACTGGTTGGTCTTTTCTTTATGAGCAACATAATCTCCAAAACAAAGTGCAGAAAGCATTTCATCCCGCGTCATGTTCAGATTGCCAAGCTGTTTTTTAATTTCTGTCGAACAACGGTCAACGAAATGTTCGAAACGCTCCGGAGCCCAGATGTATTGCTTCTTCTGCCAGTCGGGATTCGTTCTGTCGATCTTAAATTCCGACGGCAATTCGCCGTGTATAATGGCTTTCACATCCAATCCTTCAAAGGATTTTGGAAGCAGCCTGTTGTCGAAAATCAACGGACGGCTTACATCGATCACATGTTTTTTCCTCTTTGGATCGATCATCTTTAATCCGTTGATGCGTAAACCTTTTTTCTTAAGGTATCCGAATTTTTTCTCGAATCGTTCAAGGGTGTCGTAAAGTAACATGGTTTGGGTTTTTAATACTGTTTATTATGGGTCTATTCTTTGGAGGCAACAAGAGTTAAAACGGTTTCCAGTGCAACGATCTCATTTCGCTGATTCAACACCTGTACATACCATTCAACCACTCCCTGAGGAACCTGGCCTTCACGCTTGTCTTTCTTTGTCTTTCTCTGGCAGGTAAGTTTCACCTGTATGGTATCTCCGGGATAAACCGGTTGAATGAATCGTAAATTATCAAGTCCGTAATTAGCCAGCACCGGACCTTTTTTCGGATCCACGAACAACCCTGCCGCTGCAGAGATTACGAAGTATCCGTGTGCAACTCTTCGCTCGAAGATCGAACCCTCCAGCGATGTCTCATCCATGTGAGCATAGAAATGATCCCCGCTGATTCCGGCGAAGTTTACCACGTCTGCTTCTGTTATCGTACGCTTGTGAGTGATAAGAGTATCCCCAACATTTAATTCTTCAAAATATTTTCTGAACGGATGAATGACATCTTCTTTGATCTCGGCACCCGGTAAATATGTATTTAAAATTTTCGTAAGCGTTGTGGGTGATCCCTGCAATGCCGTGCGCTGCATGTAATGATACACGCCGCGTATTCCACCCATCTCTTCGCCACCACCCGCACGTCCCGGTCCGCCATGAACAAGATGCGGAAGCGGTGATCCGTGACCGGTCGATTCCGGTGCACAATCCTTATTGATGATCATCATCCTCCCATGCATACTTGCAGAGCCTAAAACGATGTCTTTGGCAAAAAGGTTATCTGCCGTGAATACCGATCCAACCAGACTACCTTTACCCATCTTCGCAAGTTCCGCCGCCTCTCCCGTAGAACGATAAGGCATCACTGTGCTAACAGGTCCGAAGGCTTCTATCGAATGAGGTTCCAGGTTTTTAATCGGATCTTTACAATAGAGGAGCATGGAAGAAATGAATGATCCTCTTTCACTGTCGGCGCCGACGACTTTCACATTGTCCAGGTCGCCATAAACAATTTCACAGCTTGTCATCAGTTGCCTGACTTTTTCTTTAACGTCTTTTACCTGTCCCTTATTTACCAGCGGACCCATTCGTACACCTTCGACGGCAGGATCACCGATGACGTTTCCATCGAGTCTCGAGCTTAATGCTTTGATGACTTCCTGGGTTAGTTTTTCGGGAACGATTACCCGGCGAATGGCTGTGCATTTTTGCCCGGCCTTCACGGTCATCTCTTTCGAAACTTCCTTGATGAAGAGTTTGAACTCTTCGGTATCGGGGGTTGCATCGGGTCCGAGTATGCTGCAGTTGAGCGAATCGGCTTCCATGTTGAAGCGAACCGAATTATTCAAAACCGACGGATGACTTTTTAATAGCCGACCCGTAGTAGCAGAACCGGTGAAAGTGATTACGTCCTGGCAGGTAAGATGATCGAACATGTCGCCGACGGAACCGCAGATTAACTGCAGCGATCCTTCGGGTAAAATTCCAGAGGCAATAATATCGCGTGTGACTAATTCGGTGAGGAAAGATGTGGAGGTGGCGGGCTTGACGATAGCCGGTACTCCGGCCAGGAGATTCACTGCGATTTTCTCGAGCATTCCCCAGACCGGAAAGTTGAAAGCGTTGATATGTATGGCGATTCCTTCGAGCGGAACACAGATGTGATGTCCGACGAAAGTGCCGGTCTTGGAGATGTTCTCCATGTTTCCATCTATATAAAATGACTCATCGGGAAGCTCACGCCGGCCTTTGCTTGCGTAAACGAACAGGTTCCCGATACCGCCATCGATATCGATCCATGAATCACCTTTCGTGGCACCGGTTGCAGCAGACAGTGAATAATAACTCTTCTTCTTTTCGTTGAGATGAAGCGCAAGGGCTTTGAGCATCCGGGCACGTTCATGAAAGGTCATTTTCCTGAGCTTTGGACCACCGGTTTTACGACCATAGTCGAGTGCGGCGCCAAAATCGAGGCCTTTACTGGAAGAAAAATAGAGTTCTTCCCCTGAAACAGCATGATACAGCGCAGTTCCGGGCCCATCTCCCTCGATCCACCGACCGAGCGTATAATTTTTAAGCTTTTCAGCCATAATGTTTTATTAAATCACAATTTCAGGAGGATACAACTTCAACCCGGCGTTGGAATAAGCCGGCTGGGCTGCCCTGAGACTCAATTTCAATGAATTAAGGAATAAGGCCTGTCAAAAAATATTTGGAAAATGTGAGCTACAAAGATAGTTTAACTTCCTGTCAAGTCAAGAAGTTATGAACCATTGTTCATAATATATTCTGTTTTTCTCTGGACTTTTTACTATCTTATCAAAATCATCGATAAAATGTCTTCAAATTTCAGTTTCTCCCTTGGATTTAAAGGGAATTTTTCTACATTTGCAGCCCATAAAAAATCTCCGTAAAAATGTTAAATCAATATGAGGTGGTATTTATCATGACGCCTGTTCTTTCGGAGGAACAGATGATGGATACAGTCACCAAATTCAAGAAAATCCTCTCCGCCGATGGCGGATCCGAAATTGTTTATGAAAACAACTGGGGATTGCGCAAACTGGCTTACCCGATCCAGAAAAAAAACACCGGGTTTTACTATCTGATCGAATTTAAAGCTCAGGGCGAGATGATCAACAAACTCGAGACTGAATTTAAAAGAGATGAGCGGGTGCTTCGCTTCCTGACCGTAAGGCTGGACAAGCATGCAATCGCTTACGCTGAGAAAAAGCGCAGGAATGCGGCTTTGAAGAAAGAAGAAGAAAAATCAATCGCTTAAACAAGGAACATGGCAACAGGAAATGAAGTTCGTTACCTCAACCCACCTGCGGTTGACACGACAAAAAAGAAATACTGCCGCTTCAAGAAGAGCGGTATCAAGTACATCGACTATAAGGATGCAACATTCCTGATGAAGTTTGTAAACGAACAGGGAAAAGTCCTTCCTCGTCGTTTGACAGGTACATCATTAAAGTTTCAGCGTAAAGTCGGACAGGCAATAAAGCGGTCACGTCACCTGGCGCTCATGCCTTATGTTTCAGATCTTTTAAAATAAGGAGGACAGAAGATGGAAGTTATTTTAAAACAAGACATGGATAATCTCGGCTATGCCGATGAAATCGTAAAAGTTCGTCCCGGTTATGCGAGAAATTATCTCATACCAAACGGGCTTGCAGCTATAGCCAGCGAATCAAACCGCAAGATGCTTGCTGAAACTATGAAGCAGCGTTCGCACAAGGCACAGAAGATTAAAGGTGATGCAGAATCAGTTGCCAAGCAACTCGAAGCGCTTACCATTAAAGTTGGTGCTAAAGTAGGAGAGAGCGGAAAGATTTTCGGTTCAGTGAATGCGCTACAGATCGCCGATGCTCTTTCAAAGATGGGCGTCGTTGTGGATCGTAAGAAGATTCACCTGGATACAGAACACATCAAGGCTCTCGGTACTTATACAGCTACAGTAAATCTGCATAAGGATATTAAGGCTAAGGTTACTTTCGAAGTGATTGCTGAATAATCGCAAGATTTTAGTTTGCGTTCATTAGTGTAATGATTATGATAGTTAAAGGCGGAGATTTTCTCTGCCTTTTTTATTTTGTTCTATTTCCGCGAAAAGAAATTCCTCAAAACATCGGATAGTACCACCGTATCAACCATTTCAATAGGATGCGGAGTATTCTTCAAAACAAGAAGTTTCCCATTCGGTAACAGCCTGCTGACTTTCTCAGATTCTTCCCTCGTCGCCATTTTATCAAGATCACCAATCATAATTAAAACATCATTATTAATTTTTTCGAAATCCGAAAAGTCCATCGCTTTACCATTAGCCATGTTAAGCATCAGTTGAGCGGTCTTCGACATGATGACTTTCCAGTCTTCAGGCTTATGTCTCTCTTTCAGTGTTGCTGCAAAATGAGGAATCTTCTTTTCGATGATTTCAGGGTTCATCATCTTTGCTTCCTGTTCTGCCGATGTTTTGTCCCATTTGAATTTCGTTCCCAGAGTTATAATTTTATTGAGGAGGCCCTGATGTTTGAATACGAGTTCAAGCGCCACGTATCCTCCCATGCTGTATCCAAAAATGTCGCAGCCTTTTAAATTGTTGTTCTCAATAAATTTCAACAGGTTTTCTGCAAATAATTGAGTTGAAAATTCACTGGACGAAGGTTCACCTCCATGTCCTTCAAAATTGAATGTGAAGATGTTGAAATTATTTTTCATTAATTTCTTCAATTCAGCGAATTGATTCTTACTGCCAAGAGCGCCATGAAGTAGAATTAAATCAGTTTTCAACTATTTATGGTTTTGAGAGTGAGAAAATTGAAAAATTTAAAGGATGATGTTGTTGAAAATTACGGCCCGGGATTTTAACAAGAATGCGATTATATTCATAAAACTATTATTTTTAATCCGCCAAACAAAAACATTAAACATAAAAGCACCATGAAAACACAACCAAAGTATTTAAAGTTAACTTTTCTGGCGATTTCATCCGGATTATTTTTAACCTGGATCGGCTGTTCGGGTCCTGCCCCGGAACAACCGACTACTACTGTTGCGGAAAAGAAAGAGATGACACTTGATGAAAAAATCGAGCGTGGAAGATACATGGTAAACGCAGGCGGTTGCAACGATTGCCATTCGCCAAAGATCATGACACCCGATGGGCCGGTTCCTGATACAACAAAACTCCTGAGCGGATCACCATCAGAAATGAAATTGCCTAAGATCGATCCAAGTGAAATTACTCCGGACAAATGGTATCTCGGCTCCAGCGATATGACTGCCTGGGTAGGACCATGGGGAGTTTCTTTTGCAGCAAATCTTTCTCCTGATTCTGCCACGGGTACCGGTACCTGGACAGAAGAACTTTTTCTGAAGATATTGCATACCGGAAAATTTATGGGAGTAGATGCCGGCCGACCGATCATGCCTCCAATGCCTTGGCAGGAAATCAGTCAATTGACCGACGAAGACCTGAAATGCATCTTCGCATATTTTAAATCACTGACTCCTATTAAAAATTCGGTTCATGCTTATGTGCCGCCTAATGAAATAGCAAAGCTCTAGGCAATGCAATAACTTCTTAAATCAAAAATCGTTAATCGATATTCGATATTCTTTTGCATATTTGGAATTTCGTATATCGACTTGTCCGACTACTGGCGGAGTAACGATTTTTGATTTATGAAGTATTTAAGAATTAATTATTACTTCGCCTAAAAGCAAATTCCTCTTTCCGAAACTGGCCCTCCTGCATTCCCTCAATTCTCGCTGATAAAGAATCTTTAGAAAGGTTATTGTAAATTACCCGTTGAGGAAAATCGTGTTCTTTATCTTCGAATATGAATTCATTATTCACTTCTGAAACAAGCTTGAAATAGACCGGCTTATTATCATTTTGATTTTTTACAGTCGGAACATAATAGAAATTACCGTCCATGATTTTAAGCTCTATTGATTCGAAAAACAGGGTATCATCTTTTTTCGCCAGGTAACTTTTACCGCTAATTACAGAATCATTTTCTTTTTCCCAGCTTTCGATCAATAACCCTTCGTCGATTTTATTTTCCCATTTTCCCAGAAGCCAGCCGAATTTTTCCATTCGGCTTGTTGGAGTTTCGTTTATTTTTGATTCACCTTTTTGTGAATTCCTGCATGAATAAATTATGGAAACCAGTAAAAAAATGTTTATTAATTTTCTCATAGCAACAAATTATATATTGTATTATAAAAATACAACTTTATTCAGTTATTATTCTATACTTCGACAGGTTGGGTTTTATGAATTGAATTTTCATTATTGCTTTACCCAAAATTATTTTCACAAAACCTGACCGCTCAGGAATTACTTCAAAGTTCTTCGAGCAATGTCATTTAGTTAAGTAAAATGATTTATTCGTTGTCAATTTATGGAATTGTCAGGCCCGTTAAGGCTCTTCTCCTGATAACTTTTGGACTAAACAAGATCGCTTAGCCCCGTTAGGGCAATGTCATTAAGTTAAGAATTATAAAAAGTTATTTTTCAAAAATTCGTGCATTCGTGGCAATCAAATATTTTTAAAATTGCCACGAATACACGAATAAAATAAATAAATTTCATTTGAGGATCCTGTTTAGGATCCATTTCGCTTAACTTTATGACATTGCCCGTTAGGGGCGTGCTCTTTAAACTCATGCCAAAATTAATATTTAATTATTTTAATTTTTTCAGACCCTGTCTTTGAAAAACAGTCCAGCATATATATCCCTTGCGATAATTCCGCCATCGGCACTATTATCATTTTTTCATTTTTAGTAAAAATAATTTCAGTTACTTTTTCTCCTTCGAAATTATAAATGGTAACATGTTCAATAGGATTTACAGGATTCGTTTCAATCGTCACGAAATCAGACGCGGGATTAGGGAAGACATTTATAATAAAATTATCGTTTGTTTCTCGATCATCGATACCCGTTGGCATCGCACAGACCGTACTGCTCCTGAATGAATTTACCGGAATTGTTGCGGAGTCGTTTCTGGTATTCACAGGAGAAATTATTGTACTTAAATAAACCACCGAATCATTAAATGAGGCATTGTATTCTGTGAAATTTGCCGGGGAACTATAACACCATGCATTACCATCCGGATCTGTCCTTACAAGAATGGCTCCTCTCAATGCAGAAGGTAAACGTACGTCTCCTGTAAATATAAAGCCACCGTCATGTGTTGTATAAAAGTCGTATGGATAATTTGTAAAAGTGGGCGACAACGGATATAGTTTTCCGGATACAATCGAGCCATTCGCATCTACATGTAGCATGCTTATGTCTCTTTCATTAAACCCTCCGATGTCGCCAAGCATGGTACAGGTTCCGTTATCTCTTGCTATAATACATCGCATGATCTCACCCTGGCTGGTACCCGCATCATAGAATTTTGAAACAAGAATATTTCCCATGCTGTCGAGTTTCAATAAAAAACTATCCCAATCTCGGTTTATAAAATATGTTCTGCCCGTTATAAATATTTCATTCGATGAGTCTGTTGCCATTGCATTGGGCTCATCATCGTAATAGCTGCCGAAGTTTTTGGTCCAGAGAATGTCGCCGTTCTGATTGAGGATAGTCACGATTATATCATTGAACGGACTCGCGCTGAAATTTCCTGAATAAGCAGTGAAGCAAATATTTCCGTTCGGTAATTCAATTGCTTTTTGAAGGATCAATCCGTAGTTGCAGGAATAACGCTTTGACCAGATGATATTACCATCGTCATCCAGCCTGGTAATAGCTGCTTTGGGATATGCTGAGATGTTATAATCAGCTATTGAAGAAGCAATAAACCCGCCATATTTGCTTTCGACGAGATTCACAGCAATGTCGTTGTCCGAGAGTGAAAAATCTTTATCCCAAATTCTGTCTCCTGAAATGTTTGTCATGTGCAGAAAGAGAAAGTGTTTGTTGTTATTCAAAAATGTTGAATCTGTTGCCGTTCCGTAAACGATATAACCTTCGTCTTTGGTCTGACGTATATTTTGCGGCACCGACCACTGACCAATGATAAAGAGTTTGGTCCATTGCATCGTTCCGTTAGAATCAGTCTTTGTAATCCCGCAATGAACATCCATGCCGTTGGTTGACGTCTCCGAAAGCAGGATTGTGCCTTTGTCACTCGTCGGCTGGCAGGCCATTCCAATATCGCTGCGTATACTTCCAATGCACTTCACAAAAAGGCTTTGGCCAGTTGTTTTATTTTGCAACAGAATTAAAAAGAACAGGATAAAAAGGCCGGGGAATAAGCTATTTGAATGTTTGTTCATTTATCTATCTTTATCAGGCAAATTTAAATATTAATCGAGGCACAGGTAAATTTTAATACATGTTAACATAAATTCACCTCACATGTATTATGACGATTCAGGGTCCCAAAGGGTTGGATGGGAGAATAAAATATGAATAGAAAAAATTCAGGCGCTGGTGTTTCAAAATCCGGTAAGCCGGTTAAGGTTGAGGCAGGTGTAACCGAAAATGCGTATTTATACCTGATATTGATCTTGTTTCTGACCTTCCTGGTATATACAAACAGCCTTACCAGGATTTTCATCGCTCTCGACGACCAGGTCTACATACAGGATAATCCATTTATCAAGTCCCTCGGATGGGACAGCGTAGTAAAAATATTCACCTCTTTTTATAACGGCAATTATCATCCTTTCACTACCATTCTTTATGCCTTCGAATGGGTTGCTTTCGGTGGAAAGGCATATCCGTTTCATGTCATCAGCCTGTTGTTTCACCTGTTGAATACGGTGCTGACATTTGTTTTTCTGAAAAAACTTACCGGCCGGAATGAAATCGGAATCATCGGTTCGCTCATATTTGCAATACATCCAATGCATGCCGAATCCGTTGTATGGATATCGGAACAGAAGGATGTTTTGTATACATTTTTTTACCTGCTGGGATTAATCTCGTACCTGAATTATATTTCAAAGCCTAAGACCGGGCAGTATATCCTGGCGATATTATTTTTCTTCTTTTCACTGATGTCAAAATCGGCCGCTGTCACTTTTCCCCTGGTACTTTTTTGCATCGATTATTATTCCGGCCGGAGATGGACTGCGAAAATGCTCGCCGAAAAGATTCCATTCTTTCTCCTCTCACTCTTGTTTGGAATTCTGGCAATCATGTCGCAAAATGCTGCCGGCGCAATCAATGATGAGACGATGGTTCCCTATTCGCCATTCCAGAGGATCTTCGTAGTTAGCTATGCTTTGGTCTATTACATTGTTAAGTTTATACTTCCGCTTGATTTATGTGTACTGCATTATGCTCCTAAAGAAATTCCTTTTTACTTTTATCTGTGTCCGTTGGTTTTAGCCGGACTTGCATTCCTTGCCGTCAAAGGAGGTAAAATGAAAAAGTCGCTCGTTACCGGTTTACTCTTTTACCTGTTTTCAATTATACTGGTCGTTCAGCTCATTCCGGTTGGATATGTGATAGTTTCTGAACGTTATTCATATGTTCCTTACATCGGGCTGGCATTGATCGTTGGGAATTTATTTGTAATAATCAAAGACGGCAGAAACAATCCGGCACAGCGCTTAAAACCGTACACAACTTACGCAATTATAATTGCCGCCCTTGTTTTTTCATATATGAGTTTTGATTATATCAAAAGATGGCAAAGCAGCGTAACTCTGTTTGCCGATGTGGTTGCTCGAAATCCCACATCCGCTTATGCATTTTATACATACGGAAAAATTCAAAATGTAAACGGCGATCCGGATGGCGCCGTGAAATCATACATTAAATCGGTTGAACTGGATTCGACGATAGCCGAAGTTTATTTCTGCAGGGCCACGATTTACTTTGCAAAGAAAAATTATGAGCCTGCGATCAGGGATTATCTGAAGGCCGAACAACTGAAACCCGTATATACAGAAAACCTGAATAATCTTGCATTCCTGTATTCGGAGATAGGAGAAATGGACAAGTCGATAGAATATTATGGGAAAGCCATTGCTGTCGGTCCAAACGAATACCTTTACAGGCGCCGGGCCACTTGTTACACTTTTCAGAAAAATTATAAAGACGCGCTTGCAGACTATGCCAAAGCAATCGAGCTTAACCCTGATCTTTCAGAATCATATTTCAACAGGGGAGTATGCTACTACTATACCCAACGAATGGATAGCGCCTGCATCGACTGGAAAAAGGCTGCGGAAATGGGTTATGCCACAGCAAAGGAATACTCCGAGAAATACTGCAAGCGGTGATCTACTCGGATTTAATTACCGAAATTACTTTCTTATTCGTGCCGGAAATTACCTCAAGGAAATAAATGCCGGATGGAAGATTTTCTCCCGTTGTGAATTTCCCAAAGAAGTTTTCATTTTTATCGAGCAGGCGGCCGCAAACATCGTAAAGGTAGAAGGATACAATTTTTTCCGAATGAATGTTCAGTGTGCTCTTGAAAGGGCTCGGGTAATATAGAAATTCATCGTTAATTGTATTTGCTGAATTTATTCCCGCACATAAATCGAATCGAACCTGAATAATATCATTCGCTTTACAGCCTGATGCGTTGGTGACGATTACATATACATTTTTAATTCCCAGCCCGGTGCCAGAACTGTCAACAGTCACGGATGGTGTTGTTTCACCGGTTGACCACAAGTATGCTGACATGCCTGCGGTGGCGGTGAGTTGAGCGGTATTCGAGGCGCAAACAATCAGGTCGTTGCCAAGATTTACGACAGGGGCCGCATTCACCAGCACATTGCCAGATGTCGAATTACTGCAACCATTTATATCTGTGTATGAATAATTGATTTGATAAGTGCCTGCGCCGACAGAAGGATCGAAGATTCCTGCACTTACGCCCGTTCCTGAATAAGTTCCACCGGCCGGAGAACAATTTGTCAATGTGGTCGGTGATTCGTTGCTGCACATATCCGGCAAGGATGTAAATGTTAGCGCCGGCAGAGGATTTACCGTCATGTCGGTTCCGGATATTGCTGTACAACCATTCAAGTCAGTGTACTGGTAGCTAATTGCAAAAGTGCCGCTTCCCGTTGTTGAAGGATCGAAAATTCCTGCTGCCACACCATTCCCGCTGTATATTCCACCTGCAGGCGAACCACCCGAGAGCATAATCGGAGTGGAATTAATACAAACAGGATTCATGGAAGCAAATGATACAACCGGCATCGGACTTACGGTTATCGTATAGGTTCCTTCGGCATAACAGCCATCTGAAGTAAGGCCGGTCACCGTATAAGTTGTGGTTGACAATGGACTTGCTGTAACAATCGCATCGTAGGAAGCTGACAGACTACCTGACGGAGACCAGGTATACGATGCAGCGCCACTCGCCGTTAATTCTGCTGTGTGACCTTCGCAAATGGTTGACGGCATTGAAGAATTAATGTTAACCGGAAAAATCCTTGCAGTTGCATTGCCATGTGCATTAGTGGTCATCATGTAACTGCTGGCAATTCCGAAGCCGTTGTATTCGAAGACTGAAAAATAATATATGGAACCGGGATGTAAATTTGTTACAGTTACATTATTTCCCGTACCGTTATAGACTACGAAATTATTATTGCCGAGATTGCTTCCGTTTCCGAAACTATTGCTGGCCGTGTAATTATTACCGTTTACCGGAAAGGCATTTACAGCGGAGCCTTCGTGTGCTATGATGATCCGGCGGTGACCGTTACCGATCGTAAAGTTCAGTTGAATATCTGAACATTGAGAGTTTGTCATTAACAGGTTTGAAGCCTCGAGTGTTGGCATTGCAGCCATTGCCGGTGAAATTTTATCGACGTAGAAATCCGCCCAGGGTTGGTTTGGATATCCAGTTAAAGTAAAGCTTCCAAACTGAGCGACGTCGTTGAATAGTCCGGTGGAATAAATATATCCTTTAGGGTCGACTGTGATTGCGGCACCTGCATCACGATAGTGCCCGCCGTAGGTCTTAACCCACACTTCATTCCCATTCATGTCGTATGCGGCTACGAATACATCTTTATATCCGACGATAGCAAATGGCAAATTGCCGAAGTTGCCCTGGGCTCTGACGAGACCGGTTGTATAAATGAGATGGTTCAGTGTATCTACAACGACACCGTATGCAGCATCTTCATCAGGTCCGCCAGCCTGCCGGGCCCAGACTACATTCCCAAGAGGGTCATACTTGACCAGGTAAGCATCGGGCAGCGTATCGTTACCAATTCCATTGAAGCCGAATGATCCGAATTGTGTCGAGTCCATGAAATAACCGGTGACGTAAATGTTACCGTTTTCATCGAGAGCAACGGCATTGGCTTTAGTGGTATCGCAACATGCTCCGGCTTCTTTCACCCACTGGAAGTTACCCGACGAATTATACTTGGCAAGGAAGGTACTGTGATTACCTGCATTGGTAATTGTAGTACCGCTAAAGGTTGCTGAGGCCGTGAATGTTCCTGCAACATAAATATTTTCATTTGCATCAATAGTCAAACCGTAACCTCTGTCCTGTTTGCTTCCGCCGGCTTTCTTTGCCCATTGGATGTCTCCATTCGTATCATATTTCACGACGAAGATATCGTTAGCTCCATTCGCATTTAAGGTAAGTCCGCTGAAGGTCCCTGTCACTGAGAAATTCCCGGTGATGTAAACATTACCTGACGGAGAAACAGCCAGTGCCCGTCCCTTGTCGCTGCTTGTGGGGCAACCAAAATCGCGCGCCCAAACGATATTTCCATTCACATCATATTTTGCAAGAAAGCCGTCGTTGCCACCGGATGTGTACCGGGTAATATTTCCAAACCTTGCGGAATCTTCAAACTCGCCGGTCACATATACATTATGCATGGCGTCGATACCGATTCCATTTCCGATGTCACCGCCAGGCCCGCCTGCCTGTCGTATCCAGAGTAAATTTCCCTGGGTATTATATTTCGCAACGAATATGTCGTGTTGTCCGTAGGATCTCAATACAACATTATCAAACACAGACGTGAACTCGATTTGCCCGGTTACATATACATTTCCCGAATCGTCGGTACAAATTGCATTTCCGTTTTCGAAGCCTTCGGATATTCCCGTCTTTGCCCATTGAACCGTCTGGGCATTCAGTGTGGAAGTTGAAGAGAAGAACAGGAGATAAAGCACAGACAGAAAAAGTAAATTTTTCATAGTGTTTTTGTAGAGTTTATTTCTGATGGAGATGTTGTTATTCGTTAATGTGGCAATCTAAGTTCCAATGGATTAAAACTTAAAAAAACGTTGGTGAAACAGGGAAAAGTAACCGTTGGAAGGTCATTTTAAGGGATGAATGAGTATGAAAAATTTGGTTTCAGGTTAATTTTTTTAGGTTTGCAGAAATATCGGTTTTTTATGGAAAATGACAGGCAATATTCACGTGATGAGATCCGAAAGGAATTCCAGCTTGAGCGAATGGTATTATTCAGTGATGCAGTTTTTGCCATTGTAATCACTCTGATGGCAATCGAAATTCGAGTACCTGAAATTGAGAAGGGTACGGAGTATTCAATAATTGTTCATGAGGTAGTAAAGCTTATACCTAATTTAATTGCATACTGCATTAGTTTTTTCTTTATCGGACATACATGGTACCAACATTTGCAGTTGTTTAGTTTGTTGAAAGATTACGACAAAGGTTTAGTAGTAAGAAACCTGATGATGCTGTTCTTCATAGGATTATTTCCATTCAGTGCGGCATTTATGCTTAAGATCGGAAATAATCTTTCTCTTTCGTGGGCTATTTATTTTTCGGTGATCGTGCTGAGCAAGAGTGCGCAACTTAACCTGCAGCATTATATATTGTACAAACGACCACAATTACGGATCAATACATCGATTCACGAAGACATCGTTAAATACAAGAGAAGTCGTGTAATTGTTGTGTCATTAATAATTGTATTTCTTTTGATTCTGATAACGAATTTATTTATAAGTGATCCAGAGTATAAGCCTTTGATATGGTATTGGGTGTTTGTTATACCGGTTGTATTGAGGGTGGCGAGGAAAAGAATTAAATAAGAATTTTAACACTTAGGCACGGATTACACAGAGTAACACGGAGAATAAAAAAATTATCTCTGTGGTCCTCTGTGTAATCCGTGCCTACTGATGAACAATTTAAAATTGGTATAGTAGTTTATAATGTTTGAAGAGTAGGAAACCCGCTCATCATTTGTCTGCGAAAATCTGTGGTTTTAATCTGCGGGATCTGAGGGAAAGCAATACAATAAAATTTATCCCGCAGATTGCGCAGATTAAAACCGCAGATTTTCGCAGATTTAACTTTGGAGCAGGATTGCTAATTCTCTTTATCTCAAAGAATGGAAAGTAAGAATCGGAGACGTAAACTTGGCATAAGTAACGAACGAAGCGATGAAACAGTTCATCCCACGTCGTATTGTCTTCAGACATCTTGCCTCCGTGTCAAAAAAACACAGCTAATATTCTAAAAGTTCCCGGATAACTTTTTTAACCTTCTCCGCATTTGGAATCATCCGTTCCTCAAGTGTAGAGTTCAACGGGATCGCCGGAAGATTTTCCGATCCTATAATCTGAACCGGAGCATCTAAATATTTAAAACATTTTTCAGCGATGAGCCCGGTTAGAGAAAGCGAAAATGAATTGCTCACCGGTTCTTCGGTTACAACAAGACATCGACCGTGTTTTTTTACAGAAGCTAAAATTGTTTCTTCATCCAAAGGATACAGCGTACGCAGGTCGATAATCTCAACTCTTCCCGGAAAATCTTTAGCCGCATTCTTCGCCCAGTAAACTCCCATACCGTAGGTCAGTATTGAGAGCGTAGTCTGAGTCTGTTCGGAACCCGGATCTGCAGAAGTAACTATTCTCGCTTTACCGAAAGGGATGATATAATCTTCGTCGGGTTCAATCGTCTTTGCGTCTTCTGTTCCTTTGATCTTCGACCAGTAGAGTCCTTTGTGTTCAAGTATGACGCATGGATTCGGATCATAATATGCTGCCTTGATGAGTCCTTTCAAATCAGCTCCCGTTGATGGATAAGCAATTTTTATCCCGCGGATATTCGTCAATATACTTTCGACGCTGGTAGAGTGATACGGTCCGCCACTGCCGTAGGCGCCAATGGGGACACGAATGATGCAGCTCACCGGCCATTTGCCATTGCTTAAATAATAGGAGCGGCTGACTTCTGTAAATAGCTGATTGAGCCCGGGCCAGATGTAATCGGCAAACTGAACCTCGACGATGGGTTTCAATCCGGCAGCGCTCATACCGACTGTACTTCCAATAATGAATGCTTCCTGTATGGGCGTATTGAACACGCGGTCGTCGCCGAATTTTTCTGCAAGTGTTGCCGCTTCGCGGAAGACGCCACCGAGTCGGCCGCCGACATCCTGTCCGTAGAGTAAACATTCTTTGTGTTTCTTCATCAGTTCCTGAACGGCAAACAAGGCGCAGTCGACCATTACCGTTTTTTCTTTACCTGCAGGTTCGCGTTGTCCTTTTTCTTCTATGACAGGAGTAGGAGCGAAGTCGTAATTAAACAGATCGTCAGGCTGTGGATCGTCGGCGCGTAATGCTTTTTCGAATTCGGCACGGACCATCAGTTGGGATCGTTCCCAGGCATGATTCAAATCTTTCTCATCGAAGCCTAAATCGATCAATGCTGATTTGAATTTCGGAAACGGATCACGCTTCTTATGTTCTTCAAGGTCGTCGCGGTACCACTCGCGTCTAACTCCGCTGGTGTGATGGGCGAGGAGGGGAACCTTTGCATGGATCATGAATGGCCTGCGCTCGGTGCGGATGAGGTGAATGACTTCGCGGATGGTTTCGTAGGAAGCGAAGAAATCGGTACCGTCGATGGAACGGACTTCCATGCCTTTAAAGCCTTTTGCATATTCGGCGGCATTCATGGCACGCACTTCTTTCGAGCTTGCGGAAATGTCCCAGTCATTATCCTGGATGAAATAAAGTATCGGTAATTTTTTCAGCACGGCCATCTGGAAGGCTTCGGCAACTTCTCCTTCGGTAACGGAGCCGTCGCCCATGGAACAAACGACGACGGGTTTTTCGGTTAACGATTCATCAGCAAGACCAACTTTTTCTTTGTATTGAATTCCCATGGCAATACCTGTGGTTGGAATTGCCTGCATGCCAGTGGCGGACGACTGATGAGGAATCTTCGGCATGTTATCTCTCTTCAATGCCGGGTGGCAATAATATGTGCGTCCGCCGGAAAAGGGATCGTCGCGTTTGGCGAGGAGTTGCAACATCAATTCGTATGGCGTAATTCCGATGCCAAGTAAAATGCTGTCGTCGCGGTAATAGGCGGAGAGAAAATCCTGCGGTTTTAATTGTAGTCCAAGCGCAAGCTGAACGGCTTCGTGTCCGCGTGAAGTGGCATGAACATATTTCTGCGTGATCTGCGATTTTTCTTCGAAGAGGTCGGACATGGCACGGGCGGTGCACATGAGTTCGAAGGCTTTGGAGAGGGATTCTTTGTTGAGGGAGTTTTTCTTAGCGGCTTCGGTTTGCATGGTCCCAAATCTACGGATTTTTTGGCGCAGAGGCGCAGAGGCCGCAGAGAAAAAATGAACACATTCTCTGCGCCCTCTGCGTCTCTGCGTCTCTGCGTCTCTGCGTCTCTGCGCGAAAAAATTTTTTCCTTTCGCCAAATACCCCTATTGCCAATTCTTGCAAAGAAAGGGTTCTTTTAATTCAATTAACAAATTAGCTAATCAACTAATTAACGAATTACATTACTCCTTCCTTCATCCGTTCCGTATTCTCCGCCAATTGAAGTGCATCAATCATTTCCTGTATATCACCATCGATAAACGATTGCAGGTTGTACATCGTTAATCCAATGCGATGATCGGTGATGCGGCTTTGAGGATAATTGTATGTCCTGATTTTTTCTGAACGGTCGCCGGTCGAAACCATGGTCTTGATTTTCTTCGAACGTTCTTCCATCCGTTTCTGGAATTCAACTTCGTATATACGTGAACGAAGAACGGCAAGAGCTTTATCGTAATTCTTCAACTGTGATTTCTGATCCTGACATTGCGCAACGATGCCAGTTGGAATGTGCGTTAATCGAACGGCAGAATAGGTTGTATTTACTGACTGTCCGCCAGGGCCCGATGAACAGTATAAATCTTTTCTGATATCGCCGGGTTTTATATTCACATCTAATTCGTCTGCTTCCGGAAGCACAACCACTGTTGCCGCAGATGTATGTACACGTCCCATCGTTTCTGTCTGTGGAACCCGTTGCACACGATGAACACCGCTTTCATACTTTAAAATTCCATAAGCACCTTCTGTATTGACTTCGAAAATAATTTCTTTGTACCCGCCTGCAGTTCCCGGAGTGAAATCAACCAGGTCGACACTCAATCCTCTGCGTTCGCAAAATTTAGTGTACATCCTGTAAAGATCTCCTGCAAAAATACTTGCTTCGTCACCGCCTGTTCCGGCACGTATTTCAACAATTGCATTTTTGGAATCTTCAGGATCGACTGGTATAAGTAGTAATCTTATTTCTTCTTCAAGTTTTTCAATTTTAGAAGTTAATTCTTCAACTTCAGCACGAGCCATCTCCTTAAAATCATTGTCCTTCTCATTTGCGAAAACATTCTTTGCATTTTCAAGATTACTGCTAAGGTTTTTATATAAATAGTATTTTTCCACAACAGCCTTCATTTCTTTATAGTCACGACTAAGTTGGGTATACCTTTTCATATCTTTCATCGCTTCAGGCGAAGACAGCTGCATTTCTACGTCAGTGAAACGGTTCTTTATGGATTCTAATTTGTCTAGTAGCATTGTTGGTTGTAGATAGTTGTTTGTTGTTTGTTGAGTTTGACTTCAAAAATCAGAAATCAACAATCATCATTCTTCAATATTTTTTTTAATATTCAAATTTCCCTTCGCCAGTTTTAATCGTTAGTTTTTTTCCTTTCCCGGCCTCGCAACTTCCGATAATTTTCGCATCTATATTAAATGACTTTGCAGTTTCAATCATCATGTCGGCATCTTTTACATCGCAATAAATTTCCATACGATGTCCCATATTGAAAACCCTGTACATTTCCTTAGTATCAGTTTTGCTTTCGTCCTGTATCATTTTAAATAATGGTGGTACCGGGAAAAGTTCGTCTTTAATAATATGAATGTCGTTAACAAAATTAAGAACTTTTGTCTGGCCGCCTCCGCTGCAATGAAACATTCCATGGACAGCATCCCGGTTTGTTTCCAATATTTTTTTAATCAGCGGTGCATAGGTTCTTGTCGGAGACAACACAAGTTTTCCGGCGGTAATTTCTTCAGTGACTTTTTTATTATCGAAATTGTAGGTAACCGGAATCTTCTCCGTCAATTTTTTCGAACCGGCATAAACAAGTTCTTTATTAACTGACTGGTCGAAAGTTTCCGGATATTTTTCAGCATATAATTTATTAAACACATCATGTCTGGCAGAAGTAAGTCCATTGCTTCCCATTCCTCCGTTATATTCTGTTTCATAACTTGCTCTTCCATAAGAAGCGAAACCAACAATCACATCTCCCGGTTTAATTTTCTCATTGGTGATAACATCCTTTCGCTTCATCCGGCACGTTACCGTAGAGTCAACAATGATTGTTCTTACCAGGTCGCCAACATCTGCCGTTTCGCCGCCGGTTGAATGGATGATTATTCCATGTGAGCGTAGATTTTCGAGAAAGGATTCTGTGCCATTGATAATTTCCGATAGCACTTCAGCGGGGATCAATTTTTTGTTCCGGCCAATGGTGGAGGAGAGTAGGATATTTTCAATCGCACCCACACAAAGCAGGTCATCTGTATTCATCACGATTGCATCCTGGGCAATTCCTTTCCACACCGTAAGATCTCCTGTCTCTTTCCAATAAGCATATGCAAGCGACGATTTCGTTCCTGCACCATCTGCGTGCATGATGATGCAATGATCATCGCTTCCCGATAAATAATCAGGAACGATCTTGCAAAAGGAATTTTTAAAAAGTCCTTTGTCGATCTTCTCGATGGCAGCATGTACGTCTTCTTTTGAGGAAGAGACGCCGCGGGCGGAGTATTTGTCGGAGGTTGACAATTTTATTGTTTTATTGTTTTATTGTTTTATTGTTTTATTGTTTTATTGTTTTATTGTTTTATTGTTTTATTGTTTTATTGTTTTATTGTTTTATTGTTTGATCATATAAAACAAAAAGCGCTCCGCACGTGGCGGAACGCTTTAATATGATACAATGAAGCTACTGTTTTACACGAATTTTCTTTCCCGGACGGAATGTATCTTCGTCGACGCCTTTATTTAATTTCTTAAGATCACCGGTTTTCATCTCCAGCTTTTTCGCAACGGCAGACCAGCTGTCTTCGCCTTTTTCAAGTGTATAGAATTTCTTGTCGTACTCTGTATAATCCCCACCCATAGTTACTTTTAATTCCATTCCTTCAAAAAGTGTTTCACCTTTTAGTCCGTTGAGTGTTTTCAGGTCTTTGACAGTCATGTTATTCTTTTTCGAAATCGAAAAGAAAGTATCACCTTTTTTAGCGATGTAAATTTCACCCGGGCCGGATGGTGTTGTTTCTTTAGTTGTGGCAGTATCAGAATGAGGCGCCTCTTTTACATCAACCTGAGTAGCTACTGCTGCATCTTCCACTGCTTTCCTGGTTGCATCAGAAGAATCGATCATCGATTCCGCCGGTTTTTCAAGATTGATATTGTCGATCGCCGATTGTCCTTTCACGTAATTTGTACGTAAAACCTTAAACTCGGTCCGGCGATTCAACTGATGCGCTTCTTCCTTAAGCTTGTTGTTTTTTAGTTTATTAATAAACTCGTCATTCAGTGTGTCTCCTGCATGAAAACTTCCCTTGTCCTTGGTGAGAATCCGTGGCTCATGTGCGCCATAACCATGATAATCCAGGCGTTCTTTTGGAACACCCTTTTGAATAAGATAATTGACGACAGACTCGGCACGGCGGGCAGAGAGTGTATCATTGGTCATTGGAATAGGGCGTGAATCGGTATGTGAACCGAGTTCGATAACGATTGTCGGATTATCTTCAAGGGTCTGGAGCAGATCGTCCAAGGCGGCTTTGGATTCAGGACGCAGGTCCCATTTGGCGAGGTCGTAATAAATATCCGGCAATTCGATGGCCCGTAACGTTGAACGCAATGCAAAATCGAAATCACCGATAAAATCCTTCGATTGTTCCAGTCCTACGGTAGACACTTCAAGATATTTATTCAGGTAATTCGACATGGTTGCGGATACCTTGTAAGAGGTCTCAGGCTTAAGGTCGAATTTATATGCACCTGTCTTGTCAGTCTTGAAAGGTACCGAAGAGCCGTCGCTGCCAAACATTTCTATTGTCGCTCCTTCGATATTTGCTCTTGTATCTGCGTCGATAACCTTTCCGGAGACGGTAAAGACCAATGGCGGAAGGTACCATGTATAAATGTCGTCTCCTCCTTTTCCGCCTTCACGGTCAGAACTTAGAAAACCCTTGTCGCCTGCTACTTCGTCAATAATAAAAGCGAAGTCGTCGTGAGAACTGTTAATGGGATATTTTAAATTTACAGCATCTTCAAAGAGTCCGTTTGTCTGCTTGGCCATGAAGACATCCAGCCCACCCATGCCGATATGACCTTTGGAAGAGAAATAAAGAGTGTTGTCTGATGAAATGTATGGAAACAATTCATCGAACTCGGTATTGATCTTGTTTCCGGCATTTACCGGCTTACCCCATTCTTTTGTCTTCTTGTCATATTTGGTAATCCAGATATCCTTGCCTCCGAAACCGTTAGGCATATCGGAAGAAAAATAAAGAGTTTGTTCGTCACTGCTTAATGCCGGATGGCCAACTGTGAAGCTGTCCGGAGCCAAAACGATCAATTTTGGATCATCCCAGGTAGCGCCCTTCCTTTTAGTATAGTAGATCTCACAAATGCCTACTTTTCCTTTCTCGGTTTCGCATCGGGTGAAATATAAATCGCTTCCTTTTGCATCCATGGCGGTACCACCCTCGCTGGCAGTGGTGTTAACAGGCTCGAGGATTGGTTTAGGCGAGCTCCACTTTCCTTTTTTATCTACGGTAGCCTCAAAAAGGTCCTGGAATTTTTCTCCGGTCCATCCGTCGTTATTCTTTCCTTCCGATTCCTGGCGGGCAGAACTGAAGATAATATGCCTCCGGTCTTTATTCGAATATGTTACTCCGAAATCAGAATACTTTGTGTTGATCGGCGACACATTTTCCAGCTTATAACGGGTGGGTTTATCCTTCCATTTCTGTGCTTCAGTGCTCGCCTGAATGCCGAGTTCACCGCGCGGGTCTTCGGAGGCAACTTTTTTGAAGTTTGTGTACTGAACAATGGCTTCGTCATATTTGCCATTCATCTTTAATGCATCGGCATAACGCAAGATGGCTTCAGGATCCTTGAAGTTGGCCTTGATGGCTTTGGCATACCAGACCTCCTGGTTTTTATAATCGTTCGTAAGGCGGTATGATTCTGCAACTTTGTAGATGATCTCAGCCCGCTTCACTTTATTTTTCTCTTTGGTAAAGGCTTTTTTGTAAAGCGTTGAAGCATCGTAATAGTCGCCTTTTGCAAATGCCAGGTCGGCTTGCATGAGCGGCGTGCGTTGTGCAAGCACGATGGATGCAGGAAAAATCAACAGGAAAGAAAAAAAGACTCTGAGAATAATTTTCATTTTTTGTCTGCTTGAATTTTGGGAATTAATATTTACCCTAAAGACAAAGAAAACAAGAATTTCGCTGATAACAAAGATTAAAACGGGATTTTAAATTTGAATTATTCATTGTCTTCTGTCATGGAGTTCAGATAAAAAAAAGAACGATGAACAAATTCAAATATTGTTCATCGTTCATAGCTAATTAATTAACGATTTAACAGGGAAACGAATCAGCGGATCGTTACCAGTTCCCTGTATTTTGCCATTGGCCATAATTCATCATCAACGATCATTTCGAGTTTATCGACATGTTCACGTATGATGTCAAAATATGGCTTCACTTTGTCGCAATAAGCGATCGCTTTTTCACGCACATTCTCAATTTTATTCGCTTTTTTTCTCGCTTCGATCATCTCATTCACTTTTGTGCGGATCACATTGATATGCTGGCTGATTGCATTGATCATTTCGATTTGTGTCTGATAGGATTCAGCCGGAACGTTTATCTCACTCAATGCCTTTGCGTTTTTAGCCAGGTTGGTCTGATACTTCATAGCCGGAGGCAGGATGTGATTGATAACAAGATCGCCCATCACCCGCGACTCGATCTGGATTTTTTTAATGTAAGTCTCCAGCATGATTTCGTGCCGGGCTTCAGCCTCGCGGTGACTGAAAATATTCATCTCTTCGAATAACCTGAGCGAAGATTTTGATACGTATGCATCCAATGCAAGCGGTGTGGTCTGAATATTCGATAGTCCGCGTTTCTTTGCTTCTTTCATCCATTCTTCTCCGTAACCATTTCCTTCAAAACGGATGTTTGCCGATTCGACGATGTATTGCCGAAGAACTTTGAGAATGGCTTCGTCTTTCTTAACACCTTTTTCGATATGCGTATCCACTTCTTTCTTGAACAGGTTGAGCTGGTTCGCCACGATCGTATTAAGCACCATCATTGCATTGGAACAGTTGGCGGAGGAGCCAACCGCGCGGAATTCAAATTTATTTCCGGTGAAAGCAAATGGTGATGTACGGTTACGGTCAGTATTATCCAGAAGAATTTCAGGAATCTTTCCGATATTCAGTTTGAGAGCCGTCTTTTCGTCGGGCGACATTTTTTTTTCGTTTACCGACTGAACGATCTCATCGAGAACCTTTGTAAGCTGTCCCCCAAGAAAGATCGACATGATTGCCGGCGGAGCTTCGTTCGCACCAAGCCTGTGATCGTTGCTTGCAGATGCAATGCTTGCACGAAGCAGGTCTGCGTGTTTGAAAACAGCCTGGATGGTATTGACGAAAAACGTCAGGAACATCAGGTTGCTTTTTGGTGTGCTTCCTGGCGACAGGAGGTTCTTGCCGGTGTTTGTACCGAGACTCCAGTTGTTGTGTTTACCGCTACCGTTGATCCCTGCATAAGGTTTCTCATGAAGAAGAACTTTGAAATTATGACGGCGTGCTACCTTGTCCATCATGTCCATCAGCAATGCATTATGATCGACGGCGAGATTGATCTCTTCAAAAACCGGTGCACATTCGAACTGGCTTGGCGCAACCTCGTTGTGCCGGGTCTTCAATGGAATGCCGAGTTTGTATGCCTCTGTTTCGAAGTCGAGCATGAACGAATAGACGCGCTCGGGAATCGATCCGAAGTAATGATCTTCCAGTTGCTGGCCCTTTGCAGGCGAATGCCCGAACAATGTCCGGCCGGTTATCTGTAAATCCGGTCTGGAATTCAGCAGCGCTGTATCGACCAGGAAATATTCCTGTTCAACACCAAGCGTAGCAAATACTTTCGTGACGTCCTTATCGAAGTACTGGCATACATCGACCGCTGCTTTATCGAGCATGTGAAGTGCCTTTAACAAGGGAGCTTTATAGTCGAGCGTTTCGCCGGTATATGACACGAAGATTGTCGGAATGCAGAGTGTTTTACCGCCGGCGATTTCAATGATGAATGCAGGTGAGCTCGGATCCCATGCTGTATAACCACGGGCTTCGAATGTATTTCTAATGCCTCCGCTTGGAAAGCTGGATGCGTCAGGTTCCTGCTGAGCGAGAGCATTTCCCGAAAAAAACTCAATGGCCTTACCATCGTGTAATTCGAAAAAAGAATCGTGTTTTTCTGCTGTCAGTCCCGTAAGTGGCTGAAACCAGTGAGTATAATGTGTGGCTCCTTTCGAATTCGCCCATTCTTTCATTCCAAGGGCGATCTGTTCGGCCATTTTTCTGTCTACAATTTCACCATGGTCGATTGCGGCAATAACGGCCTTATAGGCGTCCCGTTGCAGGTACTTCTGCATTGCTTCTTTATTAAAGACATTGGTCCCATAATATTCAGAAATTTTGCTGGATGGGGGTGTTACCCTCACCGAAGTACGGCTTTGAGCAATATCTACTGCTCTGAAACGGTTGTTTGACATAAATTTTAAAATTATAATTAGATTTTTGCCAAATGTACGTCAAAAAATAGGGGGGAGTTATAGAAATCTGTACTTTTTTTTAACGGTGACTTACTTTTAGGGGGGGTGTGTAAGAAAAATGTGATAATTAGTTAATTCGTTAATTAGTTAATTCGTTAATTTGATGATTAATAAAGTAATGAATTTAGGTAATATCCCAACCTCCCAACCTCCCAACCTCCCAACCTCCCAACCACCCAACCTCCCAACCTCCCAACCTCCCAACCTCCCAATCAACGAATCAACGAATTAACTAATTAATGGCAGGTTCTTTCCTCCCCAGCCGATATAAATACTTCACATGCGAAACAAAAGCATGAAAAAAAGTAGGCTGTTCTAAATAGACAAGTCCATGCGATTGACAGGTAGCCTTTACGATGGGACTCAATTTAGGATAGTGAATGTGTGAAATTCTCGGAAAAAGGTGATGTTCAACCTGCTGGTTGAGGCCGCCGGTGAAGAATGACAGCAATTTGCTGCGTGATCCGAAATTAGCAGTGGTCAGGACCTGGTGGACGGCCCAGTCGTTTTCGAGATCACCGGTTTTTGCGTCTATGAAGTTTGTCTCTTCAACGGCATGAGCAAGCTGGAAAACGATGCTTGTTACAAGGCCGGTGGTGTAAACCCAGATTCCAAATCCGATCAGGAAAGCATACCAGTGAACAAACTGCAGAGGCAGTACGATGAACATGAAAATGTAGAAAGCCTTTGTTAGCCAGAAACCGACATGTGTTTTGAAATTGAAATGGATGTTATTTTTTGCAGCAATGCTTCTCCTAAAGTACTTCATGATATCGAGAATGAAAACCCAGCCGAAGTACATCAATCCATAAACAAACACCCAGTAAATATACTGAAAGCGATGATAGAATTTTCTCTTCTGCGACTTACACAAACGAAGAAACGGCTCGTTCAATATGTCGTCATCATGTCCATCGATGTTAGTGAATGTATGATGAATCATGTTGTGTTTAATGTTCCACAGGAAAGAACTTCCGCCTAAAAAATTGAGCGATAAGGCGGCGACTTTGTTCACAACCTTTTTTGGAGAATAACTTCCGTGACCTCCATCATGCATTACGTTGAAACCTATGCCGGCTGTGAGTAAGCCGAATACGATACAAAGCAGGATGGATATTAAGGTGGAAGGGGTAAAGAAAACAAGCACTGTGTAACAGGCAAGGAATGAAATAATGTAGAAGGCAGATTTCAGATAAATTTTGAAGTTGCCATGCTGATCAATTTTATGTTCACGGAAATATGCGTCAACCCGGGTTTTCAGGTCTATGTAAAATGCCGAACTATTGCCATTAAATTTTATTCCTGCCATAATAATTTATTAAAAATTATTGTGTGATACGAACAGATGAATCTCAATTTTTGTGAATGAATTCAAAAGTGTTCTTACCATCTGTCTTTTTTGTACGATTCTTTCTTTTTAAACGAACTCTTTTCATTCCATCCCCTTGATGAAGTCTTGCTTCCGCTGCCACTGCCTTTACGATGTGGCTTTTTATCTTTCCAGGATGGTTTGCCGGAGGAAGATTTCTTTCGAGACTCCTGTCCGGATAATTCGGTTCTTACTTTTCTTGTCTGAAAAACTTCGCCTTCAAAAGCCGTCATTGCTTTGGCAAGTTTTTCCTGGGGCAGATCAATGAATGAATAGACTCCTTTCACATCAATTCGGCCTATATCTTTAGAAGCGATTCCGGTTATTTCGGAAACATAATCTCTCATGGATCCTTCGTTGAGACCATCCATTGATCCCAGATTGATGAACAGTCTCGGTTCACCTGAGCGATAACCGTTAGAACTCTTTCCCTGGTGTGCAAGATCCACATTTAAATCGGGAGCCTGCCTGTAAGCATCAAGGAAGCGATTGAATTCAATGCTGACGATTCGTTTGATCAATTCCTCTTTGCTGAGATCTCCTAATTCATCAAATACAGGTTGAAGATACTTGGAAATTCCCTTTTCATTTACGCTTACGTGATGAATTTTTTTAACAAGGTTCATGAGTTGCTGTTCACAAATCTGGACAGCATCAGGAATTCTTGCAAGATGAATTTTAGCATTCAGTTTTTTCTCGATGAACCGTATCTTATCTATTTCACGGATGTTCACGAGCGCAACCGAGACACCTGATTTGCCTGCGCGGGCGGTGCGACCGCTCCTGTGGGTGTAGCTTTCGGGTTCGTCAGGAAGATTATAATGAATAACGTGTGTGATATCGTTTACGTCGATTCCGCGTGCGGCTACGTCGGTGGCGACAAGCACATCCAGATTATGGCTGCGGTAACGCGCCATTACTTTGTCGCGCTGGGCCTGGGTTAAATCGCCATGAAGTGAGTCGGCATTGTATCCGTCTTTGGCGAGACTCTCGGCAATTTTCTGTGTGTCTATTTTTGTGCGGCAGAAGATAATGCCGAAGATTTCCGGTATCGAATCGAGGATTCTTTTCAGGGCCTGGTACCTGTCGCGTTCATGAATTACATAATAGTAATGTTCGATGTTGGCGACGCCTTCATTCTTTTTTCCAATCGTCAGTTCGAACGGATTGTGCATGTATTTGCTCGCAATGGTCCTGACTTCCTGGGGCATCGTTGCAGAGAAGAGCCAGACGCGTCTTTCTTTTGGAAGGTGACTGAGAATTTCATCGATGTCCTCCTGGAAACCCATGTTCAGCATTTCATCAGCCTCGTCGAGAACGACATAACGGATGGATTTCATATTGATAGCATTCCGGTTGATGAGATCGAGCAGTCGGCCGGGAGTGGCAACGACGATCTGCGTGCCTTTTTTAATCTGCCTCATCTGAGTGGAAATGCTGGCACCACCATATACGGCTGTAATGTTTAACGAGCGACTGAATTTGCTGTAGTTAACCAGGTCTTTCGCAATCTGGACACATAATTCCCGAGTCGGTGCGAGGATAAGTGCCTGAGTCAGAGGCAGTGGATGATCAATAAGTTCAAGCAGAGGGATGCCAAAGGCGGCAGTTTTACCGGTACCGGTTTGAGCAAGACCAACAAAATCACGATCATTTTTTAATAAAACAGGGATTGCCTGTTGTTGAATGGGAGTTGGTTCCTTGAAACCCAACTCATTAATGGCTTTTAAAACGTTATCGCCAACACCCAATTCGGGGAAAGAAATCATTTTTTTTTAATAAGGTGCGAAGATACGATTTATTAATTAGCCGATTAGCTGATTAGCCAATTAGCCGATTAGCCGATTAGCCGATTAGCCGATTAGCCGATTAGCCGATTAGCCGATTAGCCGATTAGCCGATTAGCCGATTAGCCGATTAGCCGATTAGCCGATTAGCCGATTAGCCGATTAGCCGATTAGCC
>CAZQOQ010000012.1:0-62858 GCA_964595205.1 uncultured Flavobacteriales bacterium | reverse complement strand
TGTGGCCGTAATGGTTACGCAGCCCGTTTCGCCATAACACCTGATCGGATCGATGCTGGTACTGACAAGCGGCGAATCATCCGTATGTGTGATCGCTCCCGTTTCCGTATTGCAGGCATCGATCGTGCAGGCATTGCCATCGTCGATAAACACAGGTGTGTGGGTAACACCGGTTTCACTGTCGCAGGCATCGATCGTACAGGCATTCTGATCATCGATATCGACCGGTGTATGAGAAATACCGGATACCGAATGGCAGGCATCGGTTGTGCAGACGTCATGATCATTAATGTCAACCGGCGTGTGAGAAATTCCCGTTACCGAATGGCAGGCATCGGTTGTACATACGTCATGGTCATCGATTTCGACAGGCGTGTGAGAAATTCCCGTCATTGAATTACAGGCGTCGATGGTACAAACATCGTTATCGTCGATATCGACCGGAGTGTGGGAAATTCCCGTTACCGAATGGCAGGCATCGATTGTACATACGTCTTGGTCATCGATTTAGACAGGTGTGTGAGAAATTCCGGTTATTGAATTACAGGCGTCGATGGTACAAACATCGTGATCGTCGATATCGACCGGCGTGTGAGAAATTCCCGTTACCGAATGGCAGGCATCGGTTGTGCATAAGTCATGGTCATCAATGTCGACAGGCATGTGAGAAACTCCCGTTACCGAATGGCAGGCATCTGTAGTACAAACATCGTGATCATCGATATCGACAGGCGTGTGAGAAATTCCCGTTACCGAATGGCAGGCATCGGTTGTGCATACGTCATGGTCATCAATGTCAACAGGCGTGTGAGAAATTCCGTTTATTGAATTACAGGCGTCGATAGTACAAACATCGTGATCGTCGATATCAACCTCGTTGTGATAAATTCCCGACACTGAATCGCAGCCATCAATCGTACATACATTGTGGTCATCCGTTTCAACCGGGATATGATAGATACCCGTGACTGAATCACATCCATCCAGCGTACATGCATTGTAATCGTCGTATTCGATTACATCGTGCAGTACTCCGGCCATGGAATCGCAATAGTCGGTTGTACAGGCATTGCCGTCGTCAGGATTGATTACATGATGATAAACTCCCGAATTAGAATCGCAGCCATCGGTTGTGCACGCATCGTTATCATCGATGCTGACCGGATCATGATAAACACCTGAGATTGTATTGCATCCATCATTTGTACATGCATTGTGATCGTCCGTTGCAACAGGATCATGGAAGACACCCGTTGAAGTATTACAACCATCATCAGTACATGCATTGTTATCATCCGTCGGGACAGGAGTATGTGAAATAATCCCGGTAGTACTATTACACTGGTCAATCGTACATTCGTTATTATCGTTAATATTCGCGACAAGAATTATAATAAATTCACATGTAACTGCCCCACAACTGTTGGTGGCAGTAATTGAAACATTTGTATGTCCTGCATTGAAAACAGAACCACTACCCGTTCCGGAGCCACTTGCAGTCGTTACTCCACTGAATACATAAGTGTATGATATGGGTGTTGTACCAGAGGTCATTGACGAATAACTAATCGAAGCTGTACAATGTCCTTCAGTTGCAAATACTAATGTATCGAACGGGCATTGAGAAAAAACCGGTGGAGTACATATAAAACTTATTGCATCCGCGCCAATATCTGTTGGTGTCAATGAGCTTCTTGATTCGCCATCGATATCGGTAAGCATGGATGGTATCATGATTCCACTTCCGTCAGCAGGATTATTACCACTTACACATTCATCAAGATGTAAGTCAGGCACGGAACCTTCAGGATCGACAAGACATGGTTCTGTAAACAAACTATGAGCATCCTGACCGACTGCTGTTTGCCAATTGTTTAGCGCAGATATATTATTGTTGTTGTAAAGTCCTAAATATCCGCCATTACCAGAAGCGAAATACAAATTGTAATCGAGAGTTAATCCGGCAGGGTTTGGATTTGAACCGAAAGCAGACACACAATAATGCTTTCCACCGGCACCGGCATTCGAACGATTGTTAATTAAAATATTATTGCGAACATTCCGGCTGCTGTCAGAATCAAAACTATAAAATGCAAATGTATTGGATGTGGAATTTCCCACATTTTTTCCGCCAATATATACTGTATTGTGATAATATGTTTTATTACCACTGGCATCGTAGATCCCATAAATATTACATGGAACGGTTATATCACCAGTTAAATCAATACCCAAACGAATCATATTGTTATAATAACTGGCAATAGATGCTGATGAATAGATGCCGTAAATATTTCCTCCTGGATTAGCTACGGTAAGTCCATGAATTGAATTATTAAAAACAAGCAGATTATCAAAACCTGCTGATTGATCAAAACCATTGTATCCGATTCCTAACACAGAAGCAGCTGCATTTGAGTTATAATTCTTCAATGAATAAATTGAGTTACCCGAGATTTCCGGACTTGCAAACGGTCCGGTATTAAAAGATGACAAGAATATTCCAACGACGGAAGCCGAATTACCAGTTGATGTTTTTCCTGAATTTGTATAGAGATCTCTTATGACATTATTTCTAATGTTCGAAGGTCCCGTCATTATTATACCAGTTAACGTTCCCCCTGCTAATGGAGTTGAAGAGTAATTCCAGCTAATGTTTGCAATCGTGTTTTGTTCGACTACTGTATTTGGATAATTTAATGATTTGACACCAATGAAACTTCCCAAAGTGCCACTGTTAGACATATTTGCCTGGATGCTGCTGGGTGTGGTAAGACTGCCAATTAGGTTATTCCTGATTACTGAACTGTTTGGTACGTTTGATAATTCTATGCCGGTGAAATTAACCAGACTTGTGGATAATGAACCATTCATTGAAATTGAACCGACGACATTATTAGCTATAATACTGCTTGAATTATTAGACGAAACAGTTATTCCCCGGTTTGTTGTTCCTGTAATTGATGTAATCGAGATTGATCCGGTCCCGGTTGCACTACCGATAATATTTCCTGTCTCATTACCCACATTTGAAATACCTGCTCCAATTACCATTCCATCAAAAGTATTACCGGCTTGTGCTGAATTAGTTGACATAGAAATATTCTGAATCACATTTCCCTGGAAACTATTCGACTGTAAATTGTTTGCTCCGGTAAAATTGATACCTATGAATTTAACTTCACCAGTCCATGTCAACGGAGCACCTCCACACATTGGCGCGCTACCGCCTATATAATTATTCCTTATTACAAAGTTTTCGCCACCAGATGCGATGTATATTGGAATTAATAATGCAGTACCGGTTTGTGCAGCTCGCGGTGCCGTCTGGTAAAAACTATTATTTTCTATTGTCCAGTCGGAGTTGGTAGAAAAGAGATAAATTCCACAATGATACAGTTGGGCATTATTCCACCTGTAAAAATTATAAATATTATTATTTGAGATTACATTAAACTTGTTTGCCGGGGTTCCGGTTGCTGATGAATAGATTCCAAAATAGGCTGAGTTTTGCGGGTACTGTTCATTACCTGCACCACCATCGATCGAACAATGATCAATAGTATTGTAAGAATTACCGAAATTCCAAAAAGTAATTACACCTGCCGTAGAAGAAAAGCGGCTGGAAGTAAAATTTACATATTGAAAAGTATTATGAGTAGCAGTGTTTATCAGACGAACAGCACTTTCCCTTCCGCTGATAGTAAGATTAATTGTATTTCCTACCCCGCCGGCCCTGCCGTCGAAGATCCAGTAATCGCCCTGATAAAGATCCACTCCAATGAGCGGCGAATCAAAAGATGAATTTATTATTGAAAGATTAGCTGCATTCGCAGCAGGTCGGATCGTAATTGTATTTACAATACTGGCACATGGAATTTCTCCTAAAACAAGCGGAAACGTTTCAACTGAAGAATTATAATTTGACTGCAATTCTAAAATAACTGGTCCGTTAACTCCAAATGCTTTCAGATCGGCAGCAGCAGCTGTAATTGAGGTATAATCTCCAGGAATTGTATATGTGCCGTTTCTGGAACAACTTCCGCTTACAACACTCGCCGTAACACTTTTTCCACCTCCCTCTGCATAAGCTTCAACCTTAAAATAATGCAAAGTTGATGGCGTAATAAACACTTCATTTGAAGAGGTTTCATTTGGTCCCAGTATATGAACCAATGTATAATTCACACCATCCATTGATCTGTAAATCCTGAAACCATTTTCGTTATTTGAATTGTCTGTCCAGTTCAGCGTAAAAGTCCCCGGAAGTATGTTTGAGAAATTGATATTGGACGGTGCGACAACTTCAGGAGGAGTAAATCTGAATAAAGTACGGTTTCCATCAGCCGAACTATTCAAGTTCATCATTGGAGCATTTGCAGTAAAAACATTACCCCCGGCCGTAAATGAGTTTAATGATGTTACATAGGCAGGAGTTGTTTCAACATTAGTTATATTAGCAATATTTCCAAGTCCCACGCTGGATGAAAAGCCAATAGCAAATCCTGCATTCGAAGAAGAAGTATTATACATTGAGCCATACACGTACTCAATCACACTATTCTGTTCGTATAACCGCATCTGAAATGTTGAATAATTCGTATTTGCAGTCCCGCTTGCCGGAATAACAATGTCTTTCCATTCTATAACATAGACCCTGTTGGGAGTTGTTCCAAAAACTTTACTATGAACTTTTCCCGTGGGTGATGTTTTCCCATCGGTATTCACCGGAATAAGAAAACCTGTATTTGCTACAGGCGATTGAGAACTACCTGAGATAAGTGTTGGCGAACCGTTAGATAATCGAACCTGCCCATCCGGGTTCAAAGAATAATTGGCATATAGTTGTGATACAAGGTAAAATGGAAATGGCAACGTTAGAAATGATGGGCTATATGTATTAATATTAGGACCATAAAATTGAGCAGTACCCGTTGACATATCAATGGTATTTCCATCCTTGTCAAGTTGAAGAGAGCCATCTGTTCGACTTTCGAACTGGTAATTTGCAACTGATTGCCCGAGAACAAAAAAAGTATTCAAACCCAGTATTATGAAAATAATAACTGCAAATTTTAATTTATATGAAGTATGGCAAAAATGATAGTTCGACATATATTTTTCCAATTCTGGAATGTATTTATTAGTAGTTAATTCAATTTAATTTTAAAGCAAAAAGTACGAGTATAAAAATAAATTTACATCTGCTCTATGAATTATATTCCTAGAAATGAGATGCTGTAAAAAGTAATAGCTTAGGATGAATGGGCGTTCAGTAATATGGAAGGGTAAATATTAAAAAGCAAAATACTAAAAAGGACTATTGAGTCCAAATTGGGTTTTTTGGAAAAATCAATGTTTTCAAGCCTTTGACATAGCATTTAAGTTGTAGCGGGTTTCTGAATACCACTTCTGATGCCTCCGGGGAAACAACATTCAAAGCCGCTTGCCCATAAAAAAATCACCGGCAATCTTGTTTATGATGGCCGGTGAGTTCAGAAGGGATATAATTATTTAGTGGAATGAGTAACCGGAAACCGATCTTGAGGTAGAGAGAATTGTACGGGCCGGAAGTTTGCTTTCATAAAAAAAAAGTTGTTAAGCTGAAATGAAAGTATTAAGTTCCTTTCATACAAAATCTGATCATTATGTTAGTGCTCCTGTACGATGGGTGAATGAGAATTAATATTATGTCAAAATGAAAAATATTATCTTTCGTCAGTGAAAATACACGGGGAAAACATACTCTCTCTCTTCGAATTTGACAAAGTATGCGGGAAAGTAGCCTATTATTGCCGTTGCAATGCTTCCAGGGTGCGGGCCGAACAATTGTCTCCCATTTCAAACCGTGAAGATCTCCACACCGCTCTCAGACAAACAGATGAATTCTTTCAGACTATTCTTCACCACGGACATTTTCCTGATTTTCATTTTGAAGATTTCCAGAATGAGGCGCAGCTGTTAAAGAAGCCCGGCTCGGTGCTGAGTGAAAGTCAATTCAGTCTCCTCCGTTCTGCATCTGTCATTGTAAATAATATTTTAAAATTTCTCAGGGATCGTGAACTGTCATATCCCAATCTAATCCGCCTGACACACGGACTGATCATCACCAAAGAAATCATCGATAATATCGACTCCGTAATTGATGCACATTCACAGGTGAAGGATAATGCCTCTGAACTGCTGAGGGAAATACGCTCACAATTATCATCAAAAAGAAGAGAAGCCGACCGCACATTCCGGGCATATATTCTCGACCTCAAGAAGAAAGGCTGGCTCCGGGAAAACGAGGAAAATTTTTATAATAACCGCCGTGTTCTCGCTGTACCTTCAGAATTCAAGAGAGACATTCGGGGATTGATTCATGGCAAGAGTGAAAGCGGCAAGACTACATTTATCGAACCTGAGGTCCTCGTCGGATTAAACAACGAGATAGCTGAGCTCGACCTGGATGAAAAGAATGAAATCAGAAGGTTGCTTCGTGAACTCACTGATGAATTAAGAAATCATTCCATTTTGATTTCTCATTATCATTCATTTTTAAGCGAACTCGATTTCATTCGTGCCAAAGCGATGTTTGCGGTCGATATAAATGCAACTCTGCCGCAGATTAATAAGAACAGTACGGTGCAGCTCTTTGATGCCAGGCATCCCCTGCTATATCTCCAAAACAAAGCAATGCAGAAAAAAGTCGTTCCTCTGAATCTGCATCTCGACCAGGATAAAAGAATTCTCATTATCAGCGGCCCGAATGCAGGCGGCAAATCGATAACCTTAAAAACGGTCGGCCTGCTGCAAATTATGCTGCAATGTGGATTGCTCGTACCGGCAGGTCCTCAATCACAGATGTGCTTCTTCAATCATTTTCTTGCCGACATCGGCGACAGCCAGTCGATCGAATATGCTTTAAGCACATATAGTTCACGGCTGCTAAGCATGAAAATGTTTATGGAAACAGCCAACAACCGTTCGCTTATTCTCATCGATGAATTCGGAACAGGCACGGATCCGGAACTGGGAGGTGCTATTGCGGAAGTTGTGCTGGAGGAACTGAACAGGAGAAAAGCCTTCGGGGTTTTTACCACTCATTATACGAATATCAAGCTACTCGCCGATCAGCTGGACGGCGTGATAAACGGCTCGATGCTTTTTGATCCCGAATCATTGCTACCAAAATATCAGTTGCTGACCGGACAGCCGGGAAGTTCCTATACGTTTGAAGTAGCCGAAAAAATCGGTCTGCCCATGCATGTGATAAACCGTGCAAAGAAAAAAGTTCAGAAAGAAAAATTAAGCCTTAATAACATGCTCTCCTCACTTCATCAGCAGAAAAATAAAATAGAAGAGGAGTTACGCGAACTGAAAGCGAAACAGGCCGAAACGCAAATTGCCAGTGGCCGTTTTACAGAGTTGTCAAAAAAGCTTACCGACAAGATGGAAAGCGAGAAACTGAAGAGAGAAGAACTCGTCAAACTCGCTGACCTGGGCAGAAAGTTCAAGTCGCTATCACAGGAATGGGAAAAGACAAAAGACAAAAAAGCAATCATTAAAAAGTTTGTCGGTACGATGACCGCCGAAAAGAAAAAACGAGAAGCAGAAAATACGCCTCAGAAAATCATGGCAAGGAAACAAATATTGCTCGAGCGATTGCGAAAAGAAATTATCGTTGGATCGAAAGTAAGAATGCTGAAAGGAAAACAAGTAGGCGTTGTTGAAGCTATCAAAAAAGATATTGTTGTTGTAAACTTCGGAACGATGAAAGCTAAAGTTGCTCTGGAGAATTTGGAAACAGCAGAATAAAATCAGTCCGGAGTCTGTAGTCAGAGCCGGGAAATCAGTCCGGGTCTGAAGTCCGGGTCTGAAAAATATCCGGACCCGGACTTCAGACTCCGGACTGAATTTTCAGACTACAAGATCGTTTACAATCTTCTCAATCGAAACACCATCAGCTTCCGCACGGTAATTACGAACGAGACGATGACGGAGTATTGGCATGGCTACAGCTTTCACATCTTCAATGTCAGGCGAGTATTTTCCATTCAATGCGGCATGGCATTTGGCTCCGACTACAAGATACTGAGAAGCACGCGGGCCCGCACCCCAGCTTAAATATGAGTTCACTTCCTTTGTTGCCGATGATGTAGCCGGACGGGTCTTGGAAGCAAGCGAAACCGCATACTGCAATACATTGTCAGGTATCGGAATTCTCCTTATCAAGTCCTGGAAATATAAAATCTCTTCAGCGCTGACAACCTTATCTAGCTTCGGCTTATAGTCGGAAGTAGTGTTTTTTACAACCTGCACTTCCTGGTTAAATTCGGGATAGGTTAGAAAGACATTAAACATAAACCTGTCCAGCTGAGCCTCCGGCAATGGATACGTTCCCTCCTGCTCTATCGGATTTTGCGTCGCAAGCACGAAGAACGGAAGATCCAGCTCATACCGCTTTCCGGCTGCGGTTACCGCATATTCCTGCATGGCTTCAAGCAATGCGCTTTGAGTCTTCGGCGGCGTCCGATTGATCTCGTCTGCCAGAATAATATTCGCAAAGAGTGGCCCTCTGATAAAACGGAAATGCCTGTTCTCATCAAGAATTTCTGTTCCGATAATGTCTGACGGCATCAAATCAGGAGTAAACTGAATGCGATTATAAGTAAGACCAAGCGACTGCGCAATGGTATTCACCAGCAGCGTTTTTGCAAGTCCCGGTACCCCGACTAACAAACAATGACTACGGCTGAAAATAGAGATAAGCACATCACGAACAACTTCGTCCTGGCCGATGATTACCTTTCCTATTTCTGCACGTAATCTTTTATATTTCGTTACTAAGTCCTGTACTGCTTCTACGTCGGATGGATAGTTAATAGGCATATTTTATTTTTGAAGATTGATTGTTGGTATATCTGTTACTGATTATTTATTATAGCTTGTTGCGCTTTTTGAATTTTGAATTTTGAATTTTGAATTTAATTCCCCTTAACCCATTGCTTCAAAAGCTCACAGTTGTCGAAATTATCAACGATATTTATATATGTTGTCTTTTGCTTTTTCTTTATCCATTCCATGAGCGCACGGTTTTGTTTTTCGCTCAATGCAACTTCCTGTATCCTCTGGTAGTCGTCCTTCAGATTCGCTTTATGGGGCTTGGTTCTCGACTTAACCATTACGATGCGAAAGGCTGTCTTTCCTTCCGACGTTGTCATCTGCAACGGTGCCGAAACCCTGTTCAATTCCATCGTATCAACCTGGAAAAATAACACGCGATCCATTTTATCGGGCGATAAATGAGATGTATTCGTTTCAGGATTTATCAGCAATCCCCCGTTATACTTAGTTTCTGCATCGTCAGAGAATTTCTCTGCAGCATCCTCAAAGGAGATCGTCCCCGAAGTAATAGCCTTTTGAATGCTATCGAGTGTATTCACACACCTCCGCATTCCTTCATCGGTTGTCTTCGGTTGTAACAGCAGGTGCCGAACATTGATCTGATCGCCTCGTCTTTCTATTAACTGCAAAATATGAAATCCGAATTTGGTTTCAATTACCGGTGAAACATCTCCCGGTTTCAAATTAAATGCCGCCGCTTCAAACTCCGGAACCATTGTACCCCGCTCGAAAAAACCAAGCTCCCCTCCTTTTTTTGCGGTCACCTGATCCTGTGAATACAAAGCAGCATACACGGCAAGATCACCTTCTCCGGCAAGTATTTTTTTCCGGTATTCTTCCAGTTGATCACGTATGGCCTGCTTCTCTTCATTGGTCACAGGCGGCACTCTCATGATCTGAGCTATTTCGAGTTCTGCATCGATATATGGAACGCTGTCGGCCGGTATCTTTTCGAAAAAAGAACGAACGTCGTTCGGACTCGCTGTAACTTCTTTTGTGATTTTTGACTGCATCATCTGAACCATAAGCTGATCTTTGATTACGTCCCTGAATTCAGCTTTCAACTCCCTGATCGTTGTATGAAAATACTGCTCCAGCTTTTCCTCAGAACCAATCTGTCGAATATAAAAACGCATCCTCCTGTCGAGTTCGCCCTCCACCTGGCCTTCCGTAACAGTCACGCTGTCGATTTCCGCCTGGTTGAGTAAAAGTTTCTGGAGCAGGATCTGGTCGAAGATTGCGCAACGCGACTCCTCACTTTCCCCGCCCGCCTGAGCCAGGTACTGGATGTATTGCTTCTCTATGTCCGACTTGAGGATGATCTTATTTCCAACAACAGCCATCACCTGGTCCACGACCTGCTGTGCGGCAGCAACATGCATCATGCATACCACTGCGGTCACAACTGAAATAAATTTCCATTTCACCAGATCCTTACCTGCGATTTTATTCATGAGGCTGCAAAGTTAACAGTTTATCCCGTTTAATCACCGAATTGAAATTGAATACGTTAAATTGTCTTAACACAAATCTCAAGGAAGGGTTGAAAATTAATTTCAATAAATTTCGACATTATTGTTTTTACTCGCTTCTTCATAAGCCGTTTGTTCCATCTCTTCGATCAGTTTGAGTTTTCTCTCATTCATGATCATCGTAATAATATTCCTGCGTTCGAAACTCAGAGGCGAGGTACTGTTCTTAATCATGAATCCCTGGATGTTGACCAGGTAAATAAGACTCGAATCTTCGACTTCGATCAACCGGTTGTATTTTAAAAACTGTTCCTTGTCATAGGTCTTAATCGGAATTTCCTTCAGCAGATCATCGAACAACAGCCATGTATTATCGTCGAGGTAATAATTGATCGCATACTGGTGACAATAATCTTCAAGCAGTTTACGGTCCTTTGCCGAAGTGCTCTTGTACCATTGCCTGACCTTTTCCAGCTTGGGCGACTTTTTACTTAGTTTGAGATAAATCACCTTGATGATGTTGTCCTTCAACTCAAAATTCTGCGGGTGATTTTTATAAAAAGAAAGTATCTCCTCATCGCTGACATTCGTATCGAGTTTCTGCCTGATTAATTCGTTTTCGTAAGCATATGTTAAAAGTGAATTTCTGTACTCTTCGAGCTGCCGCTGCACATTTTTCTGTTCGTCGTCGAGATTTTTTTCTGCTTTATGCAGAACGGCCTTATGCCTGATCCAGTTGTCGATGTAATTTTTTACGATACCGATACTGTCCTCTCTCGATGCACCTGCAGGAACAATTCCAACCAGGTCGTCAGAATACAAATAATAATCATACGCTCGCGCCACTGCATCTTTATTCTCAGACTTGTCTTTCCTGAAATAATTACACGAAAAACTCATCAGGAATGTTAGTATGACAATGGAGTAATTCATCCGAAATGGCATCAAATTAAAAAATCAACAAACACTAAACTGCTTCTGATACACTCTTCAATTACAATAAATGGCGCTCACTTTACCAGGGAACGCCATTTGGAACAATTTTATTGAAGACTATTTCGTTACGACCGAACTTACAACTTCCGGGTAAACCGTATACTTATATTTTAGCCGCAGCGAATCTATCCATTCTTTCTCCAGTTGATTCTGATAATCGGCTGTAATGAGTCCTTTTGCTTCGTCAAGATTTTTCGGGGCCGGAGGGAGAACTTTTTTGATATTTACAAAAACCACATGGTTATCATGTGCCATGTCTGCGCTGATTCCGGGCACCCATTTGAATAAATCCAGAGCTTCGTTATCTCCCTTTGCAAACTTTCCTGATTTAACCTGGAGATTTAACTGGGAACTCTTGTTCACTCTTGCCATGAGGGTATCATCGTCGTCGATCTTCTTCATCAGCCTGCGTACTTCCTTGGAAATCTCAGCGTCAGAAGATGTATAAACAGTGGCTTCAACTCTTTCAGGCCACATGTAGTTCATCTTGTTCTTTTCATAGAATTCCTTTAATCCGGTGGTATCTTTGACAGCCTTAGACCATACCTTTTTATCGGTGAGTTCGAAAAGCAAAATTCCATCGCGGTATTCCTGCATCAGATTACGGAATTCCGGATACAATGAATCGAGCTTGGTCTCTTCGTAGGCAAGCGCCGATTCTTTCACCCAATCGTTATACATGTTATTGCCCATCACCTGGGGCTTACCTGCCGGCTCATGTTTTACCTGGTGATCGGCAACATATTTCGCAAAATCAGACTGTGTATAGGTTTTCGAACCAAGCGTGAACATCGGGTTGTTTAATCCTGATGCTTTGTCTGCCGTCCATTTTCCCTGCACAAGTGTTGAATCGAGCGTTTTCATGAATTCATCCTTTGCCTTCTGATTCTCTTTGTAATTGTATTTTGTTTTGATCCTGGAAATCATGGATGACTTGCTGAGTTCGGAACGCGAATCCTTCTGAATTTTTTGTTTGAGTTCACCCTGAACACTTTCAAAACTTCCGATTCCCTTTTTCTCGAGCAACTTGATGATGTGCCAGCCAATGGATGTCTTCACAGGCGGTGAATAATCTCCCACCGACTTCAAATCAAATGCAGCTTTTTCAAATTCGGGTACCATCCGTCCGGTACCGAAGACAGGAAGTACTCCCCCGTTTTTTGCCGAACTCTGATCTTCGGAGAACTGACGTGCGAGATCTTCGAATTTTTCTCCTGCCTGAAGCTTGTCGTATATTTCTTTTATTTTCTGATAAGCCTTTAATGAATCTTCCTGGCTTATACCTGACTGTGCCTTTATTGTAATGTGTGCAACCTTTACCTCTCCCTGTGCGGGTCTTGTCTCAGTAGTTTTAATAATATGATAACCGAAACGGGTTCTTACCGGCATGGAGATTTCTCCTGGTTTCAGATTATATGCAGCAGATTCGAAAGGATAAACCATTTGAAGTACCGTGAAAAATCCCAGATCGCCTCCATTATCCTTCACTGACGGATCATCAGAATATTTTCTTGCCACAGCGCTAAAATCAGAATTCTTCAACAGTTCGTTTCGAACCTTCATTGCCTTATTGTATGCATCAACAGTATCTTTAGGTAAAGCATTCTGGTCGCATTTTATTAAAACATGGCTGGCTCTTACATCAGTCTTCATGCGGGTGTATGCTTCCTGCATCAGGTTTTCACTTACCTGCTTGTCTACAAGGTATGGCTGTGCTAACTGTTTCCTGTAGCCGTTTAATTCATCGATGAAAGCCTTCGCCGTGTCCATGCCAAGGTCAAGTGCTTCCCTGACTTTCAATTTGTAGTTAATGTACAATTGCAGATAGTCATCTACCGCTTTCTTATCGTAGACGCTGTCCTTGGTATTGTTTTTCTTAAATACACGTTCAAATTCGCTCTTCGGCACATTCTCTCCTGCAATAGTTAGAATTACAGGATCTTTTTTATCCTGGGCAAAACCGAACAAACAAGAAAAAACAAATGCAGAAAGAAAGAAATATTTATTCATCATTTTAAGTGGATATTTAAGGGAGCGCAAATTTAATAAACCAACGCTTGTATCAAAACGTTGTAAAAATGAAAAAAAAGAAGTTATAAGCCGTGAGGAAAAAATGAATTTGATTCAGTTAAAAAGATTCGATTGTTTCGTCAGAGTCACCTCAATGCTTGAAGATCAATGAGTAATAAATCTCATGGTGAAATTTTAATAACTGAAATAAATTGTGTCCACGAATTATCGCAGAGTAAATATTAAACCATCAGACAAATGATTCCTGAAATGATAAAAAATTCTAACGGTGATAATTCGGTGCTTCCTTAACAATGGTCACATCATGCGGATGGCTTTCTCTTCCGCCTGCTGCGGTGATGCGGATGAAACTTGACTTCTGCAATTCCTTAATGGTCGAAGCACCACAATAGCCCATGCTGGCGCGCAGTCCTCCGACAAGCTGGTAAAGCTCTTCACTCACCATTCCCTTGTATGGAACGCGTCCGACGATGCCCTCAGGAACGAGTTTTTTCACGTCATCGGTTTGTGCCTGGAAATATCGGTCCTTGGAGCCTTCCCTCATTGCTTCAATCGATCCCATTCCCCGATAAAGTTTAAATTTTCTTCCTTCATAAATGATCGTTTCACCGGGAGACTCTTCCGTGCCTGCAAGCAGGGAACCAAGCATGACCGAACTCGCTCCGGCAGCCAGCGCCTTCGATATGTCGCCGCTAAACCGTATACCACCATCGGCGATAACGGTGACAGGAGTTTCCTTTAATGCTTCTGCGACCTGGAACACAGCCGTAAACTGGGGAACACCAATACCGGCAATCACGCGGGTCGTGCAAATTGAGCCGGGCCCGATACCTACCTTCACAGCATCTGCACCTGCCTTTGCCAGGAACAAGGCCGCATCTGCCGTAGCGATATTACCCACGATAACCTGCAATTTGGGAAATTCCTTTTTTACGCTCTTCAATACGCTTATCACATTTTTGGAATGGCCATGCGCGGTGTCGATGGTAATCACATCTACTCCTGCCTCAACCAATGCACGGGTTCGTTCGAGGGAATCCTTCGTTACGCCAACAGCAGCTCCGACCCTCAGCCGGCCAAGATGATCCTTGCATGCGTTTGGCCGCGATCTGACTTTCAGAATGTCTTTATATGTTATCAACCCGATCAATTTGCCTTTCTTGTCAATGACAGGCAGTTTTTCAATCTTATAATTCTGCAAAATATTTTCGGCCTCTTTCAGATCTTTCACTCCTGTTGTTGTAATCAGGTTTTCCTTCGTCATGATTTCTGCTATCGGCCTGTCGGGGTCCTTTTCAAACCGAAGGTCGCGGTTGGTACAAATGCCGATGAGTATGTTATTACTGTCGACTACCGGAATTCCTCCAATGCCGAATTCTTTCATGATCTGAACCGCTTCCCGCACTCGCGCATCTTTATTTAATGTTACAGGGTCGTGGATCATGCCACTTTCACTGCGTTTCACCTTTTTCACTTCGGCAGCCTGCTGCACAATGGTCATATTCTTATGCAACATGCCGATTCCACCTTCCTGTGCAACGGCAATCGCCATGTCCGATTCCGTTACGGTATCCATGGCCGATGACAAAACCGGTATGTTAAGATTGATTGAAGCAGTGAGTTTCGACGCAACATTCACTTCATTCGGAAGCACTTCCGAATATGCCGGCACTAATAATACGTCGTCGTAGGTAAGAGCTTCGCCGAGAAAACGGCTTTTTGCAACTTTCATTGATAATGGGTTTGAAAAAAGTTGCACGCAAAAGTATAAATAATAATCGGGAAATGAAGCTAAAGTTAAAAGTCAAAAATCAAAAAAAGAAAATTCAGGGAATTAAACGCAATTCGATTTTTGATTTTTGATTTTTGATTGTTGATTGTTGATTGTTGATTTTAAATTTGACTTTTAACTAATTAACGTATCAATGTTACCGAACCCACCAACTCAATATCGGTATCATCCGGATTCTTTGCCTTCAGCCTGTAAATATAAATTGCCTCGGGGGCAGCAATTCCGTTTGTGTATCCATCCCATCCGGCTGTCGGATCGGTAGTATGGAAAATATTTTCTCCCCACCTGTCATAAATATCAAAAGTGTATTCAGTCGAAGACACAAATGCATTTGACGGGTAAAATACCGTATTAAAAACACCACCCGGATTAAATGCATTCGGAATAAAAATTACCGGCTGCTGACGCAGGCACAATTCATTCGAGCGGCTGCTGTCGAGAAACGAAGCAGGATTACCAACTGATTCCACGGCCTCAATCACATAACAAAATTCACCGTCTGAATAATAACTGTCGAGCACCGAATCGACAAATGAAAATTGCAGACTGCTGGCAGAAGCAACCGGAAGAGTACTCATGCTTCCGTTTATCGAAAGGTAAATATTATAATGATCCACACCGGTCGGCCATAATTCATAGCTATTCCACTCCAGTGAGTTTGTAAAATCCGGATTCGCGTCTCCACTTAGTAAAATCGTATTGCTGATTTGCGAATTCAAAGCCTGGAAGCCGCAGGAATCAATCGTCGATATGAAATAATAATATGGTCCCTTATCTGTCGGTACATCATCTGTGAATACAATCGATGACACTCCACTCACATAAATTGACGATACCGCATTGAAAGGTCCGGCAGCGCTGGTTGCACGATAGAGATCATAACCCTTTACTGACGGAACCGGATCCACTTCGGCAACTATTGTAACCTCGTCCGGTCCGGTTACTGTTACTCTCCTTATATATGAATATACAGGCGGTGGAGGAAAGTTTGGAACCAGGCAGGCAGAATTAGATGTCGACGTGCGTATGCCGCCGCCCTCCCTCGCTCTCACCCGGTAGCAATGACTTGCCCCACTGGTTAAAACTGTATCCGTAAAACTCGTTTGAGTGGTGTTTCCGATAACTGTCTCCGGTCCGCCGTTTATACTTTCTAATATATCATATGAAGGTGATCCATTCCAGAAACTATATGGCGTCCATGTAAGCGTCGACGATTGTGTACATAAATCAAAACTCGTTCTCAGGTAAATCGTGGAATGAAAATCCGAATATGCGCTCGGGTTGTTGCAGCTGTCGACTGCTATGATGACAAACGACATCGAATTTACTTGTGCATTGATCGTTGTGGTAAAAAAAGTGGAATTCTGTCCCTGAACTGTGTCAACCGGTATCGGCCCGGGATTCTGCAGAATGATATAGGATCTCGTATCTGCCGTGGAACTTACCTGCCACGATACTATCGCATTCCCTGTGAGATCAACGCTAACGGAATCAATAACCGGAATCGCCGGAACATACAGATCGATGAAGCGATCTTTCTTTATGGCCGACTGCGAAACGCAGCCCGACGAATCCCTTACCTGGATTAAATATTCAATCGTATCATCACAAACCGGTCTTGTAATCAGGTCGCTGAAACTCATCGGTACTGGAGATGTTGCTGCATCAACAGAATCAACCAGCGTAAATACTCCGGAAGGATATTTACGATATATAAGGTAATACGGACTGTTAGTCCCGACCAGCGGAATCTTCGTGGGATTCCAGCTCAGGTTCACCGACCCGTTCATGTTATTCACATTCACGCCGATTGCGCGAACGGTATCAGACAGGATTGCCGGCGTTCCGTTGTTCGATTGAAAACTGATATAATAGTATGCGGGAACTGTTCCCGCATTCGCAGCTATGTCGATGTACGTGGTCGCAGCATAAATATTCACACTGTCAATTAACGAATATGGCCCGGCAGCGGTTCCGGAATAATAGATATGCCATGACCTGAAATCTGCCGGCAACGTTCCGTTCGTATCCCATGTTAGAGTATCCTCTCCATTCGGACCGACCGAAATGCAATGAACAGATATTGCAGCAGATTTTGAGGGGATCAGCAAAGCAACAACGATCACGATAAAAAATATGTTTCTGATGATAGTCAACAAAACGCTGTAAAATTACACTTTACAATCCTGCAAGGCAATTATTTACGGCCAACCACAACCTCAAAAAAGCCATTTATGTCAAAATATTTCCGGGCAAGCTCCTTTAGCTCTTCTGCCTGGACGGTTCTGACTTTTTGAAGATACCGTTCGTAATATGAATAATCCAGGCCATTCAGATATACGGATTTGAATCGTTCCGCCAGTTGAAAGGCTCCATCCATGCCTTTAAGAAATGTTCCAAGCATGTAGTTTCGCGCCATCTCCAGCTCTTCCTTTTCTATAAGTTCATCCTTTAGTGCTTCGATTTCCTTATAAACCTCTTCGATCGCCGGCATTGTAACATCGGCCCCTACTTCAGTGGAAATGAAAAAATAACCTTCCTGCTTCATTGAAACGATTGCAGAACCGATACCGTAGGTATATCCTTTGTCTTCCCTGATATTCGACATGAGCCGCGATCCAAAATACCCTCCCAGAATCGTATTCAAAACAGCCATGGCGGGATAATCCGGATGTGTGCGGTTAAAGAACGGTTTTCCGATTCTTATGGCCGACTGAACGGCTCCCTCTTTTTCGAAAAATTGCTTTTTTGTTTCTGACGGCTGAAAATTCCTGTTCACGGAATTTTGAGACTCTCCGTTTATGTTTGCATCCTTTCCGAAAAACTGATTCAATATTCCGATTATGTTGTCTTTTACCAGGCCCGAAATAATAATTGTGCAATTTGAAGGTTTGTATTTTTTCTGGTAATGTTCCTTCAGGTGTTCCTGTTGCACGTTCTCGTAATCGCCAATCTGGGTATAATAACCATACGGGTGACTGTTTCCGAAAATCACCTGGTTAAATTTTCTCCTTGCCAGTGAACTCACCTTCTCATTTTCTACAATCAGGCGCTGCCTGCTGTTTCTCCGGTATATATCAAGTTCACGTAAAGGAAAAACGGGATCATGCAGGATATCACTTACAAATGGAAGCGTTGAGTAAAGATGTTTATTCAGTGAAAACAAAACAACAGATGTGTAATCGAAATTTTCATCGGTCTCGTAGAATGATCCATAGTAGTCGATGTAGTCCGCCAGCTGCTGAGCTGTATATTTCGAAGTTCCCTCGGAAAGCATCCGGTTGGTTGCTGAATTCAGCAAGGGCCTGTTCGCATCGAAACTCCGATTGTGAAAGATGAATTCAATTTTCACCAGCTCCTGGAAACCTGCATTGATTGTAAATACCGGAATGCCATTATCGAGGGTAAACTTCTTCGCCTGAACGATATCAATTTTACCAATCTCCTTTACATGTGGCTGCAAGGCCCTGTTCACAAGTGTCTCCATAAATTAATTTTTCCCGGCCATTGAGAGATAACGAAGGGTTGAACAATTTGTTTTTTTGAAAAGTGATCCTGCCTGCAAACGGATCTCGTCTGCGGTAACCTTTCTGTAATACTCCAATTCAGTGTTGATCAGGCTGGTATTTCCCATGTAAGCGGCGACTGCCAGATTCAACGCCCTGCCGGCCAGGTCCATCTCCGAAAATTCGATCGTAGACTCAACTTTATTCTTGACTTTCTCCAACTCCTCATCACTGATATTTTCAGATACAAATTTCTGAATGACTTCGTCTATTCCTGCTTCAGCATCGTTCATGGAAATTCCTTTCAGTATCTTTCCTTCGATGATGAAAAGACCCTTGTCAAAATCGGATGTCGGGTATGCACTGATCTCCGAAAATAATTTTTTCTCTTTCACAAGCGTGTTGTACAGCCGGGAAGATTTCCCGCGACTCATCACATCCGAGAGCAGGTCAACTGCATAAAACTGCGGATCGAGCCTGGAACACATGTGATATGCACGATACACAGAGTCGAACGGAATTTCACGCTCAACGGTGAGCTCACGATATTCAGTCTGCTGCGGTTCTGTTGCATAAGGTGTACGGCCGGCGATCATCCTCTTAATCTCTCCAAACCACTTTTCAGCCAGTGAAAATATCTCTTCCGGTTTTACATTTCCTGCTACGACAAGAATGGCATTATCCGGGCAATAATACTTATAGAAAAAATTCCGGACATCTTCAACTTTGGCATTTTCAATGTGACTGATGTCCTTGCCTATTGTTGCCCATTGATACGGATGTACCTTATAAGCAAGCGGACGAAGCAGCAACCAGACATCGCCGTAGGGCTGATTCAGGTATCTTTGCTTGAATTCCTCGATGACGACATTGCGCTGAACCTCGAGACTCTTTTCCGAAAACGCAAGACTCAGCATGCGATCACTCTCCAGCCAGAACCCGGTCTCGATATTCTGCGCCGGTAAGGTGAGATAATAATTCGTGATGTCGTTATTGGTGAATGCGTTGTTGTCGCCGCCGGCAAGCTGCAAGGGACCGTCGTAATCAGGAATATTGACTGAACCGCCAAACATGAGATGTTCGAACAGATGAGCAAAGCCGGTACGATCCGGATCCTCATCCCTCGCCCCAACCTTGTAAAGAATGTTAATCGTGACGAGCGGCGTTGAAGGATCTTCATGAACGATCACCTCCAATCCGTTAGAAAGAGTGCGTTGTACGAAATTGATCATAGCATGCGAAGGTACAGTAAAACGTTTTGATTTCAGATTCTTATTTATCATGGATTGTCCGATATCCCGCTTTTATAAAAAATGAATATCGATTAACGACCGATGAATGATGAAATTCAGCCCTCGTTTATCCCGCAGATTTTCTTCTTTGTTTCTATATATTCATTCCACACTTCCTCAACAATCTTAGCAGCAGGTTTAATCTCCTTTATAAGCGCAGACACCTGTCCGATTTCGAGTTCGCCTTCTTCCATGTCGCCTTCGAACATTCCCTTCTTCGCCCGTGCTCTTCCCAGGAGCATCTTCAATTCTTCCACGCCGGCACCGCGAGTCTCCGCTTCAAAGACCTGTTTGAAAAAATTATTTTTCATCAGGCGGACAGGCGTAAGCTGCTTCATCATCAGCATCGTTTCACCTTCCGCACTATGGATCACCCGTTCCTTGAAATTTGCATGTCCCGACGATTCTGTGGATGCCACAAAACGGCTTCCCATCTGGACGCCATCGGCGCCGAGTGCCATTGCCGCCAGCATCGCTGCACCGGTACCGATTCCACCTGCCGCAATTAATGGCAGTTCAGTAACTTTCCTGATAACAGGGATCAGTACCATCGTAGTAGTTTCTTCCCTGCCATTGTGACCACCCGCTTCAAATCCTTCTGCTACCAGCGCATCGACACCGGCCTGTTCACTCTTCATCGCAAATTTCGAATTCGAAACCACGTGCACAACTGTTATCCCATTCGACTTCAACATTGGCGTCCAGGTCGCAGGATTGCCTGCAGAAGTGAAAACGATTTTAACTTCTTCCTCCACAATGATGTCCATTATTTTTTCAATGTCAGGATACAACAATGGAACATTCACGCCGAAAGGTTTTTTAGTTGCCGATCTGCATTTTTGAATATGGGACCTTAATATTTCCGGATACATGGAACCCGAACCGATTAAACCAAGTCCCCCTGCATTACTAACCGCAGATGCAAGCTCCCATCCGCTGCACCAAATCATACCTGCCTGAATAATAGGATATTCTATATTAAATAAGCAGGCAATTCTATTGTTCATATTTTTTTCGATTTAGCAGGGCGCTATGGCCAAAAGTAATATTTTTACAAACTATTCTATAAGTTTAACGCCCGGCAGAACCGTTTAAATGTCATGCGCCAGACAATATGGAATAAGTGATTTAAAATGAAAGTAATCATCCCCGTTGCAGGTCTTGGCAGCAAGTTGAGGCCACACACACATACTCAGCCAAAAGCGCTGGTGCCTGTAGCCGGTAAACCCATACTTGCACACATTGTCGATACACTGATCGAAGCCGGACTGCGCGATTTTATTTTCATTACCGGTTATCTGGGCGATAAAATCGAAGAATACATCAGAGAGAATTATCCTGACATCAATAAAACTTTTCTTCTCCAGGAACCAAGGGAAGGAACCGGACATGCGGTGCTGCTCGCAAAAAATTTAATCACCGAAAAAGACGAACTCATCATTGCCCTGGGTGATACGATTTTTGATGTTCAACTGAAAGACCTGCTCTCGGCAAAAGAATCACTTCTTGGAGTAAAAAAAGTAAGCGATCCGAGAAATTATGGTGTTGCCGAGCTCGATGAAAATGGATACATCAAAAGCGTGATCGAAAAGCCACCGATACCAAAATCAAATCTGGCTCTGGTCGGTTTATATAAAATCTGCGAATCACAGATGCTGATGACTTCGATCGATTATATCATATCGAAAAATCTCCGTACGCAGGGAGAATTTCATCTCACGGATGCAATCATGCACATGATTACGACAGGCGCCAAATTCAAATCTTTTCCCGTCGAAAACTGGTATGACTGCGGCAATAAGGAAAGCCTGCTTGAAACGAATGCCGTTCTACTGAAAAAATATAACGGCAAACACAACAAATACAATTTTGAAAATACGATTATCAATCCACCCGTAAGCATCGCCGTGAATTGCCAGATCAGCAACAGCATCATCGGTCCAAATGTTTCCATCGGCGAAAATACCATCATTAATTATTCGATTGTGAAAGATGCAATTATCGGATCGTATTCCGAAATTAAAAATACAGTAATGCACCATTCTGTGATCGGTTCAGATGCTTCCTTACGGGGCCTCAGCCAGTCACTCAACCTGGGTGACAGCACTGAAATCGATTTTGGTTAAAATTGATTCGCTGATTCATTAATTCGTAAACTAATTCCAAAGATGATAACACAGACAGTCACTGACAACAAACAAAAAGTCACAACCCGCAAAAAAACCGTTAGTACACAACCAACCATAGAAAAAATGATCGACAAGGACACTGAAATATTTTCGCTGATAAACAAAGAAAAAAAACGCCAGCAGGAAGGAATAGAATTAATCGCTTCTGAAAATTTTACCAGCAAGCAGGTGATGCAGGCCATGGGTTCATGCCTCACGAACAAGTATGCAGAGGGATATCCGGGCAAAAGATATTATGGTGGCTGCGAATTCGTTGACCAGGTTGAACAGATCGCAATCGACCGCGCTAAGGTTTTGTTCAATGCGGAATGGGTAAACGTTCAGCCGCATTCGGGGGCACAGGCAAATGCTGCAGTCATGCTCGGACTTTTACAACCCGGCGACACCATCCTGGGTTTTGATCTTTCTCATGGCGGACATCTCACACACGGCTCGCCGGTGAATTTTTCCGGCAAATTATACCGGCCTGTTTTTTATGGCGTTCATCCCGACACCGGTCGCGTTGATTACGATCACATGGAAAGCGTTGCCAATAAAGAAAAGCCAAAGCTGATCATCGCTGGTGCTTCTTCGTATTCGCGCGACTGGGATTATGCACGCATGCGTAAGATTGCCGATTCTGTCGGAGCATTGCTTATGGCAGACATTGCTCATCCGGCCGGACTCATCGCACGCGGTTTACTTAACGATCCGCTTCCACACTGTCATGTCGTAACTACAACTACTCATAAAACTTTGCGCGGACCTCGCGGCGGAATGATCATGATGGGAAAGGATTTCGAGAATCCCTGGGGACAAAAAACTCCGAAAGGAGAAATCAAAATGATGAGCGCTGTATTGGATGGTGCTGTATTTCCGGGAACGCAAGGCGGCCCGCTCGAACACGTCATCGCCGGCAAAGCGGTAGCATTTGGAGAAGATCTTACAGACGATTATCTGAAATATTGCGTACAGGTCATGAAGAATGCTTCAGCCATGGCAAAGGCCTTTGTAGAACTCGGCTATAAAGTGATCAGCAATGGCACTGACAATCATTGTATGTTGATTGATCTACGCTCTAAAAACCTGACAGGTAAACTTGCTGAAAATGTTTTAGTGAAAGCAGACATCACCACAAATAAGAACATGGTTCCGTTTGATGATAAGTCTCCGTTCGTGACTTCCGGAGTTCGCATCGGTACACCGGCAATCACCACTCGTGGTGTGAAAGAAAAAGACTGCGTGAAGATCGTTCAACTGATCGACGAAGTATTGATGAATCACGAAAATGAAACTAAAATTGCCGGCGTAAAGAAAAAGGTGCATACGCTTATGGAGAAATTCCCATTATATTAGTCATGATACTCTAGTCTAGTGTCATGTGATCAGGCCAGTAAATTTCAAATTGCTATTGCCGCAGAACTTAAATATTAATCAGTACTTTTCTGACTTCTCAAGACTCAAGACTTTAACAATTTGTCCGGAAAAAAATACATAGAAGCAGAACTCCTTGCTTTGTTAAAGCTGAAGGACAAAACTGCTTTCGGTGAATTTTATGATAATTATTCGGGCGCGCTCTACAGTGTCATCTTGCGGATATTGAATGGCGATGAAGAATCTTCTCAGGATGTTTTGCAGGATACTTTTGTGAAGATTTGGAAAAACATGGATTCATATGATGCATCTAAAGGATCCCTCTTCACATGGATATTAAATATTGCCCGAAATACGGCCATTGATAAAACCCGACAGAAAAGAAATTATTCAATCCAATCGCTTGAAGATAGCGTACGTATTGTAGATTTAAAATTTAATCACACATCAAATACGGATAAAATCGGATTGAAAGAAGCTATCAAAAATCTAAAACCGGAATATCAGTCGGTCATCGACCTCGCTTACTTCGGCGGATTTACCCAGGAAGAAATTTCAACACATTTGAAATTGCCACTGGGAACCGTAAAGACACGAGTCAGATCGGCATTAATAGAATTGAGAAAAATTTTTAACGATTGAACACTAAAGAATTCATAGAATCCGGTAAGCTCGAAAATTACGTGCTTGGCATTTCTTCTCCTGAGGAAAGGCAGGAAGTAGAATGCATGGCCCGTATTTTCCCGGAAATAAAAGGTGAATTGGAAATTATCCGCGCCTCCTTTGATCAATATGTAAATACAAAAGCTGTCAAACCCCCATCTTCTGTGAAAGCAAAAATCTTCGAAGCAATTGAAGAAGATGAAAAGAACAATTCTGAATACAGTCAATCGAAAGTCATTTCAATGCAGGAAAGCAGAAAAGATTCCTCCGGAACCATCAAACTTTTAATTGCAGCAATAATTGTTCTGGCTATTATTAGCGCTTATTATGTTAATCAACTGTCGCAGGAGAATCAAAAACTTATCACTCAGATAGATAAATTAAGCAGTCAGATCAATGAAAACAATTCCAAATTCACTAATTTGAATAATGAATTCGAGAAATCAAAAGAACAGATTTCTCTTTGGACAAATCCTGAAGCCGTACGTGTGACGATGAAAGGTACAGCGTTATCGCCTCAATCCAATGCTACAATTCTTTGGAATAAAAACTCAAAAGATGTTTTCATTTCTGTCAGTTCCCTCCCGGCTCCTCCCGAAGGTAAACAATATCAGCTGTGGGGAATTGTAAGCGGAAAACCTGTCGACCTTGGTGTTTTTGATGTGACTGTCTCAAGCAATCTTCTTCACAAAATGAAACCGGTGGAAGGCGCTACTACCTTTGCCGTTACACTTGAAATTGCCGGAGGAAGTCCTGTGCCTACATTGGATCAAATGTATGTTGCCGGGAATATTTAATTCAAAAATGTGAGAACATTATAAAATCCGGTTTCAATTCCTTAATTCTGTCAAGACAAGGTCAGATTTATACTGCTGCATCGGTTGCAACATAAAAAACACCAAATGTGCGGTTGGAACTCTTTTGTGGAATTTGGTCCTTCGTGTATTTGATCTGCTGTCCGCCAGCCGGCGGATAGCCATGCATGTGGGGAAAAGCAGGGGTCCCATGCATGGCGTCAGCCATTTTTATTTTCCATTGAATTTACCGGATTGAAAAAACAGGAACAAACAGGGCACGGCGACTTCGTTCTGCGCCCCGGGCAGAATATGCGTATCACCGGAATATCTGCAATTGAACTACTGCTTCGACTACCCTTTCATTCCTCACTTGATACACAAAGCAATATATGCAGATCTTTTTAACCGCAGAATACAAAGAGTCATGCGCATTGTTTCGAAGAGATGATTTAAAAGAGAGTATAATATAGTTGACAAAAAAAGTCCGAATTAAATTCAGGCTTTTCTTATCGATGAATAATATCAAATCATAAAACCTACCCTTTTAGAGTATATTTTACACATTATAAATATTATTTGACTCTAATATTTTTCCTTTTTCGATCATTTATGAGTGGAACTCTTTTTTAGTCCGGTGATTTACTCTTTTGATTTACATTTTTATCAATCAATAAATTAATTGATAAAAAAATTGCTCCTCAAAAATCCATACCAATTATTTAACCGTATGTTTTAGAAAAACTTTTTAAGAATCCCAAAAACCATGAGAACAAGTTTTACATTTCTATTTATATTCTACTCGGTTCTTGTCTTTGCACAAAAAGATACCGTGATGGATCTGCAGGACGTGAATATTGTAGCCAACCGGCCTGTCAGCGCAGCATCTTCTGAATACATCAGTCGCATTGATTTCGAAAACCGGCCAAAGAATTCCGGGCAAGACATGCTTAAGATGGTTCCCGGGTTATTCATCGCTCAACATGCGGGTGGAGGAAAAGCAGAGCAGATTTTCATTCGGGGATTCGACTGTGATCATGGAACAGACGCAGCAATGTTTGTCGATGGCGTGCCTGTAAATATGCCAAGTCACGGCCACGGCCAAGGTTATGCAGATTTACATTTCCTTATTCCTGAAGTCGTGGAACGAATGGACGTCTTCAAAGGTCCCTACAATCCCAGGTATGGCGACTTTGCCACAGCTGCGGCAGTAAACTTCAATACGCTGGATGCTATTCCTGATAATCTATTTCAAATTGAGTCAGCATTCGTGCCCCGCACCAATAAACTTTCCGCAAAGCGAGCCTTATTTTTATACAAATTGCCATTATTTTCTTCAAAGGTCAATTCATATGTAGCCTTCGATGCTTTAAACAATCGCAGTTATTTCGATCTGGATCAAAAATTCAATCGTTATAGTTTTTTTTCAAAAACGAATATTACAATTACAGATCACAGCATTTTAAAATTCTCAATCGGCGGATTTAATTCATCCTGGGATGCAAGTGGACAAATTCCCGAACGTGCAGTATCGCAGGGAATAATTACCAGGTTCGGAAGCATTGACAGCAGCGAAGGGGGAAACACATATAGAAATAATTTCAACATTGTTTACAATTCGCACAATCAATCATCCGAGCTTGTAGTACAGGCCTTTCTGTTTAATTATGATTTCAGACTCTTTTCAAATTTCACCTTTTACAAAGATGATCCGGTTAACGGCGATGAAATTGAACAGGACGACCATCGAATAACTGGCGGAACGAATGTCCAGTATTCAATCTATCATTTGCTGGGAAATTTACCAAACAAATTTACGATAGGACTTTCCCACCGTTCAGACGAAATAGAAAATCAATTATGGCATGTAAAAGAAAGAACACGCCTGGATGTTCGGGCACATGCAAATATACTTGTACGATCAAACGGCATATTCATTAATGAAACTTTTCATTTCAGCAATTCATTTCGTGCCGAAGCCGCAATGAGATTCGACTACTTTTCCTTTGATGTCGATGATTTGATTCCGGATAATCCCAATCATTCAAACTATTCCGGAAAAAATTACCAGGCTTTGATCAGCCCCAAGTTAAACTTGATTTATTCTCCCGATGAGAAAGTCAATTTTTTTCTGAATTCAGGAATTGGTTTCCACAGCAACGATGCAAGATCAGTTGTACAGGAACCAAATCAACACCAACTTCCCCGTGTCATAGGAGCTGAATTAGGTTCGCTCTTTCATGCAGGAAACAATTTTATCACTTCTGCTTCGCTTTGGTGGATGGAATCAAAAAGCGAACTGGTTTATGTGGGAGATGATGGTACAACTGAAGATAAGGGACCTGCAAGAAGAATTGGAATCGACCTTAGTATACGAAAACAGATTAACAAGTGGTTGAATGCAGATATCGATTTAAACGCTGCTCATTGCAGACTTATCAACGAGGTTTTTGGAGATAAACTCCGACAAAATTATTTTGTCCCGCTTGCGCCTGTATTTTCCTCAACCGGCGGTCTAACCGCCAAAATCAAAAAAGTTTTTGAAGCTGGCCTCAGGTATCGATACCTGTCAAGTCGTCCTGCAAATGAATCTAATACCATTCGCACGCGAAGCTATAATGTAATTGACTTTAGCTCGAGTTATCGAATAGGTCATGTTAAAACTGGATTGATAATCGAAAACATTACAAATACAGAATGGAATGAAGCTCAATTCGAAACAGAGAGCCAATTAAAAAATGAATCGGTAGCCGTTGATGAATTGAATTTTACCCCGGGAACACCTTTATCCATAAAAATTTTAATCGGATACCAATTCTAAGTATTAACTACTAACTACTAACTACTTACTATTACTAATAACCACTAACCAGTAACTAACAGCAAACAAAAAAAAAAATAAATAAATCCACGCGAATTGAAACAGCGTATGTCTGATACAATCAATATTAACCAAATTTAAAATTCCTAAATGCCATGAAAAATCTACGAAAAAATATTTTGCGCTTAACCGCAATGATTTCCGCACTTGTACTATTCGTCTTACTCGGATTAAAATACAATTGGTTGAGTGCATCCAGTCACCGCGAGGCTCCGCTAATCGCTAACGATCCTCTCGCAGATAACACCGATCTGTATGCCTTCCGCAGTCCGGACGACACAAACAAAGTGACGCTTATCGCTTGCTACGTGCCTGCTGAACTCCCGCAAGGCGGACCGAATTACTATTCCTTCGGAACAAACATCCGTTACGAAATTCATGTCAACAACGGCACATCAATGACGAGCGATCAGATCATTTATCGCTTTACTTTCTCACAAGTTAATGAGGATTCCACAACCTTCTTCAACATTCGTCTCGGAAAACAAAACCTGAAGACAACATATACTTGTGAACGAAGCATCGACTCCGGAGCAACCTTTCAAACGATTGTTACAAATGGTATCGTACCTCCGCCAAATATCGGCCCGCGTTCGATTGACGGTGGGGCAGGTTTGAATACACCTTATGCAACTCTGGAGGCCAATGCAATCTTGACAGCTACAACAGGTGAAACAGTTTTCTGTGGCCCCGTAGATGATCCATTTTTCGTCGACCTTGGCGGTATCTTCGATCTGGGACAGACACGTGCCGGTGGCGTCGGTGTCGATGCGCCGAAAGACGGATTGAAATGCAAGAATGTTCACGCCATCTGCGTGCAGGTGCCGATTTCTACACTTCAGAAAAACGGCAAGACTGTTGACCAGGCAACAAACATCCTCGATCCTGATTTTGTAATCGGTGTATGGGCAAGTGCTTCCCGTATGCAGATCCGAACAATCAATGGCGATGGTACTGAAACTCACAGCGGTCCGTGGGTGCAAGTCTCACGTCTCGGAATGCCTTTGACTAATGAAGCAGTAATTCCAATCGGACAAAAAGATTTCTGGAATTCTCTCACTCCATACCAGGATGCAACTTATTTCGACAGCCTCTTCTGCAATCCAGAACTCGCACTTTATATGGACGATGCACAGTTCGGCGGCGCCGTTCCTGCTTTGAGTGCATTGAGAATTCAAAAAGCCTCTCAAACAGTTTTAGGAAATGTCGACTTCAGCAACGGTCACGACGGACTTTATGTAATCCGCGGAAATGCTGCGACGAATGGAACCGCACTCGACACAAATATTTTTGGAAATTATCTGCTGCGTCATAACCAACCGCGTTCTGTAGATTTGTTACCGATCTTTTATACAGGTGTTCCAAATTTAGCACCTTACCAGCTTGCAACAGGAAAGACACCAGGCAATCCTCTCTCCGCCGGAAAACCATTCATCAATAATTTCCTTCCAACCTTCGGCGACATGCTCAGATTGAACATGGCAGTTCCCGTCACACAACGTAACGATCCAGCTTTCAGTTCTGAAGGAATTGTCGCAGCCGCAGTAACAGGTCTTACAGATCCGGCATACAACAATACTACGCTTCAATTCATTCCAAACATGGATGGCTTCCCTAATGGAAGACGTCTGGAGGATGACGTAACACGCATCGAATTGCAGGCAGTGAGCGGAATTGCATTGGCAGCTGTTGGTTTGTGGTATGATGACTGGACCATTGGCGGCAATCCTGTTACTGCACAATTACAGGGTGTCCTTGGCTATACTACAGGAATCGAAATGAACGACACGTCTTTTAAATCATCTTTCCCTTATGTACAAACTCCGTGGAGTGGATACGGATTGTGTACAGGTGGATTCGTCATCACATCCATCGGTCAGCCGGGAGGATTGAACATCGGTACACCTCAACTATTGATGGAAGCATTTCCGAACCCTGTTACCGACGGGACTACAATAAGGTTTCGCGTCACAGATGCCGCAAAAGTTTTAGTGCGCATATACAATAACCAGTCGCAGCTAGTTGCAGTTCCGGTCAATAATGAATATAAAGACAAGGGAACCTACGAAATAAGACTGAACATGTCGAAATTTTCGAATGGAAATTACTTTGCTGTCTTGAGCAATAATAATCACACAGTGCAGTCTGTAAAACTAATCGTGAATAGATAGCGATGTTGGTTGAATGTTGTTGGTTGCTAGTTGATCGTTGATGTTCCAACGCTTAACCAACAACTGACAACAATCAACCAATAAAATACAACTAACAACCATTATCGTCTCATCATGAAAAAGAAACTCTACCTCCTATTCGTCTTCGCCATTGCAACCGCCTGCGTGTTTTTTATTGTACGGAAGAAACCGGTAAAGGAATTTTCTTTAATCGAAAGAAACGGTGAGATGAAAGCGTCATCAGAATGGCTGAATACAAAGGCTGCGATGGAATCGTTATTGACGGAAATCAAATTGAATCCCGGAAACGAGAAAGCGAAGCTGACTCTTGCAATGGCATACATCAGTGAGTCGCGCATTTCCGGCAATCATTCCTATTATGATGCTGCGGCATTGCAATTACTCGATGAGGTTTTGGAAAATGATAAAGACAATTTCGATGCGAGAAGCGCTCGTGCAACAATCTATCTTTCCCAACATCATTTTTCCGATGCTTTGGCAGAAGGACAGAAACTGATTGAAATGAATCCACACAGTGCTTATGCATTTGGAATAATGACGGATGCAAATCTCGAATTGGGTCATTATGAAGAGGCAAAACATTACGCCGACAAAATGGTTTCATTACGCCCCGATCTCCGCTCCTACTCGCGAATCAGTTATCTGCGGGAAGTCTTTGGTGATTATCCCGGTGCCATCGAGGCAATGAAACTCGCGGTCGAATCAGGGATTCCCGGAACTGAGCAAACTGAATGGGCGCGTACGTATGTCGGGTATTTGTATGAGATCACAGGAAATAAAATGGAAGCACAACATCAGTACTTAAATGCTTCATATCACAGACCATATTATGCTTATGCGCTTGCGGGACTGGGCAGGATTGAAAAACAAAACGCAAACTATGACGAAGCTCTACATTATTTCAATCTTGCAAAAATGAGTGTAACCGACTATGTATTCTTTGACGATTGTTCAGATGTATATTCACGAATGATGCAATCAGGAAAAGCAAAAGAAGAATTAGACAAAGCGGTTGAACTGCTTTTACCATTGAGTGGAAATGAAAGTCAATCGGCACACGGTCATTACGCCGATCGCGAACTTGCATTGTTGTATCTAAAGGCATATCGCTATGATTTAGCCTTGAAACACGCCAATCTGGAATATGACAGACGTCCGGACAACATCGACGTGAATCAGACATTGGCATGGGTTCATTTCAGAAGAGGCGAATACGATGATGCGAATAAATTCATCGATGTTGCCTTGAAGACTAACTCCCAGAATGCAGTGTTGTTAATGCAGGCGGCCATGATCAAAGCAAAAGCAGGAAATGTTTCATTAGGAAAAAATCTGATGGAGAAATCACTGTCAGTTAATCCCAACGTTGCCTTCGAATTAAAATACGAAGCAGAAAAAATTATAGGAATCAAATTATTGGCAACTGTCAAATGAGAAAACAAAGATGAAACATCTCCGATTCCCCTTTTCACTGATTTTATTTCTGCTTTTGATAACAAGCGATCTATTCGCACACACGATCAATTACGATTTCAGCAAACTGTCTACAGCCGAAACAGGTTGGATCTATCTGAAACTCGGATACACACATATATTACCTTTCGGCACAGACCATATTCTTTTTATTCTCGGATTATTCTTCCTCAATCCGAAATTAAAATCTGTTATCTGGCAGGCGACCGCCTTTACCGTTGCTCACAGCATTACACTCGGGCTTGCCATGTACGGATACATTCATCCGGTTTCTTCCGTCGTTGAACCCATCATCGCCCTCTCAATTTTATTCATCGCCGTTGAAAATATTTTTACATCCGAATTAAAATGGTGGCGAATACTGATTGTATTAGCCTTTGGGCTTATTCACGGTTGCGGCTTTGCCTCTGCTCTTACTTCGCTCGGATTACCAGAGAATAATTACCTGCTCTCATTATTCTCGTTCAATGCAGGGGTCGAGCTCGGACAACTTACAATCATTGTTCTTGCATGGATGTTTATCGGTAAATGGTTTTCGGAAAAGAAATGGTACAGGGAACGGATTGTCATTCCCGTTTCTATGTTTATCGGTTTTACTGCTTTGTATTGGGCGATTGAAAGATCACTTTCGTAGTGAAAAAAATTACTCCAGCCACGACTTATAATAATCGTCCGACATAATCTCCAGGGCATCCTTAGTAATTAAAAGCGGCCGAAAAGTATCTACCATCACGGCAAGTTCTTTAGTCTCCTTCTGACCCAGGCTTTTCTCCACGGTCCCCGGATGCGGACCATGTGGTATTCCACCAGGATGCAGCGTAATCATACCCCGTGTCACTTTCTTGCGGCTCATAAAATCTCCATCAACATAATATAATACCTCATCCGAATCGATGTTACTGTGATTGTAAGGAACTGGAATACCTAAAGGATGATAATCATATAACCTCGGCACGAATGAACAGATCACAAAATTCCGCGCTTCGAAGGTCTGGTGTATCGGCGGCGGCATATGGATTCTTCCCGTGATAGGCTCAAAATCATGAATCGATAATGCATAAGGATAAAAATTTCCATCCCAGCCAATTGCATCAAAAGGATGCGTTGCATAGATATACGGATAAATAATTCCTTCTTTCTTAATGAGTATCCTGAAATCCCCTTTCTCATCGTGTGTCTCCAGCCTTTCCGGCCTGCGGATGTCCCTCTCACAGAATGGCGCATGCTCTTCAAACTGTCCGTGTTCATTCCTGTATCGCCTCGGAAATTCGATCGCTGAAAAAGCCTCAACGATGAATAACCTGTTTGCTTCTCCGTTAAAATGCATCTGGTAAATAGTACCCCTTGGCACAACGATGTAATCGCCATAGTCAAAATCGATGCTTCCATAGATTGTTGTAATCGTCCCCTTACCTTCATGAATAAAAATGACCTCGTCAGCATCGGCATTCTTATAGAAGTAATCCTTCATCGATTTCCGCGGTGCGGCTAATGATATATGCACATCGCTGTTTACAAGCACAGGCTTACGGCTTTTCAAAAAATCATCTTCAGGCCTGATATCAAAGCCCTCAAAACTCTGATGTTTCATCGAGCGCTCGAATGCAATCTCCGGTTGTACGGAATAAGGTTTCTCCACATCCTTTATCATCGTCGGAGGATAGCAGTGATAAATCAGCGAATAAACATTTGAAAATCCATGTGTGGAAACAAGTTCCTCCGAATACAACGATCCGTCCTTTTTCCTGAATTGTGTATGTCTTTTATGGGGTATCGAACCCATTACATGATATTGCGGCATATCTGAGATTTATTTATTCATCAAAATTACTTATTTCCTTTTAATGAGCGATTAGAATCCTTTTAACCGTTATTCTCTCACATTATAACAAGGTTGTTTCGACCTTTTTTATAAATCAGTGAAATTTTCAACGAAAAAAACTGAAAAATTAACCATGGCATGGTAAATCTTACAATTGTAAGATTGCACATATACAATAACAACCTGTAGCCTGCCCTTTCGATTAACTTGGTGTACACTTTAAAAGTAATTCTATTGATTACACAAATACCCAGTTTTATGAAAAAGTCGAGACTCCAGGCAATAATTGATTTTATCTCACAGATCAATCAATTAAAAGCGGACAAAAAACAAAATCCGAAAGGAAACATCAAATCGAATGTAAAAAAATTAAGCCTGTTTGCTTTCGTTTTATTTTGCATCCACTCATCATCTTTCGCAATAACCTATTACACCCGTGCCAGCGGAAACTGGAATCAAAGCACAACATGGTCGACGACGGCTTATGGAAATCCGGTTAACCTCGGAACCTTCCCTGTAGCCGGAGATGCAGTTTTTATCGGCGACGGCTATACGGTAAATATTTCAAGCAACGTCGCATGCGCAACCCTAAACGTGGGTCAGGGCATTTCAGGTATATTGCAGTATTTGTCAGCAGGCGCCTATTCGGCTACCATTTCCGGTAACGTGACCGTGAATACTGGAGGTAAAATCTGGTACAACACCGGCGTAAACAGAACTCATACCTTCAATGTCGGTGGAAATTTCGCAAACTTCGGTACGATCGATTTCTTCTATGCCAGTAACCAGCTTGTCAACCTGACCTTTTATAGTTCTGCAAACAGCAACGTTACAGGTACCGGTTCATGGGACCTCAACAATGTTGTGCTGAATAAAATAATTTCCAAAAACGCTCAGCTGAATGTTCAGACCAATGCTTTTGAAAGCGCAATCAGAAATTTTGTTGGAAATTTCGGCACCTATGTCCATAACAATACAGGAACATACAATATCAATCCCACAGCGGCAACTTTTACCATTGGCACGAATGTAATCTTTAACATTCCAATGGGAATCGTACGCTTCGCCTCGATGGCGGACAACCTGGTTTTACAGGGTGCATTGTATGTTTCAGGTGGAACGGTTTTCGTCGGTACTTCTGCCGGTATGCAGGGAATCCGCACCGACAAGAACGGAAGCACTACTCCTTATCTCGAGATCTCAGCAGGAACATTAATCGTGTATGGCGGAATCTCTTACCTCATCACTTCTGTTTTCGATCCGTTCAGCTTTAAAATGACTGGCGGAAGCATGTTGTTGAATCCGGGCACCACTGGTACAAACCGGCAGGTGTTTTATGTGAACGATGTGGCAGGAAGTATCTTTAATATGACCGGAGGAACTATTACGCTTCAGAAACCAAATACAACCGGTACCAGCGTAACCGACTTCGGTGTTTGCGGTATCAACGGAACAGTAACATCTACAGGCGGCGTTGTACAGTTTGGAAACGGTGTCACTCCTTCAGGTGCGGCATTTAGCTTCCGACCTTTTGCCAATGTAACTCAGCCGAATTTCAGAATAAGCGGACAGGCAGGATTGCCAAACACGCTCGCGCCGTCATTCTCTTCGACAGTAAATTTCAAATTACTTAGCCTGTATATTGAAACAGGAAAGACTTTCGACATCCGCTCGATCGGCGGAACCGCAGGTGATACGAAAACAATGACGCTGATATCAACCGCTAACGGTACAGATGCACTCTATAATAACGGAACCTTCATCGCCCGTCAAAGCAACGTTACCTTTAATACAAGCGGAGCCCAGGCTATCGGCGGCACTTCCGTTACGACATTCTATGACCTTTCTATAAATAACGTGAGCAACATCACGCTCAACAGGCCAGCTAATGTTTCCAATTACCTCTCAATGGTAAACGGCAAACTCATCACAACGAATACCAATATTCTGACCTGTGGCAGCAATGCTAATGCTTCTCTGGGTTCTACAACATCATACGTGGACGGACCGATGACTCATACGATTGCAAGTTCATCGCTTACTTCTAAAACCTATCCGATCGGAAAAGGCACTGCTTTCCGCGCAGTGGTTATTAATATCACACATTCGGATGCGACTCCGGTTACTTACCGCGCAGAGGTATTTAATTCCCCGGCATCGAGCCTTCCTTATTCAAATCCTCCGACAATTTCAGCCGTTTCTCATGTTCGTTACACCAAGTTCCTTCGCCAGAGCGTAAGCAATTTCACAAGCGGAACGATACAGATGTATTACAATACTGACGACGTAGTGGCTGATAAAAACACTCTTGCCGTCGCGCACGACGATGGTGCCGCAGCATGGGTGAATATCGGCGGTGTTGCTACAGCCAACTGGACCGGAAATATCGTTTCCGGAACTTTCACAAGCTTCAATTCACATTTCGCTCTTGCAAACCCTCCGGGTGGCGGAAACCCCCTTCCGATCGAACTTACCAGCTTCCTGGTTAGCCTGAACAATAAGAAGGTCGACATTACCTGGACTACACAGGCTGAGGTGAACAATAATTATTTCACCATAGAGCGTTCAACAGACAACGAGACGTTTACCGCCATCGGAAATGTGGAAGGCGCCGGAAATACCACTCAGTCGCACAATTATTCCTTTACTGACAACGATCCGCTTCCGGGCATTTCATACTACCGCCTCAGCCAGACCGATTTCGACGGGCATACAGTGCATTACACGGCGTCGGTGGTTAATAACAAGGCAAACGGACTGTTCAACATCTATCCCAATCCATCACGTAACGGTAATGTTCACCTGATGAGTGAAGATGGCGCCAGCCTGACTGACATCTCTGTACAGGACATTACAGGAAAGATCATTCCTGCAGAAACATTCGATCGCGGCAATGGTGTCGTAGATCTCTCAATCGATGAACGCTATACTTCCAAGGGAGGTATATTCATAATAACAGCATCTGACGGCCAGAAATTAATACGTCATAAGCTGCTTATCAATTAAGATAGTTTTTCATGGTTTAGTTTGGATTATTGGTTAGACAAAAAGGGCCTCTTTAATTAGAGGCCTTTTTTGTTTATTTTTATTACTCTCGAAGGGAATGTTATTTTTGCAGAATGAGTTTATTCAAGCCCTCATAAACAAAAATTTAATATCATTTCCCGGCTGAAAATTCAGCAGGGGTTAACAATAAAATCAATATCATGAAATTAGTCAGCTACCTTGAGTCGGGCAATGAAAGGCTCGGTATCGTCATCAACGATAAAATTTACAACCTTTCTGAGAATGCTCATTCGTTTGGAAAGGGAATCCTGCCCGATAACATGGCAGATTTCCTGGCTTACAGCGAGAATGCTATGGATATAGCCAGGTCCGTCGAAAAAACAATAAGAGAAAATGAAGCGAATGCCATTCATTCTCATGCCGGCATAAAAGATATAATAGCTCCGGTACCCCATCCAACCAGTTGCCGCGACGGTTATGCTTTCAGGCAACATGTGGAAACGGCCCGAAGAAACCGGAAAGTGCCGATGATTCCCGAGTTCGACCAGTATCCTGTATTTTATTTTACGAATCATAATGCCATTCAGGGTTCGGGAGATGTATACTGCATGCCGGATCATTTTGACAAACTTGATTTCGAACTCGAGGCCGCTATCGTTATTGGAAAGAAAGGCAGAAACATACGTGCTAAGGATGCAGATAAATACATCGCCGGCTATATGATCATGAACGATCTCAGCGCCAGGACGCTTCAGATGGAAGAAATGCTTCTCAATCTCGGCCCGGCGAAAGGAAAAGATTTTTCAACCGTAATCGGCCCCTGGCTGGTCACACCCGATGAACTGGAAAAATATAAAGTCGCACCACCTTCCGGCCATGAGGGCAACAGCTATAACCTGGATATGTCGTGCAGCGTGAACGGAAAGTTAGTGAGTAAAGGAAACCTCAAGGACATGGACTGGACATTTGCGGAACTCATCGAGCGTGCGTCCTATGGAGTAGATTTGCTTCCTGGTGATGTGATAGGTTCCGGTACCGTTGGAACCGGCTGTTTCCTCGAACTGAACGGAACAGGTCTGCTGAATGACCCTGCTTATAAAACACAATGGCTGAAGGAAGGCGACGTTGTTGAAATGGAAATTACCGGATTGGGAAAACTGAAGAATACCATGCGAAAAGAAAATACCTCTTATTCGCTGATGGCATTGAAGAAAATTGCTGAAAAAATCTGAATCGCTTTATGTCCGGGCAAGCCTCTGCACATATCATCAATGAACAGGCCGAGAAGGATCAGATCCTCAAGGCCTACCGTGCATTGCTGCGCTCGCTGCGACCCTCGCTTGGGAAAGGTGACAAAGAGTCCATCCGGCTCGCTTTCGACATGGCCATGGAGGCGCATAAAGACATGCGAAGAAAGACCGGCGAGCCATACATCCTCCACCCTCTCGCCGTGGCACAGATATGCGCAGAGGAAATCGGGCTCGGGCCGCTTGCTATCGTCTGTGCATTACTTCATGACACGGTAGAAGACACACACCTCACACTCGATGATGTGAGAAACTCTTTTGGCGAAAAGGCAGCATCGATTGTCGACGGGCTTACGAAAATTTCCGGCGTCTTCGATAAAGGCACTTCCTTGCAGGCTGAGAATTTCCGGAAAATGCTGCTCACACTTTCCGATGACATACGTGTGATTCTCATCAAGCTCGCAGACAGACTTCATAATATGCGGACGCTGGATTCGATGCCAAGAGATAAGCAGCTGAAGATTGCTTCGGAAACGGCTTACCTCTATGCGCCGCTGGCTCACAGGCTTGGATTATATTCCATCAAGACCGAGCTGGAAGACCTGTCGATGAAGTATACAGAGCCTGAGATCTACAATGAGATTTTTTCCAAGATCGAACAGACGAAAAAGGAAAGGAACAGGTTTATCAACGAATTTACCGAGCCAATCAGCAACGAACTGAATAAACAGAGCTTCGTCTTCGATATAAAAGGCCGCTCGAAATCGATTCATTCGATCTGGAGTAAGATGAAAAGGCAGGGAGTTACATTCGAAGAGATCTATGATCTATTTGCTGTAAGAATAATTATCGATACCGACGAAGCCAATGAAAAAGCCATGTGCTGGAGGGCGTATTCGATCATCACAGATTTCTATCAGCCGAATCCTGACAGGCTACGCGACTGGATTTCGACGCCGAAAGCGAACGGCTACGAATCTTTGCACACTACGGTGATGGGGCCTAATGGAAAGTGGGTGGAAGTGCAGATACGAACACGACGCATGAATGAAATTGCCGAGAAGGGCTTTGCAGCGCATTGGAAGTATAAGGAATCAGCAGCAGAGTCGGCCCTCGACGAATGGATTCATAAGATCCGCGAACTGCTGGAGAACCCGGAGACCGACGCGCTCGACTTCGTCGACGATTTCAAACTGAACCTGTTCTCTGATGAGATTTTCGTTTTTACTCCAGGTGGTGATATGAAGATGCTTCCCGGCAATGCAACTGCTCTCGACTTCGCCTTTGAAATTCACTCCGATCTGGGCAGTAAGTGTATTGGCGCCAAGGTGAATCACAAACTCGTTCCGCTTTCGCATAAACTTCGAAGTGGCGACCAGGTGGAAATACTAACTTCCAATAAACAGACACCCAAGGAAGACTGGCTTGCCTATGTGGTGACAGCCAAGGCAAAATCAAAGATCAAATCTGCGCTGAAGGAGGAGAAGAAACGGCTGGGTGAAGATGGCAAGGAGATACTGATGAGGAAATTCAAACACCTGAAACTTCAGTTCAACAATGAAAACGTAAATGAACTCCTCGCCTATTATAAAATTCCGAACAGTCTCGAATTGTATTACAGGATTGCAAAAGGACTGATCGACGTTCAGGATCTGAAGGAATTCGTTCATGATAAAGGCACGATCAAAGCAAAGACCCCTCATCACGCGGAACAAACATCGCTCGAACAGATTGTAAAAAACATCCGTGGATCCAGTGAAATGCTCGTCATTGGTGAAAACCTGGAAAAGATCGATTACAAGCTGTCGCCGTGCTGTAACCCAATTCCGGGTGACGACGTGTTTGGTTTTATCACCATTAACGAAGGAATCAAGATCCACCGGGTGAATTGTCCGAACGCCATTCAGCTTATGTCAAATTATGCGTACAGGATCGTAAAGGCAAAATGGACAAATCAGCAGCAGATCGCTTTCCTCGCTGGTATACGCATGACGGGTATTGACGAAGTGGGGCTGGTAAATAAAATTTCGAAGGTAATTTCCAGCGAATTAAAAGTGAACATGCGAAGCATCAGCATCGATTCCAACGATGGAATTTTCGACGGAACAATCATGCTTTTTGTCAACGACACACATCATCTTGATAAACTGATAAAAAAACTGAAAGAGATAAATGGCATATTGACCGTTAGCCGGATCGATGGCGGAGTTACAAATTAGTCCGGGTCCGTAGCCCGAGTCCGGTGAGAAGTAAACTAAGCATTAAAGAATAACCAGTAACCATTTCATGGCGACGACAAACATACATTCAACCGTTAGGAAAATTTTTAAGGATTACCTTGAGAAACACAATCACCGAAAGACTGAAGAACGTTTTTTTATCCTCGATGAAATTTATAATCTAAATGAGCATTTCGATGTGGAGTTATTGTATGCACACATGAAAAAAAAAGGATCACACATCAGCCGGGCAACAGTTTATAACACGCTTGAATTACTGCTCGATTGTGCGTTGATAACAAAACATCAGTTTGGAAAAAATCTTTCGCGCTTTGAACGATCCTATTCCTTCAGGCAACATGACCACCTGATTTGTGACTATTGCGAACATGTCTTCGAATTCTGCGACCCCCGAATCCAGCAAATACAGAGCGTTATGGGAGATATACTGAAATTCAATATTACCAGTCATTCTTTGAATTTATATGGAAAATGCAGGGAGTTCGATGAAAAAGGGTTTTGCAAATACAGGAAAACAGCAGATTAACCATCCCCTGCTATTAACAATTTCCGGATCCTCTCCCTTGAAAAGTCTTTTAAAATTATATTTGCAAACTACATATAAACCGTTATTTTCACACCCATGGAATTTAATTACACGATCAAAAACAAAGGAACCTACGCCATTGTAGAGATGAGCGGAAATTTAATTGATAAAAACCAGGCTACACCGTTGCTTGAGGAAATCCAGGAATACATCAATAAAGGTGTGAATAGTTTCGTCATTTCCATGGAAGAGTTTCGTTACCTAAACAGCAATGGTTTGAATGTGCTTGTGAATATTCTCACAAAGAGCCGAAAGAATGGTGGCGATACAACGATCTGCTGTATCAGTGACAAGATCAAGGAACTTTTGATCATCACTAAACTAAATACTGTATTTACTATTACTGAAGATCTTCCGACTGCCATCAGGCAATTCCAAAATTGACCAGGATTACGCTGATAACCGTTTTATACTTACTATCCTGATTCCGTCGGAATATTTTTATTAAATCGTAAGAATAATATGAAAACGGTATTCCTGATTTTTCTGTTATTCCTTCAATCATTATACAATTTTTCGCAGGAAAAGGAATTAAATTGCATAATTAGCATCGATGGCAAAACCAAAGGCCTGATTTCAAAACAGGATCTTGTGAAATCCAAATCATTGATAATTGAAAAAGATTTGGCTTCTGCTAAACATATCATTTCTTTTAAACTTACCATAATTTGTAAAGACAGAAACGAGGTTACGGAAATTGACAATAATCAAAATGGCGCTTTAACTCCCGAGATGATCAAGGAAATAAATAACACTTTTACCGGATGTAAATTGTATTTTGAATACATTAAAATTGCAGATAATAAAGATGCTTCTATTCCTTATTATAATGCATGTCCGCTGAGTTTTGTTGTTGAATAAAAACAGTGATTCGAATCGCTTTTTTGGATTTTCTTCAGCCAGCGGTCATAATACACCGGTAATCAGTTTTTATATTTTTTTTCAAATTTACGTGAGGGAAATAAATTGATGCATGTAATTTTATTAGTTTTGTACAAACACAAAAGAATTTAAAAATGCCTGTAGACGTGCTTCTCGGCCTCCAATGGGGTGACGAAGGAAAAGGAAAAATCGTTGATGTATTGACCCGCGAATATGATGTGGTCGCCCGATTCCAGGGCGGACCCAATGCCGGGCATACATTGAAATTTGAAGGAGTAAAACACGTGCTGCATACGATACCATCCGGTATTTTTCACGAGGGAATTATTAACATCGTCGGTAACGGTGTCGTCATCGATCCGGTTACATTGATGAAAGAAATCGATGCTCTGAAACGCATGAACGTCGATGTAAACAAACGATTGTTTATTTCACGCAAGGCACATCTTATTATTCCGACGCATCGATTATTGGATGCAGCTTCTGAGAGTCTGAAGGGAAAAGAAAAAATCGGTTCCACCCTGCGGGGCATTGGTCCGGCATACATGGATAAGACAGGCCGCAATGGTTTGCGTGTCGGCGACATTGAAGCAGCCGATTTCAAAAACAGATATGACCGGTTGAAGAATAAGCATCTTGAGTTACTGAAGAATATGTACTTCGATCAGAAGGCAGATGATTCAGAGACAACATTCTTCGAAGCTATAGAGAGTATGAAGAGTCTCAACTTTGTTGACAGCGAATATCTCATCAACAAACAAATTTCTGATCGTAAAAAAATTCTTGCCGAGGGTGCACAGGGCTCCTTGCTTGATATTGATTTTGGATCCTACCCTTTTGTCACTTCTTCGAATACGATTACCGCAGGCGCATGCACGGGCCTGGGTATTGCCCCGACAAACATCGGAAAGGTCTTTGGGATTTTCAAGGCTTACTGTACGCGTGTCGGAAGCGGCCCCTTCCCTACCGAACTGAATGACGCTACCGGCGAAACGATTCGCAAAAATGGAAATGAAGTCGGCGCTACTACAGGCCGTCCGCGGCGTTGCGGATGGCTCGATTTACCGGCGTTGAAATATGCAATCATGATTAACGGCGTGACTGATCTGATTATGATGAAGTCGGATGTGCTTACCGGATTTGATGAAATCAAAGTTTGTACTCATTATAAAGTCAAAAATAGTGTCGTCGATTTTTTACCGTTCGATATCGTGAATGAGGATGTTGCTCCGGTTTATAAGTCTTTGCCGGGATGGCAGGAGAGTCTTTCTGGCCTTCGTTCCGAAAAAGATTTGCCTTTGTCGATGATGAATTATATAACGTTTCTTGAGAAGGAATTAAATGTTCCGATCAGCATTTTATCTGTTGGGCCCGACAGGAAGGAGACTATTTTCAGGGGAACGAAGGAGAAGCTTTTAAGTGAGGTTGGTGCTGGGTGATAAAATTTAACACGGAGACCACACAGAAACACGGAGATTCACTGAGACGGCTATACTAATTTGTAAATATTCTTTGTGATTAAAATTTATTAGTAATCCTTTTGGCTTTTCAGCAAGCTTTAAATATGAAAGTAATTGTGCCTGGTATAACGGTATCATTGTTTCTACGGATTTCTCTTCAACAATAATCAGATCTTCAATCAACAAGTCCAATTTTAAATAACCACCTAAATCTTTGCCTTTATATTTAATTGGAACATCTAATTGAGATTTAACATTCATGCCTTCATTTTTTAACTCATCAATAAAACAAGGTTCATAAACAGATTCCAGAAGTCCCGGACCCATATGCTTGTGTACTTCAATTGCACAACCAATAATTTCGTAAGAAATTCCATTAATATATTTCTGTGTAATTGTTCTCTCCATAATATTTATTATTTATTCTCCATGTAATCTCCGTGTTTCTGTGTGGTCTCCGTGTTAAAATTTTTCTACAACATCAGTCACACTCCCTCTTCCCATTCAATACCTTCAACGTATCCCCCACGTTCCTAACTTCCTCCTCCGGAATCCCCGAATCGATGACAGGATTTTCAATCGACGGCAAATCGGGCATGCCTGCATCGGCCCACGCGGTATACCATACAGAACCCACAGCAACGATGGCTGCCTGCATTCGCCTCTCAACCTGGCCGTCCAGATCCCTGTGATAATTCTCAGCATACTCCCTGCTGTAAACTCTGATCAGTTGGTTACCCCTGACTTCGAAAGCGTATTTTTTATCCGTATCGTATGCATCATTCAGTCTCTTCTCGAACGATAAAACCGAATCCAGCGCAGCATAACTCTGCCTGATATTTTCCCAACAGTAATTCTGCACATTCTCCACATAAGAAGCACGGCCGACAAAATAATCATAGTCATCACCGAATAATTCCGGCAGCCTCGATTCCCAAAAACCATGAATCCCCACCTGGTTTGTCTTTTGTCCGTTGTAATTTTCAGTACAATGCAAAGGCACATGAGAATCGGCAATATAATGTCCGATGTTTGCCGAATAATAAAGAATCCGCGAAATGTCTTTTTCACGAAAAGCCTTTACCAGGCGGTAATACATCGTATTGATATGCCATGGAACGATGCCATACTTATTGAGTGAATCCTCAGTAAATTTTTCCACCGCATCCTTCCATTTTTTAGGAACGGAATCAAATGGATGTTCACCATAATGATCGATATCGATGAAATGCCTCGGCGCTTCTCCCGGATCCGAATATCTTCGCTTGTCTGGATCCACCGCATGCACGGTGAGGTAGTCAACATGAATTTTATAAAATGTAAAAAGTGATGGCGGCAATGTGAAACACGCCATCCTGTTTATTACCTGGTGACCCCAGAAGCCCCATGCATTTGCCCTTTGAAGGCACGATAGTAAAATCAAAGAAACAATTCCAGCCATTTTCATGGATCAAAGTTGAACTCCATCGAGGCAGAAAACAACCGCATCATTGTAGTTTTTTATAGTAGGCAAAGTGTAATATTTAAGGGCAGATTTCACACATCTTCTCATGGTATGCCTTAACTTCTGCCATTGGTACTTCGAAAGTTCAACCTTGGCGAATTCATAAGAAAATTCAACCTTTTTCTCTAAAAAAAGCAAAAAAATGCATCGGGTCTCAGATTTCTTTATACCTTTATTTTTCCCAAAAAGCTATAAATGAAAAAATATTTACCTCTCGTATTTTTTATTTTACTGTCTGTTAAAAATTATGCTGCCTGTCCGGTGGGTTTTTCTCAGGTAATAATAAATATCGTTCCTGATAACTGGGCATATGAAGTATCCTGGGAAATTAAAGATGATCAGGGTAACGTTTTTGCCTCGGGTGATACATCTCAGAGCGATACCTTATGTGTTCCTTCCTCTTCCTGTAAGATCTTTACAATTCATGATTCATTCGGTGACGGAATCGTTTCCCCGGGTGGATACTGGCTGTATTTAGATGGTAACCTTATTGCAAACGGAACTAATTTTGGTACTTCTGCCCAGACAACGTTTAACTGTCCTCCGGGTAATTTTTGCGACACCCCTCTTCCACTCACAACCGGAACGCATACCGCTGCTTTCGACAACACCTGGTATGAATACACTCCGGCTATTTCAGGAAATTATCTGATCACCACCTGTGGATTGAATACCTGCAATACTAAAATTTGGGTTTATACTTATTGCCCTCCGATTCCTTACCAGGAAGGTGTTCAGGGTAGTCATGCTTATAACGATGATAATGTTTGCGGAACACAGGCTGATTTGAATGTTGTCCTTATGGCTGGCACGCATTATCTGGTCCGTATCGGCGACAACCAGGATTCTTGCGTGGGCTCCGTTGATTTCGATTTTTCCTACCTCGGGCCAATCTTGGGTTGTACCGACATCAGTGCCTGTAATTATAATCCACTGGCTTCGGCCGACGATGGCAGTTGCTTATATTTTCCAGATCCGAATTGTGCCGGACCGGATCTGCAACTTGATTCTTTGAGATTTCTTCAGAGCTTAGCTATTCAAAGTCACACCGCAAATACCTGTGATGTTGATGAAGGTTGTGTAACCGGATACGGAACCCGCTATGTAGTTACGTTTACTTCCAGGATCAACAACATCGGGACGCTGGATTTTTACATTGGAAATAATTCTACGCAACCGAATATGTTCAATACAAATAACTGCCATGGACATGCTCATTACGAAGGTTATGGTGATTACCGTCTGTATGACAGTGCCGGGAACATGGTTCCTGCCGGACATAAAAATGGTTATTGTGTAATAGATCTCTGCGGATTCGGCCAGTATACCTGCAGCAACATGGGTATTACCGCCGGTTGCTATGATGCATATGGCGCAGGAACACAATGCCAGTGGATCGATATTACCGATGTTCCTACAGGTGATTACCGCTTAGCGGTGATAATAAATTCAAAGCATCTTCCTGATGCTCTGGGAAATTACGAGACGAATTATATAAATAATGCTTTACAGGTTTGCATGCATATTACCCATAACACGAGCGGGCCGCCGACATATTCGATTCTTCCGAATTGCATTCCATATGTGGATTGTATGGGAATACCCGGAGGAAATTCCGAACTGGATTGTAATGGTGTTTGCAATGGACCGTTGGTCTATGGTGACATGTTTCCTGACGCAGTGCTCGACAATAAGGATGTTTATACATACATGGATCTAATCCAGTCAACGATGCCGGCTACAAATTGCAATGACCTGAATCGTGACGGCAAACTGAGTGTTTACGATGCTGCCCTTGTAAACTGGTGCCGTCGCGGAAATCCATTGCATCCGGGTGGCAGCGCTCACAATCATTGTAATTTCCCCAGGAATATATTAAACCCCAATGAAATCGTCGGGCTTTCAATTTCGAGCGTCGACTTCGTTGATAATTATATCGACGTTGAAATTTTAAATCCTACTGCCAATGTAAAAGCCTATCAGTTTTCAATTTCCGGCGCCACCATCAGCAGCGTTGTAAGTCTCGCTAATCCGGTAGATTTTCCGGTTGATGTCCGCTACAATTCAACCACGAATGAAGTTTTCGCTATTTCAATGGAAGATTCATCCATCGACAGATCCAATACACCTCAGGCTCTCGTTCGAATTTATTTCAGTGCAACTACAGATACATTGATCTGCATAAGTGCGATTACTGATATTGTTAATCAGGATGCCGAACGAACTATCACAAACATTTATGGAGGTTGTTATGCTTCCGAGATAACATCTGTTCAAAATATTCCTAACCGGGTTGAAATGGTAGTGTTACCAAATCCATCGAAAGACAGGATTTTTGTTCATTTGTCCAGTGACAATGGAAAAGCAAATGATTTCTCCATTCTTGACGTTTCAGGAAAGTCATTTGCTCTTCCAAAACAGGCTGTAAATTCTTACTGGTTTGAAATAGATATCAATGAACTTCCGTCAGGTGTTTATATTATTAAATTCTCCGACAATGAGAAATACGGAGTCAGCCGCTTTGTAAAATTGTAGATTGGAAAACTATAAAAATAAAAGAGAGGCGGATTCGCCTCTCTTTTTTTACCCTTCTGAAAGTCTGTTATTTTTTATCTTCCTTCACTTCTTCAAAATCAACATCGGTAACTTCCGAATCACCTTTCTGCTGACCTTCATCTGCGGAAGGTTGACCCTGAGGCCCGCCCTGCTGGGCATTCTGAGTTGCTTTATACATCTCCTCAGATGCCGCCTGCCAGGCTGTATTCAATGCTGCCATGGAAGAATCAATTGCTGTTACATTTTTATCCTTATGTGCATCTTTCAGGTTACTCAGTGCCTTTTGTATGGCTTCCTTTTTATCTGCTGATAATTTATCACCAAACTCCTTCAGTTGTTTTTCTGTCTGGAAGATCAGTGAATCTGCCTGGTTCACCTTTTCTACTTCTTCTTTGGCTTTGCGGTCTGTTTCTGCATTCGCCTCTGCTTCCGCTTTCATCTTTTTGATTTCCTCGTCGCTCAAACCGGAAGAAGCTTCGATGCGGATGTTTTGTGACTTACCTGTCGCTTTATCCTTGGCAGTTACGTGGAGGATTCCGTTTGCATCTATGTCGAATGTTACTTCGATCTGTGGTATTCCTCTTGGTGCAGGCGGAATTCCATCGAGGTGGAAACGACCGATTGTCCTGTTATCCTTTGCCATCGGACGCTCTCCCTGTAAGATGTGAATCTCAACGGAAGGCTGGTTATCGGATGCAGTTGAAAACACTTCGCTTTTCTTTGTAGGAATTGTTGTATTCGCTTCAATGAGCTTAGTCATAACACCACCCATCGTTTCAATACCAAGAGACAAAGGAGTAACGTCGAGTAACAATACATCTTTCACTTCTCCGGTTAAAACAGCACCCTGGATTGCCGCACCGATTGCAACAACTTCGTCAGGATTCACTCCCTTGTGAGGAGTCTTTCCGAAAAATTTCTCTACCAGTTGCTGAATGGCAGGAATACGTGTAGACCCACCCACTAAAATTACCTCATCAATCTGGCTTGAATTAAGTCCTGAATCGGCCAACGCTTTTTTACAAGGAGCAAGCGTACGCTGAATCAAATCATCGCACAATTGTTCAAATTTTGCGCGGGTTAGTGTCTTTACAAGGTGCTTTGGAATTCCATCCACAGGCATTATGTACGGGAGGTTGATCTCTGTTTGGGTTGAACTTGACAATTCAATCTTCGCTTTCTCGGCAGCTTCCTTTAATCGCTGAAGCGCCATAGGATCACGACGAAGATCGATGCCTTCATCTTTTTTAAACTCATCTGCCAGCCAGTCGATGATCTTCTGATCGAAATCATCACCTCCAAGGTGCGTATCACCATTGGTAGATTTTACTTCAAAAACACCATCACCGAGCTCAAGAATTGATATGTCAAACGTTCCTCCACCTAAGTCGAAGACGGCAATTTTCTCATCTTTACCCTTTTTATCAAGTCCATAAGCCAATGAAGCGGCAGTTGGTTCATTGATGATTCTCAGCACTTTAAGACCTGCTATTTCACCTGCTTCTTTTGTAGCCTGGCGCTGACTGTCGTTGAAATAAGCCGGCACAGTAATCACGGCTTCAGAAACCTCGTAGCCTAAATAATCTTCGGCTGTCTTTTTCATTTTCTGTAAAACGAGGGCTGAAATTTCCTGTGGTGTATACATGCGGTCGGCGATCTTAACCCTCGGAGTATTGTTATCTCCTTTTACAACTTCGTAAGGGACTCTCTCTCTTTCTTTCAACGTATTTTCAAAGGTCTCTCCCATGAAACGCTTGATGGAAAATATTGTATTCTTTGGATTCGTGATTGCCTGTCTCTTTGCCGGATCACCAACTTTACGCTCACCGTTATCGAGGAAGGCAACAATTGAAGGTGTCGTGCGACGGCCTTCACTATTAGGGATTACAACGGGTTCGTTTCCTTCCATCACCGAAACGCAACTGTTTGTTGTTCCGAGGTCTATGCCAATAACTTTTCTCATATTTTTATTTATTTATTTGTTTTTTTTAATGATTTGTGGTCGCTGGCGGGAGTCAATCATGGTGCCATTACAGGACAGCAAGTAAAAATGTCAGTTTATTAAATATCCCGGAAATGTCGAAAAAATCAATGCCAAAAAGACATTAATCGAACTGGAAATTCTTGTCCTTCGTTGCGGCAGCAGTATCAAAAGCAGCCTCTGTAACTGAGTTAGGAAAGTAATAAATCGAATGAACAATCCGGCTTGTAAAGAGGCCGAGTCCGTTTGCCACTGTAGTAAATGTAGGAGGCTCTTCAACAACACCGCTTGATGGTTGCTGAAGCTGGTAATAGGTCTGCAAATCCTCTGTTCCTTCGATCAATATGTATTCGAAGGGTCTCAAGGTGGCAGGACTCAATGAATCGGTTCTCCGGGTATAACCGGGTTTGTCGGGTATGTTGATACCAATATTATCGAAGAGATCGTATTTGTAGAATTTAAATAAAACTTCCGCTGGCGTCTGGGTACTGCTTTTATCCGCAAAATTCCAGTCGATATAATGCTGAGTGGAATTACCAGAAGGATCAATTTCCCGGTAATGAAAACGAATGATCAGATCAAAGACCAGTGAGTTTACACCTGGATTAAAAATAACATAAGCCGGGGCTGATCCTGCTGTGGCGAGGTCGATACTGTCGCCGAGCGGCGAAGGCCTGGGCAACGGCGAAGTAATGTGCATGTCGCCTACGATCTTCGTCTGTGAAGTGGCTGTTACTCCCGTCTCGCGGTTCGTTACGGTTATTTTATATTCACTGCCATCCTGTAAAATCGGATGATTGGTCGAATAAAGCACATAGAAAGGATAGGCAAACGTTCCTGAATCTTTATCATTCATTTCATTCCTGGTCAGCGTGAATGATTCCATCACCTGCCGGTTAACGATGCGTTCCATTTTAACATCCAGAACGTCTGCGTAGTTGATCGAATCTTTCTGCTGTGCCATAACATAGGCATTGCCTTCGCCGAGGAATGCTTTGCTCACTTTTACATTCTGTACCGAGTCGATGGCATTAAGCAAACCATCCACAACCATGATTTCCTTGTATGGTGCAATCACGTCAAAATCAGTCGAACAACCATAAATAAGCACAACAAAAACAAAAATTACAGAAAGCGCTCTTTTCATGGCTGCAAATCTAATTTTTTTAACCATGATATAAACTAATTTGTAGTTTTGATGGATCACTTTAACAAATTCATTACATATAAAGCCATTTTAGAATATGTCAACCGCCGGCCGGGTAGAAGATAAAAAAGTCACCACCCACACACTCCAGGAAATGAAGAAGCGTGGTGAAAAAATCAGCATGCTCACCGCTTACGATTTTTCTCTGGCGAGAATACTCGACGATGCGGGTATAGACGTATTACTGGTGGGTGATTCAGCATCCAACGTCATGGCCGGACATGATACGACCCTGCCCATTACACTCGACCAGATGATTTACCATGCGAGTTCGGTTGTGAGGGCCGTAAAGCGTGCATTAGTCGTAGTGGATCTCCCCTTTGGTTCTTACCAGGGCAATTCGAAAGAAGCACTGAATTCTTCAATCCGCATCATGAAAGAATCCGGAGCACATGCCGTGAAGATGGAGGGCGGGCGCGAGGTTAAAGATTCCATTGAAAGGATATTATCTGCCGGCGTACCGGTGATGGGACACCTTGGTCTCACACCGCAGTCAATCTATAAATTCGGCACTTATGTGGTACGTGCAAAGGAAGATGCCGAGGCAAAACGGCTGATCGAGGATTCTCACATACTCGCAGAGAGCGGATGCTTTGCTATCGTTCTCGAAAAAATTCCGGCCCATCTTGCAGAACAGGTTGCAGGGGAAATAAAAATACCTGTTATTGGTATCGGCGCCGGTGGTAACGTCGACGGACAGGTACTCGTTCTCCACGACATGCTTGGAATTACGCATGAGTTTAATCCTCGTTTTTTACGACGCTACCTGAATCTTTATGATGACATTAAAAAGGCTGCAGAAAATTACATTTCAGATGTAAAAAGCCGGGATTTCCCCAACGAAAAAGAACAGTATTAATAATTAGCCAATTTGCTAATTAAGATCTTTTCTTACAGTTTCATGCAAAAGAATGTATAAATGTTAATCTTTTGAAAGGCGGATACGTATGAAACTGCAAATGGATAAGATACTTTTCGAAGACAATCATCTCATCGCCCTCAATAAAACTGCAGGGGAAATTGTTCAGGGTGATAAGACAGGCGACATGCCAATGAGTGAGGTCATTAAGGAATATCTTAAAGAAAAACTTCACAAGCCGGGTGCGGCATTCATCGGTGTTGTTCACAGGATCGATCGCCCCGTAAGCGGCATCGTCATCTTTGCAAAGACCAGCAAAGCCCTCGTCAGGATGAACGAATTGTTTCGAGAGAAGAAAATCAAAAAGACCTACTGGGCCGTCGTGAAAAATAGTCCGCCTGAAGAATCGGGTACTCTTATCCACTACCTGAAAAAAGACGAAGCAAAAAATAAGAGCAAATCCTATGATCACGAGGTAGCCGGTTCACTGCGGTCGTGGCTGGATTATAAAGTGATCGGCAAGTCGGACAATTATTACCTGCTCGAGGTTTCTCCTGAAACCGGAAGGCATCATCAAATCAGGGTGCAGCTTGCAGCCATCGGTTGTCCTATAAAAGGCGATCTGAAATATGGTTTTCCAAGAAGCAACAGTGATGGCTCCATTCACTTACATGCAAGGAAGATCAATTTTATTCACCCGGTAAGAAAGGATGATGTAAGCCTGATTGCGCCGGTTCCAAACGATGTGGTCTGGAAACATTTTGAATCACTTTCTTAATTTTTATATTTTCTTATTTCTGAATTTTCGTAAATAATTTTTTCACGACCGGCGAAAGCAACTTCTACCATGGTATCAGCAAGTTTTTCGGAAGTGACTCCCATGTTGGGAAAAAGCGGAGAAAAGATCTTATATAAAATACGCATTAACTTATAGATAAAATTGGGTTCCTTCCGGGGCGTTACAGGGTAAATATATCCTGGTCTGAAAATGTGTGTCCGGCGAAAATTCATCCTGAGTATACCATTTTCTGCTTTCCCTTTGTCGAGGGCAAACATGATCCTGCTCTTTTCTTTTGAGTCAGCCCCCTGTCCGCTCAGGAAACAAAACGAAATGCCATCACTATACTTTTTTAATTCTTCGGCAAAAGCGAGTGTATAATCGATGGTGATTTTCCGGAATTCATCCCGTGGAACTTTCCCTGTATATACACCGATGCAGTAAAAACAAATCTGCTGGTTTGAAAAGTACTGATTAACGGAAGAGAAATTCATAAAGTCCTGGTGTATGACTTCTACCAGTTTAGGATGTTTCAAACCGGTAGGATGTCTCAGGATGGCGGTAATTTTTGACACGTCATTTCTTTCAAGACATCTTCTCAGGATCAGTCCGCCTATCATTCCGTTAGCACCGGTTAAGATTACATTTTTCATAGCAAGTTTCCTCAAAGCAATTTACTTAAATACTCTTTTGACTATCAGCAATTCCATTCAACTTTTTTCACTGATTTTTTCAAACTGTAATATTTCACTCATTATTCATAAGCCTTTTACGTGTAAAGAAGGCAAAAATGTAATAATAAATCATAAATGCACTGACCTTTTACTATTTCAATTAGTAATAAAGCAGAATATAAATATAAAAACACATTCAAAAATTCAATTTTTATCAGGAGACGGCATTTCTCCTGATTCCAATTGATAATTAATAACCATATGAAAACATTTAAACAATTTCCGGGAAGTAAGAATAAAATGATTTTCGTTTTAATCTTTTTCGTGTTGTGCCTCTCGAATTCACTATTCGCAACGGTAACAATATTAAAGGCTACCGGCGGAACATCGATATCGGCCGACAAAGCCGCAAATGCACCATCGCCTGTGTACACGACTGTTGGAAATATAAGACTCACAGAAGGAGCATTTACAGATTTTGCCGTTGGTTCGAATGTAACTTATATACTAAATGCACCCACAGGCTGGTCATTCAACACAGCGGCTCCGGTTACCGTAACATTTACAGCGGCAAGGGATATCACCAGCGCAACGATTCTGACATTCACGACCACAGCCATCACGGTTGAGTTGAATATCGGATCAACGTCGTTTACCGATGTTCTGACAGTTTCCGGTGTACAGGTAATGGCCAATGACGGAGCAAACGTAACGGGAGCCGGAAATATCACAAAAAGCGGTACCGCTGCTATAACAGGTTGTGCTACCGGCGCCAATCTCGGCACACTTTCGCAAAGCCCGGGAGCCATTTACAGGCTTGCAGTAACGTTACCGGGACAAACGTTGACGGATGCGACAACACTTGCAGGCAGCGGATTTACAGGAACAGTCACAAACCAGACTGCAGGTACCAATTTCAATATTACCAGGATCACTGCCATCGATCGTTTTTATAATAGAGTAACTTCTTATAGCGGTGCTAAAACAATAACATATACCGGACCCTCAAATGGATTAACAGCACCGACTTTTACCACGGCCGTCACTTTTGCGAGCGGAAGATCCTCAACAACTTTGGTTACGAATCTGAAAAAAGCGGAAACAACAACAATAACAGTAACGGATGGAGTTAATACCGGTCTTACAAGTTCCAATCTCCTTGTAAATCCGGGTGTACTTAATAATTTCCTTGTTGAGTCAACAGGGGGCGGAAACATCCCGTCGAATGAAGCTGGAACATCCTTTACAATTCAGGTCACCGCCCGTGACGCACAGAATAATACATGCAGCAGCGGACCGAGTATATATACCGGAACGGTAAACATAACATCAAACGGAACGCTTTCATCAGGTGGAGGAACAACTCCGGCTTTCGTTGCAGGTTTTCTTGCATCCCGAACAGTTACAGTTACCACTGCCGGCAATATAACCATAACTGCTACAAGGACGAGCGGCGGGGTCCAAAGCGGAACCAGCAATTCCTTTACGATTAATCCTGCCGCCCTGAATAATTTTCTGGTGGAAGGCCAATCAGGAGGAAATATAGGCTCACAGACGATCGGTAACCCGTTTAATATAAAGGTTACTGCAAGGGATATCTACAATAATACATGCGGTAGTGGTGCAAATAATTTTACCGGCACGGTGGACATTACATCAACCGGAACATTGTCTTCCGGAAGCGGGACAACGGCAACGTTTACAGCAGGAGTTCTGTCGTCTCATGGTGTTACTATTTCCAATGGAGGGAATTTTACTATTACAGCTACGAGGACTAGCGGAGTTCAGACAGGAACCAGTAATTCCTTCTCTGTAAATAACCCGTTGCCATCCATGTCGGATATTACACCTGACTGCAAAACAACAGGAGGAATTGCCTTTACTCTTACCGTAAACGGATCGAATTTCATTTCTTCAAGTGTTGTCAGGGTGAATGGCGCAAACAGAATTACAACGTTTATAAATAGTTCCCAATTGCAGGCATCAATCTTAGCTGCTGATATTTCTTCTGCAGGAATCAAACTTGTGGATGTCCAGAATCCGGCACCGGGAGGAGGCACCTCCTCTACTGCAAACCTCGTCGTAGGCCTCACACCTGTGATCAACACGCAACCCCTTCCGCAATCTCTTTGTGAAGGGCAGCCTGCTTCCTTTTCGGTTTCAGTTACTGGTCAGGCATTGTCGTATACATGGATGAAAAACGGAATTGCACTCACTAACGGGGGGAACATAAGCGGTGCAAACACTTCAACACTCACAATTAACCCGGTAGGCATTTCAGATGTTTCCAACTCATATTATGTAAGAGTAAGTTCGTACTGTTATCCGGATATTTATTCAGATACAGTCAGCCTTGATGTTTTACTAAACTCTTCGAGTACTGCAAATATCTCAATTTGCGACGGACAGAGTTATACACCGCCGGGAGGGACAGCACAAACCACTTCAGGAACTTATATCAGTACAATAGCAAATGCCACAGGCTGCGACAGCGTGATAACCACTAATCTGACAGTGATCCCAAACACATCGAGTACTGCAGATGTTTCCATTTGCGTCGGCCAGAGTTACACTCCACCCGGAGGCAGCGCCGAAACCACTTCCGGAACCTACATTACTCACATATCGAATGCAGCTGGTTGCGATAGTACAATCACAACCAACCTTACCGTTAACCCGAATTCTTCGAGTACAGCAAACGTTACCATCTGCAATGGATACAGCTACACTCCGCCTGGGGGATCTGCGGAGACAACTTCCGGAACTTACATCACGCATATTTCAAATGCTGCAGGATGTGATAGCGCCATAACAACGAATCTCACCGTTGTAAATAATGTAAGCACGACACAAAATATGGAAATCTGCCTGGGCGATTCGGTTGTGTTACCTGATCTGTCCGTTGTTTATCCAACAGTTGATACAGATTATGTAAGCACATATTCAAGCATAAGCGTTCCCGGATGCGACAGTCTTGCCATACTTCACATTATCGTCAATCCAATACCGGTATTGACAGCCACGCCGGTCCAGATCCAGTGTACAGGCAGCACCGGCAGCGTAAATCTGAGTGCTGTTGGTGGAACTCCTTCATATACTTACGGAGGTGCATCCACCACGAATCTCAGTCCGGGTACTTACAATTACACGGTAACAGATTCAAAAGGATGTATGGATGGTGCCTCGGCAATAATTTCTGCTGCACCTCCGGCATTAAATCTCTCAGCAACATCCGTTCAGATCGGCTGCTTTGGCCAGAGAGGTTCCGTTACATTAAACACAACAGGAGGAGTACCCGCATACACTTATAATGGAACACCGACGACAAATCTTGTAGCGGGAACTTATCTATATACTGTAACGGATGCAAACGGTTGTACTGACAGCGCAACGGCAGTTATTAATCCCGAACCGGCACAACTGATCCTGACAGCCACGGCAAACCAGATCGTTTGTTACCTCGGAAGGGGCAGCGTGACCCTGAGTGCTACCGGAGGAACAGCCCCTTATGTTTACAACAATACTCCCACCACAAACCTTGCTTCAGGAATTTATACGTACATCGTTACAGACTCGAGAGGATGTACCGCAAATACCTCAGCATTAATTGGTCCCTCACCATCTCGCCTGACAGGAATTACATCATCCACTGCAACACGATGTGATTCGAATACAGGTACAGCGAGTATTACGGCATCAGGGGGTTCTGCACCATATACATTCTCCTGGAACACAACTCCTGTTCAGACAACACCTCAGGCGACTGGTCTAGCCCAGGGAATCTATGTGGTAAACATTGTTGACGGACATGGATGTACAGCATCAGCGCAGGCTACTGTGTCCAAAGCAGCTTCCACACCGGTTACAATTACCGGCAAAAACGGCACATGTCCGAATGAATTTACATCACTGTGTGCGACTAACGGACTTACATCATATTTATGGAGCAATGGAGATGCAACACGATGCAGCAACATTGGCACACCGGGAACATATACTGTTGTGGCAACAAATTCAAACGGGTGCACGAGCTCAGCGAGCAAGACACTTACCGGCGGAACAACACCGGCTGTGACGATTACCGGAAACGATTTTATTTGCCCGGGCGCTTCTACAAGTCTGTGCGCATCACCTGGCCTCACGACATATACATGGAACAACGGATTGCGTGCTCAATGCAGAAGCGTGACAACAGGAGGTACTTATTCAGTCGTTGTAACTAATACTTCGGGATGTACTGCTTCAGCAAGTCTTACCGTTAAGTCACCGTTTATTCTTTCATCAAAAGCTAATAAAGGCGTATGTTCAAATGGATATCAGGGAAATACAACTGTAAATGTAAACGGAACAACATCACCATATACATATTCGTGGAATAATGGTGCAACCACACAGAGTATTACGGATTTGAATGCCGGCACGTATGTGGTAACAGTCACCGATGTAAACGGTTGCACCGCCACATCGGCATCGACAGTTACGATCAGTAAATTAACCTCAGACTACTCGAATATTAATTCAAATTTCAATAGTGTAGCAATTTCGCCGGGAACTTATATCTGGTTCAGTGCGGTAGTCAGTTTTAATTATGGCGGAACCTATCCGGTGACACTTTCATTTACAAACCAGAGCATACTAAGTTCAAAGTTTACGCTTACACCTCCGAATGCCAAACTGGTAATCACGAATGCTGTATCACAGGCTTCAACCACTTTTGACGGGACAGAGTGGATTACAACGGCGCCTCCGAATCTGACAGGGCAATACTTCATTTCCGGATATGCACATCTCGTTCCACTTTCCATCACACCAAATCTTAATCCGGTAACCTGGAAAGGAATCTGGACTTCTTCAGAACCAGGTTTCACTTCATTAACCTGGAAATGGTCGGCTGCATGCTATTCAGCTTTTGCACCAAGCCTGGATTTAGCTGATATTAAACCGGTGGATGATAATTCAGCGTCACCATTTGTGAATGCTGACCTTGCAGGTTCACCGGAGAACTATACAGTTAACTGCATTGCAGGTGCGCGTAGTATGGGTTCTCCAAATTTTACAGGTAATTATTCTAATAGTGCGAGTCGTACACCTTGCTCACCTCCTGCCCCGGTTCTGATATCTTATCCTCAAACAAAGTACAATGAGGAAGTTAAATATCCGGATCAAAAAGATCCTGAATTGGTTTACAAAGCGTTTCCGAATCCGTTTTCTTCAATCGTGACAATAGAATTGGAACGCACAGAGAAAGCAAGTAATACAGTGGTGGAAATTTATAACGCTGCAGGACAACGTATTTCGACGCTTCTGAATGAAATGATTGATCCGAATAAGAAATACAGCCTGGAGTATAATGCGGAAAATCTTCCGGAAGGAATTTATATCTATAAGATTGTTAGCGGGAATGACGTCATCAATGGGAAATTAATATTAAGAAAATAAAAATTACCGGACTGATTTATTTCAAAATAATTAAAACAAATCCAATCATTGCGCACATAGTAAAATACAAGTCAGAATTTAAAGTTTATGTTATACAGTTTCATTCATCAGAGAATTCAAATAGTCTTAATTATTACTATCACTGTATTTTCCCTCATGAGTGAAACTTCATATTCTGCTGTTACAATTACTAAAGCCACCGGCGGGGCTATATCAGCTGATAAAGCTGGAAATGCAGCTGTGCCTGCATGGACAACGTTGGGTAATATCAGGCTGACTGAAGGGGTGATTACAGATTTTTCGATCGGCACTAATGTAACAATAACGGTGAACGCACCAGCAGGATGGACATTTAACACAGCAGCAACTATAACCTCAACCTATACGTTTGGAAGAGATATCAGCGCAGCAACAGTATTATCTAAAACTGCATCGGTAATAACCATACAAATTTCAGTAGGTGGAATTACTAAAACAGATGTTTTAACGATTGCAGGAATACAAATCAGAGCCAATGACGGGGCTAATGTTCCAGGTTCAACTACACTTACCAGAGGAGGAACCGCTACGATTTCAGGTTGTGCCACAGGCGCAAATCTTGGAAACCTCTCCCAGACCCTGGGTGCTGTTTACCGACTTGTAATTACGCTTCCGGGATTGACATTAACTGATGCAACTACACTTGCTGGAAGTGGGATAACGGGAACAGCAACCAGCCAGGTTGCAGGAACAAGTTTCACCATAACCAGAATTACTGCCTGTGATCAGTTTTATAATAAAATTACAACCTATACAGGAGCAAAAACACTTACTTACAGTGGACCAGGTACGGCACTAACAGCGCCCACTTACACGACAGGAGTCAGTTTCACAAGTGGTGCATCCACAACGATATTAACTACGACTCTTAAGAAAGCAGAGACGACTACCATTACAGTTACCGATGGCACTGTCCCCGGGATGGCAAGTTCCAGTTTAACTGTCAATCCCGGAACCAGAAGCAATTTCTTGGTTGAAGATGCAGCAGGAGGAAACATCGGGTCACAGATTGCAGGAACATCGTTTAATATTAAAATCTCTGCGAGAGATGCACAAAACAATATTTGTAATACAGGCCCGAATATTTTTACCGGAACGGTTGATGTTACATCTACAGGCTCGCTGACAACTGGTGGCGGAACAACCGGAGCATTCACTGCAGGAGTTTTGGCATCAAGAACCGTCTCGATTTCAAACACGGGTAGCTTTACGATTACCGCGAAACGCACGGCAGGAGTCGAAACAGGAGTTAGTAATTCTTTTACTGTTAACCCGGGAATACTAAATAATTTCCTGGTGGAAAGTTCTGCAGGAGGAAGTATTGGAACGCAGGTTGCCGGGACGCCCTTTTCAATAAAGATAACTGCAAGAGATGCAAACAACAATACAAATAGCAGCGGGCCGAATGTTTTTACAGGAACCGCAAACATTACATCATCCGGTATGCTTTATTCCGGAGGAGGAGCGACAGCTTCATTTGTTGCCGGTATTTTAAGTTCTCATTCGATAAATATTTCAAACCAGGGAACTTTTACTCTGACGGCAACGAAAACATCGGGTTCAGAAACAGGAGTGAGTAATTCATTCCTGGTAAATAACCTGGTACCCGGGCTTACTAACATCTCGCCTGAATGCGTAAATTCAGGCGGATCATCATTTACATTAACTGTGAATGGTTCAAATTTCAATGCATTTTCTGTAGTAAGGTTAAATAACTCTAACCGATCAACAACATACATTAACAATACGCAGTTACAGGCTACAATAAACGCAGCGGATGTATCAACAGATGGAACAGATATCATCGATGTACAAAACCCGGCCTTAGGCGGTGGTATTTCAACAACTGCAAATCTTTTTGCGAGTAATGTTCCGGTAGTATCTTCACAACCGGCTAGTGTTTCTGTCTGTGATGATTCATTGGTTATATTCAATGCCGTTATAACTGGTTATCTGATGAACTACCAGTGGATGAAAAATGGAATTCCATTGATTGACGGCGAAAATATCAGTGGAGCAAACACGCCGACATTGACGCTCAATCCCGCATCAATCAGCGATTCTTCTTCTTTTTACTGTCTCAAAATCAGCACGTATTGTTATCCGGATGTATTTACAGATTCTGTTGGATTATTCTTTATGGAGAGTACTTCCAGCACTGCAAACATTTCAATTTGTGATGGACAAAGTTATACTCCACCTGGTGGATCGGCTCAAACAACTTCCGGAACTTATGTAACGCATATTCCAAATGCGGCGGGTTGTGATAGTGCCATTACAACAAACCTGACAGTAAACCCAAATATGTCTTTTACAGAAAATATAACTATTTGTGAAGGACAAATTTATACACTTGTGGATGGGCTTATACAAACAACAACGGGAACCTATGTTGCGCACACCAATAGTGTGGCGGGATGTGACAGTGCAATAACCACCAACCTGACGGTTTTATCAAATACTTCTTCAGTGGCAAATGTTTCAATATGTGGCGGACAAAGTTATACACTACCAGGTGGAACTGCTCAAACAACTTCGGGAACGTACTTTACTAATATTCCAAATGCGGCAGGATGTGATAGTTCAATCACAACAAACCTGACCGTCATTCCAAATACTTCATCAACTGCAAACATTTCGATTTGTGATGGACAAAATTATACGCCTCCGGGTGGATCAGCGCAAACAACTTCGGGAACGTATGTAACGCACATTTCAAACGCAGCCGGATGCGATAGTACAATCACTACAAATCTCACTGTTATTCCAAACACTTCTTCAACTGCGAATATTTCGATTTGTGATGGGCAGTCGTACACGCCTCCGGGTGGTTCAGCTCAAACAGCATCAGGAACGTATGTAACCCACATTTCAAATGCAGCCGGATGCGATAGTACAATTACAACAAACCTAACCGTCATTCCAAACACTTCTTCAACTGCAAACATTTCAATTTGTGATGGACAGTCCTATACGCCACCGGGTGGTTCGGCACAGACAACTTCGGGCACGTATGTTACGCATATTTCTAATGCAGCCGGATGCGATAGTACAATCACTACAAACCTCACCGTCATTCCAAATACTTCTTCAACTGCAAACATTTCGATTTGTGATGGACAGAGTTACACTCCACCGGGCGGTGCGGCTCAAACATCTTCGGGAACGTATGTCACGCACATTGCAAATGCAGCCGGATGTGATAGCACGATTACAACAAGCCTGACCGTCATACCAAACACTTCATCAACTGCGAACATTTCAATTTGTGATGGACAGTCTTACACACCACCAGGTGGTTCGGCGCAGACGACTTCGGGAACGTACGTAACGCATATCCCAAATGCAGCAGGATGCGATAGTACAATTACAACAAACCTAACCGTCATTCCAAATACTTCTTCCACTGCGAACATTTCGATTTGTGATGGACAGTCGTACACACCACCAGGTGGCTCGGCTCAAACAACTTCAGGAACGTTCGTAACCCACATTTCAAATGCGGCCGGATGCGATAGTACTATTACAACGAATTTGACAGTCATTCCAAATACTTCATCAACGGCGAACATTTCAATTTGTGATGGGCAGTCGTACACCCCTCCGGGTGGATCGGCGCAAACAACTTCAGGAACATATATCACTCACATTTCAAACGCAGCCGGTTGTGATAGTACAATCACAACAAACCTGACCGTCATACCAAACACTTCATCAACGGCAAACATTTCGATTTGTGATGGACAAAGTTATATGCCTCCCGGTGGATCGGCTCAAACAACTTCCGGAACGTATGTAACACACATTTCTAATGTGGCCGGATGCGATAGTACAATTACAACAAACCTCACCGTCATTCCAAATACATCATCAACTGCAAACATTTCGATTTGTGATGGACAGTCTTACACACCACCAGGTGGTTCGGCGCAGACGACTTCGGGAACGTACGTAACGCACATTGCAAATGCAGCCGGATGTGATAGCACGATTACAACAAATCTCACTGTTATTCCAAATACTTCATCGACTGCGAACATTTCAATTTGTGATGGACAGAGTTACACTCCACCGGGCGGTGCGGCTCAAACATCTTCAGGAACATATATCACTCACATTTCAAACGCAGCCGGTTGTGATAGTTCAATCACAACAAACCTGACCGTCATTCCAAATACTTCATCGACTGCGAACATTTCGATTTGTGATGGACAAAATTATACGCCTCCGGGTGGATCGGCGCAAACAACTTCCGGGACGTATGTAACGCATATCCCAAATGTAGCAGGATGCGATAGTACGATTACAACGAACCTGACAGTCATTCCAAACACATCATCAACTGCAAACATTTCAATTTGTGATGGTCAAAGCTATACACCTCCAGGTGGATCGGCGCAAACAACCTCCGGAACGTATGTAACACACATTTCAAACGCTGCAGGATGTGATAGTACAATCACAACAAATTTGACAGTCATTCCAAACTCTTCTTCAACTGCAAACATTTCAATTTGTGATGGACAGTCATACACTCCACCGGGTGGTTCTGTAGAAACGGCTTCAGGAACATACATCACTCACATTTCAAATGCTGCAGGATGTGATAGTACAATCACCACAAACCTCACCGTCATTCCAAACACTTCTTCCACTGCGAACATTTCAATTTGTGATGGACAAAGCTATACGCCTCCAGGTGGATCAGCGCAAACAACTTCGGGTACGTATGTTACGCATATTTCTAATGCAGCCGGTTGTGATAGCACGATTACCACAATCCTCACTGTCATACCAAACACTTCATCGACTGCAAACATTTCGATTTGCGATGGACAAAGTTATACGCCTCCGGGGGGATCGGCTCAAACAACTTCCGGAACATACGTCACACATGTTTCAAATGCAGCCGGATGCGATAGTACAATCACAACAAACCTGACTATAATTCCGAATACTTCTTCAACTGCAAACATTTCCATCTGCGATGGACAGAGTTACACTCCTCCAGGCGGTTCGGCTCAGACGACTTCGGGAACCTACGTCACGCACATA